>NZ_JAYLVW010000007.1:0-238223 GCF_035818715.1 Nocardiopsis sp. LDBS1602 | reverse complement strand
GAAACAATCACGCTTCCCGTACAAGCTCCGGAACCAGTGCCCCGTTCTGCTCTTCCGTGGAAGGCTTTGTTCGCGTTCGCACCGTTTCCGGTGTTTCCCGCTGTGTTGTGTCTTTACTTTATCAGGTATTCCGTGTCCCGCAACTCGGCGGTTTTCGGTGTTCCCGATCGGGGTAAAGCCCGATTTCGCTTTTCTTTCGAGTTCCGCGTTTCCGCGTCCCTTTTCGGAAGAAGCGACTCTGCGAGTTTACATGCTCCGAGCACTGCTCGAACCAGGCTTGATCGAAGAGGTGAGACCGGCCCGCCCGCGGAAGATTCCGCGTTCGTCTCGCTCGGTCTTCACCAACTGTACCCCCGGGTGGGAGTGCTCGTGACGGGTTCGGAGAAACTCTCCGGTGTCGTGGCTTACACGTCCACCGAGCGCCCCGTGACCCGCCCCGAACGTCCCCTCGTCAGAGCTTCTCGATCGGGGCGTACTTGACCAGGAAGTCCTTCTCCCCGATGTCGGCGCCGAAGTCGATGCGCGCCTTGGTCTTGTCCCCGGCCCCGTCGACCAGCTGGACCCGCCCCATACCGAAGGAGTCGTGGTTCACCAGATCGCCGACGCTGAGCGTGGGGGCCTCCTTGGCCGCCTTCTTACGGCCTCCCCCGAAGGTCCCGCCGAAACCGCCACCGCCGAAGCCACCGCCTCGACCGCCACCGATCCCGCGCGAGGGCGGGGCCGCCAGGGACGATTCGGCGCGCCGCCAGTCGACGAGTTCCGAGGGGATCTCGTCCAGGAAGCGGGAGGCCGGGTTGTAGGAGGGGGTCCCCCAGGCGCTGCGCACGGCGGCCCGACTGACGTAGAGCCTCTCCTGCGCACGGGTGATCCCCACGTAGGCCAGGCGCCGCTCCTCCTCCAACTGGGTCTTGTCCCCCAGGGTCCGGGTGTGCGGGAAGACTCCGTCCTCCATACCGGTGAGGAAGACGACCGGGAACTCCAGCCCCTTGGCGGCGTGCAGGGTCATCAACGTGACCACGCCGCCCTCGTCGTCCTCGTCGGGGATCTGGTCGGTGTCGGCGACGAGGGAGACCCGCTCCAGGAAGTCCACGAGTGTGGGCTCGCCCGGGTCGATCCCCTGGTTCTCGGCACCTTCGAGGGCGGCCTCGTCCTCGATGAGCGCGGCGAAGGTGTTCTCGAACTCCCGGGCCACGTCGACGAACTCCTCCAGGTTCTCCACCCGGCTCTCGTCCTGGAGGTCCTTGGACTCGGCGAGCTCGGACAGATACCCGGTCTTGCCGAGCACCGCCTCGACGATCTCGGCCGGTGTGCTCCCCGGGACGCCCTCGGAGAGCTCGTCGAGCAGCGCGGTGAAGTTGCGGACGGCGTTGGCCGAACGGGTCGCGATCCCCGGGGCCTCGTCCACCCGGCGCAGCGCCTGGGCGAACGTGATCCGTTCCCGGGCGGCGAACAGCTCGATGGACTCCTCGGCCCTGGCCCCGATCCCCCGCTTGGGGACGTTGAGGATGCGGCGCAGACTGACCGTGTCCTCGGGGTTGGCGAGCACCCTCAGGTAGGCGAGGATGTCGCGGATCTCCTTGCGCTCGTAGAAGCGCACTCCGCCGACGATCTTGTACGGCAGTCCCGTCCGGACGAAGACGTCCTCGAACACACGCGACTGGGCGTTGGTCCGGTAGAACACCGCGACCTGCCCGGGGCGAACGACGCCCTCGTCGTTGAGCCTGTCGATCTCCCCGACCACGAACGCCGCCTCGTCGTGTTCGTTGTCGGCGACGTAACCGGTGATCCTGGGGCCTTCGCCCTGTTCCGACCACAGGTTCTTGGCGGGTCGGCCCTCGTTGCGATCGATGACCGTGTTCGCGGCCGAGAGGATGTTCTGGGTGGAGCGGTAGTTCTGCTCCAACAGGATGGTGCGCGCGTCGGGGAAGTCGCGCTCGAACTCCAGGATGTTGCGAATGGTGGCGCCGCGGAAGGCGTAGATCGACTGGTCCGCGTCGCCCACCACGCACAGTTCGGCGGGCGGGACCACGCCGGTATCGGAGCCCTCGGCGGCACCGACCAGTTCGCGGACGAACACGTACTGGGCGTGGTTGGTGTCCTGGTACTCGTCGACCATGACGTGCCGGAAACGGCGCCGATAGTACTCGGCGACGTCCGGGTACATCTGGAAGAGGTTGACCGCGACCATGATGAGGTCGTCGAAGTCCATGGCGCCGGACTCGTGGAGACGGCGCTGGTAGAGCCGGTAGGCCTCGGCGAGCTTCTTCTCCTGCTCGGTCTGCGCCTGTTCGGCGAAGGTGTCGTAGTCGATGAGCTCGTTCTTGAGGTTGGACACCTGGAAGCCGAAGGACTTGGGCGGGAACCTCTTGGGGTCCAGGTCCATCTCCTTGCACACCAACTGCATGAGCCGCGCGGAGTCGGCGGAGTCGTAGATGGTGAACCCGCTCGGGTATCCGAGTCGGTGCGCCTCCCTGCGCAGGATGCGCACGCACGCCGAGTGGAAGGTCATCGTCCACATGGTGTTGGCGGCGCGGGTGCCGAGGAGCGCCTGGATGCGTTCCTTCATCTCGGCGGCGGCCTTGTTGGTGAAGGTGATCGCGAGGATCTCCCCTGGACGCACCCCGCGTTCGGCCATGAGATAGGCGACGCGATGGGTGAGGACACGGGTCTTTCCAGAACCGGCGCCCGCCACGATCAGGAGGGGGGAACCCGCGTGCGTCACGGCTTCGCGCTGGGGACCGTTCAGACCTTCGAGAAGTTGCTCTTGGGAGGACACGTCTACCAGGTTACGACCGACCGACGACGTCGCCGGCCACGCCCGGTGTCCGGGGCGGCTTAGTCTGGTTTTCCACCAGGTGAGCCTTTCGCCCACCTGACGCATGTCCTGATCGGGGGAGATTGGTCTTGGCAGACCGGGAGACCATACGCGTGTTCGTCGACTGCGACCCGGGGATCGACGACGCCGTCGCGCTCGCGTACCTGGCCGCACGTCCCGAGGTGGAGATCCTCGGAGTCGGCGCGGTGTTCGGCAACAACACCGTGGAGGTGACCGCGAGCAACGCGCTGCGGCTGTTGGACCTGTACGGTCGCCCGGGCGTCCCGGTCGCGGTCGGCGCGGAGCGTCCGCTGGTGCAGCCCCCTCGTCTGGCCGAACACGTCCATGGCGGTAACGGCCTGGGCGATGTGGAGCTGCCCGAACCGGCGCGTGAGCCGGTGGCGGAGTCCGCGGCGGAGTTGCTCGTGCGTCTGGCCCGGGAGAACCCGGGCGAGCTGGACGTGCTGGCGGTCGGTCCGCTCACCAACCTGGCGATCGCGCTGTCCTTGGAGCCGCGCCTGCCGCGTCTGGTCCGTCGCCTGGTGGTGATGGGCGGCGCCGTCGAGACGGCGGGGAACGTGACCTCGCACGCCGAGGCCAACATCGTCAACGACCCCGAGGCGGCCGAGGCCGTGTTCGCCGCCGGGTTCGACCTCGATCTGGTGGCGCTGGACATCACGATGCGCACGGTGGCCACCGGCGAGTGGCTGGACCGGCTCAAGGAGGTGCCCGGCGATCGCGCCCGGCACACCTCGGCCTTCCTGGACTTCTACGCCGACTTCTACAAGGGGATCTTCGGTGTGCGTCAGTGCGCCATGCACGACCCCTTGGCCGCGGCGGTGCTGGTCGACCCCCACCTGGTCACCGAGGCCTTCGACGCCCCGATCCGGGTGGAGCTGGCCGGGTCGCTGACCCGGGGCATGACCGTGGCGGACCGTCGTCCTCGCCCGAGCGCCGACGAGCGCCGCGCGACGCGGGTGGTCGTCTCGGTGTCCGAGGAGGAGTTCCTGAAGCGGATGCTCGACGCGCTGCGCTGAGCCCCGCCTCTCACGGCCGTCCGCCGCCGGGTTCAGACCAGGCGGCGGGCGGTGGCCCAGCGGCTCAGCTCATGCCGGTTGGAGAGCTGGAGTTTGCGCAGTACCGAGGAGACGTGCGTCTCGACCGTCTTGACCGAGATGAACAGCTCCTTGGCGACCTCCTTGTAGGCGTACCCGCGGGCGATGTGCCGCAGGACCTCGCGCTCACGCTGGGTGAGGCGGTCCAGCTCGGGGTCGACCGGGGGCGCGTCGGTCGCCGAGAAGGCGTCGAGCACGAAGCCCGCCAGCCGCGGTGAGAACACCGCGTCCCCGTCGGCGACACGGACGATGGCGTCGGCCAGTTCCCTACCGGAGATGGTCTTGGTGACGTAGCCGCGGGCACCGCCGCGCACCACGCCGATGACGTCCTCGGCCGCGTCGGAGACCGACAGGGCCAGGAAGCGGATCCCGGGGTTCTTGGCGAGGACGCGCCGGAGCACCTCCACCCCTCCGCCACCGGGCAGGTGGACGTCGAGGAGAACGAGGTCGGGGCGGGTCTCGTTGATCACGTGCACGGCGCTGTCGACGTCGCCGGCCTCACCGATGACCTCGACGGCGTCACCGAGCTCGCCGCGTACACCGCTGCGGAACAGACGGTGGTCGTCCACGATCACGACGCGGGGAATCGCGTCTCCGTCACTGAAGGTCGTGCTCTCTTCTCCCACACGAACGACCTTACCCCCGTGCCGGTCCCATCACAGTTCCGGGATGCGGGGCATGGTGAGCTGAACCTCGGTGCCCTCCCCCGGAGCGGTGCGGATGCGCGCGGAGCCTCCGTGGCGTTCCATTCGACCGATGATGGAGCCGCGCACCCCCATGCGGTCCTCCGGGATGGCCTCGAGGTCGAACCCTTCCCCCCGGTCGCGGACGAAGACGAGGACCTCGCGTTCCTCCACCTCTCCGAAGACGGAGATACCGGAGCCTCCCGCGTACTTGGACGCGTTGACCATCGCCTCTCGGGCGGCCCTGAGCAGGGCGCCGAGACCGTCGTCCATGGGGCAGTCGCCCACGCAGACCACCTCGATGGGGACGCCGTGCTCCTCCTCGACCTCGGCGGCGACGCGTTCGAGGGCGGGAGAGACGGTGGTCTCCGCGTCGGCGGGACGTTGGTAGAGCCAGCTGCGCAGGGCGCGTTCCTGGACGCGGGCCAGGCGTTGGACCTCTCGGGGGTCCTCCGCCCGCCGTTGGATGAGGGTGAGGGTGTGCAGCACGGAGTCGTGGATGTGCGCGGCGAGTTCGGCGCGTTCGGCGTTGCGGATGCGCTCTCGGCGCTCGGCGTCGCGTTCGCGGACGAGGCCGATGATCCAGGGCGCGGCGACCAGGGAGATGCCCGCGAGCAGGGTGAGCGCGAAGCTGAGTCCGGCACGGGCGTCCTGGAGCTGCTGTTGGAAGACCATGAAGCCGATGACGCCGATGACGATGAGCAGGACGCCCGTGCCGGTGCGCATGAGGCCTTTGGGGCCGGCGCGGCTGACGGTGCTGGCCATCCATTCGTCGCGTTCGGCCGGATTGGCCTGCTGCCACAGGATCGTGGCGCCCAGGGCGCCGAAGATGATGAACCAGAGCAGTGGGTCGAAGACCCCGCCGAAGATCATGAAGAGCACGCCGAAGGCGGCGGCGAGACCGACGTAGGCGATGATCTGGGAGATGTCCCGGCCCTTGCGCCGCTGTTCCTCGGAGCCTTCGGGCCGGTCCTCGACCTCTTCTCGGGGCAGGGCGAAGTACAGGGCCGCGTACACGGCCAGCCCTATGCCTCCGACGGTCAACGCCATGAGGGCGAGCCGCACCACGACCGGGTCGATGCCCAGGTGGCGGGCCACGCCGGCGGCGACCCCTCCGAGGAGGCGGCCCTCGACCGCCCGGGTCAGCCGCGGGGTCTCCGCGGCCGTCGTCTCCACCGCCCGCTCACCGCCTTCGTCCGATCGCTCCGTACGGACGCGCCCGCGTGACGCGGCGCCTCCGGTTACCTGCCCTCTCCAAGCATGCCCTGTGGTCGACGCGCCGACATCGGGGACGCACCCCTGGTCCGCGGCGCACGCCGGTCAGGGTGTGCTCAGGGTCGTCCCGGATTCCCTCTGGGACGTATCAGGGGCGACGATGGTTCCATGAGGAAGGTGCGGTGAGCGACGATGACCGACGGTGAGGCCCAGAGTCCTCCGGCCGAGGCCGGGGACGCCGTCGATCCTCCGGAGACCGGCCCCGGTCTGCGGCGCGACGACGACCGGCGGGTGATCGCCGGTGTGTGCGCCGGTCTGGGCGCCTACACGGGGGTCGACCCGGTCCTGTGGCGGACGGGTTTCGCCTTGACCGCCTTCGCCGGTGGCACGGGCCTGTTGTTGTACGTCGCGGCGTGGATGTTGATGCGCGACCCCCAGGGCGGACCGGCCACGTTCGAGCAGATGTTGGACCGGGCCATCCCGTCCAGGGCCGTCCCCCGCCTGTTGGCCGTGGGGTTGATGGGCGCGACCGCGCTGAGTCTGGTGGGCGGTTTCGGCTGGGCGACGTTGGTGTTGGCGATTCCACTGGTGTTGGGCCTGCTGACCGCGCGTGCGCGGGGCATGGAGCTGCGTTCGGTCCTGTCGGGGCTCCGCGCGGACCTGGCCAGACGGGATCCGCCACCGACCGGACCGGTACCGCAGCCGAGCGCGGCCTACTACAACCCGGCTCAGCCGTGGGCCTCCGCTCCGCACGGACCGGTGGATCTGGCCGTGGTCTCGGAGCGCACCTCACGGGACGCCGAATCCGACGACGACCTCGACGACCCCGCGGATGACGAGGAGGACGCTCCCGAAGGGCGTGATGACGGGAAGGGCGGCGAGGGCTGCTTCGAGAGACGGAGCCGTCCCTCCCCCCTGGCCTCGCACGCGCTGTGGACCGTGGTGACCATGGCGGTCGCGCTGGTCGTGGCCGCCCCCCATCTGGGGTCGGTGTTCCACGGGGCGGGGAGTACGGACCTGCTGTTCGGTCCGGTGTACGGCCTCTACTTCATGGCGGCGGCGGTCGCGGTGGTCGGCGTGTTCTCGCTGATCGGCACGTGGGCGGGCAACACGCGCGGACTGTTGTTCCTGGGGACGCTCGCCGTCCTGGGCGCGGTCCTGGTGGGAACGTTCGATCTTCCTCGGGCGAAGGTGGGCGAGGCGGTCTGGGAGCCGGAGACGGTCGCCCACGTCGAGGGGGAACCGATGCGTCTGAACCTGGGCCGGGGGGTCCTGGACCTGAGCCGGCTCGGTTCCTCACTGGAGGCGGGACAGAGCGTGGACGTGGCGGCCCGGGTGGACCACGGCGTGCTGGTCGTGGTGCTCCCCGAGGACGCGCGGGTCGACCTGACCGCGGGCGCCGGCTGGGGCATGATCGACCCGACCGGCGCGGGGGCGGACGAGATGTACGGGGCCGACCTGACCTACGAGGAGGTCTTCGACCCGCCGGAAGGCGGCGCGAAGGACGAACCGAACGGGCCCGAGACGGGAACCGAGGAGGAACCCGAGACGAGCGGGACTGACGAGACGCCCGTGATCAATGTGAACGCGGAGACCGCGGGTGGAGTAGTGGAGGTTCGATATGGCCAAGCGCGGGATTGACGTCGGCTCGCTGATCGCCGGGGTGATGTTCCTCGGTCTGGCGGTCGTGCTCGTCGTCCGGGGCGGCGGCTCCTGGGACTTCGACCTCCTGTGGCTGATCCCGGTGCTCTTCACCGGTCTCATCCTGGTGGGGGTCGCGAGGGCCCTCCTGAGGTCGAGGGCGCGATCCTCCGAGGGGACCCGGGCCCCGGATCGGAGCGAGCGGGCCGCCCCCGAGGACTGATCCGCTACTCGGGACGCTGTTCGGCGATGGCGGCGAACCCCTCGATGCCCAGGGACTCCCCGCGCGCCTTCGGGTCCACGCCGGCGGCGCGCAGGGCCTCCTCCGCGGCCGGGGCCGAGCCGGCCCAACCCGCGAGGGCCGCGCGCAGGGTCTTGCGGCGCTGCGCGAAGGCGGCGTCGATGACCTCGAACACCTCCCGCCGGGAGGCCTTGGTGGTCGGAGCGGGTCGGCGGATCAGCTCCACCAGGCCGGAGTCGACGTTGGGGGCGGGCCAGAACACGTTGCGTCCCACGGCTCCGGCCCGGCGCGCGGAGGCGTACCAGGCGACCTTGGCGGAGGGCACCCCGTAGATCCGGCCGCCGGGGGTGGCGGTGATCCGGTCGGCGACCTCGGCCTGCACCATCACCAGGACCCGTTCGAGCCCGGGCAGGAGTTCGAGCAGGTGCAGCAGGACGGGGACCGACACGTTGTAGGGCAGGTTGGCCACCAGTGCGGTCGGCTCGGGGCCGGGGAGTTCGGTGACGCGCATGGCGTCGCCGGGGACGACGGTGAGCCGGTCGGCGAGTTCGGGCGCGTGCGCGGCGACGGTCCCCGGCAGGGCCTCGGCCAGAGCGGGGTCGATCTCGATCGCGGTGACCCTGCGCACGTGCGGGAGCAGGGCGAGGGTGAGCGAGCCGAGTCCCGGACCCACCTCGACGACCACGTCGTCCTCGCCGACGTTCGCGACGCGAACGATGCGGCGGACGGTCCCGTGGTCGATGACGAAGTTCTGGCCCAGGGTCTTGGTGGGCCGGATGCCGAACCGTTCGGCCAGCGCCCGCACGTCGGCGGGGGTGAGCAGGCGGGAACGGTCGTCGGGGTCGGGTGCGGATGTCTGTGTCACCCACACATCTTGCCGGCAGCCGCCCACCCGCTCGTCCCTGTGTCAGTCGAAGAGGTGGATCCCGCAGTGGGGCCACTGGCTCCGCCAGTCTCCGCCCACGCTGTCGTAGAGCAGTTGGGCGCGCATGGTCTGTTCCTCCGGGCTCGCGTCGGAGGGCAGCCCGCTACCGCCGACCGAGGCCCAGGTCCGCGGACTGAACTGGTAGAGGCCGTAGTAGCCGCCCGCCGAGTTGACGGCGGCGGGGTCCCCTCCGGATTCGCAGGCGGCGAGCCCGGCCCAGTCGAGTCCGGCCGCCTCTCCACCGACCTCGGGGAGGTCCGCGGTCGCCTCCTCGACCTTGGTGCCGATCTCCACCAGCCCCGCCACCGGTTCGGTGACGATCTCCTCGGAGAGTGCGTGTTCGACCTCCTCCCCCTCACGCAGGACGGTCGCCGTGGTGACCTCCTTGAGGCCGTCCTCGGGTTCGGTGACGACCTCGCGTTCCCCTTCGGGCAGGTCGGGGTTCTCCCGTTCCACGATCTCGGCCTCGATGACCACCTCCTCCGTCTCGGGTTCACCGATCACGGGCAGGACGTGGACGACCATGTCGGGCTCGGCGGGTTCGTCGAGGTCGGGGGTGACGACGTCGTGCTCGCCCGGTTCCACCCCGGCGGCCTCCAGGACGTCGGCGACGGTCTCTCCGGTGGTGCGCGTCTCGGAGCGGATCGTGTCGTACACGACGACCATGCGGGGCGCTCGGCCGGCGGTGACGGTCAATCCATCGGAGGGGATGGCGGTGTCGTGGGCCTGGGAGAGTTCGACGCCCTCGGGGTCCAGACCGATCTGGCGGAGCCCCTCTCCGAGGGTCGCGGCGTTGACCCGATGTTCCAGGCGGCGACCGTCGAGTTCGACGGTGAGGTCGCGCGGCGAGCGGACGATGACGTGGTCTCCGCCACCGATCGGGGTGTCCGGGGAGGGGGCGACGATGTCGTGGTCGTCGAGGGTGATCCCCGCGGAGTCGAGGACGTCCTGGACCGTGCCGCCGAAGGTGTGGACGGTGCTCCGTTCCCCGTTGGCGTCGAGGGTGACGCTCTTGTCCATGGCCAGGGCGGTGCCGCCGCAGGCCAGGGCGAGGGCCCCGGCGACGGAGGCGGCGATCAGGAGGAGGGGCGGGGAGGAGCGTGTACGCCTGCGTCCCTTGGCGCGACGTCCACCTCGTCCCTTTTTCCTTCCGGGGTTTTCGGACATGACCTTCTCACTCTTCTCCGGCACGGGAAAGGCAGGGGTTCTGTCACCGTTCCGGGGGCCGTCCGGGCGAATGCCGGCTTTGTCCCCCGCGATCGGGATCGCCGTTCGACCATCCCTCGAGAGCAGGGTTCGACGTCCTCTTACGTGGGGGTTCCGCGCAGGAGGACGAGGGGCGCGAAGGCGAGTAGGACGACATTAACATCGGGGCGAGTTCTCCTTTTGTTATTAGCCGAAAATCGAACCACGCGGCGCTCCGTTAAGCCATATCTCCCCTTTTCTTCTTTTCGGCTCCACCCGTCGTGTCCAGGACGCGCTCCGCGACGGATCTGGCGTCCGCGCCGCTCGGGCTGCACAATGAACCGAACCCCGTTCTAGTCAGCTCGCGTTCGAAAGGCACCCATGGGACCCCTCAACGGAATCCGCGTCGTCGAGTTCACGGGCCTCGGCCCCGCACCCATGACGGGCATGCTCCTCGCCGACCTGGGGGCCGACGTCGTCCGGATCGACCGCCCTCAGGCCGCCGAGGCCATGCGCTCCGGCGCCCCCGGCCCGCACATGTGCGAGGGCCGGGCCGTGGTCGGGATCGACCTCAAGTCGGAGGAGGGGCGGGAGACCGCCCGCGACCTGATCGGCCGGGCCGACGTCCTCCTGGAGGGCTTCCGTCCCGGGGTCATGGAACGGCTCGGACTGGGCCCCGACGACTGCCACGAGATCAACGCCCGCCTCGTGTACGCGCGGGTCACCGGCTGGGGACAGGACGGCCCCCTGGCCCACACCGCGGGCCACGACATGAACTACGTGTCCGTGAACGGGGCCCTGCACTCCATCGGACGCGCCGACGGCCCCCCGATCCCCCCGATCAACCTCCTCGGCGACTTCGGCGGAGGCACCATGTTCACGATCACCGGGATCCTCGCCGCCCTCGTGGAACGGCAGACCTCCGGACGCGGCCAAGTGGTCGACGCGGCCATGGTGGACGGGGTCTCCCTGTTGATGTCGATGGTGCACGAGGACCGTTCGCGCGGCGCGTGGAGCGACGAGCGCGGCACCAACTACCTCGACACCGGTGCCCCCTGGTACGACGTCTACGAATGCGCGGACGGACGGCACCTCTCCGTCGGGTGCATCGAACCGAAGTTCTACCGGGCCTTCCTGGAAGGGGTCGGGCTGGCCGAGGAGGATCTCCCCGAGCAGTGGGACACCGAGAACTGGCCCGCGCTCCGGGAACGCTTCGCGAAGGTCCTGCGCACACGCACCCGGGACGCGTGGGGGCGGATCTTCGAGGGGACCGACGCCTGCGTGATGCCGATCCTGTCCATGGAGGAGGCCCCCGACCATCCGCACGTGCGCTCCCGCGGCTCACTCGTGCGCGAGAAGGGGCGGATCGTGGCCGGACCCGCGCCCCGGTTCGATCGGACCCCCGGAGGGGTCACCCGGGGCGGACCGCTCCCCGACATCGACGAGGTTCTGCGCGATTGGGGCGTCACGGACTGAGCGGACGCCCGGAATCGCCGTTGTCATCGTTTTCCCACGACGAGCCGCGCAGGTCACTAGGGTGAGCGCGACCAGAGGGTGATTCGTGCGATCGGGGGGCCGCCATGTCACCGAGTCCTGTGCTCGGCACGCGTTGGGGAGGACGACTGTGCGCGCTCCTTCTGGCCGCGGCGGTCCTCGCGGGCGCGGCGCCCGCCGCGGCCGCCGAGGGTCCGACGCCGAGGGCGCCGAAGGGACGGGAGGCCCCGGTCGTCCTGGTGGGGATCCCGGGGCTGCTCTGGGAGGACGTCACCCCCGAGCACACGCCCACCCTGTGGGAGATGGCCGGGGACGGGGCGATCGGCAACGTATCGATCCGCACCGCCACCTCCCGGACCTGTCCCACCGACGGCTGGCTCTCGGTGTCGGCCGGCCAGCGCGCCCTGTCCGAGCGGGAACGGTTCACCGTGTGCGAACCGGCCCCCGCGCCCGTGAGCGACGGCTCGGGCGCCTCCGTTCCGGGCTACGACTCCTACATCGAGCAGAACCTGGCCTCCCCCTTCTCCGCGCCCGTGGGCATGCTCGGCCAGACCGTGCGCGACGAGGGCGGGCTCACCTTGGCGGCCGGCCCCGGGGCGGCCCTGGGCGCGGCCGACACCTCGGGACGTGTCGACCACTACCTGCCCTCGGCACGGGAGCTCACCCGTGAACGTCTGGAAGGGGTGTCCCTGGCCGTCGTGGAGCTGCCCGAGCTCACCCGCCTGTACCCCGACCCCGCGACCACCACCGACGGGGAGGGCGACCCCGACCCCGAGGACGTCCCCGAGTGGGTACGCGAAGAGGCGTTGGAGACCCTCGACTCCCGAATGTCGTCCCTGATCGGAGCGCTTCCCACCGGTTCCTCCCTGATGGTGGTCGGGGTGTCCATGGACACCGGGCCCTCACGTCTGACCGTCGCCATGAACGGGGAGATGACCGCCCAGGGCCTGGCCGGTCCGCACTCCTATCTGGCCTCGGAGTCCACCCGCCGCCCCGGGCTGGTGGTCCTGACCGACACCACCGCGACCGTGCTCGACGCGCTGGGCATGCGGGCCCCCGCGCCCACGGGAGGACGGGTCTGGCAACTCGACCAGCGCCCGGCGACCACGGAGGCCGCCATCGGTCGACTGGTCGACTTCAACACCGCGGCGGTGGTCGTGGGCGCCTCGATCCCGGGCTTCTTCAGCGGCCTGGTCGCCCTTCAGCTGCTGATCTACGCCGCGGCCGCCTACGCCCTGCACCGGTACTCGGACGGGGAACGGAGCAAACGGGCCCTGGTCCTGTCGATCACCCGCGTCGTCGCCCTGGCCGGGGCGGCCTTCCCCGTGGCGAGCTACCTGGCCAACCTCATCCCGTGGTGGGCGGCGACCACTCCCCCTCTGGCCCTGCTGACCTCGGTACTGGCCGTGGACGCCCTGGTCGTGGCGCTGGCGATGGCGGGACCCTGGCGCCGCACCATCCTCGGGCCGATGACGGTGGTGGCGGGCGCCACCACCCTGGTGCTGTTCCTGGACCTGTGCTTCGGCGCGAACCTCCAGATGAACTCCCCCACCGGATACTCACCGATCGTGGCGGGACGTTTCTACGGGATCGGCAACATCGCGTTCGCGACCTTCGCCACCGGCATGCTCATGGCGGTGGCCGGGATCGCGCACATGCTGATCGGACGTGGCCGACGGCGGACCGCGGTGGTCACGACGCTGATCATCGGGGTGTCCTCGGTCCTGATCGTCGGCTGGCCGGGGTTGGGCACCGACTTCGGCGGCGTGATCGCCCTCATCCCGGGGCTGGCTGTGACCACGATGATGATCGCGGGGATACGGATCACCCTGCCGCGCCTGGTCGTGATCGGCGTGACCTCTCTCACGGTGATCGCCCTTCTGTCCTGGATGGACTACCTGCGGCCGATCGAGGAGCGCAGCCACTTCGGCGCGTTCGCGGCCCAGGTCGTGAACGGGGAGGCCGGTACCGTCCTGGCCCGCAAGCTCGGAGCGATGTTGGGGACCCTCGGCAACTGGCAGCTCACCCTGCTCTCGGCCGGCGCCCTGCTGTTCCTCTTCGCGGCCCTCAACCGGCCGACGAACTGGCGGATCGGGGCGCTCCAGCGGGCCTACGAGTACGCTCCCACGCTGCGTGCGGGCCTCACCGGCTCCCTGGTGACCGCGCTCGTCGGGTTCGCCGCCAACGACTCCGGTGTGGCCATCCCGGCCTTGGCGTTGACCGTGGCGGTCCCGCTCACCCTGTCGGCGTGCGTGTGGGCGCTCCAGCAACAGGAGCGGTCACCCGAACCGGACACCGATATCGACGGAACGGAATGCCTACGAAAGGCGTGATCGTGTACACCATCGCGTACGGAAAGCGACAGGTCCACGGGCACGACCCGGCGTCTCTCACGTCACGAATAGGCTACGGCCCTGTGGTAAAGTCCGAGGCTGAACGACCCCGGTGACACGGCACCGCACCGAGCTTTCGGGGAGACGGCCCGGCGGGAGGATCCGGACCGTCCGCCTTCGGTGTCGTCCCGCGCGAGGGAATGTCCGTCGGCACCGGTGGGTTCTCCTGTGCAAGGGGCCGAACGCCGTCGAAGACGGTGGCGACGAGCGGTCCCGTCCCATCGCACACCGAGTCTCCCTGCCCTTGAGCACCCGGTCATCGCCGATGACCCACGGCACCGGGAACTCGGGCCCCGGCCCGAACGTTCCCAGAACGCTGTGCTTTTCCGAGTAATCCAGGCGAGAAAGGCGTTTCCTCCCCGGCTTTCGATCCGGGGCACCACGCAAGGAACTTGATGAACCATCAGCTTGGCTCACGCGTCAACGCAACCAACGCACCGGTCACCACGCGCCCCCGGTGGGGCGACGTATGGTCTGCCTCGCCGACCTATCGGGCAAGGCCCGAGTTCGCCGGAGTCGCAATGCCCGACCTGAACATCTCCTCCACCCTCCACGAGTCCGGACGTGTCCTGACCCTGGACGGGGAGATCGACATGGCCACCGAGGCCCGCTTCCAGGACGCGGTCACCGAGGCGCTGACGACACAGCCCTTCGGCCGTGTGGTGCTGGACTGCACCGACCTGAGGTTCATCGACTCCAGCGGCCTGCGCGTGCTGATCCGTGCCCACAAGGCCGCCAAGGAGCAGCAGGCCCTTCTGGTGATCGCCGCCGCCCAGCCGCGCATCGTCCAGACGTTGCGCGTGACCTCCCTGGACACCCGTATCCCGGTGTTCGACTCGGTGGCCCAGGCCCTGGCCGCCCCGCAGAGCGCCTGACCCCCACGACGACGAAGGCCCCGCGTCCGCACGCGGGGCCCCTTTTCCGTGTCCGAAGGCCCTCCGGGCCCCCTCGGATCAGAAGAACAGCATCCACACTCCCAAGAGGGTGACGGCGGCGTTCACCAAGAGGAACACCATCACCCAGAAGGTCCCGGGCAGTCCCGTCAACCGGGCGAGCTGGTCGGCGTCGGAGTGCGGGGAGGGCTGACGCATCCGCTGGCTCTGGAGCTCGATGACGGGACGCACCCCGGCGAAGAGCAGGAACCAGATGAACAGGTAGGCGAAGGCCGCCTGGACCTCGTGCGGGGTGAACCAGCTCACGCCGAAGACGACGGCGCCGGTGGCCACGATCGAGATCACGCCGTAGAGGTTGCGGATCATCAGGAGCATGGCGGCGAGCACCACGATGCTCAGCCACAGGAGAGCGGTGATCCTCCCCGCCATCAGCATGAGGATGCCGAGGAGGCCGATGACGCTCGGCGCGACGTAGCCGGCGAAGACCGTGAGGATCATGCCGATACCGGTGGGTCTACCCCGGGAGACCGTCACCCCCGAGGTGTCGGAGTGCAGCCGGATCCCGGTGAGCTGACGGCCGCTGAGCAGAGCGACGAGGGCGTGACCGCCCTCGTGGGCGATGGTGACGACGTTGCGCGCCACCCGCCAGGGCTGACCGAGCAGGACGACGGCCAAGGCCACCGCGGCCGCCCCGATGATGATCCACTGATCCGGATGGGGTTGGACGGACAGCACGTCCTGCCACACGTCACCCAAGCTGGTTCCACCCACTGGTCTCCCGACTCCCTGCGTCGACCGATTCCTCGTCAGCGGGCCCGCTCAGCCGACGCCGCGGTGGCCGGGAGGCGCACGGGCGCGCGGGCCCTTGCCGAACTTTAGGGCATCGCGCGAGTGCTACGACGGCCCGGTCCCGACCCGGGCGAACGGACCGGGGCGCCGGTCCGGAGCACGCTCCGGCTCAGTCCCGCTCGGCCTCGCGCTTGAGCAGTCGCAGACTGCCCTCGATCGAGCGCGCGTTCCGGGCCGGGGCGCCGGACATCATGTAGAAGAACGTGTGGCCCCAGGTGTAGTCGAAGGTCTGGGTGACCCGCGTCCCTTCGCCGTCGAGTTCCTCCAGCTCGTACCGCCAGCGGTGCGAACCCACGTGTTTCCACGCGATGACCCGGTTCTCCTCGAACTCCACCACCCGGTTGGTCATCCGGTAGGGCAGCCCCATCATCCGCATGTCCATGCCGAACTCCGAGCCGAGTTCCAGCCGTTCCGGGCCGGAGACCGCCTTCAGGACGGTGCCGGAGCCGTCCAGGAGAGGGTGCTTCCCCGGCGAGGCGATCAGGTCGAAGATCCTCTTGGCCGGAGCGTCGATCACGATGCTCCGGGCCACCATGTGTTCAGCCATGCACGCATCATGTCACCGGCTCGGGAGCGCTCCGACCCGGGTCGGTGGGGACGGTCCTCATTCCCGCACGTCGTGGCGTTCCACACCGGCGAGCCCGCCGTCGACGGACATGTGCAGTACCCAGAACGACCCCTTGCGCAGCCCCAACTGTTGGGACAAGGGGGCGCCGGCACGGGTGAGCGCCTCGGCCATCAGCGCGGGGACCAGTTCGCCGTGGGTGCACACGACGGTGGGCCTTCTCTCCGTGATGATCTCCGCGAACACCCGTCGGGCCTCGTCGACGTCGTACCCTCGGCCACCCCGGCCCACGGTGAGGGCCCGTTCGGTGACCATGGGCGCGTCGAACCCGACCGTGTACGGCAGCAGCGACTCCGCGCAACGGGCCGCCGCCGAGGAGACCACGCGCGGCCGCCCGTAGGCGGCCAGGACGTCCGGCAGGGCCGCCGCGTCGGCCCTGCCGGTCTCGTCGAGCGGACGCAGCAGGTCGTCACCGGCCCAGGCGCGTTTCTCCCCCGCGGACAGATGCCGCAGAAGGACGATCGGGAAGGTCTCCGCGGGGCCCGCGCGGAAGTTGTCGACGACCTGGACGTCGTGGTCGTAGGTGAGCCGTTCCCGCGCCTCCTGGACCGGGACCCACTCGACGGCCTCGATCTCCTCGTTGGGCTCGTAGTCGATCGCCCCGCCGCCCCCTTCGGGAACGGCCGCCCACCACTCCACCTGCTTGGGCCAACCGTTCTTGAGGTAGCGCTGGGGAGGCAGCCGACGGCCGAGCAACGGCCTCAGCCCCGTCTCCTCCTCCACTTCGCGTACCGCGCCCGTGATGGGGTGTTCACCGTTCTTGAGCTTGCCCTTGGGCAGGGACCAGTCGCCGCGACCGGGACGGCGGATGAGGACGATCTCGCGCCCCCGGTCCCCGTCACGCCACAGCACCGCCCCACCGGCGCGGATGGGTTCCAGGTATCCGCCCACCGCGGTGTCCCGGGGAGGGAAGGCGCTGGTCACCCTGATGTCGGTCGTACCGTTCCCGGAGCCGGTCCCGTGACCGCTCATCCTCCGTCCACCACCCGCAGGTGACGGTCGCCGCGCAGGGCCTCCTGGAGGTCGATCAAGGGCTGTCCGTTCTCGTCGTGGGTGACCCGGGTCCACGAACCGTCGGGTTCGAGACGCCAGGAGGAGGTTCCGTCGGCCATCGCCAGGTCCATCAGACCCACCAGCCTCCGGCACTGCTCGGGGTCGGCGATCCTGACCAGCGCCTCGACACGTCGGTCCAGGTTGCGGGGCATCAGGTCGGCGCTGCCGATCCACACCTTGGGGCGGCCTCCGTTCTCGAAGACGAACACGCGGGAGTGCTCCAGGAAACGGCCGAGGATACTGCGGACGTGGATGTTCTCGGAGAGCCCGGGGACCCCCGCGCGCAGGACACAGCTCCCCCGGACCCACAGGTCGACCCGGACCCCGGCGAGGGAGGCCCGATAGAGGGCGTCGATGATCTCCTCGTCCACCAGGGAGTTCACCTTGATCCGCACACGTGCCGCACCACCCTCGCGGGCGGCCGCGATCTCCTCGTCGATCTGTCGCAGCAGCCCTTGTCGCAGGGCGGCGGGCGCCACCAGGAGTCGTCGGTAGTGCTTCTTACGGGAGAACCCGGTGAGGCTGTTGAACAGGTCGCTGACATCCTCGCCCACCTCGTCTGCGGCGCTGAACAGACCGAGGTCCTCGTAGACGCGCGCGGTGCTCGGGTTGTAGTTACCGGTGCCGACGTGGCAGTAGCGGCGGAGCAGACCGTCGTCGTCCTGACGGATCACCATGGACAACTTGCAGTGCGTCTTGAGTCCGACCACGCCGTAGACCACGTGGCAGCCCGCGCGTTCGAGTTTGCGGGCCCACTGGATGTTGTTCTGTTCGTCGAAGCGGGCCTTGACCTCGACCAGGACCACGACCTCCTTGCCGGCCCGGGCCGCCTCGATGAGCGATTCGACGATGGGGGAATCACCGCTGGTCCGGTACAGGGTCTGTTTGATCGCCACGACCTTGGGATCGGTGGCGGCCAGGGAGAGGAACCGTTCCGTGGTGGTGGCGAACGACTCGTAGGGGTGGTGGACCAGGACCTCGCGTTCCCTGATGGTGGCGAACAGGTCTCCCGAGGTGAGCGAGCGGGGTTCGCCCGGGACCATCGGCGGATAGCGCAGGTCGGGGCGGTCCGCGTCGGCGATCTGGGCGAGCCCGGCCAGGTTGAGCGGCCCGGGGACCCGATAGATCTCCTCCTCCTCGGCGCCGAGCTCCTCGGTGAGGATGGCCAGGACCTCGTCGCTGATGGTCCGCTCCACCTCCAATCGCACGAGGGGACCGAACCTACGGCGCAGGAGTTCGTTCTCCAGCGACTGCACGAGGTCGTCGGTCTCGTCCTCGTCGACCTCCAGGTCCGCGTTGCGGGTGACCCGGAAGGCGTGGTGCTCGACCACGTGCATGCCCTCGAAGAGCTGGGGCAGGTGGGCGGCGATGATGTCCTCGACCGGGACGTATCGGCCACCGCTGCTCGTGGCCGGTTCGATGAACCTCGGAAGGGAGGCGGGCACCTTGACCCTGGCGAACATCTGACGGTCGTCGTCCGGATCCCGAACGGTGACGGCGAGGTTGAGGGAGCGGCCCGAGATGTAGGGGAAGGGGTGGGCCGAGTCGACGGTGAACGGTGTCACCAGGGGGTAGACGGAGCGGCGGAAGTACCCGTGGAGGTACTCGCGCTCGGCGGTGTCGAGCTCGTTCCAGCGGACGATGCCGATGCCCTCCTCCGCCAAGGCGGGGGCGACGCTCTCCTCGAAGCAGGCGATCTGACGGACCACGAGTTCGTGGGTGACCTTGGAGACGCGTTCCAGCAGATCCCGGGGGTGGTGGCCGCTCGAGGAGGCGACGAAGAGGCCGGTGGCCAGGCGCCGTTTGAGGCCGGCGACCCGGACCATGAAGAACTCGTCGAGGTTGCTGGAGAAGATCGCGAGGAATCGCGTCCGTTCGAGCAGCGGTATGTCCTCGTCCTCGGCCAGTTCGAGGACCCGCTGGTTGAAACGGAGCCACCCCTCCTCCCGGTCCATGAACCTGTCGGACGGTAGTTCCGCGGTGCCGAGTTCCGCCTCTGTCGGCGCTGATTCCGTGCTCACAGTGGGCAGACTCCCCCTTTTCCATGACCACACGGTGACACTCCCGCAAGGGGAAGATGACCGCGGTGCGACCCCTGTGGGTCTTCTCTACCCATATGCCCGATGACCCTCGGGTCGTACCGGGTGAAATCTCCGCCATGGCGCGAAGACTTCGCAGGTGGCGCCGGTTCAGATACCGATCTGGAGATCCGGCGGCAGGATCAGCACGAAGACCGCCAGACGCATGAGGACGTTGATCCAGGTGTTGCGGAAGCAGGCCCACAGGTATCCGTAGAGCACGCTCGCCGCACCGTAGGTGAGCATGGCCATGCCGATGTCGTGCGTCAGGTCGTGCTCCGGCGGCAGCTGGGCCACCGCGTCATAGGGCTGGATGAGCGCGTAGGTCAGCGCGAAGACCGCCGAGGTGATCACGATGCCGCCCCAACGGCCCAGGAGGATCTCCAACCGGGTCTGCATCATGCATCGGAAGAAGATCTCCTCGCAGACCGCGATCAGGGCGAAGGCGAACAGCATCGCGTACAGGGTCAAGGACGGCGGGGGCAGCCCGATGTGCGGCAGGATCAGGTAGCCCATCATCCCGACCGCCAGGGCGACGGGGGCCAGGCCCAGCCAGCGCCAGGGTTCGCTCACCCCGAGCGCGATCGCGGGCATGGCGGTGCCCTTGCCCTCGACGGTGATGCCGGAACGGTCCAGGATCAGCAGCGGGATCGCGAAGAGGAACAGGAGTCGGGACACCAGCGAGGCCGACATGGCCAGGTCCGGGGTGGTCCCGGTCTCCTCGCCGTAGACCCGCAGGACCCCCGAGATCAGCATCATCGACAGGATGAAGCCGATGAGCATGAGCCCCTGCCAGAGCAGCTCCCGGTTGAGGGGGTGGCCGTCCATGGCCCCCACCACGCGTCGGTCCAGCTCGTCCCGTCGCCCCAGCCCCCGCGACAACCCCCAGGCCACGACGCACGCCACCAGCATCGGTATCCAGGAGATCAGCAGCAGGACGGCCGAGTCCCCGAAGACCTCGGAGCGAAGGACGGGGCTGAGGATCAGTGGCCCGATGATGAGGACCGCCGCGACACCGAGCGTCCACGCGAGCCCCCATCTTCGCACTATGGTCACAAGAGTCCCCCCTGTCTCAGAACACACATTCTGCACCAGGGAAAACTAAAAGCGACTTAATGACTACGGTATGTCGTTGCCGGGTCCCGACGAGGGCGCCACACCGGTGATGCCCCACATGACGAGGGCGCCCGCCCGATCGTCGACACGACCGGGCGGGCGCCCCACGGGAACGGGCTCAGTACCCGTTGTCCAGGACCGACTTGAGGAACGACTTGGTCCGCTCCTCCCGGGGATCCCCGAAGATCTGCTCCGGCGGCCCCTCTTCGGCGATCCGCCCCTGATCGAACATCAGGACGCGGTGGGAGACATCGCGGGCGAAGCCCATCTCGTGGGTCACGCACAGCATCGTGATGTCGGTGGTCTCGGCCACCTCCCGCAGCACGTCCAGCACACCGGCCACCAACTCCGGGTCCAGCGCCGAGGTCACCTCGTCCAAGAGGAGGATCTCCGGTCGCATGGCCAGCGCCCTCGCGATCGCCACCCGCTGCTGCTGTCCACCGGACAACTGCGTGGGGTGCGCGTCGATCTTGTCGCCCAGTCCCACCAGCTCCAGGAGTTCCTCGGCCCGCTGGGCGGCCTCGTCCTTGCCCACGCCCAACACGTGGACCGGGGCCTCCATGATGTTCTTGCGAACGGTCATGTTCGGGAACAGGTTGAACTGCTGGAAGACCATGCCGATGCGCTTGCGCCGCCGACGCAGGTGGCCCTCGTTGGCGGGCACCAGCGCGGAGCCCCTCCTCATGTGGCTGAAGGGCTCGCCCTGGATCCAGATGTGGCCCTCGGTGACCTTCTCCAGGGTCATGAGCAGACGCAGGATGGTGGTCTTGCCCGAACCGCTCGGTCCGATGAGCGTGACCCGCTCACCGGGGGCGACCGAGAAGTCCAGATGGTCCAGGACCGTGAGATCGCCGAAACGCTTGACGACCTGATCGAAGACGATCAACGGGCCGTCGGCGTCGCCCTCGACACCCGGTGTCGTCGTGTTCTCGGGGGTATCAGACGGCGGCATATCGCTTCTCCAGTCGTCGAATCACGATCGCGGACGGGATGCTCACCAGGAGGAAGAGGAACCCGACCACGGTGAAGGCCTCCACGATGCGGAAGTCGGCGCTGCCCACACGCTGGGCCTCGGTGAGCAGCTCGGCCACACCGATCGCGAAGAGCAGCGGGGTGTCCTTGAACATCGCGATCAGGTAGTTGCCCAGCGCGGGGATGACCTTGCGGATCGCCTGGGGCAGCACGATCGCCCCCCAGGTACGGGTGGTGGGGAGGCTCAGGGCGCGTGCCGCCTCCCACTGGCCCTTGGACACGCCCTCGATACCCGAGCGGTACACCTCGGCGGTGTACGAGGAGTAGTGCACTCCCAGGACCAGGATGCCCACGGTCATGCCCGAGACCGTCGACGGCGCCAGGAGGAAGACGAACACCAACTGGATGATCAGCGGTGTCGTCCGGATGAACTCCATGACGAAGTGCAGGAGGGAGCCGATGATCGGCACTCGCCGGACGATCGCGATGGCCAGGCCCAGGGCCAGGGCCATCAGATAGGCGATCACCGTGATCTGGACGGTCACCCAGAGGCCGGAGAGCAGGTCCGGCATGATCTGGAACGTCCACTCGAAATCCCAGAACATCACTTGGCCACCCCCACTCGTGTTCCGACCGAGGGCGGTCTCAGCAGGGACAGCGGACCGCCGCCCCCGGGCGTCACCCGGCCCAGCTTCCGGTTGGCGCGGCGTTCGAGCAGTCGCATACCGAGGATGAGCACCTGCGCGATCAGGTAGTAGAGGACGAGGGCACCGGAGTAGGCGACCACCGTCTCGCCCGTGGCCTCACGCAACTGCTGCGCGACGGCGGCCAGATCGGCGACACCGATCAGGTAGGCCACGGCCGTGGCCTTCATCAACTCGATGACCAGGTTGCCGAAGGTCGGCAGCATCTGTGCCCAGGCCTGAGGGACCACGACCAGGCGCATCCGCTGGAACCAGGAGAGGTTCAGAGCGACGGTCGCCTCGACCTGGGCCCTCGGCACCGCGTTGATCGCCGAGCGCACGACCTCGGCGCCGTACGCTCCCACGTTGAGCCCCAACGCCAGGATCGCCGCGAACATGTCGTCCAGCTGGAAACCGGTGGCGACGGGCAGTGCGTAGGCCATCCAGAACATCAGGACCAGGGCGGCGATGCCCCGGAAGACCTCCACGTAGACCGTGGAGACGGCTCTGGGCAACCAGTGGCCGGCCGTCCCCATGATCCCGAAGACCATGGCGAGGACGAAGGCCAGCGCGCTCCCCCCGAGGGTGAGCTGAACGGTCACCCAGGCGCCGTCGAGGAACCTGGGCAACCGTTCTATGAGGAATTCGATCTGTTCCACGGGGCTCAGCCCTCGCAGAGCTCAGCGGTGCTCGTGCCGTCGGGGAGGTCGTCCTCGGTGAAGCCCCACTCCTCGCCCAGCTCGAGCAGACGACCGCTCTCGGTGAACTCCGCGATGACCCGGTTCATCTCCTCCAGGAGTTCGGTGTCGTCCTGACGGACGCACAGACCGCCCCAGCCCTTCTCCTCCTTGCCGTCCATGACGGGGAAGAAGGGCTCGGAGACCTCGAAGTCGCCGCCGCGCTCCTGGATCAGGTAGTGGTGGGACACGCTCAGCATGGAGACCGCGTCCACACGGCCGGACTCCAGCAGCTCGTAACCGGCGGTCTGATTGCCGATGAGCTCCATCTGGCCGTCGGGGACCCCGAAGTACTCGGCGTACGTCTGCTCCACGGAACCGTTGAGGACGGCGAGCTTGAGGTCGGGGTTGTCCGCGAAGTCCTCGAAGTGCTGGATGTTGTGCGGGTTGCCCGAGGCCACCATGAACGCCTCGGGAGAGGTGGCGGTCGGCTCGGTGAAGGCGACCTGGCCACAGCGATCGGGGGTGATGAACACACCGGCGGCGAGGACGTCGAAACGGTTGGCGTCCAGGCCGGGGATCAGACCGTCCCAGTTGACGGGCGAGGCCTGGATCTCGGGGACCCCCAGTTCCTCGAAGACGGCCTGGGCGACGGCGGGAGACTGCCCCGCGGGGTCACCGGCGTCGTCGACGAAACCGAACGGGATCTCGTTGGCCAGACCGACCGCGACGAAGCCCTGCTCACGCAGTCGCTCCAGGGTCGACTTCCCGTCCTCGTTCGCTCCACCGTTGCCGTCGACCCTGGTGCACGCCGAGAGACCGGCCACGGCGAGCCCGACACCACCCAGGCGGAAAGCGTCTCTGCGGCCCCAGGTTCCCCGCCGACGCGCTGGTCCCTGTTTCTTCACGACTGCTCCTCGGATACTCGCGAGAGCGGCGCCTTCGCCCGAAGAAGAGGGGGGCGAGGGCTCCGCGACGTTCGAATGATGTGGATCGCCTCGTGTGGGCTGCTGCCGTGGTGTGGTCCACGGCCCCGTCCGTCACCCGGGAACAGGGGACGACGGCACTGGTACGGGGTCTCCCTCCCCGAGCCCGCCCCTCAGTAACGGGACACCTTTGGTCCGTTATGCACTGGTTATGAGCTTCAGGCCATCAGGTGTCCTTTGTAAGAACCCTCTTCACCCCGGTCACCTGTGCGGGGTGACCCAGGGTCCGTACACCCGTCACCCAGGGGTGTCCACCCTCGCGACGACGAAGGGCGGGGTCCGCGTACGCGGACCCCGCCCTTCGGTCGTACGACCCTCGCCCTGGATCAGGCGGGGGCCTCCTCCTCGACGACCAGCGGGTAGACGCCGTTCTCGTCGTGGACCTCGCGCCCGGTCACGGGCGGGTTGAAGACGCACAGGACACGGAAGTCGGTCTTGGGGCGGACCGTGTGCTTCTCGTGGCCGTTGAGCAGGTAGAGGGTGCCCGGGGTGATGATGTGCTTCTCCCCGGTCTCCTCGTTGGTCAGCTCGGCCTCACCCTCGATGCAGTGCACGAGCTCGACGTGATTGGCGTACCAGAACGTGGACTCGGTGCCCGCGTACAGCACGGTCTCGTGGAAGGAGAAGCCCACCTTCTCCTTGGCCAGGACGATCCGACGGCTGCGCCAGTTCTCGGTCTTGATGTCGGCGTCGGTGTCGTTGATCTCGTCCAGACTGCGAACGATCACTTGGGTCTCCTAACGTGCCGGTGCGCGGAGAGTGCGCTGGTTACACGGTACGGGGCCGACCGATGTCCCGCACGGAGACACCGACCGGCCCCGAAGAATTCGGTGGTCGGTCCTTCGGACGCCCGGTCTCCACCCCGCCCCGACGCACGGACGCGCGTCGGGGTGGAGGGACGGATCCCGGGCACTTCGTCACGCCGGCTGGGCGACCTTGACGGCGGCCCGGGCGGCGTCGGCCATGATGTCCAGACCGGCGTTGAGCTCCTCCTCGGTCGAGGTGAGCGGCGGCAGGAGCTTGGCGACCTCGTCCTGGGGACCGGAGGTCTCCAGGAGCAGGCCCCGCTGGAAGGACTCGGCGGCGACCTTCTTGGCGATGCCCTCGGTCTCGAACGCCAGACCGCGGGCCAGGCCGCGGCCGCGCACGTGGGCGCCGAAGTCGCCGTACTCGGAGGCGATCTCCGAGAGACGGGCCTCGACCATGGCGCCCTTGGCCAGGGTGGCCTCGGCGAAGGAGTCGTCGGTCCAGTAGCGACGCAGCGTCTCCGTGCCGGTGACCATGGCCGGGTTGAAGCCGCGGAAGGTGCCGTTGTGCTCACCCGGCTCCCACACGTCCAGCTCCCGCTTGAACAGCGTGAGCGCCATCGGCAGACCGTAGCCGCTGATGGACTTGGACAGGGTGACGATGTCGGGGGTGATCCCGGCCTCTTCGAAGCTGAAGAACCGGCCGGTACGACCGCAGCCCATCTGGATGTCGTCCAGGATGAGCAGGATGCCGTACTCCTTGCAGAGCTCGGAGAGCCCGCGGAGCCATTCGGCGCTGGCGACGTTGATGCCGCCCTCGCCCTGGACGGACTCCACGATCACGGCGGCCGGGGCGTCCAGTCCGCTGCCGCTGTCCTCCAGCAGGCTGCGCAGCCACAGGAAGTCCGGGGTCTTGCCGTCGAGGTAGTTGTCGAACGGCATGGTCGCCACGTGGTCGAGCGGCACACCGGCGCCACCGCGCTTCATGGAGTTGCCGGTGACGGCCAGGGCGCCCAGGGTCATCCCGTGGAAGCCGTTGGTGAAGTTGATGATGGTCTGGCGTCCGGTGTACTTCCGGGCCAGCTTGAGCGCCGCCTCGACGGCGTTGTTCCCGGCCGGGCCGGGGAACTGGATCTTGTAGTCGAGTCCGCGCGGTTCGAGGATGATCTCCTCGAAGGTTTTCAGGAACTCGCGTTTGGCCACGCTGTAGGCGTCGAGGCTGTGGACGATGCGATCGTCCGTCAGGTAATCGATGAGCGACTTCTTCAGCTCCGGGTTGTTGTGCCCGTAGTTGAGCGAACCGGCCCCGGCGAAGAAGTCCAGGTAGGGCTTGCCGTTCTCGTCATAGACGTGCGAACCGACCGCCTTGTCGAAGACGACCGGCCAGCTACGGCAGTATCCGCGGACTTCGGACTCGAGGCGCTGGAAGGTCTCCATCGTGATGTTCCTTGATTCCTTTCCCCAACTTCGTGGGCTCAGGGCTTAGACGAGGGGTGGGTCAGGATCGCGTTCGATCCGGTACGGACGGTCAGTCGTCGGAGGCGGTGGGCTCGGGGCCGATGGGGCCGATGCGCACGAGGTCCTCGGGGTCGTGGTTCTCGCCCCCGCCGGCCGGGAAGTGCTCCTCGGTGAAGAGCGGGCTCCACTCGGCCTCGGTCCCCAGGTCCCTCGCGAACGAGGCGAAGAGGGCACGAGAGGCCTTGTTGTCCGGGGTGACGGTCGCTTCGAGGTACCGAAGTCCCTGCTCGGCGAAGGTCTCGCCGATGAAGTCGAGCATCCGGCGGGCCAGTCGCCGACCACGGTGAGCGGAGTCGACGGCCACCTGCCAGAGGAAGTACGTGTCCGGGCTGTCGGGACGGACGTAACCGGTGACGTAGGCCGCCACCCGCCCGTCGGCGTCCCTCGCCACGACGCTGGTCGCGGCGAAGTCCCGGCACCAGAGCGTGTAGGCGTACGGAGAGTTCACGTCCATCCCCGTCTCGCCGGCCAACCGCCACATGTGCGGCCCGTCCTCCGGGGAGGGGTGGGTCAAGCGCACGTCCCCACGGCCCACGGCCTCGGCGGTTTCGGAGCCCGGGGCTCCGTCGTCGTTTCGGTCGTGTGCTTCGAGGTTCGTTCGTAGATGTGGCACGTCGACCGAACTTAGCGAACGAAGACCAAAAGAGTTTCAGCGAGATTCCGCGCAGATGTTTGAACAGATAGGGCGCGGGTATGGCTCGTCTATTTAGCAGTGTTCGGCGACCTCGGCCGACACTCGCAGATGACGCGCGGTAGCGGTGGAGCGGCCCGCGCACCCCCTGTCCATCAGGGGGTTCGCGATCCTTTCCGGACCCGGTTCACCCGGGGGAGGCGCCCACCGTCCGGCCGATCGCCTCTAGGCGTCAGGGTCAAACATAGAGCCTCGGAGCGCGATATTAAGCGTGCGTTAAGTCACATGAATTCGGTGGGAACCTAGCGACATAACGCCCTCGAAGGACTGCGGCCCACGTCACACGGTACGCGCTCCGAGCTCCGAAAGCGGCTGTACGCAGGAAAATCCCTCGGCCTCGGAACGGGTCGAGAGGCCGCCCCCTTCGCCCCTTTCGCCCCTCGCCCACCTCGCGAACGGGGCCCGAAGCCCCCTCCTCCCCGACGGACGTCCTTGATGATTCTCGGATTTTGGAGCAGACTTCCTGTAGTACGACCTCATGTAGTACTACAATTAGTCGCACCGCTTCGCCGCAGCCCAGAAGGGTCGCAAACCTGGGACGGCAGCGTGGACACCAACTTCGCTGACCCACCGTGGGATCCACGGTGCGGACCACTGACCAGGGATCGGAGGCACTCGTGAACCGCCTGTACCACGAGAGCGAGGACTGGGTCGAGCAGGGGAACTGCCGCTCATACGACCCTGAGATCTTCTTCCCGGTGAGCAGCACCGGGATCGGTCGCATCGACACGGAGAAAGCACTCGACGTCTGCCGCAGCTGTACTGTTCGCCCGGAATGTCTGCGGTGGGCCCTTCGCGCCGGTGAGGCTCATGGAGTCTGGGGTGGCACCACCCCCGAGCAGCGTCGCTACATGCGCCGCGAGCTGGTACCGGCGGGATAGCCCCGGGTGAGGCCGTCGGGTGCGCCACGCGCCCGGCGGTCTTCCCATGTCCCCGGTCACCGTCTTGCGGCGCCGGAGGGCACGGCCTAGGTTCTCTAACGTGCGACCCGCTCACGGCACGCTCCGTCTCACGCGCACGGCCTTCCTCGCCGGCGCGTGCACCGGGCTTGCCTGGGGAGGTCACAACCTCTGGGCCGCCACCCCGGCCGGGGTCGAGGGCTTCGCCCTGGCCACGCTCCTCCTCTTCTGCCTTCTGTGGCGCTTCACCCGCGTCATGCGGGGGTTCGGCGACATCTTCGCCGTGCTGGCCCTCGCGCAGATCGCCCTCCACCTGACCCTCCAGGGTTCGGCGGGCCCGCTTCCGATCGCCCTCGACACGGGGATCGACCACAGCGGACACGGGCTGCTCACCCACACACTCGGCTTCGCCCCGGGCATGCTGTTCGCACACCTGTGGGCCGCCCTGCTCGCCGCCGCGCTCCTGGCCCACGGTGAATCGGCGCTATGGTCCCTGACCTCCGCCGTCTCCAGGGCCCTGCCGCGGCTGCTCCGCGTTCCCGATCTCGCGTTCGACCCTCCCGGACGAACGCCCGCGTCCCCTTCGAAGGGCCTGTTCTCCCTCGCCGTCCGCGCGTCGCACGGCCCCCGTGGGCCCCCCGGTTCGCCCACGTCCCCGCCCATCCCGTCGTGAACGCTCCCCGCGTTCCCTCGGTGTGCTCCGGGGACCGGCGAAAAGAGCCGGGCGAGCACGGTCGCACCCGTGCCGGCCGGACGTGAACCCTCACCCCGACGGCCTGAGAGAAGAACATGAGAAGAATCCGCACCGCAGCCGCCCTCGTCGTCCCCGTGGCGGCCGCCCTGCTGCTGGCCCCCTCCCCCGCCCTCGCGCACGACGTCCTCACCGGCTCCAACCCCGAGGACGAGGCGACTCTGGAGACCCTCCCCGAGGAGGTCGTGCTCACCTTCAACAACGCCCCGATGGAAGGGGGAAGCGGCAGCGCCATCGTCGTGACCGGCCCCGACGAGGAGACCCAGTACGAGGACGGAGAGCTGGTCTTCGACGGCACCGACGTCTCCGTGGGCCTGGCCCCGCTGGACCAGGCCGGCGACTACACCATCGCCTTCCGCGTCGTCTCCTCCGACGGCCACCCCATCCAGGAGACGCTCACCTTCACCGTGACCGACGAGGCCGTCGCCGAGGCCGCTCCCGAGGAGCCCGCCGAGGAAGAGGCCCCCGCCGAGAACGAGGCCGCGGACGAGCAGGCCGAGGAGGCCCCTGCGGAGGAGGCCCCCGCCGAGGAGGCGGGCGGCTCCTCCTCGACCATGCTGATCATCGGTGGTGTCGTCGTCCTCGCGATCATCGGTCTGATCGCGATGCTCGTGACGCGCATGCGCAACCGCCCCGGTTCCGACTCCTGATCCGTAAGGATCCGGTCCACGGACACCGGACACACGAAGGGGCCCGTACGCCGAAGCGTGCGGGCCCCTTCCCGTCGTGGTGCCCCGAGACCGTGAGCGGTCCCGGGCACGACCGTCAGCGTCGCCGCGCCAACAGGATGCTGATGTTGTCCTTGCCCCCGGCCCCCATCGCGGCCTGCCAGAGGGCGTGGACGGCGGCCTCGTCGCTACCGGCCTCGGCGATGATCCGCTCCATCTCCTCCGGCAGCACCAGGTCGGACAGGCCGTCGCTGCACATGAGCCAGGCGCTGGGGTCGGCGGCCTCGTCCCTGCCCACATGCGGGACCATCGATCCGCCCGAGCTTCCGCCCAGGGACTGGGTGATGAAGTTGGTCGTGACGGGACGTCCGTCCTCGGAGGGCGGTAGGGCCGGAGAGTCGTCCTCCGAGAGCTGACGCAGGTGGCGCCCCTCCAGACGGTAGGTACGCGAGTCTCCGACGTTGAACCAGAAGTTGCCGTCGCTGTTGAGCAGGACGCCCGCGACCGTGGTCCCCATCCCCGAGAACTCCGGGTGCTGGGAGGCGTGGTCCTTGATCTCCTCGTCGATGTGGGTGAGGAGCTGGGCGACCTCCTCGGTGTTGTTGAGCCGCGGCCCCATCTCGGCCATGCGGTGCACCGCGTGCTCGGAGGCGATCTCCCCGGCGGCCTGGCCGCCGATACCGTCCGCGACCGCGAGGATCACCGGTTCGCTCACCGGCAGCACGCAGCGGACCGGGGAGGTCATGTTCGCGCTGGCGACGGTGAGCGCACCCATGACCACGGAGTCCTCGTTGGCAGGGCGGATAGCGCCCCGGTGCGTGAGGGCCGTGACTATGACTTCCCCACCAGCGACACCCATACGCCCTTCCTCCCGTTTCGTCGGCCGTGGCCGGTTGCCCGGCGCCCAGCGCCGGGCCTTGGTCGAGTCCCGTTCAACGTCTGGATTCTGTAACCGTACCGAGCCACCGCCGGAGTCGGTCAAAATCCGCGTACATCATGGCGGAAAACACCCGGATATGCAGTTCCCGCACCGCTTTTCGCCGCCAAAAGTGTTGCGCGGGTGACCTGAGGGACTTCCAGCGCCGTCCCCCTCGGTTCCGGTCCGACAGTAGCGTTGCCGGAACCCGACCAACAGGGCCTATCGGAATGTTCGACGAAACCGCAGACCAGGGCTTCGCGGCGACGAAGGGCCCGGGTACTCCGGGAGGGTTTCGGACAGCCTGTGGGATAGAACGCACGTTGTCGGCCGGTCCGGGGTCTGGCAGAATGGTCGGAGTTGGGTGTCTAAGACGCAGACACACACGACCCCGCCCCGCGCGCGGACCTGGCCACAGGTACGCCCGGTGGCGCTCAGTCTCCTACGACGGTCGTTTGGTGTGGTCTGTCATGCGTCTCTCCCCTCCTCTCTCTCCTCTTCCGCCGCGCCGTGCCCTCCGCACGCGCGTCTTCCTCGACGCCGCACGGCGTTCCCCACCGGCCGCGATCGCGCCGTCCCCGTATCCCCCGTCATCCTCCGTGGGCGCCTCGTAACGAGACGACGCCCCTCGGTCGGCCCCGCTCCCCGCTCCGGCCACCGACCACAGTCATCCCGGGTGGACTCCGACTCCCCGCTCCGGAGTCCCGCCGGGACCAACCACTAAGGACACCACGGCGGTGTCCAAGGAGTTCAGCCCAGTGAAGATCGCCATGGTCGCCGAACACGCCAATCCCCTTCCCGCTCACCGGGGCGAGCCGGCCTGCCCCGCGAGCCTGCACGCCTGTGCCCTCTCCCGTCAGCTCGCCAAACGCGGTCACCGGGTGACCGTCTACGTCCGCCGCAGCGACCCCGAGCAGCCCGAGGGCCGCACCCGTATGGCCCGCGGCGTCTCCGTCGCCTACCTCGACGCCGGCCCCGCCCGCCCCCTCGCCGAGGACGAGCACGCCGAGCACACCGGGGCCTTCGGCACCGCGCTCGCCGCCGTCCTCGACGAGGACACCCCCGACGTGCTGCACGCCATCGGCTGGACCAGCGGCCTGGCCGCCCTCCACGCTCAGGCGCACAGCGAGAAGGACCAGAGCGGGACCCCCATCGTCCAGACCTTCCACTCCCTCAACGCCAGCGAACAGCGGTCCGGCATGGCCCACCGCCCCGACCGAGCCCGCATGGAGACGATCCTGGCCTCCCGGGCCGACCACGTCCTGGTCAACTCCACCGACCAGCAGGGCGAGCTGGCCCGACTCGGTGTGCCCCGACACCACGTGAGCGTCGTCCCCTTCGGCGTGGACACCGACCACTTCAGCGTGGAGGGCAGCGCCTCCACCGAACCCTGGCACTCCCGCCGCGAGGAGCGTCCCCGTCTCATCTCGGTGACCTCCCTGACCGCGCCCGGTGGCGCCGAACGTCTGGTCGAGGCGATGACCCGCCTGCCCGAGGCCGAACTGCTGCTGGTCTCCACCGCCGACGACCGCACGGTCGCCCTCGACGAGAACGCCCGCCGCGTCGAACTGCTGGCCAAGGAGGCCGGGGTGAACGACCGCGTGCACCTGACCGGACCGGTGGAGCGCAAGGAGCTCCCGCGTCTGCTGCGCTCCGCCGACGTGTACGTCTCCGCCGCCTCCCACGACCCCTACGGCGGCGCCGTCCTGGAGGCCATGGCCTGTGGTCTCCCGGTCGTCGCCACGGCCACCGGGGCCGTCCCCGGCGCGGTCCTGCACCGCACCAGCGGCGTGCTCATGCGGTTCGGCCGTCCCGACGAGGTCGCGCGCTCGGTACGCGCCGTCCTCAACACCCCGACCATGAGCAGTGCCTACGGCATCGCCGCGGTCGACCGCGCCCGCTCCCGCTTCACCTGGCAGCGCATCGCCGTGGAGACCGAGCTCGCCTACGAGCGTTCCCGCCCACAGCAGACCGACCACCGGGACCGTTCCGACGAGGACGAGGCGGAGCTGCTCCTGTCCGGGTCCGCCCACTGAGCGGTCCTCCACCCTCGATGACGTTCGAACACCAGGGACTGCTCCTGCGCCGTGGAAGACGCTCTTCCACGGCGGTCGGGGAGCGGCTCCGCTCCACCGTCCGGGCCGGCGTCCGGACCGTGCTCGCCGTGACCGATCCGGCCGCCCTCCTCGACGGGCTCGCACCCGCCGAACGCGACCGGATCGAGGTCATCGAGCGGGACACCCTCTACGACGCCCCGGGGCGCGCCCTGGCCGCCCTGCACCGGATGGCCCTGCTCCACGGCTCCGTCAGCGTCGTGGCCGAGCCTCCCCTCCTGCCCTCCGACGGGTTGGAGGGACGCGAGTGGCACCGGATGGAATCGGTGCTGAGCACGGCCCTGGCCCCCATGGACATGAGCCTGTTGTGCGTCCACGACGAACAGTGGCTCCGTCCGGGGAACAGGTCCGCGGTCCTGGCCACCCATCCGATGCTCCTGGGCACGCGCACCGCCCGACCCAACCCCGACTACCGGGGCACCGAGGCCTTCGGGCGGCGGGTCCGCGCGCCCGAGCCGATGGCCGTGACCGGCCCCTCCCACCGGCTGGAGATCTGTCCGTCGCTCCCCCGGTTACGGGAGGACCTCGGCGACCTGGGACGGCTCCTGGGTCTGGCCGACGGCCTCGTGGACGGCCTGGTCGTCGCGGTGAACGAACTCGCCGCGAACGTCCTGGAACACGGGGCGGGCAAGGGCACGGTCCAGGTATGGCGTGGACCGGACCGATGGGTGTGCGACGTCTTCGACGAGCGAGGCGGCCTCACCGACCCGTTGGCCGGCTACCGACCGGCCGACAGTCTCCGACCACGCGGATACGGGCTGTGGATCACCCGCCAGATCTGCGACTACATGGAGATCTGCGGGAGCAGGGACGGCTCCCTGGTGCGATTGCACTTCGTCGACCGCGTCTGACCGGCCGTTCTCCGAGCTCACCCCCTGTATTCTGCGGCACGCGTCCGTCCCCCGAGGCGGGCGCCCCCTTCGAGAGGAACCATCATGACCACCGAGTCGAACGCCGACGCCCCGGCCGAACTCCTCGACCGGGCCCGGCGGGACTACAAGGAACTGACCGCGCGAGGCCTGAAGCTCGACCTCACCCGCGGCAAGCCCGCCCCGGAGCAGCTCGATCTCTCCGAGGGGCTGCTCTCCCTCCCCGGCGACCGGCACCACGCCCCGGACGGCACCGACGTGCGCAACTACGGCGGCCTGCGCGGCCTGCCGGAACTCCGGGAGATCTTCTCCGACGTGCTCCAGGTCCCCGCGGACCGCCTCCTCGCGGCCGGGAACTCCAGCCTGGAACTGATGCACGACTGCCTGGTCCACGCCTTCCTGAGCGTCCTGCCCGGCGCCGAGACGCGCTGGGCCGACCAGGAGCGGATCGCCTTCCTGTGCCCCGTGCCCGGCTACGACCGGCACTTCGCCCTCACCGAGCGGTTCGGCATCGAGATGATCCCCGTACCGATGGACGGCTCCGGTCCGGACATGGACGTCGTGGAGCGGCTCGTCGCCGAGGACCCGGCCGTCAAGGGCATCTGGTGCGTGCCCAAGTACAGCAACCCGAACGGGGTCGTCTACGGCGACGAGACCATCGCGCGTCTGGCCCGGATGACCACCGCCGCCCCGGACTTCCGGATCTTCTGGGACAACGCCTACGCCGCCCACCACCTCACCGATGAGCCCGTAGAGATCGCCGACCTCTCCGCCGCCTGCGCGGAGAGCGGGAACCCCGATCGGCCGTTCGTCTTCGGCTCCACCTCGAAGATCACCTTCGCCGGGGCCGGCGTCGGCTTCTTCGGTTCCTCGACCGCCAACGTGGACTGGCTGACCGCCAACAGCTCCAAGCGTTCGATCGGCCCGGACAAGGTGAACCAGCTCCGGCACCTCCTCTTCCTGAGGGACGCGGAAGGGCTGCGGATCCACATGGAGCGCCAGCGGAGCCTGCTCCAGCCCAAGTTCGACACCGTCCAGCGGATCCTGGAAGCCGAGCTCGGCGGTACCGGGCTGGCCGAGTGGACCACCCCCACCGGCGGCTACTTCGTCACCCTGGAGGTCGGCGAGGGCTGCGCCAAGGAGGTCGTGCGCCGCGCCGCCGAGGCGGGTATCGTCCTGACCCCGGCCGGGGCGACCCACCCCTACGGCGACGACCCGCGTGACGCGACGATCCGTATCGCGCCCAGCTTCCCCTCCCTGGAGGAGCTGGAGAAGGCGATGCTCGGCCTGACCACGTGCGTGCGCCTGGTCGGCTACGAGAAGCGCCACGGGAACTGACCCGTGCTTCGGGGCGCGGGCCGCGACATCGGCGCGCGCCCCGCGTCAGCCGGCCTCGGCGAAGGAGGCGACCGCCTTCCCCACGCTCTCCATGATCGGGATCACCTGGTCGATGCCCGCGATCACGAACAATCGGTTGACCTGCTGCTGAGGCTCGGCGATCACCAGACCCACACCGAGGTCGCGGGCCTGCCGGAAGGCGGCCACCAGCACCCCGATGCATCGGGAGTCGCAGAACCCCACCTTGTCGAAGGCCACCACCACGCCCTCGGGCCCTTCGGACAGCACCTCGTCCAAAGCCTCGGCCAGGGCCGGAGAGGTGACCGCGTCCATCTCGCCGACGGGCGTCACCACGGCGACACCGTTCTCTCGGCGGATCGAGATGTCTGACGTCACGGTCGCTTCTCCTTGTCGTTCGCGTGCACCGGGTGGGACTCGCGCCCGCCCTGGGGCGGACCGGCCGCCACCGCGTTCCGCGACGGCCCCGACCTCTCATCATGACGCCTCCCGATCACACTCGGGACTCGTATCGATGTGTTCACCGGGACGTTCACGCCGGGAGGCTCACCCTCGACGCCCGCGCCCTCGCATACGCGGCTGGGGGCCGGTGTTCTCCGCCACCAGGTCCCGGGCCACCTCCACGACCCGCTTCCGATTGCGCTGGGCCACCTCGCGCAGGGCCGCGAAGGCGGTGTCGGCGTCACAGCCCCGGGCGTGCATGATGATCCCCTTGGCCTGGTCGATCACCGTACGCGCCGACATCGCCCTTCGCATGTGGGCGGACTCGCGCGCCGCGTCGGCCTGACGCCCCGCCGTGTGCAGGGCCATCGCCGCGTGTTCGGCCAACAGCGCGGTGAGATGGGTGACGACCTCTTCGTCGAAGGCGTCCGACCGTCCCGAGTGCACGCCGAAGGTGAGGACACGGTCCTCCCCCTCGCCGGGAAGCTTGCTGGGCTGGGTGATCGAGGAACGGTCACCGCACTGGACGGCCATGCTCGTGTATCCGGGCCAGCGCTGGTCGCGGAGCACGTCGGAGACGCGGACCCTGCGCATCTCACGGACCGCCTCGACCGTGGGGCCCTGGTCGGTCGTGTACTGGTATTCGAAGGCCTCGGAGAGGTCGGAATGGGAGGCGCCGTAGTCGCTGACCACGTGACGGCCGGTCCCGTCCGGGGCGACCACCTCGCGCCAGAGCACGACCAGGGAGGCCGAACATCCGGGAACGCCCCACGCGGCGGCGCGGCTCATCTGGTCCAGAGCCCGCTCGGGGGTGGTGCTCTCCTCTTGTCCCAGAGCGCCGATGTCACGGGCGAGGCGTTCGATCCACATCGTGCGAACCTCCTCCGCTCGTCCCGTTCTCCCCCACCAACGGTAACCTTCGGAAAGGCCTCGACCGGACACGGGCCGTCCTCAGCACGGGGACAAAGCACCTTCTCGGCACCCGCCCCGGGCCCGCCGAGCACCGCCGCACCGCCCTCGAAGACGACCGGGAGACCGTGAGCGTGTCGGACAACCTCGCCGATCTGCAACGCGAGATCAACGCGTTGAGCGAACGTGTCGCCGCCCTGGGCAACACCCACGCCACCTACCCGGACGATGCCCAGGGCACCGCCGAGGCCGCCCTCGCGGAGTTGGAGTACGCGGAGCGTCTGCTCGGCGACGCCGGAGCGGAGCTGGCCCGTGCCCACAGCAACCCCGCCGCGCCCCGCCGCTCCGGCGAGGACAACGACCGGGTCCTGCTGCGGGCCGTGTTCAACGAGCTCAGCGTGCCCGTGGTGCTGTTGGACCACGACGGCTACATCCGGAGGATCAACAACTCCGGGGCCGAACAGTTGGGCGGAGCGCCCGGTTATCTCACCGGCAAGCCCTTCGCCCACTTCGTCGACCTGCGCAAGCGCGCGGCCATGCAGTCGTGGCTGGCGGCGGTGCTGCGCGGTGACGGGCCCGCCTCGTTGGAGTCCCGGCTGGCCCAGCGGGGGTGGGCCGAGGACGTGCATCTGACCCTGACCCGGTTGGAGCTGCCCACGGAGGCCCAGCCGCTGGTCCTGGTGGCGATGTCGCCGCCGATGCACGGCGACGAGGAGGAGGGGCCGGCTCCGTTGGAGTCGGAGGTCGAGGACCAGGTGGTGGTCCTGGCCGCCCGACGGTTGGACGTGCTCACCCGAATGACCCGGCTGCTGCTGCGCGGCACCACTCCGACCAGGGGGCTCGCGCTGACCGAGGCCGCCGACCTGCTCGCCGACTCCTACGCCGACTGGGTGATCATCGACGTCTGTGATCTGCCGAAGGACCCTCAGGCCGCGCGCCGCGCCACCGTGGTCGGCCCGGCCGACGTGCCCGACGGCCAGGCCGAGGAGGTGGCGGCGCTGCCCCCGGGCGACTCCGACATCCCCGGCGAGGTGCTGGGTCGCGGCCAGTCGCTGTTGTTCCCCTTGATCGAGGACGAGTCGGTGCTCGGCCACCTGGCCTCGGGCGCCCCGGTCCTGGCCGCCCTCGGCGCCGGTTCACTACTGTCGGTGCCTTTGCGCGGCAGCCGCGGCGTCCGGGGCGCGCTCACCCTGATCCGCCGCAGCAACCGGGGCAGCTTCCGCCTCGCCGACCTCGGCCTGATCGAGGAGATCGGCGAGCACATCGGCCTCGCCCTCCCACCCCGCCCCTGACCGGTTCGGGCACCTCCGCCCTCTCACATCTCCCAGGGGGTCGGTGCACACGATCTCCTACCTCGCCACGGGGGGTTGCCCGTTCGGGCGCCGGGAGTGTTCTGCAAGACGAGTCGAGCCGCCCGCGAGGAACGAGCGTAGGCGTGGACGAGGATGAAGAACGCTCCCTCCCTTGGCGCCCGAACACGGCCCGAAGCGCCAGCGGAGGGCCAAAGCAAACACTTTCGGACCTTAAGCACAGCAGGGTGTAACCGGTACATGGTCCCCTACCTCAACCCCCGGAGACCCCGAAGCGAAGCGGAGCACCGAAACTAGTCGTCGGGCCCGTGCAGGGTGTCCACGAGGGTGGACAGGCGTGAGGCCGAGCGGTCGACCCTGCGCACGGCGTCCACCAAGGGCTGGTCGACCTCCTGGTAGTTGGTGACGATGTGCTCGCGCAGGTCCGCGAGGTCGGCCTGGACCTGGCGGGAGCGTTGGGCGAGCTGTTCGGCGAGGACCTTGCCCGGTTCCCCGGTCTCCTGGTTGAGGACCCGTTGGAGGGAGCGGGCCTGTTCACGCATCTGGGCCTTGAGCTGGTGCAACTCCACGAAGACCTCGACCTTGGAGCGCAGGACCCATGGGTCGAACGGCTTGATCAGGAAGTCCACGGCCCGCGAGGAGTAACCGCGGAACACCTGGTGCCGGTCGACCTCCTGCGCGGTGAGGAAGATGATCGGCACATCCTTGGTCTTCTCCCGCTGCTTGATGTGCGCGGCGGTCTCGTACCCGTCCATTCCGGGCATGATCACGTCGAGCAGGATGACGGCGAAATCGGTGCCCAGAAGGTGTTTCAGCGCCTCCTCGCCGGAGTTGGCCCGCACCAGGTTCTGGTCCAGGGAGGTGAGGGCCGCTTCCAGAGCGATGAGGTTCTCGTCGCGGTCGTCGACGAGAAGGATGTTGGCCTTCTGAGTCACTGCTGGTTACTCCGAGTCGTGCGGCGGGGTGTCTCCGGCGTCACCGGGGTCCCCGTTCGAGTCGTTGTCGTCCCTGGTCTCACCGTGACCACTGTGGTCCGTTCCGCCATTGTGCCCGTCCTCGGACCCTTCCGTGTCACCGCTCCGCTCGTCGGCGGCGGCTCCGGCCCGGGTCTCCTCCGGTCCGGCGGTCAGCCAACGGCGCATCACGTCCAACAGATGGTCCAGGTCGACCGGCTTGGTGACGTAGTCGGTGGCTCCCGCCGCCAGGCTGCGTTCCCGGTCTCCCTGCATGGCCTTGGCCGTGAGCGAGATGATCGGCAGATCCTCGAACTGGGGCATCTCCCGGATCCGCTGGGTGGTCTGGTTACCGTCCAACTCGGGCATCATGACGTCCATCAGGACCAGGGAGATGTCCTCGTTGGCCTCCAGCTTCTCGATCCCGGTGTGCCCGTTGTCCGCGTAGAGGACCTCCAGGCCCTGGGCCTCCAGAGCGCTGGTCAGGGCGAACACGTTGCGCACGTCGTCGTCGACGATGAGCACCCGTTGTCCGGCCAGGACCGCCCTCCGTTCGGGGTCGGGCCGTGCCTCGCTGTGCTCCTCGGCGCCGGGCTCCTCGGGCTCGGGCGCCTTGAGCACCTGCACCATCGGCAGCGGCTCGTCCGGCTGTCCGGAGTCCGTCAGAGCGGCCACGACCGCGTCGAAGTCCTCGTCGGGCAGGTCGAGGTCGCTGTCGCCGACGGCGGCTCCGAGGGCGTCGTGCTCTCCGCCGCCCTGTTCCAGGACGGCGAGGGGCTCCAGGGTGCCGCCGGTCTCGTCGACGGCCTCTCCGGCGTCCTCGGGCAGCCGGACCGGGAGCAGCAGGGTGAACGTCGACCCTTGGCCGGCCACGCTCTGCACCCGGATCTCACCGCCGAGCAGACGGGCGAAGTTACGGCTGATGGAGAGCCCGAGCCCGGTTCCTCCGAAGCGGCGCGAGGTGCCGCCGTCGCCTTGGTGGAAGGCCTCGAAGATCACCTGGAGCTTGTCCTCGGCTATGCCGATCCCGGTGTCCGCGACGGTGAAGGCGATGACCTCCTCGTTCTCCACGAACATGTCGAGATCGGTGTCCTCCAGTGCCCAGGCCGGCTCGATGAGCAGCCGTACCTCGCCCTGCGAGGTGAACTTGACCGCGTTGGAGAGCAGGTTGCGCAGGATCTGCTGGAGCCGCTGTTCGTCGGTCCACAGGGTCTCGGGGATGTCCGGTGAGACGTCCACCGCGAACGCCAGCCCCTGTTCCCCGGTGACCGGCCGGAACGTGGCCTCCACGTAGTCGACGAGCTGGGCGATGGACACCTCGCTGGGCTGCACCTCGGCGCGGCCCGCCTCCACCTTGGACAGGTCGAGGATCTCGTCGATGAGCAGGAGCAGGTCGCTTCCCGCCTTGTGGATGGTCTGGGCGAACTCGACCTGCTTGGGCGTGAGGTTCTGTTCGGCGTTGTCGGCGAGCAGACGCGCCAGGATCAGCAGGCTGTTGAGCGGCGTGCGCAGCTCGTGCGACATGTTCGCCAGGAACTCGGACTTGTACTTGGACGAGACCTGGAGCTGGTGGGCGCGCTCCTCCAGAGCGTTGCGGGAACGCTGGATCTGCTGGTTCTGGAGTTCGATCGCCCGGTTCTGGTTGGCGAGCTGGGTCGCCTTCTGCCGCAGCTCCGCGTTCATGCCGCGCAGCTCCTCCTGCTGGCGTTGGAGCTCGTTGGAGCGTTCGCGCAACTGGCTGGTGAGCTGCTGGGACTGTTCGAGCAGGTACTCGGTGCGGTTGTTGGCCAGGATGGTGTTGATCGTGGTACCGAGCAGGGAGACCAACTGGCGGAGGAAGTTCTTGTGGATCTCCCGGAACTCCTCGTAGGAGGCGAACTCCACCACACCCAGGGAACGTCCCTCGGTGACGATCGGGAGGATGTACAGGTGGTTCGGTGCGGCCTCGCCCAGGCCGGAGCCGACCGTGACGTAGCCGGCCGGCAGGTTGCCCACCTGCTGTTCCACCTGCTGGGACAGGGCCTCGCCGGCCAGCCCGACACCCTTGTGGATGCGCAGTCGGCCTTCATCGGGTTCGAATCCGAACCCGGCGTAGAGCCGGAAGATGTCCTCGTGGTCCTGGTCCTCGGGCAGGTAGCAGGCCCCGTGCTGGGCACCGATCAGCGGCGTGACCTCGGTCATGATGAGGCGGGCCAGCTCGTTGAGGTCGCGGTGCCCCTGGATGCGCCCGGAGATGCGGGCCAGGTTGGACTTGAGCCAGTCGGCGTCGCGCTGGTCGGCGGTGGTCTCGCGCAGATTGGACACCATCAGGTTGATGTTGTCCTTGAGCTGCTGCATCTCCCCGAGGGTGTCGACCTGGATGTTGCGGGTCAGGTCGCCCTTGGCGACGGCGTTGGCGACCTCGGCGATGGCCCGCACCTGTGTGGTGAGGTTGCCCGCCAGCCCGTTCACGCTGTCGGTGAGCTGCTTCCAGGTTCCGGTGACGCCCTCGACCTTGGCCTGGCCGCCCAGCTGTCCCTGGCTGCCCACCTCGTAGGCCACTCGTGTGACCTCGGTGGCGAAGGCCGACAGCTGGTCGACCATGGTGTTCACCGTCGTCTTCACCTCGAGGATCTCTCCCTGGGCGTTGACGTCGATCTTCTTGGTGAGGTCACCGGCGGCGACCGCGGTCGTCACCTCGGAGATGTTGCGCACCTGCGTGGTGAGGTTGTGCGACATCGAGTTGACGTTCTCGGTGAGGTCGTTCCAGATGCCGGAGACGCCCTTGACGCTGGCGCGACCGCCCAGCTTGCCCTCGGTACCCACCTCACGGGCCACACGGGTCACCTCGTCCGCGAAGGCGGAGAGCTGATCCACCATCACGTTGATGGTGTCCTTGAGCTCCAACATCTCGCCCTTGGCGTTGACCGTGACCTTCTTGGTCAGGTCGCCGGCGGCCACCGCCCGCGTCACCATGGAGATCTGTCGCACCTGGTAGGTCAGGTTGTTGGCCATCGAGTTGACGTTGTCCGTCAGGTCCTTCCAGACCCCGGAGACGTCCCGTACGTGGGCCTGTCCGGCCAGTTTGCCCTCGGTGCCGACCTCACGCGCGACGCGGGTGACCTCGTCGGCGAAGGTCGACAGCTGGTCCACCATCGTGTTGATGGTGTCCTTCATCTCGAGCATCTCGCCCTGGGCGTCGACGGTGATCTTCTTGCCCAGGTCGCCCTTGGCGACCGCCGTCGTGACCTGCGAGATGTTGCGGACCTGGTAGGTGAGGCTGTTGGCCATCGAGTTGACGTTGTCGGTCAGGTCCTTCCAGATACCCGACACGCCCTTGACGCTGGCGCGACCGCCCAGCTTGCCCTCGGTACCCACCTCACGGGCGACCCGGGTGACCTCGTCCGCCAACGAGTCGAGCTGGTCGACCATGGTGTTCACGGTGTTCTTCAGGGCGAGCATCTCGCCCTGGACGTCGACCTCGACCTTGCGGGTCAGGTCGCCTCGGGCGACCGCCGTGGTCACCTTGGAGATGTCGCGGACCTGATTGGTCAGGTTGTCCGCCATGGAGTTGACGTTGTCGGTGAGGTCCTTCCAGATGCCCTGGACCCCGCGCACGTTGGCGCGACCACCGAGCTTGCCCTCGGTGCCCACCTCACGGGCCACTCGAGTGACCTCGTCCGCGAACGTGGAGAGCTGGTCCACCATCGTGTTGAAGGTGTCCTTGAGCTCCAACATCTCGCCCTGGACGTCGATGGTGATCTTCTTGCCGAGATCACCGCGGGCGACGGCGGTGGTGACGGTGGAGATGTCCCGCACCTGGAGGGTGAGGCGGGAGGCCATCTGGTTCACCGACTCGGTGACCTCGCGCCAGGCGCCGGAGACGTCCTCGACGCGGGCGCTGCCGCCCAGCTTGCCCTCGGTCCCCACCTCGCGGGCGACCCGGGTGACCTCCTCGGTGAAGCCGCTCATCTGCTCGGCCATCCGGTTGACCGTGTTGGCCAACCGCAACAGGTCGCCCTTGAGCTCCCCGCTGCGTCCCTCGGTGGAGGCTCGACGGTTGAGCTCGCCCTCGGCGACCGAGTCCAGCACCTGGGCGACGTCGGTGACCGGCCGGGCCACCTCGTCCATGAGGAGGTTGAGCGCGCGGGCGCTGTTGCCCCAGGCGCCTCGGGCCGGGTGGACGGTGACCCGTTCGTTGAGTCGACCCTCCTCACGGACCACGTCGCCGACGCGCTGCAACTCGCTGCTGAGCTGTTCGCTGTGGTCGACCACCTCGTTGAAGACCGAGGCGATCTCGCGGAGCCTTCCGCTACCACGCGATCGGAGCCGGACACTGAAGTCGCCGTCACGCATCCGGTACAGAGCGTTCAGTATCTCGTCGAGTTGATCGTCGGCCAGTTCCATGACCGCCTCGGGCATGAACCCCTCCTCAATCCGCACACCACGTCGGCCACCGATCACCATGCCGGGGTCGTCCCGACTCGACCCTCAGCGCAGTGGGCCGGTCCCGTGCCGGGTGCGGGCACGGGACACGGAGGACACGCGTGCGATCACATGTCCACCGGTGACACCCCGTCACGCTACCGTCGCGAAGTACCACCCGAAAGAAGCGGATGTGTCGTCTTACACTAACCGGCCGTGCCATCGCGCACAGGCGGGTTGAGGATCTCGTCTTCTCGGCGTTCCGCGAACAGAGGTCCGCACGCGTGGGAACCGATCCCGCGTATCGTGGCAGGAACCACCCCTCCACCACCCGCGCCCAGTGACGAAGGACACCGACGGCTTGGCAGCACAAGACGCGTTGAAGGTCGCTCGACGAGAGTTCCCCCCTGCTCCAGAGACCGCGGCGGCCGCCCGAGAGTTCGTGCACGACACCCTGCTGAACTGGGGTGTCCCCGACCCGTTCGACGACATCATCCTGTTGGTCAGCGAACTGGTCACCAACGCCGTCATCCACGCGGACTCCGCGCTGGAGGTCACCGTCCGGCGCACCGACGGTTCGACCGAGGTGATGGTCACCGACTCCGCGCCCGAACGCGCCGTCCCCCAGGCCGGACCGCTCGCGGTGGACACCTCCCCCTCGACCGGCGACGAACGCAGCGGGGGCCTGGGGCTGGCCCTGGCCTCGGCGATCGCCTCCAGCTGGGGTGTCAGCTATGGGCGTAACGACAAGGCGGTGTGGTTCCGGATCGAGGACAAGGGCACCGAGCACTCCTCTCTGGAGTCGCCGCCGGTGCGCAGGGGCCCCTCCCGTCCCGCGCGTCCGCCCGCGTGGTCGGCGCTGGACGCGGCGTTGGGCTCCCGACTCAGCCTTCCCCAATTGCTGGAACGCACCGTGGAGTACGCGACCACGGCCCTGGGCGGTGACGCCGCCTACATAGCGCTGGCGACCTCGGACGAGACCATGTGGGAGATCCGGGCGGCGATCGGGCTGACCGGCGGCGCCCCTTGGCGTTCGGTGCGGGTGCGCACCGAGGAGACCTTCCCGTCGGCCGCTCCCGAGACCGGGCCGGTGATCAACGACGATCTGATGATCGCCCGCGCCAACCGGGGCGTACTGTCCCGCGCGGGGATGCGGTCCCTGGTGACGGCCCCGCTGATCGTGGACGGCCGGGTGACCGGGCTGCTGGCGGTGGCCTCCACCCGGGCCCGCCACTTCGGACCGGCCGCGGCCAAACGGCTCCAGGAGGGCGCCGACCTGATCGCTCTCCCGGTGGAGCGGTCCCGTCTCGCCGAGGTGGAACTGAGCCGCCGCGCCTCGCTGAGCTTCCTGGCCGAGGCCAGCGACCTGCTCGCCGGCACGTTGGACGAACGGATGACCGGGGCGCTGGCCGCCCAGCTCATCACGTCGCGACTGGGCCGCTGGTGCGCCATCCACACCATCAACGAGCTGGGCATCTCCAGGCTCACCCACGTGGTGCACAGCGACGAGAACCTCAACGACATCCTGCGTTCCCTGCTCACGGCGCTGCCTCCGCGCGAACAACGCGAGCCGCAGCCCCTGTGGACCCAGAAGGAGCTGGCCGCCGAGGGGCTGGACGAGCAGATGACGGGCGTCCTGGCGCGCGGCCCCGCGATCAGCATCCCGCTGATCGCGCACGGCCGGGCCCTGGGCCGGATGACCATCGGCAAGAACGAGACCGACGACTTCACCCGCGAAGAGGCCGACGTCGCCGACGACCTGAGCCGTCGGGTCGCCTCGGCGATGGAGAACGCCCGTCTGCACGAACGGCACACCGCGATGAGCACGGCGCTCCAGCGCAGTCTGCTGCCTCCCAAGGACAAGGAGCCGGTGATCCCCGGTGTGGACCACGCGGTCTACTACCGTCCCTCGGACGAGCGCAGCGAGGTCGGCGGGGACTTCTACGACGTCTTCTCCGCCAGCGGACGATGGTGCTTCGCCATCGGCGACGTGTGCGGTACCGGACCGGAGGCGGCCGCCGTCACCGGTCTGGCGCGACACACCCTGCGCGCGCTGGCCCGAGAGGGGTTCACCCCGGCGCACATCATGCAGCGGTTGAACATGGCCATCCTGGACGAGAACACCTCGACCCGATTCCTGACGATGCTGTACGGGGAGATGACCCCCGCCACCGACGCCGCCGGAGGCATGCGCGTACGCATGGTCTCGGCCGGGCATCCGCTCCCGCTCCGGCTGAACCAGAAGGGTCGGGTGGAGCCCTTCGGCACCTCCCAGCCCCTGCTGGGCGCCTTCGAGGACGTGGGCTTCAGCACCGAGAGCGTGGACATCCGCCCGGGCGAGGTGGTCCTGGCGGTGACCGACGGCGTCACCGAGCGCCGCAGCGGAAGCGACATGCTCGGCGACGAGGGGCTGACCGAGATCTTCTCCCACGCCGCCGGGCTGACCGCCCAGGCGGTGATCAGCCGGATCGAGCGCGAGCTGGAGGAGTACGCTCCGGGCGGCAACTCCGACGACACCGCGATGCTCGTCCTGCGCTTCCTCTGACCCCGCGGCCTCAGAGCCAGCCCATGTCCTGGGCGGTGCGGATCGCGGCCATGCGGTTCTCCGCGCCGGTCTTGCCGATGGCGTTGGACAGGTAGTTGCGCACGGTGCCCTCGGTCAGATGCAGGGCCTTGGCGATCCCGGCCACGGTCGCCCCGTCGGAGGCGGCGCGCAGCACCTCGGTCTCGCGATCGGTGAGAGGGCTCTCACCTCCGACCATCGCGGCGGCGGCCAGGTCGGTGTCGATGTACCGACCGCCGCCGTGGACCTTGCGGACGGCACCGGCGAGCTGCTCGACCGGCGCGTCCTTGGCCAGGAACCCCCGGGCCCCCGCCTCCAGGGCCCGACGCAGGTAGCCGGGCCGACCGAAGCTCGTCAGGATGACGACCCCGCAGCCGGGGGCGCGCCGCCCCAGCTCGGCCGCGGCCTCCAGGCCGGTGGCGCCCGGCATCTCGATGTCGAGCACGGCGACGTCGGCGGCGTGTTCGAGAACGGTGTCGACCACCTGGTCGCCCCGCCCCACCTCGGCGACGACCTCGATGTCGTCCTCCAGGCCGAGCAGAGCGGCTATGGCGCCCCTGACGAGATGTTCGTCGTCCGCGAGCACGAGCTTGATCACAGGTGGGGCCTTCCCTGTCGTATCGGCCTGGTGTTGGGGGAGAAACGGTATCGTTCCGGACATCGTCCGGCATCACGGCGGGAATCCCTTCCCGGTCCCACGCGTTCTCCCGGCCGTGAGCCGAACTCGAAACCGCTCTGTATCGGGCTCTCACCCTGTTCTAACCCACGGGCCACATGATGAAGCATGTCCGTACATCGTCCCATCAGCCGGAGGATGAGTTGCAGCCGAACGAACCGAGTAACGGCCGGGAGACCGACGCGGAGGCCCAGAGCCCCGCGGGCCCCGAGGAGCACCCTGCCCAGGACTCCGCTCTCACCGGTGGTCAGGGACAGGACGTCCCCGTGAACGACGTCGCCCCGGAGGAGCCCGCGAACCCGGAGCCCGCTCCGAACGGCGACCCCCGCCCCTTCCAGAACACCGCCCAGGCCCCTCCGAGCGGCCCCCAGGGCACCCCCCGCTTCTCCCCTCCCGAGGGGACCGGCCCCGGCTGGGCCACCGGCCCCGAGAGCACCGGCCACCCCTCCTACGTCTTCCCCGGGGCGGGCCACCAGGCCGCCCCCGGGCCGAACGCCCCCGGCACGGGCGTTCCCGGACAGAACACCTCCGGTCCGGGCCTCCCCCCGGGGAGCACCCCGGGTCAGGGCCCCGCGACCGGCCCCTTCGGTCCCGGCCCCTCCGGCCCTCAGCACACCGCGGCCTTCGCCGTCGGGCGGCCCGGCGGTCCCGGCCCCTACGGCGGCCCGTTCGGGCAGCCGCCCTTCGGCCCTCCTCAGGAGGCGCCCAAGAAGCGCGGCGGTGGCCGGATCGTCGGGATCGCCGCGGCGACCGCCCTGGTCACCAGTCTCATCGTGGGGCCCGCCGCCGCCCTCGGCACCGCCTACCTGCTGCCGGGCGCCGAGCCGATCAGCTCGCTCACCGGTGAGCAGGGCAGCACCGCCACCGAGGGGGCCGTCGGCGAGGTCGCCGACCAGGTCCTGCCCAGCGTGGTCTCCATCCAGACCAGTCAGGGCGGCGGCAGCGGCGTGATCCTGTCCTCGGACGGTCAGATCCTCACCAACGCGCACGTGGTCGACTCGGCCACCGACGGCCGTCTCCAGGTGCGCTTCAACGACGGCAGCGCGGCCGACGCCGAGATCCTCGGTTCGGACCCGGTGTCCGACATCGCGGTGATCCAGGCCCAAGGACGCGACGATCTCACCCCGGCCACGCTGGGCGACTCCGACCAGGTCGGGGTCGGCGGCGACGTGGTGGCGATCGGTTCGCCGCTGGGCCTGTCCGGCACGGTGACCACCGGTGTGGTCAGCGCGCTCAACCGCCCGGTGAACACCGGCGCCACCGAGAGCGGGGGCGCGCAGACCTCCACCGTGATCAACGCGATCCAGACCGACGCCGCGATCAACCCGGGCAACTCGGGCGGTCCTCTGGTGAACATGGCCGGTGAGGTGATCGGGATCAACACCGCGATCGCCGGTCTGTCCCAGGAGAGCGGCTCCGTGGGGCTGGGCTTCGCCATCCCGATCAACCAGGTCCGGCCGATCGCCGAGCAGTTGGTCGCCGAGGGCAGCGCGAGCTACCCGGCCATCCAGGCGACCATCGCCCCGGCCCGGAGCGGGGGCGCGCAGATCATGGAGGTCACCGACGGCGGTGCCGCCGCCGAGGCCGGCCTGAAGGAGGGCGACGTCGTGGTCTCCCTCGAAGGCGAGGCGGTGAACTCCCCCGACCAGCTGATCGCCCAGATCCGTGCCCACCAGCCCGGTGACGAGGTGACCCTCGGTGTGGTCTCCGAGGACGGAGGCTCTCCGAAGGACGTCCAGGTGACCCTGGGCGAGCAGAGCGCCGGGGCCGCCGCTCAGGAGGAGCCCGAGGAGGACTGACCTCCCCCGGCAGGGGGGTGTGTGACCGGTCCGCGGTCTCCTGCATCAACCACGGGGGGTTGCCCGTTCGGGCGCCGGCGGGGTTCTGGAGGTGCCGTAGGTGGGGTCGCGAGGTACGAGTGGCCACACCGTAGGTGCCGAAGGTTCCCGCCTCCCTTGGCGCCCGAACACGCGCCGAAGCGCCAGCGGAGGCGCAAAGCAAACACTTTCGGGCCCCGACCCCGGCAGGGTGTAACCGGTACGCGACCTCCCACCTCAACCCCCTGGGGTGACCGGCACTCGGTCTCTCCCCCCGGGGGGGGTGCCCGAAGCGAAGCGGAGGGCCAAAGCAAACACAGACCCGGACTCCGGGGGCGGGTGACGGGGGCGTCGCTCCGCCGGGGTCCGGCGAGGGGGCGGCCCGCCGTACGGCGGGCCGCCCCTGCGCGTATGCGTGTGGGGAGACACGGCGCCACAGGGAAGACATAAGACGATACGGAGAGTATTGTTCCCTGCGCCGTGTGCTACCTCTCCGGTCGCCCAGGTGTCACCGGAAGGTCGGCGACGGTCCATACGGGTGTCCCACACTGGGGGCTCATCCTCATCGGACCGGAGCACGGGCCAGCCGCTCGACGCCCCAGGAGAAACCGGTATGTCGACGTCCTTCGCGCAGCAGTCCCCCACCGGCCCGGCACGGATCCGGGCGGAGCGGGGAAGGCACGGCACGAAAGTCCTCATCGGGACCGACACCTATCCGCCTGATGTGAACGGCGCCGCGTATTTCACCGCCAGGCTCGCCCGGGGGCTGGTCGAGCGCGGGGCCGAGGTGCACCTGTTGTGCCCGTCGCCGTCCGGTGTTCCGCACGTGGTGGTGCGGGACGGCGTGATCGAGCACCGTCTCAGGTCCATGCCCTCCCTGGCCCATGAGAGTGTGCGGCTGGCGTTGCCGCCGGGGGTGAGGGGCCATCTGGATCGGCTGTTGGAGCGGTTGCGTCCGGACGCGGTGCACATCCAGAACCACTTCCTGATCGGTCGGATGCTCGCGCGGGCCGCGCACGACCACGACGTTCCGGTGATCGCCACCAACCACTTCATGCCGGAGAACCTCTTCGACCATCTGCGGGTCCCTCGTCCGTTGCGCCCGTATACGGCGCGGCTGGCCTGGTGGGATCTGGGTCGGGTGCTGTCGAGGGTCGAGCACGTGACCACGCCGACCCCGGCCGCGGCCCGTCTCCTGTTGGATCAGGGGTTCGCGCGGCCGGTCGAACCGGTCTCCTGCGGGATCGATCTGGACCGTTTCCATCCGCTTCCCGCACGATCGACGGTCTCCGAGCGCCGTCGGCTGCGGGGCCGCTTCGGGCTGGCCGACCGTACGACGATGCTGTTCGTGGGCCGGCTCGACGAGGAGAAGAACGCCGACGAGCTGATCCGTTCCCTGGTCCACGCGCCCGACGTCCAGTTGGCGTTGGCCGGGCAGGGGTCTCATCGGGGCAGGTTGGAGGAGCTCGCCGAGGCCGAACGCGTGGCGGACCGGGTCGTGTTCCTCGGGTTCGTGGCGCACGAGGATCTGCCGGACGTGTATCGCTGCGCCGACGTGTTCACCATCGCGGGCACCGCCGAGCTACAGAGCATCGCCACTTTGGAGGCCATGGCCAGTGGCCTTCCGATCGTGGCCGTGGACGCCATGGCCCTGCCCCATCTGGTGGAGGAGGGCCGGAACGGGTACCTGTACCCGCCGGGTTCGCCGATCGAGCTCGCCGCACGGGTGGACGCGGTGGTCTCGGACGAGGCCGTGCGCGCCCGGTTGGGGGAGCACAGCCGATCGATGGCCGAGCGGCACCGCCTGGAGGACTCCCTGGAGCGTTTCGAGGCCATCTATCGGCGGGCGGGCGCCATCGTCCCCGCGCAGAGGGGTACGACGTAGCCGCCCGCCGCCCGGTGGCCTCCTAGCCCTGTTCGGTCGGCCCCTCGTCCTGGGGCGGCCGGTACAGGGGCAGTTGGAAGCCGATCACGGTACCGCCGCCCTCGCGGTTGCGCGCGAAGACCCGCCCTCCGTGATCGTGGGCGATCTCCCGGACCATGGAGAGCCCCAGACCCGAACCGGGCAGGCCTCGGGCGACGGTCGCCCGGAAGAAGCGTTCGAAGAGGTGGTCGATCTCGGCGGGGTCCACTCCGGGCCCCCTGTCGAGCACCTCGACCACGCCCTGACGTACCCGGATCTCGATCGGCGCGGCCCCGGCCTCGTCGAACTTGGCCGAGTTCTCCAGCGGGTTGGCGATGGCCCGTTCCAACGCCCCGGGGCGTCCCCACACGACGCTGTCGTCGGCGTCGACCAGGATCTCGCGGCCGGTGCGTCGTCGGGTACGGGTGGCGACCCGAGTGGCGACGTCGGCGAGCGCGACGGGGCTGCGCGCCTCGTCCTCATGGTTGCCGGTGGCCAGCCCGACCAGTTCGTTGACCAGGTCGGTGAGTTCCCGGGTCTCTCCCTGGAGGTCGTCGATGAGTCTCTGGCGACCGTCGGGCGAGAGTCGGTCCACCCGGCCCAGGACCTGGACGTTGGTCCGCAGGCTGGTGAGCGGTGTGCGCAGTTCGTGGGCCGCGTCCTGGACGAGGCGACGCTGTTCGTCCTTGGACCGGGCCAGTCGGGCGAGCATGGCGTTGAAGGCGCTGGTGAGCCTGCCGACCTCGTCGTGGCCGGGTTCCTCGGGGGTGCCGTTCCCTCCGTTCCCCCCGTTCCGTTCGGTGGTGACCGGGTCCAGACGGCCGGTGGAGCTCACGTACTCGGCGGCGTCGGTGAGACGCACCAGGCGGCCGGTGATGCGGTGGCCGACCAGCCAACCGACGGAGGCGGCGCACAGGGCGACGAACAGCCCCACCCACAGGATCTGGGTGGCCAGTCTGCCGATCATCTGCTCGACCGGCGAGAGGCGTTGCAGGAGTTGGATGGCGCCCCGGCCGTCCCCCAGGGAGACGGTGCCCACCCGGTACTCCTGGTCGTGGACCTGCTGTTCCCGGGTCCGCACCACCCCGGGCTCGTCGGTGCGGGCGACCTCCAGGTCCTCCGTGGTGGGGTGGAAGGAGGACAGTTCGTGCCGGTTGGCGAGCAGACGCGCCCAGCTGCCGTCCGGGCCGAGCACCTGGGCGTCCAGGCTGCCGGGGGCCAGGAAGGCGAACCGGTTCTCCTGCACGTCCTGGCTGTCCTGGGCCGAGATGACGAGCTGGCGCGACAGGTTCCGCACGGCGGAGTCGAACTCGTTCTCGGCGTCGGCCCGGATGAGCGCGGCGGCCGTGCTGTAGGCGAGCGTCCCGACCAGGGCGATGGTGACGACCGCGACCGCCGCGAACAGGACGGCGAAGCGGGTGCCCAACCGCCAGTCGCCCGGGGCGAACAGGACACGTCGGCCGTGGTCTCCGGAGGTCTCGCGCGGGGCGGCCACCCGGCTCACCCCTGGCGGAGCGTGTACCCGACGCCCCGCACCGTCTGGATCAGGGGGGGACCACCGTCCTCCAGCTTGCGCCTCAGGTAGCTGATGTAGACCGCCAGGTTCTTGGACTCGGGGCCGAAGTCGTAGCCCCAGATCCGGTCGTAGATGGTGGCGTGGTCCAGGACGATCCCGGCGTTGCGCATGAGCAGTTCGAGCAGGTCGAACTCGGTCTTGGACAGCTCCACCTCGCGTTCGCCGCGCCAGACGCGGCGCGCCCGAGCGTCCAGCCGCAGTTCGCCCACCCGCAGCGGCGCCTCTCCGTCGAGGTCCTCGGTGATGGGGGCGGCCCGACGCAGCAGGGCCCTCAGGCGGGCGAGGAGCTCGTCGAGTTCGAAGGGTTTGGCCAGGTAGTCGTCGGCACCGGCGTCCAGCCCCGCCACCCGGTCGGGGGTCTCCACCCTGGCCGTCAACATCAGGATGGGGGTGCGATCGTGCTCGGCGCGCAGGACCCTGGCCACGCCGAGGCCGTCGACCCCGGGCATCATGACGTCCAGGACGAGGAGGTCCACGGGTTCGGCGTGGACGGCGGCCAGGGCCTGGACACCGTCCGCGACCGTGCGCACCGTGTACCCCTCCAGTTGGAGAGCGCGTTCCAGGGACTCCCTGATGGCCCGATCGTCGTCGGCGATCAGAACGGTGGCGGTGCTTTCCATGGCCCCCATGCTCTCCCACCTTGGTGAGAGAGCGGTAAGAGCGGCTTGGGAACGGCGTGTGCCCCGTGAGGTCCGGCTCACGTACCGGGGTCGAAGGTACGGGTGCGGCGGAGCCCGGCGGCCCGCCCCTTGCCGGCGATCACCAGGGCCATCTTCCGAGAGGCCTCGTCGAGCATCTCCTCCCCCAGCATGACGGCGCCCCGACGGTCCACGGTGGTGGCGTGCGCGTAGGCGTCGAGGATGAGTTCGGCGTGGTCGTAGTCCTCCTGGGAGGGCGCGAAGATCTCACCGGCCGCCTCGACCTGGAGCGGGTGCAGGACCCACTTGCCGTCGAAGCCGAGCGCGGCGGTGCGACCGGCGGCCCTCCGGAAGGCGTCGACGTCGCGGATCTGGAGGTAGGGGCCGTCGATGGCCTGGAGTCCGTGGGCTCGGGCGGCCACGAGGATGCGCATGAGGACGTGGTGGTAGGCGTCGCCGGTGTCGTAGCCGGGCGGCTGTTCGCCCACGACCAGGCTCTTCATGTTGATCGAGGCCATGAAGTCGGCGGGCCCGTAGACGAGGGTCTCCATACGCGGGGAGGCGGCGGCGATCTCCTCGACCGCGGTGAGGCCTCGGGCGTCCTCGATCTGCGCCTCGATGCCGATCCGGCCGACGGGCAGGTCGACGGCGCGCTCGATCTGGGTGAGCAGGGTGTCGAGCCAGTGCACGTCGCGGGCGGCGGTCACCTTGGGCAGGATCAGGGTGTCCAGGTGGGCTCCGGCGTTCTCGACCACGGTGATGACATCGCGGTAGGCCCACTCGGTGGTGATGTCGTTGACCCGCACGGAACGGACCTTGCCGTCCCATCCCCCGTCCTCGAGCGCTCTGACGACGCCGGCGCGGGCGGCCTCCTTCTCCGATGGGGCGACCGCGTCCTCCAGGTCCAGGAAGAAGGCGTCGACGTCCAGTCCCCGGGCCTTCTCGACGAACCGGGGGTTGGATCCCGGTACGGCGAGCACCGACCGCCTCGACCTCGGTTCCGTCATGGTGTGTCCCCGCTCCGTCCACTGTGCGCGATCTCCGGTCCCGGATCGGGCCCGCGCCGATCATCATCGCACCGTGCGGTGCGTAGAGTGTGCCCCGGGCCCGGGGCACGCGGGACCGAGGACCATACGGGGAGTGCACATGTCCGCGACGTTCCACCCGACCAGCACCCATTGGGGCGCCTTCCAGGTGGAGGTCGAGGGCGACCGTGTGGTGGGGGTCCGTCCGAACCCGGAGGACACGGCGCCGTCCCCGGTGATGGCCAACACCCCCGCGGCCCAGCACCACCGCACCCGTGTGGCCCGGCCGGCCGTGCGTCGTCGCTGGTTGGAGCACGGCCCCGGGCCGGATCCGCGTCGCGGCGACCCCGACGACGTGTACGTGGAGGTGGAGTGGTCCACAGCCCTGGACCTGCTCGCCGCCGAGCTGGACCGTGTGCGCACCTCCCACGGCAACGAGGCGATCTACGGTGGCTCCTACGGCTGGGGCAGCGCGGGTCGGATCCATCACGCCCAGAGCCAGCTCCACCGGTTCCTCAACAGCATCGGCGGGTACACGCGTTCGCGCACCACCTACAGCCATGGCGCGCTGGAGGTGCTGTTCCCGAGACTGATCGGCACCCGGGGCGCCAATCACCTGCTGCACCGGGCCCCTTCCTGGGAACGGATCGGGGAGCACACCGAACTGCTGGTGAGCTTCGGCGGTCTGCGCCTGTCCAACACGTGGATCGCCTCCGGGGGGCGGGCCCTCCAGACGGCGGGCCCGGCCATGCGCGCCGCCGCCGAGGCCGGTGTGGAGTTCGTGTCCGTCTCTCCGCTGAGCGACGACACCCCCGAGGACCTGAAGTGCTCCTGGATCCGGACACGTCCCGGGACCGACACCGCCGTGCTGTTGGCGCTGATCCACGTGTTGTTCGACGAGGGGCTGGCCGACATCGGGTTCCTCGACCGGTACACGGTGGGCGCCGACCGGTTGCGCGCCTACGTGATGGGGGAACGGGACGAGCGAGGCGCCCCTGGCGGGGTGGAACGTTCTCCCGAATGGGCGGAGTCGGTGAGCGGGGTCCCCGCGGCCGAGCTGCGCTCCCTGGCCCGGCGGATGGCGGAGCGGCGCACCCTCGTGAACGTGGGCTGGTCGCTTCAGCGGGCCCGCTACGGCGAGCAGCCTCTGTGGGCGGGGTTGGCCCTGGCCTGCTGTCTGGGACAGGTGGGCCTGCCCGGAGGCGGGTTCGCCTCCGGCTACGGTTCCATGGGCAACTACGGCGGTGGCGCCACCCCGGTGGGGCTGCCGCGCATGCCTCAGGGGGACAACCCGGTCGACTCGTTCATTCCGGTCGCCAAGATCTCCGACATGTTGCTGGGCCCGGGCCTGTCCTACGACTACGACGGGGAGCGCCGCCGTTTCCCCGACATCCGTCTGGTGTACTGGGCGGGCGGAAACCCCTTCCATCACCACCAGGACCTGGCCCGGTTGACCAGGGCGTTCGGCCGTCCGGAGACGGTGGTGGTGCACGAGACGCATTGGACCGCCACGGCCAGGCACGCCGACATCGTGATCCCCGCGACCACGGCGCTGGAACGCGATGACATGGCCGCGAGCCAGGGAGACCTGACCCTGCGGGCGATGCCCCGCGCGGTATCGCCGCACGGGCGGGCCCGTGACGAGTACGACACCTACGCCGACCTGGCCGAACGGCTCGGGGTCCGGGGCCGGTTCACCGAGGGGCGGACCTCCGGCGAGTGGCTGCGTCTGGCCTATGAACGGTGGCGTTCGATGTTGGCCCGCCGTGACCTCCACGTCCCCGACTTCGATGGGTTCTGGGCGCGCGGGCGGATCGAGATCCCCGGCCGGGTCGAGGACGAGGCCCTTCTGGGCGATTTCCGCGCCGACCCGGAAGGGCGGCCGCTGCGCACTCCCAGCGGCCGGATCGAGCTCTATTCGGAGACGATCGCCTCGTTCGGCTACGAGGACTGCCCGGGACACCCGGTGTGGCTCCCCGGGCCCGCGGTGACCGGCCACGATGAGGGTGACGAGGCCGCGGCGGAGGAACTCCCCCTGGTACTGATCGCCAACCAACCGAAGGAACGCTTCCACGGCCAGCAGGACATGGGCGCCCACAGCGTCGCCCACAAGGTCGCGGGGCGCGCGCCGTTGCGCATGTGCCCCGAGGACGCCGAGGAGGCGGGTGTGTCCGACGGGGATGTCGCGCGGGTGTGCGGGCCGAGCGGTTCCTGTCTGGCCGGTGTGGTGGTCGACGACGCCCTGCGACCGGGGATCGTCCAGCTCTCCACGGGTTCCTGGTACGACCCGTCCGGGACCGACGTGACCTGTGCGCACGGCAACCCCAACGTCTTGACCGTGGACGAGGGCACCTCCTCGCTCGGTCAGGGGTGCACGGGCCAGCTGGTGCGGGTGCGGGTGGAGCCGTACGAGGGCACCCCTCCCGAGGTGCGGGTCTTCCGTCCCCCGCTGGGGATCGCCGAGGCTCCCGCCCCGGAGCGGGAGGGGCTCAACGGGTGAGCAGTCGATCCACCCCGCGGGGCAGCAGCACCCCGACCAGACCCAGCAACGCGTAACCGACCTGTCCGGGGGCGAGCATGCCGAGGATCGCCCCCGTGTTGGCCGTGGGCGCGCGGAGGAACTCGCCCATCCGGGGATGGGCGTGCGGCACGCCGTTGCCCACGGTGAGCAGGCCGAGCAGCGCGACCCCGACCAGGACCGTCCAGACCGTTCCGGCGGTACCGGCGCGGGCCAGCCAGTTCTGGAAGTGGTCCGCCGCCACCACCGCGTAGGCGGGACCGGCGGGTTCGACCGTCGTCCCCGACCAGAACAGGACGGCGCCGGGCAGGGCGAGCAGGAGCGTCGCCGCCACGATGACCGCCCCGGTGGCGGTGCCGGCCAACCCCAGCCTCAGGGAGAGGTCGCGAGCCCGGGTATCGAGCTCCTCCCCCGTGGGGTGACGGCGTCGGCTCCGCCCCTGTGAACGCGCCTCGCCCATGGCGTCGGCACGACGCTGTCGCAGGAAACGCAGCGTGTCGCAGAGCGCGGTGGGGCCTCGTCGGGCGGCCCGGAGCACGGTGGCGCCCTCGTGCGCGATGGCGGTCAGCGTGGTGGCCAGGGTGACCGGCAGGTCCCCCCAGAACAACGCCAGACGCCGGAACAGCGGGGCGATGTCGGCGGGCACCCGCACCCGTGTGGACACCGAACGCCCGTGCGCGCGACGCCGCATCCGGGCGAGCGGGGCCCTGCCCGGCAGCGGCGGTGTGCTCTCCGCGGCCGAGGCGATCAGACGATGGTCCATGACGACCGCGCAGATCAGGGCCAGCAGCAACAGCCACGGTGTGAGGGCCCCGCCGCCCATCATCCGGTGCAGGAAGGTGGAGACCGGGTCCAGGGCGCCGGCGGCCAGCAGCGCGTTGAAGTGGAGATGTTCCAGGTAGACCAGGGCCGAGGCCACCACCGGCAGGGCCCACAGCCCTCCGCCGTACCTGCGTCCGACGATGGCCAGTCCGAGGGCGGCACCGATCAACCCGGTGACCACGGCGTGCCCGGAGAAGACGGCGAGGACGGCGCCCTCGGTGTCGTGGATCGTGCTGCCTCCGGGCAGGAACAGGCTCTCGGAGCCCAGGGTGGGTGCCTGGATCTCGGTGAACAGCCGTTCGGCGAGCTGGAAGCCGGCACCGGACGCCGCGGCCAGCAGGAGGAAGTCCACGGCGGCCAGCCGACGCACCCGGTGGCGGGCCACCAGGAGGAGGATCGACAGCGGCGCCAGTTTGGCCAGTTCCTCCAGGGTGACGGCCACGTAGGTGTAGCCGAGCACGTGGTAGCGGTCCAGCCCCATGAGGGCGGTGATCGAGGCCTCGGCCAGGGCGACCGGCCAGACCAGGAGCGCGCCCAGCGCGACCACTCTGAGCAGGGTCGCGAAGGAGACGGTCCGAGACCGCGCCAGGAAGGCCAGCTGGAACAGCAGCACGAAGGTGAGGGCCAGCGCGGGCAGGGCGGGCCCCAGTTCGGGGACGGTCAGCGGCGCCACCAACAGCACCACGACCATGAGCCAGCCCCAGGTGCCGCGCAGTGCCCTCAGGGAGCGGACGGCCCCCGGGGAGCGCTCCCTGGCCCGTTGGGCCCGGCGGGTCAGACGTTCGTGCAGGTCCGGCCCCGGACCCCGGTTGCGCGAGTGCCGTGCCCCGGGTTCGACGCAGTGGTACTGCTGGGCGGCGGCGAGGAGTTCGGGGCGTTTGGTCCGTCGGGCCTTGGCCGCGAACTCGACGCGTACCCCGGGGATGTCCGAACCGACGATCTCACGGACGAAGTCGGCCGGACCTGCGGCCACGGTGAGTTCGTTCGCGGCGATCAGGACGGCGGCGGAGAAGTCCTCGACGCAGACCAGGAAATCGGTGGGGCCGGTCCCCCAGCCCCGGATGAGGTCGATGAGGGTGTCGGTGTCGAGGGGGACCTCGGTGACGGGGTCGTAGGAGAACTCCGCCCGGGTCCGACAGACCAGGAGCCGTTCGACGCCCATCGCCCGGCCGGCGTCGACGATCCCCTGGACCAGCCCCCGGTCCCGGGGCACCGAGAAGGGGGTCGTGACCTTGCCCCCGGCCCGCACCCAGGAGGGGTCGAACTCGGTGGGGCCGGCACAGACGCGCAGCACGAGGTCGCGCGCGAGCATCGCCTGTTCTTCCATGGACTTCCTCGTGCCGGGGGGGCGGGATCACGTCGGGGCCGTCCCCGTCCGGCGATCCCGCCGGGCCGGTGCGGCCCCGAACGAGCATAACGGCGAAGGCCTCCGCCGGAACATGCGCCTCAGGGGCTTTTTCACCGTTCGTGGATGAATGTCAGGTATCGACATCCTCCCGTTCCCGCTCCGCTTCGGCCAGGGTCGGCGACTCCCGTCTCGAAGGACGTGGACCCGCCCCGAAGGCGTCCGCGCACAGTTGGAGCGTCCAGCGCACACCCGGAAGCGAGATGGTCCAGCCGACCATCGCCCACCCCAGGTGCAGATGCTCCATCGCCCTGGCCAAGGCCGCCAGACCGCTCCAACGGTCGCCGGCGGCGTTCTCGTACGTGAGCCGGTACAGCACCTCGGGATGTTCGGCGGCCGGGCGCAACCGCAACGCCGTGGGACGGCGCGAGGCCACCATGCTCCCCACTCCCCGGCACATACCGCAGTCCATCGCGACGTACAGAACGCCCTCGGCCCGCCCCTCCCACGGCCGTAGGCGCGGGATCCAGGAACGCACCCCGGACCGATAGACCTCCCAGTCGGAGCCGAAGCGCTCGCGCATACGTCCGCCCTCGTCCCAGGAGGCGAACCCCGCCCCATAGATCAGGGAGGCGGCCGTCCCCACGAACAGGACCGGATGCAGGAACACGCCCGCCACCAGGTAGAGCAGGGCCATGGAGAGCTGCATCGGGTTGCGCACGTAGGCGTAGGGGCCACTGGTGACCAGCCGCGCGGGCGGATCGTAGGGCAACGGGGTACCGCCGCCCACCACCGCGAACTCACGGGCCGCGACCACCCCGGGAAGACAGGCCAGGGCGAGGAGTTGGACGAGGACCGAAAGGGCGCCGGGGTACTCCGGCGGGGAGAGGCCGTCGGGCCCGGGAAGAAGCGCCATGATCCCCGGCGGCGCCGTGGCCAGGAGATACACCGGCAGAACCACCATGAGGACGAGGAACAGCAGGGCCTGGACACCGCCCCTGACCCCGGGCAGGAGCCCTCGACGGGTCCAGAACGCCAGCGTCAGCGCGGGGATCAGGCACACCGCCACGCCCACGACCTCACCGAGCACCCACCACGCGCCCAGGACCACCACGGGTTCGGCGAGCGGCATCAGGACCATGTCCACCCAGACCAGGAGCACGGTGACGAGGGGGATCGGCAGCAGCCGTAGCGCCAGAGCGGGCAGCGCGCCCCACAACAGCGCCCAGGCCCCCAGCAGGTCCACGGGGATCCCCTGCCAGGAGGCGCCCTCGACGTGGAAGGACCACCAGCCCACGCGCACCGCGTACAGGTTCAACGGGACGAGTGTGCACAGTGCCCATCCGGAGGCCACGATCATCGACGCGATCTCACGCCGCCCCGGAGCCCGCCACAGGCACAGCGCCGCCACCGCGGCCACCGGCAGGAACAGCCCCAGACCCCGGACGATCAGGGCGGGGACCTCGGGTGACGGGACGGCGATCACGGCCGACCCACCCCCTCGGCGCCGGTGGATCGTTCCGCCTCGGTGGCGAAGGTCTCGGCGAGGTAGGCGGCGGCCAGGTCGGTCGTGTACCCCTGCACCGGGCCGAAGTACCAGGACGGGTCGTAGGTGCGGACGTAGTCGAACTCCCAGGCGAGCCGGGTCCGGTCGCCCTCGCGCGTCCAGGTCGCGGTGGCCCGGCGCAGGTCCATCCATCGGGCGAGGACGGTGTCGTCGACGACGTCGAAGACCACACGACCACCGTCGGTCGCCACCTCGCTCTCCACGATCTCCAGTTCCAGGGAGCGCGGGGTCGGTTCGGCGCCGATGGCCAGGGAGCGGCGCGGGGTGAAGTGGACGAGGCGGGTGTCCCCCACGGCCAGTCCCTCTCCGACCGCCTCGACCGGCTCCGGGAAGGGGACGACCCGCAGGAACGCGGCCTCGGGCCGCTCGTACTCGGGCGGAGCGGCCAACGCGGCGGCGACCCGCTCCGGCGCCGCCTCGACCAGGACCTCCCCCGCCCCGACGTTCTCCCGGGGCAGCAGGGAGAGACCTCCGACCCCTTCCAGGGTGAGCGCGAACAGGACCGGCACGGCGATGAAGGAGTGCGGGCCGTACGGGTCCCGACCGGACAGGGAGACGCACATCCAGGTCACCAGCGCGACCACCCCGTAGATCAGCGGCGCCGAGATGACCAGGCAGACCAGGCCTTCGCCGAGGAGCGGACCGGAGAGCAGGAGGAGGACGGTGGTGACGGCCACCGCCACCCCGACGGCGCTCTTGGGGCGGGCGAGCAGCACCACGGACAGCGCGATGACGACGGGCAGCCCGACGTAGAACAGCGCGGTCTGGTCCAGCCCTCCGTATCCGGCGATCCGCAGGAACAGCAGGGCGGGGAAGGCGACCAGGACCAACAGTCCGCACAGGGTCCAACGGGCCTTCGAGGCTCCACGGCCCGTCCCGGGATCGGGGGCGGGGTGCTCGGGAAGGGGGTCGGGAACGTGCGCCATGAGGACTCCTCACACTTGACCGACTGATTGAATCAAACGATTTAATCACTTGATTAAACCGTATGATGAAGGTCGAGTGAAGGGGAGGGTCATGGCCAGAGGCGGCGGTGGCGGACGCAAGAACAGCGAGGAGACCAGGGAACGCCTGCTCACGGCGGCGGGCGAGGTCCTGAGAGAAGAGGGGTACGCCGGAGCCTCGGCACGGGCCATCGCCACCCGGGCGGAGGCCAACTCGGCGCTGGTCTTCTATCACTTCGGCGGGGTCGACCAGCTGCTCCTGGCCGCCCTGGACCGCTCCAGCGCCGAACGGATGACGATGTACCGGGAGGAGGCCTCCCGAGCGCGCACCCTCGAAGAACTCGTGGAGGTCGCCACCCGCATCTACCGGACCGACCTGGAACGCGGATACATCACCGAGTTCTCCGAGCTCGTGGCCGCCGCCGTCACCAAGCCCGAACTCCGCGAGGAGATCCGACGGCGATCGGAACCCTGGATCGACTTCATCGCCGACGAGTGGGAGCGTGTGGTGGGCGGATCCCCCCTCGGCGGCCTCCTGCCGGCCCGAGAGGTCGCCTACGGCGCGCTCACCTTCTACCTGGGGGTCAACCTGTTCTCCGTCCTCGACGAGGACGCCTCCCGGACCGAGGCCGTCTTCGACCTGGCCGGAAGACTGGCGCCCCGAGCCCGCCTGCTGACGATGCGCCTGCCCCGACGCGGCGGCAGGACCAAGGAGAAGGAGACCGAATGAACGTGCACGTCGCCGAGGGGATCGAGTTCCCCTCCACCGACGACGGCGAACGCCGGGTGGTCGCCGCCGTGATCATCGACGGGCGAGGGCGGGCCTTCGCCCAACGCCGCTCGGGGACCCGCAAGATCTTCCCCCACTGCTGGGACATCGTCGGCGGCCACGTCGAAGAGGGGGAGAGCATGCTCGAAGCCCTCACCCGGGAGATCACCGAGGAGACCGGCTGGCACCTGACCGAGGTGCTCCAGGAGCTGTACCGGATCGACTGGGACCCGGGCGACGGCGTCACCCGACGCGAGGTCGACTACCTGGTCCGGGTCGAGGGGGACCTGGAACGACCGACCCTGGAGGCGGGCAAGCACACCGAGTTCATGTGGGTCGACGACTCCCGTGTCCCCCTCCTGCGCGAGGCCCGCGAGCCCGACGACTACTTCATCACCGACATCGTCCAACGCGGTCTGGACGCCGCCGCGAGGCTCGGGCTCTAGGGAGCGATCCGGACGACGGCGTTCACCCCCGTCGCGAACGCCGTCCGGCGGCACGCACCTCCCGAAGCGCGAGGGGGATCCCCTCCAACAGATCCGAAGCACTGATCGGCCCACCGTCGTGCGCCAGCGTCGCCGCGCGTCCGTGCACGTAGGCCGCGCACAGGGCCGCCTCGCGGGCCGACAGTCCGGAGGCCAGGAGCGCCCCCGCCGCACCCGAGAGCACGTCGCCCGAACCGGCCGTCGCCAACAACGGCGTCCCCGTCGGGGAGACGAACGACGGGGCGCCCGGGTGGGCGATCACCGTCGTCGACCCCTTCAGCAGCACGGTCGCCCGGTACAGGGACGCCGCCTCGACCGCGTGCTCCAGACGGCGCGCCTCGATCGCGGAACGATCGACGTCCGACAACAGTCGGGACAGCTCTCCCGCGTGCGGGGTGAGCAGCGTATCCGCCTCGCGCTCCCGCACCAGTGCGGTGAGACGCCCGTCGTTCGCCAACAGGTTGAGCGCGTCCGCGTCGAGCAGTACCGGACGGTCGCTCTCCAAAAGGGCCCGGAGCTCGTCGGCGTCGGAGGGACGCGTCCCCCTCCCCGGCCCGACCACGACCGCCGCCACCCGCCCCGGCCCCAGATCCGTGTGGTCCAGCGGGTCCAGGGGCAGGCCGACCGTCTCGGGCCAACGGGCGACCACCCGGGCCAGCGCGTTCTCCCCCGCCCCGAAGCGGACCATCCCCACCCCGGTGCGCAGGGCGCCGCCCACGCACAGGACCGCCGCGCCCGGATAGCGGTCGGAGCCGGCGCGGACGGCGAGCACGCCTCGGCGGTACTTGTCGTCCTCGACCGATGGGGACGGCAGCATTCGGGCGATGTCCACAGCCTGTGGACGGAGCAGGGCCGCCTCGGGAAGCTCCGGAGCGAGCCCGATGTCGACGAAGTGGACGCGTCCCGCCCGCTCGGCCCCCGGGTCGACGAACAGGCCGGGCTTGTACGTGCCGAAGGTGACGGTGGCGTCCGCCCGGACGGCGGCGCCCTCCACCTCTCCCGTATCGGCGTCCACCCCGCTGGGCAGGTCGACCGCGATCACGAACGCCGGCGAGGCCTCCGCCAGGGCCGCGAGAGAGGCATGGGGTTCACGCAGGCCACCGTGGCCTCCGATACCGACCAGCCCGTCGACGATCAGGTCGGCGCCCGACAGGGCCGAACGCACCTCCTCCGACGAGGCCGCGTTCTCCTTCAGAATCCGGCCGCCCGCGGACAGCAGGGCGTCACGACCACCCCCGTGGATCCGAGAACCCGCGGACACCACCCGCACACAGGCGCCCCTGGCCGCCAGGTCCGCCCCCGCGTACAGGGCGTCCCCGCCGTTGTCCCCGCTCCCCACCAGCAGAGTGATCCGAGAGCCGTACACCCGGGGCAGCGCGCGAGAGCAGTGGAGCGCGAGTCCCGTGGCGGCGCGGCGCATGAGCGCGCCCTCGGGCAGACGGGCCATGAGGGTCCGTTCGGCTTCCCGGACGACGTCGACGTGATGGGCTGAGAGCACGGTCTCCTCCGAGGGGCGGGGTCTGACGTTCCATCGTCGCCCATCCGATTCGCGACGCGCCCGCATCGCCACACCGATGGTGCCGCCGGAGCCGGGAGTCCGGTCGCACCGTTCATCCGAATAGGACCTTCGACCCATAACCAAGAAACGACCTTAAAGACATATCGCCCATTGTTATGGAATCACTACGTAGAGAAGGCGCGGTTGGGAACAATGGAGGTATGCCTCGACCGAAGAAATACGTGTCCAGGTCCGATCTGGGGTGGGGTTCCTCCCCTGCGTCCCGAGCCGACCCCCGCTCCGGTCTCGTCATCCACTACGACAGCACCGACCAGGGACTGGCCGGTAAGGACCACTCCGCCTGCCTGACCTACTGGCGCAACACCCGCAACTTCCATACCGGCCCCTCCCGCGGCTGGGCCGACATCGGCTACTGCGTCGATGAGAGCACCGAGATCCTCACCGAGGACGGGTGGAAGACCTTCCACGACATCCGCGAGGGCGACCTCGTCCTCACCCTCGACCATGAGACGGGCATGTCCCGATGGCAGCCGCTCCAGGCGGTGAACGTCTTCCCCGCCATGCCACGGGAACTGATCCGGATGGAGGGCAGGGATCACTCCTCCCTGACCACCGCCCAACACCGCTGGCCCGTCGAACGCCACGCAGAGGGGGCCGGGGCCGAGCGGGCCTGGGCCACCAGTGGCACCTTGAACGGGAGGGATCGTCTCCTCCTCGCCTCTCCCTGTTCCTCACTGCCCACCGAGCCCAAGTGGGACGACGACCTCGTCGAATCGGTCGCTCGTTCCTGCTCCGGGCTTCCCGAGGCCCCGGAACACCGACCGGAGGAGCGGTGGGAGTTCTCCGAACAGGCCCCAGGAGGGGTCCCCACCTTCGCCTTCGTCTCCTCCCTCACCGCATCACAACACGCCCTGTTCCTGCGGACCGCGTGTGACGTCTCCCCCGACGGCCCCGGCACGGCGACCCTGCCCTCCCTGGCGTCCGCGGAGGCCTTCCGGCTGTCAGCGGTACTGATCGGCCGTGCGAGCGTGGTGCGCCGGACCTCTTCCGGCTACCGTCTGACCCTGACCGATCCCGACCACACGGCCCTCGCACCCGACGCCCTCACCATCGGCAGGGAGACCTATGAGGGGCGGATCTGGTGTCCGACCACCCCGGACGGGACCTGGCTGGCCCGGCGCGAGGGGACGGTCTACTTCACCGGGAACTCGTTCATGGCGTGTCCGCACGGATACGTGATCGAGGGGCGCGGGCTGTACCGCACTCAGGCCGCCCAGCCCGGCGGGAACTCCAGTCACTACTCCTGCACGCTGGCCACCGGACCGAGCGACCCCATCACCCCCGAGCAGATCAACGCGGTCCGTGTGCTGCGCGAGTGGCTGATGGAGCCCGACACCTCCATCGCGGGCACCGTGCTGGGGCACCGCGACTTCATCTCCACCTCCTGCCCCGGTGACAAGGCCTACCGGATGGTCCAGGACGGCACCTTCGCCAAAGCCCCCGACGACTCCGAAGGAGACGACGACATGCCGCAGCACCGCCGCTTCGAGAAGAGCGGGTCCCAGACCCTGGAGCCGGGCAAGTGGGCGAGCCTGGCCTTCGACAGCCGGCACGACGGCGAGACCGGCGAGTTCTACGCCGTGGTGGGTGTCGAGGAGAAGGAGGGCGCCTACTACGACGTGTCCGTCGGGGTGGTCCTCGAAGGGGTCACCCCCGGGGCCGAGGTGCAGATCCGCGCGACCGAGTACGAGCCCGACGGTGACGGCGGCTGGAAGATCGCCCGCAACCGTCCGCAGAACAGCCCCGTCCACCAGGGCGGCATGGCCCACTTCACCTACTCCTGGAAGGGGAACCTGGCCAAGGGGCGGCGCGTGCGCTTCCGGATCGCCCAGTTCGGCGAATCGGACGCCCAGGTCACCTCGGCCACCACCGACGTCTTCTACTGGCCCCGTTGAACCGAACGTCGAGGCCTCGGACGATCCACCCCTTCGCCCGGGGCCTTCCCCATGTCCGGGACCGGCCATAGCGGGCATGAAGCACACGAACCTCCCACATCACCGGATACGCTCTGTCATCGGCCGTGTGAGTCGGTTCCTCGGCCTCCCCCTCCCCCCGCTACCGAGAGACGGACAGCACCATGGCCCACCCCGGCGACCCCCAGGGCCCACACGGCCACGAACCCCCCTACGGTGGACAGCCGCCCCACGGTTCTCAGCCGCCCTACGGCCCCCAGTCGCCCTATGGCCAGGGGCCCGACCCCTATGGTCAGGGGCCGCCGTACGGCACCCCTCCGCCCTACGGGCAGCAGCCGCCTCCCCCGAAGGCCGGCATGTCCACCGGGGCGAAGGTCGGCATCGGTTGCGCCGCCGCGGTCGTTCTGCTGGTCCTCTTGCTGATCGGAGGCCTCGTGGCCACTCTGGTGACCGAGGACTCTTCCTCGCCACGGCCCGAGACGTCCTCGGCCGCCCCGGAGCCCGAAGAGCCCGAGGAGACCGACCCCGTGACCGAGGAGACGGAGGCTGCCTCCGAGGAGGACGACATCGTCATGACCGCCTCGCTCGCGGGCAACGTCGAGAACTCCATCGACGACGCGGTGTTCACCGTCGTCGACGTCACCGTGGAGAACAACGGCGACGAGAGCATCGACATCAACCCGATCTACTTCCAGGCGATCCTCGCCGACGGCACCTCCGCGAACGATTGGGGCGAGGCCCTCTTCGCCGACATCGACCACTTCAGTGTCGGTTCCCTGCCTCCGGGTGGGAGCGTCGAGGGGCAGATCTCGGTGAGCGGCGCCGACGTCGACATCGTCGAGGTGGAGTTGGGCGGGTTCTTCGGGACCCGTGAGCCCGTCAGGGTCGAGGTCGATTGATCCTTCTCCCGGGCCCCGGCGAGCGCGTGCCGCCGGGGCCCTTTCGTGTCCAGGAGTGGCCATGAGGCCGGTAAACCGCCCTTCCGGCCCTCCGCCACGGGCTACGCTCTGCGCACAGCCGCTCGACCCGCTCATCAGTCGGCATCCCCCCGCGGCACCCGCTCCGCCGCCCCCTGAGAACGAGAGACGGAGCAACACCATGCAGAGACTCGCCCTTCCCAGCGCCGCCCTCCTGGCTCTCCTCGCCGCGTCCGCGTGCGGTACCGGTGGGACTCCGGCCGAGGACCGTACCGCGAACATCGCCGAGGCCGACACGGAGGCGGAGCCCGCCGACGAGGCGGAGGACTCGCCCTCCGAGGTGGAGGTGGACCTCGGCGGGACCTACGAATTCGACGACGGTCTGGTCATCGAGCTCTCCGGCGTCGAGCGAGGTGTCAGTGGCGAATGGGCCTACCCCGAGAACATGGAGCACGCGAGGTTCACCATCCAGATCCAGAACGGCACCGGCGGCGCCGTCGATCTGACGATGTTCTACCTCCAGTGCCAGTACGGCGAGGAGGGCCGGACCGGCGAGACGATCCACGACACCGATCAGGGGCTGGGCGACGGGTTCACCGGCACGGTCATGGCGGACCGGAGCGCGACCGCCGACTTCGGATGTGAGCTTCCGTCCGAGGAAAGCTACCTCCAGGTCGAGGTGAGCGTCGGCGACGAGACGGAGACCGACTGGATGCGTCCGACCGTCTACTTCGTCGGCGACGTGTAGGCCGGACCCCGGGTCGAGGGCTCCGGCGGCGCGAACGTGCCGCCGGAGCCTCCGACCGGGAGCGCTTCGCGCTCGATACCCCCTCCGGGTCTCCGCCCGTGTTCTCTACGTAACAGCAGGTCAGATCGGCCTTCCGAGTCGTTCCAGAGCACTGGTCGAGCTGTACTACAGTCTGTCGTAGTTTGTGCGGGCTCCGCCGACATGGGCGGACGCCACGAAGGACCCGAGCGGAGGCGGCGTGGTCGACTGGCTGACCATGACCATTCAGATGGTGTCGTTGGCGATGGCCGTGTGGTGCCTCGTCTCGACCTTCCGCGACCAGCCGATGCTGGTCCCCCATCTGGTCGGCATGGGGGTCCTGTGGCTCCTGGTCCTGGCCCAGGTCGGCGTGCTGATCGCGGCCATGATCGGCGGGGACCGACCCGACGAGATGGTCATGGTCGTGTCCTATCTGGCGACCATCGCCCTCCTGCCTCCGGCCTGTGCCGTGTGGGGGTTCATGGAGCGCAGCAAGTGGGGGCCCGCGGTCATCGCCTTCACCTGCTTCATCCTTCCCGTCCTCCTGGTCCGGATCGAGCAGCTGTGGAGTCCCGTTGTCTGACGCAGACGTCACCGAACGCCCCGACCGCACCCTGCGCACCGGCCCGGGGCGGCTGTTGGTCGCCGTCTACGCGGTGTTCGCCCTGGCCGCGACGGCGCGTGGGAGCTACCAGCTGGCCACCCGTTTCGAGGAGGCCCCGCTGGCGTACGGGCTGTCCGTGTTCGCCGGGATCGTGTACCTGATCGCCGCGATCGGCCTGGCGCGCGCGGGCCGCACCTCGCGTCGGGTGGCGCTGGTGTCGGTCTCCGTGGAGATGGCGGGCGTCCTCGTGGTGGGCGCCCTGAGCGAGCTCACCAGCGGCGTCTTCCCCGAGGACACGGTCTGGTCGCACTTCGGAAGCGGCTACATGTTCATCCCGTTGGTGCTGCCGATCCTGGGGCTGTGGTGGATCCTCAAGGTGCATCGGGCCGACCGGGACCAGGGTTCGTTCTCGACCACGTAGCGCGCCCTCCTCACTAAGCTGTCGGCCATGTCCGATCAGACGCTGACCCTGCCCGTGGCCGTTTCGGCCGACCGGCTCCGCGAGCACCGTGACGAGGTCGTCCTCGTCGATTCCCGCTGGTACCTCGACGGCCGTTCGGGCCGGGAGGCCTATCTCGCGGGGCACATCCCCGGAGCCGTGCACATCGACGTGGACACCGATCTCGCCGCGCCCGCCTCTCCTGAGGAGGGACGGCACCCCCTGCCCGATCCGGCCGACTTCGCCCGAACCCTGGGGCGCCTGGGGATCGGCGACGACTCCTCCGTAGTGGTCTACGACGACGCCGGTGGCTCCGTGGCCGCCCGTCTGGTGTGGATGCTGCGCACCCTGGGCACGCCCGCCGCCTTCCTCGACGGCGGCCTCCAGACCTGGACCGGGGAATGGGAGGAGGGGGACGTCTCCGTGGATCCCGTCCACCGTTCCACCGTCCCCTGGCCCGCCGACCGTCTCGTCGACACCGAGACCCTGCGCGAGGACCTCGGCTCCTCGGAACGTCTGTTGTTGGACGCCCGGGTGTACGGTCGTTTCACCGGCGCGGAACCGGCCCCCGTGGACGCCCGGGCCGGACACATCCCCGGGGCCCGTAGCGCCGAGTGGCCCGCCAATCTCGACGCCGAGGGCCTGTTGGCCTCCCCCGAGACCCTGCGTGAACGTTTCGTCTCCCTGGGCGCCGACTCCGCGCGCACCGTGGTCGCCTACTGCGGCTCCGGCGTCACGGCCTGTCACGACCTTCTGGCCTTGGAACACGCCGGGTTCACCGACGTCCGTCTCTATCCGGGATCGTGGAGTCGTTGGGGCGGGGACGAGGAGCTTCCCCTGGAGACCGGCGATCCTCAGGCCTGACCTGGGCTTATCCGCTCACGACGGCCCTTCGTCTCGGGGTCCGCGCTCGCCGCGCGGGCCCCGTCCGCGTTCCCACCTCCCTCCTTTCAGGGGGGAACGGGGGGTCGGAGGTCCGACGAAACCGTCGATATTGACAGAATGAACCGATAAACAACCGATGGGCCACACGAAAAGTTCCCCCTCGGGTTCATCTCCTGGCCTGTTCCGGCCTCTTCTGGAACCAGAACCCCTGTCTTCGCGTCAAAGCGGGCAGTAGGGTCACCCGCCCCGGGAACAAAAGACGTGCTTCTCCGCGAAACGAGGAACTCTGGTGATCGAACTCCTACTCCTACTGATTCTCATCGTCGGAATCGTGATCGGAGTCCTGATCTACACGCAGCGCTCGCGCTCGCAGAAGCAGGACACCCCTCCCCCGCCGCCGCAGGACCCCTTCGCCGCCTCCTCCACCACCGACACCGCCGGTGACCCGAGGGCTCTCAAGGCGGGCGACATGATCGACTGGGGTACCGAACGCACCTGGGTCCGGGGCACCCTGCGTCTGTCCGAGGGCGGCTATGTCTGGTCCGAGCACTTCCTGGAGGTCGAGGGCGGCAAGCGCTGGATCTCGGTCGAGGAGGACCCCGACATCGAGCTGGCCCTGTGGACGGGACGCCCCGACCTGACCATGGTCCCCCAGGGCAAGAGCATCGAGCTCGAAGGTGTCACCTACAAGCTGGAGGAGAAGGGTTCCGGCTCCTACCGCTCCGAGGGCACCACCGGTCTCAAGGCCCAGGGCGGCATGGACTACGCGGACTACGAGTCCGACGACGGGAAGCTGCTCTCCTTCGAGCGCTTCGACCACGGCAACTGGGAGGTCAGCACCGGGACCAAGATCGCGGCCGGAACCTTCACGATCTTCCCCGGGAGCTGATCCCCCATGCGCGCGAGCATCAGCGCCCCCTTCATCGACACCAAGGCCGATGACCTGATCTGGTCCCTGGAGCATCCGTTGATCGACCCCCTGGCCACCCGCGTCGTCGAGGTGGCGGGGTCCAGGGTCGAACTCCGGGTGCTCGGGGCCTCGCACCAGGTCCTCCTCGGGTCGGACGAGGGGACTCTGGTGGAGACCGTCGCCTGTCTGCCGGGGTTCCCCGGCCGGCTGCCCGACAACGCCGAGCACCCCCTGCCTGGGGTGGGCGACTATCGCTTCGCCTCGGTCGTCGAGTCTCTGTCTCGCGCGGAACTGGCCCATCGGGTGGAGGAGGTCCATGCCGGGACCGCCGACTCCCCCGGTGGGCTCCTCGTCGCCTTCCCCGGTGATCCCCTCGCGATCACCGCGCTGCACCTGACCACCGGCAGCGGGGCGTCCCTGCGCTGGCGTACCTGGCACGCCTATCCGCAGAGCGGCGAACTGGTGACGACGACCACGACCCTGACCCCCTGAAGGAGGCCGACATGGCCAAGACCCGGATCCACGGGGCCCGCACCCCGAGACAGAAGTTCGCCGCGGTCGGCGGGGCCGCGGCCCTGCTGATCATGCTCTCCGCCTGTTCCGGCGGGGGCGGCGACAGCGCCGACTGTCAGCCGAGCGAACGGCCCAGTGACAGGGCCACGACCAGCGCGACCGGCACCACCGGAGCGAGCGGCCAGAACACCACGTCCGACCTGCGCAACAGTCCGAGCCCGAGCGCCTCGCCGACCGATGACTGCAACGGGCGCAGCGGTAGTGGAAGCAGTGGCGGCGGAGGAGGAGGTTTCTTCTTCTTCGGCGGCGGAGGCGGGGGCGGCAACAACTCCAACAGCGGAGGAAGCGGCAGCGACACCCGCGGTGGCGGCTCCGGCTTCGGTAAATAACCCGAGATCAGGCCAGTAGTCTTCCGTGTCGGGGGGACCTGCGCGTCCCCCCGACGCCTGCACCCCCGACACGGACAAGGCCATGGACGAGATTCTCACCAGTTCCCTCTACGCCCTGGGTTACGGCGTGGTCGGCACGATCATCATGCTGCTCGGCTACCTGATCACCGACCTGCTGACACCCGGCAAACTCCACACGTTGATCTGGGAGGACCGGAACAGGAACGCCATCCTGCTGGTCTCCGCCAACACCTTCGGATCGGCGATCGTGGTCGTCTCGGCGATCCTGTCCAGCTACTCCGAGCTCGGACTGGTGCCGGGGCTGATCTCGGCGGCCGTCTTCGGGCTCATCGGCCTGGTCGTGATGGCGCTGTCCTTCCTGCTGATCGACCTGCTCACGCCGGCCAAGGTGAGCCACATCATCTCCTCCGCCGAGTGGCACCCGGCGACGTGGGTCAACGCGACCGCGCACGTCTCCATCGCCCTGGTGGTGGCCGCCGCCATCTCCTGATCCGTGTTCGCTCCGATCCCGCGCTCCGCACACCCGTCACCCGTTCACGACGGGCGCCCACGGCACCGCGCCCTCCCGACGCCCACCACCGGTGCCCCTCGAAGAACGTCCACGGCAGGGCCCTGATCGACGCTCGGGGGTCGAGGTCATGACAGGAACCTCGGCCCCCGTACCCGTGTCCCTTCTCGAGAAAGCAGTACCGTGACCGAGACCCCGGCCCCAGCGAGAACGAGACTTCCGGTGCCGCCGCGCGCGGCCCGGTTCTTCGTACTGCTCGCGGTGTTCATCTGTGCCGCCTGCGGACTGGTGTACGAGTTGGCGCTCGTCGCCATCGGCAGTTACCTGCTCGGCGACACCATCACCCAGGCCTCCGTGGTGCTGTCGGTGATGGTGTTCGCCATGGGTGTGGGTTCGCTGTTGTCCAAGCGCTACCAGAGTCGCCCGGCATTGTCGTTCGCGGTGGTCGAGGGGCTGCTCTCGCTGGTCGGCGGCCTGTCGATCCTCCTGTTGTACGGGTCCTTCGCCTGGTTGTCCGCGTCGGCCTACCAGCCCACGCTGGTGTTGTTGGCGTTCATCATCGGCACGCTGATCGGTATCGAGATCCCGCTGCTGATGACCCTGATCCAGCGCATCCGCAAACAGGAGGCCTCCGAGGCGGTGGCGGACCTGTTCGCCGCCGACTACGTGGGCGGACTCATCGGTGGTCTGGCCTTCCCGTTCCTGTTGCTCCCGCTGTTGGGGCTGCCCAAGGGCGCCCTCATGGTGGGTGTGCTGAACGCGGTGGTCGGTGTGGCGATCGTGTTGTGGCTCTTCCGTTCCGAGCTCACCCGGGTCGCCTACGTGGGGCTGGCCCTAGGGCTCGTCGCCATCGTGACGGTCTTGAGCCTGGCGTACTACTACGCCGAACGCTTCGAGGTGGACGCCCGACAGGCCATGTACCGGGACCCGATCGTCTACGCGGATCGGAGCGAGTACCAGGAGATCGTGGTCACCCAGTCGTTGGACGGTGTGGACACGCGCATGTTCCTCAACGGCGACCTACAGTTCTCCACGCTGGACGAGTACCGGTACCACGAGTCGCTCATCCACCCGGCGATGGCGGGCGCGCACGAGAACGTGCTCGTGTTGGGCGGCGGTGACGGACTGGCCCTGCGCGAGATCCTGCGTTACGAGGACGTCGAGAAGGCGACCCTGGTCGACCTGGACCCGGCCGTGATCGAACTGGCGAGCACCGATCCGGTGATCCGCGAGCTGAACGACGACTCCTTCGAGGATCCGCGCGTGGAGGTGATCAACACCGACGCCTTCCAATGGCTGCGCGACAACACCGACCGTTACGACGTGGTCATCGCCGACCTGCCCGACGGCACCGACGTGGGCACCTCGAAGCTGTACACGGTGGAGTTCTACTCCCTCATCGCGCAGGCGATGGAGGGCGACAGCCGCTTGGTCGTCCAGGCCGGATCGCCGTTCTTCGCCCCCGACGCCTACTGGAGCGTGGGGCGCTCCCTGGAGGAGGCCGGGTTCGGGAGCACCCCCTACAACGTGGACGTCCCCACCTTCGGCAACTGGGGCTTCTATCTGAGCACCCTCGGGCAGGCCCCCGAACTTCGTCTGGCAGAGGACGTCCCCGACCTGCGTTTCCTGGACGAGCCGCTACTGGCGGCCTCTCAGGTGTTCCCGGCCGACCGCCGTGAGGGCGACGTGGAGGAGTCCACTCTGATGCATCCCCGGGTCATCGGCTACCACCAGGACCGGCAGGCCTGGCGGGGCTACTGACCTCGATCTCCCGAACGACGGATCGGCGCCCGTACCGAGGAGGTACGGGCGCCGATCGTGATGAGGCACCGCGCGACCTGACGATCTCGGGCCGGTGGGCGGCCACGCGGTGTTCCGGGGAGGGGTGACGGCCGCGGAAGGGGGCCGGGCCGTCTCGGGAGGGCTCCCTCTCGCTCCAGGACCATCCTGCGGTCCCCCGCCGAGGACGGCCCGGCGCCACGCCGCCCTCCTCGTCCCGCTTGGCAACCCTTGACACAGTCTTGCCGATCCGCACTGGAAAGGGAGGCTTTCGAACCCCTCGCGCACGGTCGTCCTGTTCCACGCGTTCGAGCACCCGCCGTCCCGTACGACCTCACCTCTCTCGACGTTCGGCGTGCTCCACCGCGGCCAGGGCGGTGACCGCGCCCAGTTCCCAACAGGCCTCCCGTGCCTCCGCCCCGGGGCGACCGACGATGGTCACCGGGGGCCGATGCCGTTCCCAGCCCATCCCCTCGGCGATGGTCTCCACCGAACGCACCGCGCCCGAGGTGTCGTTGTCACCGTGGACGTAGAGTGTGTAGGGCATCCCTCGATGGTCGACCTGGACCGTGTAGTACACCGTGTCGAAGAAGTGTTTGAGGGCTCCGGACATGTAGCCGATGTTCGCGGGCGTTCCGAGCACCACCGCGTCCGCCTCCAACAGGTCGGTGGGGGTGGCGGCCAGAGCGGCCTTCACCTGCGTTCGCACCCCTTCGATATCGTCGTTTCGGGCACCGTCCAGGACCGCGTCCAGAAGTTCGGCGGTCGCGGGCGAGACGGTGTGGTGAACGATGAGAAGTCGTGCCATGCACCCACAGTAGGCAGTCGTTCCTCTCGGAACCGATCCGGCTCGGGTCGCGTCTCAACAGTGGCGTACGACCTCACGTTCTGGAGGTCCTCCGACACGAGTCCCCCTCCGTTCGACAGCAACCTTGGAAGAAAGCCAGGCACCTCCATGAGTCAGCCTCCCTACAACGGACCCCACCAGGGACCGCCTCCCGGCGGCATGACCCCGCACGGCGGTCAGCCCCCCATGGGTCCTCCGCCCGGTGGGCCTTACGGAGGCATGCCGCCCGGCGGTCCTCCGCCCGGGGGAATGCCGCCCGGTGGGCCTCCGCCCGGAGGGATGCCGCCCGGTGGACCTCCCGGAGACCCCTATGGAGGTATGCCGCCCGGCGACCCCTACGGTGGCCCTCCGCCCGGAGGCCCCTACGGCCCTCCTCCTCCCGGCAAGAAGAAGACCTCGCCGTGGCTGTGGGTCGGCCTGGGCTGTGGCGGCCTCTTCGTGATCGGTGTGGTGCTGGTCGTCCTCCTCGTCTTCGTCTTCGGCAACACCGACAGGAACGAGGGCGACGGTGGCGGCGGTACCGGCGGCACCAGTGACGGCGGTGGGAACAGCGGGGGCGGCGGCAGCTCGGCCGCGGGCGACACCAGCACCGGCCTGGGCAACGCGGAGCGGTCCAACCCCGACCTCCCCGGTTTCAAAGAGCCCGTCGAGCACGAGGACATCCGTTACACCGTCACCGACATCGAGACGGGTGTCACCGACGTCGCCGGTATCACCCCGTCCGGCCAGTTCGTCGTCGTGACCCTCGAGGTGGAGTCGCTGGACTCCCTCGCCTTCTTCTTCTGGCGTGACGAGCAGCACCTGTACACCTACTCCGGTGAGGCCATCGAGGAGCACTACGAGGCCACCGGCTCCTACGACGGTGAGCCCATGAGCGTCGACCTGGAGGTGGGCGAGCCCGTCGAGGTCTCCATCGTGTTCGACGTGGACGACCCCTCGGAGATCTCCACCATGGGCCTGAGCGGCGAGACCTACGGCGGCAACGAGGTCGAGGTCGACATGACCGGCTGATCCGGTCCCGTCGTCGGGTCCGATGGGCACGGCACGGTCGAAGCGGCGGGCGCCCGGTGATCCGGACGCCCGCCGCCGTCGTATCCGGGTGAGGGGCGTCCCTCTGTCTCTTCCCGAGCGGGATCCCGCACTGTGCGGTCGCACGAAATCCTCGGCCCCCGATCCCTCGAAACCTGTCCCTTCCCCCGAAGCCCGGCACCCCCTCAGGCACACGAGGCACCCTCGTGAACGCAGGCCCCATCGAGCGGCCCGTTCACTCCCCCGGGCGGGGAATGTCGAACGTTGACCCGCCCCACGGGCTTGTTTAGTGTGCGGTCCCTACCGTGCCGTCCCGATCGCACACCGACGCGATCAGGCCGTACGCGGGTGCGCGAGCGTCCCTCGCGGCCCCGCGACGTGGCGGCGCTCAACGAGGAGCGAGGGAACCATGCCGCACACCGTCCGGGCCGCACTCGTCCAGACCGAGTGGACCGGGGACACCGAATCCATGCTGGACGTCCACGAGAGATACGCGCGGGAGGCCGCCGCGCGAGGGGCCGGGATCATCGGCTTCCAAGAGGTCTTCAACGCCCCCTACTTCTGCCAGGTCCAGGACCCCGAACACCATCGTTGGGCCGAGGCGGTGCCCGACGGCCCCACCGTCACCCGCTTCCAGGCCCTGGCCCGGGAGCTGAACATGGTGATGGTGCTCCCCGTCTTCGAGATCGAACAGCCGGGCCTCCACTACAACACCGCCGCCGTCATCGACGCCGACGGCCGCTATCTCGGCAAGTACCGCAAGCACCACATCCCCCAGGTCGAGGGGTTCTGGGAGAAGTACTACTTCCGCCCCGGCAACCTCGGCTGGCCGGTGTTCGACACGGCGGTCGGCCGGATCGGCGTCTACATCTGCTACGACCGCCACTTCCCCGAGGGCTGGCGGGCGCTCGGTCTGGCCGGAGCGCAACTGGTCTACAACCCGTCGGCCACCCACCGGGGTCTGTCCTCCTACCTGTGGAGGCTCGAACAGCCCGCGGCCGCGGTCGCCAACGCCTACTACGTCGCGGCCATCAACCGGGTCGGTCGTGAGGAGTACGGCGACAACGACTTCTACGGCACCAGCTACTTCGTGGACCCGCGCGGACGCTTCGTCGGGGACGTCGCCTCCGACACCGAGGCCGAACTGGTCGTGCGTGACCTCGACCTGACCATGATCGACGAGGTCCGACGGCAGTGGGCGTTCTACCGCGACCGTCGACCCGACGCCTACGGGCCGCTGGTGGAGGGGTAGGAACATGGCACGCACCCTCATCACCGGCGGGCTGGTCGTCACCGCGGCCGAGGAACTGGAGGCCGACGTCCTCATCGAGGGCGAGAAGGTCGCCGCCCTGGCCCTCCGCGGCAGCGACACCGCGCGCACCTGGGCCGAGAGCGACGCCGAGATCATCGACGCCGCCGACCACTACGTCGTCCCGGGCGGGGTCGACGGCCACACCCACATGGAGATGCCCTTCGGCGGCACCCACTCCTCCGACACCTTCGAGACCGGGACCCGCGCCGCCGCCTGGGGCGGGACCACCACGATCGTCGACTTCGCCATCCAGCGCCAGGGCGAATCCGTACGGGCCGGGGTGGAGGCGTGGGCGGCCAAGGCCGAGGGGAAGTGCGCGATCGACTACGCCTTCCACGCGATCCTGTCCGACGTCGACGATTCCTCCCTCAAGGAGATGGACACCCTCGTAGAGGAGGGCATCACCTCGTTCAAGCTGTTCATGGCCTATCCGGGTGTGTTCTACAGCGACGACGGTCGGATCCTGCGCGCGATGCAGCGCGGCGCCGCCAACGGCGCCCTGACCATGGTGCACGCCGAGAACGGCATCGCGATCGACGTCCTGGTCGAGCAGGCCCTGGCCGAGGGGAGGACGGATCCGCGTCACCACGGCGAGGTCCGCAAGGCCCTGTTGGAGTCGGAGGCCACCCACCGCGCCATCCAGCTCGCCCGGGTGGCGGGCGCGCCGCTGTACGTGGTGCACGTGTCGGCGGGCGAGGCGGTGGAGGAGATCGCCAGGGCCAGGGACAAGGGCCTCAACGTGTTCGGGGAGACCTGCCCGCAGTACCTGTTCCTGTCCACGGACGACCTGGCCGGGCCGGGGTTCGAGGGTGCCAAGTACGTGTGCTCGACCCCGTTGCGTCCCCGGGAGCATCAGGAGCACCTGTGGAGGGCGCTGCGCACCGACGACCTCTCCGTGGTCTCCACCGACCACTGCCCGTTCTGTTTCACCGGGCAGAAGGATCTGGGGCTGGGCGACTTCTCCAGGATCCCGAACGGCATGCCGGGGGTGGAGCACCGGATGGACCTACTGCACCAGGCGGTGGTCGAAGGGCGGATCGGCCGGCGCAGGTGGATCGAACTGGCCTGCGCCACGCCCGCCCGCATGTTCGGGATGTATCCGCGGAAGGGGACCGTGGCTCCGGGGGCCGACGCCGACCTGGTCGTCTACGATCCGCGGGCCGAACAGACCATCTCCGCCCGGACCCACCACATGAACGTGGACTACTCCGCCTACGAGGGCCGCGACGTCACCGGCCGGGCCCGGACCGTGCTCTCCCGGGGCCGCGTGATCGTGGACCGGGGTACCTACCTGGGCCGCCCGGGCCACGGTTCCTACGTGCGCAGGGACACCTGCGGCCATCTGATCTAGAGGAGGACACATGGACATCGGACTGGTCCTCCAGACCGACCCGCCCGCGGACCTGTTGGTGGAGAGGATGGTGCGCGCCGAGGGCCACGGGTTCACGCACGGCTGGACCTTCGACTCCGTGGTGCTGTGGCAGGAGCCCTTCGTCGTCTACGGCCGGATCCTGGAGCGGACCCGGAACCTGGTCGTGGGTCCCATGGTGACCAACCCGTCGACCCGGGCCTGGGAGGTGACGGCGTCGCTGTTCGCCACTCTCAACGACATGTACGGGAACCGGACGATCTGCGGGATCGGCCGGGGCGACTCGGCGATGCGGGTGGCCGGACGTTCGCCCGCCACCCTGGCCCGACTGTCCGAGGCGATGACGGCGATCAAGGATCTCGCCGAGGGGCGGGAGGCCGTCGTCGACGGTTCGCCGATGCGCATCCCCTGGGTGCGCGACGGCTCCCTGCCGGTGTGGACGGGGGCCTACGGGCCCAAGGCCCTGGCGTTGACCGGGCGTCGGGCGGACGGGTTCATCCTCCAGCTCGCCGACCCGTATCTGACCGAGTGGATGGTCGCGGCCGTACGGTCGGCCGCGGTCGAGGCCGGGCGCGATCCGAACGAGGTGCGGATATGCGTGGCGGCGCCCGCCTACGTCACGGACGGTTCCGCCGAACAGCGCGCCCATGCCCGGGACCAGTGCCGCTGGTTCGGCGGCATGGTCGGCAACCACGTCGCCGACCTGGTCTCCCGCTATGGGGACCACTCGGGCGCCGTGCCTCCGGAGCTGACCGATTACATCAAGGCCCGAGAGGGCTACGACTACAGCCACCACGGCCGGGTCGACAACCCCGACACGGCCTTCGTCCCCGACGCCATCGTGGACCGGTTCTGCCTGATCGGGACCGTGGAGGAGCATCGGGAGAAACTGGCGCGGCTGCGCGAGGCGGGCGTGGACCAGTTCGCGATCTACGCGATGCACGACGACATCGACGGGGTGATCGACGCCTACGGTCGGGAGATCGTTCCGACCCTGTCCTGAGGGTCGCGATCCCATCGAGCGGGGCGCGCGTCCCGCCGCCCACCTGCTCGAACACCGCGGTCGACGTGCCGCGTCGAGGGCCGGCCTCCGCCCGGATCGGGGGCCGGCCCTCGGCGTGCCGCCTCCCACCGTCGTCCGCACCCCGGTGACGTGCGAAGATATCCGATGGCCTGCACCTTTCGACGGATATGTCGAGCTTGTGAACAGGCCGTTCCGGCACGGGCCCGATAGCGCACCCGTGCCCTCTCCGACGTCACCACCGAAACACAGGTAACCCGTGTCCGAAGCACCACCCGCGCCCACGCCGACGGCGGCCCGGCAGATCATCCACCCCGACGGTCGGGTCTCGCTCCCCGAGGGCGCTCCGCTGCCCGCGGGTCCCTATGTCAACGACGACCTCCAGCCGGTCCCGATATCCAAGCGCACCTGGGGCGTGGGCAGCTTCACCGCCCTGTGGGTGAGCATGTCCGTCCAGATCCCCGCCTGGACCCTGGCCAGCGGCCTCATCGCGGTCGGCATGGACTGGCGCCAGGCGATCCTGACCATCGCCCTGGGCAACCTGATCGTGCTGGTGCCCATGGTCCTGACCGGCCACGCCGGAGCCAGGTACGGGATCCCCTTCCCCGTGTTCGCGCGCGCCTCCTTCGGTCTGCGCGGGGCCAACCTGCCCGCCCTCATCCGCGGGGCCGTCGCCTGCGGCTGGTACGGCATCCAGACCTGGGTCGGCGGACAGGGCGTCCACATCCTCGCCGGACGCATGCTCGGCGAGCGGTGGAGCGACGCGACGGTGGTCGGCGGACAGCCGTGGACGATGTGGCTCTCCTTCGGTCTCTTCTGGGTGATCCAGTTGGCGATCATCCTGTGGGGCATGGAGGGCGTGCGCCGGGTCCAGGTGTGGGCCGCGCCCCTGATGCTGGTGGGCGGCGTCGCGCTCCTGGTGTGGATGGTCCGTGAGGCGGGTGGCCTCGGCCCGCTGCTGGCGGTCAACTCCGACCTCGGCTGGGGCGCGGACTTCTGGAAGCTCTTCTTCCCCTCGCTGATGGCGATCATCGGCTTCTGGTCGACGCTGAGCCTCAACATCAGCGACTTCACCCGCTTCTCCTCCTCCCAGAGGGCCCAGGTGGTGGGCCAGTCGTTGGGTCTGCCGACGACCATGGCGGCCTTCGCCCTGCTCGCGGTCATGGTCACCGCGGGGACCCAGGCCGTCTACGGGGCCCCGCTGTGGGATCCGGTGGAGATCGTCGCCCAGATGTCCAGCGGTCTCGCCCTGCTGTTCGCCATCTTCATCCTGCTGCTGGCCACGGTGTCGACCAACATCGCCGCCAACCTGGTGGGGCCGGCCTACGACCTGGCCAACCTGCGACCGAAGCTGATCGGCTTCCGGACCGGCGCGGTGATCACCTGCGTGATCAGCGTCGGGATCTTCCCCTGGCGGCTGATCGCCGACCCGAACATGTACATCTTCACCTGGCTGGGCACCGTCGGCGGCCTGCTCGGCACCGTGGGAGGCATCCTGATCGCGGACTACTGGCTGCTGCGCCGCGCCCGCATGGACCTGCCCTCGCTCTACAGCCGTGACGGCCGCTACTGGTACACCGGCGGCTGGAACTGGCGGGCGCTGGTCGCGTTCGTGGTCGGCACCGTCCTGGCCGTGGGAGGGTCGAACTCCCCCGAGGGCCAGGGCCCCTTCCCCACCGACGGCCTCATCCCGTTCCTGGCGCCCCTGGCCGACTACGGCTGGCTGGTGGGCCTGTTCAGCGCCCTCCTCCTGCACTGGGCCCTGGGCCGCTTCCTCCCCGACCCCCGTCAACGCGCGGCCGAGGAGGACTCACCGACCGCGGCCTGACCGGACACGAGAACGAGGGGGTGTGGGACGCCCGAACGGCGCCCCACACCCCCTTCACTTACCGCAGGTCGGCCGACGTACGCTCACTCCGATTCCGGTCCCCCGCTCTCCGGGGACGGGCCCACGAAGGACATCGCCGTCATCATGCGGTAGTCCTCGATCTCCTTCGAGTGCCGGCGCACGATCTCACAGATCCGCTCCCTCACCTCGGGTGAGGGACGGAGGGCGAACGGCTCCTCCTCGGGCTCCTCCGACATCGCGGCCCGGACGGCACCGGCTCCCAGTCCGAGGCGGTCCAAGGCCTCTCTGCGCACGTCCTCCAACCGTCGCCGTCGGTCCTCGGAGACCAGGCCGACGGCCAGGACCGTCTGCGCCCCGGTCGTCTGTCGGTTCAGGCCGCCTCCGGCGTACAGGGCGTACGCCTCCATGCGCACCACCTCTCCGTACGCCTCGTGCAGACTCTCGTAGATCTCGTCGGCGGCCTCGGGTTCGCGCGCGAGCTCGGTGAGGACGTCCAGCGTCTCCTCCGGTTCCGTCAGTCCGAACAGCTCCATCCGGTCCGCCAACGCCTGGAGCGGGAGTTCGTGGATCCACCCCTCGCCGTCCGGCCCGGGTTCGCTCCGGAGTGAGAAGCAGGGACCCACCCCCGCCAGGTTCGTGAACTCCATCTCGGTGTACTCGGTCGGTTCCATGTCCACGCTCCTCACGCTCCGCTCACAACGTCCTCGACCCACACCGACAGGTACTGCACCCGATGTGTCTGCGCCGTCTCTCCCAGGACCCGGGTCCTCACATAGGAGGTACCTCTCCCCTGAGAGACCACGGTCGCGTTGACGTCACGCCCCCAGTTGTTGACCGCGTGGCCGCTGACCATCATCAACCGGCCACCGTTGGGTGCGGCCTGGGCGTAGGTGAAGGTCCAGTTGGCCGATAGGAAGTCGGTCGTGCCACTACGTTGATAGAGGAACATGTCGTGGGCGTGGTGCCCCCGGCTCAGACGCCCACGGAGCATCAGACTCCACTGCTCGAAGCTCACTCCGATACCGCTGTAGGACCCGTGCACGTAACGCAGCGCTCCCCCCTCATTGGCGGAGCGAAGAACCAGGTCGGTACGACCGGTCTGGTTGGTGGTCACCTCCCTACCGGTGATGATGAACGCGCCTGGTTCGTAACCCTGGGACGCCACCCCCAGCGCCTGAATCGTCGGTTGGAGACCGAAGGCGGAGTTCCCGGTGTGGAAACGGAGCCCTGGACGACCGTTGTGCACCCCTCGCTCCATCAGAACGTGGTTCTCGTCGCTCCCACCGGCCTGGACCCGACCGTTGAAGTAGGCGTTGCCCGAAGCCGACGACATGTCGACCACCGTGGTCCCGTCGGTCGCCAGCAGCCTGATCCCGTTCCGGTCGGCCACCCAGCGGCGGCCCGAGGCGGCGCTGCGGACCGTCGCCCCGGTGATGACCTGGCCGTCGATGGCGCCGGCCGCGACGGTGCCCGCCGTCACCGCTCCGGCGGCGATGTGACCCGCCTCCACCGCGCCCACGTCGATCTTGTCGGCGGTGATGGAGTTGGCCGCGATGTGCCCCGCCTTGATGGTCTCGGGGTACAGGTCGGTGTCGACCAGGGGCGTGGTGGCGATCCGGGCCTCCTCGCCCGGCTCCGAGCGGTTGCCCGAACGGTCGACCGTGGCCAGCCGGAAGTAGCGGGGTTCGTGGTAGGGCTGCCCTGGGACCACGAGCTCGGCCGGACCGGACTCCAGTGACCCGACCGGGCGCCAGTCGCCCCCTTCGGGGCCGTGGACCCGACCGATACGGACACCGTCCCCGTCGACACTGATCCCCATATGGGTGGCGATATGAGGGCCCGACGGATTGAGGTTCCCGTCCGCGGCGAGCACCCCGTCCACCCAGATTCGGCGCCGCCAGCCCTCGACCCGGATCCGGAGGATATGAGCGCCGGAGCCGACCTCGGGAATGTATTCACTGCTGTAACCGCGGTTCAGTTCCCTGTTGAACCGCACCCATAGACGGACCGATCTCTCCGGCCCCTCCTCCGGGGCGATGACCTCCACCGTGTACTCCTGGTCCAGAACGCCCAGGTCCCGGAGGATCAGAGCGTAGGCGTCGGAGGGGGAGCCCAGCGTCCCGTCCCGTACCCACATCTCGCCGTGGACGATCTCCCATGGGTCGGTCGGGGGGCCGTCCACCTCCCATTCCTCGCTCCAGGTGCGCCCGTCGCGCATCTCGACCTCGGTGTGCAGGAAGTCGGGCGGCATCGCCTCCCCGTCCGCCCCTCGTCCGTCCCAGCCGACGTTGATCACGCCCAGTCGTGTGGACAGTTCCGGAGCCGGGGGCACGGGCGGCGGTTCGGCGTCGGAGGCGACGGTCAGCGACACGACACCGCCGAAGGCGCCGGCGAGGTTGTTGTGCTCGCCGACGGCGCGCACCTTGAAGGCGAGATCGGCACCGACCTCCAACCCGGACAGGTGCACCGTCGTGTCGGGATGGTCGATCGAGACGACCCGGCTCCACACCGCGCCGACCGTGTTCGGCCGGCTGTAGACCTGGTAGAAGCCCACGTCCATCGCGGTACCGTTGCTCGCCGAATCCACCGGGGCCCATTGGAGGCTCACCTGGCCGCGTGCCGCGCCGTCGGAGTCGAGATAGGCGTTGGTCTGGGCGACGAGCCCCTGCGGGGCCGCCGGACGGCGACGATCGTTGCCCTCGGGGGCGGGGACGGAACCCGAACCGCCGTTGGCGACACTGCCACCGGTCAGGGCGGCGGTGCGGCGGGCGCGGCGGATCTCCGCTTCGAGGAAGCGGTCGTTGAGGACGACGTTGCCGCCGAGTGTGCCCTCCTGGTCCCGGGACAGGGTGATCTGACGCAGCCGCAGCGGCTCCATCGTCCCGTCCCCACCGGGGGCGAGGACCAGGTCGCCGGGGGCGTAGTCCCGCCAGGGCAGCCATCGTGCCCCGAGGAACACCAGACCCCGGGTGACCTGGACCCTCTCCCTCGCTCCTCGTTCCAGGGCGGCGCCGGCCAGGAGCCGCGCGGTGCCCTCGTCGGTCACGCCGCCCTGGGTGAGGTACTCCTCCCACCGGCCCCACGGGGTCTCGGCGTCGGGGTTGGCCAGCTCCAGCCGGAACCCCTCGTCCCCCTCCAAGAGGAGGTGGGAGACGACGTCCTCCAGGCTCCCGTCCTCGGGAGCGTCGGTGATGTCCCGCCCCAGCCTCAGATCGACGGGGGCCTCGCCGGAGGCCCGGTCGGTCGCCATGACCGTCTCCGGACCGAACAGGCGCAGGGTGCGCCCCTCGAACCTCCAGTCGCACACCCCTTGTTCGGCCAGACCGTTGAGGACGGTCAGCAGGTCGGTGCCCAGGTCGTACTCCAGGGTGAGCAGGGTCCCCCAAGGGCGGCCCGCCGAGTCCCTCGCCGTGTCGAAGTCGACCTCCAGACCGGGCAGGGCCCCGCGACCGGCACCCTCGTTGGTCCAGGTGCGCACGATCGTTCCCACCGTCGCGGCGGCGAAGGTGCGCTTGCCGTCGGTGGCCGAGCCCCCGGCGGTCGGATAGAGCCGGAGCTTGCGCAACTGCCAGCCGTAGCCGGGCAGGTCGTAGGAGCGTTTCGCGGTCCGGTCGGTGAGGTTCCCGGAGCGTTTGATCCGCAGGAAGCGGGAGTCGGGTCCCTCCTGCCACTCCCCCGTGGCCGGGTCGTACATCTGGACGGCGATCTCGCAGGGGGATTCGAGGAACTCCGCACCCGGGGCATAGGCCGTGTAGTCGATCCGCAACGAGGGCAGGTCGTTGTACGGCTGGCCGAGCTCGATGCCGAGCGGGTGGGGCAGCGGGCCCAGCCGGGGCCCGTTGGGTTCGTAGGCGACGAGCCTGATGTCGAACTCGCTCACAGGAAGGCCCTCCTCGCGTGGATGTCGATACGGGAGCCGTCACCGGAGTCGGCCGCTTCCAGACGCACGCGGGGTACACGTCGGTACGGGTCGTCGGCGACCCTCTCCGGGGTCAGGTGCAACCAGCGGGAGGCGGAACCGGGGCCGAAGGCGGTGACCGAGCCGGTGACGTCCCGCCCTTCGGGGAGCACGCGCGCGGTCATCCGTTCGCAGTCCACCTCCAGCGACTGGTTCGCGGTCAAGGTGCCGTCCCAGCGGAACCCGCCGCCGGTGGCCACGTCCGTGACCTCCGGGCGGGCCAGCGGCCCGGACAGGACCAGACGGGCGTCGACGATCGGGGCGGTGGATCCGCTCAGGGCGTCGACCGCCACCCCCTCCGGAGGGGACTCGGTTCCCATGAGGGCCTCCCAGGAGGAGGCGTCCGGGTCACGCCAATAGACGCCGGGGACACGGAACAGAACGGTGAGCAGCGCGGTGGCCGAGGCGACGTTCACCTCGGGTTCCGCCGCGGTGACCACTTCGGCGTCGGCCTGACGCACGGTGTCGGCGTCGACGTGGAAGCGCAGGTCCAGCATCCGGTGACGGGCACCGAACAGCGAGGTGAGCGCGGCCAGGTTCTCCTCCAGGCCGGCGAAGCCGCCGGGGGATCCGTCCGGGGTCCGGGGCCCCACCCACAGGGTCATGCCGAGGGTGGTGGCCTCCAGGTCCAGGCCGGTCACCGGCAGGTCGCCGGCCCTCCCGGGGACCTGGACCTCGGCGCTGCGGACCGCGGGCAGGGGGCGTAGGGCGGTTCCGGGTGCCAGACGCCATCCGGGGGCGTCGAGGGGCACGCCGTCCACCGTGTAGGTGGGGTACGGCATCGTTGATCAGCTCCGTTCGTGTGGGTGTTCCGGGATGCTCGTGGGGCCGGCCGCCCGGTGGTCCCGGGCGGCCGGCGTCGCGTGGCCGAGGACGGCGGGTCAGACCAGCCCGACGGCCGCCGCGTACTGGAGGGAGCGGTTGACCGTCGCGCTGGTCGGTTCGGCCTGGGGATAGTGGTTGACCACCTGGATCCGGGGGCCGCCCTCTCGGGAGGCGACCTGGGAGGCGTGGCGCCTGACCTCCAGGGAGGGAGGGACGAGTCGGGTGGAGATCTCGCCGGTCACGTCCCCCAGTTGCCCTCGCAGGTCGGGGAGCCTGTCGTCGATACCGCCCATGAGGCCGTCCATGATCATGCGGCCGGCCGGGGTGAGCAGCCTGCGGTCGACCCGGCGCGGGCCCTTCCAGTCCGGGATCATGTTCGTGACGCTGGAGAACTGGTTCTTGAGCGAGCCGATCATGTTCTTCACGCCGTCGATCAGACCGGTGATGATGTTCCGGCCGGCCTGCAACAGGATGGTCTTGGCGTTGGAGAACGCCTCCCTGACCTTGGTCGGGATGCCCCTGATGGTGGTCATCAGCCCGTCGATCCGTTCCCGCACCCGGTCGCGCATGGTGGAGAAGGCCTCGACGGCCCGGTCCCGGGCCCCGGTGAAGGTGCTCACGACACGCTCGCGGATCGCCTCCACGATCTGCACGAGACGGTCGCGCAGGCCGGTGACGACCTCGGCCACCCGCTCGCGGATCGCGGTGAAGATCTCGACCGCCCGATCGCGCAGGCCGGTGACGATCTCCACGATCCGTTCCCGGATCGCCGTGAAGATCTCCTGGGCCCGGTCACGGACCGCGGTGAAGATCTCCACCACCCGGTCCCGGAACCCCGTCACCCGTTCCACGACCCACTGGACCGCCGTGCCCACCAGGGCGAGGATGGTGTCCCACGCCGCGGAGATCAGGTCGGTGATCCAGGTCCAGGCGGCGGACACCGCCTCGGTGATCGAGGTCCAGATCCCGGACAGGAACTCGGCGATCGTCTGCGCCACCGAGGTGATCTTCTCGACGATGCCGTCCCAGACCTCGCCGGTCTTCTGCACCAGCCAGTCCCAGGCCTCGCCGATGAACGCCTTGATCTCGTCCCAGTAGGTGAAGAGGATGACGAACGGATGGTGGGCGATGATCGCCTTGATCCATTCCCAGGCGGTCTCGATCAGACCCACGAGACCGTCCCAGAACTCCTGGGCCTTCTCCTTCAACGCCTCCCACATCCCGGGGAGGGTCTCGGTGAAGAACGACATGACGTCCTCGGCGATCTCCTTGACGAAGGAGAACACCGCGTCCACGATCTCCCGGAACGTCTCGGAGTTGTTGTAGGCGTAGATCAACCCGGCCGCCAGGGCCGCCAACGCCGTGACGATCAGCCCCAGCGGGTTGGCGCGCATCACCGTGTTCAACACCCGTTGAGCGGCGGCCAGGCCCTTCTTGCCCACCTCTGCGACCTTGCTCGCCGCACCGGCCAGGGTGAGGTTGCGGGAGAAACCCGAAGCACTGGTTCCCGCGGACCGGAAGCCGGACGCCAGATCGCGCAGAGCGTCCGTCCCCGCCGAGAAACCCTTGGACACCACCGGACCGGCCGAGTCCACCAGTTTCCCCGCGAGGGCCCGACCGATCTGCTCACCCGCGTCGGGGAGTGTGGCCGAGAGAGTGTCGGCGACCTGGGAACCGAACCGCTGCACCGCGGGCGGCATGTTCGACAGGCCGGAGTCGATCATCTCCCCGGCGCGTGAGGCCAGGAGTTCACCGCCCTGTCGACCGGCGTCGGCGGCCCCTTCGGTGATCTTGTCGGTCAACATCCTCCCGGCCCGCGCGCCGAGGTCGTCGACGATGTCGGGCAGGGCGTCCAGTCCGTCACCGATCAGGCTCATGGCCGTGTCACCGAGCTTTCCGCCCAGCTCACGGCCGCTGCTCAGCCCGATCGAGGGCATCTTGCCCTGGAACAGATCACCGGCGGCCGAGGCCAGTCCGTCGACGATGTCGGGAACACGCCCCACACCGTCCTCGATCAAAGAGACCGCCCCATCGGCCACCTTCGAACCGAGTCTGCGCCCGGCCTCCTCTCCGTAACCGGGCAGGGTCTCGCTCAAGAACGACCCCGCCCGCTGCCCGAGCTGTTGGACCGCCGGGGGCATCCCCGACAGCCCCTCCTCGATCAGTTGGTTGGCGCCATCGGCCAACCGGGTACCCAACTCACGTCCCGCGTCGGCACCCGCCCGCGGCAGCCTCTCCTTGATCTGCTCCCCGGCACGATCACCCAAAGCCCCGACCACACCGGGCAGATGCTCCAGACCGGTATCGATCAGGTCCGACGCCGCACCGGTCAAACGCTCACCCACGTCACGCCCCGCGGCCGCGGCCGCGTTCGGAAGCGTGGTGGTGAGGAGGTTCCCCGCCTGGTCCGCCGCGGCCGCGGCCGCGTTCGGAAGCGTGGAGGTCAGGAACCCGCCCGCCCGATCCGCCGCGGCCGAGGCCGCGTTCGGAAGCGTGGACGTAAGGAACGCCCCCGCCTGATCGGCGGCGCTGTTCGCGAGGTCGGGCAGTTCGTCGAAGACGCTCCGCATCCGTGGGGAGACCCCGTTGACGAGGGTCGATCCGAGCTCCTGGCCGATGGCCTCACCGGCCCCCACGATCGAGGAACTCAGACTCGATCCGACCTGGTCGCCGAACCGCTGTACGGCCGGTGGCGCTCCGGACAGGGCCGAGGAGATCTTCCCCGAGACGGCGTCCGCGAATTGGGTGCTCACCTCGTTCCCCGCCTGACGGCCGACGGCCGGCAGGGTCGCCAGGTCCTTCTCCACTTCCTTCCTGATCTGGTCCCCGATGCTCTGTAGCTCGGAACCCAGGTCGACACGCACGGTGATGGCACCGGACATGGTTCACCTCTTCTTCTCTGTAGACACGGGTGGGGCCCTGTGACCGGGAAGAAGACGGAAACGACGCGGGTCCTCGACACGCCGGCCCGAGGGCCGGGGCGGTCACCGGGCCCTGAGGCGTCCATGAGCGGACACGATGGCGTCGAACCGGGGGAACAGGGCCCCGGAAACACGAAGACCCGGCTCTCGGCCGGGTCGAACACACCTGTGGCGGTGTCGATGACCACGTCATCGGACGCGGTACCGCCGCAGGACCCTTCCTCTTCGGACCTCCTCGTACACCTCGTCCGGGGGAATCGTCCCGGGGGACGGACGAAGGGGGTGCGGGGCGCTCCACGGCGCTCCGCACCCCCTTCACGTGACGTCAGTCGGCCAACTCCGCACGTCTGAGTTCGGCCCTGCGTACGGCCTCGGCGAGCCTGGTCCTCTTCTCCTCCTCGGCCCGTCGTACACGGGGGTCGGCCGGATGCGGCTGTCCCGTGGTCGCGTGCACCATGTCGGCCATCAGATAGTGGGAGAGCGTCCAGCCCTCCCCTCCCAGAGCCACCGCGACCGCCGAGTCGGCGGGCAGGTGGCGGATCAGGACCGCCAGACGCCGCAGGCTGAGCCGGCCCCGCCACAGATCGGCCAACTCCAGCCGGTAGTAACGGGCGAGATCGGCCTCCACCGCACCGGAATGTTCCCGGAGAAGGCGGAGGAGGCGACCTATTCCCCCGGGGACTCGAACCCGTAGACGCCGGCGATCTGCTCGGCCAGGGTGTTCAGATCACCCAGGGTGGCGCCCTCCTCCTTCAGACGGGCCCACTGCTCAGGGCCCAGCAGGCTGCGCAGGGCGGCGACGATGCGCCCCTCCTCGAAACCCTCCAGGGCACCGAGGGGCCAGGCGTCGGAGGAGGCGGGGACGGAGTAGTCGGCCCCCCGTAGGGAGAGGGTCTTGGCCTCCCCGGTGTCCGTGGCCTCGTCCCGTACGGCGGTCATGGCGTTGTTCTCGGTCATGTCGCGGTTCCTCGCTTCGTATGTCGGTCGTTCTTCGTGCGCGGTCCGTTCCTCGGGGTGGGAGGTCGGGCCGGAGGAACCGCGCGAACCCCGGCCCGACCTGTCATCGGGAACGTCGACGCCGAGGGGGCGTCGACGTTCGGTCACTCACCGTCGCCGGAACGGGCGCGTCCCTTGTAGGTGTAGAACAGGGTCGGCTCATCACCCTCGGTCGGATAGATCGCCACCGTGATCTCACGCTTGGCCAACTCCGTGGCGTTCTCCGTGGACTCACCACGCTCCGCCACCTGCGCATAGTTCGCGGACACCGTCCGCTTCACCAGATCACCCGTACGAGTCTCGAACGCGATCTTGAACCGCGCCTGAAGATCCGGAACCCGAATCTCACCCTCGTAACCACCATCACCAGAGAAATCAACACCATGACCCGGATACATCAGGTCATAAACCGTCTTGTTGTCCTCGAACGGCAGGAACTTACGCGTCACCTTGAAATTGTTATGAGTCGAAGCCACCAGCACACCACCCCAGGCGTACAGATCCTCCGACTCCACCTCCACCGTCTCGGTGAAACCCTCCTCACCATCCAGAAGCCCCACCTGCTCCCACTCAGGACCGAACGGACGACCCCCCTCGGGAATCACCGCGTCCACAGGAGCGATGAACACATCCGCGTACGCCCACACACTCGCATTACTCGCATTACCCATGGGAAACTACCTTTCTCAGGTTTCCTTTTGGAGTCCCGGCACCCGAAGTACGGGTGTTCCGGGAGGGATGGCGACAGACCATGGATTCCGGAACGCGCTCTCGATCCCCGCCTCATCGGGATAGACCGGCTTCACCTGCGATGATGCAGGGAAGGACACCCCTTTCCCGCTATACCGCGGGGGGAGGCGAGGGTTCGTCGAACACCCTCTCTCGGTGATTCCGATGTCGTCCCCTCGATTCGAGGGCATGACCTTTCAGGGGTCGCCGCTTTTGGCGCACCCCTTGACGAGAGGTCGTTTCGATCGTTCGTAGGGAGATCGATCGGAAAAGAGAGAAGCACGACCCCCTGAAGGGATCGTGCTCGGAGTTCAGGGGTTTCTCACGAAACCCCGAAGAGGTTCGGCGGCTCGGCCTCATCACCCCGATAGGGGGCGCCGTGCCGCGAAGAGTTCCGGAAAGCAGAAAACCCGGCACTCGGGCCGGGTTCGGACATGGGTATGTCGCTGCGCTAAATCGTGCCACGCGATCCGGGATCCGCGCAAGCCCTCTCTGGAAAAAATATCGATTTCCTGTTCCATCCCAGGTCAGAACGGCTCATCGGGACGATGTTCATCCTTCGAGTTGGACGCGGGCCATCTCCACGACCTTGTGGAGCTCCTTCTCCACCTGGGCCCGGGAGCGTCCGTCCCTGACCACCAATCGGGCGGAGAAGGGGTTCCCCCCGATGGTGCGGGTGAGCTCGTAGCAGGTCGCGTCGCCCTCGATCCACCAGGTCAGACCTTCGTCGGTACCCCCACCCCGCGAATCGCGTTCCGCCTCCTCCGGTTCCTCCCCTCGAAGGACGCTCTGGATGGACCCATGGCCCCAGCCGAGGGCCTCCTCGAGATTCCGGGCGGTGAGGTCCCGAGGGACACTGCGTCCCCGTCGGATGTCCCGGAGGGCCTGACCCGAGAGGCCCGTGCGATCGGCCACGTCGCGCCATCGCATGCCCAGGGACAGACGCCGCTCGTCCATGGCGCGATCGAGGAGGTCATAACGAAGAGAGGGTGACGAGAGTTCCTTCGACATGCTCACAACCATAAGCGAGACCATGCCAAATTAAGGCTTACCTGCCCAAACTTGCCCCTTAGCGGACACCCGCAACTCCAGACTTCAGCACACACAACCCTTGGATACTGGTCGTTCTCCGATCCCGATCAAGCAACTTCCCCCCTTGAAACTTTGCCAAAGTTTGCATAAGTTGCTCTTGCTTGCCCCCAGCCGATCGGAGAACCGTGAACATCCCCTGCCTCGTACCCACCTGCGTCAACACGATCGTGGACGACGCCCAGGTCTGCGCCGGATGCGCGAGCCGCCTGACCTCGGCCCTGCGCTCGGTCCACGACGGACCCGAGGGGCCGGGCCTGGCCTCCGACCTGGAGGTGTCGCTCTCACGCCGTCATCGAACGGGACCGGGGAACATGGGGAGGAGATCCACTGAGGCGCCCCTCCCCTATGACGCGCGTTCGGCCGAGGCCCTCGCCGTACTGCGCAACACCTTGACGACCTGGTGTCGCCTGCTCCACGAGGAGATCGGCGGGCGCCTGCCCGAGGACACACCGAGCGCCATGGCCGCCTGGCTGTCCCGATTCACCGATTGGCTCCGCCGCTCCGACTTCGGCGCCGAATGCGTCGACGAGATCATCGCCGCCGTCGAGCAGGCGGAGCGGGCGATCGACCTGCCCGAGAAACGCGTCCTCGCCGGCCTGTGCCCGGGATGCGGCCTCCCCTGCTACGCCCGACACGACGCCTCACGGGCCCGCTGCGGCTCCTGCGAGACCGAACTGTCCGTGCGGGAGGGACGTGAGCGCCTCTTCCGCACCGCGGAGGGGCACCTGCTCACCGCCGCCGAGGCCGCACGCGCCCTCGGCCTCCTCGGACACGAGGTCACCGCGGCGGCGATCCGGGGCCTGGCCCGACGCGGGCGACTCCATCCCGGTGGGACCGGATCCGCCGGCCGACCCCTGTACACCCTGGGGGACGTCCTGGAGGCGTGCCTCGACTCGGAGGACGCCGCCTGAACGGAGACCTCACGAGAGACCACCCCTTCTCGCCGAGGCCCCACTCGACCGTCACCGGGGGAACGGCGTGACGGCCCCTCGCTCCATCGCCAGCCACACGCGAAGACGTGTCAGGGTCCTCTCCCCGAGGAGCAGCTCCGCGTCCGCGAGGATCACCGCGTCGGGGACGTCGCGCCTGACCAGCACCATGGCCCCTCCGGGTCCGGTCACCGCGGCCAGAGAGCTGCGCAGTTGTGCAGAGGTACAGGCGCGAAAGACCACCCGCGTCTCTTCGAACACGCCACTACCCACTGCCATTGGTGTGAGTCCCCCGATCCATGCCGTCAACGAGCCGTCCAAAGATGATCACTGATCGCCGATCGCGCGCAAGAGCCGAACATGAGAATCAGGCCCATAATCAACACATTCGTGGGTGGACATGTTCGATTCAGCCATAATGACCTGCCATTTTATTCTCCTCTTACTTTACTGGCCACATGCGGACACGATCTCGTGCAAACCATGTTGACACTTGACATGATGTGACCTCTTGAACATAATTCGCCGACACACGAAAGGGTGCCCGGACCAGCCTTGACGGCCGATCCGGGCACCCTCTTCGGCGTTCCTCAACCGAGCAACGCGGAGAGCACCGCGCCGAGTCCCGCGAGAGCGGCACTGAATCCGGTCAACGGCAGCGCGTACCGCCAACGCTCCAAGGCGTCGAGTCGAGACCTGAACTCCTCGTGCTCACGCTCCAACACCGTGAGACGGGTGAGGGCGTGACGCACGTCGGCCTGGGTCTCCCGCGTGGCGTCGTAGACGTCACGGGCGGTCACCACCGCCGAGAACGGGTTCGTACCGCTCCCCTCGGGGCTGCCCGGCCTTCTACTCACCGTCACCCCCGTCCTCCTCCCCGGGGCCGTTCTCCCCGTCCTCCTCCCCGGGGTCCCCGGGGCCGTTCTCCTCTTCCTCTTCCTCCCCGCCGTCGTCGGGACGGACCTGCCCCTTGTAGGTGTAGAACAGGGTCGGCTCATCACCCTCGGTCGGATAGATCGCCACCGTGATCTCACGCTTGGCCAACTCCGTGGCGTTCTCCGTGGACTCACCACGCTCCGCCACCTGCGCATAGTTCGCGGACACCGTCCGCTTCACCAGATCACCCGTACGAGTCTCGAACGCGATCTTGAACCGCGCCTGAAGATCCGGAACCCGAATCTCACCCTCGTAACCACCATCACCAGAGAAATCAACACCATGACCCGGATACATCAGGTCATAAACCGTCTTGTTGTCCTCGAACGGCAGGAACTTACGCGTCACCTTGAAATTGTTATGAGTCGAAGCCACCAGCACACCACCCCAGGCGTACAGATCCTCCGACTCCACCTCCACCGTCTCGGTGAAACCCTCCTCACCATCCAGAAGCCCCACCTGCTCCCACTCAGGACCGAACGGACGACCCCCCTCGGGAATCACCGCGTCCACAGGAGCGATGAACACATCCGCGTACGCCCACACACTCGCATTACTCGCATTACCCATGAGTATCCACCTTTTTTGAATTCGTTCTTCTTCTCTTATGAGAAAACCCGGGGTTTTCACCCCGGGCGCATGGACGGCCCTTCAGGGCCTTTTCGGAAGGGACGCTCACACCACCCCGGTGGGACGCTGGGTCACCAGCACCGTGAAGGTGGCGTGGGGTTCGGGGACCTCCGGGTCGAACCCGGCGACGACCCCGTCGACCTGACGCACCGACACGATGGCGGCGTCGCCGGCGTGTTCGAGCAGGGCGGCGTGGGCCAGATGGGCCAGGGTCTTGGCGTCGTCACGGTCATCGGCCCAGGCCGAGACGCGCACCAGGGCCTGCTGGGTGATCGGATGGTTCCCGCCCGATTCCTCGCAGCGCACGGTCAGTTCGGGTTCCTCTCCCGGTTCCCTGGACGGAAAGGACTCGGTGACCACGGGGGTCCCCGCCCATTCCGAAGGGAAGTCGGGCAGCCGCTCGCGAAGATGGTCGGCGACCAGATCCTCGACGTCGCGGAAGGGTTGCACGATCAACGTCGGTTCTCCTCTCTTGTTCTCCCGTCCTCAGGTGACGGGTGCGTGGAAGGCCTCGTCCCAGGTCTCGCGGCCGATCAGACCATCGACGGTCAGCCCCTGGGAACGCTGGAAGGCCCGTGCCAGGGCCCGGTACTCGGGGCCGTAGACCCCGTCGTTGCCGTGCCGGGCCAGATGGGTACGGCCGCGGCCCACCGACCACCCCCGTCGTCCGAGCTGGGTGGCCCACTCCCGGAGCCACTCGCGGTCGGTCCGTCCGCGGAAGGTGCGCCGAAAGGCACCGGACACGCTCTGGTCCGGGCCGGAGGCGGGGCCGAAGTAGTGGCCCGCGGGCAGGGGAAAGTCGAACCGCGGACCGGGGAGCGTCCCCGCGCCGGGGCTCGGGGCCGGCGCGCCTCCGCCGCCCCCTCCATCGCCCACGGGCATTCCGGCGCGGACCCACGCGCGAAGGTCCGATCCCGGGCACTCGGTCGAGTTGCCGGACAGACCCCCGTGCCAGGTCCTGGCCAGGGTTCGACCGGAACGCCGGCAGGCCTCGTCGTAGAGACTCCGGATGGAGGCCTTCGCGGCCGGTGTGGCGTCGCCGTCCCGGCCGATGAAACAGACCCCGATATGGCTGGTGTTGTGCGGGGCGGCGTGGGCCCCGGCCACCGTCCATCCGCGTCCCTCGTAAACGGTGCCGGAACGGTCGACGAGGAAGTTGTAGCCGATGTCGGCCCAACCGTTCCCGTCCATATGGAAGTCCTGGATCCGACGCGGGGTCTGGGAGGCCGGGCCGGCCGAATAGTGCACGGTGAAACCGGTACGCCTGCTCCAGGCGACCGTGGTCCTGCCGCGCGGGGACCGTGCTCCCCACGCCGATCTGGAAACGGGTGAAGACATTCTTCGAAGCACTCCTCTCACGCCGGGCACGCCGAAGGGGCGCCGCACGGCGTCGAACAGGTGGGAGGGAAAAAGGGGGCGACCTCTCGGAGACGTCACGAGAGGGCCCGGGCAACAAAAAAACCCGGCGGAGGGCCGGGTTTCGGATACAGCTTTCGCGTTGGCGAGAATCGTGCCACAGGGTGGGGCGGCGGGGCAAGCCCCCTCGGTCGATCTTCTCCGGGCCGCCCGCCTCGGGGAGCGGCCGACCCGAGGCCGCTTCGCCGGCGAGCGGCACGGCACCTCGACGGGCACGGACCAGTGCCGAACACCACGGGCCCGCCCGGCGTTTCAGGTGGTCAGCGGCCGGTACCTTCAGAACCAAAGTCCCATATCACGCGTCTGACCTGGATGAACGGGGTTTCTCGGGTTCACGGCGCGGATGTCCTCGCGTGGGGGAAAACGACCGGACACACCGGACGTGTCAACCGGACGATGCCCGACACCGTCATGCCTATAGCGTGCGTTCCCTGAACATCACGCGAACAACCGAAGAATGTCAGGACACCATCTGCGGAACGCCTCCCCCATCGAGGGAGGGCTCCGTGTCTCGACCTCACGTGCTCCACCCCGATCTCGAGCGCGCTGGTCCCCCAAGGTCGGGCACCGCATTCCCACCAGAGCCACGGGAGACGACCTTGCCTGATAACGCCCTTCCCTCCGCCACCAGAACCGTGGCCATCGTCCTGGCCGGCGGCAGCGGCCAACGCATCGGACTGGCCACGCCCAAGCAACTGCTGAAGATCGCCGGGAAGACGATCCTCGAACACACCCTGCACATCTTCGAGCAGGCGCCGCGCGTCGACGAGGTCATCGTCATGATGAACCCCGGATTCGTCTCCGACGCCGAGGCCATCGTGCGCAAGGCGGGACTGGCCAAGGTCTCTCGTGTGCTGCCCGGCGGCACCTCTCGCAACGCCACCACCCAGCTGGCCCTGGACGCGCTGGCCCACCTGCCCTCCGAGAGCACCAACGTGCTGTTCCACGACGCCGTCCGCCCCATGCTCTCCCAACGGATCATCGACGACTGCGTCACCGCGCTGGGCACCCACCGTGCCGTCGACGTGGCCATTCCGTCGTCGGACACCATCATCGAGGTGGACGATGACGTCATCACCGACGTCCCCACCCGCTCCCGCCTCCGGCGCGGCCAGACCCCTCAGGCCTTCCGCCTCGCCACGATCAAGGACGCCTACGTCAAGGCCTGGGACGACCCGGACTTCGAGGCCACGGACGACTGCTCCGTGGTCCTGCGCTACTCCCCCGACGTGCCCATCCACGTCGTCGCCGGCGAAGAACAGAACATGAAGGTCACCCAGCCGGTCGACATCTTCATCGCCGACAAGCTCTTCCAGCTCGGCACCGCGGCCACCCCCGAGTACACCGAGCACGACTACACCGAGGGGCTCCAAGGCCGGACCATGGTGGTCTTCGGCGGCAGCTACGGCATCGGCGCCGGAATCGCCGACCTCGCCGAGAAGCACGGCGCCCGCGTCTTCCGTTACTCGCGCGGCGCGACCCGTACCAACGTCGCCAACCCCGAGGACGTGGCCGCCGCCCTGGAACAGGCCCACTCCGCCACCGGGCGGATCGACCACGTGGTCAACACGGCCGGCGTGCTGAAGATCAGTCGTCTGGACCGGACCGACCCGGCCGAGATCGAGGAGGCGGTCCGGGTCAACTACCTGGCGCCGGTGCACATCGCCCGCGCGGCCTTCCCCTACCTGGCGCAGACCGGCGGACAGCTCCTGCTGTACACCTCCAGCTCCTACACCCGGGGCAGGGCCGAGTACAGCCTGTACTCCTCGACCAAGGCCGCCACCGTCAACCTCACCCAGGCCTTGGCGGACGAGTGGTCCGAGGACGGGGTGCGGATCAACTGCATCAACCCCGAGCGCACTCAGACACCGATGCGCTCCAAGGCCTTCGGTGAAGAGCCGGCGGGCTCCCTGCTCAGCGCGGACAAGGTCGCCCACACCTCCGTGGACGTCCTGCTGTCCGACCTGACCGGACACGTCATCGACGTCCGCCGTGAGGACCCGGCCGGCCCCGCCGCGGGGGTCCGGAGCCGGGAGCAGGAGAAGGAAGGGGCCCAGTGAGAGGCTACCTCGCCCGTATCGGCGTGGACCGCACCGCTCTGGTGGTCCTCGCCGTCATGGCGCTGACCTTCCTGCTCCAGACCGTCGAGGTCGCCAAGGCACAGGTCCTGCTCTTCGGCGCCCTGACCCTGGTGCTGTACGTCACCGAATGGCTCGTCTCCCAGCGTGTGACGGTCCTGACCAAGGTGCTCAGCCGGATCCGGGCGGGTCTGACCGTGCGCATGCTGGCACGGCAGGCCCTGGTCCTGGCCCTGTACGTGTCGATGGACGCGGTGGGGACCGCGGCCTACTGGTGGACCGTGGGGGGCATCACCGCCTTCTTCGTGTTCACCCTCGCCTACGACCTGGTCAGGCACCAGATCCTGCGCCGTTCCAAGCTGCCGTTCAGGGTCCGCAACATCGACCTCGCCGGCCTGGGCGCTCCCGAGGTCCCCGAACGTCTGCGTTCCCTGTCGATGAGTCGGTTGCTGCTCGCCGACCTTCCGCTGGTCCTGGGCGCCGTCGGCTTCCTCGCCGGAGGCCCCGCGGCGCTCGCGATCTCGGGCTCCGTCCTGTCCGCGGGGCTCGCCCTCATCGCGACGGCGGCGGCCCTGCCCGTCCTGCTGTCCCACCTGCGAGGCCCTTCCGACGAGGAAGCCATCGCCGAGGTGAACCGCCGGCTGGCGGAGATCGCCCCCGAGGTGGTCCTGTACTTCACCTTCGCGGTGGGCCGTCAGAACGCCGTCTACCAGGCGAACATGTGGCTGGAGGCACTGGAACGCTGCGACCGACGCGCTCTGGTGATCTTCCGTGAGCACGGCAACCTGCGGCACCTGGAGCCGACCTCGCTTCCGGTGGTGAGCGTGCCGCGCGCCGACGACCTGGCCGCCCTGGACCTGTCCACGGTGCGTGTGGCCCTCTACCCGGGCAACACCGGCAAGAACATCCACCTCATCCAGCGGGCCGAGATCAAGCACGTGTTCGTCGGACACGGCGACAGCGACAAGCTTCCCAGCAGCAACCGGGTGAGCCGGATCTTCGACGAGATCTGGGTGGCCGGGCGCGGAGGACGCGACCGCTACGAGCGGGTCCGGCACGCCATCGACGACCGTGACGTGGTCGAGGTGGGGCGTCCCCAGCTGGTCGCGGTCAAGGGTCGTCGCCCCCCGGAACAGCGCGCGGTGCCCACCGTGATCTACGCGCCCACCTGGGAGGGCGTGGACGACAACAACTACCTCACCTCGGCGGATACCGCCGGGCTGGAACTGGTGGAACGGCTCCTCGGCGGCCCCGAGCCCGTCCGGGTCATCTACAAACCGCACCCGTTGTTGGGCAAGCGTTCCCCTCGCGCGGCCGCCGCGCACCGACGCGTCATCTCGCTCATCGAGGAGGCCGACGACCGGCTGGGGCCGGTGTCCCCGGAGGCCACGGCTCGGCTCGCCGAGCTGCGCGGTCGGATCGAGACCTTCCAGCGCGAGGCCGCCGAGCGGCACCTGACCGCGGAGGACCTGGTCGGCTATCGGGAACTGCTCGACCAGTGGCACGACCTGTACTGGAACTCGGCCGGCCCGTTGCGCCACCACGTGGTGACCGACTCCGTGCCCTCGTTGTTCTCCTGCTTCAACGAGTCCGACGTGATGGTCAGCGACATCTCCAGTGTGGTCGCCGACTTCATCGCCAGTGGCAAGCCGTACGCGATCGTGGACATGCAGGGCGAGGACGACGACGAGTTCCGCCGACTGTTCCCGTCCGCGGGCGCCGGTTACGTGCTGCGTCCGGGGCTGGCCGGTCTGGAGACCGTGCTGGCGGCGGCCCGCGAGCCGGAGGCCGACCGTATGGCCGAGCGACGGGCGGTGCTCAAGCGCTATCTGCTCGGGCCGGACGATCCGGACTCCCAGACCAGGTTCAACGCGGCGGTGAACGACCTGTACGAGCGTGCGCTGCTGGACTTCCCGCTCGGAACGACCGCCGATCCGATCCCCGCCGACCCGTTCCGGGACCCGGCGCCGCTGTAGGCGATCACGGGCACCGGCCGTCCACCGGTGTCCGAACGTCGAAGGGCCCGTGCGTGCGCACGGGCCCTTCGACGTTCAGTGGGCCCGATCGTACGGGCCGAGATCCCCGGGGTCCTCGACGGACGGTGTCCCTACTCCGAAGGTTCCATCGTCGTCGTAGAAGAGCTCCTCCCCCTCTTCGTAGGGGGTCTCCCAATCGTCTTCCATCGCCTGCCCCACCCTTGCTTTATGTCCGCTTTATGGACGTTCGCGACCTAGGGAAGGTTGGCGGAGAAGAGATCACGAACCGTCTCTTCGAGGCATACGATCCATCACTCCGAGTAGCCGAAAGCTCGAGAATGAGCGTTCGAACATCACCACGAGGACACGATTCACTCAAGGCACGAAGACACAGAAAACCAGGTAAACCGCCCATGAAGAGTGGGCGTCTACTCCTCGACCTTGGCGATCGGTCTCGACCCCCGAGGCTCTTTCGCTTGCCCTGAGTGATGCCCCGTTCTGGGGAGGACCTCCCTTTCCGCACACCGCACCGGTGCTCATCCCCCTTCTCGACGCACCCCTCGAACAGGGGCCGGAGCACTCCACAGTCCCTGGGAGACGATCTTGCCCGTGACGCCCTCGACGAGCGCGAACCCCCGCACCGCCACTCGAACGGTGGCCGTGGTCCTGGCAGGAGGTAGTGGCCAGCGCATAGGACTGGCCACGCCCAAGCAGCTGCTGAAGATCGCCGGGAAGACGATCCTCGAACACACCCTGCACATCTTCGAGCAGGCGACCTCCGTGGACGAGGTCATCGTCATGATGAACCCCGGGTTCGTCTCCGACGCCGAGGCCATCGTGCGCAAGGCGGGACTGGCCAAGGTCTCGCGTGTGCTGCCCGGCGGCACCTCTCGCAACGCCACCACCCAGCTGGCCTTGGACGCCCTCTCGCATTACTCCGCGGCCAACACCAACGTGCTGTTCCACGACGCCGTCCGCCCCATGCTCTCCCAACGGATCATCGACGACTGCGTCACCGCGCTGGAGAGGTACGAGGCGGTGGACGTGGCCATTCCGTCGTCGGACACCATCATCGAGGTGGACGATGACGTCATCACCGACGTCCCCACCCGCTCCCGCCTCCGGCGCGGCCAGACGCCCCAGGCCTTCCGGATGTCCACCATTCGCGATGCCTACGCCAAGGCCTGGAACGACCCGGACTTCGAGGCCACCGACGACTGTTCCGTGGTCCTGCGCTACTCCCCGCGGGTGCCCATCCACGTGGTCGCCGGCGAAGAGCAGAACATGAAGGTCACCCAGCCGGTCGACATCTTCATCGCCGACAAGCTCTTCCAGTTGGCCACCGCGGCCACCCCCGAGTACACCGAGCACGACTACGCCGAGGGACTCGAAGGCCGGACCATGGTGGTCTTCGGCGGCAGCTACGGCATCGGCGCGGGCGTCGCCGATCTCGCCGAGAAGCACGGCGCCCGCGTCTTCCGTTACTCGCGCGGCGCGACGCGCACCAACGTCGCCAACCCCGAGGACGTGGCCGCCGCCCTGGAACAGGCCCACTCCGCCACCGGGCGGATCGACCACGTCGTCAACACGGCCGGGATCCTCCGGATCAGCCGTCTGGACCAGACCGACCCGGCCGAGATCGAGGAGGCGGTCCGGGTCAACTACCTGGCCCCCGTCAACATCGCCCGCGCGGCCTTCCCCTACCTGGCGCAGACCGGCGGACAGCTCCTGCTGTACACCTCCAGCTCCTACACCCGGGGGCGTGGGGAGTACAGCCTGTACTCCTCGACCAAGGCCGCCACCGTCAACCTCACCCAGGCCCTCGCCGACGAGTGGTCCGAGGACGGCGTACGGATCAACTGCATCAACCCCGAGCGCACCCAGACCCCCATGCGCACCAAGGCCTTCGGCGAGGAACCCTCCGGTTCCCTTCTCAGCGCCGACAAGGTCGCCCGCACCTCCGTGGACGTCCTACTCTCCGACCTGACCGGACACGTCATCGACGTCCGGAGGGAAGATCCTCCCGCGGGTCCGGTCGTGGCCCAGGGCGAGGAAGCGAAGGCCGCGAAGTGAGCCCGACCACCGGTAACAAGCGCACCACCCTTTTCCGAACCGGCCTGCTCGGACTCACCTACGCGACGATGCTCGTGGGCGTCGTCACCGGATCCTGGTGGGTCTTCCTGATCGGCGCCGCGGGCAGCTACGTCATGGACGCCCTGCTGCTGCACCGTATGACCGGGTTCGCCAAGACCCTTCAGCAGGTACGACTGGGCATCACGCCCCGCACGCTCCTACGCCAGCTCTTGGCCCTGGGCCTGCTGATCACCACCCCCGAGGCCACCTCCACCGGTATCGGGCTGGTCCTCCTGGCCTTCCTCGTGCTCTTCGGGTTCCAACTCCTGTGCGGTGTCGTCGGACGACTTCTGCGCAACCGCCGGCGCCTGCCCATCGCCACCCGCAACATCCCGCTGGACGCCCTGCGTATCCCCGACAGCCCGCCCATGCCGTTCGTACGCGAACCCATGAGCCGTCTGCTGCCGCTCGATATCTTCCTCATCCTCGGTACCGTCGCCTACGTCGCCCTCGGCGCGGCCTGGCTCACGGTCACGGGCGCCGTCATCACGATCGGAGTGACCGTGATCGCGTTGGCCGTGTTCGTCCGCCACTACCGACGGGCCCTGACCATCCCCGGTGAACAAGAGGTCATGGCGTTCGCCCAGGAATGGCTGGACTCCTACCGCCCCGAGGTGGTCCTGTACTTCTCCGGGTCCTCCGACTCCGTCTACCAGGTCAACATGTGGTTGGAGACTCTGGACCGTCTGCCTCGACGTCCACTGATCGTGTTGCGCGAGCGCACCATCGCCGCTCAACTCGCGCCCACACGTATCCCGGTCCTGTGCGTTCCCGCCGCCACCAACCTGATGGCCCTCGACTTCGGCCCGGCCAGAGTGGCCCTCTACCCGGCCAACACCGGCAAGAACATCCACATGCTGCGCAACCCTTCGATGAAGCACGTGTTCATCGGACACGGCGACAGCGACAAGATCGCCAGTATCAACCCCTTCAGCAAGGCGTACGACGAAGTGTGGACGGCCGGACGCGCCGGACGAGATCGGTACTCCCGGGCCCGGGTAGGGGTCCGCGAAGACGAGATCGTCGAGGTGGGACGTCCCCAGCTCGACGAGATCCGCGACGACACCGCGGCCAACTCCGTACGTACCGTCCTGTACGCCCCCACCTGGGAAGGCTGGACCGACGACCCCGGGAACACCTCCCTGATCGAAGCCGGCCCCACGCTCATCGCGAAGCTGCTCGACGCGGAGCCGAAGGTCCGGGTCCTCTACAAGCCCCACCCCTTCACCGGAATCCGTTCACCGGAGGCCCGCAGGGCGCACAAGCACATCGTCGATCTCATCGCTCGGGCGAACCGGGGCGGAGAGGGATCCGAGGCGGGCCGAGGCCGACTGGTCGAACTCGAGAGACGACTCGCCGCCTTCGACATGGACACCGGGGCCCGGGACGAGGCGCACAACTCACGGCTGGAGGGTGGAGCGCCGCCGGAGGCGGTCTCGGAGTTGAAGGCGCTGACCACCGAGTGGCACCGCGTCTACTGGGACGGCCACGCCGATGAGGAACACCTCGTCGTCCAGGGTCCTCGGCCGAGTCTGTACTCGTGCTTCAACCAGGCCGACCTGTTGATCAGCGACATCTCCAGTGTGGTCGCCGACTTCGTCGCCACGGAGAAGCCCTACGCGATCACCAACTGCGAAGGCCTCACCCACGGCGAGTTCCAGGACAAGCACCCCACGTCCTCCGCCGCGTACATGCTCTCTCCCGACGGAGCGGGACTCGAAGAGGCGCTGGAGGCGATCCACCTCCCCGAGAAGGATCGCCTGGCCTTGGAACGCGGCGAGCTCAGAACCTACCTGTTGGGCGGTCCCGACTCACAGACACGTTTCAACGCCGCCGTCGACGACCTGTACGAGCGGGGTTCGCTTCTGCGCCCGTTGCCGTCGTCCCCCGAGGCGATGACGAACATCGACTCTCTGGCCCCCGAACCGTCCTGACCCTCCCTCACGGGCTCACCCCCGTGCCGGGCCCCGCGTCGCCCATCCTCCCCAGACCGAAAGCCCCGCCATGAAACGTGTACTCCTCCGCGCCAAGAAGGACCCCTTCGAGATCGTCGGCCCCGGGTCGGCCATCGAACGCAACATCTTCGGCAACAACGCAGGCAACCTGATCTTCAGTCAGGCCTCCTACAAACTGCTGAGCACCTCCGAGACGGAGGTCGTCGCCAACGGCTTTCGCGCCGAGGCCGCCGACGCGGAGCGCATCAACGAGGAGTACGACGCCTTCGTCATCCCCCTCGCCAACGCGTTCCGGGTCTCCTTCATCGGCCATCTCGACGCCCTGAGCTCTCTCATCGAGAAGTTGACCATCCCGGTGGTCGTCCTCGGCGTGGGCGCGCAGTCGAACCTGGACTACGACCTCGGCAGGATGGCGGCGCTCGACGCCCCCGTCACCCGATTCGTACGAGCAGTCCTCGACCGCTCGGCGACCATCGGCGTCCGCGGGGAGTTCACCGAGCGGTACCTCAACAGCCTGGGCTTCCACGACGTGGAGGTCATCGGCTGCCCGTCGATGTTCATGTACGGCGACCGACTCGACGTCTCCAAGGGGCCGGATCGGCTCGACGGGAACAGTCGTATCGCCGTCAACGCCTCTCGAAGCGCCCTGGGCGCGGGAGACGTCGGCGGTATCGTCACGTCGAACTTCGAGCGCTACCCGAACATGCGCTACTTCGCCCAGGAGACGAAGGACCTGGAGCTGCTCTACTGGGGCGACCGCTCCGGGGTGAACGACCAGCGCAACCGTATGCCGTTGCACCGCACCCACCCTCTGTTCCAGGAGAACAAGGTCCGGGTCCACCTCGACCCGGCCACCTGGATCGAGAGCCTGCGCGACCACGATTTCTCCTTCGGCACCCGGATCCACGGCAACATCGCCGCTCTGCTCGCGGGAACCCCCGCCGTGGTCCTGTGCCATGACTCGCGCACGCTGGAACTGTGTCGCTACTTCGATATCCCGCATCGTCGGATCAGGGACCTGTCCGCGGAAACGGACGCGGCGGAACTGTACGCGGAGGCCGACTTCACGGCCATGCTCGAAGGGCACTCCGAAAGGTTCTCCCGTTTCACCTCGTTCTTGGAGAAGAACGGCGTCGACCACGTTCACATGGACGGTGAGGACGCCGGGGCCTCTTTCGAGGAACGGGTGCGCACCACCGTCTACCCCCCTGGTGTGGACGCCTGGACCAGCGCGGAAGAAGGTGTATCGGCCAGGATCGGCTGGCTGCGACGTGACCACGCGGACCTCGTGACCAAGACCTCGGAGCTGAACAAGAAGGTCCGTGGTCTGGAGAAGAAGGTCCAGAGGATCGATCGTCTGGAGAAACGTCTCAAGAGGTTGGAGGCGTCCGCCGAGCGGACCCCCTACCGTCGAGCCCGCCGCCTGGCCGGACGCGTCCTGCGCAAGATCGGGCTACGCCGCTGACGGAAGGGTCTCTTCGCCTCACCCATAGAGCGCCCTGCCCGGGGCCGGTCCGCGCCTCCCGTTCGGACCGGCCCCGTCGCGTCGCTCGGGGCCTTCGTCCGCGGAGACGAGGCGGAGCTATGACCTAGCGCACATTCCCCCTGTTCAGGGCTACGCGTTCACACAGATTCCATCTCGACTCGACAACGGGGCGGCCTTTGCCCGCCGACCCCCCTCACCGGTTACTGATACTGGTTCGGCGGGGCGCCTCTCTTCGGCCGCACCCTTCCCGCCGAACACACCCCCATGGCCGGCCCCTGCTTCACCTTCGTCGAACTCGAGGCTGTCCAGTGTCCGCTTCCGTCCGAGGCGGCGTCTCCGGGCCCGTCATCTCCCCCGTGACCCCGCCCGTGCGCCACCGCCATCGTCCCGACATCGAGGGGCTGCGCGCGGTCGCCGCCCTCCTGATCGCCGTCTACCACATCTGGTTCGGCACGGTCTCCGGTGGCGTCGACGTCTTCCTACTGCTCACCGGCTTCCTCATCACCGGTTCGCTGGTCCGCGCGCTGGAACGCGACGGGCGCATCGCGTTCGGCGCCTTCTGGGCCAAACTGATCAAGCGCCTGTTCCCCGCCGGAGCCGTGGTCCTCGGCGCCGTGCTGGCGATGACCTATCTGTTCTTCCCCCGTTCCCAGTGGATGTCCGTCATCGAGAGCGTGCGCGCCGCCGCCCTCTACTACGGGAACTGGCATCTGGCCCTGGACTCGGTCGACTACATGGCCGAGAACTCCGCGGCCGGCCCGGTCCAGCACTTCTGGTCGCTGGCGGTCCAAGGGCAGTTCTACCTCCTGTGGCCGCTGCTGATCACCGCCGCCGGCCTGGTCGCCGCGTGGGCCGGGCTACGGACGCGGAGCGCCGTCCTGGTGGCCCTGGGAACGGTGTTCGCCGCCTCGTTCGGTTACTCGCTCTGGATCACCTCCACCGAACCCGTCTGGGCCTACTTCGACACCGGTGCCCGCCTGTGGGAATTGGCTCTGGGGGGTGTTCTCGCCCTGGTGATCCATCGGGTGAACCTGCCTTCCTTCGTACGCCGGCCGGCGGGCTGGCTCGGGTTGATCGCCCTGATCCTGTGCGGGTTCGTCATCGGAGACTCTCTGCCCTATCCGGGCTACGCCTCGCTCTGGCCGACCCTGGCCGCGCTGCTCGTCATCGTCGCCGGGGCCGGAGAGGAGGAGAACGACCGCTTCTCCGTAGGTCGCCTCCTGGGTACACGTCCGTTGACCTGGATGGGCGGCCACGCCTACACCCTGTTCCTATGGCACTGGCCGATCCTGATCGTCCACCTGGAACTCAACGAGACGGACCGGCCCACCCTGGCCGGCGGCCTCCTCGTCCTGGGGCTCTCGTTCGTCGCGGCCCTGGCCACCTCCTGGCTGATCGACGGGGGCGTCACCCGGGCGACGCGACGGCTTCGCGGTCCGGGCTGGTCACTGGCGGCCGGGGTGATCTTCATCGTCCCGGTCCTGGTGGCGGGGGCTCTCTGGAACCACTCGATCGAACGGGATCGTCTCCTGCGCCTGGAGCTCAGCTCCAACCCGCTCGCCTATCCCGGCGCGGCCGTCCACCTCACCCCCGGCATGGCCGAGGGGTTGCCGGACCTGCCGATCCATCCGGACACGACGACCGTTGTGAAGGACACGATCGCCCAGACCCGTGACTGCAACGCGCTGGTCGCCGACACCGAGGTCATCACATGCGAGTTCGGTGACCCCGACTCGGACTACACCATCGTTCTGGCCGGCAGCTCGCACGCACGCCATTGGTTCCAGGCGCTGCGGGCCATCACCGAACGACACGACTGGCGGCTGGTCACCATGACCAAGAACGCCTGCCAGTTCGCTTCCGGGGAGCAGACCTACCGGGGCGATCCCTACACGCAGTGTTCGGAGTGGAACGAAGAGGCCATGAGGGAGCTCACGGCCCTCTCCCCCGACGCCGTGTTCACCCTGGCCTCCCTCACCGGCCGTTCCGCCGGGGAGCGCGTGCCCGAGGGGTTCGTGGAACGGTGGAGGGAGCTCGACCGGATGGGCATCGACGTCATCGCGGTCCGGGACACACCCCGTTTCGGTTTCCGGGTCCCCGAATGCGTCGACCGCGGCGATTCCTCGGACTGCACCGCTCCGCAGTCCGAGTCGATGGCCGAGACGCCCCCCTTCAAGGACCTGACCAACGTCCCGCACAACACACGTTTCCTGGACATGACCGACTACCTCTGCCAGGACGGGGTCTGCCAAGGGGTCATCGGCAACCAACTGGTCTTCTACGACAGCAACCACTTCTCGTACGCGTTCTCTCGCTCCCTCGCGGTGGTCCTGGAACCCCCGCTGCTGGACGCTGTAGGACGCGCGGTGCCCACGGGCGAGCCGACGTTGTTCGAGGCCGCGCTCGCCCTCCAGGAGGGAGAGCACTCCTAGGTCGGGGCGGGCCCGATCAGGAGATCCGGCCCCGGGTGACGTTGAGGCAGAGTTCGTGCAGCCGCGCCACCCAGTCGTCCTCCGAGGCCGGGTGGAAGTGGTTGTACTCGCCCCAGGCGCGCTTGGGTTTGTGGAAGCGGGCCAGGCGCAGGTCGCCGAGGTCGCCGAGCAGGCCGCTGTCCTCGAAGAGGTCGCCCCGTTCCCGACCGAAGTCGGTGAGCACCAGGCAGGGTACGCGGGCGGAGAGGGCGACCAGGACCGGTTCGGATCCGAGCGCGACCAGGCCTCGCGCGTGGTCGAGTTGTCGCCGTAGGTCACCGGAGGTGACGGTCAGCGCGGACGCGTCGACCCGCCCCGCTCGGGCGAGGGCGTGCCAGGTCTCCATCGGTTCGGGGTGATCCTCGTGCCCCAGGTGCAGGACCACCTCCAGGTCGGGGCGGTTCCTCGCCAGATCGGCCAGGGCCGAAAGGAGGGTCTCGCGTCCCAGCTTCCCGTCGGGCAGCCCGCCCTCGGCGGCGAACACCACCCGGTCACGGCGGCCGGAGACGGGGCCCTGTCCCGTCCTGGGGAAGACGCCCGCCAGGCCCACCTGGGTCCTGATCCCGAGTTTCTCGGCGAGGACGGTGTACTCGTCCACCTCTCGGTGGCTGTGGGCCACCAACAGGTCGGACCTGGACCGATGGAGCCATTCCCCCTCGGTGGCCTCGGGCGCCGGGACCGGCAGGGAGGACACCACGACCGGACGGTAACGGCGGAGGAAGGAGCGGCCGAGCCCGGAGAGGGTCTCGGTGTGGGGGCCGGAGCAGTCGAGGAGCACCGCGTCGGGGCGTCGGCGTCGGATGAGCCGCCGTATCTGGCCGGTGGTCAGGAGCGGGATGCGTCGCCCCGCCTGCCGGGTGTCCTCGAGTTCGGCCCGGATCCGGGCGGGCGAGGGTGTGGCGGCCGACCGCAGAACGGCCAGACCATGGGCGTGGCCGGGGCCGGGCAGGGCGTCGAGCATGGTGGCCGCGAGGCGGGCACGGGGTGCGGAGTCGGCGATCGCCAGGACCACGAGTGAACGTCCCGGCACGGAGGCCCGGCTCCAGGTGGGTACAAGAGACACTGGTGTCGTTTCCTGGAAGGGACACGCTGAACCCCTTCAGGCTACACAGGCGCTATCACCGGACCGTCCGCCTCAGGCGATGGATTCCCCCTGGTCAACAGAGGGACAAAGCATCACATATCCACCATGTCAGGGCGTTCCGGACTGGCCGACGGCCGCCCCGCAGGACGGCCGTCGACAGGGTGTGCCCGAGGTCATTCGCCCTTCCACACGGGAGCGCGCTTCTCGGCGAAGGCGATCGCCCCCTCCATCGCGTCCTGGCTGACGAACACCGGGCCGGCCAGCTCGTTCTGGCGGTCCCACATCTCGTCACCGGACCAGTCGTCCGAGGCGCGGATGATCTCCTTGGAGACCTTCACCGCGAGGGGCCCGTTGGGGGTGATGCGGGCGGCCAGGGCCTTGGCGCCCTCCAACGCTCCACCGCTCTCGGTGACCTGGTTGACCAATCCCAGTTCCGCCAGGCGCCCGGCCTCGACGAAGTCGCCGGTGAGGGCGAACTCCATCGCGATGTTGCGCGGAATGCGGTGTTGGAGACGCAGCAGGCCTCCGGCTCCGGCGACCAGTCCCCGCTTGACCTCGGGGATGCCGAAGCGGGCGTCCTCGGCCGCCACCACCAGGTCGCAGGCGAGCACCGCCTCGAACCCGCCGGCCAGAGCGTAACCCTCGACCGCCGCGATGAGCGGCTTCTTCGGGCCCCGCTCGGCGAAGCCGCCGAACCCGCGCCCCTCCACCACCGGGACCTCGCCCTTCATGAAGGCCTTGAGGTCCATGCCGGCGCAGAAGGTGCCGCCGGCGCCGGTGATGATCCCGACGGAGACGTCGGAGCGGGAGTCGATGTCGTCGAGCGCCTCGGCGATCCGCGCCGCGACCGCCGCGTTCACCGCGTTCTTGGCCTTGGGCCGGTTGATGGTGATGACGGCGACGCCGTCCTCGGCCGTGTAGAGAACCTCGTCGGACACGGTGTCCTCCTACTTCGGGGGCATGCGGAGGGCGCCGTCGATCCGGACGACCTCACCGTTGATGTAGCTGACCTCGACCAGGGTCCGCGCGAGCTTGGCGAACTCGGAGGCGGTGCCCAGACGCTTGGGGAAGGGGACCGGGGCGGCCAACTTCCGCTTGAACTCCTCGGCGTGCTCGCCCTCACCGTAGATGGGGGTCTCGAGGATGCCGGGGGCGATGGTGTTCACGGTGACACCGATCGCGGCGAGGTCGCGCGCGGCCGGGAGGGTCATGCCGATCACGCCGCCCTTGGAGGAGGAGTAGGCGATCTGGCCGATCTGACCCTCGATGCCGGCGAGGGAGGCGGTGTTGAGGATCGAGCCGCGCTCGCCGTCCTCGTTGATCGGCTCGGTCCGGGCGATGGCCGCCGCGGACAGGCGCAGCACGTTGAACGTGCCGATCAGGTTGACCTGGATGACCTTCTGGTAGCTGTCCAGGTCGTGGGGGGTGCCGTGCCGGTCGACGGTACGGGTGGCCCAGCCGATGCCGGCGCAGGAGACCGCGACACGGAAGGGCTTACCGGTGTCGACGGCGGCCTGGACCGCGGCCTGGACCTGGTCCTCCTTGGAGACGTCGGTGGCGACGAAGACGCCGCCGATCTCCTTGGCGACGGCTTCGCCGCGCTCGGCGTTCATGTCGGCGATGACGACGGTGGCACCGGCGGAGGCGAGTTCCTTGGCGGTGGCCTCACCGAGGCCACTCGCGCCGCCCGAGACGAGGGCGGAGATTCCGTTGAGATCCATGACCCGCACTCTACAGAGAATGTGACCCACGCACTAGAACCGGGTTCGGTTAATCGTCGACACCCTGCCGACCTGCGACGTCGGGACCCTCTCGGCGACCGAGAACGGAAACGTGGTTCTGTCGTCACTCAGCGCTACGGTCCTGTCATGCGAAGAACGACGACACTAGAGTGGCCTCAGGAATCGACCCAGGAGGATTCGATGACCGAGCCGCTCCCCGACTGGTTCCTCACCCCTCCCGGGGGCTGGACCGCCGACGACATGGACGACCTTCCTCCGGGTGCTCCCCGGATGGAACTCATCGACGGAGCACTCGTCTTGCTTTCCCCTCAGACCCGATTCCACTCACGCGTCATGCGTTACCTGGCGAACGCCTTGGAGGACGCGGCGCCGAAGAACGTCGACGTCCTCGCCGAGATGACCATGAAGCTGGGAAAGCACCAGCGGCCGGAGCCCGATCTCCTGGTCTACGCATTCGAAGAGGGCGCGGATCAGCACCTCGACTGGTATCGGGCCGCCCACGTCCCGCCCGAAGACGTGCTCATCGTCATCGAGATCGTCTCCCCCGAGTCCCGGGAACGGGACCGCACCACCAAGCCGATGAAGTACGCCGCGGCCGGGATCCCGCACTTCTGGCGGATCGAACCGGAGGACGAGGGGCCCGCGATCCACGTGTACGAGCTCGACGGCACCACGGCCCCGCGCTACGTCCCGATCACCATCGCCCGGGAACGTCTGAAGCTGGACGTACCCTTCCCGATCGACATCGACGTGAGGGCGCTGACCACCCGACGCTGACCCTCACCGGCCGACGCGTCCCAGACGGCGCCGGTGACGCCGGCGCCGTCCCCGGGGCAGTGCCTCACGCGCGAGGTCGGCGGCTCCGATGAGTCCGGCCTCGTTGCCCAACGCCGCCGCCTCCACCCGGGCCTCGGGCCGGTAGCCGCGCCCGGTCAGCCCCTTCTCGAAGGCCCGTCGGGCCGGATCGAGCAGCAACCCTCCCGCTTCGGAGACGCCACCGCCGATCACGAACAGTTCGGGGTCGAAGGCCGCCGCCAGGTTGGCCAGACCCACGCCCAGCCAGGTGCCCGCCTCCTCCATCAGTTCCCGACAGGCCCGGTCGCCCTTGCGGGCCAGGTCACTGACCAACGGTCCGGTGATCAGGGTCGGGTCTCCCCCCACCTCCTGCCGGAGCGCCTCCGCCACGGGGGATTCCGCGGCCACCAGTTCACGGGCCTCACGGGTGAGGGCGTTGCCGCTCGCGTACTGCTCCCAGCACCCCCGGTTGCCGCATTCGCACCGATGGCCTCCGGGCACCACCGTCATGTGCCCGAACTCTCCGGCGAGACCGTACCGTCCACGCCGCAGAACCCCGTCGGAGACGATCGCGCCACCGATCCCGGTACCGAGGTTGACGACCACCACGTCGTCCACCCCGCGTCCGGCCCCCGCGCGCACCTCGGCCCAGGCCGAGGCGTTGGCGTCGTTCTCCACCACCACGGGCAGCCCCAGACGTACCGCCAGGGCGTCCCTCAGCGGCTCCTCGCGCCAGGACAGGTGCGGGGCGAACAGGACCCTGGAACGTCGCTCGTCGACGAACCCGGCCGCTCCCACGCCCACCGCCCGTACCGGATACCGCCGACGGAGTTCGGACACCACCGAGACGATCGTGTCCTCCACGACCTCCGGGCTCTTGCTGCGTTCGGGCGTCTGGGTGCGCACCCGCGCCAGGACTCTCCCGCCCGGCGTCACCACGCCGGCGGCGACCTTCGTCCCTCCGACGTCCACACCGATCGTCAGGGAACGTCCGTAACCCGCGTTCATCACCATGACCGCACCACCCATCGTCCCTGGAGGGCCTCGCCCCCTATCGACCCCGTCACGTCGATCACATGAACGAGAACGCGCGCCCGGGCCACTCTGTGCCCGAACGCGCGAGAACGACCCGGCCTCGACCCCACCGGAGGGCCGAGGCCGTCATGGTCCCTCAGGACAGTGCCGTCTTGACCACTCCGGCGAGACGCTCGGCGACGGCGGTGGCCTGGTCCTGGTCGGGGGCCTCCACCATCACGCGGACCTTGGGCTCGGTACCGCTGGGGCGGATGAGGACCCGGCCGGTGTCACCGAGTTCGGCCTCGGCCTCACGGACGGCGGCGGCCAGCTCCTCGGACTCCGCGGCCCGGGACTTGTCGACGTCGGGAACGTTGATGAGGACCTGCGGCAGACGGGTCATCACCTTGGCCAGTTCGGCCAGCCCCTGCCCGTGGTCGGCCATGGCCGCCAGCAGGTGCAGACCGGTGAGCAGACCGTCGCCGGTGGTGGCGTGGTCCAGCAGGATCACGTGGCCGGACTGCTCACCGCCCAGGGCGAAGCCGCCGCGCTTCATCTCCTCCAGCACGTAACGGTCGCCCACCGCGGTCTCGACGACGTTGATGCCCTCTCGCTCCATGGCGAGTTTGAGCCCCAGGTTGGACATGACCGTCACCACGAGGGTGTCCTCGGCCAGCCGGCCCGCGTTCTTGGCCTCGGTGGCCAGGATGGCGAGGATCTGGTCGCCGTCGACCGTATTGCCCTCGGCGTCCACGGCCAGGCAGCGGTCGGCGTCGCCGTCGTTGGCGATACCGGCGTCGGCACCGTGAAGCCGGACCGCCTCCTTGAGGGCGTCCAGACTGGTGGAACCGTAGCCCTGGTTGATGTTGTGGCCGTCGGGGGCGTCACCGATGGAGATGACCTCGGCGCCCGCGCGCCGCAGGGCGTCGGGCGCGACGGAGCTGGAGGCCCCGTGGGCGCAGTCGATGACGACCTTGAGCCCCTTGAGGTCGTGCGGCAGGGAGTCGAGGATGTGCCGGGTGTAGAGTTCGGCGCCGTCACCGGACTCGGAGACCCGACCGACGGCCTCGCCCACGGCGGGGGTCGAGGGAACGCCGAGCATGCCCTCGATCTCCTCCTCCAGGGCGTCCTCGAGCTTCTGGCCGCCCCGGGCGAAGAACTTGATGCCGTTGTCCGGAGCCGGATTGTGGCTGGCGGAGAGCATCACGCCGAAGTCGGCGTCCAGGACACCGGTCAGATGGGCGACGGCGGGGGTGGGCAGCACGCCCACCTTGACGACGTCGACGCCCGTACTGGCCAGACCCGCCACCACGGCGGCCTCCAGGAACTCTCCGGAGGCGCGGGGGTCACGGCCCACGACGGCCAGCGGACGTCGGTCGCCGTCGGAGCGGGTGAGCACACGCGCCGCCGCGATGGACAGTTCCAGGGTGAGGGTGGCGGTCAGGTCGCGACCCGCGAGACCGCGTACACCATCTGTTCCGAACAGCCGAGCCACAGGCGACAGCCCCTTTCGAAAGCGACGCCCGTTCGGCGCCGATGAGGTTCAGCGTGGCGGAGAACGCCACCGGACAAACGAAAACACCCGTACGCCGTCCCTGTGCGGGACGACGTACGGGTGAGAGCTCAGCCGAGCGGGTGCCGGCGCATGAGCATCAACGCTTGGAGAACTGAGGAGCCTTGCGCGCCTTCTTGAGACCGGCCTTCTTCCGCTCGACCTCACGGTCGTCACGGGTGAGGAAACCGGCCTTCTTCAGGGTCGGGCGGTTGTTCTCGGGGTCCAGCGAGGCCAGGGCACGGGCGATGCCGTGACGCAGGGCGCCGGCCTGGCCGCTGGTGCCGCCGCCGTCCAGACGGGCGAAGACGTCGTAGGCGCCGTCGAACCCGAGGGAGACGAAGGGGTCCTTGATGGTCTGCTGGTGGACCTTGTCCGGGAAGTAGGTCTCCAGCGGCTTGCCGTTGACCTTCCACTCGCCGGTGCCGGGAGCGATGCGGACGCGGGCGACGGCCTGCTTACGACGACCGGTGCCGGCGCTGGGGCCGGAGGCGGTGGGGACGTAAGCGGCGGTCTGCTCGTCCGACTCGCTGGTGTACTCGGAGGGGAACTCCTCCGGGTTCTCGGCGTAGTCCTGGGCGACGTCTTCGATGCCGGTGGGCTCGACCACGGTTAACCTCGTGCTTCCTGTGAAAGTCTGCGAACGCCTACGCGGGCTGCGCGATCTTGGTGATTTCGAACGGGACCGGCTGCTGGGCCTGGTGCGGGTGCTCCGGGCCGGCGTAGACCTTGAGCTTCTTGGCCATCTGGCGGCCCAGGGTGCCCTTGGGCAGCATGCCCTTGATGGCCTTCTCGATGGCCCGCTCGGGGTTCTTCTCCAGCAGGTCGGCGTAGGCGACGGAGCGCAGACCACCCGGGTAGCCGGAGTGGCGGTAGGCGCGCTTCTGCTCGAGCTTGTTGCCGGTCAGCGCGACCTTCTCGGCGTTCACGATGATGACGAAGTCGCCGGTGTCGACGTGGGGCGCGTAGTAGGGCTTGTGCTTGCCCCGAAGCAGCGTGGCGACCTGGCTCGCCATACGCCCGAGCACGAGATCGGTAGCGTCGACAACGTGCCACTGACGCTGGACATCGCTTGGTTTGGGGCTGTATGTGCGCACGATCGTTCGCCTTCGCTCTTCAGTCGGCTGCCCCATCCCGAACGGGATGGTGGACTCGTATTACGGAACACCCCAATGGGTGCGGGGCCGGAAACGGATTCGACGGTTGCGGATCCGTTACATTGGCCGGATGTCCCATGTCCAATCAGGACGACCCGGTCGTGAGTGCGCAGACGATGGTGCGTGGATCGGCACCCAACTTCGGGAGTTTGGGGCCCACGGCAACTCAACGCACAACGACGAAATATCCTACCGACCAACCATAGCGCAGGTCAAAGCGAGCGTCTGGCCGGAAGGCGGGATCATCGTCAGGGCGGGAAAGCGCCGGGACGGGTTCACATCCGTGACCTCTCCGCCTTTTATTATGCCTGTCGTCGGGAGTGCTTCGTCCTGCTCTCGACCGCGGGTTGGCTACCCTTGCTCCGAAAGTCCGGTCTCCGCCCGGTACGACGGGCGATGACGTGACCCATGGAGACGCCCGTCACGGTCGCCCAACCCCACCGAATCGACACGAACGCGCCCGCGCGGGTCACGGCGCCGTGGTCCAGTCCCACCCTCAGAGCCTTCGGAGACTCCCATCAGTACTCATCCGAACCCGCCTCAGTACGGTCCCGACGGATATCCCCTTCCCCCGGAGGGAGATGGCCGGGATCTGCTCGGAGGGCCGGGCTCCCCTTCTGAGGGCCAGCCTTCCACATCCGCACCGCGTGGACCGCACGACGCGCCGACCCCGCCCCGCCCCCCGCAGGGCTATCCGGCCCCCGCCGGCCCGAGCGGCCCCCAGGCCCCACAGAGCGGCGGTCCACAGCTCCCGCCCGGGGCGCCCAGCGGCCCCCAGGCCCCGCCCGTCCCGCCGAACGTTCCTCGGCCTCCGCAGAGCGGTCCGGGGATCCCGTCCGGACCCCAGACGCCGCACGGGCCGGGCGGCGGGCCGCCGCCCGGAGCCCCCAGACCGCCCCAGAACGCCCCCCGGCCGCCATCGATGCCTCCGCATGCGCCCGGGGCTCCCCAGGGCGCGCAGAGCGGCCCCCAGGCCCCGCAGGCGCCTCGCCCGCCGGCACCCCAGGGCCCGCCGCCCGCAGGCCCTCGCCAGGGTCCTCCTCAGGGGCCGCCGAACGCACCCACCGGCGGCCACCCCGGCATGGGACATGTCACTCCGAGCGGGCCGAACGTTCCGCCGCACGCCCCTCAGGGCCCCGGCGCCGGCCACCCCTTCCCCCCGGGCGCCCCGACGCCGCCGAACGGCGGACCGCCCCGGCCCCCTCAGGGGCCCCCGAACATGCCCACCGGCGGCCACCCCGCCATGGGCCCAGGGCAGCCGGGCGCCCACCCGCAGGGGCCGCCCCCCGGGGCCCCCACTCCCCCTCCGGGCGCTCCCGCCGGTGTGCCGCGTCCGCCCCAGGGGCCGCCCGAGCCCGCGGCCGAGCAGCCGGTCTTCCCTCCCGACGCGATGGGGGCGACCCAGAACCTCAACGCCGTCCCCGCCGCGCCGACGGGCCCGAAGGCCTCGGCCCGTCCCCTGTACCGCGACGAGGTCCCCGAGGACGACGGCGCCGACACCGCGCAGTTCGACGTCCAGAGCATGCGGGACTACGACGACTATGACGATTACTACGACGACGACCGCGGCGCGCCCCGGGACAAGCGCAAGCGCAACATCCTCCTGGGCTCGGGCTTCGCCGTGCTGCTGCTCCTCGTCGGCGGTGGCGTCTTCCTGATCGCCAGCGGTGGTCTGGGCTCCGGAGGCTCCGGCGACGCGGTGAACGTCTCGGACGAGGCCGACGACCCGGGTGCCCTGGACGTCGAGGCGCTCTTCCCCGAAGAGGTGGAGGTCGACGGTCAGGGCACGTTCTCCCGTGTCGCCGTCGAGGACACCGACGACTGCGCGACCGGTACCCACGGCGACTACGGACAGGCGCTCACCGAGAACGACTGCCGTCAGCTGATCCGGGCCTCCTACCTGAGCGAGGACCAGAACCACGCGGTCACCGTGGGGATCGCGGCCATGCCCCGCGCCGACGAGGCGGAGGAGGCCATGAACGCCCAGGACCTCATCGCCGCCGAGTGGTTCGCGGGCCTGCCCGGCGAGGAGGGCAGCCCGGCCGAGCGGCTGGGCTACTCCGGAGGCCACGGGAGCAGCGGCCAGTGGGGCCGCTACCTGGTCTTCTCCCTGGCCGCCAACAGCGACGGCAGCGGCGAGGAGGAGAGCGAGGCCACCGAGCTCCGCGACATCGGCGAGGGCTTCGTCGAGACGGCCTACGAGAGCCTGGCCGACGACCGCGCCTGATCGAAAGAACACGAAACGGCTCCGTCGCCGCCCCACGTACTCGTGGGCGGCGACGGAGCCGTTCCTCTCCGCCCGGTGCCCCGGGAGGGTCGCCTGTCGGCGGCCCCGCCCTCAGGGACGGTCGCCGGGGCAGGGCAGCTCCCGCACCCGACGCGTGAGCGTGGCGCGCGCCGCCAACTCGGCGTCGTCGGGGTAGCGGACCTCTTCCAGGCTCAGCCCCTGGGGCCCGACCACGTGCACCGACGAATCGCGCACACCGGCCCCCAGGACGGTCGCCGGCCACTCCACCCCGTGCCGGCCGTCCCCGACCGCCAGAAGGGCTCCCACGAGCGCGCGGACCATGTTGTGGCAGAAGGCGTCCGCCTGGATCGTCCCGGCCAGGAGGTGTTCCTCCTCGCGCCTCCACTCCAACCGGAGCAGTTCGCGGATGGTGGTCGCCCCCTCCCGCTTCTTACAGAAGGCCGCGAAGTCGTGTTCCCCCACCAGTCGGGCGGCGGCCTCGTTCATCCGGTCGACGTCCAAGGGGCGACGGTGCCAGAGCACGTCCCGACGCCTCAGGGGCTCCACCCCGTAAGGGGCGTCGCTCACCCGGTAGACGTAGCGGCGGAACAGCGGCGAGAAGCGGGCGTCGAAACCCGGCGGGGCGAGACGTACGCCGCTCACCCTCACGTCCTTGGGGAGCACCCCGGCCAGACGCCGCAGTACCCGCTCCCCCTCCTCGGCCCAGGTCCGCGCCGGTACGTCGAGCTGGGCGACCTGCCCTCGGGCGTGCACGCCCGCGTCCGTACGCCCGGCGCAGGTGACCGAGGCCTCGGGCAGGCGCAGCACCTTCGCCAGCGCCGACTCCAGTTCCCCCTGGACGGTGCGCCGGGTCGGCTGGGTCGCCCACCCGGAGAAGTCGGTCCCGTCGTAGGAGATGTCCAGCCGCAGCCGGACGGTCTCCTCGCCCGTCCCCGGCCCGTCGGCGGTCGTCCCCGCCGCGGTCGTCTCGTTCTCTTCCATCCCCACCCCGTTCGTGTCCCGGCAGGATCGTGACATGCGAAAGTGCCCGACCCCCGCAAGGGTCGGGCACTCCAGAGCGTCGTGCGGATCCGTCGGGACCCTACGACCTACTTGCTCTCGGTGGCCTCGGCGGACTCGGCGGTCTCCGTGGCGGCGGCCTCCTCGGCCGGAGCCTCGGTGGCCTCCTCGGCGGGCTTCTCGGCCGGGGCGGCCGGGGCGCGCAGGGCCTCGACCAGCTCGATGACGGCCATCGGGGCGTTGTCGCCCTTACGCGGACCGATCTTGGTGATACGGGTGTAACCACCGGGACGGTTCTCGTAGCGCGGGCCGATCTCGGTGAAGAGCTCGTGCACGACGGACTTGTCCGTGATCTTGGTCAGCACCTGACGACGGGCGTGCAGGTCACCGCGCTTGCCGAGGGTGATGAGCTTCTCGGCGTACGGACGCAGGCGCTTGGCCTTGGCCTCCGTGGTGCGGATACGGCCGTGCTGGAACAGCGAGGTGGCGAGGTTCGCCAGGATGTGCCGCTCGTGCGCGGGCCCGGAACCCAGACGGGCGCCCTTGGTAGGCGTGGGCATGGTGTCGTTCTCCTAGTGATGCGATCCGCGGCCGCACTCGGCCGGGGACCATTGGGCGACGAAGGTCTAGTACTGCTCCGTCTCGACGAAGGACTCGCCCTCGTCGTCCTCGGAGCCGAAGGAGTCGGCGGCGGTGCCGGGGTCGAACCCGGGAGGGGAGTCCTTCAGGGACAGGCCCATGTCGATGAGCTTCTGCTTGACCTCATCGATGGACTTGGCACCGAAGTTCCGGATGTCCAGAAGGTCCTGCTCGGAGCGTGCGACCAGCTCACCAACGCTGTGGATGCCCTCACGCTTGAGGCAGTTGTACGAACGGACCGTGAGGTTGAGGTCCTCGATCGGCAGCGCCAGGTCGGCCGCCAGGGCGGCGTCCGTCGGCGACGGACCCATGTCGATGCCCTCGGCGTCGACGTTGAGCTCGCGCGCCAGACCGAACAGCTCGACCAGGGTCTTGCCCGCGCTGGCCACGGCGTCACGGGGACGGATGGCCGGCTTGGTCTCGATGTCGACGATCAGGCGGTCGAAGTCGGTGCGCTGCTCGACACGGGTCGCCTCGACCTTGTAGGTCACACGCAGCACGGGCGAGTAGATGGAGTCGATCGGGATACGACCGATCTCCTGGCCCTGCTGCTTGTTCTGCGTCGCGGAGACGTAACCGCGGCCGCGCTCGACCGTCAGCTCCATCTCCAGCTTGCCCTTGCCGTTGAGCGTGGCGATGTGCAGGTCGGGGTTGTGCACCTCGACACCGGCCGGCGGAGCGATGTCCGCGGCGGTCACCACACCGGGGCCCTGCTTGCGCAGGTACATCAGAACCGGCTCGTCGTGCTCGGAGCTGACGACCAGGCCCTTGAGGTTGAGGATCATCTCCGTGACGTCCTCCTTGACACCGGGCACGGTGGTGAACTCGTGCTCGACGCCCTCGATGCGGATGCTCGTGACAGCCGCGCCGGGGATGGAGGACAGCAGGGTACGACGAAGCGAGTTACCGATCGTGTAGCCGAAACCCGGCTCCAGCGGCTCGATGACGAACTTCGAGCGCCACTCGGAGATCGTCTCCTCGGTCAACGTGGGACGCTGTGCGATCAACATGGTCCGTGTCTTCCCTTCCACATGGCCGCCCGCTATTTGACGGCCACCGGATGGACGCCGCCCGAACGGCGGCGTCCCCTACTCGGATTCCTACCCGGCTCGTCCGAGAACCCTCGGGTTCAAGGACGAGCCGCACCACGAGGCGCCCGTGCGGTAGGAGTCGCGGGCGCCGGTGCCGAATCAGACGCGGCGGCGCTTCGGCGGGCGGCAGCCGTTGTGCGGAACCGGGGTGACGTCCTGAATGGAGCCCACCTCGAGGCCGGTCGCCTGAAGCGAACGGATGGCGGTCTCGCGGCCCGAGCCCGGGCCCTTCACGAAGACGTCGACCTTGCGGACACCGTGCTCCTGGGCACGACGGGCAGCGGCCTCGGCGGCCATCTGAGCGGCGTAGGGGGTGGACTTACGCGACCCCTTGAAGCCGACCTGACCCGAGCTGGCCCACGAGATCACCGCACCGGTCGGGTCGGTGATGCTCACGATCGTGTTGTTGAACGTGCTCTTGATGTGAGCGTGCCCGTGGACAATGTTCTTCTTTTCCTTGCGGCGCACCTTGCGCGCGGCACCCTGACGGCCCTTAGGCGGCATGAGTGAAACTCCCAGAGATCATCGGTCCGTATGTGTCATCTCGGACGCGGTTGACAGGTCCGAGGCGGACTACTTCTTGCCGGCCTTCTTCTTGCCGGCCACGGTCTTCTTCTTGCCCTTGCGGGTACGGGCGTTGGTCTGCGTGCGCTGGCCACGCACCGGGAGACCACGGCGGTGCCGGATGCCCTGGTAGCTGCCGATCTCCATCTTGCGACGGATGTCGGCCTGGACCTCGCGTCGCAGGTCACCCTCGACCTGGTAGTTGGCGTCGATCCACTCGCGCAGCTTGACCAGGTCCTCTTCGGACAGCTGGTGGACGCGGGTGTTCCCGTCGACACCGGTGTTCTTCAGGGTTTCGACGGCGCGGGTGCGGCCGACCCCGAAGACGTACGTGAGAGCGATCTCCACTCGCTTGTCGCGAGGGAGGTCTACGCCGGCAATACGTGCCATGTGGGCGAGACTCCATCCATGCATTCGCGGAGGTCTGACCCGTTCCATCCTCTCGCCGCCCAATCGACGAGGCCCCGGCCTCCGACCGGGGGTTCTCCCCCACCACCTACGGGCGGGAGATCGGAACAGGTTTTCGTTGTTTCATACGCCCGGTCGGGGAACATCTCCCCGCTCCGGGTCTATCGCGACGCGGAAGTCGCGGCCTGCCGGCCGGGGCTGTCAGCCCTGGCGCTGCTTGTGCCGCGGGTCCGAGCAAATGACCATGATCCGACCGTTACGGCGGATCACGCGGCACTTCGCGCAGATCTTCTTCACGCTCGGCTTGACCTTCATGGTGACTCCGAACTCATCACATCACCAGTCTCGGGCCTGATGGCCCCGACAGGCTACTTGTAGCGGTAAACGATGCGCCCGCGCGTGAGGTCGTACGGGCTCAGCTCCACGACGACACGGTCGTCGGGAAGAATACGGATGTAGTTCATCCGCATCTTGCCGCTGATGTGGGCAAGAACCTGGTGCCCGTTGTCGAGCTCTACCTTGAACATAGCGTTGGGTAGGGACTCGACAACGGAGCCCTCGATCTCGATGGCGCCGTCTTTCTTTGCCATGTCCTCCACGCCTCGCTCATCGATTGGTTGATCAGGACAACCCGACGCGACCTGAGTGGCCCCTCGCATGACGCGACGGCCCCGGCGACCACGACAGGCGTGTCACCGACGCCAGGACACACTGGAAGTTCAGGCCATCTGCAGGCCTTACGTCGATGGGAAGACGTGGCACAAAGAAGGCAGACTGACCCAACAGCCCGCGTATGGGCAGTGTCAGTCTATCCCCTTCCGGCAAGTGCTCCCGACCACAGGTGGCAGAGAACCCTACACCGTCGACTCCCGCCGACGGAAACCCCGGCGGAGAGGGAGCGTCAGCGTCCCTCCCCCTGTTCCTCGGCGTGGGGATCGCGCTGGGCCGCCAGGACCCCGAAGGTCACCGCGACCATCAACACGCCCCACGGACCCAGCACCCACAGGAACCACGGATAGGTGAAATCGGTGGTGAAGTAGAGGATGAGCCAGATGGAGAAGCAGAGGATGTTGACCCCGCCGTAAAGCCACCACGGCACCATCAGGGCGGGGTCGCGCAGACGCAGCGGATGGACCACCACGCCCGGTTCGGCCCGGGGCGCCCTGCCCACGTCGACCGGATCGCGTTCGGGCAGGTCCGAGGTGACCCTCGCCAGCTCCTCCGCGGTCTTGGACTTGTAGGCACGACCGAGGCGTTCGGTGAACTCCTCATGGTCCAGACGCCCCTGGGCGAAGTACTCCTGGAGCAGCCCCGCCACTCGGTCACGCTCGGAATCGGACGTTCCTATGGACGGCACCGGGTCGGACACTGCGCGCACCTCGCCTTACACCCGTGAGTGGTCGCCACCCCCACCGCCGCCGGTCGGACACCGGCGGTGCGGGGGGTGGGCCCGCCGTCACCAGGTCGGCTGGACGAAGCCCATCCGCGCGATTTTATCGCGGTCGGATTCGCGAGCGGTCAGTACCATCGGCCCGTCCGCGGTGATCGCGACGGTGTGCTCGAAGTGGGCGGCGCGGCGACCGTCACGGGTCACCACGGTCCAGCCGTCGTCGAGCTCCACCACGTCGTGCCGGCCGAGCGTGGTCATCGGCTCGATCGCCAGGCACATGCCCTCGACCAGCTTCAGGCCCTTGCCCCGCTTGCCGTGGTTGAGCACGTGCGGATCCATGTGCATCTGGGTACCGATGCCGTGGCCACCGTACTCGCGTACGTTGCCGTAACCGCCGTTGGAGGTGATGTGGCCGTCGATCGCGTGACCGATGTCGCCCAGGCGTCCCCCGGGTCGCATCTGCGCGATCCCCCGCCACATGGACTCCTCGCACACCTCCATCATCGCGAGGTCCTCGGAACGGGCCTCGCCCACCGCGATGGTGACCGCGGAGTCGCCGTGCCAACCGTTCAGGACGGCACCGCAATCGATGGAGATGATGTCGCCGTCGGCCAGGACACGGTCGGCGGCGGGGATCCCGTGCACGACCTCTTCGTTGACCGAGGCGCAGATCGAGCCGGGAAAGCCGTGGTAGCCCTTGAAGGACGGCACGGCTCCGGCGTCCCGGATCACCTTCTCGGCGATCGAGTCCAGTTCCAGGGTGGACACTCCGGGCCGCACGGCGGCCCGCAGGGTGTCCAGGGCGCGGGCCACCACACGACCCGCCGCCCTCATCTCGGCGATCTGTTCCGGCGTCTTGATCTGCACGTCCGGATCCGCCTTACCGAACATCAGACGGCCGACCGCTTCTCGTCGATGGCGGCCTTGGCGCGGGCCGTCACCTCGGCCACGGGGCCCGTGGCGGAGATGGTGGCCAGCAGACCCTCGGCCTCATAGAACTCGACCAGCGGCGCGGTCTGCTCGCGGTAGACCTTCAGGCGGTGCCGAATGGTCTCCTCACGGTCGTCCTCACGCTGGTACAGCTCGGCGCCCTCGTTGTCGCACTCGCCCTCGACCTTCGGGGCGTCGTACTCGACGTGGTACACCCGACCGCACTCGGGGCAGGAACGACGACCCGAGAGGCGCTTGACGACCTCTTCCTCGTCGACCTTCAGTTCCAGGACCACGTCCAGGGACGTGCCGAGGTCGGCGAGCATCCCTTTGAGCGTCTCCGCCTGGGGGACGTTGCGGGGGAACCCGTCGAGCAGGAAGCCCCCCGCCGTGTCCTCCTGGGCCAAGCGGTCCTTGACCATGGCGTTCGTGACCTCGTCGGGCACGAGGTCACCGCGGTCCATGAACTCCTTGGCCTTCTTGCCGAGTTCGGTACCACCGCTGACGTTGGCCCGGAAGATGTCCCCCGTGGACACCTTCGGGATCGTCAGCTCTTCCGCGAGGATCTGGGCCTGGGTGCCTTTGCCGGCCCCAGGCGGCCCCACCAATACTGCGCGCATTTATCGAAGAAAACCTTCGTAGTTCCTCTGCTGGAGGTGACTCTCGATCTGCTTCACCGTGTCCAGCCCGACACCGACCATGATCAGGATGCTCGTCCCACCGAAGGGGAAGTTCATGTCGGCACCGGTGGCGCCGAGGGCGACCATCGGCAGGAGAGCGATCACACCCAGGTACAGAGAGCCGGGTGTCGTCAACCGAGTCAACACGTAGTCGAGGTACTCGGCGGTCGGACGCCCTGGTCGGATACCCGGGATGAATCCACCGTACTTCTTCATGTTGTCGGCGACCTCAGTGGGGTTGAAGGTAATCGCCACATAGAAGAACGCGAACCCGACGATCATGACGAAGAAGGCCGCCATGTAGACGGGGTGAGTGCCCGTGAGGAAGTAGGTCTGGAAGAACTGCGCCACCGGGTGGGTGGAGTCCTGTCCCAGGAGACCGACGATGAGCTGCGGAAGGTACAGCAGGGAGGAGGCGAAGATCACGGGGATGATGCCCGCCTGGTTGACCTTCAGCGGGATGTAGGTCGAGCTGCCGCCGTACATCCGACGACCGACCATCCGCTTGGCGTACTGCACCGGGATACGGCGCTGGGCCTGCTCCATGAAGACCACGGCCGTGATCAGGGCCAGACCGGCCATGCAGATGATGGTGAAGATCCAGACCGAACGCTCCTCGTACAGGCCCATGATCGCGGACGGGAAGACCGCGATGACCTGCGTGAAGATGAGCAGCGACATACCGTTGCCCACGCCGCGCTCGGTGATGAGCTCGCCCATCCACATGATGATCGCGGTACCGGCCGTCATCGTGAAGACGATGGTCACCAGGGTGAGGATGTCCTGGTTGGGCATGTAGGACGAGACCGGGATGGCGTTCTGGAACAGCGCGCCGGTGCGGGCCATGGCCACGATGCTCGTCGCCTGGAGCACCGCCAGCATCAGGGTGAGATAGCGGGTGTACTGGGTGATCTTGCTCTGCCCGGCCTGGCCCTCCTTCTTGAGGGACTCCAGCCGGGGAATGACCACCGTCAGCAGGTTGATGATGATGCTCGCGGTGATGTACGGCATGACCCCGAGCGCGAAGACCGCCAGTTGCAGAAGCGCGCCACCACTGAACAGGTTGACCAGGGCGTAGACCCCGGACTGGTCCGCGGCGGTGATCGTCTCCATCTGTTCCCTGATCGCCGCCGAGTCGATGCCCGGTGCCGGGATCACCGACCCCAGACGGAAGATCGTCAGGATGAACAGTGTGAACAGCAGCTTATTGCGCAGGTCGGGCGTGCGGAATGCACGAACGAACGCACCTAGCACGTCTCCTCCTGCGCGGCTTCGGCGGCGGAACGGGTTCCAGACATCGCGGCCGATCCTGAATCGTCGTAGAACGTCAGCAACGGGCATGTCGCCCGGTGCTCGGAAGTAATCACATTACGTCAAGCGGGGAGCTTAAACAGATGGCACTGTAACAGCCATCACCCAACAGCAGGTGCCGTGAGGCATAACGATCGACATTCGCAACGTGAGAAGGGCGCCCGACGGCCGATCCTGTCGGATCATGGCCGTCGAGCGCCCCAGAACGCATCGTAGGGAGTGACCCTACAGCTCGGTGACGGAGCCACCGGCGGCGGCGATCTTCTCCTTCGCCGAGGCGGAGAACGCGTTGGCGCTCACCTGCACGGCGACGGTGATCTCACCGGTGCCCAGCACCTTGACGAGCTGGTTCTTGCGAACCGCGCCCTTGGCGACCAGGTCCTCGACGGTGACCTCGCCACCCTCGGGGTAGAGCTCGCTCAGCCGGTCCAGGTTGACGACCTGGTAGGTCGTCTTGAACCGGGCGTTGCTGAAGCCCTTCAGCTTCGGAACCCGGCGGATGAGGGGCATCTGCCCACCCTCGAAACCGGGACGAACGGTGTTACGAGCCTTGGTGCCCTTGGTACCGCGACCGGCGGTCTTACCCTTGGACGCCTCGCCACGACCCTTGCGGATCTTGGCCTTGTTGGCACCCGGGGCGGGACGCAGGTGGTGGAGCTTGAGCGGCTCGTCGGGGCTGTAGTCGCTCATTCTGCGACCTCCTCGACGGTGACGAGGTGCGAGACGATCGTGATCTGCCCACGAACCTCGGGACGGTCCTCACGGACGGTGGACTTGCCGATGCGGCCAAGACCCAGCGACTGGAGGGCAGCGTGCTGCTTCTCCTTGCCGCCGATCTTGGAGCGGGTCTGCGTGATCTTGATCTTGGCCATGATCAGGCTCCTGCCTTCGCCTCAGCGCGAGCGCGCAGCATGGCGGCCGGGGCGACGTCCTCGATCGGCAGTCCACGGCGGGCGGCGATCTCCTCGGGCTGGTTGAGGCCCTTCAGAGCGGCCACCGTGGCGTGCACGATGTTCAGCGGGTTGGACGAACCGAGCGACTTGCTCAGGACGTCGTGGATACCGGCGCACTCCAGGACGGCGCGGACCGGACCGCCGGCGATCACACCGGTACCCGGGGCGGCCGGACGCAGCAGGACGACACCCGCGGCCTCCTCGCCCTGGACCTGGTGCGTGATCGTGCCCTGGATGCGGGGGACGCGGAAGAAGTTCTTCTTCGCCTCCTCGACACCCTTGGCGATCGCGGCCGGGACCTCCTTGGCCTTGCCGTAACCGACACCGACCATGCCGTTGCCGTCGCCGACGACGACCAGGGCGGTGAAGGAGAAGCGACGGCCGCCCTTGACGACCTTCGCGACCCGGTTGATGGTCACGACCTTCTCGATGTAGGAGACACCCTTGTCTGCGGCGCCGCCGCGGCGATCGTCACGGCGATCACGCCGCTCGCCACCGGCGCCGCGCCGCGGTGCTGCAGCCATCAGTGGTTCCTCTTCTCGTGATTGTTCTCGGCCAGTACAGCGGTCATTAGAACTCCAGCCCGCCTTCGCGCGCCGCGTCGGCGAGCTTGGCGATACGACCGGCGTAGCGGTTACCACCGCGGTCGAAGACGACCTGGGTGATACCGGCGTCCTTCGCGCGCTGCGCGACGAGCTCGCCGACCTTGAGGGACTTGTCCGTCTTGGTGCCCTCGGCGCCACGCACGTCGGCCTCGACACTGGAGGCCGCCACCAGGGTGTGACCCTTGGTGTCGTCGATCACCTGAGCGACGATGTGCTTGGAGGAGCGGAAGACGGCCAGGCGGGGACGCTCGGCGGTGCCCACGACCTTCTTGCGCACGCGGAACTGACGGCGCTTGCGAGCGATGGTCGCCTTCGCGGCGCGCTTGCGGCTCACAGAGATGCCCATGCCTACTTACCAGCCTTTCCGGCCTTGCGGCGGATGTGCTCACCCTTGTACCGCACGCCCTTGGCCTTGTACGGGTCAGGCTTGCGCAGGCTGCGAATGTTCGCGGCGACCTGTCCCACCAGCTGCTTGTCGATGCCCTCGACGTGGAGGATCGTCGGCTTCTCGACCCGGAAGGTGATGCCCTGCGGGGGCTCGATCACGACCGGGTGGCTGTAGCCCAGCGAGAACTCCAGGTTGGAGCCGCGGGCCTGGACGCGGTAACCCACACCGTGGATCTCCAGCGTCTTGGAGTAGCCCTTGGAGACACCCTCGACGAGGTTGGAGATCAGCGCACGGGTGAGACCGTGCAGAGACCGGTTCTCCGGCTTGTCGTCGGGACGAGCGACCGTGACGACACCGTCCTCCATGGAGGCGGTGATCGGCTCGGCGATCGTGTGCTTCAGTTCGCCCTTCGGCCCCTTGACAGTGACGTCTTGCCCGTTAATCGTGACCTCGACGCCCTTGGGGACCGAGAGCGGCAGTCGACCGATGCGCGACATGCTTTTCGTCTCTCCCTATTACCAGACGTAAGCGAGGACTTCGCCGCCCACGCCACGCTTCTTGGCCTGCTTGTCAGTCATCAGGCCGCCGGACGTCGAAATGATGGCCACGCCAAGGCCACCCAGCACGCGAGGCAGGTTCTCCTTCTTCGCGTACACCCGCAGACCGGGCTTGGAAACCCGGCGAATGCCGGCGATGGAGCGCTCACGGGTGGGGCCGTACTTCAGCTCCAGGACGAGGCTCTGGCCCACCTGGGCCTCCTCGGTCCGCCACCCCTGAATGAAGCCCTCCTGCTGGAGAACCTCGGCGATGTGCGCCTTGATCTTGGAATACGGCATCGTCACGGTGTCGTGGTAAGCCGAATTCGCGTTGCGCAGACGTGTCAACATGTCTGCGATCGGGTCGGTCATCGTCATGGCCGACTGGCCCTTCCTCACCGCGGTTTCCGAGTGCGGGCCTTCCCAGAGCCTGCCTCTCGCGGGGTCTCCCCCACGGAGTGCACAAACGGACCTTCGGCGTGGTCGTGGGCACCGCGGTCCCTCTTCGGGACTGCCGTGCCCTGGTGAATGGATGTTGCCTCCCCGTCACCGCCTACGAGAGACGGTGGCGGGTCGAACGTCGAGCCACCGGGAGGGTGGTCCGGCGGGGGGCCGACCACGCTGAAGCGTTCGATCGGCCCCGCCGGAAACTACCAGCTCGACTTGGTGATGCCGGGCAGCTCGCCCCGGTGCGCCATCTCGCGGAAGCAGATACGGCACAGGCCGAACTTCCGGAAGACCGCGCGCGGGCGTCCGCACCGCGAGCATCGAGTATACGCCCGGACGCCGAACTTCGGCTTCCGGTTCGCCTTCGCGATCAGGGACTTCTTAGCCATCGTTAACCCCTCAGGCTTCCTTGAACGGGAAACCGAGCCGCTTGAGCAGGCTGCGGCCCTGGTCGTCGGTCGTAGCGGTGGTGACGACGGTGATGTCCATCCCACGCTGGCGGTCGACCTTGTCCGGGTCCACCTCGTGGAACATGACCTGCTCGGTCAGACCGAAGGTGTAGTTCCCGTTCCCGTCGAACTGCTTCGGGGAAAGGCCTCGGAAGTCCCGGATCCGGGGCAGGGCCAGCGAGAGCAGCCGGTCGAGGAACTCCCACATCCGGTCGCCGCGCAGCGTGACGCTGGCGCCGATCGGCTGACCCTCGCGCAGCTTGAACTGCGCGATGGAGTTCTTGGCCCGGTTGATCTTCGGCTTCTGGCCGGTGATCGCCGAGAGGTCGGCGATCGCGCCCTGGATCAGCTTCGCGTCACGCGCGGCCTCACCAACGCCCATGTTGACCACGATCTTCGTCAGACCGGGGATCTGCATGACGTTGCCGATGCCGAACTCGTCCTTGAGGCCCGCAGCGATCTCGTTGCGGTACTTCTCCTTGAGCCGCGGCATCGGAGGGGCGGTGATGTCGTTGGTAACCGTCATCAGATGTCCTTACCGGTGCGGCGGGAGACGCGAACCTTGGTTCCGTCCTCCTCGAAGCGATAGCCGACCCGGGTGGGCTTGCCGTCCTCCGCGAGCGCAACGTTGCTCACGTGGATCGGGGCCTCCTTCGTGACGACCTCACCCTGCTGGCCGCCGGCCGGATTGGCCTTCCTGTGCTTCTTGACCAGGTTGACGCCCTCGACGATGACACGGTCTTCCTTCGGCAGGGCCTTGACGACCTTGCCGGTGGCACCCTTGTCCTTGCCGGCGAGAACGATGACCTCGTCGCCAGATTTGATCTTCATCGCTTAGAGCACCTCCGGCGCCAGCGAAATGATGCGCATGTACTTCTTGTCACGCAGCTCACGGCCGACCGGGCCGAAGATGCGAGTGCCTCGCGGGTCCCCACCGTCCTTGATGAGCACGGCAGCGTTCTCATCGAAGCGGATGTAGGAGCCGTCGGGCCGGCGGCGCTCCTTGACAGTGCGCACGATAACGGCCTTGACGACGTCGCCCTTCTTGACTCCAGCGCCAGGCAGGGCGTCCTTCACCGTGGCGACGATGGTGTCACCGATCCCGGCGTAGCGCCGACCCGAGCCACCGAGAACACGGATGGTAAGGATCTCCTTGGCACCCGTGTTGTCGGCGACCTTGAGTCGCGACTCCTGCTGAATCACGTCTGCTCCTGATGTGATGCGTGCGGTCCACTGCCGCACGGCTAGGTGGTCTCACCCCTCGCGTCGGCGGCCGACCCGGGGGGTCGGCCGCCGACAGGCCGGGGTTACTTAGCCTTCTCCAGGATCTCCACGACGCGCCAACGCTTCGTCGCGGAGAGCGGCCGGGTCTCCATCATGCGGACCCGGTCACCGACGCCACAGGAGTTCGCCTCGTCGTGCGCCTTGTACTTGGTCGTCCGACGGATGACCTTGCCGTACAGGGCGTGCTTGACTCGGTCCTCGACCTCGACAACGACGGTCTTGTCCATCTTGTCGCTGACGACGTAGCCCTCGCGCACCTTGCGGTAGTTGCGGGTCGCGGTCTGGTTCTCACTCATTCGGCTGCTTCCTTCGTCTTCTCAGCCGACTCACCAGACAGCGGGACGATGCCCAGCTCGTGCTCGCGCATGACCGTGTAGATCCGCGCGATCTCGCGCTTGACCGTCCGAAGACGGCTGTGGTTGTCGAGCTGGCCGGTGGCGGCCTGGAAGCGGAGGTTGAAAAGCTCTTCCTTGGCTTCCTTGAGCTTCGTGACCAGGTCCTCGACGGACTGGTCGCGCAGCTCGTGGGCAGTCACGGACTTGGCCATCACTCCCCCTCCCGCTTAACAAACTTGCACTTCATCGGGAGCTTGTGCATCGCACGGCGCATGGCCTCCTTGGCCACGGCCTCGGGCACGCCCGACAGCTCGAACATCACGCGACCGGGCTTGACCGGCGCGACCCACCACTCGGGCGAACCCTTACCGGAACCCATACGGACCTCGGCGGGCTTCTTCGTCAGCGGACGGTCCGGGAAGATGTTGATCCACACCTTGCCGCCACGCTTGATGTGACGCGTCATGGCGATACGAGCGGACTCGATCTGCCGGTTCGTGACGTAAGCCGACTCCAGAGCCTGGATGCCGAACTCACCGAACGTCACCGACGTGCCGCCCTTGGCCTTGCCGCGCAGGTCCGGGTGGTGCTGCTTGCGGTACTTGACCTTACGAGGAATAAGCACGGGTCAGCTCCCCTCGGTCTTCGCGGCCTCGGCCGGAGCTCCGGCCTTGGCCTCGGTGTTCTGCTGACCGCCACCGGCGCCGCCACGACGACGACGCTGCGGGCGCTCGCGGCGCTGACCGCCACCGGCGGTGCGCTGCGCGGCCTGGGCGGCCTCACGCTCGGCGCGGGTCGCGGGGGCGTCGCCCTTGTAGATCCACACCTTGACGCCGATGCGACCGAACGTCGTACGGGCCTCGAAGAAGCCGTAGTCGATGTCGGCGCGCAGCGTGTGCAGCGGGACGCGACCCTCGCGGTAGAACTCCGAGCGGGACATCTCGGCCCCACCCAGACGACCACCGCACTGGATACGGATGCCCTTGGCACCGCTCTTCATCGCGCTCTGCATGGCCTTGCGCATCGCGCGGCGGAAGGCCACGCGGCTGCTCAGCTGCTCGGCGACGCCCTGGGCGACGAGCTGAGCGTCGACCTCGGGGTTCTTGACCTCGAAGACGTTCAGCTGCACCTGCTTGCCGGTCAGCTTCTCCAGGTCCGTACGGATCCGGTCGGCCTCCACGCCGCGGCGGCCGATGACGATGCCCGGCCGGGCGGTGTAGACGTCCACGCGGACACGGTCACGGGTGCGCTCGATCTCGACCTTGGAGATGCCCGCGCGCTCCATGCCACGGGTCAGCATCCGACGGATCGCGACGTCTTCCTTGACGTAGTCCTTGTAGGACTTGTCGGCGTACCAACGGCTCTTGAAGTCGGTGGTGATGCCGAGGCGGAACCCGTGCGGGTTAACCTTCTGCCCCACTATCGGGTCCTTTCCTTCGTCTTGGACGAGGCGACCGAGTCCGCGACGACCACGGTGATGTGGCTCGTGCGCTTGGTGACCCGGAAAGCCCGGCCGAAGCCTCGGGGGCGAATGCGCTTCAGGGTCGGACCCTCGTCCACCCACACGCGCTCGACCACCAGGGTCTCGCGGTCCAGCTTGTCGTTGTGCTCAGCGTTGGCGATGGCGCTAGCCAGCACCTTGCCAACAGGCTCACTCGCCGACTGGGGAGCGAACCGGAGCACCGCCTGTGCCTCGTCAGCGGGCAACCCGCGAATAAGGTCCGCCACCCGGCGAGCCTTGCGGGGCGTAACGCGGACGAACCGCGCCTGTGCCCTCGTTCCCATCGCTTTTCCCTCGCTCACGGAAAATTTCTTCCCCACTCACCGTGGAGAAAATTGTTCTTACAACTGCTGCAACCGCTAACGGCGGCTACGGCGGTCTTCCTTGACGTGGCTACGGAAAGTACGCGTGGGAGCGAACTCACCGAGCTTGTGGCCGACCATCGACTCCGACACGAACACCGGAACGTGCTTGCGGCCGTCGTGGACGGCGATCGTGTGACCGATCATCTCCGGGACGATCATGGACCGCCGGGACCACGTCTTGATGACGTTCTTGGTCCCCTTCTCGTTCTGCGACTCCACCTTCTTGATGAGGTGGTCGTCGACGAAGGGACCCTTCTTAAGGCTACGTGGCATCAGACGTGCTCCTTACCGCTTCTTCTTACCGCTACGCCGACGCCGCACGATCAGCTTGTCGCTGGCCTTGTTCTTGGCCCGGGTCCGGCCTTCCTTCTTGCCCCAGGGGCTGACCGGGTGACGACCACCGGAGGTCTTGCCCTCACCACCACCGTGCGGGTGGTCGACCGGGTTCATGACCACACCGCGGACGGTCGGACGCTTGCCCTTCCAGCGGGAGCGGCCGGCCTTGCCCCAGTTGATGTTGGACTGCTCGGCGTTGCCGACCTGTCCGACCGTGGCGCGGCAGGAGATCTCGACCATGCGCATCTCGCCGGAGGGCATACGCAGCGTGGCGTAGCGGCCTTCCTTGGCCAGAAGCTGGATCTGGGATCCCGCGGAACGGCCCAGCTTGGCACCGCCGCCCGGCTTCAGCTCGACCGCGTGCACGAACGTACCCGTGGGGATGTTGCGCAGCGGGAGGCAGTTGCCCGGCTTGATGTCCGACTGGGGGCCGTTCTCGACCGTGTCGCCCTGCTTGAGGCCGGCGGGCGCCAGGATGTAGCGCTTCTCACCGTCCACGTAGTGGAGCAGAGCGATACGAGCGGTGCGGTTCGGGTCGTACTCGATGTGAGCGACCTTGGCCGGCACGCCGTCCTTGTCGTGACGACGGAAGTCGATCACGCGGTAGGCCCGCTTGTGACCGCCGCCCTGGTGACGGGCGGTGATCCGGCCGTGGCCGTTACGACCGCCCTTGGAGTGGAGCGGACGAACGAGGGACTTCTCCGGCTCCGAGCGCGTGATCTCGACGAAGTCGCTCACGCTGGAGCCGCGACGACCCGGCGTCGTCGGCTTGTACTTACGAATGCCCATCTTCTTCGCGCATTCCTTTACGTGTTGCTTGGTGTGTAGCGGTCAGACCCGAGAAAGGTCACCGACCGAAGATGTCGATGCGGTCGCCCTCGGCGAGGCCGACGATCGCGCGCTTCGTGTCGGGACGCTTCCCGAAACCGAAACGGGTCCGCTTGCGCTTGCCCTTCCGGTTGATCGTGTTCACGCTCGTGACCTTCACGTCGAAGATCTTCTCGATCGCGATCTTGATCTGGGTCTTGTTGGCGTCCGGGCGAACGATGAACGTGTACTTGTTCTCGTCCATGAGCCCGTAGCTCTTCTCGGAGATCACCGGCTCGACGATGATGTCCCGGTGGTCGGCGATCCTCACTGGTCGTCCTCCTCGGACTCGGCGGCCTTCGAGGCACCGGCCGCGTGGGCCAGGAACTCGGCGTAACCCGCCTCGGTGAAGACCACGTCGTCCGAGTAGAGGACGTCGTAGGTGTTCACCTGGTCCGCGTCGAGGATGTGCACCTCTTCGAGGTTGCGCAGGGCGCGCCGGTTGTGCTCGTCCTCGCGGGCCAGGACGACGAGGACCTTGTCGGACTCGGTGACCTGACGCAGCGACTTCAGAGCGGTCTGCGTGAGCTTGCTGTCCGCGTCCTCGGCCACGAAGTGGCTGATGACGTGGATGCGACCGTGGGCGGCCCGGTCGGAGAGGGCGCCACGCAGGGCGGCGGCCTTCATCTTCTTCGGGGTCCGCTGGGAGTAGTCGCGGGGCTGGGGCCCGTGGACCGTGCCACCGCCGGTGTACTGCGGGGCGCGGATCGAACCCTGACGGGCGCGGCCGGTGCCCTTCTGGCGGTAGGGCTTCTTACCACCACCGCGGACCTCGCCGCGGGTCTTGGTGGCGTGGGTACCCTGCCGGGCGGCGGCCAGCTGGCCGTTCACGACCTGGTGGATCAGCGGGATGCTGACCTGCTGGGCGAAGACGCTCTCGGGGAGCTCGACGCTGCCCTTGGAGCCGCCCTCGGGGTTCTTGACCTCGATCTGGGCCATGACTACTTGTCCCCCTTCACAGCGGTGCGGACGAGCACCAGACCGCCGTTGGGACCGGGCACAGCACCCTTGACCAGGATGAGGCCCTTCTCCGCGTCCACGGAGTGAACGGTCAGGTTCTGGATGGTCTTGCGCACGTTGCCCATGCGACCGGCCATCCTCATGCCCTTGAAAACGCGGCCGGGCGTGGCGCAGCCGCCGATGGAACCGGGCGAGCGGTGGACACGGTGGGCACCGTGCGAGGCGGAGAGGCCACGGAAACCGTGACGCTTCATCACACCCGCGAAGCCCTTGCCCTTGCTCTTGCCCGTGACGTCGACCTTCTGGCCGATCTCGAACGAGGCGGCGTCGACCTCCTGGCCGAGCGTGTACTCGGAGGCGTCGGAGGTGCGGACCTCGACGTAGTGACGGCGCGGGGTCAGGTCGTTGGCGCGCAGGTAGTCGCCCAGGGGCTTGTTCACCTTGCGCGGGTTGATCTGCCCGTAGCCGAGCTGGATGGCGGAGTAGCCATCGGTGTCAGGGGTCCGGATGCGGCTCACGACGCACGGACCGGCCTTCAGGACGGTCACGGGCACGATCTTGCCCGTGTCGTCGAAGACCTGGGTCATGCCGAGCTTTTCGCCCAGAACTCCCTTGATCTGCTTGGTGGCCATGTCTGTGCGTCCTTAAAGCTTGATCTCGATGTCAACGCCGGCCGGGAGGTCGAGTCGCATGAGCGAGTCGACCGTCTTCGGCGTGGGGTCGATGATGTCGATCAGCCGCTTGTGGGTGCGCATCTCGAAGTGCTCGCGCGAGTCCTTGTACTTGTGCGGCGATCGGATGACGCAGTAAACGTTCTTCTCCGTCGGCAGCGGCACCGGGCCCGCGACCTGTGCGCCAGTTCGCGTCACGGTCTCGACGATCTTCTTCGCCGAGCTGTCGATGACCTCGTGGTCATAGGCCTTTAGCCGAATGCGGATCTTTTGTCCCGCCATGTGGCCTGTTCGTCCTTCGCTTCAGTGTCCGTAACGGTGAGCAGTCCCGGTCACAGAAACCCAGGCCCGGCGGAGTCCGCCGCTTCGGCCTTGAGCCTCTATTCCCTTGAGAAACCGCAACAGGGCTTGCCCCTGCGGTGCGTCACCGTCACAGAGCCCGATGACGTCTTGTCAGTGGGGCGGGTGGGCCGCAGAGGGCGGCCCACCCACCACGTCGGGGCGGCTCCGACAGGGGCCGCCCCGACGTTCGTACTACTTGAGGATCTTGGTGACGCGACCCGCGCCCACGGTCCGGCCACCCTCACGGATGGCGAACTTGAGGCCCTCTTCCATGGCGACCGGCTGGATGAGCTGGACGGTCATCGCGGTGTTGTCACCGGGCATGACCATCTCGGTGCCCTCCGGCAGCGTCACGACGCCGGTGACGTCGGTGGTGCGGAAGTAGAACTGCGGGCGGTAGTTGTTGAAGAACGGCGTGTGGCGGCCACCCTCGTCCTTGGACAGGATGACGACCTGGCCCTCGAACTCGGTGTGCGGCGTGGTGGTGCCGGGCTTGATGACGACCTGGCCGCGCTCGACGTCCTCGCGCTTGATGCCGCGCAGGAGCAGACCGACGTTGTCACCGGCCTGGCCCTGGTCGAGAAGCTTGCGGAACATCTCAACACCGGTGACGGTGGTGGACTGCTTCTCTTCCTTGATGCCGACGATGTCGACGGTCTCGTTCACGTTGACGATACCGCGCTCGATACGACCGGTGACGACGGTGCCGCGACCGGTGATCGAGAAGACGTCCTCGATCGGCATCAGGAACGGCTTGTCGGTGTCACGCTCGGGCTCGGGGATGTACTGGTCCACGGTGCCCATGAGCTCCAGGACGGTCTTGCCCCACTCGGCGTCGCCCTCGAGGGCCTTGAGCGCGGAGACCTTGGTGACGGGGATGTCGTCACCGGGGAACTCGTACTCGCTGAGGAGCTCACGCACCTCGAGCTCGACGAGCTCGAAGATCTCCTCGTCGTCCACCATGTCGGCCTTGTTCAGGGCCACCACGATGTAGGGCACGCCGACCTGGCGGGCCAGGAGCACGTGCTCCTTGGTCTGCGGCATCGGGCCGTCGGTGGCGGCCACGACCAGGATGGCGCCGTCCATCTGCGCCGCACCCGTGATCATGTTCTTCACGTAGTCGGCGTGACCGGGGCAGTCGACGTGGGCGTAGTGACGCGCCTCGGTCTGGTACTCGATGTGCGAGACCGAGATCGTGACGCCGCGCTCGCGCTCCTCGGGAGCGTTGTCGATGTCCTCGAACGGGGTGAACGGGTTCAGGTCGGGGAACGCGTCGTGCAGCACCTTGCTGATCGCGGCGGTCAGCGTGGTCTTGCCGTGGTCAATGTGACCGATGGTGCCGATGTTGACGTGCGGCTTGGTCCGCTCGAACTTTTCCTTCGCCACTGGAAGTCTCCTAGACGTACAGATCTATCTGACTGTGGTCCAACCCCGCGGGTACGGGGAACAGCCGGGTTACGAATTCGCGACTACTCGCCGCGAACCTTCGCCACAATTTCTTGGGCGACAGCGGACGGAACCTCCGCGTAGGAGTCGAACACCATCGAGTAGTTGGCTCGACCCTGCGTACGGCTGCGCAGGTCACCCACGTAGCCGAACATTTCCGAGAGGGGCACCAGGGCCCTGACGATCCGGACGCCGGAACGCTCGTCCATGGACTGGATCTGTCCACGGCGGGAGTTCAGGTCGCCCACGACGTCGCCCATGTACTCCTCGGGCGTGGTGACCTCGACGGCCATGACCGGCTCGAGAAGAGTCGGCTTCGCCAGCCGGACGGCCTCCTTGAAGGCCATCGAACCGGCGGTCTTGAACGCCATCTCCGAGGAGTCGACCTCGTGGTACTGGCCGTCCTGGAGCGTCACCTTGATGCCGACCAGCGGGTAGTGCGCGAGCACACCCAGCTCGGCGGCGTCCTGGCAACCGGCATCGACCGACGGGATGTACTCACGCGGGATGCGGCCACCGGTGACGGCGTTGACGAACTCGTAACCCGAGGCGACGCCCTCTTCGGTCTCCAGCGGCTCAAGGTCGATCTTGACCTTGGCGAACTGACCCGAACCACCCGTCTGCTTCTTGTGGGTGTAGACGTGGCCTTCGACCTTCTTGCGAATGGTCTCGCGGTAGGCCACCTGGGGCTTACCGATGTTCGCCTCGACCTTGAACTCGTCGCGCATGCGGTTGACCAGCACCTCGAGGTGCAGCTCGCCCATGCCCGAGATCACGGTCTGACCGGTCTGCTCGTCCGAGGCCACCTGGAAGGAGGGGTCCTCGTCGGCCAGACGCTGGATCGCGATGCCCAGCTTCTCCTGGTCGCTCTTGGTCTTGGGCTCGATGGCCACCTCGATGACCGGAGCCGGGAAGGTCATGGACTCCAGGACGATCGGGGACGACTGGTCGCACAGCGTCTCACCGGTCGTGGTGTCCTTCAGACCCATGACGGCGACGATGTCACCGGCGCCGGCCTCGGCGATCTCCTCACGCTTGTTGGAGTGCATGCGGTAGATCTTGCCGATGCGCTCCTTGCGGCCCTTCAGGCTGTTGAGAACCTGGGTACCGCTGCTGATGACGCCGGAGTAGATGCGCACGTAGGTCAGCTTGCCCAGGTGCGGGTCGCTCATGATCTTGAAGACCAGGGCGGACATCGGCTCGTCGACGCTCGGCTTGCGCTCGAGCTTGGTCTCCTCGGTCTCGTCCTTGGGGTCGTGGCCTTCGACGGCCTCGACGTCCAGGGGCGAGGGGAGGTAGGCGGTGACCGCGTCGAGCAAGGGCTGGACGCCCTTGTTCTTGAAGGCGGTGCCGCAGACCACGGGGATCGCGGTGCCGGCGATCGTGGCGCGACGGATCGCGGCCACGAGCTGGTCCTCGGTGGGCTCCGTGCCCTCGAGGTAGAGCTCCATGATCTCGTCGTCACCGTCGGCCAGCGTCTCGATGAACGAGTCGCGGGCCTCGCGGGCGACGTCGGCGTGGCTCTCGGGGATCTCGACGGTGTCGTACATCTCGCCGAGGGCGGCCTCGTCGTTCCAGACGTAGGCCTTCATCTTCACGAGGTCGATGACGCCCTTGAAGTCGCTCTCCGCACCGATGTTCAGCTGGATCGGCATGGCGTTCGCGCCGAGGCGCTCACGGAACATGTCGACACAACGCTGGAAATCGGCCCCGATCTTGTCCATCTTGTTGACGAAGCAGATACGGGGAACGTTGTAGCGGTCGGCCTGACGCCAGACCTGCTCCGACTGCGGCTCGACGCCTTCCTTGGCGTCGAAGACGGCGACCGCGCCATCGAGAACACGCAGCGAACGCTCGACCTCGATGGTGAAGTCGACGTGGCCGGGCGTGTCGATGATGTTGATCGTGTGATCGTCCCAGTGCGTGGTGGTAGCAGCCGAGGTAATGGTGATACCCCGCTCCTGCTCCTCCTTCATCCAGTCCATCGTCGAGGCGCCGTCGTGCGTCTCGCCGAGCTTGTGGTTCACACCGGTGTAGTAGAGGATCCGCTCGGTCGTCGTGGTCTTGCCCGCGTCGATGTGGGCCATGATGCCGATATTGCGGACTTTGGCCAGGTCAAGCAAAGTCTTAGCCATGAGGCTCGTCTTCCCTAGGTCGTCTCAAGGAATCGATTCGCCGCGGGGTTACCAGCGGTAGTGGGCGAAGGCCTTGTTCGACTCGGCCATCTTGTGCGTGTCCTCACGCTTCTTGACGGCCGCGCCCAGACCGTTGCTGGCGTCGACCAGCTCGTTCATCAGACGCTCGGTCATCGTCTTCTCACGACGCTGACGCGAGTAGGAGACGAGCCAGCGCAGGGCCAGCGTGGTGGACCGGGAGGCGCGAACCTCGACCGGCACCTGGTAGGTCGCGCCACCGACACGGCGGCTGCGGACCTCGAGCGCGGGCTTGACGTTGTCCAGGGCTCGCTTGAGAACGACGAGCGGGTCCTGTCCGGTCTTCTCGCGAGCACCCTCGAGAGCGCCGTACACGACGTTCTGAGCGATGGAACGCTTACCGTCGAGCAGCACCTTGTTGATCAGTGCGGTGACGAGCGGCGAGCCGTAGACCGGGTCGGTGATGAGCTGGCGCTTCGGCGCCGGGCCCTTGCGCGGCATGCTTACTTCTCCTTCTTGGCGCCGTAGTGGCTACGGGCCTGCTTGCGGCCCCGGACGCCCTGGGTGTCGAGCGAACCGCGGACAATTCGGTAGCGGACACCCGGCAGGTCCTTCACACGACCGCCACGAACCAGCACGATGCTGTGCTCCTGGAGGTTGTGGCCGATGCCGGGGATGTAGGCCGTGACCTCGATGCCGCTGCTCAGCTTGACGCGAGCGACCTTACGCAGAGCGGAGTTCGGCTTCTTGGGCGTGGTGGTGTAGACACGAGTGCACACACCACGACGCTGCGGACTCCCCTTCAGCGCCGGGGTCTTGTTCTTTGCGACCTTGTCCTGTCGGCCCTTACGGACCAGCTGCTGGATGGTGGGCACCGCGTCTCCGTCTTCCTCGTGACCTACGCCGGTTCTCGTAGCCGATATCGCTATTGACCTGCTGAATTTCCCGAACCTCCCCGACCCCCGGGGTCGGGCGTGTCGCCCTCGTTCTCACGCACGGAAAGAACGGAGAACACTCACCCGGCCGTCAGGCCGATTCACAGGAGGGGGTTCACATGCGTCGCGCGCCTTGTGTCCGTCCTGTAGAGGACTGGGGCGCTGCACACACACGCGTGACCCGTCGACTCACGGGCACAATCACACAGGCTACCGCTACCAGACCAGGCGGTCAAAACGGTGTGCGACATGGCGAGAACAAACGGAACCGGTCCTCACGTAGCCGTGGGTCTCCCTCAGTCTACGTGCTCCCCGACTCGTTTCGCCCCAGGTTTTCCCCAGAAGGTGAATGAAGGGCCGTCGCAGGCGAACGGCCGCTCCCAGAGCACCCATTGTGCCCATGGAAGCGGCCGTATGACTACAGGATCAGCCAGATCGCGACGGAGATCACCGTGACCAGGATCCCGATCACCGCGAACACGGTTCCAGTGGTGATCAGACCGAGACCGTCGAGTTCTCCCCTCGACTCGCGGATCGCCCTCTTGGCCTTGGGGCCGGTGACGAACAACGCGATGATCGCGGTGATGACGCCCAGGCCCGGGATGAGCGAGGCCACACCCAACCAGAGGGTCAGATTCGCCCCGGGCTCGGTGTCGGCGAGGAAGTCGACACTGTCGTAGCCGGGGTAGGCGTCGCCCGGTTCCCCGCCGAGGGGCCGGTCCTCGAAGCCCGGGAAGTCCTCGGCGATCCGGTCCCGGCGGCGCTTGGCCGGCCGAGGCCTCTCGGACATCCCGTAGTCGGCGGGGGTGAACCCGTCGTCGTACTCCGGATCGTCCCGACCCTCGTCATCGACCGGAACGTTCGGGTCGTCCTCGGCCGAGGCCGGTCGATCCGTCGGTCCGTTCCAGGCCTCGGCCGATCCGCCCTGATCGTAGGAGGGCTCGCCGCCCAGATCCGAGGGGATGCCGGCGGACACCGGAGCGGGGCCGCCGCGGTCGTCGAAACCGCCCCGCTCGTCATAGAACCGATCGTCCTCGTCCGGACCGAAATCGTCCAGATCCCCGTACCCGCGGTCGGCATGGGACCGGTCCGGGTAGCCGCGGTCGTCGGCGAACGGAGAGTCGTCGCCCGGCCCGTAGGGGGCTCGATCCGACGGCCCGTCCTCGAAGGAGGGCGCGGTGAACATCTGAGTGGCGCCCGCCGCCCCTCGGTTCCAGGAGGCCTCCGGCTCGGCGGGACCGCGGTACTCGTCCGCGTAACCGTCCTCGTCCTCGCCCCAGGGCTCCTTCTCCCTGGCCCGCGACTGCATATCGGCGATGGCCGCCAGCGGATCGTCCGAGGTCGGGACGGCCGCGGAGAGCTCCCCGGTGTCGGGGGCCGCGCTCCGCTCGTCCGACAGGGGGTCCTCGCCCCACTCACGGTAGGTCGGCCCCTCCGGGGCCGCCTCCCGACGGCGTCGTTCCGCGTCCCGCACCACGTCGGGCAGGCGCAGGTCGTCGCGGTCGAAGGCCCAGGTGTTGCCGCTGCCCGCGCCCAGGCCCCCGTCGTCGGGGAAGGTCCCCGGGGCCGCGGGTTTCGCGGAGAGCTCGTCCTCGTAACGATCGTCGTAGGACGATCCCCCGCCGAGGGGGTCGTCCGCACGCTCCTCGTAGCGGTCGTGGGAGGGCCGCGACGACCTCGGAGAGAGCTCGTCGTCGTACCCGTCCCCTCCGTAGGAGGGGGTCGGGTCGTCCCAGCGGGAGGCGCCGGGATCGGAGAGCGGGTCGCCCTCTCCCCACGCCGGACGGTCCTCGTCGTCCGAAGCGAAGGGACGTCCCTCCTCCGAACGCTCATCGGTGTCCCGCCACTCGCGCGGGGGGTCCGACAGCGGATCCGCGTCGTCCCCCCAGGCCCGGGGATCGTTCCAGGCGTCGGTGTTCATGGGCGAGGAGTGCTCCGTCGCCGGGGACCGGTCCTCCCGAACGTCGCCGAGCGGATCCTCGTGCCCCGAGGGGGCGTCGGACCACGCGTCGGTGCTCGTGGAGGCCCAGGAGTCCGGCGCGGGCACGCGTTCGACGTCCTCCACCCCCTCCGGGGGCAGCGGGACCTCGGCACTGGCCGCGATGCCCGGGTAACCACCGGTCGGGAAGGGTTCGGGGGTCCCCTCGGAAGCGGGGGTCCGCGGCTCCCAGGAAGGTTCGGCCGGATCCGTGTCCCATTCCGACGCGGGCTCGTCGAACGTCCCCGCCTCGGGGCGACGATCCCACTGGTCCTCACCGAGGTCCCTGGAGGTTTCGGGGGCGTCCCAGGCGGACGGCTCGGCCGCCCCACCGGAGGGCGCGTCCCAGGCGGAGGGCTCCACCGGATCGGCCGCGAGGGGATCACGGGTCGCCGCCGGCGGGTCCCTGAACGGGTTCTCGGAGGACTCCGCTTCGGGTGCGTGCTCGTACGACGGTTCGACCGAACCGAACGACGCGGCCGTGGCCCCCCAGGCGGAGGGCTCCTCGGGCTCGGAACCGGGAAGGTCGCGCGAGGACTCCGGGCCGCCCCACGCGGGGGCCTCGGAACCGGTGCCCGGTGTCCACGAGGCCTCGGGCGGCCCGGGTCGGTCCGGGGTCTGGCCCCCGAAGGTCTCGAACGGGGCCTCGGAGGGGTCGCGTTCCGTGAGCCGTTCGGGCTCGGACGCTCCCCAGGCCGAGGGCTCGACACGGTCCTGTGAGGTCTCGGGGGCGTCCCAGGCGGACGGCTCGGCCGCCCCACCGGAGGGAGCGTCCCAGGCGGAGGGCTCCACCGGATCGGCCGCGAGAGAGCCGTGAGAGGTGTCCGAGGAACCCCACGACGGTGCCTCCCTGGGCTGTTCCGCCCTCGGCTCCCATGCCTCCGGAGCGCCGGAGGGCTCCGGTTCGAAGGGACGTTCGGTCCCCGGTTCGACCGAACCGAACGACGAGGGGACCGAACCCCACGCGGAGGGCTCATGGGCGTCGGAGCCCGGAAGGTCGTGCGAGGGCTCGGGAGCCCCCCACGCGGGGGCCTCCGTCGGGATCGGCGCGGTCTCGGGGCCGGAGAGGGCGGTGCCCCCGGTTCCGGGGTCGTTCGACCACGCGGGCTCCGTGGAACCCCAGGGCTCCTCCCCTCCCCCGGCACCGAAGGAGGGCGTCCTCGGTTCGGACGGCCGCTCCGGCGCACCGGGTGCCTCCCAGGCCGGCCGGGGTTCGCCCGGCACCCGGGTCAGGGGCTGGTAGGCGCTCGTGCCCGCCCCCGGGTAGGAGAGGGCGCCCGGCGCCGCCGTCGGTTCCGAGGGCGCGGGCGAGGGGTCGACGCGGTGCGACGACGGCGGAACGCCCAGAGCGTCCGGATACGGGTCGGCCAGAGCGGGACGTGAGGCGCTCAGCCCCGCGTAACCACCGCTGTCCGGAAAGACCGCGGCACCATCGGCCGGGGCGTCGCCCTCGGGCGCGCCCTGCTCGTCCATCGGATCCTGGTATTCGGACTGCTTGCGGAAACGGTTCTCACTGGGCTTGAACCACGAGTCCGCGTCCCCTCCGGGCGACCGGTTCCCCGGCTCTCCGCCCCCGTTATCAGTCACTTTCCTGCTCTCCCGCCGGCGCCTTGGCGCCATCTCCCCGTCAACACAGCGGTGTGTCGACCGACAACAGAAAACGGCGGCGGAGCCACCCCCTGGTCATGGGGGTGACCGACCGCCGCCGTCAGCTCAGCCAACGTTCAGGCTGGTGCTTACCGGTTGTACGGCCCGAAGTCGTACTCCTCCAGCGGCACGGCCTCGCCCGAACCCTGACCGAAGGTGTACTCACTCGGCTCCTCGTACCCGGAGACCGAGTACATCGAGGCCTTGGCCTCCTCGGTCGGCTCGACCCGAACGTTGCGGTACTGAGGAATACCCGTACCGGCCGGGATGAGCTTACCGATGATGACGTTCTCCTTGAGGCCGAGCAGAGGATCGCTCTTGCCGTGGATCGCGTTCTCGGTGAGGACCCTGGTGGTCTCCTGGAAGGAGGCCGCCGACAGCCAGGACTCCGTGGCCAGCGAGGCCTTGGTGATACCCAGCAGGACCGGACGTCCGGCGGCGGGCTGGCCGCCCTCGGACACCACGCGTCGGTTGATCCGCTCGAACTTGGGCCGCTCGACCATCTCACCGGGCAGCAGCTCGGTGTCACCGGACTCCAGGATGTTCACTCGCTTGAGCATCTGGCGAACGATGATCTCGATGTGCTTGTCGTGGATGGACACACCCTGCGACTTGTACACCTCCTGGACCTCCGACACGAGGTGCTGCTGCACCGCGCGCGGGCCCTGGATGCGAAGAACCTCGTGCGGGTTGATCGCGCCCTGGATGAGCTGCTGACCGACCTTGACGTGGTCGCCGTCGCTCACCAGGAGCTGGGCACGCATCGGGACCGGGTAGGCGATCTCGTCGGTGCCGTCGTCCGGGATGACGACGATCTTGCGGCTCTTCTCGGTGTCGTCGATCCGGATCCGGCCCTCCATCTCGGAGATCGGGGCCACACCCTTGGGGATGCGGGCCTCGAAGAGCTCCTGGACACGGGGCAGACCGTGGGTGATGTCCTGACCGGCCGAACCACCCATGTGGAAGGTACGCATGGTCAGCTGGGTACCGGGCTCACCGATGGACTGGGCCGCGATGATACCGATCGCCTCACCGACGTCCACCGGCTTACCGGTCGCCATGGAGCGACCGTAGCAGGTGGTGCAGACACCGATCTTCGCCTCACAGGTCAGCGACGAACGGATGCGCACGCGGGTGATCCCGGCGGCGACCAGCTTGTCGATGTTCTGCTCGGAGGTGTCGGACAGGGCGGGCAGGACGACGTTGCCGTCGGCGTCCACCGCGTCCTCGGAGATCGTCCGGCCGAAACCGGTGTTCTCGACGTTGTGCTTGCGCACCACGACACCGGCGGCGTTCTTCTCACCGATCTCGTGCCAGAGGGAACGGTCGGTGCCACAGTCGATCTCGCGGACGATGACGTCCTGCGCGACGTCCACCAGACGACGGGTCAGGTAACCCGAGTCGGCGGTACGCAGGGCGGTGTCGGCCAGACCCTTGCGCTGACCGTGCGTGGAGATGAAGTACTCCAGCACGGACAGGCCCTCACGGTAGGAGGACTTGATCGGGCGCGGGATCGTCTCACCCTTGGTGTTGGAGACCAGACCGCGGATACCGGCGATCTGACGCACCTGCATCGGGTTACCACGGGCACCGGACTGGACCATCATCCACACCGGGTTGTCGGAGGGGAAGTTCTCCTCCATGTTCTTGGCGACCTCGGCGGTGGCCTGGGTCCACACCTCGGTGAGCTCCTGACGGCGCTCGTCGTCGGTGATCAGACCACGGTCGTACTCGCGCTGGATCTTGTCGGCCTTGCGCTCGTAGTTGCCGAGGATCTCCTCCTTCTGCGGAGGCGCGACGACGTCCTCTATGCCGATGGTCAGACCGGACCTGGTGGCCCAGCGGTAACCGGCGTCCTTGAGGGCGTCCAGGGTCGTGGCGACCTGGACCTTCGGGTAGTTCTCGGCCAGGTCGTTGACCAGGACCGAGACCTGCTTCTTGCCCACCTGGAAGTTGACGTACGGGTAGTCGACCGGGGTGGCCTCGTTGAAGAGGTACCGACCCAGGGTCGTCTCCAGGACGTAGGTGTCGCCCTGCTGCCAACCCTCCGGCGGGGTCCAGTCCTTGGGGGCCGGAGCGCCGTCGGAGATCCGCAGACGGATCTTCGCCTGCAGGTCCAGGTCTCCCAGGTCGTAGGCCATGATGGCCTCGGCCGGGGAGCGGAACGCGCGACCCTCGCCCGCGGCGCCGGCCCGCTCCGTCGTCAGGTAGTACAGACCGATGATCATGTCCTGGGTGGGCATGGTCACGGGCTTACCGTCGGACGGCTTGAGGATGTTGTTGGTGGCCAGCATCAGCAGCCGCGCCTCGGCCTGGGCCTCGGCGGACAGCGGCAGGTGCACGGCCATCTGGTCACCGTCGAAGTCCGCGTTGAACGCGGTGCACACGAGCGGGTGGATCTGGATGGCCTTGCCCTCGACCAGCTGCGGCTCGAAGGCCTGGATGCCCAGGCGGTGCAGCGTCGGGGCGCGGTTGAGCAGAACCGGGTGCTCGGTGATGACCTCTTCGAGGACGTCCCACACGACCGGGCGGGACCGCTCGACCATGCGCTTGGCGCTCTTGATGTTCTGCGCGTGGTTCAGGTCGACCAGACGCTTCATCACGAACGGCTTGAACAGCTCCAGGGCCATCTGCTTGGGCAGACCGCACTGGTGCAGCTTCAGCTGCGGGCCGACGACGATGACCGAACGGCCGGAGTAGTCGACTCGCTTACCGAGCAGGTTCTGACGGAAACGTCCCTGCTTGCCCTTGAGCATGTCGGACAGCGACTTGAGCGGACGGTTACCGGGACCGGTGACCGGGCGACCGCGGCGGCCGTTGTCGAACAGCGCGTCGACGGCCTCCTGGAGCATCCGCTTCTCGTTGTTGACGATGATCTCGGGCGCGCCCAGGTCCAGAAGCCGCTTGAGGCGGTTGTTCCGGTTGATGACGCGACGGTACAGGTCGTTGAGGTCGGAGGTCGCGAAGCGGCCACCGTCCAGCTGCACCATCGGACGCAGGTCCGGCGGGATGACCGGGATGCAGTCCAGCACCATGCCCATGGGGCTGTTGGTGGTGTTGAGGAACGCCGAGACGACCTTGAGACGCTTCAGGGCGCGGGCCTTCTTCTGGCCCTTGCCGGTGCGAATGGTCTCGCGGAGCTTCTCGGCCTCCTCCTCCAGCTCGAAGTTGGAGAGGCGGTCCTGGATCGCCTGAGCGCCCATGCCACCGCGGAAGTACTTCCCGAAGCGGTCCCGCATCTCGCGGTAGAGCATCTCGTCGCCCTCGAGGTCCTGGACCTTGAGGTTCTTGAAACGGCTCCAGACCTCGTCGAGACGGTCGATCTCGCGCTGGGCACGGTCGCGGAGCTGACGCATCTCGCGCTCCGCGCCCTCGCGCACCTTACGGCGCGCGTCGCCCTTGGCGCCCTGCTCCTCGAGCTCGGCCAGGTCGGCCTCGAGCTTGCGGTGGCGCTCCTCGATGGTGGAGTCGCGGCGCTGCTCCAGGTGCTGCTTCTCGACCGAGATCCGGGCCTCGAGCGACTGGAGGTCGCGCTCGCGGGCCTCGGTGTCCACCCACGTGACCATGTAGGCCGCGAAGTAGATGATCTTCTCGAGGTCCTTGGGCGCCAGGTCCAGCAGGTAGCCCAGGCGGGAGGGCACACCCTTGAAGTACCAGATGTGCGTGACGGGAGCGGCCAGCTCGATGTGGCCCATCCGCTCACGGCGCACCTTGGCACGGGTCACCTCGACGCCGCAGCGCTCACAGATGATGCCCTTGAAGCGGACACGCTTGTACTTACCGCAGTAGCACTCCCAGTCCCGGGTCGGGCCGAAGATCTTCTCGCAGAAGAGTCCGTCCTTCTCGGGCTTGAGGGTTCGGTAGTTGATGGTCTCGGGCTTCTTGACCTCGCCGTGCGACCACTGGCGGATGTCGTCGGCCGTGGCGAGACCGATACGCAGCTCGTCGAAGAAGTTGACGTCGAGCACTTAATTCGTCCCCTGCTCTCGAAGAATGCGGAAGTTAGACCTCTTCGACACTGCTCGGCTCACGCCGACCCAGGTCGATTCCCAGTTCTTCCGCGGCGCGGAAGACGTCCTCGTCGCTGTCCCGCATCTCGATGGACATACCGTCACTGGACAGCACCTCCACGTTCAGACAGAGCGACTGCATCTCCTTGATGAGCACCTTGAAGGACTCAGGGATGCCCGGCTCGGGGATGTTCTCGCCCTTGACGATGGCCTCGTAGACCTTGACGCGACCCACCACGTCGTCGGACTTGATGGTGAGCAGCTCCTGGAGCGCGTAGGCGGCACCGTAGGCCTCCAGCGCCCAGACCTCCATCTCACCGAAGCGCTGACCACCGAACTGCGCCTTACCACCCAGCGGCTGCTGCGTGATCATGGAGTACGGACCGGTGGAGCGGGCGTGGATCTTGTCGTCCACGAGGTGGTGGAGCTTCAGGATGTACTTGTAACCGACGGAGATCGGCTCGGCGAAGGGCTCACCGGTACGACCGTCGAACAGGCGGGCCTTGCCGTCGTCGTTGATGAGACGGTTGCCGTCCTTGTTCGGGCGGACCGACTTGATGAGGCCGCTCAGCTCGTCGCCGTGCAGGCCGTCGAAGACCGGCGTGGCCACACGGGAGTTCGGCTCGACGTCGGACGCGCCGATCGCGTGCAGCGACTTCTGCCACTCCTCCTCGGCCCCCTCGACCACCCAGCCGTTCTTGGCCAGCCAGCCCAGGTGGACCTCGAGTACCTGGCCGACGTTCATACGACCGGGAACACCGAGCGGGTTGAGGATGATGTCGACCGGGGTGCCGTCCTCCAGGAAGGGCATGTCCTCCTGGGGCAGGATCTTGGCGATGACGCCCTTGTTGCCGTGACGACCGGCGAGCTTGTCACCGTCGGTGATCTTGCGCTTCTGGGCGACGTAGACCCGGACCATCTCGTTGACGCCGGGGGCGAGCTCGTCGCCCTCCTCGCGGCTGAAGACGCGGACGCCGATGACCTTGCCGGTCTCGCCGTGCGGGACCTTCAGAGAGGTGTCGCGGACCTCGCGGGCCTTCTCACCGAAGATGGCGCGCAGAAGACGCTCCTCCGGGGTCAGCTCGGTCTCACCCTTGGGCGTGACCTTGCCGACGAGGATGTCGCCGTCGACGACCTCGGCGCCGATGCGGATGATGCCCCGGTCGTCGAGGTCGGCCAGGACCTCCTCGCTGACGTTGGGGATCTCGCGGGTGATCTCCTCCGGGCCCAGCTTGGTGTCACGGGCGTCGACCTCGTGCTCCTCGATGTGGATCGAGGAGAGGACGTCGTCCTGCACCAGACGCTGGGAGAGGATGATCGCGTCCTCGTAGTTGTGACCCTCCCAGGACATGTACGCCACGAGGAGGTTCTTGCCCAGCGACATCTCGCCCTGGTCCGTGGACGGACCGTCGGCCAGGACCTGCTTGACCTCGACCCGCTGGCCCTCGTGGACGATGGGGCGCTGGTTGAAGCAGGTGCCCTGGTTGGAGCGCTGGAACTTGCCCATCCGGTACGTCTTGCGCGTGCCGTCGTCGGCCATCACGGTGACGTAGTCGGCGGTGACGTCCTCGACCACACCGGCCTTCTCGGCGAGGATGACCTCACCGGCGTCGGTGGCGGCGCGGTACTCCATGCCGGTGCCGACGAAGGGCGCCTCGGCGCGCAGCAGCGGCACGGCCTGGCGCTGCATGTTGGAACCCATGAGCGCGCGGTTGGCGTCGTCGTGCTCCAGGAAGGGGATCATGGCGGTGGCGACCGACACCATCTGGCGCGGCGACACGTCCATGTAGTCGACCTCGGAGGTGTCGACCTGCTCGAACTCCCCGCCCTTACGGCGCACGAGCACACCCGACTCGGCGAAGCTCCCGTCGGCGTTCAGCGGCGTGTTCGCCTGCGCGATGACGTAGAGGTCCTCCTCGTCCGCGGTCAGGTAGTCGATCTGCTCGCTGATGCGACCGTCGATGACCTTGCGGTAGGGGGTCTCCACGAAACCGAAGGAGTTCACCCGGCCGTAGGCGGCGAGCGAACCGATCAGACCGATGTTCGGACCTTCAGGGGTCTCGATCGGGCACATGCGGCCGTAGTGGGACGGGTGGACGTCTCGGACCTCGAAGCCCGCGCGCTCACGGGACAGACCGCCCGGACCCAGCGCCGAGAGGCGACGCTTGTGGGTCAGACCCGCGAGCGGGTTGGTCTGGTCCATGAACTGGGACAGCTGCGAGGTGCCGAAGAACTCCTTGATGGAGGCGACGACGGGACGGATGTTGATCAGGGTCTGCGGCGTGATCGCCTCGACGTCCTGAGTGGTCATCCGCTCCCGGACGACGCGCTCCATGCGGGCCAGACCCAGACGGACCTGGTTCTGGATGAGCTCGCCGACGGTGCGCAGACGGCGGTTGCCGAAGTGGTCGATGTCGTCGGTCTCGATCGGACGGAGGCCGAAGACGGTCTCCTTCTCGACCTCACCCGCGTGCAGGCGGACGAGGTAGTCGATCGTGGCGACGATGTCCTCTTCGGTGAGGGTGCCCTGGGTGTAGTCGGTGTCCAGACCCAACTTCTTGTTGATCTTGTACCGACCGACCTTGGCCAGGTCGTAGCGCTTGGGGTTGAAGTACAGGTTCTCCAGCAGCGCCTGGGCCGACTCCTTCGTGGGCGGCTCCCCCGGGCGCAGCTTGCGGTAGATGTCCAGCAGCGCGTCGTCGGTACCCGCGGTGGGGTCCTTCTCCAGGGTGTTGCGGATCGACTCGTACTGGCCGAAACGCTCCAGGATCTGGTCGGTGGTCCACCCCAGCGCCTTGAGCAGGACGGTGACGCCCTGCTTGCGCTTGCGGTCGATGCGGACGCCGACGAAGTCGCGCTTGTCGACCTCGAACTCCAGCCAGGCGCCGCGGGACGGGATGACCTTGCAGCCGAACAGGTCCTTGTCCGAGGTCTTGTCCACGGACTTGTCGAAGTACACGCCCGGAGAGCGGACCAGCTGGGAAACGACGACACGCTCGGTGCCGTTGATGATGAAGGTGCCCTTGGCGGTCATGAGCGGGAAGTCGCCCATGAACACCGTCTGGCTCTTGATCTCACCGGTGTCGTTGTTGATGAACTCCGCCGTGACGAACATCGGGGCGGAGAAGGTCATGTCCTTGTCCTTGCACTCCTCTTCGGAGTACTTGGGCGGCTCGAACCGATGGTCGCGGAAAGACAGCGACATCGTGCCCGAGAAGTCCTCGATCGGACTGATCTCCTCGAAGATCTCTTCGAGACCGGACTGCTCCGGAACGTCCTTGCGGCCGGCGTTGCGGGCCGTCTCCACCCGCGTCTTCCACGTGTCGTTGCCCAGCAGCCAGTCGAACGACTCGGTCTGCAAAGCCAGAAGGTTGGGAACCGCGAGGGGTTCCTGGATACGGGCGAAGGAAACGCGGTGCGGACCAAGGGCGTCAGCGGAGGCGTTGCGCGAGGCTGCCAACAGGGGTCCTTCCGAAGGCTTGTGGCGGTTGAAGCGCGCACGCCAGACGATCCGTCACGAGAAGGACCGCCGCAACACGGTTGAGACGGTCACATCGAGCGGGAACGGGCCTTCCGGATCCGGAGTATTGAACGGAATGACGGAAGCCGTACACCGGCACAGGGATCACCAAAGGGCAGCGCAAAAGAGCAGTGTAGCCGAACACTACACCGCTGTCCACTCACGGTCCACAACGTCTCTCACGACACCCGAAGGATCACCCGTCGAGGGCGATCCGTCAAGCCCGACAACGTGGAACGTCGTCACGCACACCCCGGGGGAGGACCCTGGACCGTCAGGGTGAAACAGCGCGCCCGCCCCTGGCCCCATGGGGGTGTGAGCCAACGGACACCGGAAAGGGTTCCCCCGCCCAAAGCGGGTAAACACTCTCCACCGGGGCCCGTCAGGATTCCCGGGACGGGAGATTATCGCGTCCCGGGGACAGTTCGCACACGCGAGCCCCACGACCACGGGCCCAAGGCTCCGGGACCGACCCAGCTTCGCACATCACACGCCTCGAACCGGAACGGACACGGCGTCGCGAACGACTTGGAAAGGCGTGTTCCGGCCACTCCCCCGCCCCGGAAAGCGGTCCGACCGATATGCGACCCGATGTCCGCGCACACGAAAGCGGCCGCCCCTCCCTGGGAGGAACGGCCGCTTCAGGCAGACCAGCGGGCTTCTGAGGCCCGCGGAGGACTACTTGAGGGTGACGGTGGCGCCGGCGCCCTCGAGGGCGGCCTTGGCCTTGTCAGCGGCCTCCTTGTTGACGCCCTCGAGGAGAGCCTTCGGAGCGTTGTCGACCAGGTCCTTGGCTTCCTTCAGGCCCAGGCTCGTGAGGCCGCGGACCTCCTTGATGACCTGGATCTTCTTGTCACCGGCGGACTCGAGGACGACGTCGAACTCGTCCTTCTCCTCGGCGGCACCGGCGTCGCCGCCGGCGGCACCCGGAGCGGCGACGGCCACGGCGGCCGGGGCGGCGGCGGTGACGTCGAACTTCTCCTCGAACAGCTTCACGAAGTCGGACAGCTCAAGGAGGGTCATGCCCTCGAACGCCTCGAGCAGTTCCTCGTTGCTGAGCTTCGCCATGATGCGATCTCTCTTTCTCTGATGACACGCGCGCCAACGGCACAGCGTGCGAGCCGGTGGCCGGGCGCCGTCGGCACCCGCCGTGGTTCAAAAGGTTTAAGCGGCTTCCTCGGAACGCTTGTCCGCCAGAGCCTGCGCGAGACGCACAGTCTTGGAGGGCAGCGCCTGGAAGACGGCGGCGGCCTGGCCCTGCTTGGCCTTGAGCGCACCGGCCAGCTTCGAGAGGAGAACCTCTCGGGACTCCAGATCGGCCAGCTTGGTGACCTGCTCGGCGGACATCGACTTGCCGTCGATGATCCCGCCCTTGATCACCAGAGGCGAGTTCGCCTTCGCGAAGTCACGCAGACCCTTGGCGGCCTCGACGACGTCCCCGTGGACGAAGGCGATGGCGGACGGGCCCTCGAGCAGATCGGTGATCTGCTCGTCGACGCCGGCCTCCTTGACCGCGATCTTGGTCAGCGTGTTCTTGACGATGCGAAAACGCGCGTTCTGACCGAGGCTGCGGCGCAGTTCAGTGACCTGCGCGACAGTGAGCCCCCGGTATTCGGTCAGCACGGCGCCGTTCGACTCACGGAGCTCGTCCGCGAGTTCGGCGACCGCGGCTGCCTTGTCCGGCCTCGCCATGGGACTCCTTCCAACAGTGAACGCTGGTGATTCCCAAGGACTTCCACGATCGGCGTCAGCACGAGAAAAAGCCCCGAGCGCGAGGCGCACGGGGCACGACCACGTTCTCTGAACCCGCGCGTGAGCGTGGGTCGGAACGGGAAAGCTCTGGTGACACCTGCGCGGGCGCCCATCCTGGAACGGGTCCTTAGGTCACCCGAGCGGGTGACGACCAGCGGTCTTCGGCAGAACCCAATACTAACGGACGTTCCGGGGTGCTCGTCCACGACGATGGAGAACGCCGGGTGATCCGGGACTCACCGGGGAGGAGCGTGCCCCTCCCCGGAACGCGGACGGCCCCCGTCCCGGGGAGGGACGGGGGCCGTCTCAGGCGTCGTACACGACCCGAGGGCCGGAAGAGGACTTAGGCCTCGAGCGGGATGCTCGGGCCCATCGTGGTGGTGACCACGGCCTTCTTGATGTAACGACCCTTGGCGGCGGACGGCTTGAGGCGGTTCACCTCGTCGATCGCGGCCTGGTAGTTCTCCAGCAGCTTGCTCTCGTCGAAGGAGACCTTGCCGACGATGAAGTGCAGGTTCCCGTGGCGGTCCACGCGGAACTCGATCTTGCCGCCCTTGATGTCGGTCACGGCCTTGGCCACGTCCGGGGTGACGGTGCCCGTCTTGGGGTTGGGCATGAGGCCACGCGGACCGAGCACGCGGCCCAGACGACCGACCTTGCCCATCAGGTCCGGGGTGGCCACGACGGCGTCGAAGTCGAGGAAGCCGTTCTGGACCTGGGTGACCAGGTCGTCGTCGCCCACGATGTCGGCGCCGGCCGCGCGAGCCTGCTCGGCACGCTCACCGGTCGCGAAGACCAGGACCCGAGCGGTCTTACCGGTGCCGTTCGGCAGGTTCACGGTGCCGCGGACCATCTGGTCGGCCTTGCGCGGGTCGACGCCCAGACGCAGGGCGACCTCGACGGTCGCGTCGAACTTGACACTGGTGGTCTCCTTGGCCAGCTTCAGAGCCTCGGCGGGGCTGTAGAGCCGGTCCCGGTCCACCAGGTTGTTGGCTTTGCGGTGGTTCTTGCTGCGCTTCACGCTGTTCTCCTACGGGAACGTGTGGTCTTTGGGCCAGCGCCTGGCCCTGCCACGGTGGTTCTTGCCGTCGAGCGATCCCTCGCGGGGGCTACTTGACCTCGATGCCCATGGAACGGGCGGTACCGGCGACGATCTTGGTGGCGGCCTCGATGTCGTCGGTGTTGAGGTCGGGCAGCTTGGTCTGCGCGATCTCACGGACCTGGTCGGCGCTGATCGAACCGCTGTTGCTGCGGCCGGGCTCGCCACTGGCCTTGTCCAGACCGGCGGCCTTCAGGATCAGCTTGGGCGCCGGCGGCGTCTTCGTGACGAAGCTGAAGGAACGGTCCTCGTAGATGGAGATCTCTACGGGGATGACGTTGCCGCGCTGGCCCTCTGTAGCAGCGTTGTACTGCTTGCAGAAGTCCATGATGTTGACGCCGTGCGGACCGAGAGCGGTACCGACGGGCGGCGCCGGGGTCGCCTGACCGGCGGGCAGCTGCACCTTGACGAGTGCGGCGAGTTTCTTCTTCGGAGGCATATCGGGTCCTTTGCCTGATCTGCATTGTGTGCCGGCCCCTGCCTCCCTGACGGCACGTCCGGGTCACGAGGACCGCGGTCGGGCCGCTGCCGAAGGAGGCTTTCCCACGTCCATGCGCGGGCGACGGCCCGTCGGGACCGGACGGGCCGGGCGCGTGCCCCACCCTGACGAGAGTCGGGTGCCGCACGCGACGGTGGGCCCACCCCCGATGAGGGTGGACCCACCAAGTCTACGTCGCCCGGACAGTGGTCCGGGCGGAGTGTGGGGAGAACCCCACCTCGTCAGATCTTGGCGACCTGGTTGAAGGAGAGCTCGACCGGGGTCTCACGACCGAAGATCGAGACGAGCACCTTGAGCTTCTGGGTGTCGCCGTTGATCTCGCTGACCGTGGCGGGCAGGGTCGCGAACGGACCCTCCATCACCGTGACGGACTCGCCGATCTCGTAGGCCACGTCGGAACGCGCCTCGCCACCGGCCGCGGCCTTGGCCTGCGGGGTCTGCTCCGGCTCCTCCTCGGGCTCGGGGGCCAGCAGCTTGGCGACCTCCATGAGGCTGAGCGGCGCGGGCTTGTTGGACAGGCCCACGAATCCGGTGACGCCCGGGGTGTTGCGGATCGCGGCCCAGGACTCGTCGGTCAGGTCCATGCGGACGAGCACGTAGCCCGGCAGCACCTTCTCGGTGACCTGCTGGCGCTTGCCGCTCTTGACCTCGGTGACCTCGTGTTCGGGCACCTCGACCTGGAAGATGTACTCCTCCATGTTGAGGGACTGGGTCCGGCTCTCGACGTTGGCCTTGACCCGCTTCTCGTAACCCGCGTAGGTGTGCACGACGTACCAGTCGCCGGGCAGAAGGATGAGCTCGTTCTTGAACTCCTCGACGGGGTCCAGACGGGGCGTCTCGGGCGCGGCCTCGGCCTCGTCGTCACTCCCGTCGGCCTCTCCGGCCTCCCCGGCGAGCTCCGGGTTCTCGGCGTCGACCGCCGCGTCCTCGGACGGCTCGCCCGCCAGGCCGGTCTCTTCCGCCGACGACTGAACCGGCTCCTCTTCGGGGAAGTCGTCAGAGGTCAGTGGGGACTCGGACACGGCTGCTCTTTCTCTCGTCGGATTCGCTAGGGCGTGCGACGCACGCCGAACAGGCCGTGCGTCGAACCCAGTTCTGCCAGCTTACGGTCTCTCCGGGCGACGCGGGACCAACGCGCGGACGAGGAAGGAAGGGGAGAGGCGGAATCGACACGCCTCCACCCCGTGGACGGGGTCTCCCCCGAGAGGTGCGATCAGACCCCGGCGGGACGGCCGAAGGTGCTGTAGAGCCAGGTGACGGCCTCACCGAAGGCGAAGTCGAGCAGAGAGACGTAGGCGAGGACGATCACGACGAAGACCAGGACGACGATCGTGTAGGTGACCAGTTCCTTGCGCGTGGGCCAGCGGACCTTGCGGAGTTCGCCGACGACCTGCTTGGTGAACGTCACCGGACCGGTACGACGCTTGGGCTCCTTGTCGGGCTTGGCGTCGGCGTCAGTCTGAGTCACCTGGGGTCCTTAGGGTCGCGGGTTGCTTCATTCCCCGTAAGTTCCGTCGCCCCTCACGGCGGGGTGGCGACGGATCGCCACCCCGTACCGCGCGGACTTGCAGGGCAGGAGGGACTCGAACCCCCAACCGCCGGTTTTGGAGACCGGTGCTCTGCCAATTGAGCCACTGCCCTTTGCGGAAACTTCGTTCCCCACCATAGCCGGTATCGAGAGCCGTCGCACAACCTTGAGTGATGTGACGGCTGTGTAACGAAACCGACCGACGCGAGCAAGTGTACGCCCTCCCCTGTTCTCGGCCAAACCGGTCGATCGCCCCATCCGGTGTGTGACCTTCCACCCGACGCGAAGGAAGGGCACGTGACACCATGGAGCACATGACTGACCGACCTCGTGTGTCCGCGCGCATCAGCGCCATCTCCGAGTCCGCCACCCTCGCGGTGGACGCCAAGGCCAAGGCCATGAAGGCGGAGGGCCGTCCCGTCATCGGCTTCGGCGCCGGCGAGCCGGACTTCCCGACGCCCGACTACATCGTGGAGGCCGCGGTCGACGCGGCCCGGAACCCCCGCTTCCACCGCTACACCCCGGCCGGCGGGCTTCCCGAGCTGAAGAAGGCCATCGCGGAGAAGACGCTGCGCGACTCCGGCCTCGAGGTCGACCCCTCCCAGGTCCTGGTGACCAACGGCGGCAAGCAGGCCATCTACGAGGCCTTCGCCGCCATGCTCGACCCGGGCGACGAGGTCATCGTCATCGCCCCCTACTGGACCACCTACCCCGAGTCGATCAAGCTCGCGGGCGGTGTTCCCGTCTTCGTCGTCACCGACGAGAGCACCGGCTACCTCGCCGACGTCGAGCAGCTGGAGGCCGCGCGCACCGAGCGCACCAAGGTCCTGGTGTTCGTCTCGCCGTCCAACCCCACCGGCGCCGTCTACCCGCGCGAGCAGGTCCGCGCCATCGGCCGCTGGGCCGACGAGCACGGCCTGTGGGTGCTGACCGACGAGATCTACGAGCACCTCGTCTACGGCGACGCCGAGTTCAGCTCGCTGCCGGTCGAGGTCCCCGAGATCGCGGACCGCACGGTCATCGTCAACGGCGTCGCCAAGACGTACGCGATGACGGGCTGGCGCGTGGGGTGGATCATCGGCCCCAAGGACGTGGTGAAGGCCGCCTCCAACCTCCAGTCGCACGCCACGTCCAACGTCGCGAACGTGTCTCAGGCCGCCGCCCTGGCCGCCGTCTCGGGCGACCTGACCGCGGTCGACGAGATGCGGAAGGCCTTCGACCGCCGGCGTCGGACCATCGTGGGCATGCTCAACGAGATCGACGGTGTGGTCTGCCCCGAGCCCGAGGGCGCGTTCTACGTCTACCCGTCCGTCAAGGGCGTGCTCGGCCGGAAGATCCGCGGCCGTACCCCGGCGACCTCGGCCGAGCTGGCCGAGCTCATCCTGGAGGAGGCCGAGGTGGCGGTGGTCCCGGGCGAGGCCTTCGGCACCCCCGGCTACCTGCGTCTGTCGTACGCGCTCGGCGACGAGGACCTGGTCGAGGGCGTGACCCGGGTCCAGAACCTGCTGGCCGAGGCCGAGTAGTCTCCACGCTCCACCGGGCCCCGGGCGACGTTCCGCCCGGGGCCCTTCGTGTGCGGCGCCGGCCACGGTGTCGTCGATCTCGGTGCGAGCGGGGGTGTTCATGCGGCAGTCTTACTTCATGGAGACACCGACCAGCGCCCGCCGGTTGGACCGGCTGCCCAAAGCCCATCTGCACCTGCACTTCACCGGCTCGATGCGCCACGACACCCTCGTGGAGATGGCCGAGCTGCGGGGGGTCCACCTCCCCCAGGCCCTCGTCGAGGAATGGCCGCCCCGATTGCGCGCCACGGACGAACGCGGCTGGTTCCGCTTCCAGCGCCTGTACGACATCGCCCGCTCGGTGCTCAAGGAGCCCGAGGACATGTACCGCCTGCTGCTCGAGGCCGCCGAGGACGAAAAGGCCGCGGGCTCGGGCTGGCTGGAGATCCAGGTCGACCCGAGCGGATACGCCTCCAGGTTCGACGGACTGACCGCCACGTTGGAGTTGATCCTGGACGCCGCCCGGGTCGCCGAACGCGAGACCGGCGTCGGTGTGGGGATCATGGTGGCCGCCAACCGGACCCGGCACCCTCTGGACGCTCGCGCCCTGGCCCGGCTCGCCCGCCAGTACGTGGGACGGGGCGTGGTCTCGTTCGGCCTCAACAACGACGAGCGCCGAGGCCGTGCGCGCGAGTTCGAGTCGGCCTTTCGCATCGCCAAGCGCGCCGGACTGTTGTCGGCGCCGCACGGCGGTGAGCTGAACGGGCCGCGCAGCGTGCGCGAGTGCCTGGACGAACTGGACGCCGACCGGATCGGCCACGGGGTGCGGGCCATCGAGGATCCGTACCTGGTGGAGCGGATCGCCACCCAGGGGGTCACCTTGGAGGTCTGCCCGACCTCGAACGTGGGTCTGGGCGTGGTGGAGCAGGTGGAACACCTGCCGTTGCGCCGGCTCTTCGACTCGGGCGTGCCCATCGCCCTGGGCACCGACGACCCGCTGCTGTTCGGCCCCCGCCTGGTGGAGCAGTACCGGATCGCACGCGAGGTCTTCGGGTTCACCGACCCCGAACTGGCCGAGCTGGCCCGTATGTCCATTCGGGCCTCCGGGGCCCCCGACGCCCTCAAGAAGGAACTCTCGGCCGGTGTGGACGCCTGGCTGGCCGCGCCTCCGGAGCCTCTCGAGGGGTGATCGGCCGGGGCCGCGGTCCCGGCCGGCTCAGGCCAGGAGCATCCAGGCGCCCTGGCCGAGCATCGCGACGCCCGCCACGAAGAACAGCACCGCCGCGCCGATCCGGATGGCGCGTTCGGGGAGCTTCTTGCCCAGGACCGCGCCGATGGCGATGGCGATGGCGTCCGCGGCGACCATCCCGACGGTGGAGCCGATCCACACCGGCAGCCAGTGGTGCTGTGTGCCGACGGTGATGGTCGCCAGCATGGTCTTGTCTCCGAGTTCGGCCACGAGGAAGACCACGAACACGGTCATGAAGCCGGAGCGGATACGGCGGGAGGCGGCCCGCTCCTCGTCCTTGTCGGTCATCTCGTCGCCCCTCAGGGTCCACGCCCCGAAGAAGAGGAAGGCGAGCCCGGCCGCGAGGGTGAGCCAATCGGTGGGCAGGGTCGCGCCGAGCACCTCGGCGATGAAGACGCTGCCGAGGTGGACCAGCGCGGTGGCGGCGGTGATGCCGAGAAGAACGGTGCGCACCCGATAACGGGTCGCCAGGGACATCGCGACGAGTTGGGTCTTGTCTCCCATTTCGGCGATGAAGATGGCGATGGCGCTCAGACCGAGGCCGAGGATAAAGGCCGACATCGTGCTCCCGCTGTCCTTATTGGGCGGAAGGAAGCGGATAACGCCCCTTCAACCCGGTCGTTTCCTACCGGGTCAAAGGTCTCGTCCGCCCGTCGGAGTCGGGCTCATGCGGCCGGGATGTACATCCAGCATGTCGACCGCACGCATTGGGGACTACTCCCCTTCGACGGAAAGAACATTACCAGTGGACTTTTTGCACTGGCAATTCGTCGCATCGGCGAATTAATTTATCAGGAAGGGCGAAAAAGCGAGTTCGGTGCGCCCAACACATTTCTTGGGCGCACGGCCCGGGTGACGGTCAGAGGGAGACGCCGACCATCACCGGCTCGTTGACCAGGCGCACCCCGAAGGCCTTCTCCACCCCCGCGCGTACCTCGCGCGCCAGGTCGAGCAGATCGGCCGTGGTCGCCCCGCCCGGGTTCGTCAGGGCGAGCGTGTGCTTGCCCGAGATCCTCGCCGGGCCGTCCCCATAGCCCTTGGTGAAGCCGGCCCGGTCGATCAGCCAGGCGGCGGAGAGCTTCACGTTCCCCGCCTCGTCCGGGTGTCCCGGGATCTCGGTCTCGGCGCCCAGACGCTCGGCGGCGCGCTCACGGAAGGCCGAGTACTCCTCCGGCGACAGCACCGGGTTGGTGAAGAACGAACCGGCGCTCCGGGTGTCGGGGTCGGCCGGGTCCAGGACCATGCCCTTGCCCCGACGCAGCCCCAGGACGACCTCGCGCGCCTTCTCCAGGGGCACCCGGTCCCCCGCGTCCACACCCATGGTGCGGGCGACCTCGGCGTAACGGACCGGACGGCTCGACGGTCCACGACGCAGCTCGAAGACCACCTCGCACACCACGTGACGGTCGCTCCCCTTGAAGACGCTGTCCCGGTAGGTGAAACCACAGTCGGCGTTGGACATGGTGATCCGCTCGCCCGTGACACGGTCCAGGACCAGCACCTCACGGATGGTCTGGGAGACGTCCTGGCCGTAGGCCCCGACGTTCTGGATCGGCGTGGAGCCGACCCGACCGGGGATACCGGAGAGGAACTCGACGCCGTTGAGCCCCTCGGCGACGGTCCGCTCCACCAGCGGATCCCATTCCACACCCGCGTCCGCCCGCAGCAGGACGACGTCCTCACCGGTCTCCGGGTCGGTCCCGTCCTCGGTGAGGGTCACACCCTGGGACGCGACCAGGATCACGGTCCCGGGGAAGCCGTCGTCGGCGACCACCAGGTTGCTGCCGCCACCGAGCACGAGCACACGCTCTCCGGCGCGGTCGGCCTCGGTGACCAGTCGGATCAGTTCGTCCGTGGAGGAGGCGGTGTGGAAGGCCTTGGCGGGGCCTCCCAGTCCGAGCGTGGTGTGGTCGGCGAGCATCGTGGACACGGTCTTACCTCGACTTGCGAAAGAAGCGGACACGGGCGTGGGGGGCGGGTCAGGCCAGCCGCACGACGGCGGAGGCCTTGGCCAGGACCTTGGCGCCCGCGGAACGGGCGGTCAGCATGACGGTGACGGTCCCGTCGTCGTTCTTGGACTTGACCTTGCCGCCGACGGTGATCTCGGCTCCCTGATCGTCGTCGGGGACCACCACGGGCGCCGAGAAGCGCACCGAGTAGTCGACGACACTGCCGGGGTCCCCGGTCCAGTCGGTGATGAGCCGTCCGGCCTCGGCCATCGTGAACATGCCGTGCGCGATCACGTCGGGCAGGCCGACGGACTTGGCGAAGCGCTCGTTCCAGTGGATGGGGTTGAAGTCGCCGGAGGCGCCCGCGTAGCGGACCAGGTCCAGACGGCGGACCGGGAAGGTCCGCTCGGGGATCGTGGCGCCGGTCTCGACGTCGTCGTACTTGAGCCTGCTCATCGTCTCTCCCCGTCTCCTAGGAACCCCGGACGACGAGCATCATGCTCGCCGTCACCACGTGCTCACCGTCGGCCGCCTCGGCGACCGTCTCCAGGGTGAGCAGCTCGTTGCCGCCCAGGGCCTTGATCCCGGTGATGCGGGTGACCGTGCTGAGGACGTCGCCCGCGTACAGCGGCCGGCTGTAGTGGAAGCCCTGGTCGCCGTGGACGACCCGGGAGAAGTCGACGCCCAGGTCGGGGTCGGCGATGGCCAGCGCGGAGCCGGCCATACCGAGGATGACCGGGAAGGTCGGCGGGGCGATGACGTCGGGGTGCCCCATGGCCTTGGCCGAGGCCCGGTCCAGGTAGACCGGGTTGAGATCGTCGATGGCCTCGGCGAACTCGCGGATCTTGCCGCGGGTCACCTCGTACACCTCGGGGGCGGGATACTCCCGGCCGAGGTAGTCAGGGTTGATCGCCACGCTCTGCCTCTCGGATGTGGAAACGACGGTGTCGGGTCCGCGGTGACGGCGGGGGCCGTACACAGCGAACAGCCCGGTGAGCGGTTGGCTCACCGGGCTGGAGTCTACGAGAAGCTGACCGCTCCCTGCCTGGGCTACGGGCGCCGAGGGACTAGCGCGTCTCGCGGTGCTCGTTGTGCTTGCGGCAGTTCGGGCAGAACTTCTTGATCGTCAGACGGTCGGGGGTGTTCCGACGGTTCTTGCGCGTGATGTAGTTCCGGTGATTGCACTCCTGGCAGGCCAGGGTGATCTTCGGCCTCACGTCTGTGGCAGCCACTTCGGAGTGCCTTTCTCGCTGGAGACATTACCTGGGCGCAGTACGAACACTGCTCGAGACCCACAACAACCCCTGAGTACTCGGCCTCAGGGGTCAGTGGGTTGGTAGCGGGGGCCGGACTTGAACCGACGACACAGCGATTATGAGCCGCTTGCTCTACCGACTGAGCTACCCCGCCCCGGTTGGAACGGACCGGAACCACGAAGGGATCCGCCCCGGTCTAGGCCGGTGCGGATCCACCGGCCACCCACCTGAGTGGACCGGAACCTCATCAAGTGGTGGAGCCCCTTTACGGAATCGAACCGTAGACCTTCTCCTTACCATGGAGACGCTCTGCCGACTGAGCTAAAGGGGCACGCTGTGGGGCTTTCTCTCGTCCGCCCCGGGGGCGTTGCCCCCTTGCGTTGATGATGACTATACAGGGGTTGAGGGGTGGTCTGCCAAATCGAACGCCCGCCACCCCCGGAGCCACCCCTCCCCTGGGAGCGAGATCCCTTACGGGGCAGGGGTTTCAGGACCTCAAGGCCCCTCGAAGCACCCGCCACAAGAACCCCGATGTGACCCGGCGCACGAGCCACACGCCCTCTCCCCCCGACCGCTGGAGTAGAGGTGGGAGATCGCGTGACCGTCAAACCCTGCCGGGGCTGAGGCCCGAAAGTGCTTGCTTTGCGCCTCCGCTTCGCTTCGGCGCGTGTTCGGGCGCCAAGGGAGGGAGCGTTCTTCATCCTCGTCCACGCCTACGCTCGTTCCTCGCGGGCGGCTCGACTCGTCTTGCAGAACACTCCCGGCGCCCGAACCACACCCCTCAGGCGGGGTCGGCGAGCCAGACGTTGGACATCGCGTCCCGGTTGATCGTACGGATGTCCGCGGGGAGCCCCAGGCGGCGTAGGGCGTCCGAGAGGCGGGTGTCGTGGGTGAACACGACCAGCTGGCGGTGGCGCCCCACGTCGGCCAGGACGGAGGCGAGCCCTTCGACGGTCTCGGTGTCCATGGCCTGGACCGGATCGTCCAGGAGGAGGAAGCCGAAGGGGTTGTCGTCCACCAGGGTGCGGGGCAGGCAGATGGACAGGGCCAGGGCCTGGAACTCGCCCTGGCTGAGGAGCCCGGGGGCGCTGGTCTGATCGTCCACCCCGTCCACGGCGACGTCCACTTCGACCCGGCGGCGGGCGCCCCGGCCGATCAGACGCATGCCCTGGAGGTCGATGTGGCGTTCCTGGCGGAGGCGGAACCACACCTGTTCGGCCTGATGCGCCACCGGTCCCAGTCGTTCGGAGCGGACCGAGTGGGCGTATTCGGCGAGCCATTCGAGGGCGGCCTCGGTGTCGGCGAGGGTCTCACCCGCCTTGATCGCCTCTTGGGCGTCGTTGAGCCATTCGGTGAGCCGTTCGGCGAGTTCGCCCCATCCGTCGGTGGGGTCCTCCAGACGCTCGGTGGCGTCACGGCGTGCGCTGACGGCGGCGGCGCGGAGTTTGCGTCCCACGACTTCGATGTGGTCGGCGAGTTCGGCGAGGTCCTCTATGTCGTCGCCCGATTCCCAGAGGGCCCAGACCTGCCCGAGTTCGCTCTCGGGCGGCAGCCAGCCGGGCATGGGCGAGAGCAGGAAGCGGGCCTGGTCGCGGGCGTTGTCGGCGCGTTCGTAGGCGGCCGAGGCGGTGGCGGCCTGGGGACGAAGGGCGCGGAGTTGGGCGTTGGCCCGGCGCACCCAGTCCGGGCCGAGGGCTCCGGCCGAGTCACAGGTGGGGCAGGTGGTCTCGGTGGGGTGGCGCTTGTGGTGCTCGATGGCCTGTTCGAGGAGGCGGACCACACCGTGCGCGTGGTCGCCTTTGCTGCCGGCGGCCATGGCCAGTTCCATGGCGGCGCCGCGCAGTTCGTTGACGACGTCGGCGATGAGGGCCCGCTCGGGGACCGCGAGGCGACGCAGGCGGCGCAGCACCACGTGCAGGGCCGGGTCGCTGGGGCCGTCGTCGGCGGCGATCCGACGCAGGGCGTCGAGGTCCATCGAGGGCGAGGAGAGGATCTGCGCGGCCTGGGCGGCCCGGGGGTCGGAGGAGGCCGAGAGGGCCTCCATGAGCTGTTTCAGGGCACGAGAGGGGCGTTCACGGCGCCGGACGAGGCCGTCGCAGACCTTCGCGAGGCGACGTTCGGCCTCGGCGAGTCCGGTGAGCCCCAGCAGCGCTGTGAGGGTGTCGTAGAGCTCGGCGGCGCGTCCGGTGACGGTCCGGCCGAGTTCGTCGTAGGACAGGAAGGGCCGGTAGCGGACGAGGTTCTCGCCCCAGTCGAGGGTACGCAGCGGGGAGACCCGACCGTCGGGGTGGACGACCTCTCCTCGCGCGGAACGGACGCTCTCCCCGGTCCAGCGGCGGCTGATCCGGGTGGGTCCGTCGTCTCCGGCGATGTGGATATCGACGGTCGCCTCGGTGCGCTCGTCGTAGTGCAGGTTGCGCCAACCGTCGCGCCAGCCGGTGGGCATGGAGTCCCAGCGGGGGTTGCGGCCGGTCAGCGCCGCCTCGGCGGCCTCGGCGAAGCTGGACTTGCCGGAACCGTTGCGGCCCACGATGACGGTGAGGCCCGGCCCCGGGGAGAAGGTGAGTTCGGCGGGACGACCGATGCCGCGGAAGCCCTCGACCCGGATCCCGGTGAGGTAGGAGCGGCGCATGCGTCCGGGACGTGGGGACGGTTCGTCGAGGACGGGTTCGGGGATCCGCTCTCCTTGGAGGAGCGCCTCCAAGGCGTCCTCTCCCCAGAGGGCCGCGTTGATCCAGGCCCGGACCCTCGAGGGGGTCCCGGAGCGCGCGAGGGCCTCCAGGAGAGCCGTCGTGGTGGGATCGTCCCCTCCTCCGGAGGTCTCCCTGCCGCTCCGTCCTCCGTTCGTGTCGGCCTCGGGCATCCGAGTCACCTTCGCCACCCCGCTCCGTTATCGAACCTGCACCAGAAGACTAGGACAGGACGGGAGGAAGCGCCCTGGTGATACGCGTAACGTCCGGCCCCGCGACCGCACCTATACCCCGACCAGCCTCCTACGACTACCGTCCCAGGTGAAGTGCAACGTCGCGATGCCCGGGACGTTGGGATCGCGCAGGCACTCGTAGATGTTGAGGCTGGGCACGCTGGCGAAGCACCCCCAGACCCGCTCGGAGGTCAGGACGAAGTCGAGGTCGAGTTCGACCAGGAGACCGAGCAGACGTCCGTGTGTGGGTTCGTCGACCTTGGCGAAGGCGTCGTCGAGCAGGATCAGGCGGGGCGCCCAGGGGGCACGTGCCGCCAGGGCGTCGAACTGGGCGGCGGCCGCGGCGAACAGCACCAGATAGGCGACCACGCGCTGCTCGCCCTGGCTGAGGGCGGTGCGGTGGCCCAGGCGACGTTCGTCTCCGGCGGCGTCGGTGACGTAGACGGTGAACGTGAACCAGGATCGATAGTCGAGGGCGGCGCGCAGTTGGGCCCCACCGGTGGCGGTCGGGTCCAGGCGTCGGATGGCCTCGATGCAGCGGCGCAGGGCGTCGCGCAGCCTCGTGGTCTGGACGCGGGTGCGTTTCTCGGCCGGGGTGGCCAGGAGCGGCACGACCGCCTCGATGTCGGCCCCGGCGTCGGGGGCCAGGTCCCAGTCCAGGCGCACTCCGAGCCCGGCCGAGGTGGTGACGTCCTTGAGGACGTCGTTCATGGTGGCGATGAGGGCACGGGCCTCGTCGATCTGGTGGGAGAGGTGGCCGGCGAGTTCACCGAGCAGGTGGCGTTCGAAGGCCTCCTCCTCGGCGATGGCGACGCTCTCCTCGGCCCTGGTGACGGACTCGGCGACGCGTTCGGCGTAGACCGTGACGTCGTGGGAGCCGTCCTCGTCGTGGACGGTGAGCCGCTTGATCCCCCGGGGTTCGGTGAGTTCGGTGCGGGTCTGGGACCAGCCGACGGAGGTCAGGAGCCTCTGGAGCTCCTCCCGGCTGGCGAGGACGGCGCTGTCGTCGATCTCGACGGCGTCCTCCTGGGCGGCCAGGCCCTTCTCCAGGTCGGCGACGAAGGCCGCCAGGAGGCCGAGGCGCTCCTCGGGCCCGGTGGGCTCGGCGCCGGGTTCGGTCTCCAGGCAGGCCAGGTAGCGACGCAGGGGGGACCCCTCGGAGGCGCGTTCCTCGAGCCCGGCGGCGCGCAACAGGACGACGTCGGCGAGGAAGCTCTCCGAGGCCTCCTCATCGGTCCCCGTGGGTTCGACGGTCATGGTGACCGAGTCGATCAGCCCCTCCCCCACCGTGAGGGCCCGACGGACCTGTTCGGCCCGTTCGTCGGTGGCCGCGTCGAGGCGGGCCTCGGCTCCGACGCGTTCGTCCCTGGCCCGCTGGGCGGAGCGTTCGAGTTCGGGGAGGCGTTCGGTCGCCTCTCGGGCGCGGGCCCGGACCTGCTCGCGGGCGGCCTCGATCCGCTCGTCCCCGACCCCGCGGGCCCGGTCGCCGAGTTCGAACTGGCGGCGCACCGTGATCATGTCGTCGATCGCGGCCGCGCGGGCGTCCTCCGCGAGCAGGCGGGCCGCGCGGGCTCGGGACCAGGCGGCCACGTGGTGTTCGTGGTCGGCGAGTTCCCAGGCCAGTACGTCGAGGTCGCGCAGGGAGGAGGCGATGAGGACCCGCAGGTGGTCCAGGGCCCGAAGCGCGCTGTCGAGTTCGACCCGGGTGGTGGGCAGGCCGTCGGGTCGGGCGGCGTCGGCCAGGCGGGCGCGCAGCTCGAGGAGCTCGGCGCGTGCCTCGTCGGCGGCGGCCCCGGCGGTGTCGTGGGCGCGGCGCGCGGTGGCGACGTCGTTCCTGGCGACGTCGAGGGTGGCCCAGGCCCGTACGAGCGGGGCCGGGTCCGGCAGGTCCCGGGAGACGTCGAGGAGTTCGGTGTAGGAGCGTTCGACCGCCCAGCGGCGCTCCCCCGCCTCGGCCAGGAGGGCCTCGGCCATGGCGATGCGGCGGTCGGTGTTGGCGGTCTGGCGGTCGCGGGCGCGTTTGCGCGCGGCCTCGCCGATGTACTCGGGTTCGCTCTTGTCGTGGGCTCCGGAGGCCACGCCCAGGCGCCAGCCGCCGGAGAGCGACATGGAGCTGACGGTGGCCAGGGAGTGGTCCCGGCGGTGCTTGGCCTCGGTGTCCTCGGCGGTGCCGGGGGCCTCCGAGCGCAGGGCGATCGAGGCGAGCAGGGCGCGCAGACCCTCGTCGTGGACGCCGCGGTCGGGGACGGCGACGGGAACGAGGACGTCGAGGAGGGTGCGGCCCTTGGCCGGGCGGGCCGGGGTGATGATGAGGTCGCGGGTGGTCGGGTCGTAGAGGGTCCCGTCCGCGTTGACCCAGCCGGCGAGCAGGCCACTGGCCTCCAGCGCCGCCTCCAGACCGGCCTGTTCCCGGGTGCTCAGCCCGTCGACGAAGTCGATGGCGAGGTGGAAGGGGACGCCTTCGGAGTCGGGACGGGGGTAGGTGGCCCAGGAAGGACGTTCCGGGCCGCTGTCGGCGCTCTTGAGCTTGCGTTCGGCGAGTTCGGCGAGCTCGTCGGAGAGCTGTCCCTCCTCGTTGACGGCGACGTCCCTACGGGCGCGCAGCTCTTCCAGGAGCGGATCGACGGCGGTGTGGGCCAGTCGGGAGACGGTGGCCGGGACCTCGGCGTCCAGGACGCGCAGGGAGTCGGAGATGGGCAGTTCGACACTGCCCTCCAGCTCGTGGATGGAGTCGCCGAGGGCGTGGGCGTGACTGGAGTCGCGCAGGCGGGCGGCCCAGGAGCGCACGCCCTCCGCGTAGGTCGCGCTCCGTTCCCTCAGCGTCTCGATGGCCTCCCGCTCACGCTCGTGCGCGTGTTCGAGGGTGGCCTGGGCGCTCTCGGCCTCGCTGTCTAGGGCGATCAGACGCCGGTCGGCGGAGGCCTCGGCGGTGGTGAGGCCGGTGAGTCGGGTGACCAGGTCGGCTCGGGCGACCGCCGTGTCGGCCACGGAGGTGAGCGTGTCGTGCAGCCCGCCGAGGTTCGTCCGCAGGTCGTCGAGGTCGATGCCTTCGACGGGGGCGCGTTCCACGGCCTGTTCGAGCCCCTTGAGGTCCACCCGGGTGGTGCTCTCTCGAGGAGCGTGGACGGCGACGCGGGTCTCGGGGACCCGGCCCAGGTCCCGGGGGTCCATACCGGCGGCGGTGGCCGCCCGGGTGCCCTCCACGTGGTTCTGGCGCAGGACGTCGAGGGCGCGTTCGATGGAGGAGGAGTCCTCGCCGAGCCGCTCGATCGCGTGGTCCTCGGTGGTGGCGGCGTGTTCGGCCGCGACCCAGGCCGCCTCGGCCGCGCGGATGTAGGCGCCCACGGCGGCGTCGTAGGCGCGACGTTCGTTGGTGGTGGCGGTGGCGGCGCCGTTGCGGGCGGCCGCCAGGGTCCCGTCGTCGGCCTCGGCGGTGTCGCGGGTGCGGCGTGCCTGGTCGCGTTCCTCCGAGATCCGGCTCTCGGCGGCGATCAGCTCGTCGAGTTCGGCGCGGAGTCGGTCGGCCTCCTCGGTGCGTCGGGTGAAGGCGTCGAGTTGTTCGCGGACGGCGGCGGCGCGGGAGCGCAGGGCGTGCACGAGGTAGCCGTGGTAGTCGGTGAGGAAGGAGGCGACCCCCGCCCCCGCGTCGGTGAGGGCGTTCTTCTCCGCGCGGGCCTGTTCCAGGTCGGCGATGTTGCGGGCGACCTCGTCCAGGACGGACTCGTCCATGGGCGGCAGTGCCTCGGAGAGCACGCCGACGAGCTCCCCCGCCTCCAGCCGGTCGCCGATGGTGGGGCGGCGCAGCCGGTAGAGCAGGTGGATGAGGTTGCGGTAGCGGACGGAGTCGTCGATGCCGAACAGGCTGCGCATGACGCGCGCCCGGTAGGGAACGGCGCTGGTGAAGCAGTTCTCGGCGCCGATCTCCGAGCGCAGCCGGTCGACGGGTTTGGGCCGGCCGTCCGTGACCAGGTCGAGGTCGTGGCCGACCCTGCGTTCGGTGACGAAGTAGACGCAGCGCGGGTCGGAGTCGCCCACGGCCATGACGGCGGCGCCCAAGGTGAGGTAGCGGGGCTCGGGTCCCTCTCCGGCTCCTTCTCCTTCGCCGTCGGTCTCGGAGCCTTCACCGAGCAGGGCGGCGGCGGACCGGGGGCCGGTGTCGTTCCGGGCCGCCGCGTCCAGGCCCCGATCGCCGCGGGCGGTCGTGAACTCCACCCACAGGTAGCCCAGGCGGGTGGCGGGGCCGGCGGTCGTTCCGGACCCGTCGGTCGCGTCGTCCACCTCTGCCGGCTCGTCCTCGGGCTCGCCGAGCAGGTCGGGGCCGGCCTCCTCCACCGGGGCCCGTCCGGCGCGGGGCTCCTCGGCCATGAGCCAGCGCAGGCTGGTCCGGTTGGTCCCGGTGGTGTCCAGACGACGGACGTCCCCGTCCAGGAGGAAGGGGAGGAGCATCTCCAGGGCCTTGGACTTTCCGGCGCCGTTACGCCCGCGCAGCAGCAGCCGCCCCTCGGCGAAGTCCAGGACGTGGTCGTCGTACTGCCAGACGTTCCGGATGCCCGCGCGTTCGAGGCGATAACGGGGGGTGGGGTCAGCCGGAGCCGTCTCCCGGGCCTCGCTCGTCTCCTGTGTCACCACTGGTCGCGCTCACCTTCTCGTTCGCCACCGTTCGCAGCACGGACGCCACTCGGTCGAGGTCTTCACGGGGGTCGGTTCGAAGCCTCGACTCGTCGTGCTCGGACGCGTCGTGACCGGCTCCACGCGGTCGCGCGGGGTCCGTCCGGTCGTCTTCGTCATTGTCCTGGATCCGGGGGACGCGATCGTCCACTTCCGCGCCGAATCGGGCCGCGGCGGCGGTCAAGCGCCACTCGCCGGGGCCTCCGAGGAGCAGCCCCGAGTCGGCGAGGAGTTCCAGGACGAGGGTGCGGAGCCGGTCGGGGTCGGGGACCTCGGGCCCGGCGGTGCGCGCCCAGTCGGCACGTGCCGGGGCGTCGGCTCCACCGAGGGCCTCCAGCGCCACCTGGAGTTCTCGGTCGGGTACGGGGACCGAGGTGGCGGGACGGCCGGGGTTCAGACGACCGGCGAGATGACGGACGAGCGCGAGCGCGGTGTGGCCGACAGGGTCGTCGGAGGGGAGCCGGGGCGAGGTGGCCGCCTCGTCGGACATGATGAGCGCCACACCCTCCGCCCGGATCTCGATCTCCCCTCCGAGGAGGTTGCCCAGAGCCGCGGCGGCGCGCCACTGGTGGGCGGCGAGACGGTCCCGCTGACGGGCGGGGAGCTCCTCACGGTGGACCACGGCGGTCTCGGCGAGCAGCCGCCGCAAGGTGGTCTCTCCGGCCTGGTCGCTCTCGGGGTCGGGGTCGACGGCTCCGGCGAGGAAGGTGTCGGCGGTGTCCCCGGCCTTGGGCAGGTGGGCGGCGACCGCGCGCAGGGCGTCGACGTCGGGGGTCAGCACGGCGTCGACGGCGGCGTCGTCGCGATGGGCGCGGATCGTACCGGAGGTCTCGGTGAGCGCTCCGAGGCCGGTCAGGTAGAGCAGGGCCGCGCAGAAGGCGCGACGCTCCGCCAGCCCTCGGGTCGGATCGGCGTCCACCCCGGCCTCTCCGGCGGCGTCGCGCACCCCGCGCGCCAGCGCCCGGATCCCCACCGGTTCGGTGGTCTCGACGAGGACGGCCAGGCTCAGGGCCAGGTGGGCGAGGGCGCGGGGGGTGAAACGGGTTCCGTCGGCGCGGGTCAGGGGGCGGACCACCTCGTCGACGAGACCGCGTTTGACCAGGCGGGCATGGTCGTCGGCGACGGTGAGGCGGTAGCCGAGCACGCGTTGGAAACGCTGGACGAGCCACTCGGTGTGCGATCGCACCAGCGAGAACTCGGTCGGGTGGGCCCGGCGGGTGAGCAGCGGCCTGGCCATGAGGGCGCGGGCGGCGGCCTGACGCTCTCCGAGCAGGGCGGCGTCTTCGATGTGGACGTTCGGCACCGTCACCCTCACCTCCGGGTCCGGGGCGTGTGCGTGATGATCTCGATCGGACCGGTGGTCTCGGCGTCGGGGTCCGGTCCCGGGAGGCTATCGGTCCGCTCGGGTCCCTCGCCCCCGGCCTCCGGTGAGGAGGCCTCGTCGTCCTCGAGGGCCGTCTCGGGTTCGAGGGCCGTTTCGGTCTCCTCGGAGCCCTCCGTCGTCTCCGGGGCCTCGGGGCTCTCGGTGGTCTCCTCGGGCTCGGGCGTCTCGTCCGTCTCCGGGGATCCGGGCTCTTCGGGGACGTCGAGGGTCTCGGTCCGGTCGGGGACATCCGGCCCGTCGATCTCCCCTTCCGGCTCGGCGAGGGGCTCGACCGGCGTGGGGGGAACGGTCTGTCCGTGGTGTTGGTCGTAGGAGGTCACGTGCAGGCGCAGCCCCTCCAGAGTGAGGTCTCCGCCCTCTCCCCGGACGACGACCTCCGCCCCGGGCGCGGTGTGGACGTGCAGACGCAGCCCGAACTCCAGGTCGCCGGCGGATGCGGGACCGCGGGAGGCGTCACCGGACCCCAGGGCCGTGGTGAGGAGTTCCATGAGGACCTCCATCCCCGCACCGGACAGGTCCAGCCGGGCCCGGTCGGCCGTGGGCTCGGTGAGCAGGGAACGCACCTGTTCGGCGCCGGCCCGCCTCCAGTGGGCGGAGGACTCGGCGGCGTCGCGCAACCGGGCCTGTTGGGCGCGGTGGTCGCGGACGGGCTCGGGCGAGCGCGCCCCGGGATGTTCGGTGACGGTGCTGCGATCGGGTTCCGCCTGCCACCAGGAGGTGGTGGCCGCCACTCCGTCGGCGACCCGGCCTTGAAGGTCGCGCGAGGGGTGGAGCGCGAAGGCCGCCGTCGCCAGGGCGTCCGCCCGGTCCGGCTCGGCCTCCTCGAACCACGCGGCCAGGCGCAGCAGAGCGGCGCGGCCGTGCCGTGGCACCGGCCGGTCGCCGGTGTCCTGTCGTTCGTCCGCGCGATCGTTCGCCCACTGGTTGAGTCCCACAACTCAGCAGACTAGAGACCTCCGGGGCCCGCCACGCCCGAATCGCTCTTCTCCATGCGCCGAAGGCATCCGCCCCCACCCGATGTGAACAGGCGTTTCGTGATTCCTGCGACCTTTGTAAGGATTCGGCGAAGGACGGGTGGAGTCGAAGTTCACTCCACCCGTCACGTATTCGCTCAGTCCGTCTGGGAGGGGACGGCCAGCCGACCGCCGTCCGCGTCGTCCAACGCCTGACGCTGTTCCTCGGGCATGTCCCCGTAATCGGTGATCGTGTAGGTGGAGAAGTACGGGGTGCCGTCGACGTCCACCGGGTCGGCGAGTTCGACATCGACGTCGTAGGGGTCGTCCTGGCACCCCTGGTCCATGCACCAGGTGCCCAGCACCTCCCCCTCACCGCGGGCGCCGTCCTCGTGCCACTCGTCCCACTCCATGTCGGAGAAGGTCGTGAACTCGGTGGCCACGTAGTCCTCGGGCCGCTGGTCGGGGAAACCGTTCTCGTCGCCGTGGAAGTTGAGGACCTGGACGTCGCCCTCGGCCGTCCTGTCGTCGTCGTCCCGCTCGTAGCGGTCGTCCTCTCCGTCGCCCTCCCCCGGAGCGTTCTCCTCGCCCCCCGTGTTCTGCTGTCCACAGGCGGAGAGGGCCAGGGCCAACGCCGCCCCCATCAACAGTGCACGCCTCATATATCGCCTCCTCGATCGAACTCATCATGTTCCGGCGAACACGACAAGGCCCCCCGGCGACACGCCGGGGGGCCTTGGTAACGCTCTGTTCCGTCACCGGGATCCGAAGGACCCCGTTCGCAAGGGGCGACTAGTGGTAGCCGTTGCCCTTGTCGTGGTCGTGCCCGTGCTCACCACGGTCGTGGTCCACGTTGGTGCCGACCGGGCCGTTGACGCAGTCGCCCGTGGTCTGCGGCGACAGGATCGGCACGTTGGCACCGACGAGGCCGACGGCCAGCTCGGTGTTGCACAGCTGAACCGGAACCAACTGGAGGTTCTGGTTGAACTGCTGGTCCCCACCGTGCGAGGCGGACGCCGGAGCGGCCGCGAGCATCGCACCGAGCGCGACACCGGCGATCGCGGTGGCGGCGGTGAACTTACGCAGCATCTACGACTCCTAGTCGATGTTGGTGCTGACCGGGCCGTTGACGCAGTCGCCCGTGGTCTGCGGCGACAGGATCGGCACGTTGGCACCGACGAGGCCGACGGCCAGCTCGGTGTTGCACAGCTGAACCGGAACCAGCTGCAGGTTCTGGTTGAACTGCTGGTCCCCACCGTGCGAACCGGCGGAGGCCGGGGAGGCCGCGAGCATGGCGCCCAGGGCGATGCCCGCGATGGCGGTGGCGGCGGTGAACTTGCGCATCTACAGGGCTCCTAGTCGATGTTGGTGCTGACGGGACCGTTGGTGCAGTCACCGGCGGTCTGCGGCGACAGGACCGGGATGTTGACACCGGCGATGAGCCCGACGGCCAGCTCGGTGTTGCACAGCTGAACCGGCACGGCCTGGAGGTTCTGGTTGTACTGCTGGTCCCCACCGTGGGAACCGGCGGAGGCGGGGGCCGCGGCGAGCATGGCGCCCAGGGCGATGCCGGCGATGGCGGTGGCGGCGGTGAACTTACGCATGTCGGGGTTCTCCTAGTCGATGTTGGTGCTGACGGGACCGTTGGTGCAGTCGCCCGTGGTCTGCGGCGACAGGACCGGAACGTTCACGGCGACCAGGCCGACGGCGGCACTGGTGTTGCAGAGCTGAACCGGAATGGCCTGCAGGTTCTGGTTGTACTGCTGGTCCCCACCGTGCGAACCGTGGGAACCGGCGGAGGCCGGGCTGGCGGCCAGAACGGCGGAGATAGCGGCACCAGCGACGAGGCCGGCAACACCGAGCTTACGCAGCATTCAAATCACCCTTCGAAGAAATTCGAGATATCGTCTCGGTAGAAACGATTGCCGGAACTAGCTGATGTTGGTGCCGACGGGGCCGTTCACGCAGTCACCGGTCGTCTGCGGCGACAGGATCGGCACGGTGACCGCGACCAGACCGACGCTGCCGGTCAGGTTGCAGGACTGGATCGGAACCAGCTGAAGGTTCTGGTTGAACTGCTGGTCACCGCCGTGCGAGGCGTAAGCGGGAGCCCCCATGAGGAGCGCGCCCATCGCGGCACCAGCGACCAGGCCAGCAGCGGTCAGCTTCTTGATCATGTTTCCCCCGGGAAATCATGCGAGGTTTCGACAGAAAAAGACGCAGGCGCTTCTTGCACCTGTGTCGCGGTGGACTGAGGCAATCATCATCACGGCCCCCGTTTTTTGTCAACGCCGAAACCCCGAAAACACTTTGTCCGGATTGTCGACAGCATTCCGCATGCCCCGAAAACGAAATGGTCTCATTGGAGATCTTTTTAAACGACACGCATATAAGGCGACCGATCCCATGGAAAGCCGCCCTTCGACCCAAACGGACACACCACCCTGGAACCACCCGCTCCACCCCAGAGGACCCGGTGACGAACGGGGCGAATCACCCCGAAGACCCCCGCACGAAGCCATGACCAAGCGAGTTCAAGCGAACACCGAGGGTAATATTTCCGTGGCTTGAGCGTGATGCTTCCGCAATGACCCGAATCCCCTCCGACGTGACCCGGACCACTCCGACGAGAGCCACCCCGACATCGCCGACGGGGACCGGACGGGACGCCACTCGGAACCCGGCGCTCGGGTGGTGGGAGAGGGGGTTCCAGGTCCGGGAACGCGAGAGGCCCCGGTGACCGATGGTCACCGGGGCCTCTCCCCAGGGTGGCGGGTGAAGGATTCGAACCTTCGAAGGCAAAGCCGACGGATTTACAGTCCGCTCCCATTGGCCGCTCGGGCAACCCGCCTGGGATGCGGCGACGAGTGGCTCGTCGCTGCGCATGAATGACAATAGCGGATGATCGGCCTCAACCTGAAATCGATGGGCCGGGCGTGCCTTCGTCCGGTGGCTTCGGCCGCTTCGACGGGGCGGGGCTAAGCTCTGAACCCGGCCCGTACCGGGCCGGACGAGACACGCACGGGTGCCCGCGGGGCCTCCGTGACCCATCAGAAGTAGCGGGGTGTGAGAGTACGTGGCCGCCGAATCCAGTTTCGACGTGGTGTCCAAGCTCGACCGGCAGGAGGTCGACAACGCCCTGAACCAGGCGGGCAAGGAGCTGTCCCAGCGGTTCGACTTCAAGGGCACCGGGACCACCATCGCCTGGCAGGGTGAGAACGGCGTCGAGATCAAGAGCGGATCCGAGGAGCGCGCCACCGCCGCTCTGGAGGTCTTCAAGGAGAAGCTGATCAAGCGCAAGATCTCCCTGAAGGTCCTGGACGCCGCCGAGGAGCCCAAGCCCTCGGGCAAGGAGTACCGGCTCCCGATCAGCCTCAAGGAGGGCATCTCCACCGAGGACGCCAAGAAGATCTCCAAGCTGATCCGCGACGAGGGCCCCAAGGGCGTCAAGGCCCAGATCCAGGGTGAGGAGCTGCGCGTCAGCTCGAAGAAGAAGGACGACCTCCAGAGCGTCATGACGCTCATCAAGGAGAAGGACTTCGACCTGGCGCTCCAGTTCGTGAACTACCGCTGAGGTCGCCCCTCGGGGTTCGGACACACGACGGCCGCCGTCCCTTCGGGGATCGGCGGCCGTCGCCGTACGCGGGGGCCTCTCTCAGCCCAGGTCCCATTCCCGGTGCAGTTCCTGAAGGCGTCGGATCCGCTCGGAGACCGGCGGGTGCGCCGCGAACAACCGTCCGAGCGTGCCGGGGAACGGGTTGGTGGTCATCAGGTGGGCCGAGGCCAACAGCACCCGTTCACGGGGCAGCGGGTAGGCCCGGTTGCCCGATTCCATCCTGCGCAGGGCCGAGGCCAGCCCCAGCGGGTCCCCGGTGAGTTCGGCGGCCTTCTCGTCCGCGCGGAACTCGCGGGCCCGCCCGACACCGAAGTAGACGACCGCCGCCGCGAGCGGCGCCAGCAGGGCCAGCAGCAGTCCGCCCAGGAGGTCGGGCATGTCCGTCTCCTCGGATTCCCCCAACGGCAGGAGGAAGGTGACGGCCGTCAGGGCGGTGATCAGGGCGGTGAGCGTCGCGGCCACCGAGCTGATCAGTGTGTCGTGCGCGCGGATGTGGGCCAGTTCGTGCGCGATGACCCCGCGCAGTTCCCGTTCCTCCAGGGTGCGCAGCAGCCCCGTGGTGCAGCACAGCGCGGCGCGCCTCGGGCTGCCTCCGGTGGCGAAGGCGTTGGGCGAACGCACCGGGGCCAGGTACAACTTGGGCATGGGCTGCCGAGCCGCCGTGGCGAGTTCACGGACGATCCGGTAGAGCTCGGGTCGTTCGATCTCGCTGACCGGCCGCGCGCGCATCGCCCGCAGGGCCAGGGACTCTCCGAAGAGGTAGACGAGGATCCCGGCGCAGAGCACCAGCGCGATCGAGAGCTGGGCGCCCTTCTGGGCCCCGCACAGCCATCCGGCCACGATGACGAGCGCCGATACTCCGGCGAACAGGCCGATCGCGCGAACCGCGTTGACGTGCACGCGCCCTCCTTCCGCTGTCCACCGCTGTCCGACTTTTGTTGCGTACATGGTGACAAACGTGCGGGTCGACGTCTGACGTTCCCCATGTGACCGACCGGTGTCCATCGCTCTCGGCCGGCCCGGCGGCACGGGGGAACGGGTCGATGTGACAATCGCCACCCGCCTCGACCCCGTGAGCACTCGACGACCTATAGTGCGAACGTGGCCCTCGTCACCGAACGCACCGCGGAGGTGGGACCCTCCCTCCCCCCGGTGTGTCGTGGGCCGTGTCGTCATGGGCCGTCGCCCTCCCACGACCCGGCCGCGGTCCCGTACCGCACGACGCCATGTCGGGTTGGCGCATCCGGCGTGCGCGGGGTCACGGCAGCATGTCCCTTCCGTCCCCGACCACGACGATCGGCCCGCGGCCGGTGTGGCCGGGTCGGGACGCACACCGAGCGCCGCCGCCTTCACGACCGGCGGCTCACCGAGGAGGTCGTCGATCTCAGTGGCCAAACAGATCGAACAACTCGACCGCGTCATCATCCGCTTCGCCGGCGACTCCGGCGACGGCATGCAGTTGACCGGTGACCGGTTCACCCAGGAGACCGCTTCGTTCGGCAACGACCTGTCGACCCTGCCGAACTTCCCCGCGGAGATCCGCGCCCCGGCGGGCACCCTTCCGGGGGTCTCCAGTTTCCAGTTGCACTTCGCCGACCACGACATCGTGACCCCGGGGGACGCCCCCGACGTCCTGGTGGCGATGAACCCCGCCGCCCTCAAGGCCAATCTCGGCGACCTTCCCAAGGGCGCCACGATCATCGTCAACACCGACGAGTTCACCACCCGGAGTCTGGCCAAGGTCGGCTACGAGAGCGACCCGCTCACCGATGGGACCCTCGACGGTTTCAAGGTCAGCGCCGCCGGGCTGACGTCGATGACGGTGGCCGCCCTGACCGACATCGACATCTCGAAGAAGGACGCCCAACGCGCGAAGAACATGTTCGCGTTGGGGCTGCTGTCCTGGATGTACAACCGGCCGACGGAGGGGACGGTCTCGTTCCTGAGGTCGAAGTTCGCGCGCAGACCGGAGATCCTCGCGGCCAACCTCGCCGCGTTCAAGGCCGGATGGAACTTCGGCGAGACCACCGAGGACTTCGCGGTCTCCTATGAGATCAAGCCGGCCCGTCTCCCCTCGGGCACCTACCGCAACATCACCGGGAACCTGGCCACCGCCTATGGGCTGATCGCGGGCTCTCGGCGTTCGGGGCTGCCCCTGTTCCTGGGCTCGTACCCGATCACTCCGGCCTCGGACATCCTGCACGAACTGTCCCGGCACAAGCGGTTCGGGGTCCGGACCTTCCAGGCCGAGGACGAGATCGCCGGGGTCGGCGCGGCCTTGGGCGCCTCGTTCGGCGGTTCGCTCGGTGTCACGACCACCTCGGGTCCGGGCATGGTGCTCAAGCAGGAGGCCGTCGGGTTGGCGGTGATGACCGAGCTTCCGCTGGTCGTCGTCGACGTGCAGCGGGCCGGACCGAGCACGGGGATGCCCACCAAGACCGAGCAGACGGATCTGTTGATGGCCCTGTACGGGCGCAACGGCGAGTCCCCGGTACCCGTGGTGGCGCCCTCCTCCCCCGCCGACTGTTTCGACACGGCGGTGGAGGCGGTCCGGTTGGCCGTCGAGTACCGGACCCCGGTGATCATGCTCTCCGACGGCTACCTGGCCAACGGCTCCGAGCCCTGGCGGCTGCCGAGGGTGTCGGAACTGCCGACGATCGATCCGGGGTTCGCCACCGAGGCCAACGGCCCGGACGGGACCTTCCTGCCCTACCTGCGGGACGAGGAGACCCTGGCCCGCCCTTGGGCGGTGCCGGGCACGCCGGGTCTGGAGCACCGGATCGGCGGGATCGAGAAGCACGCCGAGACCGGGGACATCTCCTACACCCCGTCCAACCACGACCTGATGGTCCGCACGCGGCAGGCCAAGATCGACGCGATCGCCCGGAGCCTTCCACCGCTGGAGGTGTCCGACCCCACCGGCGACGCCCGTGTCCTCGTCCTCGGCTGGGGCGGGACCTACGGGTCGATCACCGCGGCCGTACGGCGCGTACGCCGGTCGGGCGGCCGGGTGGCCCAGGCCCATCTGCGTCACCTCAACCCGTTCCCGGCCGACCTCGGCGAGGTCCTGCGCCGCTACGACCGGGTCGTGGTCCCCGAGATCAACCTGGGCCAGCTGGCGCTGCTGTTGCGCGGCCGCTTCATGGTCGACGTCATCGGTTACAACAAGGTCCGCGGCCTGCCCTTCAAGGCCGAAGAGCTCGCGTCCGTCGTGCAGGAGGTCATCGACCGTGACTGAGAATCCGAACGGGGCCCGGAACGGGCACTCGGGACACGTGGCGGCGTCGGCCGGACTGCGTCTGGTGCCCACGACGGACACCGTCTACAAGATGAAGGACTTCAAGTCGGATCAGGAGGTGCGCTGGTGTCCGGGCTGTGGCGACTACGCGATCCTGGCCGCCTTCCAGTCCTTCCTTCCTCGTCTCGGGATTCCACGCGAGAACATCGTGATGGTGTCCGGGATCGGCTGCTCCTCCCGGTTCCCGTACTACCTGAGCACCTACGGGATGCACTCGATCCACGGGCGCGCCCCGGCGATCGCGACGGGGTTGGCGGCGAGCCGGCCCGACCTGTCGGTATGGGTGATCACCGGTGACGGCGACGGTCTGTCCATCGGCGGCAACCACCTCATCCACGCGCTGCGCCGCAACGTCAACATCAACATCCTGCTGTTCAACAACCGGATCTACGGGTTGACCAAGGGCCAGTACTCCCCCACCTCCGAGACGGGCAAGGTCACCAAGTCCTCGCCGGCGGGGTCGCTCGACCACCCCTTCAACCCGGTGTCCCTGGCGCTGGGGGCCGAGGCCGGTTTCGTGGCGCGGACCGTGGACTCCGATCGCGCGCACCTGACGTCGGTGCTGCGCGCGGCGGCCGATCACCCCGGAGCGTCCTTCGTGGAGATCTACCAGAACTGCCCGATCTTCAACGACGACGCGTTCGAACCCTTGAAGGACCCCTCCTCCCGTGATCTGCGACTGCTGCGGATGGAGCACGGGGAGCCGCTGCGGCTGGGCCCGGACCGGGGCGTGGTGGCCGGGGACTTCGGCGGCCTGGAGGTGGCGGACGTGGCCGAGGTCGGCGAGGACCGGCTGATCAGACACGACGCGCGCCGTGAGGACCCCGGGTACGCGTTCGCGCTGTCCCGACTGGACCGGCCGGCGTTCGAACACGTGCCGATCGGGGTGTTCCGGGACGTGCGTCGACCGGTCTACGACGAGCTGCTGAACGAGCAGATCGAGGAGGCGCGGGCCGAGCACGGCGACGGTGACCTGGAGGCCCTGTTGGCGGGCGGGGACACCTGGACCGTGGAGTAGGCGGTATTCCCCCGGGCGGCGTCGAGAAGTTCACAGGCCCGCCCGGGTCGCCGTCCGGGCTCCACCCGGGGTGAGGCAATACGCTTCCCCCATGCGTATCGTCATCGCCGGAGGGCACGGAAAGATCGCTCTGAGTCTGGCCAGGGCCCTGGCCGACCGCGGAGACACCCCCGTCGCCCTCATCCGTAACCCCGACCATTCCCAGGACGTCGTCGACGCCGGGGCCGAGCCGGTCGTGATCGACCTGGAGCGGGCCACCGTCACCGAGCTGACCGAGCGGATCATGGGCGCCGACGCCGTGGTGTTCGCGGCCGGCGCCGGCCCGGGCAGTGGCGCGGCCCGTAAGGAGACCGTCGACCACAAGGCGGCGGTCCTGACCGCCGACGCGGCAGCGCTGGCCGGTGTGCGCCGCCTGATCCAGATCTCGGCCATCGACGTGGACCGTCCGGTGGCCGAGGACGCCGACGAGGTCTGGAGGGCCTACGTCGCGGCGAAGAAGGCGGCCGACGACGACCTGCGCGGACGCGACCTCGACCTGGACTGGACGATCCTGCGTCCAGGGAGGTTGACCGATGAGGCCGGCACCGGTCTGGTCGATCTGGGCGAGGAGGTGGAGCGTTCCTCGGTCTCCCGTGCGGACGTGGCCGCCGTGATCGTCGCCCTTCTGGACGAACCAGGTACCGTCGGCCGGGTTCTCAATCTGGTGAACGGTGGAACACCCGTCGTCGAGGCCGTGCGCGCCATCGCCGAGTGAGTCGCTTCCGGGGGCTTCCCGAGCGGAGGGGTTCTGTCGGTCTCTGTGGCCAGATGCACCTATAGGGGGCATGATGGAGGCGGAGCCCGGCGGACCCCCGTCATGGTGGACGCGGACGACCGGGAACGAACCCGACGGGTGGACCAGCTCCGAAGAGCAGATGGGTACGGTTATTCATGAGCGTCACACAGGTCGTGAGGGACAGCACGGTCGTCGAACACGCGAAGGTCGCCGCGCAGCAGAAGCGCCGGATGTTCATCATCCAGTTGGAGGTCAACGCGTACGACGACGCCTCCAGCAAACTGCGTCCCGGACTGACCCGCATCCTCGAGGGGATCGAGGAGGCCGGCTGGCGCCTGGACCTGATCACTCCGAGCGAGGACGGCGAGTCCAAGGCGGCGCGTCTGTTCATCTTCCGCCCGGACGAGGACGCGAAGGACGCGAAGGCGGAACAGGCCGAGGCCCGAAAGCCCCAGCAGCCGCAGCCTCATGACCACTCCGGGCAACAGCAGGCCTACCCGCAGCATCCCACCGGCGCCCAGCAGCAGGACCCGTACGCGGGTTACGGCCAGGGTTACGGTCAGCCTCAGCAGCCGTACCCGGGTTACGACCAGCAGCAGTACCCCGGCTACGGACAGCAGCCCGGTTACGGCCAGCAGCAACAGCCCGGCTACGGGCAGCAGTACCCGGGGTACGGCCAGCAAGGCTGGTGACCCCTCGCCTCTCGGGGCCCGCACGGCATCGCCGTGCGGGCCCTTTCTCTTGTTCGGCCCCCGCCTTTCACAGATCCCTCATGTCGGACACTCGAGGGTTCCGATGCATTCGCCAGAAACCTGTTTCAGTCACGCTTTCGGTTGTGTAACGCCCGAGGGCAAGAAGCCGCGATATGTCCGTCATGCCACTCGGTAAGCCGAGAAAACTTTGGGGAAACTCTGGATTCTTGCGTGAAACTACTTCGAGCACCCTTCCGGCTACGCTAAGTTAATTCCGGCGGCTGCAGCCAACCCGTTTCTGCACTTCCGAAAGGTGACCTACATGTCCCGTATCGCCAAGGTTTCCGGCTTCGTTCTGGCCACCGGCCTCGCCCTCGGCGCCTTCACCGGCACCGCCGCCGCGGACAACAACGCCAAGGTCCAGAACATCACCATCCCGGTCTGCATCGACGTTCTGAAGGCCTCCGGCGTCAGCGCCAGCGGCTGCAACGTCGTCGACTGGGACGCGACCTCGGGCATCGCCGTTCACGACTAGGAAGAACGGGTCGTCCCGACGCAGCCGCCACCACCGACCGCACACAGCGAACCGAAAAGGAACATCACCATGAAGCGCATCGCCTCCGTCTCCGGCCTCATCCTCGCCACCGGTCTCGCCCTGGGCGCCATGTCCGGCACCGCCGCCGCCGACAACAACGCCAACATCCAGAACATCACCGTGCCGATCTGCGCCGACGTGATCGCCTTCACCGGCTTCAGCTCCGAGGGCTGCAACGTCATCTCCAACGACATCCACTCCGGCATCGCCGTCCTGGACCACTAGTCCACGCCCTCGCGCGTCGACACACGCGGGGCCCGGCCTTCCACGGCCGGGCCCCGCGTTCGTGTTCTCCGTTCGGAGGCGTCCTGGGACCCTCAGTACTTACAAGGCCCCTCCGGGGTCCACTCCTCCGGGTCGGTGACCAGACGAGCGTGGGAGGCCGTGTCGTAACGGGAGGTCCCGTAGAGCAGCTTGGCCCTCTCGATCCCCTCCGGCAGGAGACCCGCGCGCCCCAACGCCACGCATGACCCCGGGTTGTCGATCCGATGCCCCGCCTCCACCCGGAACAGTCCCAGCTCGTCGAAGGCGAACCGCGAGGCCAGCCGGGCTCCGGCCGTGGCCACACCGCGCCCCTGTTCGGCGGGGTGGGTCCAGAAGGACAACCACCCCAACTCGTGTCTTCGACTGGTCACCGAGATCTGCACATGTCCCAGCACCTTGTCGAGCCCGTCCACCACCGCGAAACCGTGGATCTCCTCCTTCGTCAGCACGGCCCGACGATCGATCCACTCCATCGCCTCGTCCGGGGTCCGGGGGACCTCGGTCTCCTGCCAGGCCAGCTCCCTCCAGGCGAAGGCCTCCAGCAGCCGATCGGCGTCCCCTCGGTTCCACTCACGCAGTCGATACAACGGCGACCTCTCTCCTCGACCCTCCCGGTCGCGCCAACCTAGAACCCCGCCCCGGTGGAGGCAAGCCCGTGGCGTACACCGGCCGGAAGAGGACGGGAGGTGTGTCAGGGCGTGTCACGAACGCGCCCGAGTGGTACGTCTTCCTGATCATGACGACGACAGAGGTCTTCGAGGAGCACCGCTCCCTGTTGAACGGGGTCGCCTACCGGGTCCTGGGCAGTGCCGACGACGCCGAGGACGTGGTCCAGGAGGCCTGGATGCGCTGGTCCGGCGAATCTCGGGACGAGGTCGACGACCCCCGCGCCTACCTGGTCACCGTGGTGTCCCGGCTGGCCATCGACCGGCTGCGCAGGGCCGGCTCCCGGCGCGAGTCCTATGTGGGCGAATGGCTGCCCGAACCCGTCAGCGACCTGCCCGACGGCGCCGAACGAGCCGAACTCGCCGATTCGGTGGAGTTCGCGCTGATGGTGGTCCTGGAGACCCTCAGCCCCCTCGAACGCGCCGTCTTCGTCCTGCACGAGGCCTTCCAACTCCCCTACGCCCAGATCGCGCGGGTCATCGACCGGAGCGAGGGCGCCACCCGACAACTGGCCAAACGGGCCCGCGACCACGTCCGCGAACGTCGCCCCCGTTTCGAGGCCGACCGGGCCGAACGGCGTCGGATCACCGAACGCTTCCTCCGGGCCTGCCTGGAGGGCGACCTGGACGGGCTCAAGGAACTGCTCGCCGACGACGCGACCCTGGTGAGCGACAGCGGCGGCAAGGCGCGGGCGCCCCTGCGGGTCCTGCACAGCGCGCACAAGGTGGGGCGTTTCCTCGCGGCCGTGTCCGAGGAGCGCAACGCGTCCCGCTTCCTCCGGTCCCTGGGCCTCTCCTCCATCGACGATCTGGTCTTCGGGGTCACCGAGGTCAACGGCGGCCCCGCCGCCGTCGTCTCGGTCGGCGACGCCCCGGTGCTCCTGTTGGTCCTGGACGTCTTCGAGGGGAGGGTCCGGCACGTGTACCTGTTGGTCAACCCGGAGAAGATGTCACGTCTACGGGCCCCCGATCCGTCCTAGGGGTATGGACATCACCGTTGTGGGCGGTGGCCTCGCAGGATTGACCGCGGCCATCGCCGGCGCCGAGAACGGCGCGAACGTCACCGTGTTGGAGTCGCACCGGACCCTGGGAGGCCGGGCCCGTTCCACCGAACCTCCCTATGTGGCCAACGACGGCCCGCACGCCCTGTACACCGACGGGGCCCCGTACCGCTGGCTGGCCGAGCGGGACCTGGTCCCGCCACTGGTCAGGCCCTCTCTGGGATCTCTTCGCTCCTCGCGTTTCCGCTACCGGGAACGGCTGACCGGACGTCCGCCCCGCGCACTGCTGAAGGCGCTGGCCCGACGCGGGCTGTCGGCTCCGGTGGAGCGGGACTTCGCCTCGTGGGGGGCCGAACGTCTGGGCGAGGAGAGCACCCGGCTGGTCGCCTCGATGATGGGCGTGGCCCTGTTCGAGGCCGATCCGGGACGGCTGTCGGCCTCGTTCGTCTGGGAGAGGTTCCGTCGGCTCACCCGTCCCCAGGTGCCCGCGGTCCGCTATCCGGTCGGCGGTTGGGTCCGTCTCGTCGAACGGATGGCGGACCACGCGCTCGCCATGGGTGTGCGGATCGAGACCGGGCATCGGGTCGATTCCCTGCCGGAGGGGCCCGTGGTGGTCGCCACCTCGCTGGCCGCGGCCCGTTCCCTGCTCGACGATCCGTCCCTGGCCTGGGAGAGCGGGCACTCGCTCATGACCGACCTGGGGTTGCGTTCGGCCGACGACCCCTTCCTGGTGTCGGACCTGGACGAGGGCGGGTTCCTGGAGCGGTACTCGGCCCATGACCGGGTCCTGGCCCCCGAGGGCGAGGAACTGGTCCAGGCGCAGATCCCCGTCCGCGCGGGCGAGTCCCGGGCCGAGGCGACGGAACGGCTGGAACGCCTCCTGGACACCGCGTTGGGCGACTGGCGCGAGCGGCTGACCTGGCGCCGCGACCAGATGGCGCGGGGCCGGACCGGCGCCTTGGATCTGCCGGGTTCGTCCTGGCGGGACCGGCCCGCCATCGACCGGGGCGGGGACGTCTACCTGGCCGGGGACGAGGTGGCCGCGCCCGGCCTGTTGGGCGAGGTGTCGTTCACCAGCGCCGTCCGGGCGGCGCACCTGGCCACGAGCCGCGCTCCGGCGCCTCTGGGCTGAGTTCGGTCGCGGGGGCGACGGACACGCGCCGTCGCCTCCGTGTCGTCGTCCCGCTCAGGCGGGGACGTGGCTGACGGCCTCCACGTTGTTCCCGTCGGGGTCTCGGACGAACGCGCCGTAGTAGTGCTCGTGGTATTCGGGCCACACCCTCGGCTCGTGCAGGACCTCGGCCCCGCTCTCGACCGCCGCCGCGAAGAAGGCGTCGACCGCCGCGCGATCGGCCGCGGTGAAGGCGATGTGCGACTCCCGAGCGGGCCCCTCGATCTCGGCGGGAGAGATCCAGAAGGCGGGCTCCTCGCTTCCGTAGCCGATCACCGGCCCGTACTGGAGCATGCGCCGGTGGCCCAGGGCCCCGAGGACGGCGTCGTAGAAGGAGGCCGCGGCCTCGGGGTCGGCGACCTGGATGCCAAGGTGATCGAGCATGCCCCGAGTGTGACACGCGCCACCGACGTTCTCGTGAAGGCCCGCGCCGTGGGGAGACGAACGCGCTCAGGCGACCCACCGGTAGAGGTGTTCGGGGCGCCCGGCGGAGCCGTAGCGCATGCGCAGTTCGGCCCGACCGTCGGCGCACAGGTGTTCCAGGTAGCGGCGGGCGGTCACCCGGGAGACCCCGGAACGGTCCGCGACCTCGGCGGCGGACAGCTCGTCCCTCGACGCGCGCAGCACCCCCGAGACCAGGTCGACGGTGGCGGCGGTGAGCCCCTTGGGGAGGGAGCGGGCCGCCGGTGGGCGCAGCAGCCCGAACAGTCGATCCACCTCCTGCTGGGTGGCCTCCCCCGGCCCGCCCTCCATCTGACGGCGGGCCACCGCGTAGCGTTCGAGCTGGTCGCGCAGGGCCGTGAGCGGAAAGGGCTTGAGCAGGTAGTGGACGGCCCCGCCGTGCAGCGCCGAACGCACCTGGGCGATGTCGCGTACGGCGGTGATCATGAGGAAGTCGGGCTGCGGGGTGTCCGGGTCGGAGGTCGCGCGCAGGGTGCGCATCACGGAGATGCCCGAGGCGTCCGGCAGGTGCAGGTCGAGCAGGATCAGGTCCGGTCGATGACCGCGCACCTGGGCCAGGGCTGCGGCCGCCGTGTGCGCCGTGCCGACCACGGTGAACTCGGGGACCGACTCCACCAGCTCCTGATGGTTCCGGGCCACGCGCACGTCGTCGTCGACGATCAGGACGCGGATCATTCCCCGACCCCCACCGGCACGGCGACGGGCAGGCAGGCGGTGAAGACCGCCCCCTCCTCCTCGTCCGGTTCCTCCATCTCGATGCTTCCCCCTCTGCTCTCGCACACCTGTTTCACCAAGGCCAGGCCGAGGCCCCGAGTGCCTCCGTCCCGTGATGCCTTGGTGGTGAACCCGTATCGGAAGATCTCCTTCGCGACGTCGTCGGCCACCCCGTGCCCGGAGTCGGTCACCCGGATCTCCAGCAGGTCGTGCGGCAGGTCGGTGTCCACGTCCCGGTGCAGTCGCACCAGGAGCTCGACCCACCCCTCTCGGCCGACCGCGTCCAGGGCATTGTCCACCAGGTTGCCCAGAACGAGGAGGGCGTCGGCCCGCGGCTCGGCGTACAGGGGCCCCGGAACCCGGGTCAGCGGGGAGAGACGCAGGTCGACGCCGCGTTCGGAGGCCTGCGCGGACTTGGCGAGGGTGAGGGCGGCCAGGGCCGGGTCGTGGATGTGCTCGGCCACGCCGCTGGAGGTGCGCGTGTGGGTGGCGGTGAGTTCCGCGAGGTAGGCGCGGGCCTCCTCATGGGCTCCCAGTTCGAGCAGCCCGGCGACGGTGTGCACTCGATTGGCGAACTCGTGGGCCTGGGCCCGCAGCCCCCGGGTGACGGTGCGGGCTCCGTCGAGCTCTCCGGTGAGCCGATCGACCTCGGTCCGGTCGCGGAGGGTCACCACGGCTCCGGCCTCGCGTCCCCGGATCCTTACCGGCATCCGGTTGGCGACGAGGACCCGGTCGCCGGCGAGGAGGATCAGGTCGCCGCCCCGGTCGGCCCCGGTGACGATGTCGCGGGCCCGCTCGGACAGGCCGAGGTCCTCCAGCCGGAGCCCCTCGATCTCCCCGCTCAGACCGAGCAGCTCGCGGGCGGGACGGTTGACCAGGACGACCCGGTCGTGGGCGTCGACCGCGAGGACGCCTTCACGCACGGCGTACAGCAGGGCCTCGCGGCTTTCGAGCAGGGTGGTGATGTCGGCCGGTTCCAGACCGTGGGTCTTGGCCCGGACCCGCCGGGACAGCATCCAGGAGCCGCCCACCCCCACGGCCAGGACGAGGGCCACGGCGGCGAGGATCGCGGGGACGGCCGCACGGGTGTCGCCGCCGGCGCTGGAGGTGAGGATGCCCAGGGACACGTAGCCGACGACCTCGCCCTTCGCGTCGCCTCCGTTGACCGATCCGCCTTCGGAGAACACGGGGATCTTCGCCCGGACCGTACGGCCCTGGGTACCGTCCTGGACCCCGCTCCACTCCGTCCCCTCGGCGGCGGGGCCGGGCGGGGTGGACACCGTACGCCCTATGAGCTCCTTGTTCGGGTGGGTGTACCGGGTGCCCTCGGGCGAGGCGATGACGAGGAAGTCGGTGTCCGTGGCCGCGACCAGACGGTCGGCGAGCGGGTCGAGGGTGGCGGCGGGGTCGGGCTCCTGAAGCCCGGCCACCACCTCGGGCATGACGGCGACCGAGCGGGCGACGGTGAGGACGCGCTCGGCGTACTGGCGGTCGGTCTCGCGATCGACGTGGAGCGTCCACAGGACGCCGACCCCGGTGAGCGCCACCGTCAACAGGCAGACGTAGCCGATGAACAGGGATCCGGTGAGGGTGAGGCGGCCTCGTGCGGGCGGTGAGGTCATGGGTACTCCAGTGGCCGGGTACGGGGCTCCCGGGCCGGTGAACGCACAGGTCGACGTCGTGCGATCGGGTTTCACGAACAATACGACCAATATGACTCCAGTTTTAACAAAGCCCTCACATGCGGGTGTCCGCCGTCACACTGTGGTGCGGATCTCCCCTGCGTCTGCGTGTTCGTCTGCGCCGGGGACGTGCACAGACGATCGAGACGATCGAGAGGAGAGGACGATGCGTGATCGTGGCGTGTTGTTCCGTGTGGTGGGAGGGCTCTGTGCCGTCCTACTGGTCGGGACGGCACTGTACGACGTGCGGCAGAGCGCCGCCTCCGGCGACGGTTCTCAGGAGAAGCTTCTGCTCATCGCGCCCGCGGCCCCCGGCGGAGGCTGGGACACGCTCGCCCGCGAGATGCAGAACGGCCTGCGTGAAGAGGAGCTGCGCTTCAACGTCGAGGTCCGCAACGCCGAGGGCGCGGGCGGCACCATCGGCCTGGCTCAGACCGCCGGTCGCGACGGTCAGGCCAACGTCCTGACCATGACCGGCCTGGGCATGGTGGGCGCCGTGGAGACCACCGGCTCCCCCTACTCGATGGAGGACTCCACCCCCATCGCCCAGCTCGCCTCGGAGTATCTGGTCGTGGCCGTACCGAAGGACTCGCCCTACGAGGACCTCGACGATCTCGCCGAGGACTGGACCGAACGCTCGGAGACCCTGCCGGTGTCGGGCGGTTCGATGGGCGGTGTCGACCAGATCTTCGCCGCCCGGGTGGCCCAGTCCATGGACGTGGCCCCCGGTGAGATCAACTACCTGCCCTACTCGGGCGGCGGCGAGGTCCTGACCTCACTGCTGTCGGGCACCTCCGAGGTCGGCTTCGGCACCCTGGGCGACTTCAGCGACCAGATGGAGGAGGACGGCCCGCTGCGCGCGCTGGCGATCTCCTCCCCCGACCGTCTGGAGGGGGTGGACCTCCCCACCATCCTGGAGCAGGGCTACGACGTGGAGATGTCGAACTGGCGCGGGGTCATCGCCCCTCCCGGGTTGAGCGACGAGGAGGCCGCGGCCCTGGAGGAGCTGGTGCGCGAGCTGCTCGCGACCCCCTCCTGGGAGGACACCCTGGAGCGCAACCGATGGACCGACACCTTCCAGGACCGTGAGGGGTTCTCGGAGTTCCTGGAGGAGGAGGTCGCCCTGACGCAGGAGACCGTAGAGGAGTTGGGTCTGTGAGGGACGACGTGACCGAACGGACCGGATCCGAGGTCCCCGAACCGGTGACGGAGACGGAGACGAACGGGCCGGACGAGAGTACGCAGGCCCCCTCCCCGGAGGAGACCGCCTGGAGCGGCCCCGGAGCGTGGGTCGTCCCCGCCCTGGTGGCGATCCTCGGCCTGGTGGCCGTGTGGGGCGCCCTCACCATCGAGGCCCCGCCCAACGCGACCCGGCCGGGTCCCGGCGCCTTCCCCGGCGTCGTGGGCGTACTGCTCCTGATCACCGCCGTGTGCATGACCGTGGTCAACCTTCGAGGGCGGGGCTCCGAGAGCGGTGTCTCCCCTCTGGCCTGGTTCGAGGGTCGTCCCGTGCTGATCGTGCTGGCCGGGCTGGTGGCGCACATCGCCCTGCTGGAGATCCTGGGCTGGCTGCTCGCCGGCGCTCTGTTGTTCTGGATCGTGGCCTACGCCTTCGGCGCCCGCGCCCATCTGCGTGACGCGATCGTGGCGCTGTCGATCTCGGCCGCCGTCCAGGTCGGCTTCTCGTTCGGGCTCGGACTCAACCTGCCCGGCGGCTTCCTGGAGGTGCTGCTCTGATGGACACCCTGCTCAACCTGGTGGACGGGCTCTCCGCCGCGATGAGCCCGCAGAACCTGATGTGGGCCTTCCTCGGCGTCCTGCTCGGCACCGCCGTGGGCGTCCTGCCCGGCATGGGTTCGGCGATGGCGGTCGCCCTGCTGTTGCCGGTCACCTTCCGCCTCGACCCCACCGGCGCGTTCATCCTGTTCGCCGGCGTGTACTACGGCGGCATGTTCGGTGGCGCCACCACCTCGATCCTGCTCAACACCCCGGGGCAGGCCTCCTCGATCGCCACCACCTACGAGGGCCACAAGATGGCGCTCAAGGGTCGCGCGGCCCAGGCCTTGGGCACCGCGGTGATCGGTTCGTTCGTGGCGAGCATCCTGGGCACGCTGATCGTGGCCCTGTTCGCCCCGGTGATGGTCGCGTTCGCGCTCAACTTCGGACCCGGCGAGTACTTCGCGCTGACCGTCTTCTCCTTCGTGGCGGTGGCCGCGGTGGTGTCCGGTTCGGTGCTGCGCGGTCTGGCGTCGTTGCTGATCGGTCTGGCCATCGGCATGGTGGGGATCGACGGACAGAGCGGCGCGGCCCGTTTCGACTTCGGCTCCTCCAGCCTGCTCGACGGCATCGACATCGTGATCGTGACCGTGGGTCTGTTGGCCCTCGGAGAGGTGCTGTACATCGCCGCGCGGGGCCGGTCCGCTCCGGACTTCGCTGCGATCCGTACCGGCCGCCCGTGGCTGGGCCGACGTGACCTGCGTCGTTCCTGGAAACCGTGGCTGCGCGGTACCGCCCTGGGTGGCGCCTTCGGCCCGATCCCGGGCAGCGGGGCGGAGATCCCGACGTTCCTCTCCTTGGGTCTGGAGCGCAAGCTCGCCGAGCGCCGCGCCCGCCGCAAGGGCGAGGAGAACGAGTTCGGCGAGGGCGCGATCGAGGGTGTGGCCGGTCCCGAGGCGGCCAACAACTCCAGCGCCGCCGGCACTATGGTCCCGCTGCTGGGCCTGGGTCTGCCCACCTCGGCGACGGCCGCGATCATGCTGGCCGCCTTCCAGCAGTACGGACTCCAGCCGGGCCCGGTCCTGTTCGAGCGCAACGCCGACCTGGTATGGACCCTCCTGGCCTCGCTGCTGATCGGCAGTGTGCTGCTCCTGGTGATCAACCTGCCGTTCGCCCCGCTGTGGGCCAAGCTCCTCAAGCTGCCCAAGCCGTACCTGTACGCGGGTATCACGCTGTTCTCGGTGCTGGCCGTGTACGCGATCAACACCTCCGTGATCCACCTGGTGATGTTGACGGCGGTCGCGCTGCTGGGATTGGTCATGCGGACCTTCGGGGTCCCGGTGGCCCCCGCCCTGATCGGTGTGGTGCTGGGACCGATCGCCGAGACCGAGTTCCGGAGGGCGCTGGCCGCCTCCTCCGGGGATCCGACGATCCTGGTGGGCAGCGGCATCTCGATCACGCTGTACGCCCTGGTCCTGCTGGTGGCGGTGGTCCCGCTCATCGCCCGGGCCCTCCGCCGACGTACCGCTCGGGCGGTCGACGCTCAGGAACCCGCCGCACGGTCCTGAGCCCCGCCCCTCCCTGAACGGCCCCCGGGTTCCGTCTCCCGGGGGCCGTCGTCGTGCGCGCGTCCGTTCTCGATCAGACGGTGGAGCGCAGCAACGGGATCCGCTGGACCACGGCCACCAGGAGCATGCTGATCGCCATGGTCGCCAACGCGTATCCGGCCGCAGCGACCAGGGCCATGAGGCCTTCGGGCACCCCGCCGAGATCGCGCAACGTATAGAGCACCATGACGTGGACGAGGTAGACGCCGAAGCTCAGCCCGGACACGGAGGCGACCACCCGATCGACCGGTCCTCCGGCCCGCACCCGGGAACCGAGGGAGCGCAGGAGGAGGAAGGCCCCCACGGAGGCGAGGACGACCATCGGGGAGAGGAAGTCGTAGACGTAGGCGGCTCCGCTGCCCCACTCCCCCTCGAGGGTGGCCGCGACCCAGGCCCCGACGGCGGTGGCGGCGGTGCCCAGGACGAAGGCGATGGCTCCGCGTCGCGTGTCACGAGGGTCGTCGTTCCGGGTGACCAGGAGCCACCCCAACAGGTAGTAGCCGAGGAAGGGCAGGAACCGGGTGGCCGCGGTGACCCCGCCGACCCCGTCGACCAGGCCCAGCAGTTGGTCGGTCGCGCCCAGGGCCAGGGTCGCCCCCGCGAACCACCAGAGTCCGGCGCGCGGAGTGTGGGCCACCACCGTGCGCAGGAACGGGGTGAAGAGGTAGAGGCCGGCGATGACGTAGAGGAAGTAGAGGTGGATGGAGGGGGAGCCCGAGGCGGTCTGGGAGACGGCGTCGAAGACCTCGATCCCGTCGCGCCACCGCTGCCACACCAGGTAGGCGAGGGTCCACACGACCAGCGGAACGCCGATCTTGGCCCACCTCTTGCGGTAGAAGGTCCCGACGCTCTCCTCCTTGGGCCTGAGGAGAAGGGCGCCGCTGATCATCACGAACACCGGCACGCACCAGCGCAACGCGGCGTCCACGACGTTCGCGGCCCACCACGTCGGACCACCGAGGTCGGCGTAGATGGTGCTCACCAACGGGGAGTAGGCGTGCACGAGGACGACCGCGATCATCGCGGCGACACGCGCGAACCCGATCCAGGTGGTGGACGGGATCGTCGCGGGGGACGCCGGGGTTACGGGGAGGGCTTTATCGACACGCACCCACTACCGATACCACTTCGTTACCAGCGGGCTCAACCCCGATTCTCGTTCTCCCAGGTGGGAGCCTCGCCCCCGGGCCACCCGATCACGACCTCACACGCCGTATCCCTCCCCGCGCTCTCCGAGAACACGAGAAGGTCCGGGGCTCCCACTCGAGTGGGAGCCCCGGACCGGGACGACGGCGCGGGGTCAGGCGGTGTTCGTCGCCGGCGGGGGCAGCAGCTCCTCCAGGGCCTTGGCGATGGAACGGATCGTGGGTTGGTGATCCGGTAGCGCCGTGGGACGTTGCGGGAGCGCCTGGAGAAGGGTGGCCCGCAGACTCAGCAGGTGGAGTGAGTTCACCCCCAGGTCCGCCAGGTCGGTGTCCAGATCATGGTCGGTGACCTCGACGGCGGCCAGGTCCGCCACCTCACGATGGACCTGGTCCAGCACCACGGCGTGACGCTCGACCCCTTCCAGATGGGCGATGCGGTCCGTCCATCGGTCGGAGACGCTCGGGGTCCACGGCGCCGGTTCCACCTCCAGGGGTGCGCAGGCGGCGGTGAAGGGCCAGGTGAGCGGGATGTGGTGGGTGTAGGCGTGCGCCGCGACACGTGCCGGCCCCAGGGGTTCGTGTTCGGGATCCCCGGCCGCGGTGATGTCCAGGGTCAGGTGGTGACGGGCCCGGGTGTGGGCCATGGCCGGCCCCAGGACGGGCCGGGGCGAGATCTCCACGGCCAGGGTGGCGCCCGATGCGCAGGAGATGGTGGCCTGCTCGAACTCGACCGGGGCACGGAGTTGGCGGACCCAGTAGTCGGCGGTCAGGTCGGTACCGACGATGGGACGACCGGTGACGGTGGAGACCATCTCCACCTCCCCCGGCTCGGGCCGCAGACCCTCCAGTTCCGCGGCCAGGAGGGACTGGAGCCCCTCCACGTGCCGGCTGTGGGCGGGAGGCGCCTGGGAGACACGGGTGTTGCGCACCCCCCGTTCGGTCAGGTCCGCGACCAGGGCGTCCAAGGAGTCCCGATCTCCGGAGAGCACGACGTCCCGTGGCGAGTTACGGCAGGCGATCTCCAGCCCGTACCGGTCGGTGAGCTCCTGTGCCTCGTGCGCGTCCAGTTGGGCGGCGACCAGACCGCCCTCATGAACGATCCGTTCCAGAAGGGTGGAGCGGGCCCGTGCCAGGCGCGCGGCCTGATCCAGCGGAAGGATGCCCGCCACATGGGCGGCGGCCACCTCTCCCATCGAGTGCCCCACCACCGCGTCCGGGACCAGGCCGTAACGGTCGCGCAGCGTGTGGGCCAGGGCGACCTGGACCGCGAAGGTGGCCTGCTGGAGAAAGGCCAGACCGAGCTCACCGGTGTCACCGGGCCGCCAGGGCAGCTCCAGCTCCCGGAGGACGGCCTCCAGGTGCTCGGCGAACATCGGATCCTCGCGACGCAGTCTCAGGCCCATACGAGGATGGGCGCTGCCCTGTCCGCCGAACACCCACACCTGACGCCACGGCGAACGCCCCTCGGTGGGGCCGACGAGATCCGGGTGGGATCGACCCTGCGCCAGAGCCTCCCAGGCCTCGGCCGAGCCGGCGGTGTTGGGCGCCGACAGCACCGCGGCCCGCACCCGGTGGTGGTCCCGGCGTCGGACGAGATGATCCCCGATCCGGCCCGCGCGAGCACGGCCGGGACCGGCGACGGCCGGAGCGAGGACCTCCGCCGCGGCGCGCACACCGGACTCGGTGGGAGACGAGACCGGAAGCGCCAAGGCACCGCCCACGGAAGCCGAGGTCAGACCGCCGCGGCGTCCACGTGCCGCGGCGGGGACCCGGCTCATGATGGTGTGACCGATGGCCCCGGAGAAGCCGAGCCCGGTCACCCCCACCACCTTCGGCGGGATCTCCACGGCTTCGGTGGCGACCGTCAGGCCTTCGCCCAGATCCGGGTTGGGCTCGGTGTGTCCGGTGGTGGGCGGGACGATCCCGTGGTGCAGGCTCAGCGCCGCCGCGACCACGCCGGTCAGGGCGGAGGCCGCCTCCGCGTGCCCCCACAACCCCTTCACCGATCCGACCAGGAGCGGACGGTCCCGCTCGGGTCGGTCGAACACCTGCCTCAGGGCGGCCAACTCGGCCCGGTCGCCGGCCCGGGTGGCGGTGCCGTGACCGATCAGGTAGTCGACCCGTTCCGGGCTCAGACCGGCCTGGTCGTAGACCCGGGTGAGCAGCTCGGCCTGGGCCGGCCGTGAGGGCATACCGGTGCCGGCCGAGCGGCCGTCCGCGCCCATCAGGGTGTGGTCGATCAACGCGTAGACGCGGTCCTGGTCGGCCCGGGCCCTGGAGTAGCGGCGCAGGACCACGGCGACCACGGCCTCACCGCGTACGTATCCCCGGGCTCCGACGTCGTAGGGGAGGCAGGCGCCGTCCTCCGCCAGGACACCGCCCTCGACGAACGCCCGGATCACCACGGGGTCGGCACAGGTGTTGGTGCCGATGACGATCGCGGTGTCCACCCTCCCCTGGGCCAGGTCGCGGTGGGCCGCGTCCAGAGCGGCCATGGACGCCGAGCAGGAGGTGTCGAAGGTGACCAGGGGGCCGCGGGTGTCGAGCCAACGCGAGACGGGCGTGGCCAACATGCCGGCACCGCCGGAGGCGAGGTCCACCAGACCGGGGCGGGATCGCCGCCCGAAGGTGGTGAGGGCCTCGTCCGGGGTGGCGTTGCCCAGGTAGACACCGGTGGAGGGCCCCGCCAGGGTGGAGGGCGCCAGCCCCGCGTCGGCGATGGCCTCGGCGACCACCTGCGTGACCAGGGTCTGGGTGGGCGACAGGTGGGCGCCCTCGGTGGCGCGCATCCCCAGCACGGTGGCGTCCAGGGATCCGGCTTCGGGCAGGGTCAGGTGGGCGACCGGCCACGGGGTGTCGGAGCGGTCCTCCGGGTGGAGGCGCTCGGCCATGGCCCGCCATCGCTCTTCGGGGTAGCGGCCGATCGCGCTCTCGGCCGCCAACAGTGCGTTCCAGGCGCGATCGGGGCCGCGCAGATCAGGGCCGGAACCACCCGGCAGGCGTAGACCGATACCGGTCAGGGCCGCCGATGTGGAGGGAACCGGGGTCCTCAACGGGCCACCCCTCGCCACAACGCCACTCGGCCCACGATGTCGATCTCCACATCGTCGAACCGCTCGCGCAGGGCGGCGCGCAGGTCGTCCAGGGAGTCGCCCCGGTTGTCGAAGACACCGCGGTCGTTGAGCAGCTTGAGACCGGCGCGGCTGAGCGCGGTCTGGCGCACCCCGTGGCTCAGGACGGTGGCGCCGGCGAACGTGCCCCCGGGCCGCAGAACGCCCGCGATGTGGTCGAACACCGACGACTTGGCCTTCAGGTCGCTCCCCCGCACGCAGTGCAGGACCATGGACAGCACCACGACGTCGACGCTGTTCTCCTCCATGGGGAACGGCTTGGTCGCGTCATTGTGGTGAAGGGTGGGGGCGTAGCGGGCCAGACGCGCGCCGGCCACCTTCAGCATGTCGGGGTTGGTGTCCATCAGGTGCAGGTCGAGCTTGTCGCGGTCGACCCGGTGCAGGTGCCCGCCGTCGGCGGGACCGATCTCCAGCACGGTGTCGCCCTCGTGGACGACCTCCCGGTGCAGGTCCAGGACATAGCGGTAGTTGCAGCCCCACAGGTAGGGGTAGGTGCCGTGCACCACCAGGGCCTGGTAGCCGCGGTCGACCAGGGTCGGGTTCCACCAGGCGGACGCGGTGGGGGTAGAGGCCACAGAGGGGGACATGGGGATCTCCAATGACTGGATAGGGGATGAAAGGGGTGGGGAAGGGATCGGGTGGGTTCGAAGGGTTCAGGAGACGGGGAGCGCCTGAGGCAGGACCGAGGCCAGGTAGGCGCGGGCCTGTTCGGGGTCCATCAACCACTCGGCGTAGGAGCGCGGGTCGGCCAGACCCTCGATGATCCGGTCGGCGACCGGCTGGTGGAAGGTGGCGGCGCCGAACACCTCGCCCACGTGGGCGGGCGCGTCGGGCTCCCACATTCCGTCCAACATCTCCGACAGCCCCGAGGCCGCCGCTCCCATACCGGTGTGCGCGCTGTCCTGCCCCGACCAGAAGCCGTCGAAGGTCTCCTGCATCCACTCCGGGGTGAACCCCTGGTCTCCGTGGCCGAGGATGCGCTTGTAGTAGTGCTGGGCGCTGTGCACCGACAGGTTCGACTCCTGAGCGGCCATGGGGTCGGTGGTCACCACCATGTCGCCCAGACCGAGGACGTGCCCGCCGGAGGGGAGCTGGGCGATGGCCCGTCGCGCGTGCGGGCTGATCCGATGCGTGCTGGTGCTGCGCTCGCCGATCAGCTGGGCGTGCACGATGCGCTCGTACATGTCGGGGAAGTAACGGCCGACGATCTCCTTGGCCCGACGCAGCTGCTCGTCGGGGCCGGGGCGGTCCGGCCATGAGTCCATCGGGCCGCCGGGGTTGGAGACCAGCTGGAGGATGTGGCACTCGCCCTGGGTGGTCAGCACCGGAGCGAGGATCCCGCGCACCTCGCGGGCCGACCCGACCAGGGCCAGGTCGCCACCGGACGAGGCGTACGGTCCGGGCGGCACGTCGTCGATGAGGACCTGGGCCACCGTCCGCTCCTTGGCGCGGGCGATGTCGGAGTTGTGGTCGAACAACTGCCCCAGTTCGCCGCCGCCGACGGCGACCACGATCAGGTGGAACATACGGGTGAAGTAGTCCAGGTCGGTCACGGTCACCCCGTGGATCACGACCTTGCCGCCGCGGTCCTCGAAGGACTCCAGCCAGTCGGCCATCTTGATCCGGTGGTCCACCGACACACCGGGGGCGGCGAACCGGCCGCGCACGGCGGCGGGGTCCCCCTGCGGCGGGTGCAGGAGCAGGTCCACGCCGGTGATGTGCGGGGCCATGCCCTCCCACATCGTCAGGTCCAGGGCCCGTTCCCGCGCGACCGCCTCTCCCAGGGTGAACTGGAACAGGGGCAGGGGACCGGTACGGATCTCCCCCGACGCGGGCGAGTTGATGACGGTGACGTCATAACCGGCCCTCAGCAGCTGGTGGGCCAATATCAGCCCCGAGCTGCTGGCTCCGACGATCAGGATCTTCTTCATGAGGGCTTCTCCAGGGTGATACGCGGCAACCGGGTCAGAGTCGTGTGCGCGGCCGGGCGGGAACGGGTGTCCGCGAAGTGGATCTCGTCCACGTGCGAAGTTCGACCGATCCGGCCCGGGCGGGGCCGCGTCCGTTCGGGACGGGGGGTGTGCGCCACCCCGACCGCGGCCCGGTTCCGTTCTCGACCGGGACCAGAGCGTGGTCGACGGCCCGTGAGGCCGGGTGGCGCGGCAGCCCGCGCCGGAGCGGCGGACCTCCATGAGGGAAAGGAGTTGCGCATGTGACTACTGTGCCCTGAAATCACCTATAACACCTATTGGGTTGCCGGGATCTCTCCGAAGAGTGATAAAGAGGACACCTCCCGCGTGAGGCGTCGATAGCGCAATGTGAGTTTCTTCTGGAGAAATGCCTGCTTAGACAGGTCGAAGGTTTTCGGACCTCACCTAATCCTCTTTATGAACCCAGAGGCATGGACCGAAAAGCCCTGGTGGTGGCACACCCGAGAGGTTCGAGTCGTCCACGGAGGTGACCCGCGCGCCCTTCGGTATCTCCAGAACGTGGCCGCCCGCCCAATCCGGAGTGAACGCGACCTCAAGAACCCCGGGACGCCGAAAACACCTACTCCGACGTCCGACTACTTCATAAACGAGGATCGCGGAACGCCCCTATCCCCGGCCGCCGGCGAAACGGAGGAATCGGGGAGGTCCCATGGCGGAATCATCGGAGGACGTTCCTCGTCACGGCCCACTTCGCCTTTCACGACCTCCGGTCGAACGGGGGCCGACCACCTCGGTGGCGGTCCGGGAGACACGACATGGCTCCCCCGCCACTCCACGACGCGAGCCCCGGGCCCACACCCCGGGTGGGGCGGGACCGGGGCTCGCGTCGGTCGGGCTTCGCGGTCTACTCGTCGCCCGTGGAGGCCACGCCGATCGGGCAGCTCGCGCCGGTCCCGCCGATACCGCAGTAGCCGTTGGGGTTCTTGGCGTCGGACAGGTACTGCTGGTGGTAGTCCTCGGCGAAGTAGAAGTCCCGGAGCGGCGCGATCTCCGTGGTGATCTCCCCGTAGCCGGAACGCGTCAACACCGGCTGGAAGGCGTCGCGGGTGGCCTCGGCGGTCTCCCGCTGGGCCTCGGAGTGGTAGTAGATCGCGGACCGGTACTGGCTGCCCACGTCGTTGCCCTGCCGCATGCCCTGCGTCGGGTCGTGCCCCTCCCAGAAGATCTTGAGGATCTCCGCGTAGGAGATGAGCTCAGGGTCGAAGACCACGCGCACGACCTCGGTGTGCCCGGTCAGTCCCGAACACACCTCCTCGTAGGTGGGGTTGGGCGTGAACCCGCCGGCGTAGCCCACGGCGGTGGTGATGACGCCCTTCTCGGCCCCCAGCCGCCAGAACACGCGCTCGGCTCCCCAGAAACAGCCCATGCCCAGATCCGCGATCTCGGACCCGTCCGGGTAGGGCGGGGTCAGGGCGGTGCCCAACACGGTGTGACCGAAGGGAGGCTCGATCGGGGTCTCCCGCCCCGGCAGGGCGCGGGCGGGGTCGACCATGGTCGTCTTTCTACCGAACATGTCTCCAGGCTATCCGCCTCGTCCAGGGGTTCCCAGAGCCGTGCGCGCCCCTGTGGACGATCCACCCGAAGTCCCTCGCATACGCACGATAAAAACAGCGACAGATGCGGGGATTCGTCCTACGATTGCCTTTGTGCCGGAATCCAATCGCGGCGTCGCCCTCGGGGCCGGCGCCTTCCTCCTCTGGGGCTTCGCCGCCCTCTACTGGCCCTTCCTCTCGGCCTCCGCCCCGGCCGAGATCCTCGCCCACCGCATGGTGTGGGCCCTACTCGCGATGTGCGTCTTCCTCCTCCTGGCCCGTCGGGGCTGGTCGTGGCTGCCGGCCCTGCTCAGGGATCCGCGCAAGCTGCTGTTGGTCGCCGCGGCCGCCGTCCTCATCTCGCTGAACTGGTGGGGGTTCATCTACGCGGTCTCCATCACCCAGACCCTCCAGGCCTCGTTGGCCTACTTCATCAACCCCCTGATGACCGTCGGCATGGGTGTCGTGTTCTTCTCCGAGCGCCTGCGCCGCACCCAGTGGATCGCGATCGCCCTGGGCCTGGCCGCCGTACTGGTGATGACGGTGGCCTACGGGTCCACCCCCTGGCTCTCCCTTCTGATGGCGAGCTCCTTCGCCTCCTACGCCGCGGTGAAGAAGTACGTGAACCTGGACGGGATGCAGAGCCTGACCGTCGAGACCCTCATCATGTTCCTGCCGGCCCTGGGCTACGTGGTGTACCTGGAGGCGACCGGGGCGGGCACCGCCTTCTCGGTCTCCCCCGCGCACACGGCCCTGTTGGTGGGCGGCGGTTTCGTGACGGCCCTGCCGTTGCTGCTGTTCGGGGTGGCCGCCCGCCGGGTGCCGTTGAGCATCATCGGCATGCTCCAGTTCATCGCCCCGACGATGATGTTCCTGATCGGTTGGCTGCTCCAAGGGGAGGAGATGCCCCTGAGCCGGTGGATCGGTTTCGGGTTCGTGTGGCTGGCGGTGTGCGTCTTCGTCTACGACCAGGTCCGCAACGCCCGTCGCCGATCGGCCGCCCGGGCATCGGTCGCAGAGGTCGTCGAGGAACCTCCGGTCTCCCGACAGGGCTGAACTCGGCGTTCTCGGTTCCGGCGAACCGAAACTACCCTCAGTGACTCTGTGCTAACGTCTGGTCGTGGGCGTCGGGTTCCCTTACCCCGCCCCTCCCCGGTCGTATGTCTCGGAGGGCCTCAGTGAAGCCTCGCATCAGCCGCCCCGGCACGCTCCGTGCCGCGTCGGCCGTGTGCGCGGCCCCGCCCTCCTTCATCGGCCTTCCCCTGTTGCTCGGCGCCTTCCTGACCGTGTTGTGGCTGTCGGCGGCGCCCGCGCAGGCCGACGCCCTGAGCGCTTCGGAGCCCCTCCAGGGGTTGGGCCAGGGCCGGACGCTCGAACGGGTCGAGGAGGTCGCCGCGCCGGTGACCGACACCCTCGGCACCGTCCACCAACGGCTGGAAGAGGGCACCGGCGAGGCCGCGGCCACCGCCACGATCCTCCCCGAGCCCTCCGTCTCCGAGTTCCGCGGCGAGGTACGCGGGGTCTTCACCGAGGTCGACCGCGTCCGTGAGGAGGCGACCGAACTCGGTCCGCTCCCCACGCCGTCCGTCCGCGAGACGACCACCACGAGCCCCGACATGGTCGAGGCCCCGAAGGACGAGGCCGCCGACGAGGAGGGCCCTCGCCCCTCCCGGGAGATCCAGGAGACCGAGGCCCCTCTCGACTCCGTGCCTCCCACGGAGCGGATCACGTCCGCCCCGGTCTCCGGCGGAGCGAACGAGGTCCCGGGCGAGAACGCCACCGTCGACGACGACACCGACGTCGAACCGGTCGCCGAGCCGCACCGTGCCCAGGGCACCACCGGTTCCCCGGCACCCTCCACCGGAGGTCCCGCCCCGGCCGCCGCCGTCGCCGGCTACCTGGCCTCCGCCACCCTGCCCGGCCCGGACTCCACCGCCGTGCTCATCGGGTCCCGCGCGCCGCACGCCGGCCCGACCGACCCGGCCGACGACCCCACGGTCTCGCCCGACTAGCGAACGGACCGAGCGCGCCTTCACGCGCGCCCCGGACCCGTTCCCAGCACGTCCTTCTTCTTCCTGGGAGCTGACCTGAGTCCCGTGCCGTCGTTCACGTGATTCACGTCAGCCGGTGGTCCACCCGGCTCCGCAAGGCCGCCGTCCCCACGACGGCGCGGCCGTCCCGTCAACACATGGCTTCACGAGGGAAGGAACCCCATGACCAAGACCCGACGCCTCTCCGCCCGAACCATCCTCCTCGCCGCCGGAGCGGCCGGGTTCGTGGCCCTCGGTTCCGGTGTCGCCGGAGCCGAGGGGCTCCAGGCGCCGCTGAACGACGTGGTCTCCCCGCTCGCCGAGCAGGCGCTCGTCAAGGGCGTCGCGCCGACCGTGAACAAGATCGCCCCCGAGGGCGTCACCCCCATCGCCGGGGCCACCCTGGAGGAGCTCCAGGCCAGCGCCAACGACCCCGGCCGCGGCGCCCCCGACCTGGGCGCCGCCCTGCCGGACTCCCCTCTGGCGAACACGCTCTCCGAGACCCGTAGCGCCACCGGCATGGACGGGAACCCGCACGACACCATCGGTCACACGGCGGGGGCGGCCCTGGAGTCCACCGCGCAGGACGCGGGCGCGTCCCTGGAGTCCACCGCCAAGGGCGCCGGAGACCGGTTCGAGCAGTCCGCGAACGAGGTGCTGCCGCACACGGTGGTGGCCGTGGCCGAGCTGCGCGACGAGGTGCTCACCCTGCCCGAGGCGGGCGACCTCCGGCTCCCCTCGACCGACTCCGCCCGACTGCCCGAGCTGTCCGAGGCCCCCTCGCTCACCGAGGTGACCGACCTGGGCTCGGTGACCGATCTGACCGGCGGCAACAGCCTGGAGCTTCCGGTGGAGGGCGCCACCGAGCGGATGAGCCACACGGAGGGCTCGATCCCGACCGCGCCCAACGTGTGGGACCTGGCCGCCGGCTTCGGTGTGGAGACGCCCAAGCGGATCCAGGACGTCGTGGAGTCCACCGAGTTGACTCAGGACAACTACGTCAGCCTCGGCGAGGAGGAGGTCCTGGGCATGGTGGGCAACCGCGCCTGGGACGACGCCCCGGCCGTCGTGCCCCAGAGCTCCCCCGAGGCCCCGGCCCTGACCGACCTGACCGGCGCGGTGGTCGACGGGGTCTCCTCGAACGGCCTCTCCGACTCGGTGAGCCTCAACGGGCCCCTGGCCGACAACGAGCTGCCCCAGGTCGCCGAGGGCGTGGACACCACCACCGTCGAGGACCTGGTCGCCGGGCTGAGCCGCGGCACCGACCTGCTCAACGACATCGACACCAGCGACCTGGTGTCGATCGAGGGCGGCACCGTCGAGCCCGAGACCCCCGAGGGCATGACCCAGCACCCCACCTTCATGGACCTGCCCGGTTCCGAGGCCCTCCCCGTGATCAGCTAGCCCACATACGCCTCATCGACGGCGCCGTCCCCTTCGGGGCGGCGCCGTCCCTCGTCCTCGGAGGGGATCACGCACCGGCCCCGGCGGGGAGATGCTCGTCCAAGGGGAGGTTGTAGGCCTTCCTCTGCTCCACCGACGGCCTCATCCTCTGTCCCAGCCGGGAGGCCCCGTCCAGGAGCCAGGACCGTACGTACGTTCCGATCACCCCGGAACTCGGGACGAAGATCTCGCCGTTCGCTTGGGACGTGAGGATGTTGGCGTCGACCAGACCGCGCATCGCCCGTTCATAGGCGGGAAAGGCGACCCGGTGGTCGCCGCGTGCCTTGGCGAGCTCTCCGCCGAGGACGCACGCGCCCGTGAGGGCGAGGGAGCCTCCCTGAGTGGTCATCGGTTCGAGCGCGTGGCCCGCGTCCCCCAGGAGGACCGTTCGGCCCAGGCTCCAGGAGTCCATGCGGACCTGCGCCGAGGGGGTCGTGTACGTCGTGCGGGCGTGCTCCATGGCCTCCAGCAGACGCCTCGTCTCCTCGCCGTCCCTCTCGAAACGTTTCCGGAGCAGTGCCCGGTGGCCCTCCACGTCGGTCAGGGGTTCGGGGTCGCGGGTGAGGAGGAAGCACTCCAGCAGCTCGGTGTCGGGGGTGGGCTGGAGGAGTGTCCCGCGTCGGGCTCGTGCCCGTCCGATCATGTGGCGTACGGGTCCCAGGTGATTCTCGATGTCGAAGAGGGCGATATTGGTGCCCTTGTAGTGGAGGAAGCGCTCTTCGGGGCCGAAGACCAGGGAACGCACGCCGGAGTGGGCTCCGTCGGCTCCGACGACGAGGTCGAAGTCGCGTGAGGGCCGGTTCTCGAAATCGACGAGGATGCCTTCCTCCGTCTCCCGGAGCCCGGTGACCGTGTCGTCGAACAGGTACTCCACGTCGTCTCGCACGTGCCGGTACAGGAGTTCGGCCAGGTCTCCGCGTCGGATCATCAGCCCTGTCTCGTCGGAGAGCCGCGGAGCCCCGTTGGGCATCACCAGCCGGTGCCCTCCGTAGTCGAGGTGGATCTCGTCGGGTGTGGGGCCGCCCGCCCTCCTGGCCTCGTCGAGGACGCCGATCCGTCTCAGGGCGTCGATCCCGACCCCGTCGATCTGGATACCGTGGCCTCCGGCGCGAACCTCCGGAGCACGCTCCACGATGGTGGGTCGGAAGCCGTACGCGCGCAGCAGGTGCGCGAGCGCCGGGCCGGCGATCCCTCCCCCCGATATCAGGACACGCGGTCCGGACATATCGACCTCCCGAGAAATGAACGACGCTTTTTTCATATTGTACGTACGTTCGAATCACCGACGGCGAGGCCATCACGGCGAGAGGCACCGCGTTCCGGTCAGGAGCAGTCCTCGTAGACCGTGGAGAAGATGCCGTCCGCGAGGTCGTAACAGATCCCGACCGGCGGGTGGCCCCGAACGTCCTCCTCATGGTCGGGGGAGGTCAGGACGAGGAGCCCTCGCTCCGGCGCCCCCTCGAAGACGAGACGTCCCCGCTCCCCGAAGGCGCCCTCCTCCGACGCGGGCACGACCTCCCCCTCCGGAGAGACCACCGTGAACCACGCGCCGTCGATGACCGGACCGTTCCCTCGGGCGGCCGCGAACGTCATGGCGACCCCCTCGTCCCGGACCTCCATCCCCTCGACGGTCATGGACGAGCTCGCGGGCCCCGGGTCCAGGACGAACCTGCCGTGGGGACCGCGGTCCACGTCCTCGTCCCACCCCCGGGTCCCCAGGTCGACGATGGCCGCGGCCTCCACCACGTATCCGATGTTGGACCCCCGATCCCGCGCCGCCTCGGCGAACGGATCCGTGGTCGTCCCCCCGACCTCGGAGGTCCCCTCGGTGAGGGCCTCCGGTTCCGTCTCGGCCCCGGTGTCCACCCACGGCCGGGCCGCCACGAGCCCCGCGGTCGCCGCCAGCACCACCGCCATCGCCCCCGCCGCGACGATCGGTCCGCGCCGCCACCGTCGGGGCCTCGGGCGCGCGGCGAGCCACCTTCGCGCCGCCGGATCGTGCTCCAGCAGTCGTTCCAACAGCCACGCCGCGTCCGGGCGCCGGTCGACCTCCTTGACGAGCGCCGCCTCGACCAACGGACGCAGGGACTCGGGGACACCGTCCAGATCGGGCTCGGCGCCCAGGACCCGGGCGGTCACGACCTGAGGGGCACCTCGCCCGAAGGGCGGCCGTCCCGTCGTCGCGTACGCCACGAGGGCGCCCCAGGCGAACACGTCGGCAGCCGGTGTGGAGAGGCCGTGGACATGGCGTTCCGGGGCGATCCACCCGGAGGAGCCCACCACCCCTCCGGTCCTGGTCAGCGCGGTCCCGTCGAGGGCCCGGGCGATCCCGAAGTCCACCACTCGGGGCCCGTCGGGACCCAGGAGCACGTTCCCCGGTTTCAGGTCGCGGTGCATCACCCCTTGGGCGTGCAGGTCCCGCAGCGCCGCCAGGACCCCGGTGGCCAGAACGGCCGCCCTCCCACCGGTCAGCGGCCCCGAGCCGATGATCCGGTCGAGGGACGCGCCCCGCACCAGCTCCGTGACCAGCCACGGGACCGGCGCCTCGGTGTCGGCGCCGACGAAACGCGGTACGTGCGCGCTGCGCACCCGGCGGACCAGGTGGACCTCCTGGCGGAAGCGCTCACGGAACTCCCTCGATCCGGCGAACTCGGCGTGCACGGTCTTGACCGCGACGTCGCGACCGCCGCTCCGGGCCCGGTACACCGTGCCCATTCCACCGGAGCCCAACCGTTCCAGCACCCGGTAGGGGCCCACCCTCGTCGGCCCGCTCATCCGGTGAACCAGGCGGGGTCGCAGTCTCCGGCCTGGTGGAGCGGGCTGATCGTCTCCCCTTCGGGGGCGTCGGACGCCAGGCACTTCTCGGCGGCGATACCCACGACCTCCTGCCGCGTACTGTCCGCGAAGTAGGACTCCACCCCGTTCAGGTACTCCCCCGGGATCCCGATGTTGAGCGCGCTCCGATCGGGGAGCCCCTCGAAGGTCACCTCGAACTCGTCCCTGGTGTGGTCGGGACTCAACACGAGCAGGACCCCGTCCTCCTCGGGTGTGAACACCTGGATCTCATCCGTGTCCATGTCCCCGCCGAGGAAGCCGGGCGGGAGGACGTCGGCCCTGACGTCCCGGCTGTGCAGGACCATGTCGCCCGCGTCGCCTCCGTAGACGCCCTCGCCCCGCACCACGACGTCGTTGCCCTCGCGGCGGGCGCTCAGCGTGATGGCCCCGATGATCTCGCCCTCTTCGGTGATGGCCGTTCCGGGCGGGCCGGGCTCCATCCTGTAGAGCCGGACCGTGTCGGCCACCGTGGCGGAGAGGCCCACCACACCGGTGAGCTCCTCGTAGGAGCCCGACAGCACGTTGATGCCACTGTGGTCCGGTACCTCGGCGGGATCCTCGGCCTCGGCGACCGGGTCCTCCGCTCCCCCGACGTCCGGGTTCGATCTGCTGCCGGCCCACCACGCCCCACCGGCCACCAGGCCCAGGGCCGTCACGGCGGCGACGGCGACGAGGAACCCCCGCCCCCTCTTCCGGGGCGTCGGGCTCCGGCGGATCGGCCCTTCGCCCCAGACGGACAGGTCGGGACGTGGCCCGGCCTTCCAGGAGGCGTCGAGCAGCACCCGTGTGTTCCGGACCGTCGGATCCGCGCCCACCAGTTCGGCCATCGCCCGGTCGGCGGTGGGGCGCGAGGCCGGGTCCTTGGCCAGGGCCGCCGTGACCACGGGGAGCGCTTCGGCGGGGACACCGGTGGTGTCGGGCTCCTCGTGGGCCACCCGGTAGGCGAGGGTGTCGGCCTCCCCCTGGCCGAAGGGGTCGCGTCCGGTCGCGGCGAAGACGACCATCGCCCCCCAGGCGAAGAGGTCGGCGGCGGGGGTGGGGTCGGCCCCCGCGTACAGTTCGGGCGCGACCCATCCGGGGGTGCCGAACAGGCCACCGGTGCGGGTCACCACGGTCTCGCCCAAGGCCCGGGCGATTCCGAAGTCCAGCACCTTGGGCCCGTCGGGGGCCAGGATCACGTTGGCCGGTTTGAGGTCGCGGTGGACGATCCCCTGGGCGTGGACGGCCCGCAGCGCCTCGGCGGTCCCCACCGCGAAGGCCCTGAGGACCTCGCCGGTCAGCGGACCTCGAGCCTGGACCCGCTGTCTCAGGGTGGGGCCCGGCACGTACTCGGTGGCCATCCAGGGGATCTCGCCGGCCACGTCGGCGCCGAGGAAGCGCGGGGTACAGAGTCCGTCGACCCGGGAGACGAGGTCGACCTCTCGGGCGAAGCGGGCCCGGAAGCCCCGGTCGGCGGCCAGTCGGGCGTGCACGGTCTTGACCGCGACGGGGACGCCGTTCGGGTCCAGGGCCCCGTACACCACTCCCATGCCACCGGCGCCGAGCCGTCCGATCAGTCGGTGGGGGCCGACGTGTTCGGGGTCGTCGGGACGTAGGGGGGACAGGCCGGGAATCCGTCGGCTCTGCTGAGTGGGTGCGCTCACGGAAGGACTCTCGGTAGACGGTCGGGCTCCGTGCGGTGGGATGCGGTCCTCACTCGATCGGTTCCCCGGGAACCGTTGCCGTTTTGAGCCCATAAGTCGTGTTCATCCTCTTCGGCCGGCACAAGAAGCGGTACATGGTTCTCGGCAAGCTCCTCGCCCTCGGGGAAGAACGCCTCGCACGGAAGTACGGCGTCACCTGGGGCTCCACCTGGCACGACCCCGACCTCGTCGCGGCCCTCCCCCTCCTTCGCGCCGGTGACATCGCCACCGGCCTGTCCCTCCTCGACACCCCCGATCCCCAACTGCGCTCCCTGCGTCTGGACGTGCTCTCGAAAGAGGCCGTCCCGTTCCTGGCCGCGTTGGAGGCCGGGATGGACCACCCCGACCCCGAACCCGACCTGCTCCTGTGGGCGGGCACCGACGTGCCGCCGCCGTGCTCTCCCTGGCCGGAACCGTCGTGCCCGACGCCGGCGAAGAGCTCTGGAGCCACCTCGCGGTCCACGGCCCGTCCTACTACGCCGAGACGCGCTTCGAACTGCGGCTCCCCCTGCCCAAGGTCCGAACACACGCGAAGGGCCCCACCCGCTCGGGTGGGGCCCTTCGAAGCACGGTGCGGTGAGGCTCAGCCGGAGCGTTCCACCACGTAGTCGCACAGGGCCAGGAAGGCGTCCCTCGCCGGGATGTCGGGGAGGGTGCGCAGCTCGGCCCTGGCCTTGTCGGCCCATCCCTGAAGGGTCTCGTCGGCCTCGGTCATGGCCGGGTGCGGACGCAGCAGCGTCAGCGCCTCCTCGGCCTCGGCGTCGTCCAGCGGACGGCCCAGCAGCGACCTCAGACGCTCGTCGGCCGGGTCCTGGGAGCGCAGAGCGTAGAACATCGGCAGAGTGAGAACACCCTCGCGCAGGTCCGTACCGGGCGTCTTGCCCGACTCGGCGCTCTCGCTGGCCACGTCCAGGATGTCGTCGGCGAGCTGGAAGGCCATGCCCAGCGCGTCGCAGGCGCGGGTCAGGGTGCTCACCGTCTCGGGGTCGACCTTGCCGAACATGCCGCCGAACTCCGCGGAGGAGGCGATCAGCGAGGCTGTCTTGTCGTCGATGACGTCGAGGTAGTGGTCGAGCGGGTCGACGCCCTCCCGGGGCCCGGAGGTCTCCAGGATCTGGCCCTGGACCAGGCGGGCGAAGGTCTCGGCCTGGAGCCGGACCGCCTCGGTGCCCAGGTCGGCCAACATCATGGAGGCCTTGGCGAACACGTAGTCACCGGTGAGGATGGCGACGCTGTTGCCCCAGCGCTGGTTGGCGCTGGGCTTGCCCCGGCGCAGCTCGGCCTCGTCCATGACGTCGTCGTGGTAGAGCGTGGCCACGTGGGTCAGTTCGACCACGGCCGCCGCCGGGATGAGGTCGGGCACCTTGGGGTCGCCGAAGCGGGCGGCGAGCAGGACCAGCATGGCTCGGAAGCGCTTGCCTCCGGCCTCCAGCAGGTGGGAGGCGGCCTCGGTCAGCAACGGATCGCTCGACCGCACCGACTCCCGCAGGAGCTCCTCGACCTTCTCCAGGTCGTCCTGGATCTCCCGGGCGAGGGTCGGGTCGACTCTCGGGAGAGCGAGAAACCCGCTCGGGACAGCACCGCTCACCGTAAAGCTCCACCTGTTGAACGGGCGCGCGGACGCCTCTCCGGAGGAGGGGACCGCACGCTCAGCACATGAACATGATCCGACTTGCCACGGTATCCGACCCGGAATGAAGGTCCAAAGCCACACCCGGGTCGGAGACCGTGGAAAAGTCAGTCGGTCGTCCCCCCGTCGGTGACCTGGTAGATCATCACCGCGGCGGGCTCTCCGCCGGTCTCCGAGGACGGCAGGAGGTTGTCCAGGACCGGCCCCGGGAAGATTCCGAGGGCCAGTGTGGCGGCGACACCCACGGTGATCACACCGCCGGTGAGAACGCCCGCGCGAGCCACCGTGGGCCCCTCACCCTCCGAATCCCGGAAGAACATCACAACGATGATCCGGACGTAGAAGAAGGCGGTGACCGCGCTGCTGAGCACACCGACGACCACCAGCGGGGTGGCCCCGGCGGCGACCGCGGCCTCGAACACCGCGAACTTGCCGATGAAGCCGCTGGTGAGCGGGATACCGGCGAAGGCCAGCAGGAACAGCGACAGGGCCAGGGCCAGACCGGGCGAACGGCGGCCCAGGCCGGCCCAGCCGTCCAGGTCGCCGAGCTCCTGTCCGCCGTCCCTGGTGCGCACCAGGGTGACGATGGCGAACGCGCCCAGCGTGGTGAAACCGTAGGCGGCCAGGTAGAACATGGCGCCGGCGAGGCCCTCGGTGCTGGAGGCGATCACGGCGGTGAGGATGAAACCGGCGTGCACCACCGAGGAGTAGGCCAGCAGTCGCTTGACGTCGCGCTGGGTGACCGCGATGAAGGCGGCGACCACCATCGTGAGGATGGCGACCGTCCACAGCATCGGCTCCCAGATCTCGACGGAGCCGCCGAAGGGCACGAAGAACACCCGCAGCAGCGCGCCGAAGGCGGCCACCAGGGTGCAGGAGGCCATCAGCGCGGTGATCGGGGTGGGGGCGCCCTGGTAGACGTCCGGCTTCCAGTTGTGGAAGGGCACGGCGCCGACCTTGAACAGCAGACCGATCGCGACCAGACCGATGCCCATGATGAGCAGCGGCTCGCCGTCGCCCTGGGCGAAGATCTCGGCCCCGCCCGACTCCACGGCGGCGCGGATCGCGGCGAAGTTCACCGAGCCCGCGTAGCCGTAGACCATGGCGATCCCGAACAGGAAGAACGCCGAGGAGAACGCGCCCAGCAGGAAGTACTTGACCGCGGCCTCCTGCGAGAACAGGCGACGGCGTCGGGCCAGGGCGCACAGCAGGTACAGCGGCAGGCTCATCACCTCGAGGGCGATGAACATGGTGAGGAAGTCGTTGGCGGCCGGGAACATCAGCATGCCCAGGACCGCGAACAGCACCAGCGGGTAGACCTCGGTGTGCTGGGAGCCGGCGAGGATGTGCCTGCGCTCCTCCTCGCTGCCGGGGACCGTGGCGGCCTGCGCGGAGAACGCGTCGCGACCGTCACGGCGCTCGGCGATGAGCATCAGGGACACCAGGGCCAGGACGGCGATGGTGCCCTGGAGGAAGAGCACCGTGCCGTCCACGGCGAGCACGCCGCCCGCGATCATCGCTCCGCCGGCGCCGACCGTCTCCACCTGGAGGACGATCAACGTGAACGCGGCGATCAGGGCCGCGGCGGCGACGGTGATCTGGACCGGCCGCAGGGACCTCTTGGGCACGAAGGCCTCGAACAGCACCGCCAGCACACCGGCGCCGAACACCACCAGGTAGGGGGCCAGCAGCCACCAGTCCAGGGTCGGTGCCGCCTCGGTGATGCCGGGGAGCGACGGGGGCGCCCCGTCGGCGACGTAGAGCGCGTTCACTCCTCGTCTCCTTCCTCGGTGTCGCCCTCGGCGTTCGCGGTGGTCGAGGCGGTGTCCGCCCCGATCTCCACGGTGCGTTCGACGGCGGGGTTGATGACGTTGAGCAGGGGCTGCGGGTAGACGCCGAACGCGATGATGAGCGCGATCAGCGGGGCCACGGCCCAGGTCTCACGAGCGGACAGGTCCGTCGTGCCGGAGAGGCTCTCCTTGGTGGGGCCGGTCATGGTGCGCTGGTACATCCACAGGATGTAGAGGGCCGCCAGGACCACGCCGACCACGGAGATGACGGCCGGGATCGGGTTGAAGGCGTACACGCCGACGAACACGAGGAACTCGCTGACGAACGGGGCCAGACCCGGGAGCGCCAGTCCGGCCAGACCGGTGATCAGGAAGACCCCGGCCAGCTTGGGCGCGACCTTCTGGACGCCGCCGAAGTCCTCGATCCGGGAGCTGCCCCGGCGGGCGATGAGGAAGCCCACGATGAGGAAGAGCGCGCCGGTGGCGAAGCCGTGGTTGACCATGTACAGGGCCGCGCCGGCCTGGGCCTGGGGCGTCAGGGCGAAGATGCCCAGGGTGATGAACCCGAAGTGGGACACCGAGGTGTAGGCGACCAGCCGCATCATGTCGCTCTGGCCGATCGCGAGGATCGCACCGTAGATGATGCTCACCAGACTCAGCGCCACCACCGGCCACACGAACCAGGACACGGCGGCCGGGAACAGCTCCAGGCAGAACCGGAGCATCCCGTAGGTGCCGACCTTGTCCAGGACGCCGACCAGCAGGACCGCCGTGCCGGGGCTGGAGGACCCGGCGGCGCCGGGCAGCCAGGTGTGCACCGGCCACATCGGGGCCTTGATCGCGAAGGCGATGAAGAACCCGAGGAAGAGCCAGCGGGCGGTGGCCGGGTCGACGGCGGCGAGCGGGCTGCCCGGCGCGGTCAGTTCGCTCCACAGGAAGGTGCCGCCGATGACGTACACGCCGATCACCGCGACCAGCATGATGAGGCCGCCGGCGAGGCTGTACAGCAGGAACTTCATCGCGGCCTTGGCGCGGTCGGCGCCGCGCCCGTAGCGCCCGATCATGAAGTAGACCGGGATCAGCATGGCCTCGAAGAACACGTAGAACAGGAAGACGTCGGTGGCGGCGAAGACACCGATCATCATCGCTTCGAGGGCGAGGATGAGGGCGAAGTAGCCGCGGCCGCCGTCCTCACGGTCGGAGTGCTCGTTCCAGGCGGCCAGGACCACCAGCGGGACCAGGATCACCGACATGAGGATCAGCACCAGGGCGATGCCGTCCACACCCAGCGCGAAGTGGACCCCGAAGTAGGGGATCCACGGGTAGACCTCCTCGAACTGGAGGCCCCCCGCTCCGGCGGTGTCGAAGTTCCACGCCATGGCCGCGACCAGGGCGAGGGTGGCCACCGAGAAGAACAGGGCGATGCGCTTGGCGGTCTCCGCCGAGGCGGCGCCCGCCGTCCCCGTGCCGGTGGCCGGTCGGGTCTTGACGGCGGTGCCCCCGGAACCGGCGGCGCCGGAGGCCGAGGCCTCGGCGCGCGCCGCGGTGGTCGCCGTCTCGGACGTCTTGACGCGTGGCAGCGCCCAGATGACGATCGCGCCGATCGCGGGGAGCGCGATCGCGAGAGTGAGCCAGGGGATCATGTCAGAACCTCACAGCCAGCGTCGCGGCGACGATCACGGCGCCGATGAGCATGGTGAGCGCGTAGGTGCGGGCGAACCCGGTCTGTGTCCGGCCGAGCCCCTGGGAGGAGTCGCGGACGCCGGTGCCGATCCCGTTGACCGCGCCGTCGATGACCTTGTCCTCGACGACGAGCAGGACCTTGGTGAGCACCTGCCCGGGACGCATGAACAGGCCTTCGTTGATCTCGTTGCCGTACAGCTCGTTGGAGGCGGCGACGGTGACGAGGTTGCCCTTGGGCGCGGTGCTCGGTACGGGCTTGCGCAGGTACATCGCCCAGGCGAGCGCCACTCCGAGGACCAGCACGACCAGCGCCGCGATCCCGTAGGGCGAGGTGAAGGCGTGCCCGACCGTGAAGTGCGGGAGTTCGGCGCCGGTGACCGGCTGGAGGAAGGCGGCGAAGCGGTCGCCCGCCACCAGGAACCCGCCGAGCGCGATCGAACCGATGGACAGCGCCACCATGGGCGCGGTCATGCTCACCGGGGACTCGTGGGGGTGCACGCCCTCGTCCCAGCGCTTCTTTCCGAGGAAGGTCATGAAGACCATCCGCGACATGTAGAAGGCGGTGAGCGCGGCGCCCAGCACGACCAGGGAGCCGAACACCAGGCCGACGGTGCCGCCGTACCCGAAGGTGGCGGAGATGATGCTCTCCTTGGTCCACCAGCCGGACAGCAGCGGGACGCCGATGATGGCCAGATAGCCGAGGCCGAAGGTGGCGAAGGTGATCGGCATCTTCGATGCCAGACCGCCGTACCTGCGCATGTCCACGCCGTCGTTCATGCCGTGCATGACCGATCCGGCCCCGAGGAACAGCCCGGCCTTGAAGAAGCCGTGGGTGACCAGGTGGGCGATGGCGGCGGCGTAGCCGATCGGGCCGAGCCCGGCGGCCATCACCATCATGCCGATCTGGCTCATCGTGGAGCCGGCCAGGGACTTCTTGATGTCGTCCTTGGCCGAGGCGATGATCCCGCCGGCCAGCATCGTGGCGGCGCCGACGGTCATGACCACGAGCTGCGCGACGGGGGCGCCCTCGAAGATCGGGCCGGCGCGCACGATGAGGTACACACCGGCGGTGACCATGGTGGCGGCGTGGATGAGCGCCGACACCGGGGTCGGGCCCTCCATGGCGTCCAGGAGCCAGGCCTGGAGCGGGAGCTGGGCGGACTTACCGCAGGCGCCGAGCAGGAGCAGCAGCCCGATGGCCAGTAGGACGCCGTCGCTCGCGCCCGGAACGGCCGCGAAGACGTCGCTGAAGCTCACCGCGCCGAGCACGGTGAACATGATCATGATCGCGATGAGCAGGCCGATGTCGCCGACCCGGTTGATCAGGAACGCCTTCTTGGCGGCGGTGGCCGCGGAGGGCTTGTACTGCCAGAAGCCGATCAGCAGGTAGGACGCGAGCCCCACCGCCTCCCAGCCGAGGAACAGCAGGACGAAGTTGTCCGCGAGCACCAGCACCAGCATGGCGGCCACGAAGAGGTTGAGGTACGCGAAGAAGCGCCGCTTCTCCGGGTCCTCGGCCATGTAGCCGAGCGAGTACACGTGGATCAGCGAACCCACGAAGGTGATCAGCAGGACGAAGGTGATCGAGAGCGGGTCGATCAGGAGGTCGATCCGCGCCGAGAAGCTCTCGACCGCGAACCACTCGTAGACGGGAACGGAGACGGAACGCTCGGCGCCGGAGCGGCCGAGCAGGTCGAACAGGACCAGGACGGCCCAGACGAAGGAGGCCACCGGGAGGGCGGTGGCCAGCAGCGGCCCCCAACCGTTGGTACGCCGCCCGCCCAGGAGCAGGATCGCCGCGCCCACCAGAGGCAGGGCGATCAGCAGCCAGGCGTTCGACAGCACCGCGCTGTCGGCCGCGGTCGCCACCACGGGTTCGGCGGCGAGGTACGCGTGATGTTGTGTCACAGCCACGTCGCCTTCTAGTGCTTGAGCAGGTTGGCGTCATCCAGCGACGCCGACCTGCGGGTTCGGAAGATCTGCATGATGATCGCGAGGCCCACGACCACCTCGGCGGCGGCCACGACCATCACGAAGAAGGCGACGACCTGCCCTTCGATGTCCCCGTGCATCCGGGCGAACGCGACGAACGCCAGGTTGCAGGCGTTGAGCATGAGCTCCACGCACATGAAGACGATGATCGCGTTGCGTCGAATGAGGACGCCGACCGCGCCGATGGTGAACAGAAGCGCCGCGAGGACGATGTAGTTCATCGGGTCCACGTGGACTCGACCTCCTGCCCGTTGCCGTTGTTGCCGTCCGTGTCGGTGTCGGATCCGTTCTCACCGGAGGGGGCGGGGTCGGACGTGCCCCCTGTGTTCTCCTCGGCCTCCTTGGAGCGGGCCGAGTCCGACGCCGCGCCGGGCAGGGCCTCTCGTCCCGCCTGAACGTCCATCGGCACACCCGACCGGTGTTCGGGGTCGCGGGCGGCCAGGACCGGGTTGAGCGAGAGCTGCGAGATCGAGCCGTCGGGCAGCAGCGCGGGCATGTCGATCGCGTTGTGCCGCGCGTAGGTACCGGGGCCCGGCAGCGGGGTGGGGTGGTCGCCGCGGATGCGGTCCTCGGAGATCTCACGCTGGGTGCGGCGCTTGCCCGTACGGGCGGTGTGCGCGAGCACCATGGCGCCGAGCACCGAGGTGATGAGCAGCGCCGCCGTGGCCTCGAAGGCCACCACGTAGCGCAGGATCAGCTCTCCGGCCAGCCACGGGATGGTCCCGCCGACGGGGGCCGCGCCGGCGATGCCCGCCGGGTCGCCCACGACGATCCGGGTGATCCCGGTGGCGAGGGCGCCGATGAAGCAGATCGCGACGAGGGCCGCCATGATCCTCTGTCCGCGCAGGGTCTCCACCAGGGAGTCCGAGGAGCTGACGCCGACGAGCATCAGCACGAACAGGAACAGCATCAGGACGGCGCCGGTGTAGACCACGATCTGGACGACCATGAGGAACGGGGCCTCGTTGACGCCGTAGAAGATCGCCAGGCCGACCATGGTCAGCGCCATCGACATGGCCGAGTGGACGGCCTTGCGGGAGAAGACCACGCCCAGGGCGCCGAGCACCACGATGGTGCCCAGGACCCAGAACAGGCCGGCCTCGCCCGAGCCGATCGGCGCCGCGGCCAGGTGTGTCGTGGAGGTGGTGTCGAACGGGGTCACCGTGCCGCCTCCGCGTTCTCCGGCCGATCCTGCGTGCCGTGCTGTCCGCGTCCGGTGGCGTAGTAGTCCTGCTCGTCGTCGCCGAGCCGCATCGGGTGCGGGGGCTGCTCCATGCCCTCGGTGAGGGGGGCCAGGAGCTGCTCCTTGGTCCAGATGAGGCTCTGCCGGCTGTCATCGGCGAGCTCGTACTCGTTGGTCATCGTGAGGGCCCGCGTCGGGCAGGCCTCCACGCACAGACCGCACAGGATGCACCGCAGGTAGTTGATCTGGTAGACGCGCCCGTAGCGTTCGCCGGGCGAGTACCGGTCGTCCTCGGTGTTGTCGCCCGCCTCCACGTAGATGGCGTCGGCCGGACAGGCCCAGGCGCACAGTTCGCACCCGATGCACTTCTCCAGGCCGTCGGCCCACCGGTTCAACTGGTGCCGTCCGTGGAAGCGCGGCGCCGTGGGGCGCTTGACCTCCGGGTACTCGACGGTGGGCACCTTCTTGAACATCGTGTGGAAGGTGACACCGAAACCCTTGACGGGGTTGAGCCACTCAAGCACCGGTAACCTCCCCCTTCTTGTCGTTGCGTTCGGCGGTGCCGGCCGCGGCCGTCCGGGACGGTTCGGCGAGCACGCTGCTGCCGTAGTGGGCGGCGGTGCGCGGGGGCACCGGGAACCCGCCGAAGGAGGGTTCCTTGTGGGCGCGGCGCGCGTTCTCGGCGCGCTGTCGGGCCTCCTCGGCGCGCTCGCGCCGCACGAAGCGGAGCCAGGCGGCGAAGGCGGCGATGGTGGCCACGGTGAAGGCGGCGACGACCGCGCCGATGATGATCGGGGAGGCGCCGTCGAGGATGAGCATGCGCACGACGGCCACACCGGTGATCCACACGAGCTGGATCGGGATGAGGACCTTCCAGCCGAGCTTCATCAGCTGGTCGTAGCGCACACGCGGCAGGCTGCCCCGGGCCCAGATGAACAGGAACATCACGGCGACGAACTTGATCAGCCACCACAGGGCCGGCCACCAACCCTCGTTGGCGCCGGGCAGGATCGCGGTGACGCCGGGCGGGGCGTGCCAACCACCGAGGAAGAGCGTCACGGACACCGCGGCGACGGTGCACATGTTGACGTACTCGGCGAGGAAGAACATCGTGAACTTCATGGACCCGTACTCGGTCATGAAGCCGCCGACGATCTCGCCCTCGCCCTCGGCGAGGTCGAACGGGAGCCGGTTGGTCTCACCGATCATCGTGACGATGTAGATGAGGAACGACGGCAGCAGCAGCACCGCGAACCACAGCTTCTCCTGGGCCGCGACGATGCCGGAGGTGCTGAGCGTTCCGGCCATGATGAAGACCGCGACGAAGGACAGACCCATCGCGATCTCGTAGCTGATCACCTGGGCGGAGGCGCGCAGGCCGCCGAGCAGGGCGTAGGGCGACTGGGAGGCCCAGCCGCCGAGCACGAACCCGTAGACGCCCAGCGCGGCGGTGGCCAGCACCAGCAGCGCGGCGATCGGCAGGTCGGTGAGCTGCAACGGGGTGATGACCCCGAACATGTTCACCTCGGGACCGATCGGGATGACCGAGAAGGCGAGGAACGCCGGGATCGCGGCGATCATCGGCGCCGCGATGTAGACGAACCGGTCCACCCCGCGCGGGATCAGGTCCTCCTTGAGGGAGAGCTTGATGCCGTCGAACAGGGATTGGAGCAGGCCGAAGGGGCCCATCCGGTTGGGTCCGTGGCGCTGCTGCATCCGACCCATGACCTTGCGGTCGGCCATGATCATCATCAGCACGCAGATCATCAGGAAGACGAAGATCGCCAGCGCCTTGATGGTGATGATCCACCAGGGGTCGTTCCCGAAGACGCTCAGGCTGCTCTCCGCGGCCAGGTCCGCCGTGAGCGGATCGAAAGCGGCGGGGGTCACTGCTGCCTCCCGGCGTTGGTGGTGGGCGAGGTCAGCTCGACCGTCTGCCCGGCGCCGGCGCCCAGGTCACGACGGATGTCGCACCCGTGGGCGTTGGCCGGAAGCCAGACGACGCGGTCGGCGATGTCGGTGACGATCACGGGGACGGTCACCGAGCCGCGGGGGCCGGTGACACGCAGCGAACCGCCGTCGGGGACCCCGACCTCCTCGGCCGTGGTCTTGGACAGGTAGGCGCGCGGTCGGCGGGCGGTGCCGGCCAGGTAGGGCTCGCCGTCCTCCATCCGACCGGTGCCGAGCAGCTGCTTCCAGGTGGACAGCAGGGCACGGCCGGCGGTGGGTTCGGGCAGGGCCACCGGTCGGGCCGAGGGGGCGGCGGGGCGTTCGCCCAGCCATACGCCCAGCTCCAGCAGTTCTCCGTAGGCCCCGGCGGAGTCGGGAAGACCGAGGTGGACGTCCATCTCGTCGGCGATCGCCGCGAGGACCCGCAGGTCGGAGAGGGCGCCGGGCACCTTGAGCGCATCGCCGAAGGGACGGTGGCGCCCCTCCCAGTCGACGAAGGTGCCGGATTTCTCGGCGACGGCCGCGACCGGGAACACCACGTCGGCGCGGTCGGTGACGTCGCTCGCCCGGATCTCCAGGCTGACGATGAACGGCACCTTGGCCAGTGCGGCGCGGGCCGCCTCCGGGTCGGGCAGGTCGTCGAGTTCGACGCCGGCGATGACCAGGGCGTCCAGTTCGCCCGCGGCGGCGGCCGCGAGGATCCGGTCGGTGTCGCGTCCGGGCAGGTCGGGCAGGGAGCCGACGTTCCAGGCTCGGGCGACCTCGGCACGGGCCGAGGCGTCGGCGACCGGACGTCCGCCGGGCAGCAGGTTCGGCAGCGCCCCGGCGTCGATGGCCCCGCGTTCTCCGGCTCGACGCGGGATCCAGGCCAGGCGGGCTCCGGTGCGTTCGGCCAGGGAGACGGCGGCGCTCAGGGCCCCGGGGCTCGCGGCGAGCCGCTCGCCCACCAGGATGACCGCGCCCTCCTGCCCGATGGCCTCGACGACCTCGGGGTGTTCCACGTCCAGGGCGTTGAGGACGCGGCCCTCGTCGCCCGGGGCGGTCGGGACCAGCGTCCCCTTGACCTTGGTCAGCCCGAGGGTGACGTGGGAGGCCAGGGAGTAGGCCTTCAGCCCCCGCTTGCGCATGCCCTTGCGCAGACGCAGGAACACCAGCGGAGACTCGTCCTCCGGGTCGAAGCCGGCCATCAGGACCGCCGGCGCCTTCTCCAGAGCCGTGTAGTCCACGTCCACCGGGGTTCCGGCGACACGGGCGGCCAGGAAGGCGGCCTCCTCCTCGGAGTGCTCGCGGGCGCGGGCGTCCACGTCGTTGGTGTTCAGGGCGACGCGGGCGAACTTGGCGTAGGCGTAGGCGTCCTCGTAGGTGAGGCGGCCCCCCACCAGCACACCGACGTTGCCGCGCGCGGCGGCCAGCCCCTGCGCGGCCATGCCGATCGCCTCGGGCCAGGAGGCGAACTCCAGGGCCCGGGAGTCCTCGTCACGGACCAGCGGCCGGGTGAGCCGATCGGCCTGCGTGGCGTAGGTGAACGCCCAGCGGCCCTTGTCGCAGTTCCACTCCTCGTTCACCTGCGGGTCGTCGCCGGCGAGCCGGCGGGTGACCTTGCCACGGCGGTGGTCGGTGCGCTGGGCGCAGCCGCCCGCGCAGTGTTCGCAGACGCTCGGCGTGGAGACCAGGTCGAAGGGGCGCGACCGGAACCTGTAGGCGGAACCGGTGAGCGCGCCGACCGGGCAGATCTGGACGGTGTTGCCGGAGAAGTAGGAGTCGAACGCCTCCCCCTCGGCGATACCGACCTGCTCCTGGGCGCCGCGCTCCATCAGTTCGATGAGCGGGTCGCCCGCGATCTGCGCGGCGAAACGGGTGCAGCGGGCGCACTGGATGCAGCGTTCGCGGTCCAGCAGCACCTGGCTGGAGAGCGCGATGGGCTTGGGGAAGGTGCGCTTGACGTCGATGAACCGGCTCTCGCCCTGACCGGTGGACATGGCCTGGTTCTGGAGGGGGCACTCGCCGCCCTTGTCGCAGACCGGGCAGTCCAGCGGGTGGTTGATGAGCAGGAACTCCATGATCCCGCGCTGGGCCTTCTCCGCCACCTCGGAGGTCAGGTGGGTGTTGACCACCATGCCCTCCATGACGGTGATCGTGCAGGAGGCCTGGGGCTTGGGCATGCCGCGCCCGTTGCCCATGTCGGGGATCTCGACCAGGCACTGGCGGCAGGCGCCGACCGGGTCGAGCAGCGGGTGGTCGCAGAACCGGGGGATCTGGATACCGAGCAGTTCGGCGGCGCGGATCAGCAGGGTGCCCTTGGGCACCTGGATCTGGAAGCCGTCGATGGTGACGGTGATCAGGTCCTCCGGAGGCGGGGCGGGCGAGGACCCGCCGGAGGTGTTGGAGGTGACGGTCACCGGTTCCCTCCCTCTTCTTCCGTGATGGTCGGCCGGTCCGCCCAGACGGTGGACCTGGAGTGGTCGAAGGGGCAGCCGCCCTTCTCGTAGTGGTCGACGTACTCCTGGCGGAAGTACTTGATCGACGACATGACGGGGCTGGTGGCACCGTCGCCCAGAGCGCAGAACGAGCGGCCGAGCAGGTTGTCGCAGATGTCCAGGAGCTTGTCGATGTCGGCCTCGGTACCCTCGCCCCGCTCCAGACGGTCCAGGACCTGGACCATCCAGAAGTTGCCCTCGCGACAGGGGGTGCACTTGCCGCAGGACTCGTGGGCGTAGAAGGCGATCCACCGACCGACGGCGCGCACCACACAGGTGGTCTCGTCGAAGATCTGGAGGGCGCGGGTGCCGAGCATCGAACCGGCGGCGCCCACCGACTCGAAGTCGAGCGGGGTGTCCAGGTGCTCCTCGGTGAAGATCGGCGTCGACGAGCCGCCCGGGGTCCAGAACTTGAGCCGGTGCCCGGAGCGGATGCCGCCCGCCATGTCCAGGAGCTCGCGCAACGTGATGCCGAGCGGCGCCTCGTACTGGCCGGGGTTCGTGACGTGCCCGGACAGGGAGAAGAAGCCGAACCCGGCGGACTTCTCGGTGCCCATGGAGGTGAACCACTCGGCGCCGTTGGCGACGATGCCCGGGACGCTGGCGATGGACTCGACGTTGTTCACCACGGTGGGCGAGGCGTAGAGTCCGGCCACGGCGGGGAACGGCGGCTTGAGGCGGGGCTGGCCCCGGTAGCCCTCCAGGGAGTCCAGGAGGGCGGTCTCCTCACCGCAGATGTAGGCGCCGGCGCCGGCGTGCACGACCACGTCGAGGTCGAAGCCGGTGCCCAGGATGTTCTTGCCGAGCAGCCCGGCCTCGTAGGCCTCGGCCACCGCCTTGCGCAGACGGCGGATGACGTGGACGACCTCGCCCCGCACGTAGATGAAGGCCTGCTGCGACTTGATCGCGTAGGAGGCGATCGCGACGCCCTCCACCAACACGTGCGGGTTGGCGAGCATGAGCGGGATGTCCTTGCAGGTACCCGGCTCGGACTCGTCGGCGTTGACCACGAGGTAGCGCGGGTTGGGGTTGTCCTTGGGCAGGAACCCCCACTTCATCCCTGTCGGGAAGCCCGCGCCGCCGCGGCCGCGAAGGCCGGACGCCTTGACCAGGTCGACGATGGAGTCGGGCTCCATGGTCAGGGCCTTACGCAGCGCCTCGTAGCCGCCGGTGGCCCGGTAGCCGTCGTAGGTGAAGGAGTCGGGACGATCCCAGTTCTCGGACAGGATCGGGGTCAGGGTGGTCACTTCGCGCCCTCCTCACCCTGGCTCGGGGAAGGGAGGTCGTTCGGGTCCGGCGCCGTCCAACCGTTGCGCCGGGCCAGTTCGAGACCGGCCAGCGACGGGGCCGCCGCCTGGACGCCCTCGCCGGCGCGTCCGTCGTCGAACCCGGCGAGCACGCGCGAGGCCTGCTTCCAGGTGCACAGGCTCGCGGGGCCGCGGGTGGGCGCGACGTCCGCGCCCAGACGCAGGTCGTCGACCAGACGCTTGGCGGTGGCGGGGGTCTGGTTGTCGAAGAACTCCCAGTTGACCATCACCACGGGGGCGAAGTCGCAGGCCGCGTTGCACTCCACGTGCTCCAGCGTGACCTTGCCGTCCTCGGTGGTCTCGCCGTTGGCCAGGTCCAGGTGCTCCTTGAGGGCGGAGAAGATCTCGTCTCCGCCCATCACCGCGCACAGGGTGTTGGTGCACACGCCCACCTGGTAGTCGCCGCCCGGACGGCGGCGGTACATGGTGTAGAAGGTCGCGACCGCGTTGACCTCGGCCTGCGTGATGCCCAACTGGTCGGCGCAGAACCGCATCCCGGCCTTGCTGACGTGCCCCTCCTCGGCCTGCACCAGGTGCAGGAGCGGGAGCAGCGCCGAGCGCGGCTTCGGGTAGCGGCTGATGATCTCCTTGGCGTCCTGTTCCAGTCTGGCCACCACCTCGTCGGTGAAGACCTCGACCGTCTCGTCCGGTCCGCCGTCGAGACCCCTGTTCTCGGGTCCGTTGTGCTCGCTCACCGGTCCACGCCTCCCATCACCGGGTCGATACTGGCCACGGCCGCGATGACGTCGGCCACCGTCCCGCCCTCGCACATGGCGGCGACGGCCTGGAGGTGGGTGAACGACGGGTCGCGGAAGTGGACGCGGTAGGGACGGGTGCCCCCGTCGCTGACGGCGTAGCAGCCGAGCTCGCCCTTGGCGCTCTCCACGGCCGCGTACGCCTGGCCGGCCGGGACCCGGAAGCCCTCGGTGACCAACTTGAAGTGGTGGATGAGCGCCTCCATGGAGCCGCTCATGATGTGCGCGATGTGGTCGGGCGAGTTGCCCAGACCGTCCGGCCCCAGCGCCAACTTGGCCGGCCAGCCGATCTTGGCGTCCTCGATCATCACCGGTCCGGGTTCGAGCCGGTCCAGGCACTGCTCGATGATCTTGAGGCTCTCCTCCATCTCGGCGATGCGCACCCGGTAACGCGCGTACACGTCGCCGCCGTCGGAGACCGGCACGTCGAACTCGTAGTTCTCGTAGCCGCAGTAGGGCTTGGCCTTGCGCAGGTCCCAGGCCAGACCGGAGGCGCGCACCAGGGGCCCGGTGATCCCGAGCGCCATGCAACCGGGCAGGTTGAGGTAGGCGACGTCCTTGGTACGGGCCAGGTAGAGCGGGTTCTCGTCCAGGAGCTTGCGCATGATCTTGATGCGCTCGGGCATCTCCTTCAGCAGCTCCCGGACCTTGCCGACCGCGCCGGGCGGCAGGTCCTGGGCCACGCCGCCGGGGCGCACGTAGGCGTGGTTCATCCTCAGGCCCGTGACGAGCTCGAAGATGTCCAGGATCATCTCGCGCTCACGGAAGCCGTTGGTCATCACCGTGGTGGCGCCCAGCTCCATGCCGAAGGTCGCCATGGCCACGAAGTGCGAGGCCATCCGGTTCAGCTCCATGAGCATGACGCGGATGACGCTGGCGCGTTCGGGGATCCGGTCGGTGATCCCGAGCAGCTTCTCGACCGCCAGGCAGTACGCCGTCTCGTTGAAGAGCGGCGTCAGGTAGTCCATGCGAGTGACGAACGTGGTGCCCTGCGTCCACGTCCGGTACTCCATGTTCTTCTCGATACCGGTGTGCAGGTAACCGATGCCGACACGGGCCTCGGTGCAGGTCTCGCCGTCCAGGGTGAGGATCAGCCGGAGCACCCCGTGCGTGGACGGGTGCTGCGGACCCATGTTGACGACGAGACGTTCGGCGCTGCTGCCCTGGGCCTTCTCGACGACGTCGTCCCAGTCCCCACCGGAGGCGTCGATGTAGTCCTCGGTGACGGTCATGCCGTGCCTCCCTTCTGGATGGCCCTTCGAATGGCTGATGCGGTGTCCGTGCGGGTCACTTGTAGGACCGCCGCTCGTCCGGCGGGGGCACGGTGGCGCCCCGGTACTCGACGGGGATGCCGCCCAGCGGGTAGTCCTTGCGCTGCGGGTGACCGTGCCAGTCGTCGGGCATCTGGATACGGGTCAGCGCGGGGTGGCCGTCGAAGACCATCCCGAAGAAGTCCCAGGCCTCGCGCTCGTGCCAGTCGTTGGTCGGGTAGACCGAGACGATCGACGGCAGGTGCGGGTCGGCGTCGGGACAGGTCGTCTCGACCCGGATCTCGCTGTTGTGGGTGATCGACCGGAAGTGGTACACCGCGTGCAGTTCGCGCCCGGTCTGCTCGGGGAAGTGCACGCCGACGACGCCGGTGCACAGTTCGTAGCGCAGGGCCGGATCGTCGCGCAGGACGCGGGCCAGCTCCAGGAGCCCCTCGCGGCGCACGTGGAAGGTGATCTCCCCCCGGTCCACCTCGACACGTTCGACGTCGTCCGCCCGCTCCAGGGCGTTCAGCGCCGCCTCCAGGTCGTCCGCGACCCGGTCGAAGTCGGCCGTACGGGGGTCGTCGGGGTCGGTGAAGGGGCGCCGGCTCCGGACGGGAGCGCTCCCCCTGACCTGGAGACCGCCGAAGCCGGAGGTGTCGCCCGTGGTCCCGGCGCCGAACATGCCGGTACGCCTGATCGGCGCGGCCAGGCGTTCACGTCCGCGCTGGTCCGGCAGGTTCGCCGCCGCCTCGTCGCGCTCGCGCTCGTTCTCGTTGCTCATGTCAGTCCTTGGTCACCAGGGGCAGGGAACGGCGGAGCATACGCTCCTCGGTCTCGGTGATCTCCTGCTCGCGGTGGGCACCGAGCTTGGTGTTCTGCACCTTGTCGTGGAGCTTGAGCACGGCGTCCAGGAACATCTCCGGCCTGGGCGGACAGCCCGGCAGGTAGATGTCGACAGGGACGATGTGGTCCACGCCCTGGACGATCGCGTAGTTGTTGAACATGCCGCCGCTGGAGGCGCAGACGCCCATCGCGATGACCCACTTGGGTTCGGGCATCTGGTCGTAGATCTGGCGCAGGACGGGGGCCATCTTCTGGCTCACGCGTCCGGCGACGACCATCAGGTCGGCCTGTCGCGGGGTGGCCCCGAACTTCTCCATGCCGAACCGGGCGAGGTCGTAGTGGGGGCCGCCGACCGCCATCATCTCGATGGCGCAGCAGGCCAGACCGAACGTGGCGGGCCACATGGAGGTCTTGCGCGCCAGGCCGACGACCTGTTCGACCGTGGTGAGCGCGACCCCTGCGGGTAGTTTCTCTTCGAGTCCCATCAGCTTCGGACCTCCTCCGGGCCGGACTGCCGTGTCTGTGTTGCCTGGGGGCGGGGCGTGCGGGTCAGTCCCATTCGAGGCCTCCTCGGCGCCATTCGTAGGCGTAGGCGATGGAGACGTTCACCAGGAAGAGGATGATCGCGATCAGGCCGAACCATCCGAGGGCGTCGAAGTGGATCGCCCACGGGATGAGGAAGATGATCTCGATGTCGAAGACGATGAACATCATGGCCGTCATGTAGTACTTGACGGTGAAACGCCCGCCGCCCGCGGGCTGCGGTGTGGGCTCGATACCGCACTCGTAGGCCTGCATCTTGGCGCGGTTGTAGCGCTTGGGCCCGACCACGGCGCCGACGACCATCGACACGACGACGAAGGCGGCGCCGATTCCGCCGAGCACGAGTATCGGTGTGTACAACTCCACGGCTCACCCTCCTCCGCTGAACGACCCGTCGGGCTGCGCGACCGACAGTCTTGTGAACGGTTTCACGTGCTTGTCCCGAATTCCTTGTGGTTGCGGCGAAGACCCTTTCGGGACGCCGAAGGGATCTCCACCGCACGGTATTTTCGACTCGCCGTTCCGTTTGCCCGATTCGTCGCTTTTCAGCGCCGACAGCGAACACTTCGGCTCATGGCGGTTTCTTCTTCTTTTCGGGCGTCGATCAGGCCGCGGGCGCCATACGGCTCAACCCGTTGATGACCCGGTCCATGGCGTCGCCCTTGCTCGGTTCGGTGAGATTGGCGAGCATCTTCAGCACGAACTTCATGAGGGTGCGCCGGCGGAGCCCGTACTTGGTCGCGTACTTCATGAACTCGGGCTGGCCGATGACCTTCACGAAGTAGCGACCCAGGGTGTAGTAGCCGCCGTAGGTGTCGGCGAGGACGTCCGGGTAGCGCAGCAGCGCGCGCTCCCTGGTCTGCTGGGTGGTCCGGCCGTGCGCCTGCACGATCACGTCGGCCGCGATCTGACCGGCCTCCATCGCGTAGGCGATGCCCTCCCCGTTGAAGGGGTTGACCATGCCGCCCGCGTCGCCGACCAGCATCAGTCCGCGCGAGTAGTGCGGAACCCGGTTGAAGCCCATCGGGAGCGCCGCGCCGCGGATGCCGCCCTTCTGGTTCTCCTCGGTGAAGCCCCACTCCTCCGGCATCGAGTCGGTCCACCTGCGCAGAAGCTTGCGGTAGTCCACGTCCTGGAAGGAGGAGGTGGAGTTGAGGATGCCCAGGCCGACGTTGCTGGTGCCGTCGCCGACACCGAAGACCCAGCCGTAGCCGGGCAGGAGGACGTCCTTGTCACCGCTGCGATCCCACAGCTCCAGCCAGGACTCCAGGTAGTCGTCGTCGTGCCGGGGACTCTCGAAGTAGGTGCGCACGGCCACGCCCAAGGGGCGGTCGTCGCGCTTGCGGATCCCCATGGCGACGGACAGGCGGGAGGAGTTGCCGTCGGCCGCCACGACCAGCGGCGCCCGGAAGGTCACGGGTTCGCGGTCGGCGTTCTTGGCCTGGACCCCGACGATGCGGTTGCTGCGCTCGTCCATGAGGGGTCCGGTGACGTTGGTGCGCTCCAGGAGCTTGGCCCCGGCGCCCTTGGCCCGCTCGACCAGGATCTGGTCGAAGTCGTACCGGGTGCGCACGAGACCGTAACCCGGGTAGGCGGCCAGCTCGGGCCAGGGGAGTTCGAGGCGGACCCCGGCTCCGACGATGCGCAGGCCGTGGTTCTTGATCCAGCCCTCGTCCTCGAAGGTGACGCCCATCGCGGTGAGCTGCTTCACCGCCCGAGGGGTCAATCCGTCTCCACAGACCTTCTCCCGAGGGAAGGAGGTCTTCTCCAGCAGGAGAACGTCCAGGCCCGCCTGGGCCAGGTAGTAGGCGGTGGTGGAACCGGAGGGTCCGGCGCCGACGACGATGACGTCGGCGTCGTACTCGACCCTCTCTCGGCCTCTGGGAGAGGAGGTGGCTGTCTCGCTCACGGGTGGGTCCTCGACTACTCGCGCGGTCCTACCGTGGCGGGCCAGTGCGGGGTCGACCCGCTCACGGGGGGTGTTGTGGGTCGGTTTGGGACTTCCGACATATCCGACATGGGCCTTGTGTCATGCGACTCGTGTGCTTGTGAAGCACTTCACAAACCACTTTCCCGAAGTCTAGACCCTTGGACGCGAAGAGGCGACCCCCGGGGGGCATTCTTCGGTAAATCGGATATAGCGCCCATAACCTCCGAAGCCACACCCGAAGTCACCATGAGTCACCGAAAGCGCAGCTCACGACAGCAGCAACCCCGAGAACAACACAAGAAGCCCCAAGGAACAAGGATTCCTTGGGGCTCCGAGAACTTTAAGACTTTACGAGAAGAATGAAACCGACTGCGTACTATTGCGCACTATGTCGGATTTTACTTCTCTCGGAAGCCACGGTGGAGAGCCACCGTGCCGAGCGTCAGGTTCCGCCACGCGACCCGCGACCAGCCCGCGCCCTGGAGGTGGGTCGACAGCTCGGCCTGGTTCGGCCAGGCCATGATCGACTCCGACAGGTAGTCGTAGGCCTCGCTCCGACCGGAGAAGGCGCCCGCGATCCTCGGCAGGGCCGCCATCAGGTACGTCGAGTAGAGCCTGTCGACGAACTCCACCGGGATGTGGCTGAACTCGCAGATCACCAGACGGCCGCCGACCTTGGTCACCCGGAACAGTTCCCGCAGCGCCTGGTCCACGTCGGCGACGTTGCGCAGGCCGAAGGAGATCGTCACCGCGTCGAAGGTCTCGTCCGCGAAGGGCAGGGAGAGGGCGTCCCCGGCCACGAAGGTCACCCCGCCGCGCGAGGCGCCGCCCCGACGGTGGGCGCCCTTGCCGAGCATGCCGAGCGAGAAGTCGCAGGCGATGACGCGGGCGCCCTTCTTGATGAAGGACTCCGAGGAGGTGCCGGTCCCCGCGGCCAGGTCCAGGACCAGCTCACCGCTGTGGGCGTCGACCGCGTCGACCACGGCGCGCCGCCAGACGCGGTCCTGGCCGAGCGAGATGACGTCGTTGACGAGGTCGTAGTTCTCTGCGATGCCATCGAACATCGCGGCGACGTCCTGAGGCTTCTTATCGAGCTTCGCGCGGGTCATGGCACCAGCCTAAGGGGGCCGGACCGGCACCCCGTCCCGCCCTCACCTCAGACCGGGAACTCACCGAACCAGAAGCCCTCCAGCAGAACCCGGGGCAGATGGTCCGAGCGCACGTCCATCCGATAGTCCGACTCGTGCCGCGCGCGGTCGAGGGCCAGGGACGCCAGAGCGAGCAGCCCGAGCGGGAACGTTCCGGGCCCGGCGCCCTCCCCCGCCCGTGCGTGGAAGTCGTCGAACGCCTCCAGGCCGCGGACCAGGGTCCTCTCGAAGTCGTCCGGGTCTCCTCCCAGGAACGCCCGGAACAGATCCAGCTCCGGAAAGGCCAGAAGGTCCAACTCGCGCGCGATCTCGGGCGAGGCGACCCGGCGGGAGTCCGACAGTTCCATGGCCTTGCGCAGGCACGGGACCATCCGGTCGTCCTCCTCGATGAGCGCCCGCAGAGCGTCGATCCAGGGAAGGAGGTAACCGGGATAGCGGGCCTCACCCGACAGTGGCATCCTCCCCACATCGATACCCGCCAGATGACGGACCCTCTTCTCGTCCCGGCAGACCAGCGCCATGAGGAAGGTCCTCAGCCAGACGTGTCGATCCGCGACGACCAGGGGGCCGGGAGAGACCAGGACACGCTCCTCGTGCTCCACGGTCCACCGGACCTCGGAACCTCGGGGCACCGTGACCGCGGCGATGACGGCGTGATGGTACTGCGCGGCGAACGTCCAGGTCTCCCAGGTCTCCACCAACGTGCACTCGGGATCGGCCGCCAACGCCTTCCGCGCCAGGTCGTACACGTCGGTGAGCCATCGGGCGGCCTCGGCCGGCGCCTCTTCGAGGAGCCGGGCGTAGCGGATCCTCACCTCCTCCAACGCCCTCACCTTCTCCTCGTCGACCACGACCGGGACCGACGATGTCCGAGGGACGAAGACCATGACCTCACTCCTTGCTTCGATCGTGGGTGTTCGGAACCCGGGTCAGACGGGGAAGGCGTCGAGCCATCGCCCATCGAGGATCCCCTCGGGAAAGTAATCGCTCTCGACCTCCAACGAGACACCCTCGACCCGACCGTCCCGGACCAGACAGGCCATCCCCAACAACTCCAACGGCACGATCCCACTCAACCCACCCTTGGCCAGATCCGCCGCCGTGTACTCCCGATACGACTCCAACGCCCGCACCAACGCCTCGTTGAAACCATCCCCATCTCTGGCGATCAGCCGACCCAGCACCTCCATCTGCGGAACCGCCATCAACCCCGCATAACCCGCCGCGAAAGAGGCCCGACCCGGATCAGCCAACTCACGAGCCTCCTCCAACAACACCCCCGCCCGCGGATCACCCTTCACAAAAGCCTGCAACACCTCCACCCACGCATACGCGTCCCGCATGAAACGCGTCCCCTGACTCTCCCCCGCACTCCGCAACACTTCCACCGGAACATCCGCCAAGAACCGCGCATAATCGAAATCACGACACGTCCACGCCCTGAACAACGCCCCCGCCCAAGAAGAAGCGTTGAAAGCGGATATCAAAGGGCGACTCGAAAGATTCCACACCCGATGATCGACCATACAATCCACACGGGACCCCGACTCCGCCATCGACACACGAAAGAACGCACGCTGATACTGCATCGCCAACACCCACGCCTCCCACGTCCGCCGCTCAACAACCCCCGGATCCACCACCAAAAGCTCCAATGACATCTTCGAGAAACTACCAATGAGGTGGTGCATCCCCCCAACCCCGGCGCCAAGGGACTCGACCCCTGACTTCGTATAATAAGAAATCAGAGAGAGGTCCTCCTCATCCACCTCATAGACGACCTCAGGCCTTTCAACGTACATAATTATCTCCTCACATCAAAAAGCTGATAGTCGTAGCCGTCTGCCACATCTCCACCAGCACCTCGACCAGAAGGATTCCCCTTGAAAACCGCATAGGAGAGCTTTCCTTCGCTCATTTTCATTTCAATATATCGAGCAAGAGCCCGCTCAGATATGGAACCGCTGGCCTCGCCTTCACCCTTCGCAACGCCTGGAATCCGGGAACCTCCTCCTACCTCGACCAAGGAGCTCTTGCGCCTCTGCATAGCATCGAGGATCGAACGAACATAGTCGGCCGTCCCTTGATAGGTATCCCTGGGACGCTCCCCTTCTGGCGAGTACACCCTCGTTCCGAGCTTCGCTCCCGTACTGGCCTTCGCCTCGATGATGACGATCTCGCCATCCTTGGTCTCGTAGATCAGGTCGAATTGACCGTTACCGTTACCCGGGGCCCCAGAAGCCTGGCCGAGCAACGTCGCGCCATCGAGGTTCGGCTTCCGCACCTCTTCCCTGCGGATGTTCCCATGCTCATCACGGACAGGGTTTCCTTCAGCGTCCCGAACCTCCCGCATGACGGCCTCGCCGTTCTTGTCCCGCAAGGGTTCCCCATCGAACTCGTAACGAGCACCGATGTCCGCGGATTTTTCTCCCAACAGCTCCGCAGCATCCGTCGCATCGCGCTGCGCATCGGCCTTTTCCCGGTAGGCCCTCTCCACATCGGGGTGGTTGTTTCCGTTCTCCACGTATTTTCCGTGCTTCTTCGCCTCCTGCTCGTAGATCTTTTCCAGTCTTCTCGCCTCGTCGAGCTTGTCCCTCCGGTCCTGGGCGAAGTGATCGATACCGGCGAAGTCGTCCTTGAGCTTCTGCCGCCTGGTGAGCTCGTCACCGGTCAGCGGCTTTCCATCCGGCCCCTTGAAGAAGTCGGAGGAACCGATTCTGACCCTGGTCTTATCCCCGAAGTAGGTGGGAGACTCCGGTTGCCGCAGCGGTGTTCGATGTCCACTCTCCGGATCCACGTGAACCTTGGGGAGCTGCCAGCCCTCCAGGCCGATCTTCATATCCTCTTTGACTCGATAGAGGATTTTGTTGTAGTACTTCTTTCTGAAGGCCTCGTCATTGTTGAGCAGGTACTCGACATCCCGGAAGAAGGCCTCCTCGGCCTTGGGGTCGTTCTTGTCGCCCCAGCGGTGCCGCTCGAACTCCTCCAGGTTCTTCGGCCCGGGCCCTCCGGGGCCGTCGTCCCCACCACTCGGGGAGGGTCCGTCGGGACGATCACCTCCCCCTCCGCCGCCTCCACCGAGGTACGGCTCCGCCCCCGTACCGCCATGGCCGAGGGGCCCCGTACCTTCGGAGCGCGCATCCTCGCGGTCCAGGACGGTCGTGACGCCCCCACTCCGTCCCTCTTGGGACTGGGCAGGGATTCGGGTCTCACCCCTCTCGGTATCGGAGAAGGCTCGAGGACCGAAGTCATGTCCCCCTCCTCGACGGCCGAGCCCGTCCGGGCCGGGGATCTCCATGCCCCCGCCGCCGGAGAGGACCAACGCCCTTTCACGTTCGAGCAGGCGAGCACGTTCGTCGGCGTTCATCGCGCTGTACCGGTCGATCTCCTCGGAGAGCTCCCGGACCGACCTCTCCTCGAAGTCGTCATCGGCTCTCCGTGTCGGGGTGTTCCGATCCGGAGCGCGGTCGTCACGGAGGTCTCCGCCCGTCCCGGATCCGGTCGATCCCCCATTGACGCTCGCCGTCCCGGTTCCGTCCGCCGACGGTGATACGGGCCCGTGCGGGCTCCCCGACGTGGGGGCGGACCACCTGGAGGTGAGCTCACCGAGACGCCCGGTGAGTTCGTTCAAGCGTCTCCCGACGCGATCGACGGTTCCATCGACGTCGGTTCGAAGAGCGTCGAAGGTGTCCGCCAGGTTGAATCCCGGGCGCGCGGCCGCACCGGGAGAACCGTGCCCGACCGGGCTCGACCCGTTCGCTCCGTTCGACCCCGCGTCGACGTCGGGCAGGTGGGACCCCGTACTGAGCTTCGCCCCCAGCATCCCGGCCCGGGCCGGTAGCCCCACGACCGCGAGAGCCAGGTTCCCGCCCGCGGTGGTGACCGTGTACGCGGGCCGATCGTCCCACTCCCGCCACGGCACCAGGTCGTGGGCGACCTCCTTCCAGGATTCACCCATGTTGCTCTTCCAGGTGTCCATGGTGAAGTCGCCTTCACCGATGAGACTTCCGGAGGAGCCGTAGAGGCCGGCGAGGGCCGCGTAACCCTTGATGGTGTCCTTGAGGTGTGCCCCGGCGTTGTCCCTGACCTCGCTCGCGCTGCCGGCCCAGCCGCTGCCCTCCCGCCACAGGCCGGTGGAGGCGACCGCGTTGACCCCGAGGCCCCACACCATCCCACCGCCGAAGTTGTCCCAGGTCGCCATGTAGGAGTCGGCGGCCCAGGCCACCTCGACGGGCTTGTTCCCGTCCCTCAGGTAGTTCCAGCCGAACTCGTGTATCCGCTTCCAGTCACCGAGGCTGGTCATGTCGAAGTTCGGATCGGGAACGTCCGCGGCGTCGATGCCGTAGACGATCTCGTTCTCGCCCGGAGGGTCCTCACCCGCCGCCACGTAGACGCTGTCGCCACCGTTGATCGACGAGAGGGAGCTCGCGCACTCGCGTTCGGCGTCCTGGTACTCACCCCAGGCCTTGTTGGCCCGGAGCTTGATGATGTGGTTGCGCAGTGTGTTCGCCGGGTTCTCGTTCCAGGCCTCCTCGGCCTGCATCTCCTCCCGGAACTCCCAGGCCTCGTCCCGAATCGCGCCCAGTTCCTCCTTGGCGCTCTGCGCCGCTTCGGCGAAGGTCTCCAAGGCGGTGACGGCCGCGGAGACGTCGCTCTCGATGTCGTCTCCGCACTCGGCGACCCGGTTCATCGCGGAGAAGAGGGTCTCGCTCTCGGGTGCCGTGTAGTGGGCCTGGAGGCCGCCCCAGGTGCTCTTGATGTCCTGGCCGCCCTCGGAGACCGAGCCGGCCGAGGACCTCATCAGGTCGATGGCCGCCTGGAGGTTCTCCACCAGGGTGGTCGGACGGGGGATCGCGGGTGGATAGACGAGGAGATCCGGGTCGGGGTCCACGCCGAACTGAGACTGACCGGCGGTCTCGTTGTGCGATGGCCTGATGGTGTCGATGGGGGGCATACGACTTTCCGTCTCGTGGGTGGCTCTGGTGTCAGAGGTCCGGGTCCTCGAACGTCCCGGCGTTGCTCTGGGCCTCCGCGGCCATCTCCGCGTCCCCGACGAGGTAGGCGTCGACGGCCTGAGCGCATCCTTCGACGGCGGATCCGGCCCGTTCGACCATCTCCTCGGACAGGCCGCCGATGTGTTCGAGGAGTCCGTAGAGTTCGGCGCCGACGGGTCCGCTCATGGACGCCATGGCCGCGTTGGCGATCTCTTCGGTGAGGGTGGTGAGATGGCCGTCGAGGGCGCTGCCCCCGCCATCGCCCATCTGGTCCATCACGCTGTGGAGGATGGCGCCCACACCGGAGGGGTCGATGCTCCAGCCACCGCTCATCGGCCGCCTCCACCGGAGAAGAGGTGGGCCCGGAAGTTGTCGGGTGGGGGAGCCTGCTCCACGACACCGTTCTCGGTTCGCTCTCTCTCGTGACGAGCGATGTTCTCGTCCAGGCGTCCGAGGGAGACTCTCAGGGAGTGGGAGAGAGAGGTGATCCTGTCACCCAGGGCACCGGCCCGTTCGGCCATCAGTGCCGCTCTGGTCCTATCTCCAGGAACGAGGGAGCGGCCGTGCGCAGTCTCTTGAGAAGGGGGCTTCTCTGTCTCTTCCGGCCGGTCGGGGGATGAAACCAGCTCGAACCTCACGGTTCTCCTACCTGCTTTCCATGCTCATCGGGCCTCGCCCGCGCTTCTCATTACTTATACCGACGCTCGGTGACAGAGAGGATCCGAGAATTCCCTGTCCGGTTCGCATGCTTGTCTTGAGGAATCCGAGGAAGCGACGAAAGTGAAGGGCGAAGAATGAGCTATGACGTGGTGGCGTTGCACGCGGACAACCCCGACCTGCGAACTCTCACACGTGCTCTGGAGGACGCCGGACGGGATCTACGCGTGCGCGCGTTGGCCGGGGGTCATCTCCTCCGGCTCCGCGATGCCTCCGGGACCCTGCTCACCCTGGAGCCGGCCCAACTGGTCGAGGCCCCGGGCGAGGTGGAGCGGCTCCTGGATCCTGACCTCGCCGCGGGGCTCCCCGAACGGTGTTGGTGGACCGAAATCCGAGCGCGTCCGGACGAGGCCGGGCGGGAGGCCGCCCACCGGGTCGCCGATCGTCTGGCACTGAGCTCCGGGGGCGCGGTGTGGACCTCGGGACCGGCCGACTTCGGTGTGTGGGAGGAGACGGAGCACCCCGCCGTGGAGTACACGGCCGGAAAGGCCGTCGTGGTGGCCCAGGATCGACCGGTCGTTCCGTTCTCCTCCTGGATCTCCGACGTCCTCGCCGACCCCGCCGTTCAAGAGCACGGTTTCCAGTTGCTGACCCCGGCGCGTTCCCGGCTCACCTACGCTCTGCGCACCCTGATGGCTCTTCCTCTGGCCCGATGGGTGGTGCGGACCGAGGAGGGCGATCACTTCGACGGCCTCACCGGCCTGCCCCTGCGTCCGCATCCCGAGCATGGTCATGTTCCGGCGCGTGCCGAGGGCCCGGTATCTCCCGCCGAAGGCTTTCTGGACGAGTCGCCCCTGGGCCGTCAACTCGTGGTGGACTTCACCACGCGGGCGCCGAAGGACGCGTTCGATCCGGGGCTGTCGGTCGAACGGGTGACGGAACGACTGGCCGGTTCCGCGCCCGTGGCGTGGGGCCCGTACGAGCCGGCCCTGGCCCCGTGGAACCGGGAGCGGATGGCACGGCTCGCACGACACCGGGCACCGCGCCCTTCCCTGTTCCGCTTCCGCGGCACGAGCCCGGGGGGCTCTCGTTTCTCCGGTGATCTGAGACTGACCTGGGAGGAGGGGATCGTGCGTGAGCAGGTCTCCTTGGTCCTGGGCCACCCGGACGCGGAGTCGGTGCCTCACCACGCCCTGCCCGCGGCCGTGGCCACTGTGGCGGAGGGGCTGGAGATGATGCACGTACGTCTGGCCCGAGGCCGTGAGGACGCCACCTACGCGCCGCGCTGGCACGGTCTGGCCGAGCCTTTGGGCTTCGCCGTGGGGTGGGAGAGGGCCGAAGGATCGCACGGGCGTGGAGGCCCGCTGGAGGGCACTCGGTTGGGCGAGGGTTCCGGCGCCGTGTGGTATCCGGTCCCCCGCGACGTACCGCGCGAGCGGGCGACGAGTCTGGTGGCCTCCCAGATCGAGTACCTCACCGCGGGAAGAGGGCGTTTCGGAGGCGAAAGGCCTGGTCACCTCACGTAATCGGACAACTACTTCGTGCAATAATGAGCCGGCCTCATACCCTTCCCCGCACGCACGAGGAGAGTCCCTTGAAACCGGCCCGATCGTTCGTCGCCCTCACCATGAGCTCACTGCTCGCGCTGCCCCTCGCGATGGCCACCGCCGCCCCGGCGACCGCCGCACCCCACGTGGGCGTGGTCGACGAGCGGCCCGTCCAGTGGACCCCGCACGTATTGGACGGCACCATCAAGGACATCCTGAGGATCGGTGACACCGTCGTGGTGGCCGGCACGTTCACCCGGGTCGCCGAGTCCGATGAGAGTCGCACCCACGATCGGACCCACCTGTTCGCCTTCCGTCATGGGAGTGGAGAGGTGCTCGCCGGCTTCAGGCCCTCCGTGGACGGGACGGTCACCTCGTTGGCCGAGGGCCCCGACGGCTCCGTGATCGTCGGCGGCGACTTCGAGCGGGTGAACGGGGAGACACGTCGAGGGGTGGCGCGGATCGACCTGGCCACCGGACGGACCGTCCGCGGGTTCGACGCCACGCTGGACGACGGGAACCTGTACCGGCTGGCCTCCGATGGCTCCGACCTCTACCTCGGCGGGAACTTCACCGCCGTGAGCGGGGAATCGCGCGCGGGGCTGGCCCGTGTCGACACCGCCACCGGGAGGGTCGACCCGGACTTCACGCCGACCATCTCCGACCAGCGGCGGGGCGGCCTGCGCGTCCAAGAGCTGGCCCTGAGTCCGGACGGTCGACGGCTGGTCATCAACGGCACCTTCACCAAGGTGGACGGCGAGGACCGCTACCAGATCGCCATGATCGACACCGAGGCCGGAAGGGTCTCCCCCTGGTCGACCTCGGCGTACGAGGAGCCCTGCGACTACCCGACCATGTACACCTATCTGCGCCAGATGGACTTCTCGCCCGACGGCTCCTACTTCGGCGTGGTGACGGTCGGAGGGCCCGAGATCAAGCCGGGGCTGTGCAAGTCCGCGGCCAGGTTCGAGAACGACGACGCTCCGAACGCGGAGCCCACGTGGGTCAACAAGACCGGCGGCGACTCGCTGTACTCGATCGAGATCACCTCGGACGCCGTCTACATCGGCGGGCACCAGCGCTGGATGGACAACGAGAAGGGCGCCTCCAACCCGGGTCCGGGCTCGGTGGAGCGCGAGGGGATCGGCGCGGTGAATCCGACGACCGGACGGGCCCTGGACTGGAACCCGGGCCGTTCCCGAGGCCACGGGGTCGAGGCCCTGCACGCGACCTCGGACGGGCTGTACGTGGGCAGCGACACCGATCGGCTGGCCGGCGAGTACCACGCGCGGCTGGGGATGTTCCCCCTCCCCTGAACGAGGGGGAGGAACGTGACGGGGTGGGTCCGCGGGGCGGGCACCACCCCGTTCGTCACTTCTTGGTGCCCTCGGCGGGCTCGCTCTTCTCGACGGCGTCGTCGCCCTGCTCCTGGGAGCGCAGGATCTCGTCCTGGACCTCGTCCTCGCGGGCGGCGCCGTCGACCAGACGGTTGCCCACGGCCTTGTCCTGTCGCTTGTTCGACCAGTCGACCACGGAGGCCGACATCTGGTCGCGCCACTTGGAGAGCAGCACGTAGGAGGCGAAGCCGCTGAGCACCCACGCCAGGATGAGGGCGATCCAGGACCTCGCGCCGAACAGGTAGACGACCCCGAAGGCGGCGGCGAAGAGCGCCAGACGGGCGGCGGTATAGGTCAGCCAGCTACGCATCAAAAAGCCTCACAACAGACGATTACCTGGACTACATTGGTCGACACGCCCGTCCACGCGCGTACTTCCACGTGGACGTCGGTTCGGGCGACCCCGTACGTGGAGGCGGCGCCTCACATCAGGCAGCTCTCGACCTCCAGGTTAAGGGCGGTCGTCGGGCAGCCGACACCAGGGAGGGGTGTGTCCCCTCTCAGCGGGGCCGGGGCGTGAGGCACATCGGATTCGGATATTCATGGGATGTTTCCAATCCCGACAAGAGAACCCGAACATCACGTTCCGATCACATATCACTCCCTCATCCCCCGATCCTCGCTATTTCTCCGAAAACTAGGGAGGAAACGGACCAACTCGTGCACACTAGGGGATCAAACGCCCGCCGCCCCCACACTCAAGGCGGGCACGATTGGGGGAATGTGAAGGTGGAACGAGCAAGCGAACGCCTGTTGACCCCCGGGGAAGTGGCCTCACTCTTCCGGGTTGATCCCAAGACCGTCACCCGCTGGGCCGCCTCCGGACGGATCAGCAGCATTCGTACTCCCGGTGGGCACCGCCGCTTCCGGGAATCCGAGGTGCGCGCCCTTCTCCTCGGCGAGCCCAGCGAAAGCACTCCCTGAAGAACCGACCGAACGTCGGAGACCCTCGGCCCGATATCGCGCGTGGTCTTCCCGCGACCCCCGAGACGACACCCCGGCTGTGAGAAGTCGACAGCCAGAGTAGGCTGGAAGCATGGTGTGGCTCGGTGGCCTGATCACGCTCGTATCGATCGTTCTGTGGGTTTACGCGTTCTTCGACGCGTTGACCACCCCTGCCCAGGAGGCCAGGAATCTTCCCAAGGTCCTGTGGCTGGTCGTCATCGCGTTGTTCATGCCCGTCGGATCGATCCTCTGGCTCTTCCTGGGACGGCCGCGTCGGCCCGCCGCCGTCCAGAGCGACACGCCCTCCCCGGCACAGGCCGTGTCAGTGGACGATCTCGATCCGTCGGACTTCGCCAAGCCTTCGGACAGCCCGCATCCGCTCGGCCCCGACGACGACCCCGAGTTCCTCCGACGACTCGGACGCAGGATCGACCCGGACGAGTAGGCGTCTCGACCGATTCGACGCACGATGACACACGATGGGGCCGCTCCCGAACGGGGGCGGCCCCATCGACGTCTCCACGGTGACATGGGGAGGGGGCGGGTCCGACCCACCGGTCGGACCCGCCCCCTCCGTCGTCCTGCCGCTCCCCTCGCGAGTCAGGCGTAGGAGTGCAGGCCGCTGAACATGTAGTTCACGGCGAAGAAGTTGAACATGACCGTGAGGAAGCCGATCACGTTGATCCAGGTCGCCTTGGGTCCACGCCAGCCGCCGGTGGCACGGGCGTGCAGGTAGGCGGCGTAGATGACCCAGGAGATGAAGGACCAGACCTCCTTGGGGTCCCAGCCCCAGAAGCGGCCCCAGGCCTCGTCGGCCCAGATGGATCCGGCGATGATGCCGAAGGTCCACAACGGGAAGGCGAAGAGGATGAAGCGGTGCGAGATGCGGTCGAGCAGCTCGGGGCTGGGCAGACGTCCGGCGATACCGGCCACCTTCTCCCCCAGGGCCCGCTTGGCCTCGGCCCGGTGCGAGACCAGGTAGGTGATGCCCGCGGCTCCGGAGACCATGAAGGCGCCGCCGGCGATGATGGTGGCGGTGACGTGGATCGGCACCCAGTAGGAGTGCAGGGCCGGGATCAGCGGACCGGGGTCGACGTACAGCCAGCGCACACCGATACCGAGCAGGATCAACACCGGCACCAGCACGAAGGCGCCGAGGAAGCGGGCCTGGTAGCGCCAGGAGGCGTACAGCAGCGAGCCGACCGCCACCAGGCACAGGGCGACGATGAACTCGAACATGTTGCCCCAGGGCCAACGGCCGGCGGCCACGCCTCGGGCGATGATCTGCGCGACCCCCATGAGGAAGCCCAGGGTGGTGACGCCGAGGGCGATCGTGCCGAGGACGTTCTGGGAGGCCTTGGCCTCCTTCTCCTCGGTACGGACGTTGACCTCGATGTCGTCGTCACGGCCTTCCACCGTGCCCGCCCCGACCGGCATGAGCCGTCCGGCCTTCAGCCGGGTGCGGTTGCCGTAGGCGGCCTCGATCGCGAACAGGAAGAGCGCGGCGGCGTAGGTCACGATCATCGCGATGACCAGGGTGTCGCTCAGCGACGCCATGCTCTCGTTCACCGGTGCGGCGAGTGTGTACGTCACCGGTCACTCCCTTGTGTGGTCGTCTCTGTGGATGGGGTGTCGGGGCCGCCGTCGGACTCGCTCCGGAGTCGTGCGGCGAGCCTGGTGGTGATCTCGTGGAACTCGGCGTTGTCGCCGGCCACCTCGGTCTTGCCGAGTCCGGCCAGTTCGACGCGCGTGCGGCCGTCCTCGCCCGGGGTGGCGCGGACCCAGACCCGTCGGGGACGCACGAACAGCGTCACCAGGAGTCCGACCACGGCCAGGGAGGCGGCCAGCAGCGCCGGCACGCGCGCCCCGTCCCGGTTGCTCTGCAAGGTGGCGTACTCCTTGACGCCGGTGAAGGTGATCGACCCGGCCTCGTCCGGCAGCTCCCAGGTGTCGCCGACCGCCATGACGGGCGACTCGCCGATGTTCTCCATCCCCTCGGTCTGGAGTTGGTAGACCGACTGGGGGTCGATCATGCCCAGGTCGCCCTGGTAGGCGTTGAGGGTGACCATCGGGTTCTCCGCCCCGGGGAAGGAGGAGACGAGTTCGCCTTCGGAGTCCTCCATGGCGGTGGGCAGGAAGACCCCGACGAAGCCGAGCTCCTCGCCTCCGGTGTCGGGGACCTTGATGACACCGTCGGAGATGTAGCTCATGGTCTCTCGGTGCAGGAAGGGCACGGCCTGGTCGAAGACCAGGTCACCGTCGGCGTTGCGCACCTCGAACTGCGGCGCGTAGCCGTGCCCCAGCAGGTAGACCTGCACCCCGTCGACGGTCAGCGGGTGGTTGACCTCCAGCTTGTGGGTGCCCTCCTCTCCGCCGGGTTCCTCCGTGTAGGTGAGATCGGCGACGTAGGACTCCGCCTGGCCGCGCAGGTTCCCGTCCTCGATGAACGAGGCGTCGAACCGGTCGAGGTGGATGGTGAAGGGGGCGAGATCGTCGGTGTCGGTCCAGTGGCCGGGGTAGATCGCGTCGTAGGAGGGCAACGTGTTGGCGAAACCGTCGCCCTCCACGATGAGCATGTTGCCCCGGTAGCCGAAGAACGCCCCGGCCGCCAAGGCCAGCAACAGGCCCAGCAGCGCGAAGTGGAACAGCACGTTGCCGGCCTCGCGCAGGTAACCGGTCTCGGCCGAGACCGAGTTCTCGTAGCGTTCGACCCGATAGCCCTTGAGCACCTTGCGGGCCTGTTCGAGGGCGGTGTCCGGCGAGGCGTCGGTGGAGAAGCGGGCCACGTAGGGCATCCGCGACAGGTTCCTGGGGGTGGCCACCGGCCGAGCCCGGACCGCCTTGGCGTGCACCAGGGCCCGCGGGATCACGCAACCCGCCAACGACACGAACAACAGCAGGTAGATCGCCCCGTACCAGGGCGAGGAGAACACGTCGAACAGGTAGAACCGGTCCAGCCACGGGGCCAGGTCGGGGTGCTCCTGGTAGTAGGTGGCCACCTGGTCGACGCTGACCACGTTCTGCGGC
>NZ_JAYLVW010000006.1:0-294767 GCF_035818715.1 Nocardiopsis sp. LDBS1602 | reverse complement strand
ACACCCGGTCTCATTCCGAACCCGGTCGTTAAGTCTCTTTGCGCTGATGGTACTGCCCTGTGGTGGGGTGGGAGAGTAGGTCGCTGCCACGGTTTTTCTTGGAGGAAGGGGCGCCCCTGTTGTGGGGTGTCCCTTTCTTTTTTGTGTGTTGGGGGATGCCTTGGGGTGCCCCCCTTTTTTTTGTGCCTGTGTTGTGGACAAGCACACCGTCCCGGCTGTCGGCTTTGGTGATGCGGGTTCGTCCCATGTCGTAAGCTGGAGGGTACGAGTACTTCTGTGCGCTGCTACTGGTCGAGGTGGCAGCGCTTTTGATTGTTGACGGACGGGTTGGATGACTGAGGACAGCCGATCGGGAGACCGCCAGGACTCCGGGGCAAACGACCACAGCGGTAGCCGCTCCGGTGGGCCTGGCGGTCGCGGACGGGGTGAGGAGTCCCGTTCCCGGTCCGGCTACAGGGACTCCCGTGACGACAGGGGCCGCGAAGGACGTCGTGACTTCCGTCGGGACGATCGCGGTGGCCACCGTGACGACCGTCGTGGGGGCTATCGCGATGACCGCGGTGGGTTCCGTGGCGACCGGGACCGTCGCGACGACCGGGGCGACGACCGTCGTGGCGGTTACCGTCGTGACGATCGTGACCGTCGGGACGATCGCGGTGGCTTCCGGGGTGACCGTGACCGCCGCGATGACCGCGGTGGCTACCGTCGTGACGATCGCGACCGTGGTGGGTTCCGCGGCGACCGCGATCGGCGTGATGACCGTGGTGGATATCGCGGGGACCGCCGTGACGACCGTGGCGGCTATCGAGGCGATCGCGATCGTCGGGACGACTCTCGTGGCGGGGACCGCGGTTTCCGCGGGGACGATCGCGGCGGTTACCGGAGTGACCGGGACCGTCGGGACGACTCTCGCGGTGGAGAGCGCCGTGATGGCGGTCGTGACTTCCGTAGGGACGACCGTGGCGGCTTCCGCGGAGACCGTCGCGATGACCGCGGCGGTCGGGGCCGTGACGACCGGGGCGACGACCGTCGTGGCGGTTACCGGCGTGACGATCGTGACCGTCGTGACGATCGCGGTGGGTTCCGGGGTGACCGTGACCGTCGTGATGACCGTGGCGGCTTCCGTGGAGACCGTGACCGCCGCGATGACCGCGGGGGGTTCCGCGGGGATCGTGACCGCCGTGACGACCGTCGTGGCGGTCACCAGGGCGGCCGGGATCGCCGTGACGACCGTGGCGGCTATCGGGGTCGTGACGATCGTCGTGACGGCGGCCGGGGGCGTGACTTCCGCCGAGACGACCGTCGTGGACCGCGTGAGGACCGCGACCCGGCCGACATCGCCCCGTCCCTCCCGGAAGAGGCGACCTACGACCAGCTCGACGGCGAGATCAAGCGCGATCTGCACTCGCTGCCCAAGTCCCTGGCCGAGCTCATCGGTAAGCACATCGTGGCGGCCGGCATGCTGGTCGACGAGGACCCGGAGAAGGCCTACCAGCACGCGGCCTACGCCCGCCGTAAGGCCTCTCGACTGTCCACGGTCCGTGAGGCCTCGGGCATCGCGGCCTACACCGTCGGCAAGTGGCAGGAGGCCCTGGCCGACCTGCGCGCGGCGCGGCGGATGAGCGGTCGGGACAACTTCCTCGCCGTCATGGCCGACTGTGAGCGCGGCCTGGGGCGCCCCGAGCGAGCGTTGGAGATCGCCTCCGACCCCGCCGCGGGGAACCTGGACACCGCCGACCGGATCGAGCTGCGGATCGTGGCCGCCGGTGCCCGTCGCGACATGGGCGACACCAAGGCCGCCTTGGCCGAACTCCAGGTGCCGGAGCTGAAGGAACGTCGTGCCCGCCCGTATGTGGCGCGTCTGTTCTACGCCTACGCCGACGTCCTCGAAGAGCTGGGACGCACCGACGACGCCCGTGAGTACTTCGCGAGGGCCTCGTCGGTGGACCGGGAGGGCGTGACCGACGCCGATGAGCGTCTGGCCGTGCTCGAGGGTGTGGAGCTGGTCGACATCGACGTCGAGGACGGGATCGTCTGGACCGACGTCGAGGAGGACGGTGGGTCCGAGGAGTTCGTCGAGGCTCCTCGTGACCGTCGTAACGACTCCGAGGACCGCGGCGACCAGGGTGAAGAGCGCCGTGAGAGCGACGACCGTCGCGACGAGCGTGAGGACGACGGTGGTCGGGACGACTCCGAAGAGCGTCCCGAACCCGAGAAGCGCCCCGACTCCGAGGAGCGTTCCGAGAGCGAGGACCGCTCGGAGGACGAGACCCGCGATGACCGTCCCGAGGAGGAGGTCCGAGAGGCCCCCTCCGAGGACGAGGGCCGTGAGGACGACCGGGACCGCGACAGGGACTGATCGGTATCTCGGATCACTCCGATGAAGCGCCGCCGAACGGCTTCGAGCCGCTCGGCGGCGCTCTCGTGCGTCTGGGGGAGCTCCCCGAGGAGTACGACTCGGTCGTCTGCCTGACCTATGTGGGGGAACGGCCGTTCCTGGTCCGTCACCGCCGGCGGGGGTGGGAGTTCCCCGGCGGACATCGTGAACCGGGGGAGGACCTGTACGCCACGGCGCGTCGTGAGGCCCGGGAGGAGGCCGGCGCCACTCTGGGGGAGATCCGGGTGGCGGGCCACTACGTGCTCGCCGGTGGGCACGTCACCGTGGTCACCCATGCCCCGGTCCTGGGTGTGGAGCCGTTGACCGGGCTGTTCGAGACCGTCGAGGCACGTGCCTTCGATCGTCTGCCGTCGGACGAGGAACTGTCCTGGTCGGATGGGCTGTACGCGCATCTGATCCGGGCCCTCGGGCTTCCCGGTGCTCCGGAGCGGGGTCCGACGTAGGTGGCCTCGGACCCGATCACGGTGTGACCGGGGCGGGCGGGGTCCGGGGAACGCGTCCGGTTCTCCGGTGCCCGGACCCCGCGCGGGTCAGGCCCGCTCCTCCTCGGCCTTCTTCCGAGCCTGTTCCTGCTCTCGTGCGAGCCGATCCAGCCAGTGGACGATGCCGCTCACGTTGGCCTCCGGACCGCTGAGGGTGTCCAGGACGGCGACGGTCCCGGGGGAGGCCTCCGGCGGGTTGGGGCGGTAGCGCGAGATCACCTTGTCGCGCACCATCGCGATGGCGTGGTCCAGGTCGCCTCCGGTGTCGTGGGAGTCGCGTACGGTCTCCACCCACAGGCGCAGCTCTCGCTCGGCGCGGTCCATGGTGGCCTCGACCTCCGTCAACGCGCCGAAGTGCGAGAACATCAGCCTCTGGGCGCCGATGTCCCCGAACAGCCGCAGGGTGCGCAGGCAGGCGTCCATGTCGAAGTCCGGCGGCGGGGTGGCCGGTCGCAGGTCCCCGGTGAGCGGGTTGTAGACGCCGAGGGCGTCACCGACGTACAGGTCGCCGGTGCCGGTGTCGACCAGGCCCATGTGGTGTTTGGCGTGACCCGGGGCGTAGTGCGAGACCAGGCGACGGCCGCCGCCCAGGTCGATCTCTCCGGTCTCGGAGACCGCGCGGATGCGGGTCGCCTCGGTGGGGCTCATGTGGCCGAAGAGGGTCTCCAACCGGTCGCCCCAGACCATCGCGGCGCTGGCCATCAGCCGGCTCGGGTCGGCCAGGTGGCGGGCGCCGCGCTCGTGCACGACGATCTCGGCGTTGGGGAAGAGCGCCGCCATGTCGCCGGTTCCGCCGGCGTGGTCCAGGTGGATGTGGGTGACCACGATGGTGGCCAGGTCCTCGGGGGCCAGGCCGAGCCGGACGACGGCGTCGCGCAGCACCGTGGCGGAGGCCGCGGTGCCGACCTCGACGATGCAGGGCCGTTCGGTGCGGATGAGGTAGGCCGACACGACGCCCGGGTAACCGGCCAGCATCGTGTCGATGGCATAGATCTCGTCCCCCAGCGGGACGATCCCCTCGGGCGGTTCGCTGACGTCCACGTCCTTGTGCACGGCGGGCACCCCTCTTCTACGAACGATGTGCGGCCCGTTCACCGGGCCGGGTCCGACTCTAGAACAAGGGTGTCATGGCTGTTCGGGGCGGGGTCGGGAGGTTGTCCACAGATTCGATTCGGGTCTTCTCCGCCGGGGTGACTCCGAGGGATCCTGGGATCAGTGCGCGCGTCAGGTGTTCCTCGACGTTAGGAAGTCCCTCGTGTCCATTCGACGTCTTCTCGCCCCGGTTCTCGACGCTCTTCTCTCGCTGTTCTTCTCTGTGATCGGCGCCCTCTCCATCGCCGGTCCCTCAGGCCCCCGTCGACGCGCCCCCGTCTCCTGTTCCGGTCCGCCACCCGGTGACGGGGGACGGAGGGGTGTGGTGTCCGGGGCGGACGAGGGGCACGGTCCGACGGCCGTCTCCGTCGGACCGGAGGTGCCCGATCGGGACCGAGGCCACCGTAACGAGGTGGTCGTGGTGGGTCGGATCACCGCGCCGCCGAGGGTGCGGATCCTGCCCAGTGGGGATCGGCTGGTCAGTTGGCGGATCGGGGTGGCCCGGCCGCGTGATCCGAGCCGTCCGGGGGCGACGGGCAGGGTCGATTCGTTGACCCTGGTCTCCTTCGAGGAGCGGATCGTGGACCGGGTCTCGGGGTGGCGTCGGGGCTCGGTGGTCCGGGCCACGGGTGCTCTACGCCGTCGGATCTGGCGGGGTGCCCTCGGGGTGCGCAGTGTCCTGGAGGTGGAGGTGGCCTCCGTGTCCCCGATCGGGGAGGGGGAACGGTGAGGGCGCCGATGACCCCCGGCCGGTGCGGCGCCCGTCCGCGGAGGTCACAGACCCAGGGCGCGCAGGGCCTCGACGACCGACGGTCCGCTGGGGTCGACCTTCTCGTCCGACCAGACCGCGACGCACAGGGCACGCAGGCCGTCCAGAGGTTCTCCGGCACCGGAGACGTGTACCGTTCCGTCGGTGGTGGTGATGGTCCAGCCACGGCACAGGGTCTGTTCGCCGTTCCGCTCCGGTGCGGGGTGGGTCCGGTTCATCCCGGAGATGTCCCAGGCGAGGTAGCGGGGGCGTCGGTGGGGCGGGGCGGCCACCAGGTCCCGTGGGGTGGCGACCCCGGACAGGACCAGCAGGCCGGCCGCGCCGTGGGTGGTGGCCCCTTCGATGTCGGTGTCCAGTCGGTCGCCGACGATGAGCGGGTCGGTGGCGCCGGTGCGCAGCATGCCCTCTTCGTGGAGGGGACGCATCGGTTTGCCGGCGACGACCGGTTCGACCCCGGTGGCGTGCGCGATGACACGGACGAAGGCGCCGTTGGCGGGGGTGTGGCCCCATTCTCCGGGCGCGGTGGCGTCGGCGTTGGCGGCCACGTAGAAGGCGCCGCGCGCCACGGCGAGCGCCCCCTGGTCGAGGAGGTCGCGGTTGATGGAGCGGGAGTAGCCCTGGACCACGGCCACCACCGAGGGGTCGTCGACGGTGACGGGGCGCAGCCCCATGCGGCGTACGGCCTGGCGCAGGCCGGTGTCGCCGACGACCAGGACGTCGGAGCCCTGCGGGTGGCGTTCGGCGACCAGACGGGCGGCGGCCTCGGCGGAGGTGACGACGTCGGAGGGGAGGGCGGGTACGCCCAGCTGGGTGAGGTGTTCGGCGATGCGCGCGGGGGTGCGGCCGGCGTTGTTGGTGACGAAGGCGACCTTGGCGCCGGCGGCGCGGGCCTTGCCGATGGCCTCGGGGGCGGCGGGCACGGCCTCGGGGCCGATGTAGACGACCCCGTCCAGGTCCAGGAGCATCGCGTCGTGGAGTTCGTCGAGCGGGCGGTCGGCTGCCTGGAGGGACATGGAGGTCGGTCCGTCTTCTGTGCGGTGGGAGTGGTCGCCTCCAGGCTAGGCCATGGCCTTCGTCCCGTTTCCCGTGGTCCGGGCTCCTCGTGGACGGGGTCCTTCCTCCCGGTGCGGTCCGCGGTGTCCCCCGGTGGTCCCGTTTCCGGACGGGGCGATGTGGCCCTGCCCGCACGTGTCTCAGCGTGGGCGGTGTTCGCTCAGCCAGGAGGTGGCGAAACCCACCGCCTCGGCCAGGGGGAACAGGCGTGCTGTCGCGGCGCCCACGGGGCCGGTCGTCACGATTCCGGTCTCCTCCAGGGCCGTGCCCAGGGCGGGGAAGTCGTCGGCGTTCAGGTCCACGTCGGTGACGGTGACCCATTCCCGGCGGCCGGTCTCGGTCCCGATCGCGCAGGAGGTCTCGGCGCGGCGTGGGTTCGGGATCCGGTATTCGGCCAGGTGGAAGGCGGTGCAGGAGTCGTATCCCACGCCCAGGAGCAGGATGTGGGCCCGCTTCTGTTCCAGACGGGCCAGGGGGGATCGCTCTCCCAGGGCGGAACCGAGCGGGTGGGGGTGCATGAGGTGTTCGGCGTCGGGTCCCAGGGCGGCGAAGGAGGTCTGGGGGTGGGGGCTGCGTACGGCGCCGGAGCGGGTGCGCACGGCCTCGGAGATACGGCCCATGTGGGAGCCGGGTGTGTGGAGCGGGTCGAAGGCGGGGGTGTGTTCCCGAATCGTGGGCCACCACGAGGCGGGCACCGGGGGCGCGCCCCATCCGGAGGGGTCGGTGTTGTCCGAGGTCTGGGTGGGCACGACCAGGGTTCCGTCGGGCCCGAGGGCGTCGGTCAGCGCCTGGACCACGGCCTGCTCGGATCCGCATACCCACCCCAGGGAGCGGAGGGAGGAGTGGACCAGGAGGGTCCGGCCGGGTCGGACGCCCAGCCGGGCGAGGTCTCGGGCCAGGCTCGCGCGGGTTCTGGGACCCTCGGGGTCCGTGCCGGGGTCGGCTGTGGACACGGCGTCGCTCCTGTTCGGGTGGGGTGGATGTTCAGCCTGGCAGAGGCGATGGTCTCGGCGCCGGCGAATATCGCGGGGAGGGCCGTGGAGAGGCCGCCCCGCCGGTCGGCGAGGCGGGTTCCGGGGCGGGTCAGTCCAGGGTCCGCATGACCAGGCCGGTGCGTGGTTTGGGGCCGAAGGAGGTGGATTTGCGCGGGGTCAACTCGCCCTGGTCGGTGAGGGCGTAGATCTGGTCGATCCGCATCGGGGGGACGATGACGGCGGTGCCTCGGGTGGCGCGGGCCAGTTCCACGGCCTCGTGCGGGTCGTCGTGCACCATGCGGACCCGCCTCTCCGGGTAACGCCACAGCGGGAGCAGTACCTCGTGCAGGGCGGCGGTGGCCAGGTGTCGCCAGGCGGTGGAATGCCCGGGAGAGGCCTGCTCCAAGGTGGTCTCGTCGAACCCGTGGACCATGTGGGTCTCCCCTTCGGGGGAGGCCAGTAGGAGTGCGGGCGCCTTGGTGCGGTTCGGGATGGCGGGGTCCGGTGCCGGGACGGGTTCGACCAGGGCGACGGTGCGGGCGGCGGCCAGGGCTCGTTCGGTGTCCAGACCGGGAAGGACACGGTGGATCGAGCCGAGTCGGGGCGGGTGGGTGTCGCTGTCCACCAGCAGGGCCAGCCCGTACCCCCAGTCGGCCTCCTCGTGCGCGGAGCGCAGGCGCCGGTAGGCGGCGTAGCGGTGGTGTCCGTCGGCGATGAGGGCGGAGCGTGCGGCCAGGTCGTCGGAGACACGGCGGTGGAGTTCGGGGTCGGTGATCGCCCAGAGTCGGTGGTGGGCGCCGTCGGCGGTGCGGGTGGAGATCAGAGGGCGTTCCCGTGGGGGGATCGTCTCGGTGATGGTCGTGGCGGCCCCGCCGCCGCCCCGGTAGATGAGGAAGATGGGTTCGAGGTTGGTACGGGTCTCGTCCATGAGGAGGAAGCGGTCGCGGACCGGGGGTTCGGCCACGTTCTCGTGCGGGCGGACGGGGCTCGGGTCGGTGTCGTCGTCGGGGAGGCGCAGGGCGCCGATGAGTCCGCGTTGGGTCTCGCCGTTCGGGGTGACCTGTTCGTACACGTACAGGGCGGGTTCGGGGTCTCGGACGAGTCGGCCGTCGGAGATCCAGCCGTGGAGTCGTTCGGCGGCGCCCCGGTAGCGGTGGGCGGTGGTGTCCTCGCCGGCGGTGTGCCGGGACAGGGCGTAGGGGAGGGTGACCCTCGCCGCGTTGTAGGGGTCGGAGCGTTGGAGTTCGCGGGCCTCGCGGGCGTCGGGGATGTCGTAGGGCGGCGCGAGGAGGCGGGAGAGGTCGAAATCGCCGTCGATGAAGCGATCGACGTCGGGGGCCGCGTAGCGCAGTCCCCGGAAGGGGGCCAGGTCAAGAGGTCGGCGTGGCATCCCAGAAAGGTACCCTCCCGCGGGCGGCGGTCGTGGGCGGTCGGGGGAGAAGGGGGCACGGTCCCGGTCGCTGGGGCCCTCCCGCTCGGGGAGGGCGGGTGTGCCTCTGCTCACGTGGGCGGTGGCGGTGTTCTCGGCCCGGGCGCGTCCTTCACAGGAGGCGGCGCATGCGCAGGAGGTCGCCGACGCTGGCGTTGACCTTGAGACGTCGGCTGACCAGGGCCTTGGCCGGGTCCAGGCGGTCCTCGGCCAGGGCCACGAGGTCGTCGCCGGAGACGGTCACCTTGACCTGGGCGGGGCCGCCGGGGGAGGTGAGCGGGCGGTGGACGATGTCGGTGAGTCCGTCGACGGTCAGGCGCATGTCGAAGGCGGTTCCCAGGTCGGGGACGATCACGCTGATGGTGCGTTCGCGTATGTGCTCGCGGCGTTCGGCCTCGGGGCGGGCGAGGATACGCTCGTTCGTTCGGGCGATGCCGTCCAGACACGCGTCGATGCTGCTCATAGGCTCATGATGCCCTATATGGGGATGGTTCCGCCGTTGTTCCGGGTGGAGAGGGCGGAGGGCGGGTCGGTCGGTTCGCGTGTCATGGGAGCGCCGGGCCCGGTAGCGTTGGTGTCGATCCCCGGAGCACGAGGCCCCTCCCTCCTGCCTTCGTTCCCTTTCCTTTTCTCCTTCGGCCCCATCAAGGAGTACGTCATCATGGTCGTCGACGCGGTACGCACCTATCTCGATGCCGCCAATGGCCTCACCGAACTCTCCCGCAAGCAGGCGGTCGCGGCCGCCAAGTCCCTGCTGAAGGCGAACGGTTCGGTCTCGCCGCAGGTCGCGGAGGCCGATGGTCCGCCTCCGCGTCTGGGGCAGAACATCCAGGCTCTGGCCGGTGAGTTGATCGAGACCAGTCAGGCCAACCGGGCGGCCATCGCCGATCTGGTGCGGGCCGAGGTGGAGAGCGCCCTGGAGCGGATGGACATGGTGCCGCGCTCGGAGTACGAGCGTGTGGTGCGCCGGGTCGCGGAGTTGGAGCGCAGGATGGCGGCCCGTCAGCCGGTGGAGCGGGTCGCGGCCTCGCGCGGGGAGACCTCCTCGACGTCGCCGGCCCCGGTCGAGGGTGAGGATGACCGGCGGGAGCCCGTGCCGGCGCCGGAGGCTTCGGTGGCGGCCGACTCCGAGGCGGCCGCGTCGACGGTCGGTTCCGAGCCGGTGGAGGAGACGGCGCCCTCTTCCTCAGAGCCCGCGGTCGAGGGGTCCTCGGCCGGGGAGGAGCGCTCCGAGGGTTCCGACGAGGGGTCGGAGGAGGCCGCGGAGAGCGAGGCCTCCGACGCTTCGAAGGGGGCCTCGGCCACCCGCGCCAAGAGCCGGGCGGGCAACGCCAAGACCGCCAGGGCCAAGACGGCTCCCAAGCGCGGGGCCAAGGGCAAGGGCGGCAAGAAGTAGTTCGGGTAGGGTCCCTCCGAGTGTGGTGGGACGACGGTCGTGAGAGGGCGTCCGGTCGTGGACGTGGAAGGGGAGGCGTGCCTCGATGAGCACCGAGGAGGAGGCCGAGGCCTTGGCGGAGCGTACGCTCGGCGCCACGCGGGAGCGTTTGGCGGAGTTGGACGCGCTGCCCACCCACGAGCACGTCGCGGTCTTCGACGCCCTCCAGCAGGAACTGTCCGGTGTCCTGGGAGCTCTCGGGCAGGGCTCCCAAGGCGCGCGATAACGCCCGGTACCCTAGGTGACCATGGCAAAACGTAGTCGGCTCGACGCGGAACTGGTCCGCCGCGGTCACGCACGCTCCCGAGGCCACGCGGCCGAGATCATCGAGAACGGTTTCGTCCGTGTGGCGGGGATGGTCGCCTCCAAGGCCGCCACCCAGGTCGGGACCGACCAACCCATCGTGGTGCGCACGCCCTCCGACGAACCGCCCTACGTCTCACGTGGCGCGCACAAGCTGATCGGTGCCCTGGACGCCTTCGAACTGTCGGTGGACGGTCGTCGGGCGTTGGACGCGGGCGCCTCCACCGGCGGGTTCACCGATGTGCTGTTGCGTCGTGGGGCGGCCCATGTGACGGCGGTCGACGTCGGTTACGGCCAGTTGGCGTGGGCGTTGCGCAGTAATGAGCGGGTCAAGGTCATGGAGCGGGTCAACGTCCGTGAGTTGACCCCCGAGCAGATCGACGAGCCCCGTCCCGATCTGGTGGTGGGCGATCTTTCGTTCATCTCGCTGAAGTTGGTGCTGGGGCCGTTGCGCGACTGCGTCGATCCCGGTGCGGACTTCGTGATGATGGTCAAGCCCCAGTTCGAGGTGGGGCGGGATCGTGTGGGCGCGGGCGGTGTGGTGCGCGAGCCGGAGTTGCGCGCCGAGGCGGTGACGGACGTGGCCGCGCACGCGCTCACGTTGGGTCTGGGCGTGGTCGACGTGGCGGCGAGTCCGTTGCCGGGGCCTTCGGGGAACGTCGAGTACTTCCTGTGGATGAGGGCCGGGGCCGACCCGTTGGATCCGGCCCGGTTGGAGCGCGCGATCGAGGAGGGGCCGTCCTGAGGGGGCGTGGCCGCTCGTCGTAGGAGTCCGGTAACGTGACCCGGCCGGGTCCGCACGAGGCATCCGGTCTGCACCAGACCCCCTGTCGGGGCGTGAACGTGAGGGGACGGCGATGACCGGCGGACGCAGTGTTCTCCTGCTGGCGCACACCGGGAGGCCGGCGGCCGTGCGCAGCGCGCGGTTGGTCCATGAGCGGCTCAGCGGGGCCGGGTTGACGGTCCGGATGCTCGAGGACGAGGTCCGGGAGTTGGCCGCCGTGGGTTGTGAGCTGTCCCCGGTGGAGGCGGTGGCTCCGGAGGTGGCCGCCCACGGGGTGGAGCTGGTCATGGTCCTGGGCGGGGACGGCACCCTGTTGCGCGCCGCGGAGCTGGCCCGCCCCGCGGGGGCGCCGCTGTTGGGGGTCAATCTCGGGCACGTGGGTTTCCTGGCGGAGGCCGAGCGTGAGGACCTGGGGGCCACGGTGCGCAGTGTGGTCAACCGCGACTACGTCGTGGAGGAGCGGATGACCCTGGACGTGGCGGTCTTCAACGGGGGCCGTGGCGATGGGGATCCGCCGGTGCGGTCCTGGGCGTTGAACGAGGCCACGGTGGAGAAGGCCGATTCCCGCCGCATGTTGGAGATGGTCCTGGAGGTGGACGGTCGTCCCCTGTCCAGCTGGGGCTGTGACGGTGTGGTGTGCGCCACCCCCACGGGGTCCACGGCGCACGCGTTCTCCGCGGGCGGTCCGGTGGTGTGGCCGGACGTGGAGGCCCTCATGGTCGTACCGATCAGCGCGCACGCCCTGTTCGCCCGTCCCCTGGTGGTGGGGCCGGAGGCGACGGTGGCGTTGGAGGTGCTTCCGGACACCACGCCGGGCGTGCTCTGGTGTGATGGACGGCGTATGGTCGAATTGCCCGTGGGGGCACGAATCGAGATCACCCGTGCCGATACGCCGGTCCGTCTGGCCAGGCTGCATCGCGCCCCGTTCACCGACCGGTTGGTGGCCAAGTTCGGCCTCCCGGTCGCCGGCTGGCGGGGCCGGGTCGAGCACGAACGCTGAGTGCCGGCGTAGGCACACGCACAGGGCGTCAACTATTCAGGAGAGGGATCGGTGCTCGAAGAAGTCCGCATCCAAGGCCTCGGTGTCATCGACGACGCCGTGTTGGAGCTGTCACCGGGTCTGACCGTGGTCACCGGTGAGACCGGCGCGGGTAAGACCATGGTCGTCACCGGGCTGGGGTTGCTCTTCGGTGGGCGGGCCGATCCGCAGCGGGTGCGGCCCGGCGCCGGTCGCGCGGTGGTCGAGGGCCGGTTGACCGTTCCCGAGGGCGGTCGGGTGGCCACCCGGGTCCTGGAGGCCGGTGGCGACATCGACGACGACGTTCTCATCCTCAACCGTACGGTGTCGGCGGAGGGCCGTTCGCGGGCGACGTTGGGCGGGCGTTCGGCGCCGGTGAGTCTGTTGGCGTATCTGGCCGACGACCTGGTGGCGGTGCACGGTCAGTCCGATCAGCAGCGGTTGCTGCGGGCCGAGCGGCAGCGGTCCTCGTTGGACCGTTTCGCCGGGGACGACCTGGTCAAGGTCCTGAAGCGCTATTCGGTGGCCTACCGGCGGCACCGGGAGGTGGCGGCGGAGCTGGAGGAGCTGGTGGAGCGGGCGCGTGAGCGCGCGCAGGAGGCCGATCTGCTCCGGTTCGGGGTGGAGGAGATCACCGCGGCCGAGCCGGTGCCGGGTGAGGACGCCGAGTTGTCGGCGGAGGAGACGAGGCTGGCGCACGCCGATGGGCTGCGGGTGGCCTCGACCACCGCGCACGAGGCGCTCACGGGCGATCCGGCCGCGGCCGACGTGCAGGCCGACGTGGTGGGGCTCTTGTCGGCGGCCCGGCAGGCGGTGGCCTCGGTCAGTGAGCACGATGAGGATCTGGCCTCGATCGGGAGCCGGTTGGACGAGGCGTCCTACATCATCACCGACGCGGCCACCGAGTTGGCCTCCTACGCCGAGTCGGTGGAGGCCGATCCGGCCCGGCTGGCGGTGGTGCAGGAGCGTCGTGCCCTGTTGACGCAGTTGGCGCGCAAGTACGGCGAGACCACCGACGAGATGTTGGCGTGGGCGGAGAACGCCTCCGCGCGGTTGTCGGAGCTGGACGGCGACGACGAGCGGATCGAGGAGTTGCGGGCCGAGGTCGAGGAGTCGGCGGCCGATATGGCCGAGGCGGCCGGTGAGCTCACCGAGATCCGTGAGGCCGCGGCCGAGCGTTTCGGGGAGGCGGTCACCGAGGAGTTGACCGCGTTGGCGATGCCGCACGCCCGGGTGAGCGTGCGGATCACCACGGGGGAGGAGTTCGGCCCGCACGGTCGTGACGAGGTGGAGCTGTTGTTGGCCCCGCATCCGGGGTCGGCTCCGTTGCCGTTGCACAAGGGTGCCTCCGGTGGTGAGCTCTCGCGGGTGATGTTGGCGATCGAGGTCGTGTTCGCGGGCGCGGATCCGGTGCCCACGTTCGTGTTCGACGAGGTGGACGCCGGGGTGGGCGGTAAGGCGGCGGTGGAGATCGGGCGGCGTCTGGCCCGGTTGGCCCGTCGTGCCCAGGTCATCGTGGTCACGCACCTGCCGCAGGTGGCGGCGTTCGCGGACGCCCATCTGGTGGTGGAGAAGTCCACGGAGGGGCTGGTCACCGAGAGCGGTGTGGTCCGTCTGGATCGGGACGGTCGGGTGCGCGAGTTGTCCCGGATGCTGGCCGGTCTGGAGGATTCGGAGCTGGGTCGGGCCCATGCCGAGGAGCTGTTGGGCAACGCCGACCCGGATCGGGCGTATCCGAGGGCTTGAGGGGGTGTCGCCGGTGTCCTGAGCGGACACCGGCGACGTTTTGCCCCGAAAACGCCGATCGGCCGACTGTTGTAACTCTACGTGAGCGAGTTCTGACAGTATGCCAGCGATGAAGGTATCGGATGCGCTCAGCGCGACAGTCATGCGATTCCGACGCTCTCGGGCGGAGACCTCCACCGGGCTGGTCGCTCCCGTCCGCTCGGACCGTCGTACCAAGAACCTGACCAAGCGGCTGCGCCCCGGCGACATCGCCGTGATCGACCACGTCGACCTCGACCGTGTCAGCGCCGAGGCGCTGGTCGGTTGCGGGGTCGGCGCCGTGCTCAACGTCGCCCCCAGCATCAGCGGCCGCTACCCCAACCAGGGGCCGGAGTTGATCGTGGGCGCGGGGATCCCCCTGCTGGACGACGTCGATCCCGAGGTCTTCACCCGTGTGCGCGACGGGGAACGGTTGCGTCTGGAGGGCGACACCCTCTATCGGGGCGAGGAGGTCGTCGCCCGAGGCGTCCTCCAGGACCGGGAGACGGTGGAGGAGGCCATGCACCGGGCCCGTGCCGGTCTGGCGACCCAGTTGGAGGCCTTCGCCGCCAACACCATGGCCTACCTGCAACGCGAGCGCGATCTTCTGTTGGACGGGATCGGGATCCCGGCGATCGGTACCGCGATGGAGGGAAGACACGTCCTCATCGTGGTCCGCGGCTACCACTATCGAGAGGACATCGCGGCGCTCAGACCCTACATACGCGAGTTCCGCCCGGTCATCATCGGTGTGGACGGCGGAGCCGACGCGGTGATCGAGGCCGGATACCGGCCCGACATCATCGTCGGCGACTTCGACTCGGTCTCGGACCGTTCCCTGAGCAGCGGCGCCGAACTCGTGGTGCACGCCTATCGGGACGGTCGGGCGCCCGGACTGCAACGGCTGCGGGACCTGGGGCACGACGCCGTGGTCTTCCCCGCGACCGGCACCAGCGAGGACGTGGCGATGATGCTCGCCGACGGGGCGGGGGCGAGCATCATCGTGGCGGTGGGCACCCACGCCACGATGGAGGAGTTCCTCGACAAGGGCCGCGCCGGGATGGCCAGCACCTTCCTCACCCGGCTCAGGGTCGGCGGCAAACTCGTCGACGCCAAGGGCGTGAGCCGTCTGTACCGTTCCCGCATCTCTCCGTGGGCACTGCTGGGCCTGGTGGCCGCGTGCCTTCTGACCATCGTGGTCGCCGCCTACTGCTCACCGGCCGGCCAGGTCTACCTCACCTTTCTCGCGGCGCGCTGGGACGCGTTCGTGTACTCGCTGACGGGGCTGTTCACGTGATCGACTTCCGTTACCACCTGGTGTCCATCGTCGCCGTGTTCCTGGCGCTCACCGTCGGGCTGGTCCTGGGAACCACGATGCTCCAGGACCCGCTGCTCAACACGCTCCAGTCCGAGACCGCCGACCTGCGCGGGCAGAGCGAGGAGCTCAGGGCCGAGCGCGACAGCGCCGATCGGCTCAACGAGGGGGCCGACCGTCTGGCCGACGCCGTCGGCGACGACGTGTTGGAGGATCGGCTGCGCGACGTCGGCCTGGTCGTGATCGGCGCTCCCGGGGCGGACGAGGACATGGTGGCCTCCTTGGAGGAACGGGCGGAGGCGGCGGGGGCCGACGTCCAAGGGCGGGTGTCCCTGGAGGACGCCTTCGTCGACGACGGTGGAGCCACGTTCGTCGACGAGCTCGCCCTCCAGGTGTCCCTGACCCCCGAGGACCTGACCGGCGGCCCCTACGACAAGGCGGGGGTCGAGCTGGGTCGGGCGTTGGCCGTCGGGCTCGACGAGGAGACGGAGACCCCCGAGGCCCCTGAGGAGGGGGCGAGCGAGGGCCCCCGCGAAGAGGACGTCGAGGAGAGCGCCCGCCCTTCCGACGAGGACGATTCCAAGGGCGCCGAGGCCGTCCTGGCCGCCTTCGAGGAGGGCGGCCTGATCAGTGTGCGGGGGAACCCGGCCCGGTCCGCCGACGCCCTGCTGGTGGTCGCCCCGGCCGGGGCTCCGGAAGGGGAGAGCGAGGCGGCCAACACCCTCCTGACCGGGTTCACCACGGCGTTGAGCGAGACCGTGGGCCCCACGGTCCTGGCCGGGGGCACCGAGGCCGCCGGCGAGGGCGGTCTGATCGCCCGTGCCCTGGCGGAGGAGGCCCCCTACAGCACGGTGGACGTGGCCGGTCGACCCACCGGTGACGTGGTCACGGTGTTGGCCCTGGCCGGGGCCCTGGAGGGGACCCGGGGGGCCTACGGCATCGGCGAGGGCGTCTCGGGTTTCCTGCCCGAACCGCTGCCCGGACCGATCGCGAGCGAGGACCCCGAGGCCCCCGAGGCCGACGCCTCCTCGGGCGAACAGGACGAGGCCCGTCGCTCCGCCTCCGGAGAGGAGGAGTGACCGTCGTGTTCGACCGGATCCCGACCCTGGCCGCCCGAGGGCTGACCGGGGTCGTCCTGGGCGGGCTGGCCGCCCGCTCCACCTACCGTCTGATCACCCGGGGGCCCGGACGTTCCGAGGCCTGGCGGCGGACCAACTTCCGGGGGAGGACCGTCACCCTCAAGGAGGGGCCGGCCCTGGCCTCCGGTGTGTGCGCGGCCTCCGCGCTGGCCCCGGGGGTGTCCCCGCGGGTGCGCGCGGCCTCGATCGTGGCCGCCGCGGGCGCGGCCGGGTTCGGCGCCTACGACGATCTGGCCGGATCGGACCGGGCCAAGGGGCTGCGCGGCCATCTGGGCGCGTTGCGTCGCGGCGAGGTCACGACCGGGGCGGTGAAGATGGCGGGGATCGGGGCGACCGGGATCGTGGCCGCCGCCCTGCTGCGTCGGGGTCCGTTGGACACCTTGATGGACGGGGCCCTGATCGCGGCGGGCGCCAATCTGATCAACCTGTTCGATCTGCGTCCCGGCCGCGCGGTGAAGTTCGCGCTGCTCACGGCGGCACCGGCTCTGGTCACCCCGGCCGCGCCCCTGGTGGGCCCGGTGTTGGGCGCCTCGGCGGCGCTGTTGCCCGATGAGTTGGCCGAGCGTTCCATGTTGGGCGACGCCGGGGCCAACGCCCTGGGCGCGGCCCTGGGTGTGGCCGCGGTGGCCCAGGCCCCGCGCCCGGTCCGGGCGGCACTGCTGGGCGGGGTGGTCGGTCTGACCCTGGCCAGCGAGGTCACCAGTTTCTCCCGGGTGATCGAGCGGGTGCCGGCGCTGCGCCGTCTGGACCGCTGGGGGAGGAACGCTCCGGAGGTGACGGGTGGGCGGGGTACGTGAGGACCGGCCGGTTCGTGACGGCGAGGTGACCCGGGGGGTCGCCGCCGCGGCCGCGCTCATCGCCGTGGTCACGGTGGGGGCGCGGCTGGCCGGTTTCGGCCGTACCGTCGTCTTCTCCCAGACCGTCGGCGACACCTGTCTGGGCACGGCCTACGTGACCGCCAATCAACTGCCGGCGGTGTTGTTCGAGATCGTCATCGGCGGGGCCCTGACCGCCATGGTCGTGCCGGTGCTGGCCGCCGCGGTCCGCAACGGCGACAGGGACCAGGTCCGCCACACCACGTCCGCGCTGATCACCTGGGTACTGCTGCTCTCCCTGCCGTTGGCGGCGCTGCTCGCCCTGGCCTCGGTGCCGGCGATGGCGCTGATGTTGGGCGGGGCGGGCGGTTGCGACCACGCCGCTCTGCTCTCCCTGGCCTCCCGGATGCTGATGGTGTTCGCGCCCCAGGTGGTCTTCTACGGGCTGGCCGCCGTGCTGTACGGGGTGTTGCAGGCGCACCGCAGGTTCCTGGGGCCGGCGTTGGCCCCGTTGGTGTCCAGCCTGGTGGTCATCGCCGCCTACCTGGCCTTCGTGCCCCTGGGGGAGGGGCACCGTCGGGATCCGGCGGGGCTGCCGCTTCCGGCGGAGCTCGTCCTGTCGTTGGGCACCACGTTGGGCGTGGTGGCGCTGTTCGTCACGGCCCTGGTGCCGGCCCGGGGGCTGGGGTTGCGGCCGCGGCCGTGTCTGACCTTCCCGCCCGGTGTGGGGGCCAGGGTGCGGGCCCTGGCGATGGCCTCCCTGTTGCCCCTGGTGGCCATGCAGGTGTCGCTGCTGGTGGCGGTGGCGCTGGCCAACTGGGGCGGAGGCGCCGGGGCCGCGGTGCTCTACAGCTACGCGTGGGCACTGTTCACACTGCCCTACGGGGTGATCGCGGTGCCCATCGCCACCAGCGCCTTCACCGAATTGACGGTGGCCCACGCCGAGGACGACCGGGAGGGGTTCGCCCGGCTGGTGTCGGCCTCGGCCAAGGCCGCGGTGGTGATCACCGCCGCCGCGGGCACCGCTCTGGCCGGCGCGGCCGGCCCCGTGGCGTCGGTGTTCGCCCAGGTCGATCCCCTGCCGTTGGAGCGGGCCCTGCTCGCCTACGCGCCGGGTGTCGTGGGGTTCGCGCTGGTGGCCCTGCTCGGTCGTGCCCTGTACGCCTCCCACCACGGTCGTCGGGCCGCCGCCGCGCAGGTTGTGGGTTGGGTCGTGGTGATGGTGTGCGCGGTCGCGCTGGTCTCGGCGTCGCCGACGGGGTGGGCGATCGCGGGCCTGGGGGCGGGTACCGCCATCGGGCTGAGTCTGGCGGCGGCCCTGCTGTGCGTCGGGGTGGTCCGCGCGCACGGACGTGCCTGCCTGGTGGGGCTGCCCCGCTCCCTGGCCGCCGCGGCACTGGGCGGGGGCGCCGGTACGGCGGCGGGCCGGATCGTGGCCGAGATCGCGCCGCAGGGGGGCACCGGGGCCGCGGTGGTCGCGGCGATGGGCGCCGGATGCGCGGCGCTGGTGGTCTTCGGTTCGGTCGCGGCGTTGGTGGACCGCCCCGCCGTGCGAGCGGTGGCCGACCGGGCCCGGAACGTACTCGAACGTAGGAGGGGGACGAGGTGAACGACAGGATCGCGTTGGTGATCGGGAGCAGTACCGGAGGTGTGGGCCGCCACGTGCGCTCGCTGGGGGAGGGGCTGCGTCGGCGGGGTCACCGGGTGGCGGTGGTCGGGCCGCCCGAGGCCGATCGGGAGTTCGGTTTCTCCGAGGCGGGCATGCGGTTCTCGGAGGTACGGATCGGCCCGTCGCCGTCGTGGAACGATCCGCGGGCGGTGGTGCGGCTGCGGGCCCTGTTGGGCGGGGCCGACGTGGTGCACGCGCACGGTATGCGGGCGGGGGCGTTGTGCGCCCTGGCCGGAGCGCGCCCGTTGGTGGTCACCGCGCACAACGCCCCGCCCTCGGTCTCGGGGCCGCTGTCGGCGGCCTTCCCCGTGCTGGAGCGGATCGTGGCGGCCAGGGCCGATCTGGTGACGGGGGTCTCCGGCGACCTGGTGCGCCGGCTGCGCGCGGCGGGCGCCGCGGACGCCCGACCGGCGGTGGTGGCGGCTCCGGACACGGGCGGCACGATCAAGGGGCGGGAGGAGACGCGTCGGGATCTGGCGGTGACCCCGGAACGCCCTCTGTTGTTGACCGTGGCGCGCCTGGCCGAGCAGAAGGGGCTGGACGTGCTCTTGGAGGCGGCGCCCGCGATCGCCGACCGCGCGCCCGAGCCGGTGGTGGCGATCGCCGGGGACGGTCCTCTGTGGGGGAGGCTGCACGACACCGCCGCCGAGATGGACGCGGACGTGCGCATGCTCGGGAGTCGGAGCGACGTGGCCGATCTGTTGGCGGCCGCGGACCTGTTCTGTCTGCCCTCGCGCTGGGAGGGGCCCTCACTGGTGATCATGGAGGCGTTGCGCGCCGGGCTCCCGGTGGTGGCGACCCGGGTCGGTGGGATCCCGGACCTGTACGAGGGGACGGTGGAGATGGTGCCGCCGGGGGACGCCGGGGCGTTCGCCGCGGCGGTGGGGCGTGTGCTGGACGATCCCGAGTACGCCGCCGATCTGCGGGCGCGCTCACGCGAGGCGGCCCGGAACCTGCCGGACGAGGAGGACGCGGTGGAGGCCGCGTGCGCTCTGTACAAGGCGGTGACGCGGGGGTGAGCCCCGGTCGCCTTCGGACGGGGCGGTGGCCGGCGGAACGGTCTGGTGAATGTGTCCCCGGGGTGGCCCCGGTACCACCGGGCCGGCGATTTTCCTTACCGATCTTTTGATGGCATGCTGATCTTCGGCTCGTGTGGCGTACCCTGGTCGGGTGCGCTTCATGCGCCTGCTTCACCACGTGAGGGGAGTATCCCTGTCGCGGCGGCGCCGTCATCACGGAGTACAAGGGCGTGCTCCCGGTTCCGTCGGTCCACACCGTTCCGGTGTGGGCGGGAGAGACCTCCGGTTCGTTATCGTGCGCGCACAACGCTCGCGCGCACCGACCGGAGGAGAATCCGTCCGTGAACGTTCCCCTGTGGGTCTGGGCTGCCACGATCGCGGCCATGATCCTGATCCTGACGCTGGATCTGATCATCGTCGACCACCCCTGGAGCAAGACCAAGGGTCCCAAGGAATTCGGGATCAAGCAGGCCGCCTGGTGGGCCGTCTTCTACATCGGTATCGCCGTGGTGTTCGGCCTCGGTCTCATGTACTTCGGCGGGGCGACCTCGGGCGCGGAGTACTTCGCCGGGTTCGTCACCGAGAAGAGCCTGAGCATCGACAACCTCTTCGTCTTCTATCTGTTGATGACGGCGTTCGCGGTGCCGAAGAAGTACCAGCACGAGGTGCTGCTGGTCGGCATCGTCCTGGCGATCATCATGCGCGGCGTCTTCATCGTCCTGGGCGCCCAGGTCATCAACGCCTGGAGCGAGGTCTTCTACCTCTTCGGCGTCTTCCTCATCTACACCGGCTACAAGATCGTCCGTGACCACGTGAAGGGCGACGAGGAGGAGAAGGACTTCACCCAGACCCCCGCGGTCCGTCTGGTGAAGCGCTTCTGGCCGGTCACCGACGACTACCACGGCGCCAAGCTCACGGTGAAGCTCGACGGCCGTCGTCACGTCACCCCGATGCTGCTGGTGATCGTCGCGATCGGCGTCATCGACCTGGTCTTCGCCGTCGACTCCATCCCGGCGATCTTCGGTCTGACCCAGGACGCCTACATCGTCTTCACCGCCAACGCCTTCGCCCTGATGGGTCTGCGCCAGCTCTACTTCCTGCTGGCCGGGCTGATGGACCGTCTGGCCTACATCAGCTGGGGCCTGTCGGCGATCATGGTGTTCATCGGTGTGAAGATGATCCTGCACGCGCTGCACGAGAACGGCGTCCACGTCATCGACATCGGCATCGGCACCTCGCTGACCGTCATCATCGGCATCATGACCATCACCGTCGTCGGCAGCCTGATCAAGTCCCGCTCGGACTCGAAGAAGAAGGCCGAGAGCGAGGCGATCGAGGGTTCCTGACCCCGGCCGGATCCGGCCGGATCCGATCGAGGAGATCGAGCCGAACCTCGTCGTTTCGAACGGCTGTTCGTCTATAGTGGTGGTGTTCTGACGCCGGAGCGTCATGGGCACCACCACTCTCTTCTGGTGGAAGAAACCGTCATGGGCGATCGTTGGTCTTGTCGGACGGGGTAGGGATCTCCTCCTCCCCGCTTCCCCTCAGCGGCCCGGCCCCGAGGCCGAGGCGGCCCTGATGGGTCCGCGACCGCCGTACCGCGAAGCCGCACGGGTCAACCGACGTCACGCGACGTGGTTGGACGTCCGGTGCGTCACAGCCGAAGGATGTCTCACTCGATGGTCGAACAACTGGTGGTGCGTGGAGCACGGGAGCACAACCTCAAGGACGTGTCCCTGGATCTGCCACGCGACTCCATGATCGTGTTCACCGGGCTGTCCGGATCGGGCAAGTCCTCGCTCGCCTTCGACACGATCTTCGCCGAGGGCCAGCGCCGCTACGTCGAGTCCCTCTCGGCGTACGCCCGCCAGTTCCTCGGTCAGATGGACAAACCCGACGTCGACTTCATCGAGGGCCTCTCGCCCGCGGTCTCCATCGATCAGAAGTCGACCAGCCGCAACCCGCGTTCCACGGTCGGGACCATCACCGAGGTCTACGACTACCTGCGCCTGCTCTGGGCCAGGGTGGGCGTGCCGCACTGTCCCGAGTGCCACCGCGAGATCGCCCGGCAGAGCCCGCAGCAGATCGTCGACCGGGTCATGGAGATGACCGAGGGCACCCGTTTCCAGGTGCTGGCCCCCGTCGTGCGCGGCCGCAAGGGCGAGTACGTCGAACTCTTCAAGGAACTCCAGTCCAAGGGCTACACCCGCGCGGTGGTCGACGGCGAGGCGGTGCGGCTGGACGAGGCGCCCAAGCTGGGCCGCTACGACAAGCACGACATCGCGGTGGTCGTGGACCGGCTCAGCGTCAAGCCCGGCTCCCCGGGCCGGCTCACCGACTCGATCGAGACGGCGCTGAAGCTGGCCGGTGGAACCATCGTGCTGGACTTCGTCGACCTGGACGCCGAGGACCCCGAGCGCGAGAAGGTCTTCTCCGAGCACCTGTACTGCCCCTACGACGACCTCTCCTTCGAACAGCTCGAACCGCGCTCCTTCTCCTTCAACGCCCCCTACGGCGCCTGCCCCGACTGCTCCGGTCTGGGCACCCGCATGGAGGTCGACGCCGACCTGCTGGTCCCCGACCCGGAGAAGACCCTGGCCGAAGGGGCGATCTCGCCCTGGTCGGGTGGGCCCAACAGCGGCTACTGGGAGCGGATCCTCACGGCGTTGGGCGAGGCGATCGGCTTCGACCTGGACACCCCCTGGGAGCGTCTGCCCCGCAAGGCGCGCAAGGCCATCCTGGAGGGGCACGGCACCCAGGTGCACGTCAGCTACCGCAACCGGTACGGGCGCAGCCGCTCCTACTACACCGAGTTCGAGGGGGTCGTCCCCTGGGTGCGGCGCCGCCACTCCGAGGTGGAGAGCGACCACACGCGCGAGCGCCTCGAGGGCTACATGCGCACGGTGCCCTGCCCCACCTGTGAGGGGACCCGGCTCAAGCCGGTGGTGCTGGCCGTGACCGTGGGCGGTCGCTCGATCGCCGACGTCGCGTCGATGTCGCTGCGGGACAGCGCCGCCTTCCTCGCCGACCTGACGCTCTCCGACCGGGACATGGTCATCGCCTCCCAGGTGCTCAAGGAGATCAACGCCCGGCTGGGGTTCCTGCTGGACGTGGGTCTGGACTACCTGAGCCTGGCGCGTTCGTCCGGTTCGCTCTCGGGCGGCGAGGCCCAGCGCATCCGGTTGGCCACCCAGATCGGTTCGGGGCTGGTGGGCGTCCTCTACGTGCTGGACGAGCCCTCCATCGGGCTGCACCAGCGCGACAACGCCCGCCTGTTGGAGACGCTCCAGCGGCTGCGCGACATCGGTAACACGCTCATCGTGGTCGAACACGACGAGGACACCATCCGCGCCGCCGACTGGGTCGTGGACATCGGCCCCGGCGCGGGCGAGCACGGCGGCCACGTCGTGGTCTCGGGCATCGTCGACGAGCTGCTCACCTCGACCGACTCGCTGACCGGCGACTATCTGTCGGGGCGGCGCGCCATCGAGTTGCCCAAGCTGAGGCGGCCGGTCACCAAGGGCCATGAACTGGTGGTCCGAGGGGCGCGGGAGAACAACCTGGACGGGATCGACGTGACCTTCCCGCTCGGGGTGTTCACCGCGGTCACCGGTGTGTCCGGTTCGGGTAAGTCCACCCTGGTCAACGAGATCCTGTACAAGGCCCTGGCCAAGGAGCTCAACGGTGCCCGCGACGTGCCCGGTCGGCATCTGCGGGTCAACGGCACCGGCAAGGTCGACAAGGTGGTGCACGTCGATCAGAGCCCGATCGGTCGTACCCCGCGTTCCAACCCGGCCACCTACTCCGGGGTCTTCGACCACGTGCGCAAGCTGTTCGCGCAGACCACCGACGCCAAGACCCGCGGCTACCAGCCGGGCCGGTTCTCCTTCAACGTCAAGGGCGGCCGTTGCGAGGCCTGCGCGGGCGACGGCACGCTCAAGATCGAGATGCAGTTCCTGCCCGACGTGTACGTGCCCTGCGAGGTCTGCCACGGAGCCCGGTACAACCGGGAGACCCTTCAGGTGAAGTACAAGGGCAAGAACATCTCCGAGGTGTTGGACATGCCCATCTCCGAGGCCCTGGAGTTCTTCGAGCCGATCAACGCGATCCGCCGCCACCTCCAGACGCTCAGCGACGTGGGGTTGGGCTACGTGCGGTTGGGGCAGCCGGCCACGACCCTGTCGGGCGGTGAGGCCCAGCGGGTCAAGCTCGCCGCGGAGCTTCAGCGCCGTTCCACCGGGCGCACCGTGTACGTGCTGGACGAGCCGACCACGGGTCTGCACTTCGAGGACATCCGCAAGCTGTTGGGCGTGCTCGACCGGCTGACCGAGAGCGGCAACACGGTGATCGTCATCGAGCACAACCTCGACGTCATCAAGACCGCCGACCACGTCATCGACATGGGCCCCGAGGGCGGTTCCGGCGGTGGCATGGTCGTGGCCCAGGGGACCCCGGAGGAGGTCGCCGCGGTCGCGGAGTCCTACACCGGTCGTTTCCTCGCCAAGATGCTCTGACCCTCCCTTCGGTCCGTTCGGGGCCCGCGTCGCCCTCCGGTGACGCGGGCCCCGCTCCGGTTCCGCCTGGAGTACACCCTTCAGGGGGTGATATCGGGATCCGGTGGCCTCCCGGTCGTGAGAACCTGGGCCGTCGAAGGGACCACCCCGATCCGACCGAGAACCGTGCCCCCGAGACGTCCATGGCCGCGTCCCCGCCCCGCTCCCGCGTTCGCCCCCACGTTCTCCGGGCCCGAGAGAGGACCCCCCGTGCTTCCGCTCCACCGAGAATTCCACAAGACCCGACCGCAGAGGCTCCCCGCCGGAGAGTGGCGCAGTCTCCGGTTCGACGTGGACCACGAGGGTCGTGAGGGGGCGTTCTACGCCCTCGTCGGCCAGTACGAGCCTCAGGGGGCCCTGTACGACCTGTCCGTCGGAGTGGTGCTGGAGGGGGTCGATCGCGGGGCCGAGGTGCAGATCCGCGCCAGCGAGTACGTCAAGGTCGAGGACGCGTGGGTCGTGGCCCGAGACCGTCCGATCGACAGCCCCGTCCACGTCGGGGGGCGGGCCCACTTCACCTACTCCTGGAAGGACCTGTTGGAGCCGGGTCGGCGCGTCCGTGTGCGGGTGGCCCAGTACGGGCGCTCGGAGGCGGTGATCCGCGGCGCCGAGGCGGTCGCCTTCTACCTTCCCGACGGTCACGGGACACCGGCGCCCGGTCCCTGGGACGCGGCGGGCGCGCACGAGGGGTTCCACGCGCAGGTCCCTCACGGGGCGCAGGGGTACGGACCTCCGGTCCCGCCGCCGATGCCGCCCTCCCCGCCGGGGGAGTACGGTCTGGCCCCCTACCCGCCGCCGGCGGGGGAGACGACGCCTCCCTACCCCGCCGACGGTCACCGGTTCCCGCCGGCACGGTAGGGGCGGGATCGGGCACTCCGGGCGGGCTACTACAGTTCGTAGTGGACTGTCAGGCGCAGGTGAGGAGCGTTCGGTCGTGGCCGGAAAGAGGACATGCGGGTGCGGGGTGAGCAGGCGGCGTCTGCTCGGTACGGCGGGCGCGGCGGCGGCCGTCACCGCTGTGAGCGCCTGTGGCGAACCTCCGGACCCCCAGGAGATACGCCGCGGTCACGTGATCGGTCAGGTCGACGAGGTGCCCGAGGGCGGCGGGGCGGTCTTCAGTCAGAGCAAGCTGGTGGTCACCCAGCCCGAGAAGGGCGAGTACAAGGCGTTCAGCGCCTCCTGCACCCACGGTGGATGCACCGTGCAGGAGGTGGAGGACGAGGTGATCCGCTGCCTGTGCCACGGAAGCGAGTTCGACATCACCTCGGGCGAGCCGGTCACCGGGCCGGCCCAGGAGCCGTTGGAGCCCTTCACGGTCACCATCGATGGTGAGGACATCATCCTCGACTGACACGGTCGGTGGACGTCGACGCGAAGCGGCCCCGTCGAGTCGGACTCGACGGGGCCGCTTCGTACGTCGGGGAGGGGGTCAGACCTCCTCGGGGTCGCCCGAACGCGCGTCGCCCGCGTCGTCGTGGGCCAGGGCGGAGGCCGCGACGCTGCGGCGGAAGGCCGAGGTGGGGAAACGCGAGGCGTAGGAGGAGTCCTCCTCGCCGCCGACGAACTCGGTGCGCTTGCGCGGCAGGGACTCCGGGTAGTGGGTGGTCAGCCAGGTGATGAGATGTTCGCGGATCTCACAGGCGATGTTCCACTGGGCTCCGGTGTCGGCGGCGGTGGCGACCACGCGCACCATCACCTCGCCGCTCTCGCTGATGTCCACGACCTGGCAGGACCAGCTGCGCCCGTCCCAGTGATCGCTGGAGGTGATCAGACGGCCGGCCTCCTCGCGGAGTTCGGCGATGGGCACCTCCCAGTCGAGGGGGAGCTGCACCTTGGCGGTGATGTTGGTGCCCGACTTCGTCCAGTTCTCGAAGCTGGTCGTGGTGAAGTTGGCGACCGGGACCACCAGGCGGCGCTCGTCCCAGATCTTGATGGTGACGTTGACCAGGCTGAGCTCCTCGACCCGGCCCCACTCGCCCTCGACCACGACCACGTCGCCGATGCGGAGGGCGTCGCTGAAGGCGAGCTGGAGTCCGGCGAACAGGTTGCCCAGGGTCGACTGGGCGGCGACACCGGCGACGATACCGATGATGCCCGCGGAGGCCAGGAGTCCGGCGCCCAGCGCCTTCACCGCGTCGAAGGTGAACAGGATGGCGGCGATCGCCAGGACGACGATGATGGAGGTGATGACCCGGCGCAGCAGACGGACCTGGGTCTGGAGGCGGCGTGCCCGGCGGTCGGCGTCGCCGTTGCTCGCGGACAGGCGCTGGAGCACCATGTCGGTGGCGGCGTAGGCGAGGCTGATGCCCAGGGCGGTCAGCGTGCCGATCATCAGGATCTGCATCGCGTGCTGGATGGTCTGGTAGGTGCTCCAGCCGACGTCGCCCACGCTGGGCAGCGCAAGGTTGGCGCCCACCACGGCCGCGGCGGTGTAGGCGGTCACCGCGGATCGCGAGACCACGTATCGCGCCATCGGCCAGATCTTGCCCAACTTGTGGTTGAGCAGCCAGTGCAACGCGAAGACCAGGGCCATGGAGAGCGCGATGGCGATGCCGATCGCGATCCAGTGCTCGACGGTCACGATGTGGAGCCCCCTTGTCGTTCGTCTGTTCGTCGGGTGCGGGCCCGGGTGTCGGGCCGAGAGGAGGGAGGGATCCCCGCCTCGGGGAGGGTGGGTGTCGCGGGTGTCGCGGTCCACGTGCCGGAGTGGGCGAACGTGGCCATCAAGGTCTCCTCCTTGATGCTGAAAAGGCCCGATGAAAGAGGTTTTCGAGTCCTTTGGGACGAGAACGCGGTCTTTCCGGGTCGAGGTCCCTTACGTCGGGAAGTCCGTCGGTACCCGCCCAACCTAGACTATGTGGATACCCAATCGTGACGTTTGCGGGAAGGATCACCCGGAAGTGAGACGCGGCACTGTGTCGTTCGCGCCGACGAGTGGCCGTCTGTCGCCGTGACACATCAGAATGGGGGCATGGCTGCGACTCCTCACCTACGACCCGCGCCCGGATCGATCCCCACCGAGCCCGGCGTCTACCGGTTCCGCGACGCGTCCGGCCAGGTCATCTACGTGGGCAAGGCCAAGAACCTGAGGTCGAGGCTGTCCTCCTACTTCCGTGACTTCGCGGGCCTGCATCCGCGTACCCAGCAGATGGTCTCCACCGCCGACGACGTGGACTGGACGATCGTCGGCACCGAGGTCGAGGCCCTCCAGCTCGAGTACTCGTGGATCAAGCAGTACAATCCGCGCTTCAACGTCAAGTATCGCGATGACAAGAGCTACCCCTACCTCGCGGTGACGCTCAACGAGGAGTTCCCGCGCGTTCAGGTGATGCGGGGCGCCAAGCGCAAGGGCGTCCGTTACTTCGGCCCCTATTCGCACGCCTGGGCCATCCGGGAGACCGTCGACCTGCTGTTGCGGGTCTTTCCGGTGCGCACCTGCTCGGCCGGGGTCTTCCGCGGGGCGCGCAACAGTGGTCGCCCCTGCCTGCTCGGTTACATCGGCAAGTGCGTGGCCCCCTGCGTGGGCCGTGCCTCACCGGAGGAGCACCGGGACCTGGTGGAGGACTTCTGCGCCTTCCTGGCCGGTGACACCGGGCGGTTCCTGAAGGAGCTCGAAGGGCGGATGAGGGAGGCGGCCGGCGAGCAGGAGTACGAGCGGGCCGCGCGTCTGCGCGACGACATCGAGGCCCTGCGCGCCGCTCTGGAGAAGCAGGCCGTGGTCCTTCCCGACTCCACCGACTGCGACGTCATCGCCATGGCCGACGACCCCTTGGAGGCGGCGGTCCAGATCTTCCACGTGCGCGGCGGACGGATCCGGGGGCGACGCGGTTACGTGGTCGACCGGGTGAGCGACGCCGATACGGGCGAGCTGATGCAGACCTTCCTGCGCCAGATCTACGGGGCGCTGGACGGGGACGAGGAGACCGAGGGCACGGGCACCTCCGTACCGCGCGAGGTCCTGGTCTCCCATGAGCCCTCCGATCGGGAGGCGGTCGCCGTCTGGTTGTCGGAGCATCGGGGATCGACGGTCGACCTGCGGGTGCCGCGGCGTGGTGACAAGAAGTCCCTGATGGAGACGGTCGATCGCAACGCGCGTGAGGCGCTGGCCCGGCACAAGACGCACCGCGCGGGCGATCTGAGCACGCGGAGCCGGGCCCTCAACGAGATCCAGGAGGCCCTGGATCTGCCGGAGGCGCCGCTGCGCATCGAATGCTTCGACATCTCCAACCTCCAGGGCGAGCACGTGGTCGCCTCCATGGTGGTCTTCGAGGACGGGTTGGCCCGCAAGTCCGAGTACCGCCGCTTCTCGGTCCGCGGCAGCGGCGAGGGCGGCTCGGAACAGCACGACGTGGCGGCCATGTACGAGGTGGTCTCCCGGCGTTTCCGCCGCTACCTGGAGGAGAGCTCCCGCTCGGGCGAGGTCGCCAGGATGGGCGGCCCCGACGACCAGGGGGCCGGCGCCGGGGGAGAGGAACCGACCCCCGGTAGGTTCGCCTATCCGCCCAACCTGGTGGTGGTGGACGGCGCCCTTCCCCAGGCCAGGGCGGCGCGACGCGCCTTGGACGAGTTGGGGATCGAGGACGTGGCCGTGTGCGGGCTGGCCAAACGTCTGGAAGAGGTATGGCTGCCCGACGACGAGGATCCGGTGATCCTTCCCCGCAACGGGGAGGGGCTCTATCTTCTGCAACGGGTGCGTGACGAGGCCCACCGCTTCGCCATCCGCTATCACCGGCAGAAACGTGCCAAGGCGCTCACCGGCAGCAGCCTGGACGAGCTCGCGGGGCTCGGTCCGGCGCGGCGGAGCGCCCTCATCAAGGAGTTCGGTTCCGTGAAGCGTTTGGCCTCGGCGAGTGTCGAGGAGATCGCGGCCGTGCCCGGTATCGGCCCCAAGCTGGCCGAGGCCGTGCACGAGCACCTCTCCGGTGGCCCCACCGGAGCCGGTGACGAGGGTTCAGGGGCGACGAGAGACCGGAAGACGGACGGGGGAGGAGACACATGACGGTCGAACTGGGTGGGGAACTGCCACCCGAGGTGGTCATCGTCACCGGGATGTCCGGTGCGGGACGGAGCACGGCGGCCAGGGCCCTGGAGGACCTGGACTGGTTCGTGGTGGACAACCTGCCGCCGGGGCTGCTGCCCACGATGATCGAATTGGCGGGCCGTACCCACGGGGCGGTGCCCCGGGTGGCGGTGGTGGTGGACGTGCGTTCGCTGGCCTTCACCGAGGACCTGCTGTCCACGGTGGAGGGGCTGCGCAAGCGCGACATCGTCGCGCGCGTCCTCTACCTGGAGGCCTCCGACGAGGCCCTGGTCCGTCGGTTCGAGGGGGTGCGCCGCCCCCACCCGCTCCAGGGCGACGGGCGGCTCACCGACGGCATCTCGCTGGAGCGGGAGACGCTGCGGGCGGTCCGGGGCGAGGCCGACCTGGTCATCGACACCTCCCAGCTCAACGTGCACCAGCTCAAGGCCCGGGTGATCGGGTTCTTCGGTGAGAGCGACGAGGTGCGCACCCGCGCCAACGTGGTGTCCTTCGGTTTCAAGCACGGTCTGCCGGTCGACGCGGATCTGGTCCTGGACTGTCGTTTCCTGCCCAACCCCCACTGGGTGCCCGAGCTCAGGCCGATGAACGGGCGCGACGAGCCGGTGCGCGACTACGTGCTCTCCCAGGACGGCGCCAAGGAGATGCTGGAGTCCTACGTCGACGTCCTCAAGCTGATCATCGCCGGCTATCAGCGTGAGGGGAAGCACTACATGACGTTCGCGGTGGGCTGCACGGGGGGCAAGCACCGCAGCGTGGCGATGGCGGAGCAGTTCGGCGAGCGGTTGCGGGGTCTGGGGGTGGACGTGCACGTGGTCCACCGGGACGTCGGAAGGGAGTGATCCACGCCCGCCCGGTGTGGTGAACCGAATCGCCAAGAGTGGCGTCTTCACTTACATTGGCCCGATCGCCATCGGCCCCGGCCCGGGAGGGCCCGGGTCCGACGGGGCACGGTGGCGGGTCGATCGTTCGTACGCCGTCGAGTGACGGTAGGGGCCGGAGTGTCCGAGGGACCACGGGACGAGGGGGCAGGCCGAAGGCATGGCGAAGAGCACCGCGCCGGACGGGCCGGACGGGGACGACGACTCGCGGCCACCACGGGTGGTCGCGCTGGGGGGCGGGCACGGCCTGTACGCCTCGTTGTCGGCGCTGCGCAGGGTGACCACGGACGTCACCGCGATCGTGACCGTCGCCGACGACGGCGGATCCAGCGGGCGGCTGCGCAGGGAGTTGGGGGTGCTGCCACCGGGTGATCTGCGGATGGCCTTGGCGGCGTTGTGCGGGGACGACGAATGGGGGCACACCTGGACCCAGGTGCTCCAGCACCGTTTCCGTTCGGAGGGCGAGCTGCACGGCCACGCCGTCGGGAACCTGCTGATCGTGGCCCTGTGGGAGCTTTTGGGCGATTCGGTGGCGGGGCTGGACTGGGTGGGGCAGTTGTTGGGCGCCCACGGTCGGGTCCTGCCGATGTCCTCGGCCCCGCTGGAGATCTCCGCCGAGGTGGAGGGGGTGGACCCCGAGCGTCCGCACGAGCTCACCACGGTGCGCGGCCAGGTGGCCTGCGCGAGCACCAGTGGTCGGGTGCGATCCATCTCGCTGCTTCCGGAGGAGCCGCCGGCCAGTCCGCAGGCGGTCAAGGCGGTGCGCGAGGCGGACTGGGTGGTCTTCGGGCCCGGTTCGTGGTTCACCAGTGTGCTGCCGCACCTGCTGGTGCCGGATCTGGCGCACGCCCTGGTCACCACCCGGGCCAAGAGGCTGGTGGCCCTGAACCTGTCGCCCCAGAAGGGCGAGACCGACGACTTCCGGCCCGAGACCTACCTGGAGGTGCTGCGCGAGCACGCCCCCAAGCTGGGGGTGGACGTCGTGCTGGCCGACACCGGGACGGTGGAGGACCCGCTGCCGTTGGAGGCGGTGGTGGGCGAGCTCGGAGGGCGTCTGGAGTTGGCCGAGCTGAGCATGGGGGACGGTGGCCCCCGGCACGATCCGGACCTGTTCGCCACGGCTCTGGAGCGAATCCTGGTGGATTGACGGGTTCGTCGTGACGGTCCCCGGGGAAAGGGGGCCGCATGGCCGAACAGCACCGCGTTCACCTGGAACGCGTCTACGACGAGATCCACGCCGAAGAACATCCCGACCGGGAGGGGGAGGCCCCTCCCGGTCCGCGTTTCCTCGTTGACCGGCTCTGGCCGCGCGGGGTGCGCAAGAGCACCTTGGAAGAGGTCCGGTGGGTCAAGGACGTGGCCCCGGACCCGGAGCTGCGCTCCTGGTTCGGACACGACCCGGACCGTTTCGCGGAGTTCGCCGAGCGGTATCGCACCGAACTCGAACAGCGGCCCGAGGCGCTCGAACCGATCCTGGAGGCCGCCCGTCGGGGTCCGGTGACCCTGCTCTACGCGGCCAAGGACACCAGACACAACCACGCGGTGGTCCTCCGGGACCACCTGGAGTCGCTGTTGGCCCCCTGAAAGTCGGGGGGAGCAATTGACCGCACACCGACACGAAGGCCGACACGCCGCCTGTGAGCAGGGACAGCGGATCGGCAACACGCCGTCCAGGGGTCGGCGGGAAGGCCCGCGTCACGTAGTCTGCGACGAGAAAGCCGCCCGGTCCTCGGGGGTCCGGACGGCGGTACCGGTGTCGGTGTACGACACCAGGGTTCCTGGCAGCTCAAGGGGAGGATCGCAGCGATGGCGATGACCGGCGTGGTGAAGGACGAGTTGAGCCGGCTGGCGATCCTCAAGCCATGCTGCCGTAAGGCGGAGGTGTCCACCATCCTCCGCTTCACCGGGGGCCTTCACCTGGTGGGCGGTCGGATCGTGATCGAGGCCGAGCTCGACACGGGCGCGGCCGCGCGACGCCTGCGCAAGGACATCTCGGAGGTCTTCGGCCACGAGTCCGAGGTGGTCGTGCTCTCCCCGAGCGGTCTGCGCAAGGGCAACAGGTACGTGGTCCGGGTGATCAAGGACGGCGAGTCCCTGGCCCGGCAGACGGGTCTGGTCGACAACAACGGTCGTCCGGTGCGCGGTCTGCCCCGGCACGTGGTGGCGGGCGGGGCCTGCGACTCGGAGTCGGCCTGGCGCGGTGCCTTCATCGCGCACGGTTCGTTGACCGAGCCGGGACGCTCGATGTCGCTGGAGGTCACCTGCCCGGGGCCGGAGGCGGCGTTGGCGCTGGTGGGGGCGGCCCGTCGGCTCAAGGTGCACGCCAAGGCCCGTGAGGTGCGGGGCGTGGACCGGGTGGTCGTCCGTGACGGCGACTCCATCGGCGCTCTGTTGACCCTGTTGGGCGCCCACCAGAGCGTGCTGGCCTGGGAGGAGCGGCGGATGCGCCGTGAGGTGCGCGCGACCGCCAACCGTCTGGCCAACTTCGATGACGCCAACCTGCGTCGTAGCGCGCGTGCCGCCGTCGCGGCCGGAGCGCGGGTGGAGCGGGCGTTGGAGATCCTGGGGGAGGAGGCGCCCGATCACCTGGTGGCCGCGGGACGGCTGCGTCTGGCGCACAAGCAGGCCTCGCTGGAGGAGCTGGGCCAGCTCTCGGTGCCGCCGCTGACCAAGGACGCCATCGCCGGTCGTATCCGCAGGTTGTTGGCCATGGCCGACAAGCGGGCGAGCGACCTGGGCATCGAGGGAACAGAGGCGAACCTCACTCCGGACATGCTCGTCCCCTGACCCGGTGTCGGGGCCGGTCGGAGCACGAGCGGCCCCGAACGCGCGATCGGCGATCGTGTGCACCTTTGTTAACTGGGAAAACTCAGGGATAACTTCCGAAAATGGTATAGACCTCTCCGCTTCACGGTGTCAGGATGGGTGCGACTCCACGAGGAGTGGAAGGGCTGTCCGCCGAGGGGGGCGAACGGGTTCCCGCCGGCACTCCGATAGGCTCTTTGTGAACACCTGTTACACGTTCACGCTGTTCAACGTGGTCGACCCGGACCGTACCGGTCGGGGTCCCGAGCGCGGGCGTACGGGTGAAACTGCTGTGCGATATATGAGGAGATTGGTTCCGTGACCATCCGTGTAGGCGTCAACGGCTTCGGTCGGATCGGCCGCAATTTCTGGCGCGCGGTCGCCGCCGGCGACAGCGACATCGAAATCGTCGCGGTCAACGACCTCACCGACACCAAGACGCTCGCGCACCTGCTCAAGTACGACACCGTGCTCGGCACCCTCCAGGGCGAGGTCGAGGTCGGCGACGACTTCATCCGCGTCGGCGACAAGAACATCAAGGTCCTCGCTCAGCGCGACCCGGCCCAGCTGCCCTGGAGCGAGCTGAACGTCGACGTCGTCGTCGAGTCCACCGGCATCTTCACCAAGGCCGAGGACGCCAAGAAGCACATCGAGGCCGGCGCCAAGAAGGTCATCATCTCCGCCCCCGCCAAGGGCGAGGACATCACCATCGTGATGGGCGTCAACGACGACAAGTACGACGCCGCCTCGCACGACGTCATCTCCAACGCCTCCTGCACCACCAACTGCGTGGCGCCCATGGCGAAGGTCCTCAAGGACGCCTTCGGCATCCAGCAGGGCTTCATGACCACGGTGCACGCGTACACCAACGACCAGGTCATCCTGGACTTCCCGCACAAGGACCTGCGTCGCGCCCGCGCCGCCGCGCAGAACATCATCCCCACCAGCACCGGTGCCGCCAAGGCCACCGCCCTGGTGATCCCGGAGCTCGCCGGCAAGCTGGACGGCATGGCCATGCGCGTCCCGGTTCCGGACGGCTCCGCCACCGACCTGGTCGTCACCCTGGACCGTGAGGTCACCAAGGACGAGGTCAACGACGCGTTCAAGGCCGCGGCCGAGGGCCCGCTCAAGAACGTGCTCGTCTACACCGAGGACGAGATCGTCTCCTCCGACATCGTCGGCACCTCGCCCTCGTGCACCTTCGACGCCAAGATGACGATGGTCTCCGGCAACACCGTCAAGATCCTCGGCTGGTACGACAACGAGTGGGGCTACTCCAACCGCCTGGTCGACCTGGCCAAGCTGGTCGGCGCCGGCCTGTAACCACGGGTCCCCACGACTCGTGGCCGCACACGCGTGACCCGGCACCCCTTCCGCCCCGCGCGGTGGGGGTGCCGTCGCGTCCACGCCCGCCCGGCCCACCGTCCGGGAGCTTCAGACCCCACCAACCCCAACGAGGAGACCAGCATGCGGACGATCGACGACCTCGACGTCTCCGGAAAGCGCGTGTTCGTCCGGGCCGACCTGAACGTGCCCCTGGACGGTGACCGCATCACCGACGACGGTCGCATCCGCGCGGCCCTGCCGACCATCGACAAGCTGCGCGAACGCGGTGCCCGCGTCATCGTGGCCGCCCACCTGGGTCGCCCCAAGGGCGCCCCGGACCCCCGCTTCTCCCTGCGCCCCGTCGCCGCCCGTCTGGGCGAGCTGCTCGGCACCGAGGTCGCCTTCGCCACCGACACCGCCGGAGACTCCGCCCTGGAGACCTCCGCCGCGCTGAAGGACGGTCAGGTCGCCCTGCTGGAGAACGTGCGCTTCGAGCCCGGCGAGACCAGCAAGGACGACGCCGAGCGCGGTGAACTCGCCGACCGCTTCGCCCGCCTCGCCGACCTGTACGTCGGTGACGCCTTCGGCGCCGTGCACCGCAAGCACGCCAGCGTCTATGACCTTCCGGCCCGTCTGCCGCACGCCGTCGGCGGTCTGGTGCTGACCGAGGTCGAGGTGCTCAAGAAGCTCACCAGCGACCCGCAGCGCCCCTACGCCGTGGTCCTGGGCGGCTCCAAGGTCTCCGACAAGCTCGGCGTCATCGACAATCTCCTGGGGACCGCCGACCGTCTGCTCATCGGCGGCGGCATGGTGTTCACCTTCCTCAAGGCGCAGGGCTACGAGGTCGGTTCCAGCCTTCTGGAGGCCGACCAGCTCGACACCGTCCGCGGCTACCTGGAGCGGGCCGAGCGCGAGGGCGTGGAGATCGTCCTGCCGGTGGACGTCGTGGCCGCCGAGAAGTTCTCGGCCGACGCCCCCCACGCCGCCGTCGACGTCGACTCCATCCCGGCCGACCGGATGGGGCTGGACATCGGCCCCAAGAGCCGGCACCTGTTCGCCGAGAAGCTCGCCGACACCAAGACCGTCTTCTGGAACGGCCCCATGGGCGTGTTCGAGATGGAACCCTACGCGGGGGGCACCCGGGCCCTGGCCCAGGCGCTCATCGACTCCGACGCCTTCACCGTCGTCGGCGGTGGCGACTCGGCCGCGGCCGTGCGCGCCCTGGGCTTCGACGAGGCGGCCTTCGGTCACATCTCGACCGGTGGCGGCGCCAGCCTGGAGTACCTGGAGGGCAAGGCCCTTCCGGGCATCGACGCCCTCGCCTGACGTCATCCCCGTCGGGCCGGTACGGGGTCCCGGCCCGACGGGTACGACCCCCGCCCCGTGAACAAGAGAAGACTTTCGAGGAAGGGACGACGATGGCCAAGCGCATGCCGCTCATCGCGGGCAATTGGAAGATGAACAACAACCACCTCGAGGCGATCGCGCTGGTCCAGAAGCTGGCCTTCGCCCTGAACGACAAGGACTACGACAACGCCGAGGTCGTCGTCCTGCCCCCGTTCACCGACATCCGCAGCGTGCAGACGCTGGTGGACGGGGACAAGCTGCGCATCGGTTTCGGTGCCCAGGACATCTCCGCCCACGACAAGGGCGCCTACACCGGTGAGATCTCCGGTGCGATGCTGGCCAAGCTGGAGTGCTCCTACGTCCTGGTCGGCCACTCCGAGCGTCGTGAATACCACAATGAGGACGACGCCCTGGTCAACGCCAAGGTCAAGGCCGCCTACAAGAACGGGATCGTCCCGATCCTGTGCGTGGGCGAGGGCCTGGAGGTCCGCAAGGCCGGTGCCCAGGTCGAGCACGTCCTGGCCCAGCTCGACGGCGCCCTGAAGGAGATCACCGCCGAGCAGGCGGAGAAGATCGTCGTGGCCTACGAGCCCGTGTGGGCCATCGGTACCGGCGAGGTCGCCACCCCCGAGGACGCCCAGGAGGTCTGCGCGGCGATCCGCGCCCGTCTGGCCGAGCTGTACTCGCCCGAGGTCGCCGACGCGGTGCGCGTCCTCTACGGCGGCTCCGTCAAGGGCGACAACGCCCCCGGCATCATGGCCAAGGCCGACGTGGACGGCGCCCTGGTGGGCGGTGCCTGCCTGAAGGCGGACGAGTTCGCCAAGGTGATCCGCTTCCGCGAGAACGGCTGACCGAACGTCTCGTCTTCCCCGCCTCGTCACGCTCCGATGTCCAAGCGTGACGGGGCGGGTGTCCGACAGGTGCGTCGTTCGGGCTAGACTTCGCTGAGGGGATGGCCGTGCCTCGCGGTTTCTCCTCCCGTGTCGACGCCGGCGCGGTAAAATCCGATAACGTCCCCGGTCTCCTCCTTCCGTGGCCCGTTCCCGGACGGCACCCCCATGTCGTTGTCGGTGCGGGTGGGGAAAGGGGGCCGAGGAGTCCATCCCCCCGCTGCGGGGTCGAGCTACGGGTGAGCGTGTGATCCTCGGTCTGTCCATCTTCGTGATGCTTCTCAGTGTGCTGCTGGTCCTCCTCGTGCTGATGCACAAGGGCAAGGGCGGTGGTCTCTCCGACATGTTCGGCGGGGGTGTCACCTCCTCGCTCGGCGGGTCCTCCGTTGTCGAGCGCAACCTCGACCGGATGACCATCGGTGTCGGGGTCGTGTGGATCGTGACGATCGTCGTTCTCGGCCTGCTGATCAACCGCGGGTAGCGCGCCACCGGCCGCGCCGGCCCCTCGTTCTAGTCAAGCTCGCCCGAGTCGCCGGTGAGCGAGTTCGCCGAAGGAGTTTTTCGTGGGTAGTGGCAGTGCCATCCGTGGCAGCCGAGTCGGAGCCGGCCCTATGGGCGAGGCGGAGCGGGGCGAGGCCGCTCCGCGGATCCGGGTTCCGTTCTACTGTGCGAACTTGCACGAGGTCGTCCCCAGCTTCGCCAGCGAGGCCGCCGTCCCCGACGAGTGGGACTGCCCGCGTTGCGGTTTCCCCGCGGGCAAGGACAAGGCCAACCCGCCCTCGCCGCCGCGCACCGAGCCCTACAAGACGCACCTGGCGTACGTGAAGGAGCGTCGTAGCGAGGAGGAGGGCAAGCTCATCCTGGACGAGGCCCTCGCCAAGCTGCGCGCCGACCGCGCCGCGGTGGAGGCCCACATGAAAGCCTCCCAGAACTGATCCTCGCGATCACCGTGTTCCGTTCGGGGTCCGCCTTCGGGGCGGGCCCCGACGTGTGTCCGGGGATCGGGCGCGTATACGAGTCGGGTATCGATTTTCTCATTCCGGGGACCGGTGTGGTTGGTGGGGCCTACGATGACCGACACACCCCCGAAGTCCCCTTCCTGAGGAGTTGGTGTCGATGTCAACGTGCCCCACCGGCGGAGACCACGACTGGATCCTCGGCGACGATCGCAAGTTCCAGTGCGCCAAGTGCGGCGCTCAGAGCGCGAGGCGATTCTGAGGGACCTCGCCCGGCTGGGCGGTCCCCCTCACCTCCGGTTCGTTCTTGGCCTTGGCCCGCCAGGTCACCGGTTCCCCCAGGCTCTCGGCCACCCCCTTCGCCCACCGTTCCAACGGCGCGAACCTGTCCTCGCCCTCCTCGTGGAGCATGGTCAGGCCCCGATAGACCACCCCGTCCTGGACCAGGACCTCCCCGTTCACCAGGAGGGCCGTCTCGTACTCACGTGTGCCGCGTCTCATGGCAGGACTGTAGCGTCCGACGCCGTCGGACACCGACGGTTCGGTCGGACCGCCCGTTCCCGTGAGAAGGCCGACGGAACGGGGTGTGCCGGCGCACCGAGCACACCGAAGGCTTGAAAGAATGGGGGTATGGCTTCCCCCGAACCCTCGGACGTCCCCCCTGACGAACGGGGCGTCCCCTCGGATCTGACCCGGCCACCGGCGAGCGTCTCCCACCTGCGCCGCTACGTCAGCCTGCGCGGGCCCAACGCCCGTATGTGGATGACCGCCGCCTACTTCTCCGCGTCCCTCACCCTCGGATTCCTGCTGGTCGTCGGCTCGATGCTGTGGCACGTGACGCGTGAGGAGGCCACGGTGGGCTCGGTGTCCCTCTGGGCCATCGCCGGCCTGGTCATGTTCTTCCTCGGCCCGGGGAGCAACGTGTTCCTCGTGCGCGGTCTGCCCCAGCGGATCACCAGTCAGGGCATCAGCGCCGACAGCGACGGCGTCACCCTCCTCCAGGAACGCAAGTGGTGGTTCCCCGGAGAGGGCACCTTCGTCTCCTGGGAGGAGATCCGCCGGATTCGCGAGGTGCACATCGGCGGTCGCCGGGTCCTGTACTTCATCGAATTCGCGTTGGACACCCACCGCACCGACCCGGAGCTTCCCGGGTGGGCCGAGAGCGCCGAGACCCTGGATCTGGAGGCCGACCCCGAGGCGGCCACGCAGTTCTACGTGCAGGTGCCCAAGGACCGCAAGGAGCACATCCTGCGGATGGTGGAGCGCACCGCGCCCCTGCCCTCCATCGTCGAGCGCAGCGCGCCCCTACGGTGACGCGCGTCCGCTCATCCGCCGGGTGAGCTCCCCGGCCGCGTCGCGCACCCGCGCGGCCAGGGCCCCCGGGGTGACCGGCCGCGCGCTCGGCACGGTGAGACTGATCGCCGCCACCGGGGTGCCGTTGTGGTCGGAGGCGGCCGCGGCCACGGACAGGTAGCCGTCGGTGACCTGTCCGTCCTCCATCGACCACCCCTGGCGGCCCTCGTCGGCCAGTATCGAACGCAGTTCTCCGGGGGCGCGCGGCCCCTTCCCGGTGCGATCGGTGAAGGCGTCGGCCCCCGGATACAGCGCGCGCACCTGTGCCCGCGGCAGCCGGGCCAGCATCGCCCGTCCCGAGGCGGTCAGGTGGGCGGGCAGTCGTACCCCCACCCCGGTGATCAGGGTGGGCGCGTGGGGCGGCTGTTCCTTGAGCAGGTACAGGGTGTCGGAGCCGTGCAGGACGCCCAGGTGGGCGGTGGCCCCGGTCGTCTCGGTGAGCTGGTGCAGCAGGGGGCGGGCCAGCCGTTCGATCCCGTCGTGGCGCAGGTAGGCCGAGCCGATCTCGAACGCGGCCACGCCCAGGCCCCACCGGCGTTCCTCCGGAAGGTGGGTCACGAACCCCTCCTCGGCCATGGCCTCCAGCAGTTGGTAGACGCTGGAGCGAGGCAGGCCCATCCCCGAGGCGATCGCCGAGGCGGACATCGGCCCGGGCCGCGCGGCCAGGAAACGCAGCAGCCGTAGAGCCCGTGTGGCCGCCGGAACATGACTCATGCCCCGATGTTCTCACAGTCCCTCCAGGTCTCCCGGGGGACGTCGGGGAGCTCCGCCCGGTGAGGGGACGGGTACACGGCGAGGTTGTCCGGGATTTCGGACGGAACCCGCGTGCCGGCACTTCCGAGGCGGTGGCCGAAGAGGTCGAATGGGGGTATGTCCACAGCAGTTTCTTCCGTCGCCGTCGGTGGAGCCCCGCTCACCCCGGCCCAGGTCCTGGCCGTCGCCCGTGACGGCGCCCACGTCGTTCTCGGTGAGGAGACCCGTAAGGCCGTCCACCACGGCCGGGAGCGGGTCGAGTCCCTGGCCCGGGCCGAGACCCCCACCTACGGGGTCAGCACCGGGTTCGGCGCCCTGGCCACCCGACACATCGCTCCCGATCTGCGCGCCCGTCTCCAGCGCTCCCTCATCCGCTCGCACGCGGCCGGGGCCGGCCCCGAGGTGGAGCGCGAAGTGGTGCGCGCCCTGATGCTGTTGCGTCTGCGCACGCTGGCCTCGGGCAACACCGGGGTCGAGCCGGTCACGGTCGAGACCCTGGCCGGGCTGCTCAACGCGGGGATCACCCCGATCGTCCACGAGTACGGCAGCCTGGGCTGCTCGGGCGACCTGGCGCCGCTGTCCCACGTGGCGCTGGCCCTGATGGGCGAGGGCGAGGTCCGCGACGCCTCCGGAACGCTCCGTCCCGCCGCCGAGGCGCTGGCCGAGGCCGGCATCGCCCCGGTGGAACTGGGCGCCAAGGAGGGCCTGGCCCTGATCAACGGCACCGATGGCATGCTCGGGATGCTGGCCATCGCCTGCATGGACCTGGAGCGGCTGCTCAAGGTCGCCGACATCACCGCCGCCATGAGCGTCGAGGCCCTCCTGGGCACCGACCGGGTCTTCGCCGCCGAACTCCAGGCGCTACGTCCCCATCCCGGGCAGGCCGCCTCCGCCGCCAACCTGCGCGCGCTGCTGGCCGACTCCCCGGTGGTCGCCTCCCACCGTGGCCCGGACTGCAACCGGGTCCAGGACGCCTACTCCCTGCGCTGCGCTCCGCAGGTCGCGGGCGCCGCCCGCGACACGCTCTCCCACGCCCTGCTCGTGGCCGGACGCGAACTGGACAGCGTCATCGACAACCCGGTCGTCCTCGACGACGGTCGGGTGGAGTCCAACGGCAACTTCCACGGGGCGCCGGTCGCCTACGTGCTGGACTTCCTGGCCGTGGCCGTGGCCGACGTGGCCTCCATCGCCGAACGGCGCACCGACCGCATGCTCGACGTGTCCCGCTCCCACGGGCTGCCGGCCTTCCTCGCCGACGACCCCGGTGTGGACTCCGGGCACATGATCGCCCAGTACACCCAGGCCGCGATCGTCTCCGAGCTCAAGCGGCTGGCCGTTCCCGCCAGCGTCGACTCCATCCCCAGCTCGGCGATGCAGGAGGACCACGTGTCCATGGGCTGGTCCGCCGCCCGCAAGCTGCGCCGCGCGGTGGACGGTCTGACCAACGTTCTGGCCGTGGAGCTGCTCACCGCGGCCCGAGCCCTGGACCTGCGCTCGCCGCTGGAGCCGGGGCCGGCCACCGGCGCCGTGGTGCGTCTGGTGCGGGAGAAGGTCGCCGGCCCGGGCCCCGACCGTTACCTGGCCCCCGAGATCGCGGCCGTGGCGGCCCTGGTCGCCGACGGCTCGGTCGTCGACGCCGTCGAGTCCGTCACTCCGCTCGCCTGACCCCCCGAAGGAGACACAGATGAGCAAGGCACGTACCGTCCGCGCCGCCCGCGGCACCACGCTGTCGGCCAAGGGCTGGCAGCAGGAGGCCGCCCTGAGGATGTTCCACAACAACCTCGACCCCGAGGTGGCCGAACATCCCGAGGACCTCGTGGTCTACGGCGGTACCGGCAAGGCCGCCCGCGACTGGCGCAGCTTCGACCGGATCACCGCCTCCCTGCGCGACCTGGAGGGCGACGAGACCCTCCTGGTGCAGTCCGGCCGTCCGGTGGGCATCATGCGCACCCACGAGTGGGCGCCCCGGGTGCTGATCGCCAACAGCAACCTGGTGGGCGACTGGGCGAACTGGCCCGAGTTCCGGCGTCTGGAGGCCGAGGGCCTCACCATGTACGGGCAGATGACCGCCGGTTCGTGGATCTACATCGGTACCCAGGGCATCCTTCAGGGGACCTACGAGACCTTCGCCGCCGTCGCGGCCAAGCGCTTCGGCGGCTCGCTGGCCGGAACGATCACCCTCACCGCGGGGCTCGGCGGCATGGGCGGGGCCCAGCCGTTGGCCGTCACGATGAACGACGGCGTGGCGATCGTGGTCGAGTGCGACGGCAGCCGCATCGACCGCCGGATCGAGCACCGCTACCTGGACGTGCGCGCCGACGGTCTCGACGAGGCGCTCGAGTTGGCCGTGCGCGCCCGCGACGAGCGCCGACCGTTGTCCATCGGGGTGCTCGGCAACGCCGCCGAGGTCTTCCCCGAGCTGCTGTCCCGGGGCGCGCCGATCGACATCGTCACCGACCAGACCTCGGCCCACGACCCGCTGGCCTACCTGCCGCTCGGGGTTCCCTTCGGTGACTGGAAGGACCTGGCCGCCGCCAAGCCGGAGGAGTTCACCCTCCGGGCCCGCGAGTCCATGGCCGCGCACGTGGAGGCGATGGTCGGCTTCCAGGACGCCGGGGCCGAGGTCTTCGACTACGGCAACTCCATTCGGGACGAGGCGCGCGAGGGCGGCTTCACCCGGGCGTTCGACTTCCCCGGTTTCGTGCCCGCCTACATCAGACCGCTGTTCTGCGAGGGCAAGGGCCCCTTCCGATGGGCCGCGCTCTCCGGCGACCCGGCCGACATCGCCCGTACCGACCAGGCCGTCCTCGACCTGTTCCCGGAGAACGAGCACCTGGCCCGTTGGATCCGCATGGCCCGGGAACGGGTCGCCTTCCAGGGGCTGCCCGCCCGAATCTGCTGGCTGGGTCAGGGCGAGCGGGCCGCCGCCGGGCAGCGGTTCAACGAGCTGGTGGCCTCGGGGGAGATCTCCGCGCCGCTGGCGATCGGTCGCGACCACCTGGACACCGGTTCGGTGGCATCGCCCTACCGTGAGACCGAGGGCATGCGGGACGGTTCGGACGCCATCGCCGACTGGCCGCTGCTCAACGCCCTGGTCAACACCTCCTCCGGCGCCTCCTGGGTCTCCATCCACCATGGCGGCGGCGTGGGCATGGGCCGCTCCCTGCACGCCGGCCAGGTCAGCGTCGCCGATGGCACCGACCTGGCCGCCGCCAAGCTCGACCGGGTCCTGACCAACGACCCGGCCATGGGCGTCATCCGGCACGTCGACGCCGGTTACGAGAAGGCCGAGCGGGTCGCCGAGGCCCACGGGATCCGCGTGCCGATGAGGGAGGGCGAGTGAGCTTCGACCGTCTCTGGGCGGATCTGCTCCCCATCGGACGCTCCACCGACGGCGGCGGCTACCACCGGTACAGCTGGACGGGGGCCGACACCGACGCCCGCGCCTGGTTCACCGAGGCGGCCGCCGCCCGGGGCCTGGACGTGCGCACCGACCGCAACGGCAACCTGTGGGCCTGGTGGGGCGCCCCGGGGCCGGGGGCCGTGGCCACCGGCTCCCACCTGGACTCGGTCCCCGACGGGGGCGCCTTCGACGGACCCCTCGGGGTGGTATCGGCCCTGGCCGCCGTCGACGAGCTCCGAGCCCGGGGGTTCGTCCCCGAGCGTCCGCTGGCCGTGGGCGTGTTCGTCGAGGAGGAGGGCGCCCGGTTCGGCGTGCCCTGCCTGGGCAGCCGCCTGTCCACCGGTGGTATCGACCCGGACCGGGCACGTTCCCTGACCGACGCCTCGGGTGTCACCTGGGCGGCCGCGATGGAGGCGGCCGGTCTGGACCCGGAGGGGATCGGCCCCGACCCCGGCCTGGCCGAGTCGTTCGACGTCTTCGTCGAGCTGCACGTCGAACAGGGGCGTGCCCTGGCCGACACCCCGCACGCGGTCGGCGTGGCCGGTTCGATCTGGCCGCACGGGCGTTGGCGGATGGACTTCACCGGTCGGGCCGATCACGCGGGCACCACCCGTCTGGTCGATCGGGCCGACCCCATGCTGCCGTTGGCGCACACGATCCTGGCGGCGCGTGCCCTGGCCGAGAGCCACGACGCCCGTGCCACCGTCGCCAAGGCGCACATCACCCCCAACGGCACCAACGCGATCCCCTCGCTGGTCAGCGCCTGGCTGGACGCCCGGGCCGCCGACGAGGCGGCGTTGACCGCGGTGGTGGAGGGCGTACGCGAGGCGGCGGAGAAGGCCTCGCGCGACCATGGGGTCGTCCACACGATGGCGGCCGAGTCCACCACGCCCCTGGTGGAGTTCTCCCACTCCCTGCGCGACCGTCTGGCCGCCACCCTGGGCGAACGCGTCGCCGAGGCGGACGGTCCGGTACCGATCCTGCCCACCGGCGCGGGTCACGACGCGGGCGTGCTGTCCGCCCACGTGCCCACCGCCATGCTGTACGTGCGCAACCCCACCGGGGTCTCCCACTCGCCCCACGAGTGGGCCGACCCGGAGGACCGCCACGCCGGGGTCCGGGCCCTGGCCGACGTCCTCGCCGACCTGCTCTCGACCCCGGGAGGGGGCGCGTGAGCGTTCCGGAGGGCCCCCGGATCCCGGGGGAGCGCCGCTACTGGTGCGAACACGCGTGGACGGGCGGCCCCACCGCCGAGGCCGGCGTGCTGTTGACCGTCGACCCCGGAGGCCGGCTGACCTCGGTCACCGCCGGTACCGAACCCCCGATCGACGCCGAACGCCTGTCCGGGCTCACCCTGCCCGGGCTGGCCAACGCCCATTCCCACGCCTTCCACCGGGCCCTGCGCGGCCGTACCCACGCCGACGGCGGTTCCTTCTGGACCTGGCGGGAGGTGATGTACCGCGCCGCCGAACGGCTGGACCCCGAGTCCTATCACCGGCTGGCCAGGGCCGTCTACGCCGAGATGGCCCTGGCGGGGGTGGCGTGCGTGGGCGAGTTCCACTACCTGCACCACGCCCCTGGCGGACGTCGTTACGCCGACCCCGGTGTCATGGGGCACGCGCTGACGTCCGCCGCCGCCGACGCCGGGATCCGGATCACGCTCCTGGACGTGTGCTATCTGGCCGGCGGGCTCGGCGAGGACGGCGGACACCCGCCCCCGACCGGCCCCCAGCTGAGGTTCGGAGACGGCACCGTCGACGCCTGGGCCGAGCGGGTCCGCGGCACCCGGGTCGAGGGCGCCCACGCCAGAGCCGGTGTGGCGGCCCACTCGGTGCGGGCGGTACCGGCGAAGGACCTGCCGGAGGTGGCGCGCGTCGCCGACTCCGGAGGGATGCCCCTGCACGTCCACGTCTCCGAACAACCGGCCGAGAACGCCGCCTGTCTGGCGGCGTACGGCCTGACCCCGACGGGGGTCCTGGCCGAGGCCGGAGCGCTCACCGAACGCACGACCCTGGTCCACGCCACCCACCTCACCGACGCCGACGTCGACACCGTCCGCGCGCACGGCGCCGCCGTGTGCCTGTGCCCGACCACCGAACGCGACCTCGCCGACGGGCTGCCGCGTACCGGCGACCTCGTCGCCGGCCCGAGGCCGGTACCGCTGAGCCTGGGCAGTGACCAGCACGCCCGCACGGACCTGTTCGAGGAGGCGCGCGGGGTGGAACTGCACGAACGTCTGCGCACCCACCGCAGGGGCACCCTGGACGGCGGTGCGCTGCTGCGCGCGGCCACCGTCGACGGGCACGCCGGGCTCGGTTGGACCGACGCCGGGGCGCTCACCCCGGGTGCCCGGGCCGACCTGGTCAACGTCCCCCTCGACGGGGTGGGTCTGGCCGGGGCCGACCCGGACCGGGCCGTGGACGCCGTGGTCTTCGGGGCCACCGCGGCCGACGTACGTCACGTGATGGTCGACGGCGTCTGGATCGTCCGCGACGGCGCGCACACCCTCGTCCACGACACCGCACGCGAACTCGACTCCGCGATCAAGGAGCTGCTGTGAGCCACCACAGGACCGGAGGGGCCGGCACCGTCCTCGTCGACGGCATCGCCACCCTGGTCACCAACGACCCGTCCCTGGGGAAGGGGGCGCTCGGAGAGATCTCCGACGCCGCCCTGGTCATCGAGGAGGGACGTATCGCCTGGGCGGGAGCGCGCGCCGCCGCGCCCGCCGCCGACACCAGGGTGGACGCCGCCGGACGCTGCGTCATCCCCGGTTTCGTCGACAGCCATTCGCACATCGTCTTCGCGGGGGACCGCAGCCGCGAGTTCGCGGCCAGGATGAGCGGGGAACCCTACTCCGCCGGAGGGATCCGAACGACGGTCGCCGCCACCCGGGCCGCCTCCGACGCCGAACTGGAGGAGCGGGCGCGCCGGTTCGTACGCGAGGCCCACGGGCAGGGGACCACCACTCTGGAGGTCAAGTCCGGGTACGGGCTCACGGTCGAGGACGAGAGGCGCTGCCTGGAGGTGGCCTCCCGCGTCACCGACGAGGTGACCTTCCTCGGCGCGCACGTGGTCGCCCCCGAGTACGCCGACGACCCCGACGGCTACCTCGACCTGGTCACCGGCCCCATGCTCGACGCCTGCGCACCTCTGGCGCGCTGGGTGGACGTGTTCTGCGAACGCGGGGCCTTCGACGAGCGGGCCTCGCGGCGGGTGCTCACCGCCGGGATGGAACGCGGGCTGCTGCCGCGCGTCCACGGCAACCAGTTGGGCGAGGGGCCGGGCGTCCGGCTGGCGGTGGAGGTGGGCGCCGCCTCGGTGGACCACTGCACCTATCTGTCGGCCGAGGACGTGGAGGCCCTGGCCGGGGCGGCCGAGCGTCCCGAGCCCACGGTCGCCACCCTGTTGCCGGGGGTGGATTTCTCCACTCGCCAGACCTATCCGAACGCGCGCGCGTTGATCGACGCGGGCGCCCTGGTGGCGTTGGCCAGCGACTGCAACCCCGGCTCCTGTTTCACCTCCAGCCTGGCGTTCTGTATCGCGGTGGCGGTGCGGGACATGGGGATGACCCCGGACGAGGCGGTCTGGGCGGCCACCCGAGGCGGGGCGACGGCGCTGCGCCGTACCGACGTGGGCCACCTGGCCCCCGGGGCCCGCGCCGACCTCACCCTCCTGGACGCCCCCAACCACCTGTATCTGGCCTACCGGCCGGGGGTGCCCCAGGTGGCCGCGGTGTGGAAGGACGGTGAACTCGTCTCCGGCCGCCCCTGATCGGGCCCGGAGAACGAGAACGGGGGCGGTGTCCGCCGATGGCGGTCACCGCCCCCTTCGCGCGTCGACGCGATGAGGCCGTCGTCCCACCGCTCCCTCGGGGCGGCGGGGGATGGGTTCTACTTGTCGTCGCTGTCCGCGTCGGCGCTCTCGGCCGTCTCGGCGGTCTCGGCCGGAGCCGGGGACGCCTTCTTGGTGGCGCGACGCTTCTTCACCGGGCGGGAGTAGTCGACCAGGGGCTCGAAGCGGGCCTCGTGCTCCTTGAAGCACTCATCGCAGGCGTCGACCTCGCGAACGGAGCCCTCCCAGGCGAACTGGACGACCTCAGTCGCCTCGACCTTCTCCTCGCGAACGGCGTGGGGATCGCAGTACTTGCGCGTGAAGACCTCGGTGACCACGGCGGGGATTTCCCTTCGATATGGCGTGAACAGTGCGGACCCCGTGATCATACACCTGTACGAAAGCGGAGGCCGGTGTAGAGCCGGCCTTCCGCCTTGGTGTTCGGGGTCGCCCCGAAGCCTAGCGAAGACGGAAGGGTCGCTGCGCCTTCGAGCGACGCGCGTGCCCCGGGTGACCAGGCCCTCCGTTCACGGTGTTCGGTTGTGATCCCCGTCGCGCGGCGCCGGGTCCCGATGGGTTCCGCCGTGGTTTCGGAAGGTGTTCCGTCCGATTCCCTATTTTCGGTGCGGTTATTCTCCGGTCGGCCGTTTTATGCATTCTGTGAACACGGCGGGCGGGCTGTGGTTAGTGTGATGGCCCATCGGGGCGTGACCGGCGGATACGAACGCGAACACGCCGGATCGAGACGACCGATCCGCCCCGTGCGCCGGACGCCGAGACGGTGTTCGGGCAGGGCCGCGCGCCGTGGGGGAACGGCGCGCGGGAACGAACCGGACCGTCCGCGGTGGCGGGAGCGATCGTTGGGGGACGACCGTGGTCGAATACATGGAGGGCACGCCGAAAAGGCGTGATGTGCGAGAAGGGGAACGACACCGGCCCGGAGGAGGGGAGACGCGTTCCCGTGGCGGGCTCGAGGCCGATACGGCACGCGCCTGCGAACGTGTGTTGATCGATCCGCGTTTCGTGATGCTCCGGCGGAGGTTCGCCGTTCAGACCGCCATTCTGGTCGTGCTCTTCCTCGGTGGCTACATGACCTATCTTCTTCTTTCCGCCTACGCGCGCGATTTCATGGGGATTCCGATTATGGGGCCGATCAATGTGGCGTTGCTCCTGGGAATCGGGCAGTTTCCGCTCACCTTCCTGCTCGCCTGGGCCTTCCACCTGTTGTCCGTCCGCACCCTCGACCCGTTGGCCGAGGAGCTCCGGGTCGGGTTCGAGGAGGACGTCGAGGGGCGGGTGATCGACTGATGCCCTCCCTGCCTGCGGACCCGACCGAGGCGATCGTGGGGTCGCTCGGTGTCACCCACCTCTGGACCCTCGGACTGTGCGCCCTGTTCGTCCTGGTCACCCTGGTCATCACGGTCCGTGCCAGGCGCACCACCAAGGGCGCCGTGGACTTCTACGCCGGTGGTCGGGGCTTCTCCGGAACCCAGAACGGGCTCGCCCTGACCGGGGACTACCTGTCCGCCGCCTCCTTCCTGGGCATCGCCGGGATGATCTCGCTCCAGGGCTACGACGGTCTCCTGTACTCCATCGGCTTCCTGGTGGCCTGGCTCCTGGTGCTGCCCATGGCCCAACTGACACGCAACACCGGCCGTTTCACCATGGCCGACCTGCCCGCCTTCCGGATGCGCCGGATGCGGGTCCGGCTGGCCTGCACCATCTCCACCGTCACCGTCTGCGTGTTCTACCTGGTCGCCCAGATGGTCGGAGCGGGTGCCCTGGTGTCCCTCCTGTTGGGGCTGCGCGACGGCGGCACCTTCCTGGGGATGAGCGCTGCCGAGGCGCGGACGGGGGCGATCGTCCTGGTCGGCGTGCTGATGATCGTCTACGTCATGTACGGCGGGATGAAGGCCGCCACCTGGTTGCAGATCATCAAGGCCGTGGTGCTGCTCTCGGCCACCGGGCTGCTCACCGTCATGGTGCTGGCCGTGTTCTCCTTCGACCCCCGCGCGCTGTTGAGCGGGGCCGCCGAGGCGAGCGGTCACGGACAGGCCTTCCTCGAACCCGGGCTGCGGTTCGGGGTCGAGGTGCCGGGCGAGGGCGCACGGACCTTCTTCGACAAGATGGACCTGATCAGCCTCGGCCTGGCGCTGGTCCTGGGGACGGTCGCGCTGCCCCACATCCTCATCCGTTTCTACACGGTCCCTGACGGCAGGGCCGCCCGTTCCTCGGTCAACCGCACCATCGCCCTGGTCGGCGCCTTCTACCTGATGACCCTCGCCCTGGGGTTCGGCGCGGCCGCCCTGGTGGGTTCCGAACGCATCATGGCGGCGGACCCCTCGGGCAACTCGGCGGTCCCGCTGCTCGCCGAGGAGCTGGGTCGCAGGGCCGCCGGGCCGGTGGGCGCCGCGGTGCTGCTCGCCCTCATCTGCGCGGTGGCCCTGGCCACCATCCTCGCGGTGATCGCCAGCCTGACCCTGGCCTCCTCGTCCTCGATCGCCCACGACCTGTTCGGGCACATCCTCATGTGGGGGCGGCCGCGCGAGTCCCAGGAGATGGGGGTGGCCCGTCTCTCGGCCTGTGTGATCGGGGCGGTCGCCATCGCCCTGGCGGTCCAGGCCCAGGGGCAGAACGTCGCCTTCCTGGTGGGGCTGGCCTTCGCGATCGCCGCCGCGGCCAACCTGCCGGTCATCGTGTTGACCCTGTTCTGGCGCCGGTTCAACACCGCCGGGGTGGAGGGCGGTATCTACGGTGGGTTGGCGGCCACCCTGCTGCTCATGCTGCTCTCACCGGTGGTGTCCGGCAAGGTCGACCCCCGCACGGGGGAGAGCCTGTCACTCCTGCCGGTCGGGATCGACATCAACGTCTTCCCCCTGGAGAACCCCGCGCTGGTCGCGGTGCCGGTCGGTTTCCTCTGCGCCATCGTGTGCAGTCTGCTCTCCTCCGAGCGGGGCAACGCCCGGTTCACCGAGATGCGGGTCCGCTCCCTCACCGGCCGAGGGGCCGACCGTGACTGATCCGGTCTCCCCGGCCCGGGCCAGCGCGGCCGTCACCTCGTCGAGGAAGGCCGGCACACCGGGCAGCCCTCGCGCGATACGGGCCCACTCCCGGCGCATCCGTTCCGTCCACTCCTGGACCGGCCGGTCCGGTGAACGGCGCAGCGAACGCAGCATCGCCCAGGTCGTCACCGCCACGAGGGGGCGGGCCAGGCCGCGTCCACGCACGTCCAGCCAGGCCTCCACCGGCCAACGCCCCTCCCTCTCGGCTCCGGGCACGGCCCGACCCGAGACGCCCACCAGGGGATGGGACACCTCCAGACGGATCGGCTCCAGATCCCTCTCGCCCGTGGCGGCCGCGAACCAGCCGGGCAGGTCGATCGTCACCTCGACGTCGACGCGCAGCATCCGGGAGCCCTCTCGAAGTAGGCCTCCCGGGGTGGGGAACCGCGTCCGCGAGCGTACGGTGAGGGTGCCGGCGGGCAGGTCGTGCTCGACCCGGCCGGTGGTGGTCGCCTCCTCGAACCCCGACCGCGCGGGATCGTCCCGCATGGCGAAGTCGAAGGCGCGCAGACCGTCCGTCTCCCAGGAGACGACGGCCAGATCGGTGCCCACCCAGCCGTCGACCTCCTCCTCGCCCTCCCCGACCTCGTCGGGTTCGGCGATCTCCGACTCGGGGACGGTCTCGGTGTAGAGGTAGCGCGCTCCGGGCGCGAGGTGTCCGCCCGACAGCAGCTCCAGGGTCCGCGTGCCGGGAACCTCCTCCCGGGCGTCGTGCGGGTCGGAGGCCGACAGACCGAGTTCGCGGGCCCGCTCCTCCAGTCGCTCCATCTCGGCCTCGTCGGGGACCAGGAGTCGCCCTCGAACGTCGAAACGGGCGGCGGCCAGAGCCCGGTACACCCCGTCGATGGCGTCGAGGAGGGCCTCCCGGTCCAGGACGTCCAGGTCCAGGGTGTGGCGAGGGCGGGGCATGAGCGCTCCGTTCGAGATGGAGGATGGGCCCGCTCATTGTGGTCCCCGCGACGGGTGATGGACAAGAGTCCACCTCTTTCTGGCGAGGCAGATGTGGAAAAGTCGCCCCGAGCGGGCACCATGGTCGCGGCCGTCCCGCGATCCCGTACCGGAGGGATCGTCGTACGGGGCGGGCCGGGACTGTCCGAGAGGAGTACCCGGCAGGGCGAGCACGGCGGGCGGCCGCCGTCACGACCGCGGAAAGGGGTGGGGCCGGTGCCCAGACGGTGGACCGTGATCCTGAGGGACCGGGCGGACACGGCACGGCCGATCCGCCCGGAGGACTGTCATGGCCTGCTCAACCACTGGTGGCCCCAGTCCGAACGGGAGCACACCGCCGCCAAACGCTGGGCGATGAACGGCTGGCCCCTGCCCCTGGGGAACCGGCTGTACCACTGGACCCTCACCTGGCTGGACGACGTCTCCGCGCCGCTGGACCCCGCCGATCTGATCGGTGTGCCCCAGCGGATCGGCGACCATCTCCTGGAGCCGCTCTCGGTCACCCCGACCTTCGAACGCTCCTACGCCGAGATGCTCACCTCCGAGCCCGGCCCCGTGACCGTACGCGGGGCCGAGGTGCACGCGCTGACCCCGGTGGTGACCACCACGCGTGACAACGCGGGCGAACGGATCCCGCACATCTGGCCCACCCCGCGTCGTCTCTTCGGCGCGGTGCACCGTTCGGGCGGGGAGATCGTCGGTGGCAGCGGGGCCCTGGGCGCGGTGGCCCGTTTCGCCCCGAGGGATCTGGCGACCCCCTGGCTGGAGGAGGCCCTGGTCGAGCTGGCCCGGGTCCGGCGAAGCCCCCTGCCCGGGGAGGACGTCCGACTGGCCGAACACGCCCACGCGGAGAAACGCACCGTGCTGGGCTGGCTGGGCGGTCTCCGGCTGGACCACGGGACGGGAGGTCGACGGCCCGGACCGACCTTCGAGGTCCTTCTGGAACTGCTCGAACTCTCCGGGATCGGCAAGTACACCGCCCAGGGTTTCGGGGCGGTCCGGGTGGACACGGTCACCGGCGGCCGCGTGACGGTCGAGGTCCCGGCACCCCGCTCCGGGAACGCCGAGCCGAACCGCCCGCGCCGGATCGGGGACAGGGTCGACCTCGCCTCGGTCCGCTCCGCCTCCGAGCCCGAGGAGTTCGGCGGCACCCTGTTCGATTGACCCCACGACCACCGGTTCCCGCTCGAGGACGGCGGGCGGGGATCGGTGCGGTACACGGCGGACACCGCGCCGCCGTGTACCGTCGGCTCCCACCCCGTGGACGGGGGTGGGAGCCTTCCTCATGTCTCAGCCGGTCCTCTCGCCGGGAACGGTCGGCGGGCCGCCGGGACGCTCGCGCAGGGAACGGGCCAGGTCGAGCAGGGGGGCCACGAGATCGTCCGGGACCAGGGCGGGGCCGGTGAGCTTGGTCGCGGAGGGGCGTTCCCGATCGGAGAGCCGGAGTGGTTCGGGGCGGTGTGGGGTCGGCATCGGCGGCCTTTCTCGAAGAGGCGTCCGGCGGGTCCTTGAGCGGTGCGGGGGCGGGCCCGTCAAGGTGGTCTCTCGGACAGTCACCGTCCGTGGGCGATCCCGGGGATGGCCGGAAGGGGACACCGAGATGACGGTGGAGCGCGTCTCCTGATATCCGTGGTGATGCCGGTACCACCGTCCGCGAAGGGCCTCTGGACCGTACACGCCTCCGACCCCGGAGACACGAGGAACACACCACGGTGACCCCTGCCCCCGTCCACCACAGAACATCGAACGCGCGACCGGAGGAACCTCCCCCGGAAGACGGCGTCCTCGTCGGCGTCGACCTTCGAGGGATCCAGGACTACGTCTACAGCGGTCGGCGCATCCTGGACGCGGTCGGCCGGGCGGCCCTGGTCGCCGAACTCACCGACACCTCCGACCCCGTCCACGGCGTGGCCGACCTGATCCCCGAGCGGTGTCTGATCCTGCGGGACGCAGGAGGCGCACTCACCGCCGTCCTCCCGGACCGGGAGAGCGCCCGCCACCTCGTCTCCCGCTACACGCGCAGGCTCCGGGACCGGGCCGGGGAACTCACCCCCGTGGTGGCCCTCGTACCCTTCGGCGCGCGGGGGCCGGTCGACGGGGGAGAGCCGGAGGCGCCCGACCTGGACACCGCGCTGGCCGTCCTGCCCGCGCGTCTGCGTCGTGCCCGCAGGTACATGTCGGCCCTGCACACCCCGGCGCACGGCTACGGCGTCACGGCGATCTGCTCGGTCGGAGGGGGACCGGCCGAATCGGTGGACAGCAGCCGCTCCGAACACGATCGGGTGGCGGCCGACGTGGTCCGGGCCCGGGGGATCGGGCGTCGGTGGCACCGGGAGCACAGCCGCGCCTGGCTGACGGACGCGGCCACCGCCTCGGGAGACCCGAACCTGGCCCTGCCGATGGAGGTGGACCGGCTGGGCCGCGACCACGGCGGGGTGAGCCGGGTCGCGGTGGTCCACGTGGACGTCAACGGTCTGGGCGCGACCCTGGCCGAGTACCGGGACCGGGTCGGGGATCCGGACCGCCCGGGGTCGGGGGCCCTGGCCCAGCGCTCCCTGTCCACCAGGATCGTCGGCCTCACCGAGGGGCTGGCCCGCGCCCTGGTGCGGGCGGTGGCGGCCACGGTCCGGGTCGACCCGGGGGAGGCGCCGTACGTGCCGGACCGGTGGCACGGCGGCCGCATCACCCTCGACCACGAGCCTCCCGGACCGGTCCGGTTGCCGGTCCGCCCGATCGTGGTGGCCGGGGACGACCTCACCGTCCTGTGCGACGCGCGTCTGGCGTTGAGCATGACGCGGTACGCCATGGAGTGGCTGGACGCCGACCCCGAACGGATCGAGGACCCGGAGGACCCCCGTGCGGCCCTGCACCGTGTCCTGGCCACCGCGCGCGGCATGAGCGGACGGACCGTGGTGAGGGGCGGGCGGCGTCACGTCACCTTCGTGCCCACGGTCGGTGTCGGGATCGCGGTGCAACCGGTGGGAGCGCCCCTCTCCCTCGGCTACGACCTGTGCGAGACGATGTGCCGTATGGCCAAGGACGACCGCGCGGCGCGGATCGAGGAGGATCCGGCCGCCGCCGAGGAGCACGCCGTGGCCTGGACGACCCGCTTCGACGGGGTGGACCGGGTACGAAGGCGACTGGAGGCGGACCTGCGGGAGGAGCCTCCGCGCACCGCCCGTCCGATGAGCGGAGGCGAGTTCTTCCGCTTCCTGGACCGCTACCTGCGCGCCGGCGGCCCGCTCGCCGACGACACGGCCCGGAACCGGGGCTGGTTGGTCTCCTCCCTGGTCCCGCTGCTGGAGTCGGGGGCCGATCCCGCCCCCGAACTGGCCCGACGGGCTCGCGCCACCGGGCGTCCCGTCGCCCTCCCGAGGGACTGGAGCAGGGGGGAGCTGCTCGACGCGGTCGGTGTCATGGACCTGTACGCGGATCCCGGGCTGGCCGAGACCTCGTGCCGGGGCGGGGGAGGGGGCCGATGAGCGTACCGGATCGGATCCTGGTGCGGTTGGTCTCCCCGGCCCTGTTCGTCGGCTCCAGCGCCGATGGCACGGCCGCCGACACCGACGTGGTCACCGACGAGCACGGCCTTCCCCATCTACCTCGCCACCGGCTGGCCGCCCGTCTCAGGGCCGGCGCGGTCTCCGCCTCCGCGGTCTTCCCGGAGTTCGCGGGGACGGTGCACCGCCTCTTCGGCCGGGGGCGTTCCCACGGGAGGGATCGGATCCTGCGGGTGGGGCACGCGGTCACCGGCGACGAGGTGCGGTCCGCGGTGGCCCACGCCCTGGCCGGTCGGTCCGAACCCCTGCGCTCCCGGCTGCGCCGTTCCGTCACCGAGGCCTACACCACCCTGGAATCGGGGGTGGAGATCGGTCCTCACGGGGCGCCCGAGGCGGGCCGGCTGCGCACCGACCGCGTCCTGTCGCCCGGCCTGGTCCTGACCGCCGCCCTGACCTGGTCGGTTCCGCCCGCCCCCGACGACCGACGCTGTCTGGCGATGGCCTGTCTGGCCACCGCTCAGATCGGGCTCAAGGCCACGCGCGGCAGGGGTCGGGTGGACGTGCGGCTGGCGTTCCCCGAGGACCCCGACCCGCACGCCACCACCCTGGCGGAGGCCGGGATCGCGAGGTCGGGGGACGGGGAGGTCGTCCCATGACCTGCCCGACCGAGGAGACCATCGCCTACCTTCCGCTGCGCTACGTCCTCACCGACTCGGTCGCGGTGCGGACCTCCTATGATCCGCTGCGTGTGGACTCCGAGGGCGTGGTGAGCGGCCGGGCCCAACGGGGCATGTTGGCGGCCGCGCTGTCCAGGGCCGGCCGCGAACGCGAGCTGACCGAGTGGGTGGCGCGGGGCGACCGGGTGCGCTTCGCCCCGGCCCACCCCAGGATCGAGGGGGGCGGCGGAGCGGTGGCCGCCCTCCCGGCCCCCGCCCACCTGTACGTTCCGGGAAAGGACGGCGACACCCTGGTGGACGCGTTCGCCGGCGGCACCGACGTCCCCGGCGTCCCCTACCGGGCGCTCAGGGAGCCGGTGACCGTCGACCGTTCTCGACGCGCGAGCGTGGACACCACCGCCGAGCGCTACCTGGGCCGTTCGAGCTCGGGGGAGCGAGGCCGGGGCATGCCCTTCTTCACCACGAGCCTGGACCCGGGGCAGGTCTTCGAGGCCCGGTGGCAGTTGCGCGGCCCCGATCCCGACTTCGTGCGAGGGCTCGCCGAACGGATCCTGGACGTGCTCGCCGAGGCCCGGGGGTCCCTCACCCTGGGCGCGGCCGGCACCCGCGCCCACGGCGGGGTCGAGGTGGGCCCGGTGGACCCCGACCGCCCTCTGTCCCCGGATCGGGTGGACCGGCCGGAGACGCCCTTGTGGAAGGGCGGAGAGGTCGATCTCCTGCTGATCTCCCCGGCCCTGACGGTGGGGGAACAGGGGCAGCATCGTCCGCACGCCCTGGTGCCGGCGGTACGCGAGCTCTGGAAGCGGCGCGCGCCCGAGGCCGATCCTCCCGAGGTGGTGGCCGCCCACGTCGAACCGGTCCTCGTGGGCGCCTACCACCGCGCCTATCGAGGCCCCATGGCGCAGCGTTGGGCCGCCGCGCCCGGATCCGTGGTCCGACTCCGGGCCGGTCGGGCGCCGACCCCGGAGCTGGTCCGGGAGATGGAGTCCCACACGTTGGGGGAGCGGGCCGTGGACGGGTACGGCCAGTTCGTCCTCCTCCCCACGCCCCCGCCCGGAGCCGCGCCGCTTCCGGAGGCCTCGGCCCCCCGACCCGAACGGCGTGAGGGCACCGTCACCCTGACCGACGGTCGGGTCCTGCCGGCGCCCGACCCCCGTGACCACGACCGGTGGCCGGACGATCTCTACGACACCCTGCTCTGGAACGCCGCCGTCGGCCCGGTCCGCGACCACGCGCGCGCCTCGGCGCGCGCCCTTTCCACGTCCGCTCACGGAACCCTGCGTCGGCTGCGAGAGGTGATCTCCGATCCACGCCGTTCCCCGGACGAGGCGCTCACCGCCCTGCGCGCGACCCTGGACGCCTCCGCCGGGACGGGGGACGCCCTCCACCGCCGTCTCGCGGGACTCTCCGGTGGGGAGGCGGCCCTTCGCTGGTGGGCCTCCTCGCGCCCGGAGGACGCCCACGGGTCGGCCTACGCGCGGGGGATCGCCGCCGTGGACCTGGCCCTGGCCGACGGCCTGCCGCCGGCGGAACGCCCGAGCGGCCTGTCGGAGCGGGCCGAACGGTGGGAACGCCGGGACGCGGCACGGCTGTGCCTGTTGTGGGTCGCCTCGTGGCTGGCGGAGGCGGTGCGCGCCCCGCGGGAGGGCACCCGCCGGGGCGAGGGGGGACCACGATGACGGAGGTGCCCAGAGACCCCGACCTGCCTCGACCGACCGCGGTGGTCTGGGAACTGACGGCCCGGCTGTGCCTGCTCACCGACGCCCACATCGGGGCGGCGCGGTCCGTGTCGGGGCACGGGAGCGAGAACGACGGGGTCCTGCCCCTGGACCGGGATCCGATCACGGACGCGCCCCGTCTGAGGGCGACCACCCTCGCCGGGCTGTTGCGGCACGAGCTCACCGCCCGCGCCGACCACGCGGGGGCCGTCGGCCTGTTCGGCGGTGGGGGCCCCGTCTTCGCGCCCAGCGCCCTGGACCTGGACGACGCCCACGCCGAGTGGGCCGAGGCCATCCCGGTGACGGTGCGGACGGGGATCCGGGTGGCCCCCGACACCGGCGCCGCCCTCCCCGGCCGTATGTGGCGGCGGGAGATCCTGCCCGCCGGCACGATGTTCACCTGCCACCTGCGCCTGTGGGTCCCCGCTCTCGCCCACGAGGCCCGACTCCTGAGCCTGCTGCTCCTGGCGACCCGCGGTCTGGAGGGGGAGGGGCCGGGGCTCGGGATCGGGGCCCGTACCGGACGCGGCTACGGGGCGGTCCGCGCCACCCGGTGGGCCGCGCGCCGCCACGATCTCACCGACGCGCGCGGGTGGTCCGGTTTCCACGCGCGCGACTGGGCCGAACGCCACCGGCAGGGCGTCGAGGCGCTCACCGAGAACCCCGGAAGGCTGGCCGACCTCGTGGACCTCGGTCTGCGCGAACACGGCCGGGACGCGGTCGCCGCGCACGTGGCCGCCCGGGCGGCGCTCCCTGATCGCGCGCGTCGCGCCGAGCTCCGTATGGAACTCCACGTGGCCGAACGCGCCGCCCCGCCGGCCGGGCCCCCCACCGGACCGGAGGGGTTGCGGCCCGGGTTGCTCCTGGTGGGCGGGGATCCGGCGGAGGACACACGCCCCGGGGTCGACCGCTCCCACCGCCGGCGCCCCGTGGTCACCGATCCGGACACGGGGGCGACACGGGTCGAACCCGTACTCGGGGACACGGCCCTGTTCGCGCTCCTCAAACGGATCGGGGGTCGACTGGCGCGGGACGCGGCCGAACACCTGGGCGCCCCGGGAGAACGGTGGCGGGCCTGGCACGGGAGTTGGTGGGGAGCGGACTCCGCGCGGACCTCCTCCCCCGAACCCGCCGCGACCCACCACGGCGAGGCCGTGCCCTCCCGCGTCCGGTTGCGGTCCGTCCCCGTCCTGGCCGGCGGGGCGCCGCTGACCACCGCGCGTCGGACCGTGGACGCGCTGTTCGGCGACACCGTCGACGGCCGGCTGTTCACCGCCGAAGCGCACTGCGGCGGCTCGGCCGAGGTCGTCCTGGACGTCATCGGACCCGACGACGCCGTGCGCGGGCTGCTCGCCCTGCTGGTGCGGGAACTGGCGACCGTACCCTTCGACGGAGCGGGCGCGGGGACCGGCGGCGGCAACGGGGGGCTCGTCGCCACCCGGGCGGTCCTGACCACCTACGGCGACCCCTCGTCCCCAGTGGAGACCGAAGGGGACGACGAGGGGGACCCGGTGGACCTCATGGCCGTGTTCGCCGACCCCGAGGGGGAACGGGCCCACGTCGTACGCCGCTGGGTCAGGGCCCTGCACACGCGTCTCACCGGACCGGAGGAGGACGAATCACGATGAGCCCCCACGCCCACGAGCCGCCCGCCCCGTTCGGGGTCGAGGTCGACCGGCTCGACACGGAGGAGGTCGACGGGGTCCTGGACGACGTGTTCGTCCACGGAAGGCGCTGTCGACTCCTGGACGAGTCCGGAGCGGGCCCCGGCCCCCAATGGCTCCTGGCCGAACTCGGCGACGGACGGATCACCGGCTCCTGCCCCGGAGACCGTTGGCGCCGTTCGGACGGGCCGGGCACCGCCCATCTGTCCGCTCCCTCCCTCGACCCCGGTGTCGACCGGTGGCGGATCCTGGAGGTCCTGGTCTTCTCCGCGCACGCCCAGATCCGGTTGGGCGAGGCCGCCGACACGGGATGGATCGCGATCGATTCCACCGAGGAAGGGCCCGAGTGGCTGCGTCCGCGCGACCGCTCCTTCCTCCTTCAGGGCTGGACCGGCGACGACCACGGACGCACCCTGGAGGGGGAGACACCGATGGCGATCACCCGGGAACCCTCGGGCAACGAGGCGGTCCTGCCCGCCCCTTGGACGGTGTTCTCCGGTCGCCTCCGTCACCGTTCCGGGTCGGACCGGGCCGCGCTGGAGAGCCGGGGGACCTGGTTGACCGTCCGCGAGTACTGGGCCGCGGACCCCGACACCGGCGCGGTCGGCGTGGCCTTCCACCGGCTCACCGGCGTCCACAACGGGACCAAGCCCACCGGGCCGGAGTTCGACGTGGGAACCGGCGATCAGATCGAAGAGGGCTGAGGATGGACCCCCGACACATCGCGGCCCGCGTCTCTCGGAACACCGCCCCCCGCCCCCGAGGCCGGGCCACCGCGCCCTACGGCCTGGTCCGGCTGGCCGAGGCCCCCGTTCCCGCCGCCGTCCTGCACGACGGGTACGACACCCACGACCTGCCGCGCTCCCACGACCGCACCGTCCCGGGCACGAACACGGGTTGGATCGAACTGACCCTCACCACCCTGACACCCATCTTCGTGGGCCGGACCGGGGAGGGGGAGGGGCCCTCGCGCTCCTTCCGGCTCCCGGACGGGGACCGGCTCCTGCCGGCGATCCCCGGCACCTCCCTGCGCGGACTGGTGCGCAACACGCTGCGCATGCTCACCGGTGGCGAGACAGGCCCGGTCGACACCCCCATGCTCTTCTTCCGCGCCCCGGTGAGGGAGGGCGGCGCCGACGCCTCCGCGCGCTCCCGCCGGGTGCGCGCCCGACAGCACGAGCACTACCGTCGTCGGCGATCGGGGACCCGCACCGCGCAGGGCTTCCTGTACCACTCCCCTCGGGAGGGGCGCTGGTACGTCGTGGAGGTGCCCGCCACCCCCTTCGGACGCGAACGGGGACGGGCGCTCAAACTGCCCTTCCGTGTGTTGCGGGAGAGCCTCGCGACCTGGGACTTCGGGGTCGACCACTTCCCCGATCCGCCCCGGGACGGGACCTACGTCCCCACCACCCACGCGTCGCACGGGCGCCTACAGTACCGCCGGGTGTACGCCGTCCACCGCTCCGGCCGTGACGGGGTCGCGGCCGTCGCCCCCACCGAGGAGGAGGCCCGCGCCCACCTCGAACGGGGGCGGGGCGACGGAGAGGTGGTCCCCGCTCTGATCGTGCTGACCGGGGTCGCGGCCGAGAGACGGCGCAACGCCTACCTCTTCCCGCTCCCGTCCGACCGGAGCAGGGGACGTCGCCCCGTCCCCGACGCCCTGATCGAGATGTTCGAGTCCGCGGCCCAGATCACCGACTACCAACGGGCGGCCTTCCCCGACACGTTGGGTACCGAGGAAGGCGACCCCGAACGCCCCCCGGTGGCCGGGGGGAGGGGCGGAGGCCTGCCCAGACGGGGCCTCGAACCGGTCTGGTTCGACGTGGACCCCTCCGACCGGGTCGTGTCCTTCGGCCGTTCGGGCGGTTACCGGATCGCGGTCGGCGACGAGAACCCGATCCGAAGGGCCGTCCCGGAGGCGGTCCTGCGGCCCGGGGACGACGACCCCGACCGGGCCGGTCGGACCGTGGACGTGTGCCGCGCGATGTTCGGCGACGTCGACGTGTTCGCGGGGGAGGCCGGGGCCCTCAAGGGGAGGGTGTCCTTCGGCAACGCGGTCGCGGACGACGTCGCCGCCGACCTCACCGACCCCGACCACCCCGACGGCACGGTCCTGCGGGTACGTCTGCTCTCGCCCCGACGCGGCTGCTTCGCCAACTACCTGGTGCAGGGGCCGAACGCGGACGAGGGGGAGCGCCCCGACATCGTCACCTGGTCGCACGAAGGGGACGTGCGCCTGGGCGGATACAAGATCTACCTGCACCGTCACCGGCCGGTGACGGGCCCCTTCCCCTACGACGCGCGCTCCCTGAGGGAGCTGGGGATCGAGATACCGCCGCCGGGCGGAGGAGGCCCCGGCCGGACCCACCGCGACATCGTCCCCCTGCGGGACGGGCTCGTCCTGCGCTCCCGGATCACCTTCACCAACCTCACCGACGCCGAACTCGGGGCCCTCATGCGTGCCCTGCTCCTCGACAATCCGGTCGACGGAGGGGACCCGAACGATCCCGAACACGCGCACAAGATCGGGATGGGCCGCTCGTTGGGGATGGGAAGCGTCCACCTGCGCCCCGAGTTGTACCTGGTGGACCGAGGGGCCCGCGCCGCCGACCTGTCGCTGCGACCCGACTCCGGGGTCGTCCACGCCGACGAACGCCGCGTCCGGGAACTGCTCGACGCCTTCTCCGCGGCGCTGGTGGCCCACCGCCTTCCGGGGGAGCCCTCCCCGGAACGGTGGCGGGAGGTCGACCAGGCGGTCGACCTGTGCCTGGCCACCCGGTGGCGGCGGCGCCTCCCCTGGGAGGAGACCGCGGTGATGTCGGCGGGCGGGTTCGCCGAGTACCCGGTCCTGCCGCCGCTGACCGAGCGGTTCCGTCGGGCGGGGCTCAGCCCCGAGAGGTGATCGTCTCGGCCAGCGCCTCCAAGAGGTCGGCCCGCAGGTCGGGGTCCTCCCGCGCGTCGCGCCACCGCTCCGGGACGGCGGGCCCCTCCACCAGCAACCGGCACAGCAGGAGGTCGAGCGAGCCGGTGGGGTCGGCGTCGAAGGCGGCCCGGTGGGCCTGTGCCTCGGCGGTCAGCTCCCGGGCCAGCCAGGACAACCACCGCTGTTCGTCACGGCGCAACACCTCGCGTCGATCGCCGTCCTCCTCCCACGGCGAGGTCTCGGGGACCGGGGTGTAGGGGGCGCTGCGGGCACGGCCGCGGGCGTGCTGCACCAGGGTGAAGTGCGCGGGCATGAGCGTGGACATCCGGCCCAGGACACCGGTCAGACGACGGGCCAGATCCTCTCCGGTCAGCTCGGGCAGCAGCCCGCGCAGCAGCAGGCGGCGCCGCTGGTCCGGGGTGCGCCCCGGGTCGGCGTCCTTGCCCGAGGCGAGTTCGGCCAGCTTGCGCAACAGGTAGTCGCCGGTGGCGGTCGAGACCATCGGCGGTTCCTTTCCCACGGTCATCGGTCGTCCGTACAGGTCGGCCACGGGAACGGCGCTGCCGTCCTCGGTGAAGGACACCGACTCACCGGGGGTGATGTCCTCGGGAAGGTCGGCGGCGGGGTTACCGCGCCCGGCGGTGAGCACCAGCATGGCCAGGGCCTCCTGCTCGACCACGTCGGTGGCCACGTGGGAGACGTCGCGCCGCTGGGCCCACCGGCGGGGGCGTTCGGAGAAGGCGCTGCGGGCCTTGCCGTTGGGCGCCGGGTGCGGGTAGACCCGCCGCAGGTTCTTGTACGAACGGTCACGGCGCACGTCGTCCAAGGCGTCGCGGAGCCGGTGCGCGGCGGTACGGTCCACCCCGTCGGGGCCGGGCCTGGCCCGCCCCATGCGCACGGCGAGTACCCCGTGCGGATCGCCGCCGTGCTCGGAGCACGGACAGTGTTCGACGCACAGGTCGATGTAGTCCCAGAACTGTTGGGTGTGCTGAGCGCAGCCCTGGGCGGTTCCGTCGGTGGAGCACGGCCCGCATCCGAGCACGCGGGTGAACACGCGCAGGAAGGTGGCCGAACCGTACAACTCCCAGGCGGAGCAGTGGTGCTTGCTCACGAACTCTTCTCCCCGGATACTCCGGGGCCGGGATGCCTCCCCAGCCCTTCCGGGAAGACGTGCGGACGAGTCGCGAACCCTGTGCGACACCCCCGGGTCAGCGGGAGGTCATATAACAAAATAGGGCCGATGAGGGTGAAAAGTCAATTGTCGATGGCCATTATCGAAAAGCGGGAACGCCATTTCCTTTCGTGAATCGGTCAGGACGGAACAGGGGTACCAGGGGGAACACGGGTCCGTTCCGTCGAGGTCACACGGATGTGTCCGAGAGAGTGCGGTGAGAACCGGACCGGCCGGCAGCGGGGGTCCACCGGAACGAGAGAGATCGAGAGGCCGCCGTATGAGGGTGATCAACCTGACCCCGCACGAGGTGAGAGTGGTCGACGAGGAGGCCCGGGTCATTCGCACCTGGCCCAGCGCGCCCCGCCCGGCCAGGGTGGAGGCGGCGCGGGTGCCGCTCAGGGACCTGGACGGCATCCCCCTCATGGCCGAGAGACGGACCAGGGCGGCCAACCTGCCCGAACCCCGGGCAGGGGTGTGGTTCATCGTCTCGTCCGTGGTCAGTTCGGCCCATCCCGAACGAGGAGACCTGTTGGTCCCCTCCGACCTGGTCAGGGATGGCAGAGGGGTCGTCACCGCCTGCCGTTCCTTCGTGGTCGTCTCCGATTCGGTGTGCGGGGCCCGCCCCCTCCCCTTGGCGTCGACCGCCCCCGGATGAGTACGGTGGGGGCGTCCGCGACCACCCGGAGACGATCGGCGCACGGATCGCCCCCATCCCCTGGGAGAGGAGAACGTGGACGCACCCGGAGCCGCCATCGTCCTCGTGGGCCAGAACCCCACACCGGCCCTCCTGGCCTCGTCGACGCTGCCCGTGGAACGGCTGTTCCTGGTCTGTAGCGACGGCACCTCGCCGGTGGCCCACCGCGTCGTCGACGCGGTCCACCGCCTCCACGACGACCGTTCGGCGCGCGCGCTCAGCGTGGGCCCGGATCCGCACGACCCCCGTGCCGTCACCGCGGTCCTGGAACGGATCCGCCGCGAACTCGACGGACGCCCCTGGTACCTGGACTACACCGGGGGGACCAAGATCATGAGCGTGGTCGCGGCCCTGCACCACGAACGCTCGCTCCCTCCCGGATCCCGAGGGTTGCGCCGCTACCTCGACCCGCACGGCGCCCCGTCACGGGAGGACCCCGGTCCGGACCTGAGCACGCTGGCCGCGATCCACGGCGCCCACTGGGCGGAACGGCGCGACCCCGAGCCGGTGCGGATCTACCTGCGCGGCGGCGAGGACGCCCTGCGCGAGGCCTACCCGAGACTCCCCGAAGGCGAGGTGAACGGTATCTCCGCCGAGGGGCGCGTCCTGTCCCACCTGCGCAGCCTGACCCGCGGCCGCGACGACACCGAGGTACTGGGATCCCGCCGGATCGTCGACCCCTACCGGCCGGGCGGCTCCATCGCCGACTTCGACGTCCTCTTCCGCCACCGGCACCGGGTGCTGTGCGTGGAGGTCAAGAGCCGGGCCGAGGACGTGGTGGCCCGGGCCGGATGGACCGTGGCCAAGGCCCGCCGCGTGTTCGGCGGCGCCGCCCGGATCCTCTTCGTCTACGCGGGGCCGCCCGTCGACGACCTGCGGGAACGGCTCACCGCCTACAACCCGGCCCTGTCGGCCCGCAACGTCCACGTCTGGCACTTGGACGCGTTCCTGGCCAGGATGACCACGTTCGAGGCCCTGCGCCGCGCCTTCCTGCCCGAGAGCCCCCCTCGCCCCCGAGAGGCCACCGATCCGGAGGACCCGCGCACGCCCTCCACACCGCCGGCCCCACGACCGCGCCATCCCGCGCCGGAGGAGGGGCCCCTGCTCGTCACCCCGCTGGGCGGCAGCCGGTTGGGCGCCCTGACCGCCCTGCACGCCCACCGCCCCTCCCGGGCCCTGGTCCTGCCCTCCCGGCAGAGCCTGCGCACCAAGGTGCGCGAGGCGGCGGCCCGCACGCTGTACGCGGTCGAACACCCCGGAGCGGAGGCGCCCGACGACGCGACCCTGCGTTCGGAGGGCTACCGTGATCGGGTGCGGCTGGCCGCCGACCCGGTGGACGGGTTCGACCCCGCCGCGGTGACCCGGAGCGTGGGCGCGTGGATCGACCGAGAACGCGACGGGGACCGGCCGGTCGTCGTCGACTTCACCACCGGGACCAAGGCGATGAGCCTGGGACTGGCCGAGGCGGCGCGCGGGGCCGGAGCCTGCGCCACCTACCAACTGGCCAGGGAACGGGCCGTGGTCTGCCTGGAGCACGGGCGTCGGGAGCTTCGAGGACGCGCCCGCCCGGACTGGTCGCTGGTGCTGTCCGGTTACGAACCCCTCGACGGGGCGCTGCGCGACGTGGTGCGGGGGCCGGCGCTCGACCAGGTCGATGTGGAGTTGCTGGACCTGGCGGCGCGCTCCCTGATCGAGGCCTCCTCCACCGGGTGCCGGGTGTGGTGGGACCCCTCCCTCGCCGACGGACAGGCCTTCCTCACCGCCCGTGAACGTCCCGGCCTGGCCCTGGCCTTCGACGATCGCGTGGTGGGTCTGGCCGCCCCCGGATGGAGACGGCGCCGCACCCCCGAAGGGCCGCTCCGCGCGGTGAGCCCGGGAGGCTGGGCGCAGAGCGTGTTCGCCGCGACCACGCACCTGGCGGTCCGCTGCGACGTGGCCGGAACGCTCCTGGCGCTGACACGGCCCGGCCGTGACGTGACCAGGGCGGGGGAGCTGGTGGACTGGATCGCGCAGGGCCCGACGGGGGAGACCGCGAACGAGGGGATCCGCTTCGGGGACCCCCACCGGCCCATGGTGGTGGAGGTCGATCCGGCGGCGCCGCCCGCCCTGCTCGGCACCGACGTCGGAGGGCTCTGAACAGGGCACGGGTCTATCGGCGGACCTCCCTTCGACGGTTTCACCACCGAACGTGCTCTTCCTCCCATACCGGGAACGCAACCTCCGAAGGGGGTGGAACGTCTCATTCCCCGCGCGTCACCGGAGCACCGGTGCGCGACTCTCGGAACACGAGGGCCGCGCGGACGGCGCGAGAGCGGAAGAGGAATCGAGAACGTGCGTTTCACGGGTGTCATGGTCCTGGGCGGTGTCGCCACACTGCTCCTGGCGGGATGCGCCCCGCCGAGTGCCGCTCCGGAGGAGGACGGCGGGCCCGCCGACTTCGCCTTGGGCACCATCGACTGGGAGCCCTGCAAGAACGAGGAGGAGTTGGCCGAGGCCCCCGAGTGGGACGGCGACCCCGAATGGCTGGAGACGCTGGAGTGCGGGACCCTCGACGTCCCCCTCGACCACGCCGATCCCGGTCAGGGGACCATCGGGCTCGCCATGGTCCGACGCCCCGCCGAGGGGTCGGACGAGGACCGGATCGGCTCCCTCGTGCTGAACCCGGGCGGGCCGGGCGAGACCGGGGTGGACCTGCTGGACTTCCCCATGTTCGACGACCCGATCCTCTCCGCCTTCGACCTGGTCTCCTTCGACCCGCGCGGTGTCGGTGACAGCGGCGGCTTCGCCTGCGGAGACTGGTTCGCCCTCGACGAGGCGCGTAGCGCGATCGAGGATCCGACCCGGGTGAGCGACGCCGAGCTGGACGCTCTGGAGGAGGCCGCCCGCGCCTACGCCGACGACTGCGCCGAAGAGGTGGGCGAGGACTTCCTCGCCGCGATCGGCACGGTGAACGTGGTGCGCGACCTGGACCTGATCCGTGAGGCGCTGGGCGACGAGCGGCTGAGCTACGTGGGCTTCTCCTATGGCACCTACATCGGTGCCCTGTACGCCGAGATGTACCCGGAGAACACCCGCGCCCTGGTCCTGGACGGGGCGGTGGAGACCGAGCGTCCCAACGTCGAGGTCGCCGTCGACCAGGCCGAGGGCTTCCAGTACGCCTGGGACCTGTTCGTCGAGGACTGCTCCGCCGCGGGCGAGTGCCCCTTCTCCGACCCGGCCGCCTCCGAAGGGTGGATGGCGGACCTGCTGGAGGACCTCGACGCCGACCCGCCCATGGCGCGGGACGTCGAGGTGGACGGGGCGACCCTGATGTCGATGATCTCCCAGCAGCTCTACTACGAGAACTCCGGTGACCTGCTGGCCGCCACCCTGACCGCTCTGGACGAGGACACGCAGGGGGCGGGCGAGTACCTCGACGTCCTCTACGACGACACGTTCGCCGAGTACGAGGAGGAATCCGACGACTGGTCGGACAAGCCCGGCATGACGTGGGCGGACGAGGAGGCGGCGCTGACGGCGATCAACTGCGCCGACCGGACCGACCCCACCGACGCCGACGCCTACCGTCGCGCCGCGCAGGAGGCGGCCGTGGACTCCCCGCTCTTCGGCTCCGACCTGGTCTGGGAGCAGCTCCCCTGCGCCTACTGGCCCGACACCGAGGAGGCGCCGAGCGGCTTCACCGCGCCCGACGCCCCGCCGATCGTCGTGGTCGGCACCCTGGGCGACCCCGCCACCCCCTACACCTGGGCCGAGGAGCTGGCCGGGCAGCTGGACTCCGCGGTCCTGCTCACCTACGAGGGCACGGGCCACACCGCCTACGCCTACGGTGACCCGTGCGTGGACCCGGCGGTGGACTCCTACCTGCTGACGGGCGAGATGCCCGAGGAGGGGCTGTCCTGCCCCGCCTGGGAGTGGTGAGGACCCGCTAGGGAGAGGGCACGTCCCTCTCCCACCCGGGTAAAACACACCAGAACGGACTATTGACCCGCTTGTCGGCATGTTCGCCATGCGTGTCTCGACGATCACTCAGAGTATGTGAATCTCGGTCGTCGGGGGTCACGGATGAGGTCGGTTGTGCGGGTGCGCGTTACGAAGACGGGGGCGTTCGGGCTCGGAGCCCTGGCGGTGGTCGTGGTCGCCACGTCGATCACGGCCCACGCCGACGTCGGCGGGGACCACCCCTTCCACGGACAGAGCATCGCCTGGGAACCGTGCCTGACCCCCGAGGAACTCGCCGCCACCGAGACCGTCGAAGGCGATCCCGACTGGCTCCGCCGTCTGGAATGCGGGACGGTCACCGTCCCCATGGACCACGGCGACCCCGAAGGCCGGACCCTGGACCTGGCGCTCGTCCGCCACCCCGCCCAGGGGCCGGCCGACGGGCGCCGGGGCTCCCTGGTCTTCGAGTTCGGCGGCCCCGGGGTCTCCGGCGTCGACACCTTCCTCGCCGGCTCCCTGCCCCTGGGGCGGGAGATCCGAGACTCCTTCGACCTGGTCTCCTTCGACCCGCGCGGCGTCGGCGACAGCGAAGGGTTCTCCTGCCCCCTCCTGCGCGTCATGGACCGCCCCCTGTCCGAAGCGGACCGGATCGGCGCCGCCGAGGTGGAAGGCGACCTCCTCACCGACATGGAGAAGAGCGCCCACGCACTGGCCGCCGCCTGCGAGAAGGAGGCCGGCGCCGACTTCCTCGCCACCATGGGCACCGTCAACGTCACCCGCGACCTCGACATCATGCGCGACGCCCTGGGCGACGAACGACTGAACTACGTGGGCTTCTCCTACGGCACCTACATCGGCGCCCTGTACGCCGAGATGTACCCGGAGAACACCCGCGCCCTGGTCCTGGACGGCGCCGTCCAGACCGAACGCGACGTCGTCTCCGAGGCGGTCGAACAGACCGGCGGACTCCAGACCTCCTGGGAGGCCTTCGTCGCCTTCTGCCTGGACCGGGCCGAACCGTGTCCCTTCACCGGTACCGACTCCGCCCTCCGGGAGATGGAGGGGATCCTGGACGGCGTCGACGCCGAACCCCTCCGCGTCGCGGACCGCACCCTGGACCGGGACGGGTTCCTCGACCTGCTGCGCGGCGCCCTCTACACCGAGACGCTCTGGTACGACACCGCGGGCCTGCTCGCCCGACTGGCCGAGGGCGAACGCGACGACTTCGTCCACGACTACCTGCTCGGGCTGCTGCGCCGGGACGGCGACGAGACCCCGGGGATGGAGGAATCGGCCCACCTCGCCGTCCGATGCGCCGACCACGCCGCCCCGACCGACGTGCGCGACTACCAGGAGGGCGCGATCCGCGCCACCCGCCTCTCCCCGCTCTTCGGCGGCGATGAGGTCTGGCGCAAACTGCCCTGCGCCTACTGGCCCGACACCGAGATCGCCCCCATCGGGGTCACCGCGCCGATGGCCCCGCCGATCCTGGTCGTGGGCACCCTCGGCGACCCGGCGACCCCGTACACGTGGGCGAGGGAGATGGCCGACCGGCTGGCCACGGCGACCCTGCTCACCTACGAGGGAGGCGGCCACACCGCCTACGCCAAGGGCCACCCCTGCGTGAACGAGGCCGTCGACGCCTACCTCCTCCGGGGCGAACTCCCCGAGGAGGGCACCGTCTGCCCCACGGGTTCCTGAGCCTCCCCCCGAGTACCGATGGATCCCTCCCACGGGGGAGGCGGCACGGCCGTCGTCCGCACGAGAATCGGAGAAGAACGACACGCCACGAGGGAGCACGACATGGACACCGAACGGACGCACGACCCGATCACGAGGACCACGTCTCCCGTGTGGCTCGCGTACGCGGCCTCCGGTACCGGACTGCTCCTGGGCGCGGCGCACCTGACGGTCACCGGGGGCCTCCTGTTGAGCGAGGCCCGGAACCCCACACCCGGCTACCTGGCCTGGATGTTCGTCCCCGTCCTCATCGCCCTGGCCATCGCGGCCGTGCCCTTGACGCTCATCGACCCCCGCCGGGCCCGCTCCCCTTGGCCTCGACGTGCCTGCGGTGTGATCGCCGTCCTCACGGCGGCTCTCGCCCTCTTCGGGCTCGCGCCCCTGGCCTTCGGAGCCGCCCCGCTCTCCGTCTTCCTCGGCCCGGGACCCTACGCCCTGACCTGCGCGGTGGCCTTCACCGCCCTCACCCTGAGCGCCCGCAGGCCCCGCCCGTAGGGGTGGGCCCCGGGCTCTCCTGTGAGCGCCCGAGGCCCGGATCCGTGCCGGTCCGCGCGGGCGTCTCATATCCTGTTCCGAGACCGGAGGCGAACCTTCCACCCCGGTCCCTCACATCCCCCACGATCCCGAACAGGCATCCCCCATGCACCGTTCCCCATTTCCCGCGACCCTCGTGCCCCTGACCGACCCGTTCCCGCCGGGTCTCATCGTCATCGGAAGCCCCCATGCCTGAGCCCGGGCGAGAAAGAGTGCGCTTCAAAAGATGGACCTCGGCCACCGTCGCGTGGCTGATATACGCGATGTGCGGGTTCGGATGTTTCGCCATCGGTGGTGGGACCGGGGACTCGGGGCGGATGGAATGGGCCGATGTTCCGATCCTCCTGTTGGTCTTCGTCTCCTCTTCCACGCTGGCGTGGCTCTGGTCGATGCTCGGTGTGCTGACCGGGGTGAGGATGCGCGGTCAGAACGTGATCGTGCGGAACTTCGCGAGGGAGGTGGAGTTCCCCGCCTTCGTGGTCACCGGCGTGCACTGGGTGGGAGGCATATCCCTTTCGCTACGGGGAGGGCACTCGATCAAGTGCATCGCCTTTCCCGACTCCCTCATGTCCCTGATCCTGGGGTACCGGAACTTCAGAGGTGTGGCGAGGGCGCTCGAACGGGAGATCGCCGAGAGGTCGATCCGTTTCCCCGAGACGGACGAGGCCCACGCCGAAGAGCGTTATCGATGGGGTCTTTCCACATTCCTCGGCATTCTGGCCTCGTACTTCCTGCTCTTTCTTCTCGGCTACGTGATATTCGTCTGAGCGGCGGGCGAGCCGGGGGAGGTGTCCTCGTTTTCCTCTTCCCGATAACGGGCCGGTGGGACGTCGAACTCCCGCTTGAACGCTCCGGCGAAGGCGAACCGGGAGGCGTAACCGGCCCTGGCGGCGATGGTGTCGATCGAGGTGTCCGTCTCGCGCAACAGCCGTGCGGCGAGGGTCAACCTCCACCAGGTCACGTAGGTCAAGGGCGGCATGCCCACCAGGGAACCGAAGCGGCGGGAGAAGGCGGCCCGGGACAGCCCCGCGCGCTCGCCCAACCTCTCCACGGTCCAAGGGTGCGCCGGATCCAGGTGGACGGCCCGGAGCGCGGCGTGCACGGCCGGGTCCCGGAGCGCCTCGGTGAAACCCCGCCTCTCTCCCTCCTCACCCGTGCACTCCTCCAGGTGGGTGCGCAGGATGTACACGAGCATCATGTCCAACAGGTGCGGTACCAGGGTGTCCGCGCCCGGACGTTGCGAGCCCAGCTCCCGACCGAGCAACCCCACCGCCAGCGGCAGTTCTGAGCGTCGATCCGGGCGGGCCGCCAGATGGACCACGGAAGGCAGGTCCACGAGCAACGGATGGGGACGGGCGCCTCCGGAGTGGTAGAAGCCGCTCACCGTGACGCAGGACAGCTCACTCGCGCCCTCCTTTCCCAGGGCGCCTGAGGTGGCGGCACCGAAGCGCTGGAAGTGCCGCGGCAGACGTTCCGAACAGACCAGGTTCGGGACGGGCTCACCGGGCTCGGGACTCAACAGCCCGTCCCGCCGTCGTAGGAAGTCCACGCAGCCCAGGTCGGAGGGGGAGACGTCGGGGCCGCTGGCCAGAGAGTGTTCATCTCCTCTCGGCAGGAAGAGCACGTCGCCGGGGCCCAGGGGGATCGAGGACCGCCCGTCCATGAACAGCCGACACGAGCCCTGAAGGATCACGTGGAAGCCGGACCCCGGCGGCTCCGAGCCGGTGAAGCGCATGCCCCAAGGGGCGTACCACTCGACCCGGGCCGAACGGGGGTGTCCGGTGCGCACGGTCGAGACGACGTCGCTGAGTACATCCATGCCCTCAACGTATCCGCGATGCCCCTTCGGAAAGATGATCACTGATAGATCGGAGCTTTTCGCGCATAGGAAGTCTCGGCAAGGGGCCGTACGGTCGTAGACGTTCCGAAACGACCCGAAGGAGAACCCATGACCGTCACCGAATCCGGCACCACGACCCCGACCTGGCGTCCGCGTCTGCTTGGGGTGGTCGCCGCCACCGTCGCCAACATCGTCCTCATCCTCCTCGCGCCCCTGTTCGACGCGAACATGGAGATCATCGGCCCCGATGGAGAGACCGCGGTCGTCGGCGTCCAGCACTTCGCGCTCTTCACCGCCGTGTTCGCCCTGCTCGGGTGGGCCGCGCTGGCCGTGGCCGAACGTCTCTTGGGCGCGGCCCGTGGACGCCTCGTATGGACGGTCGTTGCGGTGCTCTTCACCCTGCTGTCCTTCGTGCCGTCCCTGTCGGTCGGGGCCACCGTCGCCACCGAGGTCGTCCTCGTCCTGTCGCACGTGGTGGTCGCCGCCATCGTCGTCCCGGTGTTCCGGCGCACCTCCGAGCCGGTCTGAACCCCCGGTCCTGGCAGGGGCGGGCCCCGTCCCCGGTCAGACGGGGACGGCCGCCAGGGACTCCGGTTCCTCCGTGACGGAGGCGTCGGAAGACGCCTTCTCGAAGCGGGAGGGGAACGGGAAACGGTCCCGGAGGAAGTCGTGGACCATGCGCGTCGCGGCCTCCCGTCTCTCCGGCGGGGTGGCGACATCGTTGAGGCAGAAGAAGTCGACCTCCTCGGCGGCCTCCAAGGCCGCGAGTCTGTCGGTGGCGTCCGGGGTCCCGATGTCCACGTATCGCATTCGGTACTCGCCGGGCACGGCGCGTCCGGTGAACATCGCGTAGTGGTGGTGCATGGTCGCGGCGAACCCCACGTCCTCCAACGACCGGAAACGGGAACGAGTGGTGCGCTCCACCTCTCGGTGGTAACGCTCCTCCAGTTCCAACGCCACTCGCCGGATCTGCGGGTGAGGGGTGTGCTTGAACTTGTGCGTGATGTGGCGGCCGAAGTCCCGGGCGAACAGCTCACGTACGTTCTTGCCGGCCGAATTCGGCGCGGGTTCGCCCGTCACCGGTTCCCCGATACCGAACTGGAAGGGGGAGAAGGGCACCCGCGCGATGCCGTTGGCGTGGAAGAACCTCTCGGCCTGCACCGGGCGGGCCAGGAACACGTCGTCGTTGAAGTACAGGTACCGCTCGGCGAGGCCGGGGATGTGGTGCAGACGGGCACCGATGGCGTGCGAGTTGAAGGTCGGTAGCGCTTCGAGGTCGAGGATCTCCCGGTGGTCCACCACGGTGATCCCCTCGGCCGCGGTGTCCAACCAGTGGGGCACCTGGTCGTCGGTGACCAGGTGGACATGGCGCACGAACGGCGCGTACATCTCCAGCGCCCGCAGGGAGTAGCGCAGCTCGTCGCGATCGGTGAACCGGGAGGCGTTGGCCGCGCGGCCGTCGGCGCCGACCGTCTCGCCGCGATGACGGGCGCGCTTGGCGGCGTGCTCGGGGTCGTCGCCGTCGACCCAGGTGTAGACGACGTCGATGGGGAAGTCGACCTCGTCGGTGAGCTTCCAGGTGAAGGGCTCGAAGGTGGGGTGCTCTCGACCGGCGACGGTCAGCGTGGCCGGCTTCCTGTGGGAGGAGGGCAGCACATCGGCGACCTTGTTGCGGGTGGGCGCCACCAGGGAATCGGCGAGCACCTCCGGCGGGGCCTGCACTCGCAGACGACCCAGGATCTCCTCGAAGTCCTCGCGCTCCGCCAGCCGGGCTCCATCACGCCAGAACTGCACGTCGCAGCCGTATTCGAAGCCGCCCAGTACACGGCCGGTCGGGGAGAGCAGGGGTTCGGCGAAACGGATGATCAACCCCGACTTGATCCGCTCGTCCAAGGCTCCGTCGACATAGGCGGAGAAGGAGTCCACGACCCCTCCGGTCCCGGGTTTGATCGCGAAGACCGCGCTGCTCCGGTACAGCTCGCGCATGGCGTCCAGGAAGGGCTTGCGGTCGCGCCGCCGCAGACCCACCACGTGCCGGAGCGGAGAGCGCCCCCTCACCAGGAAGTGCTCCAGCCCCGCGTGTTCGAGGGCGGCGGTGACCAGCGCGAGGTTGTGCGCGGAGGCGCCCACCGAGGTGAAACGGTCCACCGTCCGGCCCAGATACTCGGCGTCGTCCAGGGCGAAGGGGGCCACTTCGGGGTCGTTCTCACGCAGTTCCCGACGGCGGGCGGCGATCTTGGCCAGGCGTCGTTCCTCGGCGGCGCGGGCGTCGGCCTCCCGCTGCTCGGCGGCCCGTCGTTCCCGGGTCGCCGGAGGCAGGAGACGCTCTCCGGTGCGCTTGATACGAGAGGACATCGACATGGACATCGCCCCTTCCGTGGTCGGGCCATCGAAGGTGGAGTCCATGGATGACTGGTTCCACGCGGGCCGCAGTGAGGACGGGCGGATCGGATCATCCGTTGTCCCGAAGGTGAACGATGAGACCTTTTCTTCTCCTACGGTCCGTCGCGGGTCTCTGACCATGTGTTCATCTGTCGAGATGAGAGTGGGGTCGGGTGTCTTCTGGGATGGCGTTCAACGGGGAACTTCAGTTCGGTTTACACGTTGACGTGGCCGGATGTGGACAGCATAAAGATTCCGCATGTCAAGTGTGGTTCTTGGTTCCACTTGCGTCCGGCTGGAGAGGGGCTCGATTGTGGCGGCTTATAGGCGCTGACTAATGTCCTGAGTTGTTCCCCTGGGCGCGACCGTCGGTCCTCGGGTCCTCATATCCTTCCCATCCCTGGACAGGCATCCCCCATGTGTCGCTCCTTGACCCGTGCGACGGCGGTCTCCACCGCCGGCGCCCTCGTACTCGCTCTGATGTTCGCGCCGCCGGTAGCGGCCGAACCCGATCCACCGGATCCGTCCGATTCCGAACAACAGCAGGAGTTCGACGCTCTGGCTCTGGCCGAGCAGAGTGGCGAACCGGTGGAGATCCCGGGGCTGACCGACGAGAAGACCCGCCATCTGGCCAACCCGGATGGATCACTGACCGCGGAGATCTCCGCGCTTCCGGTGCGAACCCGTTCCGCCGATGGCTGGGTGGACATCGATACGACCCTGGTCAAGGCCGAGGACGGCACCGTGCGGCCACGGGCCGCCGGTATGGAGATCGGTTTCTCCGGCGGCGGCGACGCCGACATGGCCCGGATCGGGATCGGCTCCAACAGTGTTTCCCTGGGATGGGTCGAGGAACTCCCAGAACCCACCTTGGAAGGGGATCGGGCCACCTACGCGGACGTACTGCCCGATGTCGATCTGGTTCTGACGGCCGGGGCCGAGGGGTTCAACCAGGTCCTGGTGGTGCACACCCCCGAGGCCGCTCGGCTTCCGGAGCTGGCCGAGCTGGAACTGCCCCTGTCCACGACCGGTGTGACCATGACCGTGGACGAACACGGCAACCTCGACGCCGTGGGCGACAACGGGGGGCAGAGTGTGTTCTCCGCCGAGGCGCCGGCCATGTGGGACTCGACTGCGGATCCCGAAGCGGTGGAGATCGAGGACCCCGTCGCCGGCCCCTTCACCACCTCGAAGGTCGAACTGTTGGAGACCTCGGTGAACGTCGACCGTATCCGCCTGATCCCCGACCAGGGGATGTTGTTGGACGAGGCGACCGAGTTCCCGATCTATATCGACCCCTCGGTGAACGCCAGTCGTCCCAACTGGGCCTATGTGGACAGGGCCTTCCCCAACCAGAGCTATTTCAACCCGTCGGTGGCCAGCGTGGGTGTCGGCCGGGTGGTCGAAGGGGGAACCTACACAAGGCGGGCGTTCTTCCAGTTCACTGTGATGGCCCGTACCAACCAGGCGAACACGGTCATCAATTCCGCGACCTTGAGGACCGAGGTCGAATGGGCCTATAGCTGTACCAGCAATTCCTATATTCAGCTACAGCGGGTGGGGGCCTTTAACCGGAATACCACCTGGAACAACCAGCCCTCTACTCAGGGCGGGGTTCTGGACACTCAGAACGTGCGCGGTGGCTGGGCGACCTGCCCGGCCTCCAGCGGAGTGGAGTTCGACGCCACCGCGGCCTATCGCTGGGGTGCGAACAACAACGTCTCCCACATCTATCTGCGCCTCAAGGAACGTGACGAGTCGGGCAGCTCCGCGTGGCGGAGGTTCAACACGAGAAGCAAGCCCCCGGTTCTCGTGGTCAACTACAACAACCCTCCCGCTCAGGTGAGTACGGCTGGTATGTCCGACTCCCTTGGGGGCGCCTGCTCGACGGACAAGGACAACCCGCGGCTGATCAACAACACGACGACGACCTTCCGCGCGACCATTCGCGACTATGACGCCCGTGCGGCCTGGGGCGGTCAAAAGCTCAAGGTCCGCTTCGCCTGGTGGGCCGATGGAGAAGGCGACCGTCTCGGTGAGGCGGACTCCACCTATGCCGATGTGGGTTACTGGCCCAACGGTTCCGAACGGGCGGTCACGGTCTCCGGTCTGCCGGAGAACCGGCTTCTGGGGTACAGGGCCAGAGCCCATGACCAGATCGCCTGGGGGGACGCCTGGTCCGGATGGTGCTGGATCAAAATCGACACCACCAAGCCTGATACCGGTCCGCGAGTGTCTTCCAGCGACTATCCGAACGATGACACCCCGCATGGAAGCGTGGGTCGTTCCGGTGACTTCACCTTCGACAACAACGGTGTCGAAGAGGCCACCGCGTATCACTACAGTCTCAATGACACCTCCTGTAACACCGAGGTGAGGCTGGACAGCCCGGGCGCGAGTGCGACCGTTCCCATCACACCTCGTCATAACGGCGCGAACATGATCTACGCCCGCACGGTCGACGCCTACGGGAACTCCTCCGAATGCGAGCTGGCCTATTACTTCCTCGCCGCGCCTCCGAGCGGCCCCGTCGCCCACTTCCGTCTGGGCGAGGGAGAAGGGGACACCGCCGTCGACTCGGTCGATACGGACCGCACGGCCACGGCCTCTGGAGACATCTCCTGGACACGAGGACGGGTCGGTGAGCCGACCGGTCGTGGATATCGGCTCGAAGGGGCGGCCCTGGACACGAACAGTGGTCAGCGTCTTCGAACCGAGAACCCCATCATCGATACGGACTCGGCCTTCTCGGTATCCGCTTGGGTGAGGCTGGACGAGACCGACCCGAGCCGGGCCTATACGGCCGTGGCTCAGGACGGTGAGCGGCACAGCGGTTTCTACCTGGGCTATCAGCACACCCAAGGTGGTCGTTGGATCTTCAAACAGGCCCCCTACGACGGGGACGCCACCGCGATCTCCGAACGAGTGCTCTCGACTGAACGGGCCCAGAGAGGGGTCTGGACCCACCTGCTCGGCACCTACGACCCTGAGGACGGGGCTTTGACCCTGTACGTGGACGGTGTGGCCCAGGGGACCCATATCCAGGAGACGGCCTGGAACGCCGAAGGCCCCTTCGTGATCGGTGGAGCCAAGTACCGAGGTACTTATTACGATTTCTGGCCCGGAGCCATCGATGACGTCCGCGTCTGGGATCGCGTGTTGACCGATGACGCCGCCTACGCGACCGATGGTGAGAACTCAGAGGTGTGGAACCTGGCCAATCGACCCATCGCCCTGGAAGGACGTTGGAGATTGGACGAGACGGAGGGGACGATCGCCTCGGACTCCTCCGACCACGGTTTGGACGCCACTTTGCACGCCGATCCGCTGACCGCGTGGAACGATGCCCTGAACGAGGTGACCTTCGCCCCCGGTGTGAGCCTGAACGTGGCCGAGCGCGAACACCTGACCACCGAGGGGCCCGCGATCCGCGCGGATCGCAGTTACAGCGTGGCGACCTGGGCGCGTCTGGACGAGGTGGGGAACAACGCCACGGCCGTGGCTCAGAACGGCACTGATCACAGCGCTTTCTATCTCGGTTACCAGCACACCCTGGACTATGACAACTGGGTGATGAAGTTGCCTCCCGAGGACCGCACGGGTGCTCGTGGATGGCACCGTTCACTGTCGAACCAGACCGCCGAGTTCGGGCGTTGGACACACCTGGCCGCGACCTATGACCACACACGAGGTGAGGTCGAGCTGTTCGTGGACGGGGTCGGCCAAGGGGCGATCGAGGTCTCCGATGCCTGGCATGCCAGTGGGGAGACCGTCATCGGAGGAGCCCGGTTCGAGAAGTCGTTCTTCGACCCCTGGTCGGGCGACCTCAGTGATGTTCACACCTACCAAGGGGTTCTCGACGAGGACGAGATCCGAGCGGTCATGGAAGGTATCTCACCGGCCCCCTCTCTTTGAGCGGTCTCCGTTCACCACCTGATTCCCCCACCTCTCCTTCGGGTGCCCTTCGGGGCCGCCATAAGAAAGGTTCGTCGTGTCCGAGACACCCCCCAAGGTGCCAGACCCCCGCCCAGGGTCCGCCATATCGGAAGCGGATCCTCCCAAGCCCCCCGAGACCCGGACCATGGCCAACAGCCGTGTAATCCGGTTCTTGAAGGGACCAGGCGCCTATGTGACGGCGCTTCTCATGGTCGGAACACTGTTGCAGTCCGTTCCGGCCTCCTCGACCACCTTCAACGTCCGTCCTGAGACGGAGGACGAGGAGTCGGTCGACGGTCACGATGTCGAGGGGGCCTTCGTCCAGGCCTCGGAGGCTCTGGGCGATGTGGTCGACGCCGCCGTGACGGCACCGTTGACCGCCGCGTGGCCCGACCCGGAGGTGGCCGACGTCGATCTCGGGGACCCCGGCGCGGGGGTCCCCGTGGGCGATGGTCCGGTCACCGTGTCCCAGGTGTCGGACGAGGTACTGGAGGAGTGGGCTCAAGAGCTCGGTGTCGAAGGGAGTGAGCCGGAGGAGGCCCCCGAAGGGTCGGAGTCCTCTGAGGACCCGGATGTCGGCCCTGAGGTGAACACCACCGAGAGCGAGGACGACGAGTTCTCGGACGAAGAAGGTCGGGAGCAGACTCCGGAGGGGGGCGAGCCTCTCGAAGAGGAACGGGTAGAAGAGAACCTCACGGAACAGGAGGATGCGCCCGAAGAGACCTCCCCGGTCGTGGCGAGCGTGGATTCGATCCAGGTCGAGGTCCTCGGCAGGGAACGTGCCGAAGACGCGGGCGTCGCGGGGCTGTTGCTCGAACTGACCCGGACCGACGGAGAGACCGCGGCGGGGCCGATCGACATCACCGTCGACTACTCCGACTTCGCCCATGCCTACGGTGGGGACTACGGAGGCCGTCTGGACATCGTGGCCGTCGACGCGTGTTCCTCGGAGGGGGACGACACGTGTTCCGAACCGTCTCCTCAGGTGACCGAGAGCGATAACGACCCCCTTCTGCAAGAGGTCGGCGCGACGGTACTGCTGGCCGAAGGCTCGACCCTTATCGCGGTCGCCTCGGACGGTGACGGAGACAAGGGCGACTACAAGGCGACCGACCTCTCCGCCTCCTCCAGTTGGGAGGTGGGGCTCCAGACAGGGGACTTCTCCTGGAGTTACCCGATGGACACACCGCCGGTCGCGAGCGACCTCACACCCAGTGTCGAGCTGTCGTACTCGTCGGGGTCGGTCGATGGTCGGGTCTCCTCGTCCAATAACCAGACCTCCTGGATCGGTGAGGGGTTCAACTACACCCCTGGCTTCATCGAGCGTAGATATGTCCCCTGTGCCGAGAAACAGCCGGATTCGGCGAAGACCGGGGATCTCTGCTGGTCGCATCAGAACGCGATCTTCTCCCTGAACGGTCGCTCCGGCGAGATGTTCCAGGGCGAGGACGGCACGTGGCGCATGCGCCACGACGACGCGTCGAAGATCGAACGTCTCACCGGTGCCACCAACGGCGACGACGACGGTGAACACTGGAAGATCACCACTACGGACGGCACTCAGTACTACTTCGGGTTGAACCGACTGCCCGGATACCGGAGTGGAAACCCGGAGACGAACTCCACCTGGACCGTTCCGGTGTACGGACGGGACTCGGGAGACCCCTGCAACGGGTCGAACTTCGCGAATTCCTGGTGCCAGCAGGGATGGAGGTGGAACCTCGACTACGTGGTCGACCCCCTCGGCAACGCCATGACGTTCTACTACGCCAAGGAACGCAACCACTACGGTCGTAACGGGCAGGCGGGCTCGCCCACGCCTTACGATCGTGGCGGCCATCCCACGCGTATCGAGTACGGTCTGCGTTCGGACGACCTGTACGCGACGGCCCCGGCCCGAGTGAACTTCTCCGTCAGCGAGCGCTGCATCCCCACCGATTCCTTCGACTGCGCTCCGGACAAGTTCACCAGTGCCAACGCCCGCCACTGGCCGGACGCTCCGTTCGACCAGAACTGCGATTCCGGGCAGAACTGCACCAACAGGCTCGCCCCCACCTTCTGGTCCAGGAAGAAGCTGGATTCCGTCACCACACAGGTCCACGACGGCTCCTCCTACCAGAGCATCGACTCTTGGACACTGGACCACAGCTATCCGGCGACCGGCGATGGGACCCCGTCTGACCTGTGGCTCAAGTCGATCAGCCACAAGGGGCATGTCGGAGACACCGAGACGATGCCGACCCTGGAATTCGGCGGAACCCAGTTCGAGAACCGGGTCGACGCGCGAGACGACGGCTTCGCCCCCATGCTGAAGTGGCGTATCACCTCGATCCTGACCGAGAGCGGCTCGCGGATCGACGTCGGCTACGCCTCCGGTGAGTGCGATCCGCGGGACATGCCGGAACCACATGCGAACGGCACGCGCTGCTTCCCCGTCATCAACTCCACTGCGGACGGCAAGAGCGAGTACACGGACTGGTTCCGTAAGTACGTGGTGACCCAGGTCAGTGAACACGACCTGGTCACCGACCAGCCCGAGGACATCGTGACGTATGAGTACGTCGGTGACGCCGCCTGGCGTTTTCGGGACGCCGACGGGATCAGTCGGGAGAAGCAGCGGACCTGGTCCGACTGGCGCGGCTACGAACTGGTACGCGTCACCGAAGGGGTCTCGAACCAGACCCGCTCCCAGACCGAGCATCGGTTCTTTCGAGGGATGCACGGGGACAAGCTGCCGAACGGTAACCGTGACGTCAAGGTCACGGACTCGGAAGGCGGAGAGCACACCGACCACAATCAGTACAACGGGTTCAAGCTCGAAGAGGCCACCCTCAACGGGCCTGGTGGAGACGTGGTCGAGAAGACCATCAATCTGCCGTGGAGCCGGGTCACCGGTGAGCGCGGCTTCTCCTGGGGCGAACTCCAGGCACGCATGACGGGTATGGCCTCCAGCACCCAGTTCACCGCGGTCGACGATGGGTGGATGCGTACCCGTGAGACGGCCGAATACGACTCCCTGGGCAGGGTCACCCGAGTCCATGACCATGGTGATCTGGGAGACCCCGACGACGACCAGTGTGTCGAGACCACCTACGCGGACAACACCTCCCTGCACATCCTGGACGCGGTGTCCCGCACCCGCAGGGTCGCCGTCGGCTGTGATTCCGAGGCCACCGTCGCCGACGTTCTGAGCGACACGAGGACCCTCTTCGACGGAGGAGATTTCGGAGAGGCACCCACACGCGGGCTGGCCACCGAGGAACAGAGGATCGAGGACCACGACGGCTCCACCCCCGTCTATCAGACGGTGGAGCGGAGCGAACACGACGACTACGGTCGTACGATCTCCGAAACCGACCCTCTCGGGAACACGACCACGACGACCTACGCGTCGAACACCACCGGTGGGAACGAGACCAGTGTCACGACCACCAACCCGCTCGGACATACGGAGACGGTGCTTCACGATGGCGGTCGTGGACTTCCACTCACCGAGATCGACGCCAACGGTAATCGGACCGACTTCGCCTACGATCCCTTCGGGCGTCTGACCGAGGTATGGACCCCCGACAAACAACGGGGCCAGGGCGGAGACCCCGCCATGAGGTTCGAATACCACATCAGCAACGAGGAACCCTCCGTCGTCGTGACACATACTCGACGTGACGACGGGACGTACGTCTCCGGGTACCAGATCTACGACGGTCTGTTGCGCGAGCGTCAGAGCCAAGATCCCGCGCCCGGTGGTGGCCGTGTCATCTCGGAGACCTTCCGGGACAGCCGAGGGCTCGAGGTGAAGGAACGGCACGCCTATCACAATGAGGAGGATCCCGGCCGTTCTCTGTTCGTGGTCGCCAACGAGGACAGTGTCCCTCGCTACACCGAAACGGTGTACGACGGTGCCGAACGGCCCACCGAGGTGATCACCTTCTCCCGTGGGCGAGAGATGTGGCGGACCGTCTCGGAGGACCGCGGGGACCGTCAATCGGTCACCCCGGCCGAAGGTGCCATCCCCACCACCACGATCAAGGACGTTCGCGGCCAGACCGTGGAGCTCCGTCAGCACGAGGGCGACGGTCCGGACGCGGACTACACAGCGCTGACCTATACCTACACACCCGCCGGTCAGCTCGAAACCGTGACCGACCCGGCCGGAAACGTCTGGCGTAACCACTACGACCTGCGCGGGCGTAAGATCCGCACCGACGATCCGGATCGTGGTACCACCACCTTCGTCTACGACGACGCGGACCGCCCCGTCTCGACCACCGACGCGCGCGGTGAGACGGTCGCCCACGTCTACGACGAGCTGGGACGCAAGACCGCCCAGCACGCGGGGGACACCGACGGCCCCCTCCTGGCCTCTTGGACCTTCGACACGGTCGCGAAGGGAGAACTGACCCGGGCCACCCGCTACGTGGACGGGAAGGAGTACACGACCTCCGTCGGCGCCTACGACTCGCTGGGGCGCGCGACCGCGACGTCGATCGGCATCCCCCGGGACGAGGACCTCGGCGGGTTGAGCGGTACCTACCGCTTCCGGACCACCTACAACTCCGATGGGACCATTCGGACCAACACCTACCCGGCGATGGGCGGTCTCCCCGAAGAGATCGTCAGCTATGGCTACAACGAGTTGGGCATGCCCACCCGTGTCCGAGGGCTGACCGAGGCGGAGTCGCTCTATTACGTCAACGACACCGTGTACTCCAAGCTGGGGCTGGTGCTCCAACGGGAGTTCTACCGCGGAGACGGTTCCACCTCGCCCAAGAGGACCTGGTCGACCCGGACCTATGAGACGTCCACCAACCGGATGCTCAGTGCCCGAGTGCACCACGAGATCGGTCACGGCAGTCTGGTCGAGCAGCACTACTCCTATGACCCGGCCGGGAACGTCCTGAGCATCAGAGACGAACCCACCGCGGTCGAGCAGAGCGACGTACAGTGCTTCGACTACGACGAGATGCGGCGTCTGATCAGTGAATGGACGTCCAAGGACAGGGGAGAGGATGCCTGTGCCTCCGCCCCCTCTCCGGACAACGTGGGCGGCGCGTCACCCTACTGGTACGACTACACCTATGACGCTCTGGGGAACCGGACCGGCGAGACCCGGCACGGGGTCATGACCGACTCCAGCGTCGTCAATACCTTCCACCGTCCCGAAGCCGGAGAGGCCCGCCCCCACGCGGTCACCGAGCGAGAGAGCAGCGGCGACGACAACACCTCCACCTACTCCTACGACGAGGCCGGGAACATGGTCTCCCGGAAGACGGGCCACCGTGACCAGACCCTGGAGTGGGACGCCGAAGGTCAGCTGGTCGGGGTCCGGGACGGGACGAACAAGACCTCGTTCGTCTACGACGCCGAAGGAGAACGACTCCTCCGGGACGACGGGAACACGGTGACCCTCTACCTCCCCGGTACGGAGATCACCTATCACAAGAACGACCTCGTGATGAACGGCACGCGGTTCTACGAGCACAACGACGAGGTCGTTGCCAGCCGCTCCGCGACGGGTCAGGTGCATTGGATCTTCTCCGATCACCACAAGACGGGGCAGCTCGCCCTGGACTCGGTCACAGGCGAGTCGATTCGACGTCGGTTCACCGCTTTCGGTATCGACCGGGGCACGGCCGGCGGCACCTGGCCCAACTCGCGCGGCTTCGTCGGAGGGGTCGTCGATGAGGGGATCGGGTTGACCCGTTTGGGCGCACGGTCCTACGACGAGGAACTCGGTTCGTTCATCTCCGCGGACCCGGTCATCGACTTTGGTGACTCCCAGCAGATGCACGGGTTCTCCTACGCCAACAACAGCCCTGTGTCCTTCACCGACCCGGACGGTCTGTTCCTGCGCAGGACCTTCGCCCGAGCCCGCGCGTGGGCCGCTCAGCGCGCGCGTCAGGCCGCGATCCGCGCCTACCGTATTCGCCAGGCGGCGATCCGTGCCTGGCGTATCCGTCAAGCGGCGATCCGCGCCCACCGCATTCGTCAGGCCGCGATCCGCGCGGCTCGCATCCGCGCGGCCCAGGCGCGTATGGCCCGTATCCGAGCGGCACAGCGCAGGGCCGCGGCGATGAGAGCGGCCGCTCTACGCAGGGCCGCGGCTCAGAGAGCGGCACGCGCTCGAGCCGCCCGCATCGCGGCGGAAAGGCGCCGACAGGCCGCCATACGCCGTTCCAAAGTAGTTGGGGAAGGGCCTCGGAAGTTGGGTCCTTCCAACGGTCGAGAAGAAGCCAAACCACTGGGCCTCTACCAAGGTCCACTGGTGCACTCTGGAAGGCCAAGAAAGGGATTGGGAGGTAGCGGCCAGATAGATGAGGGGATTGGCCGTTCGGGGAGTTTTGGGCGACAAGGCGGTATTAATTCGGAGCAGGCTAGAGAAATATGTACCACCAGAATGGAATATAGGTATAGGGTTATTTATGGAGTGGGTGGAATTGGGGTTGGTGGTATAATTGGTGGAAACTTGGGGGGTGGGATCGGTGCGATTGCAGGTATCGTAGGTGGCCCGCCCGGAGTTGCTGCGGGTGCTATCACTGGAGCTTTTAGTGGGGCTTTGAGTGGGGCAGGTATAGGGTATTCAGCGGCTGCTGACCGAGGAAGTGTGGTGGGCAAGATAGAAGCAATCAGGCAATGCTGATGAAGGTTGATGTGTTGCCGGGTTTTGGTAGATGATGCTATGTCTGGGGCTTGGTTGAAGTTTAGTCAAGCCCCAGATACTTGTCTGGTTTGGGAGAGTGATGGAATTGAGTTCCATGGTTAGAATTTCTCTGGGTTCTGCCCTGTTGGCCTTGGTGGTGCTGGTTGGTTTCTTTGTTATGTCTCTTGGTCTCGGGGTAGGGGGTGGTGGCGTGAGCTACAGTGCGCATCTCTGGTTGGCGCTACTGGTCCCTTATCAGATTGTCCTTATGTGGATTATGATTACTCTTCCTGAGGGTGAAAAATGGTTTCCTGGAGTTCAAGGGAAAATTAGATTCGCAATTCCTGTGGTTTGGGTTCTTTGTATTCTTTTCTTGTTGTCCGGCTTGTGGGTTGCGTTCTTTGACATGGGCATTTTGCTTTTGGTTGCCGCGAGTGGAGTTTTCTCTTTGATTGTTTCAGTTATTTCTTTTTCTGCTTCCTTTTCTGGGCGGGGGATGTTTGGGGTTTAATATTTCATACTGAGGTTCACATGCTGGATTTTAGAAGAATGAGCAGCGATACTCTGGGTGCCCTGGAGGATGCTGGATGATACTCGGGGAGATTTTTGAAGGATGCGGAACCCTGGTATGGCGAACTGCGTGGTATGGGGTACCCTGAAAATCAATTTGCCTTGGAGTTTCTGAGGGGGCTGGGGGTCTCGTTATTGGGCCTGTTGAGAATGAAGATGCCCATTTTGTAAATTATGAACCCTTGAATGTTGATCCATTCTCTGCGGATGTCATGGGTGTGTCTTTTTTTGAGGAGATGTCTGACCTGGTTCAGGAGCCCTGCTTTCCTGTGGGGGAATGGTTGAGCTATAGTTCTGTTTTTCTGACGGTGTCTGGGCGCATGATGGCTGGAGGTCTCGGCTACGTCTGGCTTCTTGGGGACTCCCCTGAGGAGGGCGTTCAGCAAGCTGTCATGGCGGATCGAGATCTCGTGTGTATTCATGCTGATAATGGTCTCCCCCCTTGGCCTTAGAACTCACCTCAAGCGACGAACGGCATCGTGGTCCACGCGAATTTTTCGTCCACGCGGGGCCGGCTCGGTGTAAGAGATCCGGTCCCATGAAAATGGAGTAGAGTTTCGAGGGGCCTTGTGGTCTATTTTGAAGATCAGAGTCATCGGCTGGTGTGTGGGGGAGTGAGGTCGGAGCTTGCCTCGAAGTGAACATGCTGCACGTTGATCTGATTCCTTTCTGGCGGGGGTTGATCTTCATGATGGCACGATGTTCGACTCTCCCCAGTTGGTGCGGTTGGTGGGAGAAATTGATATCTTGGTCGAGTGAAATTTCGACGCGAAGAGCGATTCGGTGGCATTCAAGTCCATCCTGGACGGAGTGGTCAGGCCTGGGGGCTACCTGTGGAGCTCCGGTCGTTGATTCGACTCGATCCCTGGGGCCATCTCGATCATCTTCCTGGATGAGCTGGAGAGGGGCTTCAATCCTCTTGAGCCATGGTCTTCGGTGAGGCCACGACTCACTGTCGATGAAGACGGAAATTCCATCTCCGAATGGCGGACCAGTGTCTCGGCGGTACGTGAGTTCCTGGGTGGGTGCTGAGGTTCGTAGTCGTTTGACTCGTAAATCTGGATCCCCACCAGGCGGTGTCCTGTGGGGCTCCAGATGGACTTGATGGCAGTGGTCGACGGCAATGTCCTCCGCATGGCGGTGGGTCATCGTGGTCGGGGCCGCCGTCTCGGTGCTCTCAGGGCTGCCGAGCACGGTGCCGAGAGTGTCGGTGGGCCTACTTCTTCTCCTACGTTCCGTCAGGGGGATCTGACCATGCGTTCATCTGCGGTGATGAGAGGGTGTACATCGTGGGGTTCGATGTGGTTTACACGCTGACGTGGCCGGATGTGGTCGGTATGAGGATCTCGCACGTCAGATGTGGTTCTCGGTTCCACTTTCGTCGGGACGGGGGAACGAGTGATTGTGGTGCCCTATAGATGCCGACTAATGTCCTGAGCCAGTTCCCAGAGGCGAGTTTCATGCGCTGGGTTCTCATATCTCCCATGAACCTGGACAGGCATCCCCCATGCGTCGGCCCTTCACACGCGCCGCGGCGATCTCCGTCGTCGGCGCTCTCGTCCTCTCCTTGAGCCTCGCGCCCCCCGCGGGCGCCGATACCGTCGAACACGCGCAGTCGGAGGTGGTCGCGAACTCCAACAACCCGCCCGAGCGACCGGAGACCTCCACCATCTCCGATTCCCTCGGGGGTGTGTGTCAGACGGATCCCGCGCAGCCGCGGTTGATCAACAACACCACCGTCACCTTCAACGCCCAGATACGGGACAGGGACTCCGAACGGATCGGCCAGCAGGTCAAGTCCCGGTTCGAGTGGAAGATCGACGGTGCCGACGAACCTTTGGGCACCGGCGACTCCGTTTATGTGACCGTCCGGGCATGGCCGGACGGCACCTACCGGCCGGTGACCGCGCGCGGTCTTCCGGAGAAGGAACTCATCGCCTACCGGGCGCGTGGTCACGACCGGACCGACTGGGGGCCGTGGTCCTCCTGGTGCTACATCAAGATCGACACCACCAAGCCCGAATCCGCGCCAGAGGTGACCTCCACCGACTATCCGGCGGGGGACAGGGTCCAGGGCTCGGTCGGTAGATCGGGGGAGTTCACCTTCTCCAACAACGGGGTGGAAGCCGCCACGGCCTACCACTACAGCGTCAACGACGCCTCCTGCTCGACCAAGATCACCTTGGACGAGCCTGGCGCGAGCGCGACGGTGACCATCACCCCGGTCCGTAGCGGCCCCCACGTCATCCACGCTCGAACCACCGATGTCCACGGCAACTCCTCCGTATGTGAGTCGGTGTACCGCTTCATCGTCGCACCGCTCTCGGACCCGGTGGCGTATTTCCCCTTGGACGAGGGCCAGGGCACCACGAGCACCGATGTGATGGATCGGAGCCGCACGGCCACCGCGCTCCAGGACCTGGACTGGACACGCGGCCGTGTCGGAGCGCGGGCCGGCGGGTCCTACCGCCTCGAAGGCGCCGCCGCCCAGATCGGTGGGAACTCCATGCTGGCCACGGACGGACCGGTCGTCGACACGAGCGGATCGTTCTCGGTCTCCGCCTGGGTCTACCTCGACGAGCTGCCGACCGGGAACGCCACCGCCGTTGCCCAGGCCGGTGAGTCGGGTTCCGGTTTCCACCTCGGTTACCAGGGCGATGCCGCCCAGGCCTGGACTTTCACGATGGCGTCGCACGATGGTGACCCCGCCACGTGGACCTACGCCGACGCCACGACCCCGGTGGAGACCGGGGTGTGGACCCATCTGCTCGGTGTCCACGACCCCGACAGCGGTGAGATCGCCCTGTACGTCGACGGTGTGGAGCGGTCCCGTGTCGAGCACGCCGGTGCCTGGAGTGCCGAGGGTGAACTCCTCTTGGGTGGCGGTAAGCACGAGGGGGACCTGACCCACCAGTGGCCCGGTGCGATCGACGACGTCCGTGTCTGGAACAGGAAGGTCTTCGACGAGCCTTTCGTCGGCGGAGCGGAGGCACGCTCCGAGGTATGGGAGCTGGCCAACCGGCCCGCCGCGCTCGAAGGCCGTTGGAGGCTCGACGAGACTGAAGGGACCATCGCGGCCGACGCCTCCGACCACGATCTGGACGCGACCCTGAAAGCGGATCCGTCGACCGCGTGGGACCTGGCCTGGAACAACGCCATCTTCGCGCCCGGTGTGAGGCTGGACGCGGCCGAACGGGAACACCTGATCACCGAAGGGCCGGCGATCCGAACCGACCGCAGCTACAGCGTGGCCGCCTGGGTTCGGCTGGACGAGATCGACCACGATTCCACGGTGTTGGACCAGGGCGCTTTCTCTCTCGGCTATGAGCATGCCCCGGGTGGTGGCGACTGGGTGCTGAAGGTGGCCTCGGAGGATGGCACGGGGGCGAACGAATGGCACCGTGCCCGGTCGTCCCACCGGGCTTGGCTCGGAGAATGGACCCATCTGACCGCCACCTATGACCACAGCCTGGGACGGGTGACCCTCTACGTCGACGGTGTGGAACAAGGGTCGGTGGAGGTCTCCGGCGCCCTGCATACAGGTGACCCGGTGACGATCGGTGGCTCCTGGTCCGGGGAGGAGCTCTCCGACCCCTGGGCCGGCGATATCGGTGACGTCCACCTCTACCAGGGAACGCTTTTGAGAAGCGACATCTCCAGGGTGATGTTGGGGTCTCTTCCGCTGTCCTGACGCGTTCCCTGTGACGACGTACCTCTGAAGCGTTCGAACGGCCCGGTGGGTGTGAGCCCGCCGGGCCGAGGCCTCGTGCTCGACGTTCCCGGCTCAGGCTCTTCTCGCGTCGTTCGGGCATCTTCGGTTCCGTGGGTCGGCGAAGATCAATAATTCGCTTCTCTGGATCGGGGGATCTGATGTGAAATGGCTGAAGTCGGAAAAGGAGCCGGTCTTCGTCAGTGTTGCGATGGTCGTCTTTTTCGCCGCGATGCTGTCTTGCTATTACATTTTCCAGGGAGTCTTCAACTGGACGTTCTTTTCCTGGTTGATCGTTTGGATCTTATTGCTGGTGTTCACCATCTGGAATTATTCGACGTATGGTCGAGGTTCGAGTGATGAATGAGGTTCTCGGCGGGTCGTCTCGTGTCCCGTTCTGAAGTTGCTTCCTGGGTGAGCGGATCTCTCGGCTTCGAAGAACAAGGGAAGGGATCTCCTTGTCCCTCTTGATATACCTTCTCGCCTCCCTGGTGTTCACGGTGCTGCTCGGATTCCTGATCGCGGAGAGAAGGGGAAGAAGGTTCAAGCCGGTGGAACGCCTGGTGGTCGTGGTGTCGTTTCTCTCCGTGCTCGCGCTCTCCTTCTGGGAGCTCTACGGATATTGAACCGAGGAGATCGTCGTGGTGAATGTGGGAGAGCGGCAGAGATGAGGGGAGTCGACCGTGGCGCGTGACGAAGGAGGTGTCAGGCGAACGATCTCCCAGGCGAGGTCGACCTGGGCCGAATGGGTCGTGGCGTTTCCACCCGTGCCCCCCACCCGCGGTGACATGAACGTGTTCTCCCTGATCACCGCTCTCATGGCCCCGGCCCTGTTCGCCGTGTTCGGGATGCTGGCGCTCGACCATAAGTACGGGCTGGGCTCTTATGGGAGCAGCGCTCACGTCTGGTCGGCGATTCTGGCCTTCTGGCAGATGGCGGCCTGTTGGATAGGACTCTCATCGGGGTGGGTGGGGAGGAGGTTCCCGGAGGTCGAACGCTATGCTCGCGCGTTCGTCATCGGTCTATGGGTGCTGAACGTCCCCCTTCTTCTCTTCGGGGCCTGGTTCTTCCTGACCGCGGGGGCTCCACTGCTGCGACTGATCCCTCTGGGAGTGGCGGCCCATCTCTGTCTCGCCCTCTCGGTGGTCTCCTTCTTCCTGCCGGCCTCGAAGAGGGTCGAGCCGTGAGCCCGGCGGCGAATGTCCTGATGAACGTGGTCGCGGGGCATGAAGGTCGTCACGCCTCTGCTGAGGGCCTTGAACGGTTGACGATCGATCCCGGGAGGGTCTCTTGCGCACGATCGCCCTGCTGAACTGCGGGCTCTTCCTGTTCCTGCTGTCGTGTTTCCAGCTCGCCCACCAACGGGAGGGGCACGGGTTCTCGCTGCTCTTGGCGGTGGTGATGGTGGTCCTGTTGCTGGTCCACCTCTTCGTGCTGCGGGACGGCCGCTTCGACCGCCGGCTCTCCGCCCGGGTGACCGTGCCCTACGGTCTGTTCGTCGCGGCGATGGGGGCGTTGGTCCTCTTCGGCCTCCTGGGGGCGGAACCGTACCGGCACACGTTCGCGATCTTCGGCCTCGGCGCGCTCTTCCTCCTGGCCCCGCCGGTGCTCGCCCTCTCCGCGAAGAGAACGACACCCCCGACCCCCGCGGCTTAGCGACACCGGGGAACGCGAAGGCGCCCCGGCGGGAACTCCCAACGGGGCGCCTTCGAATGGATGACTACAGCTGCGCGGAGGCCGCCTGGTCCAGCCAGAAGACGGTCCGCTCCGCGCCGCGCGCTCCGGCCACGGGGGCCCGGTCCACGCTCGCGTTGGACAGGCCCAGCCGTACGGCCTCGGCCTTGGACTCACCCGCGGCCAGCACCCACACCTGGCGGGCGGTGCCGATGGCGCACAGGGTCAGGCTGATCCGGGTGGGCGGCGGCTTGGGGGAGTCGTGGACGGCCACCACGGCCGCCTCGTCCTCGTGCACGCCCGGTAGGCCGGGGAACAGCGACGCCACGTGGGCGTCCGGGCCCAGACCGAGCAGGCAGACGTCGAACTCCGGCACCGGGCCCTTGCCCCGCGCGGCCACGGCCAGGGCCTGCGAGTAGGTGGTGGCGGCGCGTTCGGCCTCGGCGTGGTCGGTGCCGTCGGAGGACGGCATCGGGTGCACCTGATGCGCCGGGATGTCGATGTCGGCGATGAGGGCCTCGCGCGCCTGGGTCTCGTTGCGCTCGGGGTCTCCCTCGGGCAGGAAACGCTCGTCGCCCCACCACAGGTGCACGTGGGACCACTTCATCCCGCAGGCCAGCGCCTCGTCGCGCAGGGCCGCGAGCGTGCGGATACCGACCCCGCCACCGGTCAGGACCAGGTGGAAGTCGCGCCCCTCGGTCTCGGCGCTCACGATCAGCTTCGCCAACCGCGAGGCCGCGCTCTGGGCGAGCTGCTCGGCGTCGATGGTGCGGACGATCTCCGGTTCGCTCATCTCATGCTCCGCTTCCGGCGAGCATCGGGCCCAGGTGGCGGGCCGCGCTCGCGTAGGTCTCGTCGGCGTCCAGTCGGCGCAGCTCCTCGGCCAGGGCCTGGGAGGCGCCGCGTCGGGCCAGGGCCACCGTCTGGTCCGGCTGGCCGAACCTCGACAGGATGGCGACCTGGCCGTCTCTGCGGGAGATCGTGATGTCCCCCTGGTCGGTGCTCAGGCACACCTCGGTCAGCCCGGGGCCGTGCGAGGTGGCGCGCTCCACCGGGACGTCGAGGCGTTCGGACAGCCACGACGCCAGCAGTTCGGCGCTCGGGTAGTGCGGTTCGGCGGTCACCCGGGCCGAGTTCACCCAGCCGCACGGCTGGTCCATGGCGCTGGCCAGCAGCGAACGCCACGGGGTCAGCCGGGTCCAGGTCAGGTCGGTGTCGCCCGGACGGTAGTGGGCGACCCGCTCCATCAGGTCCTCCAGCGGGTTCGGGGCGCGCAGGGCGTCGGTGATCCTGCGCTGGGCCAGACGACCGACCGGATCGTCGGCCGGGTCGAGCGGCCCCTGGCCCGGCCACCACACCACCACGGGCGCGTCCGGCACCAGCAGCGGGGTCAGGACCGAGTCGGGGTGTTCGCCCAGGGGCCCGTACAGCCTCAGCAGCACCGCCTCGCCGGGGCCGGAGGTGCCGGGCCTGCGGATCTCGGCGTCGATGGCGGGCTCGGCCTTGGGGTCGCGGCGGATCAGCGCCACGACCCGGGACGGGTGTTCGCGGCCGGCCTCGGTGGCGGCCCGGACGGCGTCGTAGTGGTCGGCCTCGTCGGTGACGATGACCAGGGTCAGAACCATGTTCATCGCGCCGCCGCCGACACTGAGACGCTCGGACATGAGCGCCTCGGTGATCTGCGCGGTGGTGGTGCGCGGCAGGTAGAGCGTCATCGGTTCCTCCCGACGCGGGCGGTCATGGGCGGCGCCACTGGCGGCCGTCCCTGGCGAGCAGTTCGTGGGCGGAGTCGGGCCCCCAGGTACCCGAACCGTATTGTTCGGGGCGGCCCTCCTTCGCCCAGTAGTCCTCCACCGGGTCCAGGATGCGCCACGACAGCTCGACCTCCTCCTGGCGGGGGAAGAGCGGCGGGTCGCCGATCAGCACGTCCAGGATGAGCCGTTCGTAGGCCTCGGGGCTGGCCTCGGTGAAGGACTGCCCGTAGGTGAAGTCCATGCTCACGTCGCGCACCTCCATGGAGGCGCCGGGCACCTTGGAGCCGAAGCGCAGGGTGACGCCCTCGTCCGGCTGGATGCGCAGTACCAGGGCGTTCTGCCCCAGTTCGCTGATGTCGGAGCGCGCGAACATCTGCTGCGGAGCGGCCTGGAACACCAACGCCACCTCGGTGACGCGGCGGCCCAACCGTTTGCCGGTGCGCAGGTAGAAGGGCACCCCGGCCCAGCGGCGGGTGCCCACGTCGAGCCTGAGGGCGGCGTAGGTCTCGGTCACCGAGTCGGAGGGGATGCCCTCCTCCTCCAGGTAGCCGCGGACCGCGGCGCCGCCCTGCCAACCGGCGGCGTACTGTCCCCGGGCGGTGCCGGTGGACAGGTCCTCTGGCAGGGAGACCGCGGAGAGTACCTTCTCCTTCTCCGCGCGGATCGCGTCGGCGCTGTAGGAGACGGGCTCCTCCATGGCCACGAGCGCGAGCAGCTGGAGCAGGTGGTTCTGCATGACGTCGCGGGCGGCGCCGATCCCGTCGTAGTAGCCCGCGCGTCCGCCCACGCCGATGTCCTCGGCCATGGTGATCTGCACGTGGTCCACGTAGCCGCGGTTCCACAGGGGCTCGAACAGGGTGTTGGCGAAGCGCAGCGCCAGGATGTTCTGGACCGTCTCCTTGCCCAGGTAGTGGTCGATGCGGAACACCGCCGACGGCGGGAAGACGTCGTCCACCACGGAGTTGAGGTCGCGGGCGCTGGTCAGGTCGTGGCCGAAGGGCTTCTCGATGACCACGCGCCGCCACGGGGTGACCCCGCCGGTCCCCTCGCCCTGTTCGGGCTCGGCCAGACCGGACCTCTTGAGCTGGGTGACCACGGTCGGGAACAGCTTGGGCGGCAGCGAGAGGTAGAAGGCGTAGTTGCCTCCGGTGCCGCGCGCGGCGTCCAGCTCGTGGACGGTCCGGGCGAGCTCGTCGAAGGCCGCGTCGTCGTCCAGGTCGCCCTGGACGAACCGCATGCCCTCGCTGAGCTGGCGCCACACGTCCTCACGGAAGGGGGTGCGCGCGTGCTGACGCACCGCCTCGTGGGCCTCGTGGGCGAAGTCCTGGTCCTCCCAGTCCCGGCGGGCGAACCCCACCAGACCGAAGCCCGGAGGCAGCATGCCCCGGTTGGCCAGGTCGTAGATGGCGGGGAGCAGTTTCTTGCGGGCCAGGTCGCCCGTCACGCCGAACAGCACCAGCACGCTGGGCCCGGCGATCCGGGGGAGCCTTCGGTCCAGGGCGTTGCGGAGCGGGTTGGGTACCGCTCCCGGCATCACCGGTTCTTTCAAGAGTCTCTTTCTCCTGTCGAGCGTGGCCGATGCCTCGGTGGACGGGCACCCGTGCCCGCGCGGATCGCGCACGGGCACGGGGCGGTGAGAGGGTGCCTCGAGGGCCGCACGGGCTCCGGTGCGACGGAGGCCCGTGGATGCGACCTAGGCGAGCTCGTCGAGCTTCATGGTCAGCCGGCCGAGCAGGCTCTCCCAGGAGTCCACGAACTTGACCACGCCCTCGTTCTCCAGGTGGAGGACGACGTCGGCCATGTCCACACCGGCCTCGCGGAGGGCGTCCATGTCGGCCTGGGCCTCGGCGTAGTGCGCCCGGACCGTGTCCCCGGTGATCTCACCGTGGTCGGCGGTCGCGTCGAGGGTGGCCTGCGGCATCGTGTTCACGGTGCCGGGGGCCACCAGGTCGGTGACGTAGCGGGTGTCGGAGTAGGACGGGTCCTTCACCCCGGTGGAGGCCCACAGCGGACGCTGCGGGGTGGCGCCCTCGGCGGCCAGTACCTTCCAACGGTCGGCGGAGAAGACCTGCTCGTAGTCCTGGTAGGCCAGCCGCGCGTTGGCGATGGCGGCGCGGCCGAGCAGACGCTCGGCCTCGTCGGTGCCGATGGCCTTCAGTCGCTTGTCCACCTCGCTGTCGACGCGGCTGACGAAGAAGGACGCCACGGACTGGATGCGGGACAGGTCGTGGCCGTTGGCGCGGGCCAGCTCCATGCCCTCCAGGAACGCCTCCATGACCTCCCGGTAGCGCTCCAGTGAGAAGATCAGGGTGACGTTGACGCTGATGCCGTGTCCGAGCACCTGGGTGATCGCGGGCAGACCCTCGACCGTCGCCGGGATCTTGATCATCAGGTTGGGACGGTCGACCAGCCACCACAGCGACCGGGCCTCGGCGATGGTGCGCTCGGTCTCGCGGGCCAGACGCGGGTCCACCTCCAGGGAGACCCGGCCGTCCACGCGGTCGGTGGCGTCGTACACCGGGCGCAGGGTGTCCGCGGCCCAGCGGATGTCGTAGGCGGTCAGCATCCGGACGGCCTCGCCCACCGAGACACCGCGCACCCCGAGGGCGTGCACCTGCTCGTCGTAGGCGTCGCCCTCGGCGAGGGCCTTGTCGAAGATGGTGGGGTTCGAGGTCACCCCGGTCACGTGGTGGGTCGACATCAGTTCGGCGAGGTTGCCGGTGCGCAGTCGGTCCCGGCTGATGTCGTCCAGCCAGATGGACTGCCCGGCCTCGGCCAGATCCTTCAGTGCGGTGCTCATGTCCTTCTCACGCCTTCCCTGCGCTTTGTCCTGGGCCCGCGCCGCGCACGGGCGGCGGCCCCGCCGGGGAGCTCTCCCCGGCGGGACCGCTCCGTCAGCGTCCGACCTTGGCCAGACTGTCGCGGACCGCCGCGACGACCGCCTCGGAGGTGATGCCGAACTTCTCGTAGAGGGTCTGGTAGGGCGCGGAGGCACCGAAGTGCTCCAGGCTCACCGAGACGCCGGCGTCGCCGACGTAGGAGCGCCAGCCCATGGCGATACCGGCCTCGACCGACACGCGGGCGCGCACCGAGGAGGGCAGCACCTGCTCGCGGTACTCCTCGCTCTGCTCCTCGAACCACTCCACGCACGGCATGGAGACCACGCGGGTGGGGGTGCCGGCCCGCTCCAGCTCGGCGCGGGCCTCCAGCGCGAGGGAGACCTCGCTACCGGTGGCGATGACGATGGCCTCGGGGGTGCCCCCTTCGGCCTCGGCGAGCACGTAGCCGCCCTGGGCCGCGCCCTCGGCCGGAGCGTGGACCTCGCGGTCCAGGACCGGGACGTTCTGGCGGGTGAGCGCCAGCGCGGTGGGACGGTCGGTGCTCTCCAGCGCCTTGCGCCAGGCCACGACGGTCTCGTTGGCGTCGGCGGGACGGATCACGTCCAGGCCGGGGATGGCGCGCAGCGCCCACAGGTGCTCGATCGGCTGGTGGGTGGGGCCGTCCTCGCCCAGACCGATGGAGTCGTGGGTCCACACGTAGGTGACCGGCAGCTTCATGAGCGCGGCCAGTCGCACGGCCGGACGCATGTAGTCGCTGAAGACCAGGAACGTGCCGCCGTAGGGACGGGTGGGGCCGTGCAGGGCGATGCCGTTGAGGATCGAACCCATGCCGTGCTCACGGATGCCGAAGTGCAGCACGCGACCGTACGGGTTGCCGGGGAACATGCCGCTGGCCCGGTCGAAGGGGAGGAAGGAGGGCTCGCCCTTGGGGGTGGTGTTGTTGGAACCGGCCAGGTCGGCCGAGCCGCCCCACAGCTCGGGCAGGATCGGCGCGACCGCGCTCAGCACCTCGCCGCTCGCCTTGCGGGTGGCCATCCCCTTCTCGCTCGCCTCGAAGGAGGGCAGCGACTCCTCCCAGTCCTCGGGCAGCTTGCCCGACTGGAGCCGGTCGAAGAGCTCACCGTGCTCGCCGGCGCCCTTGCGCCAGGCGTCGAAGGCGACCTCCCAGGCGGCGTGGGCCTCGCGGCCCCGGTCGAGCGCCTTGCGGGTGTGCTCGATGACGGCGTCCTCGACCGCGAACGGCTCGTCCGGAAGGCCCAGGATCTCCTTGGTGGCGGAGATCTCGGCGGCACCGATGGCGGCGCCGTGGATGGCGCCGGTGTTCTGCTTGTTGGGCGCGGGCCAGCCGATGACGGTGCGCAGACGGATGAAGGTCGGACGGTCGGTCTCGGCCTTGCCGCGCAGGATCGCCTGGTAGAGGCCGTCGACGTCCTCGACGTACTCGCCGGTGGCGGTCCAGTCGACGTCCTCGACGTGCCAGCCGTAGGCCCGGTAACGGGCCATGACGTCCTCGCTGTGCGCGATGCGGGTGTCGTCCTCGATGGAGATCTGGTTGTCGTCCCAGATCATGATGAGGTTGCCCAGGTTCTGGGTGCCGGCCAGGGCGCTGGCCTCGTGGCTCACGCCCTCCTGGACGTCGCCGTCGGAGCAGAAGGCGTAGACGTGGTGGTCGAAGGGGCTGACGCCCGGACCCGCCTCGGGGTTGAACAGGCCGCGCTCGCGGCGGGCGGCCATGGCCATGCCGACGGCGTTGCCCACACCCTGGCCGAGCGGGCCGGTGGTGGTCTCCACACCCGGGGTGTGGCCGACCTCGGGGTGACCCGGGGTGAGGCTGTCCCACTGGCGCAGCGACTCCAGGTCCTTCAGGGTCAGACCGTAGCCGGCGAGGTAGAGCTGGATGTACAGGGTGAGGCTGGAGTGTCCGATGGACAGCACGAAACGGTCCCGGCCGACCCAGTCGGGGGCGGCGGGGTCGTGGCGCATGACCTTCTGGAAGAGGAGGTAGGCGGCGGGAGCGAGGCTCATCGCGGTACCGGGGTGACCGTTACCCGACTTCTCTACCGCGTCCATCGCCAGCGCCCGAACCGTGTCGACGGCACGGAGGTCGAGGTCCGACCACTCCAGATTCTGCGGGGTGTGGGCGTTCACGGACTTTCGTTCTCCTTCTCGGGCACCGGAGGCACCCGTTTCCGGGGCGGGTGGTGGTCGTGTGTACTTGTTGTCCGCCGGCGTCGACGGACGACCCGCTCGTGGGGCGGGCCGAGAGGGGTGTGCGGAGGGCGGGGTCGCTCGGCGTCGGGCTGTGGACGTCACGCGGCCCCGAAGCACGTGTCCGGTCCGTGTTCGCACGAGGTCGGTGGAACACGGACGGGGCCGTCTGCGAGCCTATCGTCCGCGGCAGGGGATGTGGGTGCCCGACACCTCCCGCACCGGCTGGTGGAGGGGGTCGTGGGGCCGGATCCCCGCGCTCGGTGGGGCGCGTGGCACGCTGGAAGCGTGGTGGGGCTTGTGCGACCCTTCTGTACACCCGAGAGGCGGCGAGGTCTCGGGCCGAAGGTCCCGGCCGGCGGGGCACCCGTACCCAGGGGGCAGGTCTCCGGTGCGCGCGAGGAAGTACTACAGTATGTCGTTGACGGGGTTTTCGCTGATCCTGACGCTTTGTCGGTCCGATCGACCCCGCGTGGCGAGCAGTGTCGAAATTCCCTAAGAGTTGTCGAGGTATCCGCGTGTCTGAAACCGAGCCGGCCCCCCAGGGGACAGGAGTGCTTCCGGCCGTGGGGACGCGGCACCCATGACACTCACCAACCGTTCCCCGCAGGCCGGATCGTCCACCCCCGAGGCCCCCCGCAAGGCCGCCCTGGGTGATTACGTCCGTGCCTATGTCGCTCTCTCCAAGCCCCGCGTCATCGAGCTTCTGCTCATCACCACCATTCCGGTGATGTTCGTGGCCGCCGGGGGTGTGCCGCCGCTGTGGACCGCGGTCGCCACCCTGCTGTTCGGCACCATGTCGGCGGCCAGCGCGAACGCGATGAACTGCTACATCGACCGTGACATCGACCGTGAGATGCGTCGCACCCGACAGCGTCCGGGCGCGATGGACCTGGTCACACCGAAGGGCGCCCTCATCTACGGGCTCGCCCTGGCGATCGGCTCCACCGTCGGCTTCCTGGTGTTCGTCAACGTGCTGTCGGCGACGCTGTCGGTCTTCGCGATCCTCTTCTACATCTTCGTGTACACGATGCTGCTCAAGCGTCGTACCGCGCAGAACGTGGTGTGGGGCGGCATCGCGGGCTGTATGCCGGTCCTCATCGGTTGGGCCGCGGTCACCAACAGCCTCGACTGGGCGCCGTTCGTCCTCTTCCTGGTGGTGTTCTTCTGGACGCCTCCGCACACCTGGACCCTGGCCATGCGTTACCGCGAGGACTACGCCGCCGCCAAGGTGCCGATGCTCCCGGTGGTCGCCGGCGACCGTCGCGTGCTGCTGGAGACGGTGCTGTACAGCTGGGCGACGGTCATCGTCTCGCTCATCTTCTGGCCGGTCGCGGGGACCACCGTGTTCTACGGTGCGGTCGCCCTCATCCTGGGCGCGCTCCTGGTGGTCCAGGCCCACCGCCTGCTCAGCCGCTCGATGGCGGGGGTGAGCGGGGCCAAGCTCAAGACCATGGGCTTCTTCCACCTCTCCAACGCCTACCTGGCGCTGCTGTTCACGGCGGTCACCATCGACCCCCTCATCGCGCGACTGCTCGGCTGAGCGGTCCCGTACGACGCGGACGGCGCCCGCCCCGGATCCTCGGGGCGGGCGCCGTCGTTCGCGGGGGAGGGTCATTCCACCGGGATCGTGAAGGCGCCGAAGGGGCCGGCGTCCAGCTCCACCTCGTCCACGCCCAGGGCGGGCGCGGGGAAGTAGACGAAGGTCCTGCGGCTCTCCCCACCGTCGGGGAACGGGTTGAAGTGTCGGGTGGACAGGTAGCGGGGGTCCGCGTCCTCGGGGTGGGAGGGGCCGATACGGACGGCCCGCAGGACGTCGTCACCGCCGGGGGCGCTCACCGAGAAGGCGGTCATCTCTCCGCCCCGCAGGTCTCCGGAGAGGGGAGAGACGACGTGCGGCACCGTCCCCGATCCGCTGTCGTCGTGTTCCAGTTCGAAGACCCCGACGAGGTAGGAACCGTCCCGGTACATCGGATACGCGTGCAGTCGATAGCGCGCGACGTCGCTGAGGAAGGTCGCCTCGCCCGTGGCGACGACCTCGCCGTCGCCTTCGCGGAACGGCGCCGGCGGCGCGGCCACGTGCTCCGTCCCCTCGGTGACGGTGGTACCGGCCTCTTCGCCGGTCTCCTCGCGTTCGCCCTCGGGAAGCAGGTGGTAGGAGATCTCCACCCGCCGGTTGGCCGCGCGCGCCTCCTCGACCTCCTCCTCGGTGTCGGCGTTCTCGCTCGCCACCGGTTCGGTGTCCCCGCGTCCCTCGGTCTCGTACGCGTAGTCGGTGCCCAGCTCCTCGCGGAGGAAGGCGTGGACGGCCTCGGCACGCTCCTCGGACAGGGTCAGGTTGTAGTCGCCCGCCCCTTGCCCATCGGTGTGGCCCACGATCGTGATCGGCGGCCGTGAGGGGTCGGCCTCGGCCCGGGTCTCCTCGGCCACCTCGCGCAGGACCTCCTCGGCCTCGGTGGTGAGCTCGGACTCGTCGAGATCGAACAGCACGTCGGCGTGCAGTCCCACCGTCGTCTCGTCCGCGCCGCCCGTGTGGACCCGGTCGGGCCGCTCGACGATGGAGTACAGGTCCTGGACCCGATCGTCGGGGTCGCCGGCCGGTTCGGCGTCGCCGGGTCCGGGACGCACGGTGTCGCCCGGCTCGACGTCGCTGTGCCTCACACTGTCGGAGGGGGGAGCGGAGGGCTCGCCCCGGTCCACCACGGGGATGCCGGTGAACTCTCCGGCGTCCCCGGTGGTGTGGAGGGTGAGGCGTTCCACCCCCTCGGGGATCGGTGGGAAGTGGATCTCGAACTCGTAGGTGGCCCCGGGGACCCAGTTGGGCGGCATGGGGCTGCCGGTCGTGCGGTCGTCGGAGTCGAGCAGCGGGAGATAGTGCTTCCTTCCGACCGGGTCGGTCAGGGAGAACGCCCAGTTCCGGCCGAGCAGTCCTCGAGAGAAGGCGGCGGGGCGGTGGATGTAGCTCTGGTCGGTCTCACCGGTGGCCTCCACGGTGAGACGGAGGACGCCGCGGTCCCGGCCGCGCTCGACGTGGTGCACCGCCACCCGGGCGGGGAAGTCATAGGCGCCGAAGAGCCCCTCCCTGACATAGGGGCCTTCGGGATAGGTGGTGGTCTGTTCCGCCGTGCTCTCGGGGTCCGGGACGTCCTCGGTGTCGGTCGGGGCGCATCCGATGGCCATGATCAGGGTGCTGATCAGGACCAACGCGGTGGGGATCGTTCGGGTGCTCCGTGGCATGCCTCTCCTTCGGGGGGTCTCACCGTCTTCGGAGGCAACTCGAAGAGGTGGGTTTCGTTGAAGGGGTTGTCGGTAAAGCACACTATGTTGCCTTGCGCGCGAGGTAAAATCCCGGAGTGGTCCCGTACGACGCGGACGGCGCCCGCCCCGGATCCTCGGGGCGGGCGCCGTCGTTCGTGGGGGTGGGTCAGGAGGCGGGGCGTCGGCTCCACGCGAGTACGGCCGCCCACACCACCAGGGCGACCAGGACCAGTGCCAGGGGGACATGGCCCTGAAGGGGGCCGTAGGTGCCCAGCGCGGCCTGGACGAAGCCCAGGGCGAAGGTGGCCAGGCTCAGCAGGAGGACGTTCAGATCGACGCCGGAGCCGCGGCCGGCCCCGAACCACACCATCGCCGCGGCCAGGAGCTGGACGGCGGCGGTCACGTGCACCGCGTAGGCGCCCCCGTTGTGCAGGGGCAGGGCGGTCGCGTCGAACGTGACGAGCCGTCCGGCGGTGACGAACTCCCACACGAGGGCGGCCACGGAGGCGAGGACCGCCACCCGCAGCGTCCATTCCCAACCGGAGACGGTCCTGCGCGGGGTGATGTCCTTCTCCATGCCAGAGGCCTTCCTCACGGGTTCGATCGTTCCCCACCATCCTGTCGCACGTGGGAGGGGGACCGTACCGCCCCCGACCGGGGCGGACGGCACGCCCGCGAGCCCGGCAGACGATACGATCTGTGCTCATGCCCCGACTCGACAGCAAGGCCATTCTCCAGGGCCGCAGATCCCGTTATTCGATGACCCTCATCCTGGGCACCGCCATCAGCGTGGTGTGCATGCTCGGGATGCTCGGGTACCTGTGGATCCTGGCCATGGCCGGGGGAGCGGCCGCCGGGATCGACGGTGCCACGGGCTTCGTGGTCAGTCTGGTCGCGGCGATCGTCCCGGTCACGATCCTCGTCCCGCTCATCCTCATGCTCGACCGGCTCGAACCCGAGCCCGGCTGGGTGCTCTTCTTCGCCTTCGTCTGGGGCGCGGGGGTGGCGGTGCTCGCCTCGCTGCTGCTCAACAGCTGGGGCATCGCCTACCTGATGGTGCCCCTGTTCGGGCAGAGCGTGGGCGACTTCCTCGGTACCTCCATGGTCGCCCCCGTGGTCGAGGAGAGCGCCAAGGGCATGGTCCTGCTCCTGCTGCTCTGGCGGCGCCGCAACGAGATCGACACCTTCACCGACGGCGTGGTCTACGCGGGGATGGTGGCCACCGGTTTCGCCTTCACCGAGAACATCCTGTACTTCCTCGGCGCCTTCTTCGACGGTAGCCTCGTCGCGACCTTCGCCATCCGCGGGGTGGTCGCCCCCTTCGGCCACCCGATCTACACCGCCATGACCGGCCTGGGCGTGGCCTACGCGGCGATGCGCACCGGCGGTGGACGTTTCCTCGCCCCGATCGCCGGCTGGGTGCTGGCGGTGCTGCTGCACGGCATGTGGAACGCGTCGACGATCTTCGGCTGGTACGGCCTGGGTCTGGCCTACCTGGTGCTGTTCGTGGTGCTGATGGGCCTGCTGGCCATCGCCGCGCGCGACCGTCGCAGCCAGGTGGCCGCCATCGACCGCTACCTTCCGCCCTACATCTCCACCGGCCTGGTGACCCCGGCCGACATCACCATGCTCAGCTCCATGAGCGGGCGCCGTCAGGCCAGGGACTGGGCCGCGCGCAACGCCGGTGCCCGGGGGCGCGCGGCGATGAAGGACTATCAGCTGGCCGCCACCGAGCTGGCCCTGCTGCACCGCAAGATGGACGCCGGTGTGCGCCGCACGGACTGGAAGGTCAGTCGGGACTCGTTCCTGGCCCTGATGCACGTGGCCCGGGACACCTTCCTGGGGCACGTGCCCCGGCCGGTGACCCCGGGCTGGGCGGAGACGCCCACCGACTCCGGGTTCCTACGTCGCGCCGACTTCGCGCACGTCATCGCCCAGGCGCAGGCTCAACAGAGCTACGTTCCCCGGCACGGTCAGCCTCCTCGCTGACCTCCTCGCCCGGAGGGGTCAGCCGCGTGGTGGCGAAGTACAGGCGGGAGATCGCGACCCAGGTCAGACCCGAACCGAGGACGTGGAGCACCACGAGCGCCTCGGGCAGCTCCAGGGCGTACTGGGTGTAGCCCAGGACGCCCTGGAGGAGGACGATCACCAGCAGGATCACGCTGTTGCGGCGGGCGGGGGCCCCGGCGCCGCCGCGGAAGGCCAGGATCACCGCGGCGGTGGCGCCGACCAGGGTGAGCCAGGCCAGGGCCGAGTGCACCCGGGTGACCGAGGGCAGGTCCAGCGCCCAGCGCGGGGCGGCGGCGTCCCCGCCGTGCGGGCCGGTACCGGTGACCACGGTGCCGGCGATCAGGAGCAGGAAGCCGACGACGACCAGGCCGATGCTCACGGTGTGCAGCATGGGGCCGACCACGATCCGCGGCCGTCCTTCGGGCTCCTGGCAGCGCACGTACAGCGCGACGGTGATGAAGACCATCACCATCGACAGCAGGAAGTGGGTGGCCACCGAGGCCGGGTGCAGGTCGGTCCACACGGTGATGCCGCCGACCACGCCCTGACCGAGGACGCCGAAGGGGATGATCACGGCCAGCCGGAACAGGTCCTTGCGGCGCGGGGTCATGCGCAGGACGGCGATCAGGGTGATCACGGCGACCGCCAGGACCACGAAGGTCAGCGTCCGGTTACCGAACTCGATGGCGGCGTTCAGGGCCGCGTGACCGGTGTCGATGGGCACGAAACTGTCAGGCGTGCACTTGGGCCACTCCGAACAGCCCAGCCCCGAGGAGGTGACCCGCACGGTCGCGCCGGTGACGGCGATCCCGGCGTTGACGGCGACGTTGCCCAGCGCCCAGGCGCGCAGCGACCGCGAAGTGGGGTTCCAGATGGTGCGGGCCAGGAGGGCCAGGGCCAGGACGCCCACGAGCGCCACGGCGATCTGCCATCCCCAGAGGGGCACGCCGAGGAGGACGATGTCGTCGATCTCGTCCGCCGCGAGCGGGGGAAGGGTGTGCGCGGCCGTGGTCACGGCGGCCGGGGAAGCAAACATACGACAGACTGTAGTACATCGTTCGGGGTCGTCCGACGTGGCCCCGCCGTCCGCCGCCACCTGCGGAGACACCGGGCTCCGAGCGGACGAGCCGTCGGGGATGTCCGTGATCCGCGCGTGAGGCGGTCTCTCCACCGGATCCCCCGGAAGGAGACGTTCACCGGCCGACGGCCGAGGACCCCTTCTCGTCTCCCGGTCCGGCCGGTCGCGACGACCGTTCCCGGCTCAAGCCGTCCCCTCCGGGGCGCTCAGCGCGTCGGAGGAGAGGCCGAACAGGGTTCCGAAGGCCTCCGAACCCTCCGGGGTCACCATGACGGCACGGGGTACGCCGGTGCGGACGATCCATCCGGAGGAGAACGCGTGGGAGCAGAACGCGGCCGCCAGGGCGCCGGCGAGGTGGAAACGGCGTTCCGTCCAGTCCAGGCAGGCACGCACCGCCGGACGACGGGCGCCGGGTGCGGTCGCCAGCCCCAGCTCCGCGCTCCACTCCTCCCCGGCCGGGGTCAACGCCAGCCCCCGCCCCTCGGACAACAGGCCCCGCTCGATCATCGCCTCGGTGATCAGTACGCCCAGTCGACCGGCCAAGTGGTCGTAACAGGTCCGGGCCAGAGCCAGATGACGCCCGCGAGAGCGTGCCCTCAGCGAGGGTGACGGAGGAGCCGCCTCCGGCCCCAACGCGGCGAGGCGTTCGACCAGTTCGGCGATCTCGGGCGAGGCCAGGCGAACGTAACGATGGCGCCCTTGCCGTTCCTGGACCAGGAGTCCGCCCGCCACCAAGGCGTTCAGGTGCCCGGTCGTCGTGGAGGCCGCCACTCCGACGTGGCGCGCCAGCTCTCCCGCGGTCCAGGCCCGTCCGTCCAACAGGGCCAGACAGAACCCGGCTCTGGTCGGATCTGCCAGCAGAGCCGCGATCTTCGCCAGCCCGGGGGCGACACGCTCGGTTTCCATGGGTCCATTGTCCCCATCGACGTTTCGGTCCGCGCCGAAACGTCCGGTCGTTAACGTCACCGTCCATGACCACCGACACGCACCGGAACCCATCGGTCGACCCCGGATCCCACCGCGAAATCGAACCCCGCGTCCTCTACTTCGGCACCCCCGTGGCCCTCGTGTCCACGCTGAACGAGGATGGGACGCCGAACCTGGCGCCCATCTCCTCGCTGTGGGCCCTGGGCATGCTTCTCGTCGTGGGGCTCGGCGCGACCGGACAGACCGCCCGCAACCTCGAGGAGCGCCCCGAGATGGTGGTGAACATGCCCTCCGCGGACCTGTGGGAACGTGTGGAGCGTCTGGCTCCGCTGACCGGACGGGATCCCGTTCCGGAGGGGAAACCGCCGGGGTGCCGCTTCGAGGCCGACAAGTTCGGCGCGGCGGGCCTGACGGCGACGGGATCGGTCCTGGTCGGTCCGCCTCGGGTGGCCCAGTGCCCCTTGCAACTCGAGACGAAGGTCCGGCACGTGCGGGCGGACGACTCCGGCGAGCACGTCATCGTCGAGGCCCGGGTGGTGCGCGTCCACGCGGAGAAGGGCGTCATCGTACCGGGAACGCATCACATCGATCCCGCGAGCTGGAACCCCTTGATCTACAGCTTCCGTCACTACTTCGGCCTTGGAGCCGAACGGGGATACTCCCACCGTTCTCAGACCCCGACCCGTGGTGCGGGCGGGCGCGCTCCGGAGCCCTCACGGGCCTGAGGTCCGCGCGGCCGTGCCGGCCGTGTCGAGGGCGCGGGGGAGAAGGGGGAGAGAACATGGGAGGAGCCGCCCCCGCAAGGTGAGGGGCGGCTCCGGGCACCGATCTATCGAAGGTGCGTCAAGCGTTGTAGTTGGCGATGCACTGGCTGAGCAGGTTGAGGTCCAGGTTGATCAGCCCCAGAGCGTTCTGCTCATCGATACATGCCTGATAGACCTCGGAGTTGTGGCCACCGGCCGAGGCGGCGCCGGCGCCCATACCGAGGAGTCCCGCCGCGAAGAAAGCGGTCAGGGCGAGCTTGGCGACGATACGCATGGGTGTTCCCCTTCGAATGCGGGTGCAGGAACGGGTCGGCCTACCCACCGGCAACAATTACCGCCGGCCTCGAAGCGGAAACGCTCCGCACTCGTGGTTTGCCCTGAACATGAAGGTGTTCTGCCGAATCGATGGTCGTAGGGCCGGACCCGTGGTCGGGCATTGCCCACGCCCTTGCCTTCCCCGGCCCTACGGATCGTCGCGGCGGACCTCCCCCTCCGTGCCGGACGAGGCCTTGGCGGCCTCACGGGAGGAGGTCCGGGTCGAACCGGCGCTCGCGATGATCACACAGGCGACCGCGGCCCACTGCCACACGGTCAGCAGTTCGCCGAGCAGGAGCAGACCCACCAACGCGGCGGCGGCCGGTTGCAGACTCATCAGCACGCCGAACACGCGGGGCGGCATACGGCGCAGGGCGTTCAGTTCGAGGGTGTAGGGGACCACGGAGGAGAGCACTCCGACGGCCAGACCGAACAACAGCAGACGCCAGTCGAGCAGGGCGGCGCCTCCCTCGGCGATCCCCGCGGGGGCCATGACCAGGACCCCCACCACGCTGGCGATGGCCAGACCGGAGGTGCCGTCGAAGCGACGTCCGGTCGCGGCGCTGAGCAGGATGTAGCCGGCCCAGGCCACCGCGGCCAGTACCGCGAACAGCACGCCCAGCGGGTCGAGGGAACGGAACTCCACGCCGAGGGCGGCGACGCCGAGCCCGGCCATCCCCGCCCACACCAGGTCGACACGGCGCCGCGAGCCCACGATGGCGATCAGCAGCGGCCCCAGGTACTCGATGGTGACCGCGATACCCAGGGGGATGCGGGCGAAGGCCTGGTAGATGAAGAAGTTCATGGCGGCCAGGGCCACGCCGTAGCCGACGACCACCATCCAGTCGGCCCGGGTGCGTGCGCGCAGCACCGGCCGGGCGACGAGGACCAGGAGGATCGCCGAGGTGAGCAGACGCAGCCACACCACGGCTGCCGGTGGCAGCGCGTCGAACAGGTTCTTGGCCACCCCGGCGCCGGTCTGGACCGAGACGATGCCGACCAGTACCAGCCAGACCGGGGGCAGGGAGTCCAGCAGGTTACCGCGGGTGGGGGCGGCCGTCGCTTCGGTCCGAGAACGCATAATGGGTCATCCTACGTTTTCCGGTGTCCGGTCGGCCTCCCCCGGGTCCCTTTCGACGGGAGCGGGCGCCGGTACGCGCGGTTCCCACACCAGCGCCAGCAGGAGCAGACACCAGGCCGACGCCACCACCGCGGGCTGCAACAGGGTCATGACCAGGCCGATCACCGTCAGGTCCCCCCGCCCGAAGAGGGCCTGGAACCCGAGCCAGAGGAACGGCAGCGCCGCCGCGAACAGGTTCACGACGAGGGCCGTCCAGGCCAACCACGCTCGCGCGGGACGACGCCACCACAGGAGGACGCCGCCCACCAGTACCAGGAACAGGGGAGGGCCCAGATAGCGGACCACGATGAACCAGGGCACTCCGATGCTCTCCATGGGCGATCACCCTATCCACGATCGATCGTGGCCCCCGAACGTGCGTGAGGTGGGGGATGTGGTGTGAAATGGTTCGGTTTCATCCCGAAGGAACGTCCCCGCCCGCAGGAGAGCCCCGCCATGTCCCGAAGCAGCGCCCGCCCGGACGACCTCCAGGACCGGGAACCGCCCCGGTGGCCGGTTCTGGCCGGGGCGACCGCCCTGCTTCTGCTCGCCGGTCTCGGCGGCTACACCGCCGGTGTGTTCGTCTCCGAGAACCGCGCCCAGGTCGAGGAGATGTCCGTGGTCTCGGGCATCCTCGTCCAGCCCGAGGGCGCCCCTGACGAAGCCGAGGAACCGGAGGAGGAGCCCGAGGAGGAGACCCACCCCGCCGGGATCGACCCCGAGGTCTCCTACGCCCTGCTCAGCGTGCACGGAGGGCGGGCCGTGGACGTCGCGGGCGCGGCGCAGGACAACGGCGCGCACGTCCACCTGTGGGACCGCCACGACGATGAGCATCAGCAGTGGCGCTTCGTCCCGGTCGACGACGGCTTCTACGAGATCCTCGGCGTGGCCAGCGGCAAGCTGCTGGAGTTCCCCGCGACCCCCGATCCCGAGACCGGTGAGGGTGCCTCGCTGCTCAGCCGCACCGGCGCCCCCGAACAGCAGTGGCGGGTGATCGAGGTGGGCGACGGCGTGGTCCGGCTGGTCAACCGGGCCGACGGGCAGGCCCTGGGGAACCAGGACGGTGAGGAGGAGAACCGGACGCTCCTCACCCCGGCCGAGGACGAGGGCCACCCGCACCAGCAGTGGCGTTTGGTCCCGGTCGGCTGACCCCTCCAGGGGACCGTGTTAGAGTCCGGACCGTGTTCTCCCTCTGTGCGTAGATCGACGCCCCGCCGCGACACCGTGTCGCGGCCCTTCGGCGTCCACGCACCTCCGCGGCGCCCGCGCGCCGCCTCTCCATGGAGAACACCATGTCCTCGCCTGTCCCGGGCCCCTCCTACCGTGCCGTCCTGCGTGTCACGGGGGCTTGCCGTCTCCTGATCCCCGCCCTTGTGGGCCGATCGTCCTACGGCCTCGTCTCGCTCGCCCTGGTCCTGTCCGTCGTCCACGCCACCGGCTCCTACGCCCACGTGGGGGTGGTCGTCGGGGTCTTCGGCGCGACCGTCGCCGCCCTGTCCCCGCTGCGCGCCCGTCTCATCGACCGCCACGGCCCGTGCGCCGCCCTGCCGCCGATGGCGGCCCTGTTCGCCCTGACCCTGCTCGGGCTGGCCGTGACCACCTGGAGCGAGGGAACGGGCCCCGGCGTGCTCGTGGCGCTCGCGGCGGTGGCCGGGGCCTGCGCGCCGCCATTGGGGCCGGTCACCCGGAGCCTGTGGAGCCACCTGATCGCCGACCGGGCCCTGCTCCAACGTGCCTACAGCCTCGACACGGTGGTGGAGGAGCTCATCTTCCTGGGCGGTCCACTCCTGCTCGGAGCCCTTCTGCCGTGGTGGCCGCCCCCGATCGGTCTGGTGGTCGGCGCTCTGCTGGTGCCGACCGGAACGTGGGGGCTGGTCACCTCTCCGGTGGCACGTTCGCTGTCCCGAAGGTCCCCGGAGGGGTCGTCGGCCCCGGCCCCGGCCCTGGATACGGACGTGACGCCGCGTCCCGTCGCCCGCGGCGGCCTTCTCACGGCGGTCGCCCTGTCCGGGGCGGCCGGTGTCGCTCTGGGGGCGACGGCACTGATCAACGTCGCCTTCGCCGAGCAGCACGGGCGGGTCGAGACCGTCGTGTTCCTGGAGGCCCTCCAGACCGCCGGCGGGGTGATCGGCGGCCTTCTCTACGGGGCCGTCTCCTGGCGGGCCGGTTCCCGGACCAGGCTCGTCCTGATCTCTCTGGCCCTGGGCGGGGGAGTGGCCGCCGCGACGTTCGCGCCCGGCGTGGCAGCCCTGACCGCGTTGCTCTTCGTGGTCGGTGTCGTCGGAGCGCCCCTGATCACGACCTCCTATCTGCTCGCCGACGAGTCGGTGGCGGCGGACCGCCGGACGCGTGCGGGGAACTGGGTGAACACCGCCCATAACGCGGGGTCCTCGGTCGGCGGGGCCGCGATCGGCGCGCTCCTCACCCTGGTCCCGCCGAGTACGGCCTACACGGCGGCAGGCGGGGTCCTGGTCGTGGTGGCGGTGGTCGTCCTGCCGTTCTCGATCCCTCGGAGGCGCGTACGCCCCCTCAGGGGATCATCATGGGCCGTACCGTCCGCCACGTCCGCTCGTCGGCGGCGGTGAGCAGGAGACGACCCTCGCCGTCGGGCCGGTAGGGCTCTCCTTCGGGACGGAGACAGACCCCGCCGGCCTCGGTCAACAGCAGGCTTCCGGGGGCGTGGTCCCAGGGCCGGGTCCCGGAGAACAGCATGAAGTCCAGCCCGCCCTCGGCCAGACGGGGGTAGTCCACGCCGACGCAGCCGGATCCCCGCTCGAGCCCGGCGAGGGCGGGCGCGGACCCCTCCACGTGCGCGCGTTCGGCGGTCGACAGGGAACGGCCCCGCGCCGCCCCGCGCAGAAGGGCGGGGTCGGCGGGCGCGGGTTCGCGTCGGACTCTGCGCCCGTCGCACCAGGCCCCCGAGCCGAGCTCGGCGACGTGGACACGGTCCAGGGTCGGGCGCAGGATCCAGGAGACGATCGACCGACCCCGGTAGACCAGCGCGACCATGACGGCGAACCTCTCGTCGCCGTGGACGAAGTTGCGGGTCCCGTCCAGGGGGTCGACCACCCAGACCCGGGGTTCGGCGAGCAGGGCCCGCGTCAGGTCGGGGTCGGAGGAGGCGGCCTCCTCGCCCACCACCGGCACGTCGAGGATCTCGCGCAGCCTGCGGGAGATGATCTCCTCGGCCTCTTGGTCGGCCACGGTGACCAGGTCGCCGGGCGCCTTCTCGGACACCTCGCCCTCGGCCAGTCGACGGAACCGGGGGAGGACCACCGTCTCCGCGGTCTCACGGAGGATCTTGGTCACGGTGTCGATGTCGATCGTCATGGCCGACAGACTACGGCCGTGGCGCGGTACGGGCCGGTGCCGGGCCTAGGGAGTGTTTTTTGGATGCTTTCGCCGGGCATCGGCGGAGCCGGTCCGTGGCGAGCGGCCGCCAGGTGATCTCTCGCCAGACGACGAGCGAAGGTCAGCCCGGGTTTGGCTGTCCGAGTGATGTCGGCGCCGCGAGAGGAAGCCCGGCCCCGCGTAGAGCACCGCGCGCGCCAGCGCGACCGTTGAGGGTGGTGGCGGGCGACGGCGCGGGAGGAATGATCCAAAAAACACGACCTATTCCCAGCGGAAGAGGCGGGAGGCGGCCAGGCCGCCCACGACGGTCCACACGGCCAGGACCGCGAAGACGCCGAGCCCGGGGGCCGCCCCGTGGGAGAGCACGTCGCGCAGCCCCGAGGCGAGCGCGGTGATCGGCAGGACGGACACGGCCCGCTCCATCACGGCGGGGAAGCCGGTGGTCGGGAACAGGACGCCGCCCAGCCCCAGCATCAGCACGTACACGAGGTTGGCGCCGGCCAGGGTCGCCTCGGCCCGCAGTGTTCCGGCCATCAGCAGCGCGAGCGAGCTGAAGGCGGCGGTGGCCAGGAGCACCAGGGCGACGGCGGAGAGCACACCGGTGAGGGAGAGCGCGGGGGACCAGCCCAGGAACAGCGCGACCACGGTCAGGACGGTGATCTGGATGGTCTGCACGGCCAGCACGGCCAGGGTCTTGGCGGCCAGCAGGCCGAAACGCGACAGGGGGGTGGCCCCCAATCGCTTGAGGACCCCGTAGCGCCGTTCGAAGCCGGTGCCGATCGCCAGCCCGGTGAAGGAGGTGGACATGACGGCCAGGGCCAGGATGCCGGGGGCGAGCGTGTCGACCCGGGGCCCCTCGCCCACGTTCAGGACGTCGGTGAGGCTCAGACCCACCAGCAACAGCACGGGGATGACCATGGTGAGCAGGAACTGCTCGCCGTGGCGCAGCATCACCCGCAGTTCCATCCCGGCCTGGGCGGCGACCATCCGCCACATCGGCGCGGCCCCGGGGTTCGGGGTGAACAGTCCGGGGTCGGAGGCGAGGGTCGGTGTGTCGGAGGCCGTCGGAGCGGCCGTGCCATAGGTGTGCTCGGTCATCAGTCGCGCAGTTCCCGGCCGGTGGTTTCGAGGAAGACGTCTTCGAGGGTACGCCGTCGTACACGCAGGTCCTCGGCGAGGACGCCGGCGGAGGCGCACCAGGCGGCGACCGTGGCGAGGAACTCCGGCCCGGGGGCCTCGGCGGCGTGCGTGGCGACGGTGTACTCGTGACGGCCGCCGGCGACGATCGACGTCACCTCGCCGCCATCGGGCAGGGCGGCGCGCAGGGCCTCGGAGTCGATCGGGGTCTCGGTGGAGAAGCACACGTCGCGTCGGCCGCGGGTGAGCTCGGCCGGGGTCCCCTCGGTCACCACGGAGCCGTGGTCGATGATCACGACGTGGTCGGCGAGACGCTCGGCCTCCTCCATGTGGTGCGTGGTCAGGATGACCGCGACACCGGCCGCGCGCAGGGCCGAGACCAGGTCCCAGGTGGCCATGCGCGCCTGCGGGTCCAGACCGGCGGTCGGCTCGTCGAGGAAGACGATCTCGGGGCGGCCGACGACGGCGCAGGCCAGGGAGAGGCGTTGCTGTTGGCCGCCGGAGAGGCGGCGGAACGGGGTACGACCGGCCGAGGTCAGCCCCAACCGCTCCAGGAGCAGGTCGGGGTCGATCGGGTGGGCGTGGAAGGAGGCCATGAGGCGGAGCCATTCGGCGGCCCTGGCGCCGGTGGGCACCCCGCCGGACTGCGGCATCACACCGACGCGGGGCTTGAGCTCGGCGGCGTCGGCCACCGGATCCCGACCGAGGACCCGCACGCTGCCCCCGTCGGCATGACGGAAACCCTCGCAGATCTCGATGGTGCTGGTCTTGCCCGCTCCGTTGGGGCCGAGCAGGGCGGTCACCGCGCCGCGGCGCGCGGTGAACGAGAGGCCCGTGACGGCCGTGGTGGCGCCATAACGCTTCACCAGGTCGACGACCTCGAGGGCGGGTGTGTCCATGGGGCCTGAGTTTACGTGCGTCCCGGTGCCGGGCTTCACCACCCCGCCCGGAGGGGGAGAGGCGTGATCCGGGGCTCGGGGGATCGTGGGGCGGACGAGATCGGGTTCCGGGGGAATGGCTCCGCCCGCTTTCCCGTTGTTCACATCCGTTGACCCGTTTCCCCTGGTCCCCGCGGAGTCGACACGGTGTCCCCTGAGAAAAATTCGCTCGAATGGCGAGACTCGAGTCTTGTCATTCGAGAAAGCACGTGCGGAGGAAACCGCTCGTGAGAGGGCTCCGGGCAGCCGGCTCGAGCGAATCTCCAGCTTAGGCAAGCCTGACCTTCGTGATGAAGCGCATCGTATCGGGTTTGCCTCGGTGGACTTATTTAAGCCACACTGATGTTGTCAAAACCACGAGCCGGTAGCGAACGAGGGGGGAGGAGCATGTCCGAGGCACGCCATGCCCCCCGTCCCCTGAACGGGCCCGACCACGGTACCCGCGCCCGCGTCGCCCGGCTCATTCTGGAGAAGGGTCCGATCACCGCGTCCGCCCTGGGCGAGCGGCTCGGTCTGACCCCGGCGGCGATCCGCCGCCATCTCGACCACCTGGCCGGCGAGGGCATGATCGAGGCCCGTGACGCCCGACCGGTGCACGGACGTCGACGCAGAGGGCGCCCCGCCCGCGTCTTCGCCATCACCGAGGCCGGACGCGACGCCTTCGTGCACGCCTACGACGACCTGGCCACCGAGGCCCTGCGTTTCCTCGCGAGGACCGCCGGACCCGAGGCGGTCGGGGAGTTCGCCCAGAGTCAGGTCGCCGACCTGGAGCGGCGCTACAAGCCCATGCTGGACGCGGTTCCCCCGGAGCGACGTGTCCTGCTACTGGCCGAGGCGCTCTCCAACGACGGCTACGCCGCCACCGCCGGCCGGGCTCCGGCCCCCGGAGGCGGCGACCAATTGTGCCAACACCACTGCCCCGTCGCGCACGTGGCCGCCGAGTTCCCGCAGCTCTGCGAGGCCGAGATCGAGGCCTTCGCGCGGCTTCTGGGCACCCCGGTGCGCAGGTTGGCCACCATCGCCCATGGCGACGGTGTGTGCACCACACACGTCACCCCCCGGGGAGACGGCGACGGCGGGGAGCACCACGTCCCCGCGACCAACACCGCTCGCCGTACGGCGAGCGGAGGATCGCAACACCACAAGGACGTCTGAGTCCAGGAGGAGTCCGCGCATGACTTCTGTCGCGCACCCCGAGCTCGAAGGGCTCGGAACATATGAGTACGGCTGGGCCGACTCCGACGAGGCCGGGGCCACGGCCCGTCGTGGTCTGAACGAGGAGGTCGTCCGGGACATCTCGGACAAGAAGAGCGAGCCGGAGTGGATGACCAAGCTCCGTCTGAAGTCGCTCCGGCTCTTCGACAAGAAGCCGATGCCCGACTGGGGCGCGGACCTGTCCAAGATCGACTTCGACAACATCAAGTACTTCGTGCGGTCCACGGAGAAGCAGGCCACCTCCTGGGAGGACCTGCCCGAGGACATCAAGAACACCTACGACAAGCTGGGCATCCCCGAGGCGGAGAAGCAGCGTCTGGTCGCCGGTGTCGCCGCTCAGTACGAGTCCGAGGTCGTCTACCACCAGATCCGCGAGGACCTGGAGGAGCAGGGTGTCATCTTCCTGGACACCGACACCGCGCTCAAGGAGCACCCGGAGATCTTCGAGGAGTACTTCGGCTCCGTGATCCCGGCCGGCGACAACAAGTTCGCCGCGCTCAACACGGCGGTGTGGAGCGGTGGCTCGTTCATCTACGTGCCCAAGAACGTGCACGTGGAGATCCCGCTCCAGGCCTACTTCCGGATCAACACCGAGAACATGGGTCAGTTCGAGCGGACGCTGATCATCGTCGACGAGGGCGCCTACGTCCACTACGTCGAGGGCTGCACCGCGCCGATCTACAAGTCGGACTCGCTGCACTCCGCGGTCGTCGAGATCATCGTCAAGAAGAACGCCCGCTGCCGTTACACGACCATCCAGAACTGGTCGAACAACGTCTTCAACCTGGTCACCAAGCGCGCCATCGCCGAAGAGGGCGCGACCATGGAGTGGGTCGACGGCAACATCGGCTCCCAGGTCACCATGAAGTACCCGGCCGTGTACCTGATGGGCGAGCACGCCAAGGGCGAGACCCTCTCGATCGCGTTCGCGGGCGAGGGTCAGCACCAGGACACCGGCGCCAAGATGGTGCACTGCGCGCCCAACACCTCCTCCAAGGTCGTCTCCAAGTCGGTGGCGCGCGGTGGCGGTCGCTCCTCCTACCGCGGCCTGATCCAGGTCCAGGAGGGGGCGCACCTCGCCAAGTCCTCGGTGGAGTGCGACGCCCTGCTGATCGACACGATCAGCCGTTCCGACACCTACCCCTACAACGACCTGCGCGAGGACGACGTCGAGCTCGCGCACGAGGCCACCGTCTCCAAGGTCAGCGAGGACCAGCTCTTCTACCTGATGAGCCGGGGGATGGGCGAGGAAGAGGCCATGGCCATGGTCGTTCGAGGATTCGTGGAGCCCATCGCCCGGGAGCTCCCGATGGAATACGCGCTGGAGCTGAACCGTCTGATCGAGCTCCAGATGGAAGGATCGGTGGGTTGAGTTGACGACCACGAACACGGAGCCCAAGGCGCACAGCCACGGCCTGGGACAGATCCCGGTCTCCAAGCTCGACACGCACGGCTCCAGCGACGTGAACGACTTCCCCGTCCCGAACGGGCGCGAGGAGGAGTGGCGCTTCACCCCGCTGCGCCGCCTCAAGGGTCTGCACGACTGGAAGGGGACCGCCGACGGCACCGACGAGCTCGTCATCGACGCCCCCGAGGGCGTCACCGTCGAGAAGGTCGGCCGTGACGACGAGCGTCTGGGCAAGGCGGGTCTGCCCGTCGACCGCGTGATCGCGCAGGCCTACAGCTCCTTCGAGCAGGCCACCGTCGTCACCGTGCCGCGCTCGCTGGTCGCCGACAAGGCGATCACGATCGACCGCAAGGGTCTGGGCGGCACCGCCTTCGAGCAGATGGTGATCGACGTCCAGCCGATGGCCGAGGCCACGATCATCATGACCGCCACCGGCACCGGTGTGCGGGCGGGCACCCTCGACATCCACGTCGGTGAGGGCGCCAGGCTCACCCTGGTCAACCTCCAGGAGCAGGACGACGACGCCGTCGAGGTCGGTCAGCACAACGCGCGGATCGGCAAGGACGCCAGCTTCAAGTCGGTCGTCATCACCCTGGGCGGCGACCTGATCCGTCTCTCCCCGCGCGTGTCCTACGAGGGCCGCGGCGGCAACGCCGAGCTCTACGGGCTCTACTTCGCCGGGGACGACCAGCACCACGAGCACCGCTCGCTGATCGACCACAACCTGTCCCACACCCGGTCCCGCGTGGACTACAAGGGCGCGCTCAGCGGCGCCGGGGCCCACACGGTCTGGATCGGTGACGTGATCATCGGCGAGGGCACCGAGGGCACCGACTCCTACGAGCACAACCGGAACCTCCAGCTCACCGACGACACCCGTGTCGACTCCGTGCCGAACCTGGAGATCTTCACCGGTGAGGTGCAGGGGGCCGGACACGCCAGCGCCAGCGGTCGGCTGGACGACATCCACCTCTTCTACCTGTGCTCGCGCGGCATCCCCGCCGAGGAGGCCCGGCGTCTGATCATCCGGGGCTACTTCCTGGACATCGTCAACCGGATCGACGACGAGGACCTGCGCGATCACGTCATGGAGAAGGTCGAGCGAAAGCTTGCCGCACATGAGTGAGACCGACGGCTGGACCAAGGTCGCCGAGCTCGACGAGATCCCCGAGGAAGGTGTCCTGGGGATCGAGACCGACGACGAGACGCCCATCGCGCTGGTGCGCACCGAGGGTGAGATCTACGCGCTGCGCGACGTGTGCTCGCACGCCGAGGTCCGCCTCTCGGAGGGCGAGGTCGAGGACGGGACCATCGAGTGCTGGCTGCACGGTTCCTGCTTCGACCTGAAGTCGGGGGCGCCGATCAACCCGCCCGCGACCCGGCCGGTTCCCACCTACGACGTGAAGATCGACGGCGACGACGTGCTCGTCTCGCTGGATGAGAAGAATTCCTGAGGCTTGAAATGACGAAGTTCGAAATCCGCGGTCTGCGTGCCGACGTCCTCATCAGCGAGGACGAGCGGCAGGAGATCCTCAAGGGCGTCGACCTCACCATCAACTCCGGTGAGACCCACGCCATCATGGGCCCCAACGGCTCCGGCAAGTCCACCCTCGCCTACGCGATCGCGGGCCACCCCCGTTACGAGATCACCGAGGGCGAGGTCCTCCTCGACGGTGAGAACGTCCTGGAGATGGAGGTCGACGAGCGGGCGCGCGCCGGCGTGTTCCTGGCGATGCAGTACCCGGTCGAGGTCCCGGGCGTCTCCATGTCCAACTTCCTGCGCAGCTCCGTCAGCGCGGTGCGCGGCGAGGCCCCCAAGCTCCGGCAGTTCTCCAAGGAGCTCCAGGGCGCGATGAAGGACCTGTCCATCGACTCCTCCTTCGCCGCCCGCGGCGTCAACGAGGGCTTCTCCGGTGGTGAGAAGAAGCGTCACGAGATCCTTCAGCTCGAGCTGCTCAAGCCGAAGGTCGCGATCCTGGACGAGACCGACTCCGGCCTGGACGTCGACGCGCTCAAGATCGTCTCCGAGGGCATCAACCGCGCCCAGGCGGCCAACGACATGGGCGTCATGCTCATCACGCACTACACCCGCATCCTCAACTACGTGAAGCCCGACTTCGTGCACGTCTTCGCGGAGGGTCGCATCGCCGAGTCCGGTGGCCCCGAGCTGGCCGCCGCGCTGGAGTCCGAGGGTTACGAGCGGTTCGTGAAGGCGGGCGCGTAACACATGAGTGATCGCGAGCTGGGACGGCTCGACGTCGCGGCGATCCGGGAGGACTTTCCGATCCTGTCCCGGACCGTCCGTGACGGGCGCCCGTTGGTGTACCTCGACTCCGGGGCTACCTCGCAGAAGCCCCGTCAGGTGCTGGACGCCGAGCGTGAGTTCTACGAACGCCACAACGCGGCGGTGCACCGGGGCGCGCACCAGCTCGCGGAGGAGGCCACCGACGCCTACGAGTCGGCCCGTGAGACCATCGCGTCCTTCATCGGTGCCGACTCGGGCGAGGTGGTGTTCACCAAGAACGCCACCGAGGCGATCAACCTGGTGGCCTACGCCATGAGCAACGCGGCCACCGCCGAGGACGGGCTGCGACGGCTGAAGGTGGGCCCGGGCGACGAGATCGTCGTCACCGAGATGGAGCACCACGCCAACCTGGTGCCCTGGCAGCAGCTCTGTCAGCGCACCGGCGCGACCCTGCGCTGGTTCCCGGTGACCGACGAGGGTCGTCTGGACCTGTCGGACCTGAACGAGATCGTCAACGAGCGCACCAGGATGGTGGCCTTCGCGCACCAGTCCAACGTGCTCGGCACCGTGAACCCGGTCGCCCCGATCACGGCGCGGGCCCGCGAGGTCGGCGCGCTGGTGCTGCTGGACGCCTGCCAGTCGGTGCCGCACATGCCGGTCGACGTGGCCGCCCTGGACGTGGACTTCCTCGCCTTCTCCGGTCACAAGATGCTCGGCCCCAACGGGATCGGTGTCCTGTGGGGACGGCGCGAGCTGCTGGAGGCGATGCCTCCGTTCATCAGCGGCGGCTCGATGATCGGAGTGGTGCACATGGACCACTCGACCTGGGCGGAACCGCCTCAGCGTTTCGAGGCCGGTGTGCCGATGGCCCCGCAGGCCGTCGGTCTGGCCGCGGCCTGTGACTACCTGTCCAAGGTGGGTATGGATCTGGTCGCCGATCACGAGCGCGCGCTCACCGAATACGCCCTGAAGCAGATCGGGGCGATCGAGGGCGCGAGCATCGTGGGGCCGAACGAGATCGCCGACCGGGGCGGCGCGGTGTCGTTCGCGGTGGAGGACATCCACCCGCACGACCTGGGCCAGGTCCTGGACGACAGGGGGGTCGAGGTGCGGGTGGGCCACCACTGTGCCTGGCCGCTGCACCGTAAGCTCGGCATCGTCGCGACCACGCGCGCGTCCTTCTACCTCTACAACACGATGGAGGACGTGGACGCGCTCGCGGAGGCGATCCGGGCCGCCCAGAGGTTCTTCGGGACCCGGGCCTAGTAATCGAGGATTCTGCCTGATCATGCAGTTGGACGCGATGTACCAGGAGATCATCCTGGACCACTATCGGAACCCGCATCACAAAGGGCTGCGGGATCCGCACGACGCCGAGGCGCACCACATTAACCCCACCTGTGGGGACGAGGTGACGCTGCGGGTGGCGTTGACGCCCGCCTCCGGGGCGACCGGTCTGGACGAGAAGGCGATCGTCAGCGACGTCTCCTATGAGGGGATGGGCTGCTCGATCAGTCAGGCCAGCACCTCGGTGCTCACCGACCTGCTGATCGGCCGGTCGGTGGCCGAGGGGATGGAGACCCTGAACGCGTTCACCGAGATGATGCAGTCCAAGGGCAAGGGTGAACCCGACGAGGACGTGCTGGAGGACGCGGTGGCGTTCGTCGGCGTGTCCAAGTACCCGGCCCGGATCAAGTGCGCCCTGCTGGGGTGGATGGCCTGGAAGGACGCGGTCTCGCAGTCCTTGGAGAAGGAAGGCGCCTGAATGAGCGAGAACGAGAGCACGACGACCGAGACCGCCGAGAAGCCCGAGGCCGCTCCGCTCTCTCCTGAACAGGAGAAGCTGGCCGAGGAGATCGAAGAGGCGCTCAAGGACGTCATCGACCCCGAGCTCGGGGTGAACATCGTGGACCTGGGTCTGCTGTACGGGGTGAACGCGGACGACTCCTCGATCACCCTGGACATGACCCTGACCAGCGCGGCCTGCCCGCTGACGGACGTGATCGAGGACCAGGCCAACAGCGCCCTGGACGAGTTCGAGCGCGACGTCAAGATCAACTGGGTCTGGATGCCGCCGTGGGGTCCGGACAAGATCACCGACGACGGTCGGGACCAGCTGCGCATGCTGGGCTTCAACGTCTGATCCGATCCGACGTGCGAACGGGCCGGGACCTCATGAGGTCCCGGCCCGCCGTCGTTCCTCATGAGGCCCCGCGCCCCGGGGCCGCGAGGGGGTGGGGCAGGATATCGCCATGGCCCCCTCCGTCGCCGTGTCCGGCGCCTCCGTTCGACGATCGACCTCCGCCTGGTGGATCCCCGTGTGGGTGCTGTCCGCCCTCGCCTCGTTGGGCGTCGCCCTGGTGACCCAGGGCTCCCTGTTCCTCGTCTCCCAGGACCACCCCGCCTGGTGGGGTCCGTGGGTCTTCTTCTGGCTGTGGCCCACGGTGTGGCTGCTGATGACGCCGGTCGGTGTCACCCACTTCGTTCTGGTGTGCACGCGCCGTGCGAGCGTGATGCGCCGTCGCCTGCTGATCGCGCAGGTCGTGGCGATGTCCCTCTACCAGGTCACGAGCTGGGGTCTCTTCGCGGCCGTCGGACTCACGGAGGGCTTCTACGCGGCCTGAGGGCGATGCCGATGGGCGTCCGTATCGTTCGAGTGCGCCGGGCCCGGGGTCTCACCAGAGGGGGGAGTGGGCGAGTTCGTGGACCCGGTGCGCGACCTCGTGCGGGGTGCGGGCCGGGCGGTGGAAGGGGATCAGCACGTCGTGGTCGCCATCGGACCCCTCCATGCGGAGGCGCAGCCCGTAGCGGTCCACCCCCAGGGGACGTGGCCGGCCCTCGGGCAGGGGGACCGGGCAATGGCGGACGACCGCGTGCAGCAGGTCGCCGTGGTCCCGCTCCAGGTGGCGGAGCCAGGGGCCTTCCCAGCGGTCGAAGGGGTCCGCCCGCAGGGAGGTGAACTCCTCCGGGGACAGCAGGTGGCAGCCGTCGTTGTCGGAGTACATGATCAGGTGGGGCTCCAGGACGACCATGGTGCGTCCGTGGCCCAGGTCGAGGAGGCGTTCGTCGGGATCGTCCTCCACCGCCTCGAGGGCCAGGTCCCGGGCCCGCCGGGCGGAGGGCAGCCGCAGGTTCCCGTTGATCCAGAGCAGGGAGCGGACCCGGTCGCGCAGGTCGACGGGGGCGGTGTCGGTGAACTCGATGGTGACCTCGTGGCCCTCGGGGTCGAGCAGGGCCAGGAGACGGTGCCGGTCCGGGATCAGCAGGGTGACCTCGCCGTCGGGGCCGGTGTGACAGGCGGGGCCGGTCAGGTGCAGGGACGCCTCGGAGGTCGTCACGGTCGCCGGGTTCGGGCGGGCCAGGACGGAACGGGCCCGCTCGACGGGGGACGGGGCCAGGGTGTTCGGGGACAGGAGGATCACCTCAGTTCTCTTAGGTAAGGCTAACCTACATCTTCCCTCGTGCTCTGTCACGCCCGGAACGTGACGAATCGGCCCGTGAACACCGCGAGCACGACGAAGGCCCGCGACCGATACGTGGTCGCGGGCCTTCGACGAGACGGCTCTAGCGAGCGGCGAACATGCCCGAACGCAGCTCACCGGCGATGTCCTCGTCGCCGCGCAGGGACAGGACGTCGAGCAGTGCCCGGGGCTCGGCCAACGACTCGTCGCCGTTGTCGGTCACCCGGCGGGAGAGGATGCGCAGGGCCTCCTCGGTGGACGCCGGAGCGGTGTAGCCGATCAGGTGCAGGGCCCGGGCGGCGGGGGAGTGGCCGCTCAGATCGCTCACCGGCAGCTTGCGCGCGTCCAACCGATCCCCGGTCACCGTGATGAAGATACGGTCGCCGGGCTGGGCCGCCTGCCGACGCAGGAGCGGACGCAACGAGTCGAAGGCCGGTTGGTCGCGCCAGACCAGCACCAACAGATCGGCGCCCGGGGCGGTCAGACACAGCAGACGACCCGGCTGGAGACCCAGGTGGGTGGCGTACCCGGGGGGCACCGCCACCGGGGCCCCGTTGAGGTGATCGGCGGTGATGTCGATGCGGTGCCACCAACGCCCGTCCGGGGCGCGGAAACAGCGGGCCGACAGGGCCGGTTCACTGGCTCCGCGCGGCGGCGGGTCGTGGACGAGCCCCACCGGAGGGACCGGAGCGGGCGGGGCCATCGTGTTCGCGCGCAGCGGCGGGGCCGTCCCCTGGATCTGGTCGGGTCTTTGCGGGGGCCCGGTCCGTACGGGCGGAGGGAAAGCGGGCTCGGGGGCCGGGGCCTCCGGGCGGCGGCGGATCGGCAGCCCGTTCTCGGTGGTGGCCCCGGACCCGTCCGGGGAGTGGTCGCCACCGGGGGCCTCCACGGGCACGGAGGTGTCCACGTGCACACGGCCCTCGCGCAGGCTCACCCCCGGCGTGCTCAACAGCCAGGCGCGCAGCTCCTGTTGGCGGACACCGATCCGACCCAACCGGATACCGGCCTCGGTGAGGTCGGGGGCGTCCCCCAACAGCTCACGGGTCTGAAGGCGCAGACGGTTGGGGTCGTCGGCGATGAGCCACCCGTTGTGCATCCGCCGATCGGTGAACAGGGTGATGATCACGCGCCACAACGGGGTGTGCAGCGTGGGCACATCCACCGGATGATCGGGGTGGGCGTTGATGAGCCGGTCGATGGTGGTGGCGGCGCCCAACTGTTCGGACAGCTCGCGCAGGTGTTTGGTGATGGCCGCGCCCTCGGGAGAGGCGAGCCAGCGCAACAGTCGCTCCTCGACCTTGCGCTGGGCGCCGCGGATCTCGGTGACGTCCACCGAGATCTGCTCGGACAGGACGCGGATGCTGATGGGGTCGGTGGCGAAGAGCCGTTCGGCCGCCACCGTCCGCTCCAACTCGGGCCAGGAACGGACCATCTCCTCGACCAGGTCCACCAGTGGGTGGCGTCCCAGGACGGGTGCGGGCGGCTGTTCCTCGGGCTGGTCGCGCATGGCCTTGGGCGGGCCGAAGCTGGGCCGGCGCAGGGTGCGTCCGGGGCCGAGCAGGGAGCTGCGGAACTGGGAGCGCAGGTCGCCCAGGCCCGAACCGGAGGGCTTCTCGGGTTCGGGTGCCGGGGTGGTGCCGGGGATCATCGCCGCCGAGCTCACCATGCCGCCGCCGACCCGATTCGGGGAGGGCGGAACGGTGTCGCTCGAGGAGGGCATGGTCTCGGCCGCGGAGCCGGACACCTCCTCGGGGGACCGCTCCCGCTCGCGCTGGTCGCGATGGGCCCGGAGCGCGCGAAGGGTGCGGATCGCCCGGGTGGCCGGGCTCTGCGGCGGGTTCGACCCCTCCGCGATCTCCTCGGGCGAGTCCGGGACACCGCTCGCCCCGGTGGCCGCGTCGAGGTAGTCGAGGGCGCTGCGCACGTGTTCGGGCGCGGTGTCGGGGAGCCAGTTCGAGATGGTGCGCACGGCCTCCAGCATCAGGGCGGGAGAGGGCGTGGGGCCGCTCGGCAGTTCACAGCAGGGTTGGAGGGCACGCCAGGCGACGGTGCTGACGATGTCGAGGACACCGCATTCGTCCAGAGACCAGCCGGAGATCTCCTGAGGGGTGGCGGAGATCAGGTGGTCCCAGTCGCCGGCGGTGGCCACGACCGCGCCGCGTACGGGTTCGGAGAGTTCGGAACAGTCCACGGGTCTGCTGCGCAGACTCGGGAGGAACTCCTCTAGGGGGACGTGCTCCCACTGCTCGACGGCGAGCCTGGCCAGGCCGTGGGCCAACCAGGGAGGACCGGCGATGTCCAGGACGCGGGTGACCGGAAGGGAGCGCCACCAACCGTCGATGAGCCGGTCGTGTCGGAGCAGGGGTGCCACGTCCGGCGACCTCGACCAGCGCAGTGCCGGAGCGAGGTCGACGAGGCAGATCGGAGAGACGGCGTTCATCCGCTGGGGACCTCGACCTCCTGGTGTCTGCACGTGAATTGGGGAGGAACCGCACGGGCCTTCGGTTCGATGCACCACAGTACGCGCCCTGAGCCCTGAGGGGGGACGGGCCGGTGAGTGCTCCGAGCGGGTCGCGTGGGGGAACAGCGGGTCGGAGTCGACGGTGCCGTGAGTGCTTCACGAGATCGTACGTGCCCGGGACGCACATGGGTAGTCCCGGGGGACCCGGTCGACGGAAGATGGATCGTGACCACGGTGTGCGGTCTCCGTGACGGAGGGGATCCACGATAAGAGCTCAACGAAATGTCGAAAAGGTATGTGAGCTACCCCATAGGCGTCCTGAGGCTCTTCACGTGTCCTTCGTCCGTTGCCCGTACAGAGAGACCCCGCTTCTCCGACACGACGCCCGGAACGAGTACGGGCGCGTGCCGAGAACCAGGGCGAACAGGGCGGTCCAGTGGTCTCCGACACGCACGAATCCGGCTCGCCGATGTCGAGCGAGGGTATGCTGGATGGGCACTTTCCTCGCCCGAGCGCCGTTCGGTTCCGGTGTCCACGGCCGGTCCCGGACCGACGGCGCTCGGACACGCACGGGGCAGCGGCAGACCGCGACCCGCCACGACTTCCGCTCCCTCGCCCCGGTGCTCGACAGGCGTGGGGCGGTCGATCCGGATGATTGGTTGACGTGACAGACCTTGAGATGAATCCCCCCGCTGCCGGTGCCGTGGACAGACCGCAGGTCATTCGGTCCTACGTCGCCATCGGCGACAGCCTCACCGAGGGGATGGAGGACGACAGCGGACCGGGCGGCGAGTACCGGGGTTTCGCGGACCGTCTCGCCGAGCACCTCGGCACCCTGACCCCGGACTTCCGTTACGCGAACCTGGGCGTGCGCGGCCGGCGGATGCGCCACATCTTCGGCGAACAGCTCGAACAGACCCTGGAGTGGAAGCCCGACCTGGTCACCGTGCTGGCCGGGGGCAACGACGTCCTGCGGCCCGGCAACGACCTGGACGAATTGGCCGAACAGTTCGAGCAGGGCGTACGCCGTCTGCGCGACGCGGGGATCCGTGTCGTGATCCTGGCCGGACACGACACCGGTTGGATCCCCGTCCTGCGCCTGTACCGGGGGCGTATCGCGGTCTTCAGCATGCACATGCGCGCGGTCGCCGAACGCACCGGCACCGAGATCGTCGACCTGTGGGCCCTCAACGCCCTCAACGACCCTCGTGCCTGGGGCGACGACCGCCTGCACCCCAACGGCGCCGGCCATCAGATCGTCGCCGCCCGGGTCGCCGACCTGCTCGGACACCCGATGGGACCGCGCGAGTCCTGGACCGACCCCTGGGCCACGCCGCCCCGCCAGCTTCCGCGCATCCTGCGCCGTCGGGAGAACCGCCGCTGGGCACGCCAGTACCTGGTGCCGTGGCTGCGTCGTCGCGCCATGGGCCGCTCCTCCGGCGACGGTCTGCTTCCCCGCCGCCCCGAGCTGGACTACCTCTACGACGAGGAGACCCGCGAGCGACTGCGCCGGGAGCTGGAGCGGGCCGAGGCCCTTCCCCGACAGGACGATCGCTCCGTCGAGGACGCGCGGCCCACGATCAGCCCCTCGGGGGTCAAGGGGCCCGAACCCCTGCGCTGAACGCCTCACCACGGCCGACCGACGGGTCCCGCGCCCCACCGGGCACGGGACCCGCGCGCGGTCGTGGGCCGGAGCGGTCGTTCAACGTCGGGACAGGGACTGGATGAGGTCGCTGACGTGCACGACCCCCAGGCACTGGCCGTAGGGGTTGGTTACGATCAGGTCGTCGTAGACACGCTCACGGTCCTGGCCCGCCACCCGGAGGGCGGCGATCGCCGAGGTCCAGGCGGGAACGGTCCGAGGGGACTCGGCCAGGCGCAGGGCCGGGCGCTTGGCGTGCAGCGCGTGGCCGTACCGTCCGGTCACCGACAGCAGGAACCGCGTCCGGTCGATCACCCCGATCGGTTTGTCCTGGTGGTCGATCAGCACCACGCTGTTGAGCGCGGTGTCGCCGGTGAAGGCCTCCAACACCTGCCCACCGGTGGACTCGGCGTCGAAGTCGACCGGGGGGACCATGAACTCGGTGACCCGGGGCCCGGCGTCGGAGTCGTCCAGGGCGGCGGCCGTCGGCTCGGGCACCGGCGTCACCTTCTCTCCGGGGCGCCAACCCGGATCGGCGAAGAAGTCGCCGCTCCCCAAGCGGACCCCGCACGCGCGCAGACGCACGACCTCCTCGCTTCGGGACACCTCGGCGGCCAAGGCGTACACTCCGCCGCTGCGGCCGATCCGGGTCAGCCCCTCCACGATCCCGCCGTTGCGCTGATCGCCGTCGATCCCCGACACGAGTCGCGGGTCCAACCGGATCAGGAAGGGAGCGGCCTCCACCACCAGATCCGGCCGGGCCATCGCGGTGCCGAAACCGCACCGGAACCCCCGGGCGCGCAGCCCGACGACCCCGGCCAGGATCCGTCCACGGGGCAGATCGACCAGGTCGGGTGTGAGCATCAGGGTGACGTCGCGCGGACGACGACCGGCCCGGCGCAACGCGCTCTCGGCCAGGGAGGGCAGATCGGCCCGGTCGGCGAGGGCCGCCGAGGGCAACGGCAGGATCAGCGGGAGGGGACTCTCGGCCCCGACACCGGACCTGACCAGGGAGGAGAGCCATTCGGCCGAGAGCGAGGCCACGCGCCCGCTCCCGTCGGCCCGTTCCAACCCTCGCGGTACGGGGACCACGATCTCCACCGCCACGACGGCGCCGGAGTCCAGATCCACGATGGGGCGGAAGGAAGGGCCGCGGCCGGACCCCGATCCGCGTTCCACGGCGTCGGGCCCCGGGCGTGTGTGCTGGTTGCGCAGGGTGGACACACCACCATCGTGGCCCGAGGACGGCACCGACCTGAAGCCCTGTTCGCGGCTGTTCAACGGTTCTTGGCCCGCGGGGCCACACCCGTTCACCGCCCGAGGGGAGGACCGGTGGGATACGACGATGGGCGCCACCGGTGAGGGTGACGCCCATCGGGTCGCCGTGGATCGCGCGCGGGGTCAGGCGCGGCGGAAGGCCAGGGCGATGTTGTGTCCACCGAACCCGAAGGACTCGTTGACGGCGGCCACGTCGCCGCCGGGCATCTCCCGGGGCTTGTCGCGGACGATGTCCACGACCACCTCGGGGTCGAGCTCGGAGATGTTGATCGTCGGCGGGATCAGACCGTCGTGCAGGGCCAGGATCGTGGCGATCGACTCCACCGCGCCCGCGCCGCCCAGCAGGTGGCCGGTCATGGACTTGGTGGAGGTCACCGAGACCCGGTCCGCCACGGAGTCGCCCAGGGCCGCGCGGATCGCGCGGGTCTCACCGACGTCGCCGGCCGGGGTGGACGTGGCGTGCGCGTTGACGTGCACGATGTCCTCGGCCTTGAGGTCGGCGTCGGCGAGCGCCTGGGTGATGGCCCGGGCCTGGCCGGCGCCCTCGGGGTCGGGCTGGACGATGTCGAACGCGTCGTCGGTGTACCCGACACCGGCGGCGTGCGCGTAGACGCGGGCACCGCGCTTGGCGGCGTGCTCGGCCGACTCCAGGACCAGGATGCCGGCGCCCTCGCCCATGACGAAGCCGTCGCGGTCCTTGTCCCAGGGGCGGGACGCGGTCTGCGGGTCGTCGTTGCGCGTGGACAGCGCCCGCATGGAGGCGAAGGAGGCGATGTTCAGCGGGTGGATCGCCGCCTCGGTGCCGCCCGCGATGACGATGTCGGCCCGCCCGGCGCGGATCATGTCCACGGCGTTGCCGATGGCCTCGGCGCTGGAGGCACAGGCGCTGACCGGGGCGTGGGCGCCGGCGCGCGCGGTGAACTCCAGGGCCACGGCGGCCGAGGGGCTGTTGGGCATGAGCATGGGCACGGTGAACGGGGAGACCCGCTTCCAGCCCTTCTCACGGAAGGTGTCGTACTGCTCCAGGATGGTGAGGATCCCACCGATACCGCTGGAGACCACCACACCCAGACGCAGAGGGTCCACCTCGGGGGCGCCCGCGTCGTCCCAGGCCTCCTGGGCGGCGATGAGGGCGAACTGCTGGGTGCGGTCGAGTCGACGCAGCCGGGGGCGCGGAAGCTTCTCGGAGGGCTCCTGCGCGATCTGCCCGGCGAAGTGCACCGGAAGCTTCTCGTGCCACTCCTCCGGCAGCGAGCTGATACCGGACCGGCCGTCGAGGAGCGCGGACCATGTGGTCGAGACGTCACCCCCGAGGGGGGTGGTGGCGCCGAGGCCGGTGACGACGACATCGGTCTTTGGCATGATCCGATCGCCCTTCTCGTGGGTCGTTCCCGGGCGGGGCCGGGAGTCGTGGCGGATGAGGTCGCCCCGGGTCGGGGCTGTGGGGCCGCCGTGACCCGGTAGGGGGTCGGCGGCGGCCCGGACAGGCTACTTCTGGATGAAGGTGACGACGTCCTGGACCGTCTTGAGGTCCTTGAGCTGGTCGTCGGGGATCTCGACGTCGAACTTGTCCTGGGCGGCGACGGCGATCTCCACCATGGACAGCGAGTCGATGTCCAGGTCGTCGACGAAGTTCTTCTCCGGGGTGACCTTGTCGGCCTCGGTGCCGACGATCTCCTCGATGATCTCGCCGAGGCCCTTGAGGATGTCCTGCTCGCTGTATTCGGTGGCCATGTCTTGTTCTCCTTGCTTGACGAGTTCGATGTCGGGAACGGGCCCGTGCGCCACGGGGACCCCGTTTCCTCGGGTCAGGGGACGCGAATCACCTGAGCGGCGTAGACCAGGCCCGCGCCGAAGCCGAGGGTGAGCACGATGCTCCCCGACGGCAGCTCTCCACGCTCGACCATGCGCGAGAGCGCGAGAGGGATCGACGCGGAGGAGGTGTTGCCAGCGGTGACGATATCGCGGGCCACGAGTGCTCGGGGCGCGCCCAGCTTGCGGGCGATGGACTCGACGATCCGCAGGTTGGCCTGATGGGGGACGAAGGCGGTGAGCTCGGAGGGCTCCACGCCCGCCCGCTCCAGGGCCTCCAGGGCGACCTTGTACAACTCGGTGGTGGTCCACCGGAAGACGGCCTGCCCCTCCTGGTAGAGGTACTTGCCCTCGCGCAGGAAGATCTTGTCGGCGCGTTCACCGGACGAACCCCACACCACCGGTCCGATCCCGTGCTCCTCGGAGGCCGAGACCACCGCGGCGCCGGCGCCGTCGGCGAAGATCACACAGGTGGAGCGGTCGTCCCAGTCCACCCAGTCGCTGAGCTTCTCGGAACCGATGACCAGGACGTTGCGGGCGCTGCCCGCCCGAACGGCGTCGGAGGCCAGCCCCAGCGCGTAGCAGAAGCCCGCGCAGGCGGCGTTGACGTCGAAGGCGCCCGGGGCGGAGATGCCCAGCGCGGCGGCGACGGTGGCCGCGGTGTTGGGGATCTGGTCCTGGACGGTGCAGGTGGCGACGATCACCAGGTCGATGTCCTCGGGGGACATCCCGCCGGTGGCCAGGGCCTTGCCGCCGGCGGCGATCGCCATGCTCGCCACGGTGTCGTCGGGGCCGGCGATCCGGCGTTCCCTGATACCCACGCGGCTCTGGATCCACTCGTCGCTGGTCTCGACGCGCTTCTCCAGGTCGGCGTTGGTCACCACGTTGGAGGGCTGGTACTCGCCGAAGGCGCGGATCGAGGCGCCGCCCGGGGTGCTCGGGACGTGGAACATGGTCAGCCTTCCTGGGTGGTGCCCGCGGCGGGGGCGCCCGCGTGCTCCTTGATGAGGGCGCCGGCGCGCTCGAGGTCGTCGGGCGTCTTCACCGCGAGGAGCTCGATGCCGCGCAGCGCGCGCTTGGCCAGACCGGTGAGCGTGCCGGCGGGGGTGAGCTCGATGAGCGCGGTCACCCCGAGGTCGGACAGCGTCCGCGTGCACGCGTCCCAACGCACCGGAGAGGAGATCTGGGAGACCAGCCGGTCCAGGTACTCGGCCCCGCTGTCGACCACGGCGCCGTCGGCGTTGGAGAGCAGCCGGACGGTGGGGTCGGAGGGCGTCGTCGCCTCGGCGGCGCTTCGCACCCGCTCCACGGCCGGGGCCATGTGCTCGGTGTGGAAGGCGCCGGCGACGGCCAGGGGGCGCAGGCGGGCCCTGGCGGGCGGGTTCTCGGCGAACGCGGCCAGTCGCTCGGCGGTGCCGGCCGCCACGATCTGGCCGGAACCGTTGTCGTTGGCGGGGGTCAGCCCGGCGGCCTCGATGGCGGCCAGGACCTCCTCGCGGTCGCCGCCCAGGATCGCGGTCATACCGGTCTCGGTACGGGCGGCGGCGTCGGCCATGCCTCGACCGCGCTCGGCGACCAGGGACAGCGCCTCCTCGGGGGAGAGGACACCGGCGAGGGCCGCGGCGGTGAACTCGCCCACACTGTGGCCGGCGGTGGCGTCCACCTGGTGGGGGGCGGCGGGCAGGGATCCGAGCAGGGCGGAGGCCGCGGCGAGGCCGGCGCCGACCAACAGGGGCTGGGCGACGGCGGTGTCGCGGATCTCGTCCGCGTCCGCGGTGGTGCCGTAGCGCACCAGGTCCAGACCGGTCACCTCCGACCAGGAGGCGAACGTCTCGGTCATGCCGGGAAGTTCGAGCCACGGGGAGAGGAAGCCGGGCACCTGGGCGCCTTGGCCGGGAGCAACGATTACAAGCACGACATCAACCTTGCCCTGTAGGAGATCACCAGTTGGATGGGGAGGGACACGAAGTTCGCACGACCCCGTTTGTAGAGGATCCACAAAACATGGTCATGAGCCGGTTCGTTCCCTCGAAACCGGTGGAAGAGGTCACTTCTCGACGTTACGCCCCCCGCGCGGGTCCCGATGGAGTCCTCGCGCCCGACGCGGGTGACGGTCGACACGTACTGAGGGGGAGGAGGCGGGACCTCGAGGGATGCGAACCTAGGACGGTGAACACCGAATCCGAACAGCCCGAGGCCCGTGGGCCCGAGGACGGGGCGGACGAGCCGGTCGGGGGAGTTCCCGAGGACGAGATCCGCGCGGAGACCGTACGCCGTCTGGAACGCTCCATGGGGACCCTGGGCACCGCCGCTGTCGCCCGTATGGAGGAACGGCTCTCCTGGTTCCGACGGATGTCGGCCCAGGACCGGTCCTGGATCGGGTTGGTGGCCCAGTCCGGTGTGGCGGCCTTCGTGGACTGGTTCCGCGACCCGAGCCGGGGGCGTCCCGCGATCACCGTGGAGGTGTTCGGCACCGCCCCCCGTGAACTCACCCGTTCGGTCTCCCTTCAACAGACCGTCGACATGATCAGGGTGGTCATCGAGGTCGTGGAGGGCCAGGTCGACGATCTGGCCGCCCCGGGGGGCGCGCAACAGCTCCGTGAGGCCATGCTGCGCTACACCCGGGAGGTGGCGTTCAGCTCCGCGAAGGTCTACGCCCGCGCGGCCGAGGCCCGGGGCGCCTGGGACGCCCGGCTGGAGGCGTTGATCGTCGACGCGCTCCTGCACGGGGACCGTGAGGACGGTCTCCAGACCTGGGGGTCGGCCCTGGGGTGGTCGCACACGCCCGTGATCGCGATGGCCGGCGACATCGGCGACGAGGACGGGAACAAGGTCCTGGACGACCTGCGCGCCGCCGCCCGACGCCTGGGGCACGACGTGCTCGCCGGACTCCAGGGACGCCGTGTGGTCATGGTGGTGGGGGTGGGGGACCGCTATCCGGCCGAGGACCTGCCCGCGGCCGCCGCCGAGCCGCTGGCGGGGCTCTTCGGGCCAGGGGCGGTGGTGGTCGGGCCGGCCGTGGCCGACCTGCGTTCGGCGGGCGCCTCGGTCAGCGCGGCCGTCAACGGGTTGCGCTCAGCGGTGGCCTGGCCGGACGCGCCCAGGCCGGTCCTGGCCGACGACCTGTTGCCCGAACGCGCTCTGGAGGGGGACGTCGAGGCGCGGCGCCAGTTGGTGGAGGAGGTCTATCTGCCGTTGCGGGGGGCCGGCTCTCCACTGTTGGACACGCTCTCGGTGTACCTGGAGCACGCCTCCTCGCTGGAGGCCACCGCGCGGATGCTCTTCGTCCACCCCAACACGGTGCGCTATCGCCTCAGTCGCATCGCCGAGCTCACGGGGCACCCGCCCTCGGACGGTCGGGGGTCCTTCGTGCTCCGCGTCGCGGTGGCGCTCGGGAGGTTGTCCGAAACCCGCAATGAATGACTCGAATGACCGATATCAGCCAAAAGCGCGACAACCGAAAAGATCCGTCGTAACCTGATCGTTGTCTGTCAGAACAGCGCCCTTGAGGAAGTTTCGCCGGCGTCGGGTATGTCTGTGACTGCCCGTGTGCGCCCGGGGACTACGCGAAAAGGGATAGCTTTGATACAGGCGGGTCGCAGGAGGAGCCGCGGAGACGACGAGGATACTCGGGCGCCGCTCCCCTCCCCGCTTCGTCACGACGTTCTTGGGGGGTCCAACGCTGTGGTCGAGCGACCGAGGAAGAGGTTCCGGGTACTGCGCCCGGTGATCGATTACGTTCTTCAGCCCACTCAGGAGGGGGAGCTCCGCAGAAGGGTCCTGTTCTGGATCCCGGCGCCGCTCCCGGTGGTCGGGCTGGTCTACTTCCTGGTGGGCGGTGACCTCTCCGCCCCCGGATGGACGATACTGCTCGCCGGAAGCGTGGGCGTGGGGACCCTGGTCATGGCCATGGTCGTTCCCCCCACACCGCTGCCGGAGGGGCTGGCCCCGCCGGTCTCGGCCCGCAGGTCGTTGCACCGGTACCGACAGTTCGTCCAGTTCAGGGTCGCACTGGCCCTGGTGCCGATGGTGGTCGGAGCGCTCGCCGCGCTCTCCGGCGGCGGGATGTACCCGCTGTTCGTCGCGCTGGCCCTGGCCTGGCCGCAACTGCTGCTGGCCCTGCCCACCTTCTTCACCATCACCCGGGCCCGCCGGGCCATGGAGTCCCGGGGCACCACCGCCTACCTCTGGCACGCCCTGTCCCGCCCGGCCAAGGTCACCTGGCCGATCGCCACGCCGCTGGCGCGCTCCTACCGCTCCTGGCGTGTCGAGCGGGCCCGTCGCCTGGCCCAGGAGAAGGAACAGGACATCGAGCGGGACCGGGCCTGGAAGGAGGCCGTCGACTCCGAACGCGCCGCCCCGACCGAGCCGGTCGTCCCCTCCGCCGAAGAGGCCGAGGCGGAGAACGGCGGACTCCGACGTACCCGCAGACTGCACGCACTGCCGGAGGAGAACGCCGACGCCGACAACGAGCCCACGGCGCTGATCCCGCAGCCCGAGCACCTCGGTGAGGAGGGAAAGGGATCAGAGGGTGAGGACACCTCCTCCCGGACCTTCGGGGCGGGCTCCACGGTGCACCGCGCGGCGAGCCGGCTCCTGGAACAGGGCGGTGCCCTGAGCCTGAGGGTGCGCGACCGGCGTCGCGGCCAGGCCAACCGTCGTCCGCCCTCGCACAAGCCCTGAGGCGGACCGGCCTCGGACTTCGACCCCGTCCGACGGTCATCGCGGCGGCGCCCCGATCCGGGGCGCCGCCGTTCGCGTGTTCGGGGCCCGTCTCACAACTCCAGGACCGACCGGACCCGGGGCGGGGCGCCGTTCTCTCCCCCGGGGCAGTGGTACCAGCGGGCGCGGGCCCCGCGACCGTCGAAGTCCACCTCCCCGATGGTGTTGTCGAAGTAGGGACGATCGGTCAGCCGCCAGGTCAGAGAAGGACGGCGTACCCCCGCGGCCCGGGACATGATCGCGCCCGCCAGGTGGAACGGCGCGCTCGCCGACAGCGCGGCCACCCTTCGCATGACGGGGGAGAGCCGGTTGCACAACGCGGAGGAGACCAACTGGGTCACCCGGGAACCGTCCTCACCCGCCGTTCGGAGCCGGACCCGCGCGGCGTAGGAGAAGTGCACGTCCCCGCTCAGGATCAGGACGGTGGCGGGCGCCGGCCCGCGCTCGCCCCGGGCGACCTCGGAGATCGCGTCGGAGAGACGGTGGAGGGAGTACTGGAAGGCGCCCCAGTGCTCCAGGTCCAGGGCCTGCCGCAGCCGTTCCCCGGGGCCGCGGGCCGCCCGACCCCAGGCTCCCGCGCACACGGCCTCGTTCCAGGCCTCCAGATGCTGCACGGCCGGCGGCAGCAGCACGGGGACGGTGGAGGCGACGACCACGTGTTCGGGGCCGCCGGTGAGGTGCTCGTCCAGCCAGTCGTGCCCCTCGGCTCCCAGGATGGAGCGTGAGCCGTCGGAGGGGTCCCCCTCGCCCAGAGCCCGTCCGCAACGCGTGTCGAGCATCAGGACGCGCACACCGCCCACGTCGTACCGGTGGCTCCAACGGTAGGAGGAGGGGTCGTCGTGGGCCCTCGAAGCGAAGGAGTCGAGGGTGTCGGCGGCGTCGGTACCCCGGTCACGGTGCTCGCACAGGGCCGCCCACAGGGGGTCCTCGGCACGGGCCGCGGGGGAGAGATTCCCCACGTGCTGGTAGATCCAATAGGCGCCCAGACCGGAGGTCGCCCTCGTCCGCCACCAGGGGAGGGCGTCCATGGACCGGCGCCAGGCGGCCGAGGTGTTCCAGTCGTCGCGGACGTCGTGGTCGTCGAAGACCATCAGGGTGGGGACCGTCGCGAGCAGTCGGCGGACCAGGGGGTCGGACCAGGCCTGGCGGTACAGCTCGGCGTACTCGTCGTAGTGCACCACCTCGTCCTCGGGCGCGCCGTCCCGGTCCCGCTCGCGTACACGCCGCAGGAAGGCGCGCATGGGCTCTCGGAGCTCGTCGGCGTAGACCTGGTCGCCGATGAGCAGCAGTACCAGGTTGCCCTCGACCTCCTCACGGGCGAGCCGTCGGGCGGTGGCCCGGAGCAGATCGGGGCCGTGGCGCTCCGCCTCCTCGGCGGAGCCCTCCTCCGTGGGGGTGCGGCAGGAGCCGTACAGCAGCCGGGTGGGCGCCTTCTCGTCCAGGGTGCGCAGGACGGCGGGCGGGAGGTCGTCGTCGGAATCGGCCTCGGGCCAGACCCGGATCCCATCGAGGAGGACCTCGTAGGGCAGGGTCGCGCCCGGCCGAAGATCCTCGATTTCGCAGACGGCGTAGTGGTGGCCGTGGACCGTGAGGGTGCGGGAGGTCCGGACCCCGCAGCCGGACACGCGAATCCCTACGTCACAAGGGGCGTCCGTCTCCACCCACACCGTCGCCGTGCTGGTCCCCACGTGTCGGAGCAAGGGGCCCAGACGTAACGAGGCGGTCATCCTCTCCCCTTCGTTTCGCCTGATTTCTCACATGTTGTCGATGAGTATGGCCCCCATCGGGAGCGTCCGTCATCCACGGGTTTCCCCCGGGATGGTTGCACCGGGGGCCCGGCTGCGCGAAGGTGGCGCTATGCGGACACAGATCCTTGAGCTGCACACCGGTGGATCGGAGAGCATCACCGATATCACCGGGGCATGCGGCGACTTCGTGGCCGAGAGCGGAGGCGACGGACTGCTCAACGTCTTCGTCCCGCACGCGACGGCGGGCGTGGCGATCATCGAACTGGGGGCGGGGTCGGACGACGACCTCCTGGCCTCCCTCGACGACCTACTGCCCGCCGACGACCGATGGCGCCACAAGCACGGATCCCAGGGGCATGGACGCTCACACGTCATGCCCGCCTACGTCGCGCCCCAGACGACGGTCCCGGTCATCTCCGGGCGGCTCGAACTGGGGACCTGGCAGTCCATCGCCATCGTCGACCTGAACGTGGACAATCCGGACCGCAGGGTCCGGCTGTCCTATCTCAGGTCCGGGTAGCGCCTTCGAGGCGCACCCCATCCCGTGCCCACGGAGTTCGTACACGCGTTGACGGGGAAAGGCACTAGCGTGTGAACTAGGCCATCAGCGATGGTTACGGACCCACGCGACGGGCGGTGAAGAGCCCGACATCGTTGTGACAACTGCTTCGTGCAGGCAAAATTGAGAAAACCCATCTGTGGAGGAGAACTTTCGTGAGCGCGACCGCGGGCCAGGCACAGAGCGAACGCGGCTTGGCTGACCGACTCGGATTCAAGCCGGGTCAGGTGGTGCAGGAATTCGGCTTCGACGACGACGTCGACGAGGGACTGCGCGCATCCATCGCCGAACTCACGGGCGAGGCGCTGGTCGACGAGGACTATGACGGCGATGTCGACGCCGCGCTGCTGTGGTGGCGGTCCGATGAGGAAGACGACCTCACCGACGCGCTGATGGACACGGTGACCACCATCGCCGACGGGGGGACCATCCTGGTCCTGACCCCGAAGGCCGGGCGTGAGCTGCACGTGTCCCCCAACGACGTCGCCGAGGCGGCCACCACCTCGGGGCTGTCGCAGACCAGTGCCGTCAGCATCGGAGCGGACTGGTCGGGTACCCGACTGGTCGTCCCCAAGCGGTGACGGACCTCGCCCGCATCGGGTGAGAGCGGCGTCGCGCGCCCCCATGGGCGCGCGGCGCGTACGGGGCGCCCGCCGAGCGGCGGGCGCCGAATCCGGCCTGCTCCGACCAGAACGAAACGGACATGACCGTCATCAGCACGGGCGCGGCCGCGCCCGATTTCACGCTTCAGGATCAGTACGGCCGGGACACCACCCTGTCGGCGTCGAACGAGGGCCCGACCCTGGTGGTCTTCTATCCGTTGGCCTTCTCCGGAATCTGTTCCGGAGAACTCTCCGAACTGCGCGAGCGTCACTCCGAGTTCGTCGAACTCGGGGCCACGATCCTGGCGGTGTCGGTGGACTCCACCTTCGCCCTGCGCACCTGGTCGGATCGTGAGGACTTCCCCTTCGCCCTGCTATCGGACTTCTGGCCGCACGGTGAGGTGGCCCGGCTCTACGGGGTCTTCGACGCCGAACGAGGCGTGGCCCGTCGAGGCACCTTCCTCATCGACGCCGAGGGGAACGTGCGCTGGTCGACCCTGACCCCCATCTCGGAGCCCCGGAACGTGGACGAGTACCTGGAACGGATCCGCGCCCTGGCGGGGTGAGCCCCGCACGGCGGACGGCCCCACGAGAAGGATCCTCCGCCCTCCCCGCGGGGCCGTCGCCCCGGAGGCCCTACTCGATCGTCCAGGTGCCCCTGCGGTGGTTCCTGGCGTTACCGTCGGGGTCGTAGCCGCCCTCGACGTTGCCCGCGACGTCCACCGCGAACCAGTGGACGGTGGTGGTCTCCTCGATGGTCAGGCTCTCCGGCCCTCCGCGCACGCCCGTCAGCTCCAGCCGGGGCGAATCGAAGGTCGGGCGGCCACCGTCGAGCGTGTAGTAGATCTCGGCGGTCTCGTTGGTCCCGAAGGAGATCTCCACCGGACCGTCGTACCCGCCCGGACGCGGCGTGACCTCCGAACGCGGCCGATAGCGGTCGTTCTGGTGCTCCAGCGCGACCTCCAACATCCCGTACAGTCCGTCGGCGTACTCCATGCCCTGGGCGTGGGCCTCCTCCCACGGAGGCTGGAAGCCGGCCTGGCCCAGCTCGAAGTTCCAGGCGAAGACGTCGTGCTCGTACCAGAGGTGGTCGCCGGAGTTGCCGGCCGCCGAGTACATCACGTCGATGATCGGTCCGGTGCGCGCCGGGGTCACCACCGTGCCCCGGTGCCCCTTGATCGCGCCCAGGATGCTCTCCGAGGCCTCCCAGAAGTAGGTCTCCTCCATGGCCGAGGGCCGGGGCGTGGAAACGCGTCCATCGGCGATGTAGGCGCCCGGGGACCACATGAAGTAGTCGCCCGAGGAGTGGATGTTCATCGAGAACGCGATGTTGTCGTGGGTGTCGACCAGCCAGTCCAGGTTCCGGCTCTCCGGCTGCGACAGCGGCCCCTCCTCCTCGGGGCCGGCGAAGGTGCCGCCGGTGCAGTCGAAGGACGCCCCGGCGTAGCCGTCCCACAGGGTGTAGGTGCCGTAGTTGCGGTTGATGTCCACACCCCACTGGCCGCCGCCCTGGACGGCCCACTGGTCGCGGGGGCCGTCGGTCGGGCAGTGGTTGACCATGTTCTTGCGCTGCATCGGGGAGTCGTAGAACGAGTGCTTCGCGCCGTCGGGGTTGACCGAGGGCAGCAGGAAGATGTCCAGCTCGTCCACCAGCTCGGTGGTGGTCTCGTGGACGCCGTAGTTGCGCACCAGGCGTTCGGCGGTCTCCAGGGTCACCAGCGGGGTCTGCCACTCGCGGGCGTGTTCCTGGGAGTAGCCCAGGACCCCGGTCTTGGAGCCGTCCCGGGTGGCGCCGATACGCAGTCCGTACACCGTGGCCGGTTCGCGGGAGACCTCCTCGGGCGCGCCGAGACGGTCGTCGGCCCGGACCCGCTCGGCCTCCACGACCCCCTCACCGGCGTCGCCCCGGAAGGTGAAGGCACGGACCAGATCGCCGGCCTCGGCGTTGACCGCCGCCACGACCTCGGCCGCCGTGGTGGTGATCGCGCCGGTCCCGTCCGTGGCCGGCCGGACGAGGATCTCGTCGCCCTCCACGTCCACCGACAGGGCCGCGTCGGGCTCACCATGGTCGATCAGGTCGACGACGATGTCGTTGCCGCCCTCGTGCCCGTAGGCGAGAGACTCCACGATCACACCGCGCTCGGCGCCCCGCCCGTCGGGCCGCACACCGAGGATCGCCTGGGCGTGCCGCCGGTAGCCGTCGGTCAGATGGGGGAGCTCGACGACCTCGGCGATGTCGGGGTACTCGTCGGCGATCCGGTGGATCCGGTCGTAGAGCTCGTCCGGGGTCATGTACGCGTTGACGAAGTCGGTGTAGGGCAGCGGGTCCCCGGGGGTCTCAGGGTCCGGGAGCCAATCGGTGACCTCGGCCTCGGCGGTGGCCCCCGAGGGGTCGGTGACCCGGATCCGCTCCGGGCGTTCCTCCACCTCGGCCTGGCCGCGGTGGTACAGGTACACGCCGACGTCGACGAAGGGGGCCAGGGTCTGGGAGCCGCCGTCCCCGGGTTCGGTGCCCGGACCGGCGTCCCGCTCCACGGTCAGCCGGAAGTCCTCGTCCTGGCCGAGGGCGGAACGGACCTCCACCGACAGGAAGTCGCCGGCGCGCCCCTCGAAGTAGTCGGCCCTCAGGATCTCCAGGTCCTCGCCGGTGGACCTGATCCCCACCTCGCCGTCGGAGTCGCCCTCCGACCGCAGCCGCTCGATGGTCGCCTCGCGTTCGGCGAGACGCTCCTCGGCGTCGGACTCGGTGTGGACCACGTCTCCGAAGGTGAAGTCGGAGTAGACGTCCTGGTCGTAGGGGCCGACGACGGTCCGGGCGACGAAGCCGCCCCCGTCCACCGGATCCAACTGGGCGATGTCGCCGCCCAGTTCGACGAGTCGCTCCAGCTCGTCGCGGTCCTCCAACAGGATCTCCACCACCGACGTCTCGTCGAGGTCGAGCGTGGGCTCGGCGGCCACGGGCACGGCGGTCGGCAGCAGCAGGGCCGCGGCCGCTCCGAAGACGAGCCCGGTCCGGCGCGCACGCCGGGTCCCGGTCGATGTCACAGGCAGTCCCATCCGGGTCCTTCCCGCTCGGCGCGGAGTGGACGTGGCGCCCCTCCGCGAGATGTGACGCCCCCGCCGTTCGGGCGGGGGCGGACGGGTACGGACGGACCCGGCCGCGGCACCACGGGACTGCGCTCACACCATGGACGGGGGCGAAGGGGCTCGGGAGGGGAACGGGGGGACGTGGGGGAGCGTCCGGGTGACGGCGCGGCCGCCGTCGTGTACCCGAGAACGGCTGTGCGTTCGAGGCTGCCGTGCCGTCAGGGGTACGTCAAGACCGGTGAACGCGAAAAGTCGCCCCGGATCCTCGCGCGGTCAGAGCGCGCCCAGGGCACCCGCGCCGAGGAGGAGACCGAGCCATCCCAGACCGACGATCAGGGTGACCCGCTGGATCAGCCCCGCGTTCGGCGCCTCCTTCTCCCAGGCGTTCGCGAAGACGAGGGTGCCCGCGCCCACGACCACTCCGGTGATGCCCGAACCCCAACGCCAGACCGGATCCTGGAGGGCGAACGCCGCGATGAGCGCCGCCGCCGGCAGTGAGAAGAAGACCACGGCGCCCAGATTGTCGTGGATACGATGCGCGCGCCCGGTCTCCTCCGGGGTCCCCTCGGGGGCACCCGGCGGGTAGCCCCACATCGGATCCATCCGGAACACCCCGGACAGCAGCAGCCCGACCCCGAACAGGCCGATCGCCGCGGAGAGCGGCCAGACCGCCCAGGAGTCGGAGCTCACGGCCCAGGGCACCGCCACCGAGGACACCGCCACGAGCAGACCACAGACCAGGAAGTCGACCGTCTGGATCCACCCGCGCGGCCCCAGCGCCAGGGCGCTGACCGGGTGCCGGAGGGGCTCGTAGCCCGGACGGGTGAGCCCGTCCACGAGGAAGACCACCACGAAGAGGAGACAGCCGGCGGCTCCGGCCCAGAGCGCCGGGATCATAGGGCCGCCTCCGAGCGGGCATGGGCGGGGGAGGGACGCGACGGGGGGTCGGTGCGCATGGCGGGATCCTACCCGGGCTCCGTCCACTCGGCCGGGCGGGAGGGAACCGGGCACAACGGGCGCCGCGAAGGGGTATGATCACTCGCGACGCATCGGGCGCGTAGCTCAGTTGGTCAGAGCAATTGCCTTACAAGCAATAGGCCAGGGGTTCGAGTCCCTTCGCGCCCACCGAACGCACGAGGCCCGGGTCACCACCACGGTGGCCCGGGCCTCGGTCGTTCCCGGTCAGGCCGCCGCCTCCAGGTCCAGAAGGGTCCGCTTCGCGTCCAGGCCGCCGATGTAGCCCCCCAGACCCCCGTCGGTGCGCAGGACCCGATGGCAGGGCACCACGACGGGCAGCGGGTTCGTCGCGCAGGCGGTGCCCACGGCGCGGACCGCCCTCGGGTTGCCGACGAGCTCGGCGACCTGCTTGTAGGAGCGGGTGCGGCCATAGTCGATGTGCGGCAGCCGGCGTTGCACCTCCCGGCGGAAACCGGACGACAGCGCGAAGTCCAACGGCACGTCGAACACGTGCCGTCCGCCCGCGAAGTACTCCTCCAGTTCCCTCGCCACCGTGTCCAACCGGCGTGGCGCCTCCAGCACCCGTGGGCCGACCCGCTCCGCCAGGGTCTCCAGGGCCGCGTCGAACCCCTCGCTCTCGAACGCGACCCGTACCAGGCCCCTCTCGGTCGCCGCGAGCAGCAGCGGCCCGACGGGGGTGTCGAGGGTGCGGTAGGCGACCTCGAGCAGACCGAGGTCCTCGGCCGCCCCGGACAGGCGGGCCCGCAGCCGGGCCAGATCGCCGTCGGCCACCGGGAACAGGGTCCGCGTGTCCGCTCCGGTACCGGTCGTCCGAGGCCCGTCGTCGTTCGTCATGCCGGTCATCGGGATGCCCCCTTCGTTCGTTCCGCCGCGCGGTAGGTCCGTCTCAGGCTCTTGACGCCGTCCGCCGCCGCGCGACGTACGGCGTCGGCGCCGCCGCCGATCAGCGCGGCCGTCTCCGCGTGGGGGAGGCCGCCCAGGTAGTGGTAGGCGACGGCGAGCCGCTGCCGCTCGGGAAGGGCGGCGACCGCCTCCCACAACCCGTACTCGTCGCCGTCGGCGGGATCCGGGGCCGAGGGAGGTTCCGGTGGCTCGTCGGTGGGGACCGCCCGCCGCTCCCGGGCACGGACGACGTCGACCGCCCTGCGGTGGGCGACGCGCACCAGCCAGGCCTCCACGTTCGTGTCCTCGTCCAGATCGGGCCAGGCCCGCAGCGCGGCCAGGAAGGTCTCGGACCAGGCGTCCTCCGCGTCCGGCCCCGGCCCCAGGACGGCACGGCACACCCGTAGCACGGTCGTGCCATGCCGCTCCACGGCCACCTCGAACGGAGTTCTCATCCTCACCGCACCCCAGGTCGTGTCTTCTGGACCATTCCTCCACGGCCTCCTTCTTCGTTCCTCACCCTGTAGTCGTCTCCGGGCACCGGAACGTGAGACGGGATCGTCGGGTTCTCTCGGATCGCCCTCTCGGGAACAACCCCGCGTCGGCCGTCGCTGTGGCGATCGCGGGCATCGAGAGGAAGGACCCGGATGGCAACCCCCGAACACGAGGTCGACGTCGTGGTGATCGGCGCCGGTCAGGCCGGACTGGCCGCCGGCTACTTCCTGAGGCGGGTCGCGCGCCGTGAGGACCTCGACTTCGTCGTCCTGGACGCCGGGGCCTCCCCGGGCGGCTCCTGGACGCACTACTGGGACTCGCTGCGGCTGTTCTCCCCGGCCGAGCACAGCATGCTCCCCGGATGGTGGATGCCCCCGGAGGAGGGGCACGAATACCCTTCCGCACGTCATGTGGCCCGCTACCTGGCCGAGTACGAGAGGCGTTACGATCTGCCGGTCCGACGCCCGGTGCGGGTGGGGCGTGTGGAGCGCTCGGGGGAGCGGCTCGCCGTGGTCTCGGAGCAGGGGACCTGGCGGGCCCGTCGGGTGATCAGCGCGACCGGGAGTTGGAGCGCGCCCCACGTCCCAGCCCTGCCGGGCCGTGAGCTCTTCGAAGGGGAACAGGCGCACACCGTCGACTACCGGAACCCGGATCGGTTCGCCGGACTCCGCGTCGCCGTGGTCGGCGGCGGCAACTCCGCGGCGCAGATCCTCGCCGAACTCTCCCTGGTCGCGGAGACCACCTGGATCGCCTCCCGGCCGCCGCGTCTTCTGCCGGACGACGTCGACGGCCGGGAACTGTTCTCCATCGCGACCCGGCGTCAGCGCGCGGCGGAGGAGGGGCGAAGGGGCGAGGGGGTCGAGGACCTGGGCGACGTCGTCGCCGTGCCGAGCGTGCGCGAGGCCCGTGACCGGGGCGTTCTCGAGGCCGAGCCGATGTTCGAGAGGTTCACGCCCACCGGCCTCCTCTGGGCCGACGGCACCGAGCGGAGGTTCGACGCGGTGCTCTGGTGCACCGGCTTCCGCCCCTCCCTGGGCCACCTGGCCCCGCTCGGTGTGCTCGACGCCGACGGCCGGGTGGCGGTCGAGGGCACCCGATCGGTCCTCGAACCCCGGCTGCACCTGCTCGGATACGGGGACTGGACCGGCGCCGCCTCGGCCACGATCATCGGCGCCGGACGCACCGCCAAGGGCGCCGTCGCCGAGGCCATCGACCCCCTGGTCTGAGATCGACGGTCGGCGTGTGGTCGTCGAGAACGTCTCCGGCCCTCGTTAGTCTCCGAATCGGTCACCGAGAACACATGGAGGTCTTCGATGTCCATCGTCACCACCGATATGGCCATGTCCCTCGACGGGTACGCCGCCGGGCCCCGGCAACGGCGTGAGGCCCCCTTCGGAGACGGTCCGAGCGGCGAGATCACGCGCTGGATGTTCGACGCGGCCGAGGCGAACTCGGCGGAGCTGGAGGCGGTGACCGGCGCCGCGGCGTACATCATGGGGCGCAACATGTTCGGGCCCGACCGGGGCGAGTACGACCTCGACTGGCGGGGCTGGTGGGGGCCGGAACCGCCCTACCACGCGCCGGTCTTCGTGCTGGGACACCATGAGCGGGAGCCGCTCACGCTCTCCGACACCACGTTCACGTTCGTCACCGGGGGGATCCACGAGGCGCTCGATCTGGCCCGAGAGGCGGCCGGAGGAGGGCGTATCGACATCGCGGGCGGCGCGCGGACCGTGAACCAGTACCTCGCCGCCGGTCTGATCGACGAGATCCGCGTCCACGTGACCCCCGTGATCATGGGCGAGGGCACCCGGTTGTTCGAGGGGGTGCGCGGTGTACGCCTCGAGCAGGTCGCCGCCCGCGGCTCCGATCTGGTCTCCCACATCACCTACCGGGTCCTGCGGGACTGAGCGCCCGGCCCTGGTCACATGGCGTCGTCATGCGGATGTCCCGCGCATCCGGGGGCCGTGGCCGGGCGGCGTAGGATGGGCCCGAGAACGTGGCGAGGAGGACATGGTGCCGCTCAGCAGGGCCCGACGACAGGAGCTCAACCGGGCCAAGGTGCTCGCCGCCGCGCGGGAGGAGTTCTCCGAGCGCGGGTTCCGCGACGCCGGCATCGACCGCATCGCACGACGGGCCGACCTGACCCGAGGGGCCGTCTACTCCAACTTCCCGGGCAAGCGCGCCCTGTACTTCGCGGCCCTGGCCGAGGCGGCCGAACAGGTCCCCTCCGGGCGGGCCGGGGCCACAACCGAGACCGAGGCGCTCGGCGCCTACGCCCGAGCCTGGGTCACCCGGCTGCCGATCGGGGGCACCGACGAGCGGGCCGGGGCCGAGTTCATGTCCCAGATCACCGCGGATCCTCGGTTGGGAAAGGTGTTCGCTCAGCTCGTCGCGGTGGAATCGGTGCTCCTGGGCACGGCCCTGGAACGGTTGGGTCCCGGCGGCCGGCGGGTCCGATTGGCGCGGAGCGTGCTCACCACCCTGCACGGGGCCGGACGCCTGGCCGTCGCGGCGCCGGGGTTCACCGACCCGTTCACCGTCATCCGCGCATGTGAGCACCTCGCCGAACTCGACTTCGAGGACGAGCGTCCGCTGCCGCACCTGGCCCACGTCCCGGACGCCCGGCCGGTCGACGAACCGTGGGAGCCGTGGACCGTCCCCGACCTTCTGACGAGGAGGCGGGCGAAGGTGGCCGAGGGCGTCCTCCTGGTGTTGGGGCTGCACCGGCTGGAGGCGTTGGAGGACGCCTTGAGCGCCGTGCCCGAGGGCACCCCCGTCACGTTGGTCCCGGTCACCTCCGAACCGGGCGAACTCCTCCCCCTGGTCCGTCTCTCCCTGGCCGAGATCCGGGTCCGGCTGTCCCGCTCCGTCCCGGCCTCCGCCCGCCCGGCCCCGCGCATCACGCTCGACCAGGACCTGGCGGCCTTCGCCGGGGTGGTCGCACCCGACGACGAGACGGAGGAGGCCCTGCTGCTGCGCGGCGGCCGGGTGGTGGCACGGGCCTCGGGGCGGGGCGCGGGCCACGCGGCGGCGGTGTTCCGCGACGGTCTCGTCCCGGCCGGGCGCTGAAGGGGCGCGTCGCCCGGGTCTCTCCTCCGAATGACACGCCGAGGGGAACACGGTCCTCCGGCCTCCCCGGTGTGAGACTGGGGTCCGGGAGGTGACGGTATGGACGGGGCGACCCCGCTCAGCGAGAGCGAACTCCTCTTCGAGGAGCTCGTCAGGTCCGTGCACGCCTGCGAACCCATCGAGGTCCTGGAGGCCGCGGACCGCTACGGCAGGGCGATCGGTCTGGGCAAGATCACCGTCCACCTCGTCGACCTGCAACAGCACCTGTTGGTGCCGCTCACCGGCGGGCCCATACTCGACATCGCGACCACCGTCGCGGGGGAGGCCTACCGGTACGACGCCCTCAGGTTGGTCGAGGGCGGCGCCGAGGAACTCAGTCTGTGGCTGCCGCTCAAGGACGGGGCCGACCGCATGGGCGTCCTGCACATCCGTACCCCGTCCCTGGACGAGCCGACCCTGCGTCGCTGCCAGACGCTCGCCGCGCTCCTGGCCCTGGTCATCACGTCCAAACGCGCCTACAGCGACACCTACGTGCGCCGTACCCGTGCCCGTTCGGTGCGGCTGCGCACCGAGATGCTGCGGGCCTTCCTGCCGCCGCGCACCCTCGGCACGGCCCGCGGGGTCTCCACCGCGGTCCTCGAACCCGCCTACGAGCTCGGCGGCGACGCCTTCGACCATTCGGTCACCCGCGACGAGCTGCACGTCGTCATCCTCGACGCGATGGGGCACGATCTGGCCTCGGGGCTGACCGCCTCGGTGGCCATGGCCGGGGCCCGGGGCGCCCGCCGTAACGGAGCCGACCTGTCGCAGTTGACCGACAGCGTGGAGCAGGCCCTGGTCACCTGGTTGCCCGAGCGTTTCTGCACGGCGGTCTTCGCGACCCTGAACCTGGCCGACGGCCTGTTCTCGTGGTCCAACTGCGGGCACCCCGCGCCCCTTCTGATCCGCGATGGCTCCCTGGTCGACGGGGCCATGTGCCGCACGCCCGAGCTTCCACTGGGTCTGGACGGCCTCGTCCCGAACACCCCGCCCCGCACCGTCCATCGGATCAGGCTGGAGCCCGGGGACCGGGTCCTGCTCTACACCGACGGTGTCACCGAGGCGCACGATCGGGAGGGGCGGATGTTCGGCCTGGAGCGTTTCGCGGACTTCGTGATCCGCGCCGCGGCCGCCGAGGAGCCACCGCCCGAGACCCTGCGCCGTCTCATCCACTCGATCCGCGATCACCAGGGGGAGAGCTTCACCGACGACGCCACGATCATGCTGGTGGAGTGGACACCGGAACGGCGGGTACCGCCGCCTCGGAGCGTGTGAACGGACCCCGGACGGCGGTACCCGCCGTCCGGGGCGTGGGGGGCTTCACCAGAGGGCGAGGACCCGGCTGGGTCCGCCCGAGGCGTCCAGGCCGGGCAGTACGCCCACGGTGAGCAGGGCGCCGAGCGGCGGCAGCCGGTCCAGCCCGGTCAGCGCCTCCAGCCCCCAGCGGTCCGCGCGCCCGATCACCTCGTGCGCGGGGAAGTCGGTCGAGACGCCGGGGTCGGAGCTGAGGGTGTCGACGCCGAACCCCCTCACGCCCCGACGTTCGATCAGGTACTCGCAGGCCTCGGGGGAGAATCCGGGGAAGTGCCATACGCCGTTCTCGTCCACACCGCGGACCGCGTCGTCGCCCTCGGACCAGCGCTCGCTCCATCCCGAGCACATGAGCACCGCCGAGCCCTCGGGGATCCGTCCGTGCAGACGCTCGAACGCCGTCACGTCGTTCACGCCCACCGTCGTGTCGGGGTCCTCGGCGACGCGTTCGCGAACGTCGATCACGACCGCGGGGACGACCAGTTCGGCCGGGTCGATGTCGGGGACCAGTCGCCCGCCGCCGATCACGTGCCCCGGGGCGTCCAGGTGGGTGCCGCTGTGCTCGGTCAGGGTCCACTTCTGGACGTAGAACCCGAATTCCCCGTCGGCGGGCGGAGGGGAGAGGGTCTCCCGCACGGGCTTGTTCTCGTCCCAGGAGGGCATGCCCGGGGCGAGGGTGTGGCTCAGGTCGGCCACGTGACCGAAGCCGCGGTGCGGGGGCCGTGCACCGACCCGGGGCGGTGACGTCTCACCGGGCGCGGCGTCACCGGTGCGCGAACGTACGGTCTCACCTGTTCCGTGCAGACACATGGCTCTTCCTGTCTCTCGTGTGCTCTCGGGGCGCTCCGGCCGAGCCGTGTCCGTCAACCCGACGGGGACGACGATCGATCGGAGGGGTCGGGATCGCGTGGCCTCGGCGGGGGCGGGGACACCGCGGTCAGCTCGCGCGCGGGCCGCAGCGCCAACAGCGCCGTTCCCACCAGCAGGGTCGCCACTCCGCCCGCCAACAGCACCGTCCGCGTTCCGAGCACCGCGGCGACGGGGCCGGCCAGGGCCTGGCCCACCGGGAGCATCGCCACCGAGCCGGCCACCTCGTAGGCGTGGATGCGTCCCAGGACCGGCCCCGGGACCTGCGTCTGCACGCTGGTCATCCACATCACCCCCCAGAAACCCATGGCGGCGCCGCTCACCACCGCGCCCAGGGCCAACCACGGGGCACCCAGTCCCAGGCCCACCGTCACCGAGTACACACCGGCCCCGAAGAGCCCGATGGTCCCGGCGCGCAACGGATGGCGCGGGCGGATCCGCATGGCGAGGACCCCGCCCAGAGCGGTGCCTCCGCCCAGGGCGGCGCTCACCAGACCGTACACCTGTGCCCCGTGCCCGAGGATGATCTCCGAGGAGGTCAACGGGATCTGTGGCCCCCACAAGGTCACCATGAGCACCATCCACAGCAGGATCACCGACCACATCCAGGTCCGTGATCGGAACTCGTGCCACCCCTCCACCAGGTCGGCGAGGTACCCGGGTCCCTCTCCACGCCGTCGCGCGGGCTCGCGCAGCCGGATCAGACCGAGCAGGAGAGCGCCCACCGCGTAGGTGCCCGCGTGCACCGCGAAGACCCCGGCCGCCGACACCGTCGCCACCAGGACCCCCGCCACCGCCGGGCCGATCAGCATCGCCAGCGCCTCGGCGGTGCGGATCGCGCCGTTGGCCCCCTGCACGTCCCGGACCACCCTCGGCACCACCGAGGCCACCCCCGGCTGGAAGGCGCCGGCCGCGATCCCGTTGACCGCGCCGATCAGACAGATCTGCCACAGGACCACGTGACCGGTCAGGAACAGTACGGCCGCCGTCCCCTGGGTCACCACGCGCACCAGGTCGGCGGCGACCATCATCCAGCGCGCGCCCCAGCGGTCGGAGAACACCCCGCCGAAGATCACGAACCCCACGAAGAACACGGTGAAGGTGGCCATCGCCAGACCGACCCCGCTCGCCCCCATCCCGTGCGCGAGCAGGCCCGCGGCCAACGCCACCGGGAGCATGCCGTCCCCGGTCTTGGCCACCGCCCGTGCGGCGAAGAAGAGGGTGAAGTTCCGCGACCACACACGCGGACCGGCCTCCTCGAGCGGTTCGCGAACCCGGGCGACGTCCCGGTCCGGCTCTTCCCCGGCTTCAGCTCCGCCGTGCTCCATGGGCGCCTCTCCGTCGCCCCCGCGTCGGTCGTGAGGGCCCGTGCACCCTACCGGTCCAGACCGGTCCACTCCAGGGATTTACGACCTCGGCGATCACCGCGCGGAGCCGTCGCGATTCCCTTCCCCAACGGGTGCCCGGAGCGATTGAATGGGGGCCGACCACGAGAAGAGAAGGAACCCATGCCCGAACCCAGCGCCGAATGGTGGAAGTCCGGAGTCGTCTACCAGATCTATCCGAGCAGCTTCAGTGACAGTGACGGCGACGGTTTCGGGGATCTGCCCGGGATCATCGAGAGGTTGGACCACCTGGAGCGCCTGGGCGTAAGCGTGGTGTGGCTGTCGCCGGTCTACCCCTCGCCGTGGGACGACAACGGCTACGACATCAGCGATTACACCGACATCGACCCCCGCTTCGGGACCCTGGACGACTGGGACCGGCTGCGGGACGGGCTGCACGAACGCGGCATACGTCTGGTGATGGACCTGGTGGTCAACCACACCAGCGATCGGCACCCGTGGTTCACCGCCTCGCGGGCGGGGGAGGACGACAGACGCGACTTCTACTTCTGGCGCCCCGGCCGTGAGGACGGACCGCCCAACAACTGGGGCGCGGTCTTCTCCGGGCCGGCCTGGAGCCGGAGCGAGGGCGACGACGAGTACCACCTGCACCTGTTCAGCCCCTCCCAGCCCGACCTGAACTGGGAGAACCCCGAGGTGCGCCACGCGGTGCACGATGTGGCCCGGTGGTGGCTGGACCGGGGCGCGGACGGTTTCCGGATGGACGTTATCAACTTCATCTCCAAGAACCCGGCCCTGCCGGACGGGCCGGTCGTCGGCGACCACGGGCTCTTCACCGAGCACTCCATCAACGGCCCGCGCCTGCACGAGTTCCTGCACGAGATGCACCGGGAGGTCTTCACCGGACGGGACACGCTCACCGTGGGGGAGATGCCCGGGGTGAGCGTGGAACAGGCCCGGATCCACACGAACCCGGCCAACCGGGAGCTGGACATGGTGTTCCAGTTCGAGCACGTGGACCTGGATCACGGTCCGGGCGGCAAGTTCGACCCCCGCCCGCTGGATCTGGTGGAGTTCAAGGCCTCGATGAACCGGTGGCAGAAGGGGTTGGGCGAGGTGGGCTGGAACAGCCTCTACCTGAACAACCACGACCAGCCCCGATCGGTGTCGCGTTACGGCGACGACGGCCGGTACCGGGTGGAGTCGGCCAAGACCCTGGCCACCACGCTCCACATGATGAAGGGCACCCCCTACGTCTACCAGGGGGAGGAGATCGGCATGACCAACGCCCACATGGACGACATCGCCGACTACCGGGACCTGGAGACCCTGAACCACTACCGCACCATGGTGGCGACCGGGCGGGTCGACCACGAGACCGCCATGGCCGGGATCTCCCGGATGAGCCGGGACAACGCGCGCACCCCCATGCAGTGGGACGCCTCGGAGCAGGCGGGCTTCACCTCCGGTACCCCCTGGATCAAGGTGAATCCGAACCGCACCGAGATCAACGCCGAGGCGGCGGTGGCCGACCCGGACTCGGTCTTCCACCACTATCGGCGTCTGATCGAACTGCGCCGCGAGGACCCGATCGTGGTGTACGGGCGCTACTCGCCGCTGATGGAGGACGACCCCCGGGTCTTCGCCTATACCCGTGAGTGGGAGGGACGGCGCCTTCTGGTGCTGGCCAACTGGAGTGATCGGGAGGCCTCGGTGGAGGAGGTCGAGGACGTGGTGCGACCGGAGGGCCGGATGCTGCTGGGCACCCATCCCGAGCCCGAACGGGTGCTCGCCCCGCTCCGCCCCTGGGAGTCCCGCGTCCACCTGTTCGACTGATCCTCGGGGCCGCCGTCGGGCCGTGCCCGGCGGCGGCCTCCCCGATCCTCCGTGGAACCGGCACGCGGAGCCGGTCCGTCAGTACGGTGTCGGTATCAGGACGAACGTGGAGGGAACCGTCATGAGGGTCGTCATCGTCGGAGCGGGGGTGGGCGGTCTCGCCCTGGCCCGAGGGCTGGTCGGGGCCGGGCACGAGGTGGAGGTCCACGAACGCGAGGGCGGTCCGCCGGCCGTCGAGGTCGGGATCGGGTTGCGGTCGAACGGCGTCGCGGCCCTGGACGCCCTGGGAGTGGACGTGTCCGGCCTCGGCCGTCGCCTGGACGGGATCGAGGTCAGGGACCCCTCCGGGCGGGTGCGGCACACGCTCGACACGGACGCGATCGGCGCGCGTTTCGGGCACGCGTGGCGCGCGATGCCCCGCCGGGACCTGTTGGAGACGATCGCCGACGGTCTTCCCGAGGGCGCCGTGCGCTCCGGTCGGATCTGCACGCGGGTGCGGGAGAACCCCGACGGTACGGTGAGCGCCCTGTTCGGGGACGGCAGCGCCGCCACCGGCGACGTCGTGGTCGGGGCCGACGGTGTGCGCTCGGCGGCCCGGCGCGACCTGTGGGACGGAGACCCCTCCCGTCCGACCGGTCGGGCCGGCTGGCACGGGCTGACCGCCGTACCCGGCGAGATGGCGTCGGGGACGGTCGCCGCCGTGGTCCGGGGGCGTCAGGGCGAGTGCGGGATCATGCCGGCCGGGGACGGTCTGGTCCGATGGTGGTTCGACGTGCGCTGGCGTCCCGGGCTCCGGGCGCCCCGTTCTCCGATGGGCGTGCTGCGCAGGCTGTTCGCCGACTGGGACGACCCGTGGACGCGCGCGGTCCTGGACCAGGGCGACGGCGTCGAGCCGGCGCTGTTCGAGTACGTGCGGCACCGGGTGCCGAAGGTGTGGGGGAAGGGCGGGGCCACCCTCCTGGGCGACGCGGCGCACCCCTTCTCCTCCGCGGACTCGCCCGGTCCGGATCAGGCGTTGGAGGACGCCTGGGCGCTCACCGAGGTCCTCGGCGCGGCCGGGGCCGGGGACGATCCGGCCGAGGCGCTGCGCCGGTACGAACGTGACCGTCGAGGCCGGGTGACGCGCGCGGCGGCGTCGGGTGCGGAGTTCCTGTTGGAGCTGTCTCCGGCGCGGGCCCTGGGACCGGAACGTTCGGGGGCCCTGGTCACCCGTCGGCACATCGACCTTCTGGAGAGGACGAGCGGCGTGCTCACCGGCCGCCGTCCCTGAGGTCGGGCGCGGAGGGACACGGGGTCGGTGCGGTGGGGTCGCGCCGGCCCCGCCTTCGTGCGCGGTGCGCTTCGAGGGAGGGCAAGGGGCCTCGTTCTGTCCCGGGGAGGATATTGAAATCTCTTGGGGTTAGGTTAGACTAACCTACATTCCTGTCGGGTTCAGCACGATATGTGCGTCTTTCAGTGCTGCCCGAACATGGGTGTCCCCCCTACGCGGCAACGGTCCACCGGTCATGGTGCGACCCGTCCCCATGACGAAGAGAGCAGTGAGCATGAACCCCACCCTGCGCCGCGTCGGCGGCCTCGGACTCACCGCGGCCCTGGCCCTCGGCCTCGCCGCCTGCGGACCCGAGAGCGACGACGACCGGGCCCCCGCCTCCGCCGACGGTACCTTCCCCGTCGAGATCGAGAGCGCCCTGGGCACCGCCGAGATCCCCGAGCGGCCCGAGCGGGTCGTCACCCTCGGACAGGGGTCGGCCGAGACCGCCATCGCGCTGGGCACCGTGCCGGTCGGCATCGAGGGCTACGAGTGGGGCAGCGACGACACCGGCTACCTCCCCTGGATCCACGAGGCCGTCACCGAGGCCGGCGAGGAACTCCCCGAACAGTTCACCGGCGCCGACGACATCGACTTCGAGGCCGTCATCGAACTCGCCCCCGACGTCATCCTCGCCCCCTGGTCCGGGATCACCCAGGAGCAGTACGACGTCCTGTCCGACATCGCCCCCACGGTCGCCTACCCCGACCTGCCCTGGAGCACCGACTGGGACCAGCAGATCCGGACGATCGGCGAGGCGCTCGGCCAGTCGGAGGAGGCCGAGGTCCTCATCACCGAGATCGAGGACCGCTTCGAACAGGCCGCCGAGGACAACCCCGAGTTCGCCGACCTGACCTTCTCCTACATCTACACCGACGGCCCCGGAACGCTCGGCGTCTTCCTCCCCGACGAACAGCGCGTGGCCATGGTCCGCGGCCTCGGCCTGGAGGTCGACCCGGCCGTGGAGACCTTCCCCGAGACCGAGGGCACCGACTCCGCCCTCATCGGGCTGGAGAACGCCGCCGACCTCTCCGACAGCGACCTGATCTTCACCTTCTACACCGACCCCGAGACCCGGGCCGAGATCGAGGCCCAGGACCTGTACGCGGCCATCCCCGCGATCGAGCGGGGCGCCGTGGTCGCGGCCGAGGACAACTCCTTCGTCACGGCCTCCTCACTGATCAACCCGCTCACAGTCCCCTGGGTCATCGACCGCTACGTGCCTCTCATCGAGGAGGCCGCCGCCCGTCTCGACGACTGAACGTGTCCTCGGTGAATCTCAGGACACGCCCGCGCCGGATCGCCCCGACCCGCACCGCGCTCATGTTCGTCGCGGCCACCGCGGCCCTGGCGGGGGCGGTCCTCCTCAGCCTGGTCGCCGGCAGCAGGCCCACCCCGCCCGCGGAGGTCTGGAAGGTCTTCGCCGGCGGGGCCGACCCCTACACCGTCACCGTGGTGGAGAGCCGGATCCCCCGGACCCTCGCGGGGATGGTGGCCGGGGCGGCCCTGGCCCTGGCCGGAACCCTCATGCAGGGCATCACCCGTAACCCGCTGGCCGACCCGGGCCTGCTCGGGGTGAACGCCGGCGCCGCCGCCGCGGTGGTCACCGCCACCGCCGTCCTCGGCCCGACCTCGGTCACCGGCACGGTCTGGTGGGCTCTGCCCGGGGCCCTCCTGGCCGGGCTGGCCGCCTACACGGTGGGCACCCGGGGCGGCGACGGCGGCATGGTCCGTCTGCTCCTGGCCGGAGCGGTCGTCTCGGCCGTGCTCACCGCCTATGTGCAGGCGGTGGCGCTGAGCCTGCCCGACGTCTTCGACAGCTACCGCTACTGGGTGGTGGGCTCGCTGGCCGGGCGCGGCACCGAGGTCGTCGTCGCGGTGCTACCGGTGATCGTCCCCGGCCTCCTCATCGCCCTGGCCGTCATGGGCGGGCTGAACGCGCTGGCCCTGGGCGAGGAGGCGGCCGTGGCCACCGGGGCCAACGTCACGCTCACGCGCGGGGGCGGACTGGTCGCCGGGGTCCTGCTGGCCTCGGGGGCCACGGCGCTGGCCGGACCCATCGCCTTCGTCGGTCTGGCCGTACCCCACGTGGTGCGCGCCCTGGTGGGGGTGGACTTCCGTCTCCAGGTGCCCTTCGCGGTCCTGGTGGGCCCGACGCTGCTCCTGGTCGCCGACGTCGTGGGCCGCACCATCGTGCGCCCCACGGAACTCATGGTCGGGGTGGTCACCGCCTTCGTCGGCGCCCCGGTGCTGTTGTACGTACTGCGTAGGACGAAGGGGAACACGTGAGCCGCACGATCCCGACGGGGACGCGCCCCGACGTCGCGCCACCCGGCCCGGACGAACGTCCCACCGGCCGGATCCTGCGCCTGGGGCGACACGTCGCGCTGCCCGTCCATACCCGATCGCTCGTGACGTCCGCCCTCCTTCTGGCGGTCCTGCTCGTGGCCGCCGCGGCCACCCTGAGCCTGGGCCGCCTCGGGATCCCCCTCACCCGGCTTCCCGCCGCGCTGTTCGGCGAGGGCGAGACCACCCACCTGTTCGTCCTCGAACGCCTGCGCGGCCCTCGACTGGCCGTCGCGGCCGGGACGGGGGTCGCCCTGGGCCTGGCCGGGGCGCTCTTCCAATCGGTCACCCGCAACCCCTTGGGCAGCCCCGACGTGATCGGCCTGGGGGCCGGAGCCGGGGCGGGCGCGGCGGTGGCCGCCCTCATGCTGCCGGGCGTCGTCCCCGTGCCCCTGGGCGCGTTGGCCGGCGCGACCCTGGCGATCGTCGTGGTCGCCCTGGTGACCGGGACCGGCCTGCGCCACCCCGGGCGACTCATCGTCGCCGGGATCGGGGTGGCCGCCATGGCCCAGGCCTTCACCCACTTCGTGGTCTCGGTGATGGCCCGCGACCAGGCCGGGGTCCTGTCGGCCTATATCAACGGCAGCCTGGGCGCGCGCTCCTGGGAGCACGCCGCCACCATCTGGCTCGTCGTCCTCCTGGCGGTACCGTTCGTCCTCGCCCTGGCCGGGCCGATCACCGTCAACGAGATGGGCGACGAGCTCGCCGAGGCCCTGGGCACCCGCGCCACCACCACGCGTACCGGCGCGGTCGTCCTCTCCGTGGTGCTGTCGGCCGCCGCCGTGAGCGTGGCCGGACCGATCGCCTTCATCTCCCTGACCGCGCCCCAGATCGCCCGTCGGCTGAGCGCCGCGCAGGGGCCGAACCTGGTGCTCTCCGGCCTGGTGGGGGCCCTGTTGTTGGTCTGCGCCGACCTGGCCGTGCAACAGTCGCCCATCGGCGAACGGTTGCCGGTGGGGATCTTCACCCTGGCCCTGGGCGGCGTGTACCTGGGATATCTGCTGATCCGCGAATGGCGAAAGGGAAGTCTGTGAGCGTCGAGGACGTGCGCGGGACCACCGCACCGGTACTGGCGGCAGAGGGGCTCACCCTGGGATACGGGGGCGATCCGATCGTCCGCGACCTGGACCTGGAGATCGACGAGGGCGGCTTCACCGTGATCGTCGGCCCCAACGGCTGCGGAAAGTCCACCCTCCTCAAGGCCCTGGGGCGGGTGAACAGGCCGGTCCGCGGGCGGGTGCTGCTGCACGGGACGGACGTGCGCTCCCAACGTCCCAAGGCGGTCGCCCGACGGCTGGCGCTGCTCCCGCAGAACCCGCTGGCCCCCGAGGGCATCACGGTCCGGGCTTTGGCCGCGCGGGGACGCTTCCCCCACCACACCCTGCTGCGCCAGTGGAGCCCCGAGGACGAGGAGGCCATCGCCCGCGCCTTGGAGCTGACCGGTCTGTCGGACCTGGCCGAGACGCACGTCGGATCGCTCTCTGGAGGACAGCGCCAACGCGCGTGGGTGGCGATGGTGCTCGCCCAGGACAGCCCCCTCCTGCTCCTGGACGAGCCCACCACCTTCCTGGACATCGCTCACCAGTACGACCTCCTGGAACTCTTCGCCGAACTGCACCGGGAAGGACGCACGGTCGTCGCGGTCCTGCACGACCTGGCGCAGGCGGCGCGGTTCGCGACCCGTCTGGTGATGATGCGCGGGGGAGCGGTGGTCGCCGACGGGCCGCCCGAGGAGGTGGTCACCGCCGACCGGGTGCGCGCGGTGTTCGGCCTGGACTGCGACGTGATCCCCGATCCCCGCACCGGCACCCCGCTGGTCGTCCCGCACGAACGCGCGGTCGCCCGGAAGGCCGCGGAGCGTCCCGGGGTCGAGACGGTCCGGTCGAGCTGACACCGCGGGCCGGACGGCCGGCCGAGGCTCCCGCCGCCGCGTACGCGTGCCGGGTACCATCCGGTCGGTATGCTGTCCCGGTCGATGGTCGACCACCGCCGGGGGGCGGGACACGGGGGTGAGCGTGGAGAAGGGGAGAGGGGCCGACAGAACGGGGTCCCCGAACGGTTCGGTGCCCGAACGGCTCTTGAGCGCCGCCACCCGCCTGTTCGCCGAGCGGGGGTACGAGAGCACCTCGGTCCAAGAGGTCGTCTCCGCCGCCGGCGTCACCAAGGGCGCCATGTACCACTACTTCGGCTCCAAGGACGATCTGCTCTACGAGATCTACGCCCGCGTGCTGCGGATGCAGACCGAACACCTCCGTGAGATCGCCTCGCGCGACGAACCGGTCGCCGACCTGGTGCACGCGGCCGCCGTCGACGTCATCGTCACCAGCGTGGACAACCTCGACGACAGCACGATCTTCTTCCGATCGATGCACCAGCTCCCTCCGGAGAAGCAGCGCGGCGTGCGCGCCGAACGCCGGGAGTACCACGAGCTCTTCCGCGCCATGATCGAACGGGGCCGGGCCGAGGGCGTCTTCCGGGACGACGTGCCCGCCGACCTGGTCGTGGACTACTTCTTCGGCTCGGTGCACCACCTGAGCACCTGGTACCGCCACGACGGACCGCTCACGGGCCGGGACGTGGGTCGCCACTTCGCCGATCTGCTGTTGGCCGGTCTGCGCCCCTGACCGGAGGCCGGCCGGTCCGGGGCGGAGGGCCGAACGCACCCCCGCCCCCGGAACCTCACGCGTACTTGCGCAGCTCCGCCCGGGCCAGTGAGCGAAGGTGCACCTCGTCGGGCCCGTCCGCCAGGCGCAGCGAACGCACCCCCGCCTGCCAGGCGGCCAACGGCAGGTCCTGGCTCAGGCCGGCGGCCCCGTGCGCCTGGACGCACTTGTCCAGGATCCACTCCACCGTGCGCGGGGTGGCGATCTTGATCGCCTGGATCTCGGTATGGGCCCCCTTGTTGCCGACCGTGTCCATGAGGTAGGCGGTCTTGAGGACCAGGAGCCGCAGCTGCTCGATCCGGACCCGGGCCTCGGCGATCCACTCGCGGACCACGCCCTGCGCCGCCAACGGACGTCCGAACGCCTCCCGCTCCAGCACCCGCCGGCAGGTCAGTTCGAGGGCCCGCTCGGCCATGCCGATGGAACGCATGCAGTGGTGGATACGGCCCGGCCCCAGACGGGCCTGGGCGATCGCGAACCCCTCGCCCTCGCCGCCGACGAGGTTCTCGACCGGCACGCGCACGTTCTCGAACCGGATCTCCGCGTGCCCGCCGTGGTCGCCGTCGTCGTAACCGAACACGGTCATCCCGCGTTCGATGGTCAGCCCCGGGGTGTCGCGCGGTACCAGCACCATGCTCTGCTGTCGGTGGCGGTCGGCCTCGGGATCGGTCTTGCCCATCACGATGAGGATCTCGCACGCCGGATCCAGCGCCCCGGTGATGAACCACTTTCGGCCGTCGATCACGTACTCGTCGCCCTCGCGGACGATCCGGGTGGTGATGTTGGTGGCGTCGGAGGAGGCGACGTCGGGTTCGGTCATGGCGAAGGCCGAGCGGATCCGCCCGTCCAGGAGCGGCTCGAGCCATCGCCGTCGCTGTTCGGGGGTGCCGAACATCGTCAGCACCTCCATGTTGCCGGTGTCGGGGGCCGCGCAGTTGAGGGCCACGGGGGCCAGAGCGGGGCTGCGCCCGGTGATCTCCGCCAGGGGCGCGTAGCGCAGGTTGGGCAGTCCTCCGTGTTCGGGATGTCCGGCCAGGAAGAGGTTCCACAGCCCCCGCTCGCGGGCCTCGGCCTGGAGCTCCTTCACGATGGGCGGGGCGGACCAGCGGTCCTCGCGTTCGGCGAGCTGGGCGCGGAACACCTCCTCGGCGGGGTGGACGTGCTCGTCCATGAACTCCAGGAGCCGCCGTCGCAGCTCCTCGGTCTCGGCGTCGTGGGCGAAGTCCATGCCTAGTCCTCCTCCAGTACCCTGTGCGCGCGTGCCACCAGTGGGGCGACGACGTCGCCGATCCCGTCGAACCCCTGGCCGACGGTCAGTCCTTGTGTGTGCCGCAGATGGATGCCCTCGGCGATCACCGCGAGTTTGAAGCAGCCGAAGGCCACGTACCAGCCCAGGCGGGAGACGTCGCGACCGGTGGCGTCGGCGTACATACGGACCAGCTCGGACGAGGCGGGGAACCCCTCGGCGGAGGTGGCGGCCGCCCGACCTCCGGTGACCGGCTGCTCCCGATAGACGAGCATCAGCCCCAGGTCCACGAGCGGATCGCCCAGGGTGGCCATCTCCCAGTCGAGGACCGCGGACGGCCGTCCGTCCTCGGTGATCAGCACGTTGTCCAGCCGGTAGTCGCCGTGCACGATGGCGGGCGCCGACTGCTCGGGCAGGCCGGTCGCCAGCCGGTCGCACAGTTCGTCGATGCCGGGCAGCTCACGGCTGCGGGAGGCCTCCAACTGTCGGCTCCAGCGCCGCACCTGACGTTCCAGGAAACCCTCGGGGCGGCCGAAGTCGCCCAGCCCGACCTCCTCCGGGTCGACGGCGTGCAGGTCTCCCAGGGTGGTGATCAGGTGTTCGGCGACCGCGCGGACCCCGTCGGCCCCCAGCGGGGCGATCTCGTCGAGTGTGCGGAAGGGCGTCCCCGCCACGTGTTCCATGACGTAGAAGGGGGCGCCCAGCACCTCGGTGTCCTCGCACAGGAGGTGGGTGCGCGGTACCGGGACGTCGGTGGGGGCCAGGGCGGTCATCACCCGGTACTCGCGGGACATGTCGTGCGCCGTGGCCAGGACGTGTCCCAGCGGAGGCCGGCGCACCACCCAGGATCCGTCGCCGTCGGTGACCACGTAGGTCAGGTTGGACTTGCCGCCGGTGATCATCCGGGCGGTGAGCGGCCCCGAGACCAGACCGGGGGCCGCGCGGTCCAGGTGGGCGCGCAGCCGTTCGGTGTCCAGGCCGGGGGTCTCCTCGCTCATGTGCTCTCCTCGTTCGTGGGAGTCCGGGAGGGGCGTCGGTGCGCGCTCCATCCGGGCGTGGTCGTGGGGTGATGCCCTTCCGGTGGGGGAGGGGCGGGGGCTCACATGCCCCCGGTGAGGGTCACTCCGCCGTCGAGGACGAGGGTGCGTCCGGTGATCCAGGAGGCGTCGTCGGACAGGAGGAAGGCGGCGGCGCCCGCGACGTCCTCGGGGGCGCCCAGCCGGCCCAGGGGGTACCGGGCGGCGACCTTCTCCTCCCGGCCCTCGTACAGCGCCTCGGCGAAACGCGTCTTGACCACGGCCGGGGCGACGCCGTTCACTCGGATGTCCGGGCCGAGTTCGACGGCGAGCTCCTCGGTGATGTGGGTGAGCATGGCCTTGGTGGCCCCGTAGAACCCGATCCCGGGGGCGGGCTTGACCCCGGCGATGGAGGAGACGTTGAGGATGGCGCCCCCGTGTTCGGCCATCCAGGCCCGGTGGACCTTCTGCACCCAGGAGATCGCGGAGAGGGCGTTGACCTCGAAGATCTTGCGCGCGGCGTTCAGGTCGAGGTCGACCATGCGGCCGTAGACCGGGTTGATGCCGGTGTTGTTGACGAACAGGTCGACACCGCCGAAGGCCTCCAGGGTGGCGGCGATCGCGGTGTCCTGGTGCTCGGTGTCGTCGGCGCGGCCGGGGACGCCGATGGCGTGCTCGGGACCGCCCAGGGCCTCGACCGCCTTCTCCAGGGACTCGGGGCCGCGCGCGGTCACGCAGACACGGGCCCCCTCGGAGACGAGGCGCCGGGCGATGGCCAGACCGATGCCGCGACTGGCGCCGGTGATGATGGCGGTGCGTCCGCCGAACCGCGAGGACATGCGTACTCCTTAAACCGACCGGTCGGTATGTCAGGGAGACCCTATGCCCACCGGACGCGTGCCGCAAGGGGGAGGCTGTGCCTCGGGCGGGGACAATGGCTCTGCGCGGAGGCCTCCGCGCGTGACGAGAGAAGGGCCGCCATGGCGACAGAGGTCACCGACGTACCGGACCGTCGGCGTTACGAGATCACCTCCGACGGGGAGCTCGCCGGGTTCGCCGAGTACATCCCGACCGGCGACATGCTCACCTTCACCCACACCGAGATCGATCCCGCCTTCGAGGGGAAGGGCCTGGGCGGCACCCTGGTCCGCGAGGCGCTGGACGACGTACGCGCGCGAGGGCTCTCCATCCTGCCGATGTGCCCCTTCGTCAGGGACTGGATCGGCCGTCACCGTGACTACGTCGATCTGGTCTACCGCTCCTCCGGAGAGTGAGGACGGCTTGGGGCCCGCGCGGTCGGGGAAGGACCTTCGGAACCGGGAGGTATGACGATGGGCATCGACTACGGACGTGAGATCGGCTTCGGGGTCTTCCCCACGCCGGAGGCCTCGGCCCTGGAGCGGACCTGGGCCGTCGTCGACGCCGCCGAGCGCGGCGGCCTCGACTTCGTCGGCATCCAGGACCATCCCTATCAGCGCCGACACCTGGACACCTGGGCGCTGATGGCCACCGTGCTGGCCCGTACCGAGCGGCTACGGGTCTTCCCCGACGTGGCCAACCTGCCCCTGCGACCGCCCGCCCTCATCGCGAAGAACGCGGCGAGCCTGGACGTGCTGTCCGGCGGGCGCTTCGAGCTGGGGCTGGGAGCGGGAGGGTTCTGGGAGGCGATCGAGGCGATGGGCGGCCCTCGGCGGGCTCCGCGCGAGGCGGCCGACGCCCTGCTGGAGGCGATCGAGGTGATCCGCCTGCTGTGGTCCGATCGACGTTCGGTGCGCTTCGAGGGCGAGTACTACCGACTGGCCGGGGTCAAGCCCGGTCCGGCGCCCGTCCACGACATGGGGATCTGGCTGGGGGTGCTGGGTCCCCGTCTCCTCAAGGAGGTCGGGAGGGTGGCCGACGGCTGGGTGCCCTCGCACGCGTACGCGGGTCCGGAACGTCTGCCCGAGATGCACCGGAGGATCGACGAGGGGGCCGCCGAGGCGGGTCGCGATCCCGCCTCGATCCGTCGTGTCTACAACCTGTGGGGCACGATCGGCGGATCCGGTACGGAGGGCGAGCCGATGAGCGGTCCCGTGTCCGCCTGGGTGGAGCGGATCACCGGGTTCGTCCTGGAGTCCGGGATGGACACGTTCGTCCTCGGTCCCGCGGGGGAGTCGGCCCGGCAGGTGGAGCTGTTCGCCGAGGAGGTCGCCCCGGCGGTACGGGAGGCGGTGCGCGAGGCCCGTTCCTGACCTTCGAGGTCGCGTCGGAGCCTTGTACCTTATGTCCGATATGTAATCTACGTCGTCAAGGTGGCCTTTAGGAGAAAACCACGATTTCCGAGGGCCTTCGGCCGGCCGTCGACCACGGGTACCCGGCCGTCGACCGGGCACCCGTGGGAGCGTCAGCGGTTACGACGCGAGGAACCACCGGAGGAACGACCCCCCGAGGAGCGGCCGCCACCCGAGGAACGACCGGAGGAACGCGAACTCCGCGAGGCGCCCCCGGAGGAACGGCCGCCGGACGAACGGGAGGAGAACCCGCCCGACCGCTTCGAAGCCGCCTTGGAGAAGGAGGAGCGGGACGCGCCCCCACGGGAGGAGGACGAACGCGCACTCGAACCCGACGAGGAGCGCGAACCCGACGAACCCCCGCCGAACAGGCCGCCCACCCGATTCGAGGAGCCCCCACCGCGCGGAGAACCGGCGCTCTTGGCCGCAGTGCCCTGCCTACCGGCTCCCACCCTCTTTCCGGACGCGCTCTGCCGCGCCGCGCCGCTACGACGCTGACGCTCCCGGCGGGCGGAGGCCCCCGAAGCCGGACTCTCGGAACGTGAGGCGCCGCTCGTGCGGTCGCGACGGGGAGCGGCGGCCTCCGAACGCGAAGCGAAACCGCTCGACCGGCGGGGCGCGGCCTCCGAACGCGACGCGAAACCGCCCCCACCTCGACGGTCGACGCGCGGTGTCGCCGCGCGGCCCGCTCCGGCGGAACGGGACGGGGCCTCCGAACGCGACGCGAAACCGCCCCCACCTCGACGGTCGACGCGCGGTGTCGCCGCGCGGCCCGCTCCGGCGGAACGGGACGGGGCCTCCGAACGGGAGGAGAAGGTGCGGTAGCCCCCTCGCGACTCGACCGCACGTTCGCGTACCGGGACGTACCCCCTCCGTCGGACCGGTCGGAAGGTGTGGTGGACGAGCAGGGGAGGACGGCGGCGACGGGCGACCATGTAGCCGCGCCTGGGGTGGTGCCAGTGATGGCGGGGCCGGTAACCGTACTCGGGGTAGCGCCGGAAGTCGGCGTAGTGGGAGTGGTAGAACTCCGGTTCGCGCTCGTGGAGCAGCACGTCGATGGTGAGGGCGGCGGCGAGCACCAGTCGACGCAGCGGCCAGGGCAGGTCGTAGGCGAACTCCAGCGCGTAGCGGTCCTCGGTGGTGAAGAAACCGCCGAGCAGTCCGGGGTGCTCCTTGCCCACCCGGGCGATCTCGATCCCGGCCCGGTCCAGGAGGGTGAAGTCCCAGCCCTTCCAGTCGCCGCGGATCTCGGCGACCGTGTGTCCGCGCGGGTCGCAGAGCCGGAACCGGGAGCCCGCGAAGGCCCGATCCTGGACGATGCCTCCGTAGGGCTCTCCGTGCGGCCCGGTCACCTGGATGTGGGGGCGGCCCCGGTCCCAGGGCTTGTCCAGGGTGAGCAGGGGATGTCCACCGGTGTCGTAGACGGTGAAGCGGTGGGGGCGGTGCGGTCCCCGCCGGTGGGACCGGGCGTTCATGTGCTCGTTCACGTAGGCCAGTGGCCGCCCGGATTCATCGAGGACCTCGTAGTGCCCTTCGGTGGCGTACAGATGCCGGGGCTGCTCGATGAGGAGCACGGGGGCCGTGAACAGGGGTGCGTGCATATGGGGGCCTTTCCTGCGCCGCCGCCCGGGAGAGGCGGCGGGGTCGGCGTGGGCAGGCGGAGGATTCGGGAGAATCCTGGTGAAACCTATCTTCCGCGTTCGACGCCCGAAGCGCGTGCCCGGTTCCTGGCGGGGTTCTCGAGGGTGTTCACACTGGTGGTGGGGGCTCGATCGGGCTTCTTCGGGCCCGGCTCCCGTCTTCGAAGCCCCCCCTGGACTTCGGTAACCTCGAAAGTGACCTCGCGGTCCTCCTGTGCGGCGATGGGCCCGGGAGGGGCGGGATCTTTCCGGCGCGGTCCCGTGGTCCGCGCCTCGCGAGGGTGGACGACGTCCGGCCGTGGGGCCGGTGGTGCGGGGGAACTGCTGTGGTGGACGACGTTTCCGAGGTGTTGCTGGAGACACGTGACGACGTCGCGCGTTTCCTCATGGCGTACAAGTTCGCCATCGACACGGTGATGGCGAAGGTGAACATCCTCAACGAGGAGTTCCGCTACACGCACGACCACAACCCGATCGAACACGTCGGATCCCGACTCAAGACCCCGGCGAGCATTCTGGAGAAGGCCCGTCGACGCGGTGTGCCGCTGGACCTGGAGAGCATCGCCGAGTCGATACTCGACATCGCGGGGATCAGGGTGACGTGCAGTTTCGTCTCCGACACCTACGCCATACGCGACATGCTCGCCGGGCACGAGGACATCCGGGTGACGGAGGAGAAGGACTACATCCGCGCGCCCAAGCCCAACGGCTATCGGAGTCTGCACCTGCTGGTGTCCACCACCGTGCGGATGTCGGATCGGAGCGTGGAGGTCCCGGTGGAGATCCAGATCCGCACGATCGCGATGGACTTCTGGGCCAGCCTGGAGCACAAGATCTACTACAAGTACGCCAAGGCGGTGCCTCAGGACCTGCTGGACGAACTGCGGGAGGCGGCGGAGACGGCCCACCGCCTGGACGAGACCATGGAGCGGTTGCACGGTGAGGTCCGTGAGCTGGGGGACCGGGAGCGGTTGCCCCTGCCGGGCCCGGACGACCTGCGCCGGATCCCCCTGGCGGAGGGGTTGTTGCAGGTCCTGGCGGATCGGGTCAACTCCCGTCGCACCGACTGAACCGGGCTCTCCGGGAAGATCAGGCCTCGGTGCGCGAGGTGACCTTCGAGGAGAGCAGGATCCGTTTCTCCCGGGTGTCGGCGGTGAGCACGGTGAGGAACTGGCTTCCGTTCTGGACGACGTAGGCGTGGAGCACCTCGTCGCCCATCTCGATGCGCTCCTCGGGTACCCACACCTCGTCCACGAGGGCGGCGCCGAGCATGACCGCGCCCATGGCGAGGATCCCGATCCGGGCGAGGAGGCGGTGGACGAAGACGCGGACGGGGCCCTCCCGCAGGTCGACGGCGACCAGGAACGCGAGCCAGACCAGGGCCGCGACCAGGGCGGGCCAGGCGGAGAAGGAGAGCACGGCCGCCGCGAAGACGACCGTCAGGGCCAGGACGACGAGAAGCGATCCGGGGGAACGTCGGCCCTGGCGGAAGTGGCGCAGGTGTCCGGCCGCGCTCAGCGGTAGGAAGAAGGCCAACAGCCACAGGGTGAACAGCTCCGCGCCGAGGAAGGTGCCCACGACGATGGTGATGGCGTCGCCGAAGTCGATCGCGTCGGCCAGCCCGAACGCGGTCGGCCAGTCGTAGTGGGTGACCGCCATGAGGCGCAGCAGGATGAACATGAGGGCGGCGCCCGCGGCCGTGATGCCGGCGGACCATACGTGGCCGCCGTCGCTCTCCTCGGTGGTTCCGCCGCCGGTGTCGGTCTCGGTCGTCTCGCCCATGGGTCCCCCGTGCTCGGTCGAGCGGACGGCGGGTCCGCTCACGGCGCTCACGCTAGCGAGAGCGGCTCCGACGTGCGTGGACGCCGCACCGGGGAGAGGCAGGACGCACCTCGGGCGGCGGGGTGCGCACCCCGCCGCCCGAGGTTCGAGGGGTCGGTCAGCGGCTCAGGCCGGCGCGGCGCAGCGCGTCGGCCATGGCACCCGAGGGGGCCGGGGCGTCGCCTCGTCCGCCGCGACGTCCGCCGCCGCGGTTGTCCCCGCCGCGTCCGTTGCCGCCCTTGTCGCGACGGCGCTCACCGCCGCGTCCGTTGTTCCGGTCGCCGCGCTCGCCGCGACCTTCGCCCCGCTTGGGGGCCTCGTCGTCCAGACGCATGGTCAGCGAGATGCGCTTGCGCGGGATGTCCACGTCCTGGACCTTGACCTTGACGATGTCGCCGGGCTTGACGATCTCGCGCGGGTCCTCCACGAACTTGTGGGAGAGGGCCGACACGTGGACGAGGCCGTCCTGGTGCACGCCCACGTCCACGAAGGCGCCGAAGGCGGCCACGTTGGTGACCACGCCCTCCAGGATCATGCCCTGTTCCAGGTCGTCCAGCTTCTCCACGCCCTCCTTGAAGGTGGCGGTGGTGAAGGCCGGGCGGGGGTCGCGGCCGGGCTTGTCGAGTTCGCCGAGGATGTCGGTGACGGTCGGCAGTCCGAAGCGGTCGTCGACGAAGTCCTGGGGGCGGATGCCCGCCAGGGCCTTCTTGTCGCCGATCAGGGAGGGCAGGTCGGTGCCGACGGTGTCGAGGATGCGTCGGACCACGGGGTAGGCCTCGGGGTGGACGGCCGAGGAGTCCAACGGGTCGTCTCCGCCCGGGACGCGGAGGAAGCCCGCGCACTGTTCGAAGGCCTTGGGGCCCAGCCGTGGCACCGATCGCAGCGCCTCACGGGTGCGGAAGGGGCCGTTGGCGTCGCGGTGGGCGACGATGTTGCGGGCCAGGGAGGAGGTCACGCCGGAGACCCGGGTCAGGAGGGGGACCGAGGCGGTGTTGACGTCCACGCCCACACCGTTCACACAGTCCTCGACCACCGCGTCCAGGGAGCGGGAGAGCTTGGCCTCGGCCAGGTCGTGCTGGTACTGGCCGACGCCGATCGACTTGGGGTCGATCTTGACCAGCTCGGCGAGCGGGTCCTGGAGGCGACGGGCGATGGAGGCCGCACCGCGCAGGGACACGTCCAGGTCGGGCAGTTCCTCCGAGGCGTAGGCGGAGGCCGAGTACACCGAGGCGCCGGCCTCGGAGACCATCACCTTGGTGAGCTTCAGTTCCGGGTGGCGCTTGATCAGGTCGCCCGCCAGCTTGTCGGTCTCGCGGGAGGCGGTGCCGTTGCCGATGGCGACCAGTTCGACGGAGTGGGCGGCGCACAGCCTGGCGAGCCGGTCGATGGAGCCGTCCCAGTCCCGGCGCGGGGCGTGCGGGAAGACGGTGTCGGTGGCCACGACCTTGCCGGTGGGGTCGGTGACGGCGACCTTCACACCGGTGCGCAGGCCGGGGTCCAGACCCAGGGTGGCGCGGCTGCCGGCGGGCGCGGCCAGGAGCAGGTCGCGCAGGTTGGCGGCGAAGACGTTGACGCCGTCGTCCTCGGCCTGCTGCCACAGGCGCATGCGCACGTCGATGTCGAGGCGGACCAGGATGCGGGTGCGCCAGGCCCAGCGGACGGTGTCCTGGAGCCAGCGGTCGGCGGGGCGGCCGCGGTCGACGATGCCGAAGTGGGAGGCGATGGCGTTCTCGAAGCCGCTGCGCGGCACTGTGCCGTCGGGGCCGGGTTCGGGGGTCTCCTCCGGCTCCAGGGCGAGGGTGAGGATCTCCTCCTTCTCACCCCGGTACATGGCCAGGACCCGGTGCGAGGGCAGGGCGGTGAGGGGTTCGGAGAAGTCGAAGTAGTCGGCGAACTTGGCGCCGGCCTCCTCCTTGCCCTCCCGGACGGTCGAGCCGAGACGGCCCTTCTCCCACAGGCGTTCGCGCAGACGGCCGGTGAGGTCGGCGTCCTCGGCGAAGCGTTCGACCAGGATGGCGCGGGCACCGTCCAGGGCGGCCTTGGTGTCGGCGACGCCCTTGTCGGCGTCGACGTAGGCGGCGGCGACCTCCTGCGGGTCCTGTCCGGGGTCGTCGAACAGGCCGTCGGCCAGGGGTTCGAGGCCGGCCTCGCGGGCGATCTGGGCCTTGGTGCGGCGCTTGGGCTTGTAGGGGAGGTAGATGTCCTCCAGACGGGCCTTGGAGTCGGCCTCGTTGATCCGGGCCTCCAGCTCGTCGTCCAACTTGCCCTGGGAACGGATCGACTCCAGGATCGCGCCGCGTCGTTCGTCCAGTTCGCGCAGGTAGCGTAGGCGTTCTTCGAGCGCGCGCAGTTGGGCGTCGTCCAGCGCCCCGGTCACCTCCTTGCGGTAGCGGGCGATGAAGGGCACGGTCGATCCGCCGTCGAGCAGCTCGACGGCGGCACTGACCTGGTGCGCTCCGACGCCGAGTTCCTCGGCGATGCGCTGGTCGATCGTGGGTGTCACAGGGGTCGTCACTGGTTAACGTCCACTCTTAGGCTGTTCGGTGCGCGGACATTCTCGCCGTACGCAGGGGTGTTGTCACCCCGGCGCGTCGCCGTTCCGCACCTCCCAGGTTCCCGCACTCGGGGGCGTGGTCGGTCCCGTGGCCGGATCAGGGGTTGCCGTTGCCGTCGAGGTAGTCGGGGGCGTAGTACTCGTCGACGGGCATGGGGCCGCGGTAGCCCTGGCACATGCACTGCCGGTAGGTGGAGTCGGCCTGTCCGGTCCAGCGGCCGGGGATGACGACCTGGGTCCGGCAGAGCTTGGTCTCCTGGTCGTGGAAGACGAGGTTGTGGCCGCAGCCGCAGATGGGCTGGGGGGTCGACGGCCCGACGGCGCGGGGGTCGGCGCGGTGCTGTTGGAGTTCCTGTCTGGCGCGACGACCTGCGGTGTGGCGACCCACGAGGTATCCGCCGACCGCGATCGCCACCCCGATGACCATGGAGAACGGATCCATCTGGTGGTACGCCCCTTCCTTCGTCGATCACGCCCTGTCCGTAGAGGGCGTCGATGTCCATTGTCACTCATGCGGGGCACGGCCCGGCGGGGGTGTCGTCGGGATGAAAGTGGGCGGGTTCTTCGGGAAATAATCGCAAAGGTCTTTTTGCAAAGAACTCTTTGCGTTAATGTCGTCGCATGAGCGAGACACCCGAGGACCCGAACGAGGCCGGCCGGCGCCCCCTGGAGGTCGAGGGCGAGGCGCTGCGCGGCCTGGCCCACCCCCTGCGCGCCCGGATCCTGGACGAACTCCATATGCGCGGCCCCGCGACCGCCACCCTCTTGGGCGAACGGCTGGGGGAGAGCAGCGGCTCGACCAGCTACCACCTGCGCCAGCTCTTCCGCTACGGGTTCATCGAGAACGACCCCGAGCGTTCGGGGGGCCGTGAACGCTGGTGGCGTTTCCGCCCCGCGGGTTGGCGTATGCGCGGCGGTGAACTGCTGCGCGGCCCGTCCACCCGCGAGGCGACGGAGGGGATCCTGGCCCGCTACTACGGAGGTCGTCGGGAACGGCTCGACCGGTGGAACCGACTGGTCGATGAACGGCCGGACGATCCCGGGGTGCGGCGGTGGAGAAGGGCGGCCGGGGATTCGGTCGCCCACGTACGGATGACCCCGGAGGAGACCGAGGAGTTCGGCCGCGACCTCCAGGACTTCATCCGAGAACGACTCCGCCCCTTCCAGGGACGCACCGCCGAGGACCGCCCCGGGGCCGAACCGGTCGAGTTGCAGACCGACCTGTTCCCCAACCTCACCGGAACGGACGCCGACCCCGAGGACGGGCCCTCCGCGCGGTAAGGCCCTCCACCCCCCACATCCAGGAGCCCCCCCATGGTCGCCTCACCCCCCACGACCACCCGGCCCCCACGTCTGAGCGGCGACTTCCACCGCTTCTGGGCGGCGGGGACGTTCACCAACCTGGCCGACGGCATGGCCGCCGTCGCCCTGCCTTTGATCGCCGCCACCCTCACCCAGGACCCTCTCCTGGTGTCCGGGCTGATGGTGGCCCGCTTTCTGCCCTGGCTGCTGCTCGCCCCGCTGTCCGGGGCGCTCATCGACCGTGTGCACCGGATCCGCGCGATGGTCGTGTCCAACACGGTCGCCACCCTGGCCACGGTCGGCCTGCTGGTGGTCCTGGCCACCGGGAACCTGTCGATCCAGGCCCTGTACGCGACGATGTTCGTGCTGATCTGCTGCGAGACCGTCACCGACCCGGCGAGTCGGATCGCCGTGGTCTCCCTGGTCCCGGCGCGGCTGTTGGACCGGGCCAACGGCCGATCGGAGGGCGGCCGGCTGGTCGCCCAGGACTGCCTGGGCCGGCCGGTGGCCGGCTTCCTGTTCGCCGCCGGAGCCGCCGCTCCCCTCCTGGGTATCGCGGGCTCCTACGCCCTGTGCGCGCTACTGCTGTGCGCCCTGCCGCTGGTGTGGCGTCGCCCGGTCCTCGAGGAGAGCGCGTCCACCGCCCCCGAGGGGTTCGGGCGTTCCACCCGTGAGGGGTTCCGACTGGTCTTCGAGGACCGTCTCCTGCGCGGCAACATGCTCTGCAACGCGGGCCTCATGGTCGGTCTGAACATGGGCTTCGCCGTGCTGGTGCTCTACGTCCAGGAGGATCTGGGCGTTCCGCTCGCCCTCTTCGGCGTCTTCACCCTGTCGTCGGCGCTCGGCGGCGTCGTCGCCACGCTGGTGGTCGACCGGCTGATCCTCCGGCTCGGCCGGAACGCGGTCGTCTTCGGCGGCTACCTGGGGATGGCCGCCTGCTCGGTGGGCGTCGCCCTGGTGTCCGACCCCTACGCGGCCTTCGTCCTCTTCACCACGCTCGGCCTGTGCATCGTGGCCTCCAACATCGCGGCGAGCCCCTACCACCAGGTGGTGGTCCCCGACCGCGTGCGCGGCCGTGTCGCCGGTGTCTCCAGGATGATCGGCTGGGGCGTCACACCGGTGGGGGCGCTGCTCGGTGGGCTTCTGGGCCGTGTCGACCTGGCGCTGCCGTTCCTGGTCGGCGGAGCGATCGTCGTCGTCACCGCGCTGCTCGCCCGCAGGGTCGTCGCCGAGACCGCGCTGCGGGCCGATCGTGCCCTGGCCGAGACGGCCGGGCCGTGAACGGACCGGGCCCGTCGGAGCGGAGGCTTCGACGGGCCCGGCTGTCGTCAGGCCTCGGAGCGCAGACGCTTGAGGGTGGCCACGTCCTCGGCGTGCGGACCCTCCGGCCCCGGGGTCTCCAGGGTGATGGGGATCCCGGCGGTCACCGGGTGTCGGAACAGCTCGGCGAACGGTTCGGCGCCGATGTGGCCCTTGCCGATGTTCTCGTGCCGGTCCTTGTTGCTGCCGCACGGAGCCTTGGAGTCGTTACCGTGGATGAGCTTGAGCCGGTCGGCGCCCACCACCTCGCCGAAACGGTCCAGCGCCTCGCGCATGCCCTCCACGGTGGAGATGTCGTGCCCGGCCGCGAACATGTGCGCGGTGTCCAGACACACGCCCACGTTGGGGTGCCACTCCAGCGCCTCGAAGTAGGGCACCAGATCGTCGATGGTGGCGCACAGGACCTGGCCCTGCCCGGCCATCGGCTCCAGCAGCAGCGGCGGTACGTCCTCGCCCAGCCGTTCCAGCATGGGGATCAGCCGCTCGTGGACCCGGGCCAGCCCGTCCTCGCGGGTCCCCGACACCGCCGAACCGGTGTGCATGACCACGCCCAGGGCACCGATCTCGGCGCCGCGTCGCAGCGCGTGCTCCATCGAGGTGATCGACTTGCCGGCGGTCTCCTCACTCGGGGTGCCGGGGTTGATCAGGTAGGGCGCGTGCACGAATTTGGGCAGGTCGGCGCGTTCGCGCATCATGGCGTCCTGCGCCGGGTCGCCGCCGTTGGTCGCCCAACCCCTGGGGTTGGACACGAAGACCTGGACGGTCTCAGCGCCGATCTTCTCCGCGTAGGCCAGACCCTTGGTGGCCATACCGCCCGCGACCGGAACATGCGCTCCGACCGGGGACGAGGGTCGCTCTTCGGTGTTGTTCATCGCCCACCGACTCTAGGGGATCGTGGCGTCGCGCACGGGCCGGCCCCGATCGAGTCGTCCGGCCCGTGCGCGTGGATCCCTCAGACCGTGGGCGGGAGCGGCCGGTTCGTGTGGATCCGCCGGTGCGGGTCCATCCGGTCGCGCAGTTCCACGAGCCGTCGCAGGGTGGCGGGTTCGTACATGCTCCTCACCCGCTCGGCCTCCACCGGGCCGAAGCTCAGGTTGGACGAGGTGCCCAGGGCGTGGTCGGCGAAGAGCCCGGCGACCTCGGAGCGCAGGTCGGCCATGGCGGCGGTATCGACGCCGTCGGGGCCGGTGAAGGTGAGGGCGCTCAGGGCGTGGGAGGCGTCCCGGTGGCCGACGGCCGACGGGGTCCGGGGCGGACGCGCCATGGCCCCGCCCAGGTGGCGCAGCCAGACCACGCTCATGAACGGCCGGTCGGCGAGGACCGTCCGGAGCAGGGCGGTCAGGGCCTCGGGCCCGGGGTCGCGCACCATGAGCCCCTCGCCGCGGAACCCGGCCCGGTCGTCGTGGTCGTCGAACACGGCCCCGGAATCGGCGTAGGGGAGTTCGCGCAGGGTGTCCATGAGCACGGGCGCCGCCGAACGCAGCGGCGCCAGAAGGGCGGGGCCCCGTTCCGGAGGGCCGGACCAGGCGGCGGAGATCTGGACGATCGGCCGCCCGCGCAGGTGGTCGGGTACGCCCTCCATGTCCGGGTAGCGCAGGGCCGAGACCCCGGAGGTCATCTCCTCGGGGGTGTCGTCGGCCCAGCGTCGCCACAGGTCCAGGATGTCGGGGGTGTCGGTCGCGTCCAGGTACAGGCCGCCGCCGTACAGGCGCGCCACCGGGAACAGGTCGAACTCCACGCCGGTGACCAGACCGAACGAGGATCCTCCACCGCGCAGGGCCCAGAACGTCTCCGGTCCGGTGCACTCGTCCACCCGCGTGTGCTTGCCGTCCGGGGTGACCAGGTCCAGGCTCTGTACGTGGTCGGCGGCGTATCCGTGGCGGCGTCCCAGCAGGCTCAGACCTCCGCCGAGAAGGTAGGAGACCACGCCCACGTCGGGCGAACTCCCCGACAGCGGGGCCAACCCGTGGGGGGAGGCGGCCTCGATCACGTCCCGCCAGGTGGCCCCGGCCTCGACGCGCGCGGTGCGCCGTTCGGGGTCGATCCGGACCCCGGACAGACGCCGGGTGTCCACCAGGATCCCCTCGTCCATCCCGACGCCGTGGCCGTGCCCGGTGCGCTGGGCCGCCACCGGGACCCCGTGCGCGGCGGCCACCGTCACCGCCGCACGCACGTCCTCGGCCGTGGCCGCCTCCACGACGGCGTCCGGTTCGTGTCGGTCCATCAGCTGTATCCCGGTCCGGCCCCTCTCATGGCCCTCGTCCCCGGGGGTGTGCACCGGTCCGACGGTCCGCGCACGGAGCGCGCCCGCCAGGTCCTTCGCCCTCATGACCTTCGTGTTCTCGCTCATGGGTCCACCGTAGGAAGCGATGCGGTCACATCGTGGCCGCGATGACCGTCAGTATGGGATCCATGAGCGAACGGACGGTCCGAGGCACCCTGCCCCAACGACTCCTGCGCCTGTTGTCCCTGCTCCAGGTCCGGCGCGAGTGGAGCGGGGCCGAACTCACCGACCGGCTCGGGGTCAGCGCCCGGACCCTGCGCCGCGACGTCGAACGGTTGCGCGATCTCGACTACCGGGTGGAGGGCACCCCCGGAACGGCGGGCGGCTACCGGCTGGTGTCGGGGCGCGATCTGCCGCCGTTGCTGCTGGACGACGAGGAGGCGATCGCGATCGCCCTGGCCCTGGCCACCGCCACGGAGGTCGAGGACAGCGCCCTGCGGGCCCTGGCCAAACTCGAACGGGTCCTGCCCGCGCGCCTGCGCCCGCGACTGGCCGCGGTCGCCGGCGCCGCCTCGATCGTGCCCTACCCCGACACCCCCGCCGTGGACCCCCTGGTGCTGGGTGTCCTGGCCGCCTGCCGGCACGAACGCGCGGTCACCGACTTCGTCTACCGCGACCGCTCCGGTGGTGAGAGCGAACGCCGCGTCGAACCCCACCACCTGGTCTCCCACGGCGGCCACTGGTACCTGATCGCCTACGACACCGACCGCGACGACTGGCGGACCTTCCGGCTGGACCGTCTGCGCGACCCGCGCCCCACCCACGGCCGGTTCCCCCTTCGGGAGACGCCCGAGTCCGACCCGGCGACCTTCCTCACCAGCCGGTTCGCCCAGGGCACCTACCGGTACACGGTCACGATCACCCTGGAGCTGTCCGCGGAACGCGTCCGCGAGCGGCTGTACGGCCCTCTGCCCGGGCGGATCGAGGCCAGGGGGACCGACCGCTGCGAGGCCCGGATCAGCGCGGAATCCCTCGACCTGACCTGCCAGTACACGGCTGCGCTCCTGGCCCTGGGCGTCGACTTCGCCATGGAGGCCCCGCCCGAGGTCGCCGACCGTCTGGGGGCGATGGCCGCGCGTCTGGCCGACCGAACCGGCTCCGAGGGGTGAGGACGTTTTCACGCCCGGCACGGGAGAGCGTTAGTCTCGTGCCCGTGAACACCTCGACCACGCCCTCCGTCACCCTGTCCGACGTCACCGCCGCCTTCGAGGAGGTCTACCCCCTTCGGTGGGCCGCCTCCTGGGACGCGGTCGGCCTGGTCTGCGGAGACCCGGAGCAGCCGGTACGGCGGATCCTGTTCGCCGTGGACCCGGTGGACGCCGTCGTCGACGAGGCCCTGACCGGGGACGCGGACCTGATCATCACCCACCATCCGCTGATGTTGCGCGGGGTCACGAGCGTGGCCGCGAACACCCCCAAGGGACGTATCGCGCACCGACTGATCCGGGCCGGGGTGGCCCTGTACACGGCGCACACCAACGCCGATACCGCCTCCCCCGGGGTCTCGGACGCCCTGGCGCGCGCGGTCGGGCTCACCGGGCCGCTCCGCCCCCTGGACCCCGACACCACCGACCCCGACGGCGCGCGCGGCATCGGCCGGATCGGTGAGCTCGCCTCCCCGCTCACCCTGCGCGACTTCGCCGACCGGGTCGCCCGCGCCCTGCCCGCCACCGCGGCCGGTATCCGGGTGGCCGGCGACCTCGACCGTCTCGTGACCGGGGTCGCGGTCTCCGGCGGTGCCGGCGACTCCCTGCTGGAGGCGGCCCGGGCCGCGGACGTGGACGTCTACGTCACCTCCGACCTGCGTCACCACCCGGCCTCGGAGTTCGTCGAGCGTCCCGGGAGCCCCGCCCTGATCGACACCGCCCACTTCGCGAGCGAATGGCCCTGGCTGGCCGACGGGGCGCGGCACCTGTCCGAGGCTCTCGTGCGCAGGGTCGGCCCGCAGGGGGCTAACGTGGAGATCCGCGTGTCGACCACCGTGACGGATGCCTGGTCACAGACCTTCCAGCACGTGTAGTACCCGCTTCACCGACCACAACTGCACAGGGCGCGGGTGGCCCTCCCCGGCCTCCCAACCGCGATTCTCAGGAGACCCCAAGTGAAAGCCGACCCCGCCGCTCAGGCCAGACTGCTCGACCTCCAGGAGCTCGACACCCGGCTTCAGCGTCTGGACCACCGCCTCCGGAGCCTGCCGGAGATCGCCGAGGCCGCCCGGCTCAAGGAGCGCGCCGACGCCTTGGACGCCGAGCTGATCACCGCCCAGACCAAGGCCTCCGACGTCGCCCGTCACCAGCGCAAGGCCGAGAGCGACGTCGACCAGGTGCGCTCCCGAGCCGAACGCGACGTCAAGCGCATGGAGTCGGGGACGATCACCAACGCCAAGGAGCTCCAGAACCTCCAGTCGGAGATCGAATCCCTGGGCCGCCGCCAGGCCGAACTGGAGGAGGTCGTCCTGGAGGTGATGGAGCAGGCCGAGGCGGCCGAGTCCGAGGTCGACCGCCTGACCCGGGAACGCGAGGCCGCGGTGGCCGAGGCCGCCGAGGTCACGGCGCGACGGGACACCGCCGCCGCCGAGATCCAGTGGGACCGTACCCGCCTGAACCAGGACCGGGAGCGGGTGGCCGCCGACATCCCCGAGGCCCTGCTGACGTTCTACGACAAGCTGCGTTCGCAGTACGACGGTCTGGCGGCCTCTCCGCTGCGCTACGGCCGCTGCAACGGCTGCAAGCTCGCGCTGAGCACCGTGGAGCTCAACGAGATCCGTGCCGCCGCGGCCGACGAGATCGTGCGCTGTGAGAACTGCCGCCGCATCCTGGTGCGCACCGAGGAGTCGGGGCTCAAAGAGCCGGCCGCCGAATGAGCCGGGGCTGGGGGGCTCCCGACACCGAGCCGACCCGCCTGACGCTGCTCCGCCACGGGCGGACGCCGCTGTCCGTCGAACGCCGTTTCGCCGGTCGCGGTGACATCCCGTTGACGGAGGAGGGTCACGCCCAGGCCGAGGCGGCCGCGCGCCGCCTGGCCGGGGCGGGGATCGACGCGGTGGTCTCCTCGCCGCTGCTGCGTACCCGGCAGACCGCCGGGTACGCGGCCGATCTGCTCGGTCTTCCCATCGAGGAGGACGAGGGGTTCGTGGAGACCGACTTCGGAGCGTGGGAGGGGCTCACCTTCGGCGAGGCCTCCGAACGCGATCCCGAGGCGGTGAGGCGTTGGCTGGCCGACCCGGAGACGGGCCCGCCCGGAGGGGAGTCCTTCGCCGAGGTCGCCCGCCGGGTCGGAGCGGCCCGCGACGCCCTGCTCGAACGGCACCGGGGCCGTCGGGTTCTGGTGGTGTCCCATGTGACCCCGATCAAGATCGTCGTGCAGCGGGCGCTGCTCGCCCCGATCGAGGCGCTCTACCGGATGCATCTGGACACGGCCTGCGTGACCGAGGTGGATTGTTACGCGGATGGTCCCCAGGTGGTGCGCTCTCTCAACGACACCTCCCATCTGGACCGGCTAGACTGACCTTCGAGGGGGAGTCGGCCAGACGGTCGCGGATCCGCGCTCGACGCGGGTTCGAGGAAAGTCCGGACTCCACAGGGCAGGGTGGTCGGTAACACCGACCCGGGGCGACCCGCGGGACAGTGCCACAGAAAGCAGACCGCCACCGCTCGCGGTGGTAAGGGTGAAACGGTGGTGTAAGAGACCACCAGCGGCCGGAGTGATCCGGTCGGCTGGGTAAACCCCACCCGGAGCAAGGTCAAAAAGGGAACCTTCGGGTTCCCGCGCGGATGTTCGAGGGCGGCCCGCCCGAGTCCGCGGGTAGACCGCACCGAGGTCGCCGGCAACGGCGGCCCCAGATGGATGGCCGTCCGGTCCATCGGACCGACAGAATCCGGCTTATCGGCCGACTCCTCCTCTCTTCGATCCCCACCCCGCGCCGCCCGGGCCGGAAGAGGCGTACCCCTCCCGGCCCGTACGCTCGGCCCCGGGTCCGGGCCGGGGCCGTGGCCGTGGGTCAGCCGACCAGGGCCCTCCAGGTGATCGCCCCGGCCTCACCGTCGACGACCAGGCGGTTGAGCCGCTGGTAGTCGCGTACGGCGGTGTTCATGACCGGTCCGAAGTTGCCGTCGACGGCCAGCCCGGCGCTGCGCTTGTTCATCGCGGTCTGAAGGGCGCGCACGTGGGAGCCGTCGCGGACCCCGCTCTTGAGTGTGTAGACCAGGTGCGGCCAGGTCTTGGGGCCGACCTGACCGTCGGCGACCAGACCCTTGCTCCGCTGGAAGGCCTTGACGGCGTTGACCGAGGTGGGACCGTAGTAGCCGTCGGCCACCAGCGAGGTGCCGCGCTGGGTCATCAGGTGCTGGATGACGGTGACCGTCGCGCCGCGGGCCTCCGGGTCGATGCTCGACCAGCCGCCGCCCAGGTCCACGCCACGGTTGCGCATGAAGGGGACCGGGTTGGTGATGCCGTTCAGACGGCCGGTGTGGGTCTCGAAGTGCAGGTGGGGGCCGGTCACGTTGCCGGTGGCGCCCATGTCGCCGATGCGCTGACCGGCGCTGACCTTGGCGTTGAGCGAGACCCGGTAGGCGCTCAGGTGACCGTAGTAGGTGTACACGTTGTTGCCGTGGGAGATGACGATGGCCTCGCCGGTCCGGCCGGGGAAACCTCCTCCCCAGGCTCGACGGATCACGGTGCCCGCGGCGGCCGCGTAGACGGCGGTGCCGGTGCTGTTGGTGATGTCCTGGCCGGCGTGGGTGCTGCCGCCTCGGGGGGCGCCGTAGTGCCCGCCGGAGGGGAAGTAGCCCAGGGCCGGGTTGCACCAGGCGGCGTTCATCGCCGAGGCGGCGTGGGCGGTGGCGTTGCCGCCCACGCCGGTCAGGGCCACGGCGGCTCCCAGACCGGTGCCGAAGAGCATGCGGCGGGACCAGGGGGAGGGGGGCTGTTCACAGGCGCGGGGGTCGGAGACGGGCGCCGTGCAGGACTCGCACATCTTTTCTCCTGTGAAGAAATATGCCGAAGAGGGGGGACGGAGAGGACGGTTTCCTTCAATCCCCTGGAGGGTAAGGCGCGCGGTCCGTTTCGTACAGGGGTGTTCACCGCTCTTTCGGGAAAGCCTCACCAGGGTGTAAGAGGGGATCATGGGGTGGTCCGACGGATGCGGATCAGGGGGAGCCGCCGGTTCGGAATGTGCGCCGGGGACACATTCCTGAGTCGCCGTGGTGATGGTCGGCTCGCCTTGTGGGGCGGTAGATTGACCCTTGCGCTCCGTACCCCGGGAGCCCCGGAGCGCGAACGTCCGTGGGCCGAACCGGGGTGGACGGCCCGACGGACATCCGCGTTCACGGGAATGGGTGACTCTTGTTCGACTCCACCGCCTTCTGGGTGGTCCTCTTCGGCCTGCCGATCATGGCGATCGTGGCGATCATCCTGCTCGCCGCCTATCAGGCCTCAGGTGTTCAAGAGGACGGGCGCGACGACGCCCCCGACGACGATTCGGCCACCGGCTGATCCGGGCGGGGTGACGGTACCGGCTCTGGCACGTCCTGGACGTTCTGCACGGGGGTGAACTCCCCGGTCTCGGCGTCCAGGAGGTGGACCCTGGCCGTCTCCAGGTCGTAGTACATGCCCGACAGGGTGAGTTCGCCCGAGGCGACCCGTTCCCGGACGGTCGGGTATCCCATGAGGTTGCCGAGCTGCTCGATCACGTTGGCCTGGGAGAGTCGGCGCAGCGCCTCGGACTTGGGCAGGCCGTCCAGGACCCCCTGGTCCACGCCCGCCCGGTGCAGGCTTCCCTCGCCCCTGAGCAGCCAGCGGCGCAGGTGCGCGGTCTCCACGGCCTCGGGCTCCTCGTGGGCCTTGTCCAGCAGGGCCTGGAGCGCCCCGCAGTGGGAGTGGCCGCAGATCACGATCGAGGGCACCCGTAGGACGTTCACCGCGTATTCGATGGCGGCCCCGGCCGACCCGTCGGAGTCGTGGTGGGGCGGTACCAGGTTGCCGACGTTGCGCAGGGTGAACAGGTCGCCCGGCCCGCTCGCGGTGATCAGGTTGGGCACCACCCGGGAGTCGGCGCAGGTGATGAACAGCGAGGTGGGGTGCTGGCCGTTCGCCAGTCGGCTCATGAGCGAACGCATCCGGTCCGCGGTGCCCGAGTGGTATTCACGGGCGCCGGCGGTGAGCAGGCCCACCGGGTTGACCTCTCGACGGTCCCCGGCCTTCTTGCGCATCTCCCAGGGCGCCCACCAGCGGCCCTTGGGGACGGTCTTGGCCGCGGGGGCCGAACGTTCGGAGCTGCGGGCGTACCACTGTTCGTGGACCTCGTCGATGTCGACGCTGCCGCCGGTGCGCTCGTGGTCCACGCGCCACGCGTGGATGGCCTCGAAGGCGGCGTGGTCCATGAAGTCCACGTGCAGGTCGAGGTCGACCCGGGCCCCGGAGGGGATGGTGCGCAGCACGTGCGCCAGACGGGGCACCCCCAGGAAGGTGAGCGAGCCGTCCACGGAGACGTGGACCCGGCCGTCGCGCTCCTCGGTGACCACGGTGAGCCGGGTCAGTCGGCGCAGGGAGACGATCATGGCCAGGGCGAAGCCGATGAAGACCCCTTCCAGGAGTCCCAGGAGCACCACGCCGAACAGTGTCGCCAGGTAGACGCCGGCCTCGTGATGGCGGTTCAGGTCGCGCAGATGGGCCAGCGACACCATCTGGACACCGATGAACACCAGGAGCGCCGCCAGCGCGGCCATCGGGATCAATTCGACCACGTGCGCGAAGAACGCCACGAACAGCAGGATCCACACGCCGTGCAGGATCGTCGAGAGCGGGCTGCGGGCGCCGGCGCGCACGTTGGCGGTACTGCGCACGATCACACCGGCGATCGGCAGACCTCCCAGGGCACCGCTGACGGTGTTGGCGGCGCCCTGGCCGCACAGTTCCCGGTTGAGCTGGACGCGGCGGCCGCTGTGCAGGCGGTCGACCGCGATCGCGGCCAGGAGCGATTCCACGCTGGCGACCATGGCGACGGCGGCCACGGCCAGCGCGATACCGTGCCACTGGCCGGACTCGGGCAGCATCGGCCCGTTCCAGGCGTCGGCCAGGGAGGCGGGCAGGACCACCGTCTCGACCTCCCAGCGGCCCAGGGTGGCGATGGCGGTGGCGGTGCCGACCGCGACCAGCGCGGCGGGGATCATGCCGGGGCGGAACCGGCCGATGCCGGGCAGGCGGTTCCAGCCGAACATGATCGCGATGGTGATGACGCCGACGGCGACCGCCGCGGTGTGGTTGTGGGCGATCTGGTCGGGCAGGTCGGCGATGTTGGCCAGGGCCGAGCTCTGCGGTTCACCGCCCAGGACCACGTGGAGCTGGGCCAGGGCGATGGTCACGCCGACCCCCGCGAGCATGCCGTGGACCACGGCGGGCGAGACGGCGAGCGCGGCCCGGGCGATCCGGAAGGCGCCCAGGGCGAGTTGGACCAGTCCGGCCAGCAGGGTGATCAGGCAGGTGACCCGCCAGCCGTAGGTCATGATCAGGTCGGCGACGATGATGGTCAGGCCGGCGGCCGGGCCGCTGACCTGGACCACGGATCCGCCGACCAGGCCGGCGACGATGCCGCCGACGACGGCGGCGATGATCCCCGCCACCAGCGGGGCTCCTGAGGCTACGGCGATCCCCAGGGACAGGGGGACGGCGACCAGGAAGACCACGAGGGAGGCGCCGACGTCGGCGCCGATTCCCTTGCGATCCGTGTGAGGCCCGGGAAGAGGGGAGGATTCCCCTTTTCGTCCGGGCGGTGCTCCCTGGGCGTCGTTGCGCATGGTTACTCCGTTCGGGTTGGACCAGGCAGATGTACGTAGGCGCACGGGGGCGACGGTGTCCGGCGAAGAACGCGGACACGTGACGGGAGAACTCGAAGAGTGCTCCACCTGTCACCAACTGTAGTCAATCCAGATGACTCAGCGTTACTGAATTTTGAGCTCTTGATTACTCTTGTCCCGACTTGATGGCTTTTGTAGGCCCACTGAGACAGAAAAAAACCGTGGTGGCGAGAGGATCTCGCCACCACGGTCGTGATGTTCATCGGCAGGTCGGAGCCTCGACGGCCGCCGGCGCCCGATCACCGTGTGTCATGGGTCTCCATCACGGGGCCCGGTCCGGTCAGTGGAAACGCCCGTTGTCGTAACCGCCCTCGTAGTACGGCGGCTCGTGGCCGGGGAGAGGGTCGCGACCGTAGGGATCGCGCCCGTCCCGGGAGTCGGGCGCGCCGTGGCGCGGGCCCCCGGGGGAGGGGGGCTCCTCCATGGGCGGGTACGCGTTCGGTCGGGGGAAGCCGCCGCCCATCGGATCCGGCGTACCGCCCGGGGCGGGGGCCTGCGGGATCGGGCCACCGGGAACGCCCGGAAGACCGGAACCGCCCGGAAGACCGGAACCGCCCGGAAGGCCCGGGCCGCCGAACTCCTGCGGGCCGTCCCGGAAGGGCGGGGAGGAGAAGGGCGACTCGGGGCCGGGCACGCCCGGACGGGGCAGGGAGCCCCCGTCGGCGGGACCGAACCGGTGGGCGCCGGAGGGGTCCCCTCCCTCACCCGGGTATCCGAACCCCTCGACGGGCGAGGACGAGGCGGGCGTCCCGGGGCCGAAGGGCGTCATGGGGCCGGAGGGCCCCCGCCCACCGGCGTCGTGACCGGGGCGTCCCGGAACGCCGTACGATCCCGACCCCTCGGGACGCTCCCAGAGCGGGGCCGTGCCGGGCGCTCCGGGGGTCCCGGGCGCACCAGGGGAGCCCGGCAGGCCCGGAGCGCCGAACGGGTCGGAGGCGCCGGAAAGCCCGGGAGAGCCGGGGAGCGGTCCCGGGTCCGGGCGGCGATGCGTGCCGGTGTCGTGTTCGGGACGCCCATAGGGGGCGGCGCCGTACCCGGAGCGGTCGAAGGAGCCCGTGTCATAGGCGGGACGGTGGTGGGCGCCGGTGTCGTGTTCGGGGCGTCCGAAGGATCCGGTGCCGCCGTACCCGGATCGGTCGAGGGATCCGGTGTCGTAGGCGGAGCGGGTGTGCGTGCCGGTGTCGTATTCGGGGAGCGGGGGTGTCGTGGGGTCGTTCGGTCGGGTGTGGGCGCCGGTGTCGTAGGGAGCGCGGCGGTGGGATCCGGTGTCGTAGGCGGAACGGTCGAGGGAGCCCGTGTCGTACCCCGAGCGGTCGAAGGAGCCCGTCGAGTGGGCACCGGTGCCGTAGGAGGAGGTCGAACGGAACACGTCCGAGGACGGGCCGCCGGTCAGCGGATCGGGGGACGATCCAGGCGAGGGCGTCCCGGGCATCGTCGGGCCTCCCGCGAGGGGATCGGACAGCGGAGAGGGGCCGCCGACCCCGGGTCCGCCCGGCACGGGCGGCTCCGGGCGCCGGTGGGTCCCGGTGTCCATGCTGGACCAGATCGGGGAACCGAGGTCCTCCGTCGGGGCGGCCCCGGAACGGAAGCCCGGCGCCAGGGGGTCGAGACCGCCGCCCGTCGGGGAGGGGTCCGGGGTGTAGGGGGGAACGTCGCGCCGGTCCATCGTGCCGGAGTCGAAGGGGGAACGGTGTTCGGAGGCCAGGGGCCGCTCGGAGGGGGAGAGGGGCTCACGGCCCTCGAAGGGGTCGCCCGTCGAGGGCGGACGCGGCGTCCAGGAACCCGGCCCCAGAGGGTCCTCGTCCCGCGCCGGCGGAGCGGGGGGCGGCTCGGGGGCGGGCGAGAGCGGCTCTCGGGCGGAGGGCGGCGCCGGTCGTTCGGAGCCGGTGTCCGCGGAGACGGAGCGGGGGGCGGGCTCCGGCGGAGGGGTCGGGGTGGAGCTCTGCCCCAGTCCGGCCAGCACCGCCAGGTCCGGGGTGGAGTCCGCGGGGGTCGCGGGCATCTCCGAGGTGGGGGCGGGACGCGGCTCGTCGGGGAGGGCGTCGTGGTCGTGACCGTCGTCGTATCCGTCGTCCAACCGGTCATCGATGTTCGCGGTCTCGCGTTCGTCCCTGCCCCGTGAACGCGGGCGATCCGGCTCCTCCTCGTTCAGACTCGACCAGAAGTCGTTGTCGGAGAGTCCCGCCGAGTCGTCGTCCTCCCAGTCGTCCCGTCGCCTGTTCCGTCCCCGGGGACGTCGCTCCGCCCGTTCCCCGCCTTGACGCGACCTCCGGCCGCGAGGCCGCGCCCCCTCGTCCTCGGGCTCCTCGTCCCGGGCCCGTCCACGGGGTTCGTCGCGGTCGTCGTCGACGCCGTCGTACTCGTACTCGTCGTCGTAGTCGTCGTCCCGTGAGCCGAGGCTGAGCGCCCGCATGCCCAGAAGGATGAGTACGAGCACGGCGAGCACGACGATGACGGCGATGATGATGATGACGGTGAAGGTCATGGTGTACGCACTACCTTGGGGAGGTCTGTCACGCCCGGGACACGCCGGTGACCGGCCGGGGAGGAACGGCGGCCCGGTTCCGCGCGGCCGTGGAACGCCGGGCCCACGGGGTCGACGGGACGCGGGCGCCGATGCTCCACCGCGGTCTCCGAAGGGGATGCCGCGCGGCGGACGGACGGGAATCGGTCATCTGAAAAGGGGCGAGGGGCACGACCCCACTGTATGCGCTGCTGCGCTCTGTGTGCAGAGGGCGACGGAGCCTTCCTCGGATCGTCTTCGCGCCCTCCGATCGATCGGACGCCCCGGAACACGGACGGTGACCGGGGCGCCGATCGGGGCTCCGGATCACTCGCTTTCGGTGACGAGGGTGCCCCGCGCGATGGCCTGCTCGGCGACACCCTCCAGGATCGAATCCAAGGGGGCTCCCTCGGGCAGGTCGAGGGTGCCGCTCAGCGCGTACACGGTGAAGCGGTACTCGTGCGCGTCGTTCTCCGAGGGGCAGGGGGCCCCGTAGGACGCCTCGCCGGCGCTGTTCTGACCGATCTTGGCGTCGGCGGGGACGGAGTTCTGGCGCAGCTCCACCAACTGCGGATCCAGGTCGTGGACGACCCAGAACACGACGGCGGCCTGGGGGTCGTCCACCACCAGGGCGATCGATCCCACGTCGTCGGGCAACCCCGACCAGCTCAGCGGAGGAGAGACGGGATCGCCGTCGGCGTCGCAGGTGTAGGCGACGGGGAGCGGCTGGGCCTCCTGCATCATCGGGCTGGTCACGTTGATGTCGGTCGGCATCTCGCCGCTCAGCTCCGAGTTCAGCACGCCGCAGCCGGTCGACGCGAGCAGCGCGGCCCCCGCCGCCGCTGCGCCCGCACGGGCACCGAGGGGTGTGCGGGGCACGCCGCGCGAGACGGTGGTCCGGGTGGAAGGCAAGACCGGGAACAAAATGGGGCTCCTGCTGGACTTTCGGGCCGTAAGGCGAGACTCGCTGTGCACCGGATCCGGCACCCGGCTGACCCCGGCGCCCGTCACGGTGGAACCGTGTGGAGCGGCGCCGTCCCCGACACCGTCACACGGCCCTGAGCGAACCCTACTGCGGTCGGAGAGGACCCAGGGACCTTCCGGAGGCGATCCGGGGTGGAGACGTCGACGACACCGATACCGAGAGGCGTGATGACCGCGTATCGGTCATCATGGGGCGGTGCGGTTCTCCATTCTCGGTCCTCTCCAGGTACACGACGCCGCGGGGGCTCCCGTCGGCGTCGGAGGAGCGCGTCTGCGCGCCCTCCTGGTGTCGCTCCTGCTCCATCCCGGGCGCACCGTCGGTGTCGAACGGCTCACGGACACCATCTGGGGGTGGGACGAGACCCCCGCCGCCGCGGGGAACGCGCTTCAGGCCCTGGTCTCCCGGCTGCGCCGGGCGTTGGGCGAGGAGGCCCGGATCCACGGTGACGGCTCCGGCTACCGGCTGGAGATCGCCCCCGAACAGGTGGACCTCCACGTCTTCGAGGCGTCGGCCGGGTCCGGGAGGGCTCATCTGACGTCGGGGCGCCCGGCGGAGGCCGAGGCGGCCCTGGTCGAGGCCCTCTCCCTCTGGCGCGGCCCGGCCCTGTCCGACCTCACCGCGAGGGGGCGGGCCGAGGACGTGGCCCTGCGTCTGGCCGAGATCCACCGCACCGCCGAGGAGGACCTCCTGGAGGCCCGTCTCGACCTGGGGCGGTACACCGAGGCCCTGCCGGAGGCCGAGGCGGTGGCCGGACGCGACCCTCATCGTGAGCGTCCGATCGAGCTGCTCATGCGCGCTCTGGCCGGCGGCGGTCGTGTCGCCGAGGCCCTCGACGCGTACGAGGCCTTCCGCGCGCGGCTCGCCGAGGAACTGGGGCTGGATCCCTCGCCCCGTCTGCGGCGGGTCCACCTGAACCTGCTCCGGGGGGAAACGGCGCCCGCTCCGGAGAACACGATCGAGAGGAACGTCAGGCCCTCCGCCGCGCCCTCGGTCCGCCTGCCTCGACCTCTGACCGACTTCGTTCCGCGCGAGAACGAGGTCGGGGCGACGGTGGAACGTCTCTCCGGATCCCGAACGGTCACCCTCATCGGCCCGGGAGGGGCCGGCAAGACGCGCCTCGCCGCGGAGTCCGCCGAGACCCTGGCGGAACGGAACCCCGGGCTGGTCTCCGGCGGTGTCCGCTGGGTGGAGCTCGCCCCGGTTGGGCAGGGGACCGACCTGCACCAGGTCGTCGCCGACACCCTGGAACTGCGCGAGTACGCCGTCATCAGGGCGAACACCGGGGCGGCCCACCTCGACCCCGCCGAACGGGTCGCCTCCCACCTGGGGGACCGCCCGTTCCTGCTGGTGCTGGACAACTGCGAGCATCTGATCGCCGAGGCGGCCGCGCTGACGGAGTCCCTCCTGGCACGCTGCCCCGGCCTTCGCGTGCTGGCCACCTCCCGGGAACCGTTGGGGGTGCCGGGCGAAGTACTCCTGCCGGTGCCGCCGCTGGACCTGCCGCCGGAGGGTGACGACCTCGAACGGGCCCGTACCCGCTCCGCCGTGCGATTGTTCACCGAACGGGCCGAGGCGGTCAGGCCGGGGTTCCGGGTCTCCCAGGACAACCTCGCCCACGTCGTCCGGATCACCCGCGAGCTGGACGGTATGCCGCTGGCCCTGGAGCTGGCGGCGGCCCGGCTCAGGATGATGACCCCGGGCCAGCTCGCGGAACGCCTCACCGACCGCTTCCGCCTGCTCACCAACGGCAGCCGATCGGCCCTGCCGCGCCATCGCACCCTGCGGGCGGTGGTCGATTGGAGTTGGGAACTGCTCGACGAGGCCGAACGCCGGCTGTTGCGCCGCCTCGCGGTCTTCCCCGGCGGGGCCGGGCTGGAGGCCGTCGAACGGGTGGGCTCCGACCCGGGTGAGGAGGCCGAGGGCGGGGTCCTCGGGCGGGACGTGTGGTCGGTCCTGTTCGCCCTCGTGGACAAGTCCCTGGTGGTGGCGGAGAATCCGGTGCGCGACGACGCGCCGCCCACCTATCGCCAATCGGAGACGGTCCGCGCCTACGCCCTCGAACGCCTGGCCGAGAGCGGTGAGGAGGAGCGGGTCCGGGAGGCCCACGCCCGCTACGTGGTCGACCTGTGGCGTCGGGCGGATCCGGAACTGCGCGGCCCCGAGCAGGCCTCCTGGCTGGCCCGGCTCGGAACGGCGATCGATGACTGCCACGCGGCCTTTCGCTGGGCGGTCGAGCGGCGCGACGCCGAACTCGCCCTGGACCTGGTCGAGTACACCCAGTGGTACTGGGCCCTGGACGGAGGGCGGAGCCGGAACCACCGGTGGGCCGAGGCCACGCTCGAACTGGTCGGCGAGGAGGTCCCCCGGGGGCGGGAGACGGCCTACGCCATGTGTCTGTTCAGCCTGGACGAGGGCGTGGAGAGGGGACGGGAGGGCATCCTCGCCCTCCTCACCGAGGTGGAGCGGTTGCTCCGGGCCGGCGAGCGCGAGACCGGGAGGCATCCGTCCCTCGCCCTGTGCCTGGTCTACGGGGCGATCACCGACGGGCGAGTCGACGGGCCCTGGCGCGTGAGGTTGGAGGAGGAACTGGAGGGCGCGGACGACCCTTGGACCCGAGCGCTCCTGTACCTGATGACCGCGATGCTCGACGCGACCTTCGGGGAGATCGGGCGTTCCCGGGAACGAGCGGGGCTCGCCCTGGAGGGGATGCGCGCGCTCGGCGACGCGTGGGGGCAGTGCAACGCCCTGGCCCAGCTCGTGGACGTCTGTTTCCACACCGATCCGGAGCGCTGTGGGGATCTGTTGAGCGAGGGGATCGGGCTCGCGGAGAGGAGCGGGCTGAGGGGCATCGTCGCGCTCTTCCGGATCCTGCGCGCCCAGACCCTCGTGGAACTGGGCCGGATCGCCTCGGCGGAGGAGGACCTGGAGACGGTCACGGGGACCCCGCTGGAGAAGGAGCACCTGGTCACGTTCCGGATGACCCGGGTGATGTGGCTCCAAGCGGCCGGGCGACAGGAGGAGGCACGTCGGTTGGTGGACGAGACCGAACCCGTCGTGGTCGGACTGGGCGGGCTCGCTCCGATCTACATCGAGCCCGCCTGGCGGGGGCTCACCGCCGACGTGGCCCTGTCCGACGGCGACGTCGCACGGGCCTGGAAGGAGGCGGGCCGGGCCTGGTGGCTGGCCGGACGGGGCCTGAGCACCTATAAGAGCGAGATCCTGGAGATCTTCGCCCGGATCATCGTGGACAGCGACCCCGAACGCGCGGTGCTGCTGCTCGGCCACGCGGCGACCCTGCGCGGAGGGCTCCCCTCACGACGGCCGAGGACCCTGCGCCTGGGGGAACGTCTGGTCGAGGTCCTGGGCGAGGCCCGCTTCGCCCGGCTGTGGTCGGAGGGGGTGGACACACCGACGCCCGAGGCGAGCGCTCGTGTGGGGGAGTGGCTGGAGCGGATCGTGCCCGACGACGTGGAGATGGACACCTGGGCCCGGTGATGAGGGAGGGGCCGGCGGGCGTGTGCCCGCCGGCCCCTCCACGCGAGGACGCGGTTCAGGTACGGCGTCGGTAGGCCCACACCGCGAGCGGGAAGAAGACCGCGGTGATGGCGAACGCCCAGACCAGGGTCCACGTGACCGGTCCGGTGACGTCGCCGCCCAGCATGAGCCCGCGCATGGCGTCCACGACGTGGGTGACCGGGTTGTTCGCGGCGATCGGGGCCAGCCACCCCGGCATGTCGTCCGGGGCGACGAAGGCCGAACTGCCGAAGGTCAGCGGGAACAGCAGGATCATCGCGAACGACTGGACCGCCATGGGCGTCCGGGCGAGCATGCCGACGAAGGCCGACATCCAGCACAGCGCGAAGGCGAAGACCAGGATCAACGCCCCGGCCACCACCACGCCGACCGCGCCGCCGTCGGGACGGAACCCGATGGCCAGACCGACCAGCAGCACCATCACCACGGTGATCGCGTAGCGGACCAGGTCTCCCAGGACCGCGCCGATCAGCGGGGCCGAGCGGGCGATGGGCAGCGAACGGAAGCGGTCGAAGATGCCCTTCTCCACGTCCTGGCTCAGGGTGAAGCCGGTGCCCATCGTGGCGAAGATGACCGACTGCGCGATGATCCCCGGCATCAGGAAGTCACGGTAGGTCTGCCAGTCGCCCATCATCGCCTGCCCGAAGACGAAGACGAAGAGGGTGACGAACATGATCGGCTGCAACATCAACCCGAGGACCTCCTCGGGGTTGGTCCTGAGCTTGACGATGCTGCGCCAGGTGAGCTGGAGCCCGTTGCGAACGGTCACCGACAGGCCCACCCGGTCGGGGACGGGCGGGACGTTCTCGGGTGAGGCCGCCGAGGATCGGGTGGTCACGGCGCTCATGCTCGGGTCTCCTCGTTCGTCTCCTCGTCCGAGGGCGAGGCCTCGGCGGTGCGTCCGGTCAGGGCCAGGAACACCTCGTCCAGACTGGGTCTGCGCAGGGACAGCTCGCCCACGGCCACGCCCTGTTCGTCCAGACGGCGGACCACCTCGGGCAGAACCGCGGCGTCGCCGACGGGGACACCGAGCCTCAGCCCGTCGTCGCCGACCGGGGCGCTGGTCACCGTCTCGACGATCTTGACGGCCAGGGGCAGTTGCGAGGGGTCCACGGTGCGCAGTTCCAGCACCTGGTCTCCGGCGCGGTTCTTGAGCTCCTCGGGGGTGCCCCGGCTGATCACCCTGCCGTGGTCGAGCACCATGATGTCGTCGGCGAGCTGGTCGGCCTCCTCCAGGTACTGGGTGGTGAGCAGGACGGTCACCCCGTCGCCGACCAGGTCGCGCACGACGTCCCACAATTCGTTGCGGCTGTGCGGGTCCAGACCGGTGGTCGGCTCGTCCAAGTACAGCAGCGACGGCCGGCCGACCAGGCTGGCGGCCAGGTCGAGTCGGCGGCGCATACCGCCGGAATAGGTCTTGGCGGCCCGGCCTCCGGCGTCGGAGAGCCCGAAGCGTTCCAGGAGTTCGGCGGCGCGGGACCGGGCCCGAGCCCGGTCGAAGCCCAGGAGGCGTGCGATCAGGACCAGGTTCTGCGTCCCGGTCAGTTCGGCGTCGACCGCCGCGTACTGTCCGGTGAGCCCGATCCTGCGGCGTACCTCGTGCGGCTGTTCGGCCACGTCGAAGCCGTCGACGAACGCGCGGCCCCCGTCCGGTCTCAGCAGGGTGGCCAGGATGCGTACGGTCGTGGTCTTCCCGGACCCGTTGGGTCCCAGGACGCCCAGCACGGCCCCCGCCCTGGCGGTCAGATCCACCCCGTCCAGGGCACGTCGGCCCTTGAACACCTTGACCAGACCTTCCGCGCGGATGGCGTCGGTCATGAGTTCCTCCGTTTCAGCGTCTGCGCCCAGTCTGGGCGGCCGCGCTGACAGACCGCTGATACGCGTACACGTCGCCCTCGCCCCGAGATGTCAGCGATGACCGATGGGCCGTCTTCTCGGAGGAACGCGTGGGCCGGACGAGGCCTTCCCCGCCCGTCCGCGCGTCCGCCCGTCCCTTCTAGACTCGGTGGGGTGATGAACACCCCTCCCCATGACGCCGTGCCTCCGCCGGAAGGTCCCTTCGAACCGACGACGGGTGCGGCCCGTCTGCGCCCTCCCCTGCGCAGGGTGAGCGGCCGCTCGATCGGGGTGTGGACGGTGCGGTCGATCCTCGGCGGCCTGATCAACCTGGTCCTGCTCAGCGTCCTGGCCTGGGCGGCGGGGGTCCTGCCCTGGTCCTGGATCCCCGAATGGGCGCGGGAGAACGCCTGGATGCTCCCGACCGTCTACTTCGTGTACGCCCTGCTCAGGACCGCGATCGTGCCCTCATGGCGATATCGGGTGCACCGGTGGGAGGTCACCGAGGACGTCGTCTACACCCGTTCGGGCTGGATCGCCCGCCACTGGCAGCTCGTCCCGGTGAACCGTCTTCAGACGGTGGACCACACCCAGGGTTGGCTGGAGCGGATCTTCGGTGTGGCCACGTTGGAGGTCCAGACGGCCTCCTACGCCGGTTCGTCGACCATCGAGGGGCTGGACGCGGAGGAGGCGCGCGTGCTCAGCGAGGAGTTGGCCGCGCGCGCGGGCACGCTTCGGGACGACGCGACCTGATGGAACGAGAGAACGGAATCGGACCCCACGAGCCCTCGGACCGTGAAGAGCCCGTCGACCCCGGAGAGGGCGGCGGCTGGGTCGCGCCGGGCGGCACCGCCGCCGGTCCCCGACCGGAGGACGGGCCGCCGCGGTGGCCCTCCGCCGGGGAACCGGAGCCCGCCTCGGGGGCGCCGGAGAACGGGGCCGAGGACGACACCGGGGCGCCTCGGTCCGGATCGCCGGTCACCGAGAGCGCTTCCGAGGCCCCGCGCGACTGGTGGGGGACCGGAGGGGGCGCCCCCGTGTTCGGGGCGGAGAACGCTCGACGGCTCAGCCCGCGCAGCCTGGTCGTGGGCCCGATCAACCAGCTCAGGAGCCTGCTGGTGCCCATCGCCGCCGGGCTGATCGTCGGCGGGTTCAACCCGTGGGTGCTCACGGCCACCGGCGTGGCGGTGGTCGGGCTGCTGGTGGGCGGGTTCGTCACCTGGCGGACCTTCCGCTACGAGATCGGCGAGGAACGCCTGGAGATCCGCAGCGGCCTGATCCGGCGTTCCACGCGCACCATCCCGCTGGAGCGGATCCGGGGCGTGGACGTCACCAGCACCCTGTTGCACCGGATGCTCGGTGTGGCCGTGGTCCGCATCGAGGCGGCGGCCGGTTCCCCCGGTGGTGGTGAGGAGGGCAAGCTCGACGCGGTGAGCGTGGCCGAGGCCGAACGTCTGCGCCGGGTCCTGTTGCACCGCAAGGCCGTGCTCCTGGAACGGCATCGGGAGGAGACGGAGCCGGTCGCGGGTGAGGAGGGGAGCGCCCTCGAGTCGGCCCCGGCCCCCGAGACCGTTCCCGAACCCGAGGACACCGGGACGACCTATTTCCGGATGCCTTGGAGCTGGTACCTGTACGGGGCGTTGGCCCTGGGGTACCTGCTCACCCCGTTCGCGGTCCTGGCGACCCTGTTCGGCATGGCCCAGCAGGCGGTCGGCGACAGGGCGGCGGACTTCCTCGTGGACTGGGTGACGACCAGCGACCGAGGGTTCCTCCTGGTGTTCGCGGTGGTGTTCGCGTGCGCCCTGATTCTGCTGATGCCGGTGTTCGCGGTGGTCTCCTACTCCCTCACCCACTGGGGCTTCTCGCTCCGCGGGCGGGACGGGTCGCTGATCGCCGAACGCGGACTGTTCACCCGACGCAGCGTGACGTTGGAGCGAAGGCGCGTCCGCGGCTACGAACTATTGGACAACCCCCTCGAACGCACACGACGGGCGGTGAGTCTGCGCGCCATCGTCACCGGGCTGGGGGACACCGCCAATCGAGCGGTCCTGTTGCCGATCGGCCCAAGGCCCAGGGTGGAGGAGGTCGTGGATCGGGCCCTGGGCCTGTTCCGCGGTCGGCTGACACCCCACCCTCGGGCGGCCCTGTACCGACGGCTGACCCGCGCGGTCCTGCCGTTCGCCGCGGTGGCGGTGGCCGCGATCGCCCTGGAGCCGGTGTGGCCGTCGGTGGTCGCCGGCGTGCTGGCCCTGCTCGGAGTGCCTCTGGGGGTGGACCGGTATCGCTCGTTGGGCCACGGTTACGACGGTGAGCTGGTGAGCGTGCGCTCGGGCTCGTTGCGGCGGACCCAGGCCACGGTGGAGCGGTCGGCGGTGATCGGCTGGAGCTGGACCCAGTCGCCGTTCCAACGTCGCTCCGGACTGGTCGACCTCGAGCTGGCGGTGGGCGCGGGGGAGGGCGGCTACACGGCCCAGGACGCCGCCCAGGAGGAGTCGGTGGACTTCGCCGCGCGGATCACCCCCGAGATGGTGCGCCCCTTCCTGGTACGCGAGGACGGAGAGCCGCCCCGCTGAGCCGAGGACGAGGACGGAAGCGAGGGGGCGGCCACCGATCGGTGGCCGCCCCCTCGCGTACGGGGTCGTGGACCCTACTCGTTCTTCTTCGAACCGAACATGATCTCGTCCCAGGAGGGGACCGAGGCGCGGCGGCCCCGTCCCTTGCGCCTGGCCGCGCCGGCGGCCCCGCCGGAGGTACCGTCGGCGGCGGCCGGGACGGGCGGAGCGGCCGGTTGTTGCTGCTCGGCGGCCCGACGCGGTGTGCCCTGGTCGTCGAGGTCGATGGTGGCCCGACGGCGCCGGGGCCGCTGGGGCTCGGGCGCCGGAGCACGCGGTGGGGCGGGCTCGGGTTCGGGCTCGACGACGGCGCGGGCCGCCGGACGTTCCGGCGCCGCTGGAGGCGGGTCGGGACGGTGGCGGGGCGCGGGACGCTCGAACGGGTCCTCGAACCCGCTCACGGGACGAGGGGCGGGCTCCGGGGCGGTCTGGGGCTCCTGCCAGGGCTCGGGGTGAGGGCGACGCTCCACCGGCGGCGCGGGGCGCCTCCGGACGGGCTCGGAGGAGACGTTCCCGGGCAGTGGGGCCGCGGGCGGGGTCTCCTGTGGGGTCGGACCGCGGTCGGGGGCGCGCTCGGGACGACGCTCGGCCGGTCGACGGGTCTCCTCGCGGGCGGGGACCCCCGGCTGCTCGCCTCTGGGCATCGCCGAACGTAGGGGATCGTCCAACGGCGTGTCCTGCGCGGACGACAGGCGACGCGGGGCGACGTGTTCGTTGCGTCGCTCGGCGGTGGACTGTGCGTCCAGGCGGGGCAGGTCGGTGGGCGCCTCGGAGCGGCGGGGGGCGAACGGTGTGACGTTGGCCCCGGGCTCGGGCGAGACGACCGGAGGCTCGGGCGAGGAGAACCGGGCGGCCTCCTCGTCGGCGGGGGTGACACTCCGGTGTCTGGGCTCGTAGAGCCAGTGCGCGACACGTTCCTCGCCACCGTGGAGGAAGACGAGCTTGAGCTGCCAGGTACGGTCCTCCCGCTTCCAGGAGTCCCACACGGCGTCGCCGGTCTCCAGTTGGTGGGCGCCGATCCTCTTGGTGACGATCTCCTCCAGGGAGGGACCGGGGGTGGCGTCGCCCGGCGTGCGCACGGTGGCGCGCTGGGCCTGCTGGGCGATGTACTCGCGTTCTTGAAGGACGGGTCCCTCGAACCAGCGCACCCGTTCGATCGGTATCCCGGAGATCTCGGAGATGGCCTCCGCGGTCTCGCCGGACCGGATGCGGGCCTGGATTTCCTTGGGGCGCAACGGATTCTCCACTTCGATCTCGTACTGGCCGAGCCGGGAGAACTGGCCGCGTACGGCGGCACGGAGACGGTCGTCGACGGGCAGCGTGAAACGGGTCCCACGGCCGGGGCTGGCCAGCACCAGATAGGTGCCGTCCTCGCTCACGGCCACGAGGCGAAGCTCGTGCATCGCTCTCCCTTTCGCCTCCCGTCGAGGGTTGGTAATGACCGTCCCTCGCGTTCTCCAAGTCTGGTCGGCCGACAACTGTTCGGCCAGTACCGCGCCCGGCATGTCCGAACTGTGCCCGCCTCCCGGTCCGTGGTGGACACCACGGTGGGAGCCACCCCGGGGGTCCGGGGCCCTCGCGGTCGCTTCCGTTGCCAATCTTGACACGCTGAACCTTGCGCGACCGGGAGCGATCGTGGGGGAATGTCGCCGATCCCGCGCGAAGGCTCCGCGGTGATGGTATCCCGCGCACCCCGAATCGCCCCAGGGGTGGGAGAACCCTCGGATCTCGCGTTCGATGCGGACATGACGACCCTTGTCGTAGGCAAATCGACACGCCGAGGGATGCCATAAAGTGACACCTCCTCATTGATGGCGTTATCACCGACTGGTTCCAACTAGGGTGATATGTCCACCTGTGGGTGAGTTGCGAAGTTTGGGGCTTGCGTGGATGTATGCCCCATCACACGCCCATCCCATGACCATGTGTCCTGCCGCGCCCCCGCGCGGCCTACGGAGGGGAACGAGACCATGGCTCGACCCGAGCACGGGCCGGAGACCGGTGCCGAGGGGGAGGATCGGAGAGGGATCGACGAGGAGGCCGGGGAGGGAAGGCGGCGCAGAGGCATCGAGTTGAGCGTGGCCCAGGTCGCCGGCGCGGGCGTGGCCACGCTCACCGCGGCCACCGCCGCCTCCTACCTGAACGTCTACGGAACCGTCATCGGCACCGCCGTGATGGCCGTGCTCAGCACCAGCGTCACCCCGGTGGTCCAGCACTGGATCACCCGGAGCGGCGAACAGGCCAAGGAGTTCGCGGAGAAGAGCCGACACCACGGCGCCCGGACGCTCGTCGAACGGCCGGAACCGGCCATGGACGTGGACGGACCGGCCCCGGAGGACCCCGAGGCCACCCGGACCATGGCGCTGCCCTCCCTGAGCGGCCTGGACGACCCGACCTCGCGCATGGACGCGGTCGGGGCCGGGGACGACGAGGGGGACTTCTCCGACCTCGGGGAGAGCGATGAGAAGGAACGCCCCAAGCGTGGACTTCGCGCGATCCTCATCCCCGCCGGTGTGGTGTTCGTCCTGGTCATGCTGGTGATCCTCGCCTTCGAGCTGTTCACCGGGCGCTCGTTGACGGCCTGGACCCAAGGACAGACCGAGCACACCTCGCCCTCGATCCTGGGTGGGCACTCCGCCCCAGCGGTCGAGGACGACGAGGACGAGGGCACCGAGGCCCCGGTCGACGACGGCCCGGGGAAGGAGGAGGGCTCTCGGGAACAGGGGACGGGACAGGCCCCGCCGACCGAGACCACTCCGGAGCAGGGCACGGGGACCGAGGGCACCGAGGCCCCCGACACCGACCCCGGCGGTCGGGAGCCCGGGACCCCGGAGGTGCCCACCGACCCGGTGGAACCCCCGGGCGGCGGGGAACCGACGGAACCCCGGGAACCGGTGGAGCCCGGGACGGGGAACGGGAACGGTGACGGTGGGACCGGGGAGGTCGCCCCGTTCGACGAGACCCTCCCGACGGGCTGAGCCCCCGACCGCGCGTGGGTCGGGTCAGCCGAACACCCGGTCCAGGTAGGCGTTGCCGAAACGGCGGTGCGGGTCCACCCGCTCCCGCACCGCCAGAGCGTCCCCGAGCCGCGGGTAGACGCCCTCCAGGTAGGAGCGATCGCGCGTGTGCAGTTTGCCCCAGTGCGGTCGTCCGCCCACGGAGGTGAGGACGGCCTCGAGGTCGGCGAAGTAGGACTCGTGAGGGGTCCCCTTGTACATGTGCACCGCGACGTAGGCGGTCTCACGGCTGTAGGCGGTCGATGTCCACACGTCGTCCGCGGGGGCGAAACGCACCTCGACGGGGAAGCTCACGCGGTGGTCGCCGCGGTCCACGATCGAGCGGATCTCACGCAGGACGTCCACCGTGTGCTCGACGGGGATCGCGTACTCCATCTCCACGAAGCGCACGTCCCGCACCGAGGCGAACACCTTGTGGGAGACGTCCGTGTAGGAGCGCGCGGACAGGGCGCGGGAGCTGATCTGGTTCACCGTCGGGATCATCGACGGGAAACGGCGGCATACGCGGTTGATCCCCTCGAAGAGCCGGTTGGACAGGAAGTCGTCGTCCAGCCAGGCCTTGAACGGGGACAGCGGGCGGGCGGGGCCCTCCGCGATGTTGTTGCGCTTGGTGTTGGTGTTCCCGGTGTGGGGGAACCAGAAGAACTCGAAGTGGTCGTTGCCCGCGCGCAGCTCGGGCAGCCGTTCCAGCACCTCGTCGAAGGGCATGGGCTCCTCCCTGGCGTGCAGCAGGAAGGCCGGGCGCACCGCGAAGGTCAACGCCGTCACGACGCCGAAGGCGCCCAATCCCACCCGGGCGGCGTGGAACAGGTCGGGCTCGTGGTCGGCCGAGCACTCCACCACCGATCCGTCGGCCAGGACCATCTCCATGCCCACCACCTGGGAGGCCAGACCGCCGGCGTCGCGCCCGGTCCCGTGGGTGCCCGTCTGTACCGCCCCGGAGACCGTCTGCACGGCGATGTCGCCCATGTTGGCCAGGGCCCTGCCGTGCCCGGCCAGGACGTCGTTGAAGTCGCACAGGGGGGTTCCCGCCGCGACGGTGGCCGTGCCGGCCTCGGGATCGAGGGAACGCAGGCCGGTCAGGGCGGTGGGGGACAGGAGCAGGCCGTCGGTGATCGCCACGTCGGTGAAGGAGTGACCGGTGCCGACCATGCGTACGCGCAGGTCCTCCTCGGCCGCGGAGAGCACGGCGGCGGCGACCGCGTCGGTGTCGTCGGGGGTGGCCGTCCGTCGGGGGCTGGCCCGATGGGTGTCGGCCCATGTGTGCCACAACACATCAGTCATGCGGTGACATTACCGGTCGGTCACTTGTGTGACCAGAGTCGGAATGGTCCTGGTCACGTCTCGCGCGGAGTCGCGCCCCGGAACACGGGGGTGGGGCCGGGAGGTCCGGCGGAGCTGGTTTCATGGGGTGCATGAGGCCTTACGACGCGTTTTTGCTGATCTCCTTCGGTGGACCGGAGGGCGAGGACGAGGTCATCCCGTTCCTGGAGAACGTCACCCGCGGGCGCAACATCCCCCGCGAGCGGTTGGCGGAGGTCGGTGAGCACTACTTCCTCTTCGGAGGGGTGAGCCCGATCAACCAGCAGTGCCGGGACCTGCTCGCCGCCGTCACCGCCGACTTCGAGACCGAGGGTGTGGACCTGCCCGTCTACTGGGGCAACCGGTTCTGGGCTCCGATGCTCACCGACACCCTCGCCCGCATGAAGGAGGACGGGGTCCGCCGCATCCTGGCGATGCCCACCTCCGCCTACTGCAACTGGTCCAGCCGCACCGCCTACCACGAGGACATCGACCGGGCTCTGGCCGAGCTCGGCGACGACGCCCCCGAGGTCGAGCTGATCCGCCCCTTCTACGACCACCCGGGGTTCGTCGACCCCCTGGTCGAGCACACCCGGAAGGCGCTGGACGCCCTTCCCGCCGAGCAGAGGGAGGGCGCGCACCTGCTCTTCTCGGCCCACTCCATCCCCACGGCGATGGCCGAGGCCAGCGGCGGCTCCTGCCACGACCACGGCCCCGAGGGCGCCTACGGCGCGCAGCTCAACGAGGTGGCCCGTCTGGTCGCCGCCCGCCTGGATCGCGAATACCCGTTCGAGGTCGTCTACCAGAGCCGGAGCGGCCCGCCCAGCCAGCCCTGGCTGGAGCCCGACGTCAACGACCGCATGGAGGAACTGGCGGCCGAGGGCGTCCCCGCCGTCGTGGTGATCCCGCACGGCTTCGTCTCCGACCACATGGAGGTCAAGTTCGACCTCGACGTGGAGGCCCGGGAGACCGCGGACAAGCTCGGCATCGGCTACGAGCGCGCGCTCAGCCCCGGAACCCACCCCGCGTTCGTCTCGATGGTCACCGCTCTGGTGCGCGAGTACACCGAGGGGACCGAACCGGCCCGCCTGGGCGACCTGCCCCGTTGCTCCGACGGCGAGGAGAAGTGCTGCCGGCAGCGCTGACCCCGCTCCGGGCGGGCCGGTCCTCCGGCCCGCCCCGGGTCTCACGCGGGCGCTCCGAAGAGGATCGGATCCTCTCGCCGGAAAAGACGCCGAGGTCAACAGTGTTGATCCCCTCTGAGGTGGGGAAAAGGTGGTGACCGGCGTCACCGACGGCCGATAGGGTCGGTTCCGACCACAAGTCGTCGGTTCAGGAGTGTCTGTCTTGGTTCGTTCTTGGTATGAGCTGTCGGAGTACGTCCAACTGCGGCGTGTCAACGGGCTGAGCCTGTCCCCGGACGGCACCCGCCTCGTCGCCCCGGTCAGCGACCTGGCCCCCGACGGCAGATCCTTCCGCAACGCCCTGTGGGAGATCGACGCCCGTCCCGAGACCGAGGGCGGCACCGCTCCCCGCAGGCTGACCCGCTCCACCAAGGGCGAGGCCGGAGCGGGCTTCCTGCCCGACGGCTCGCTGCTCTTCGTCAGCGGCCGGCCCGACCCCGAGGCGGAGTCCTCCGACGAGTCCGGCACCGCTCTGTGGCTGCTGCCCGTCGACGGCGGCGAGGCCCGCCAGATCGCCTCCACCCATGGTGGCGTCGGCGCCTTCACCGTCGCCCGCGAGTCCGGCCTGGTGGCCTTCACCGGCCGGGTCCTGCCCCGTTCGGAGGACCAGGAGGAGGACGCCGAGGCCCGCAAGGCCCGCAAGGAGGCCGGGGTCACCGCGATCCTGCACGAGGCCCTGCCCGTGCGCTCCTGGGACAGCGACGTGGGCCCGGACCACCCCCGCCTGTTCGTGGCCGAACCGCCCCGAGACGAGGACTCCCGTCTCGGCGACCCCCGCGACCTGACGCCCGACGCCGGTCTGTCCCTTCTGGGCGCCTCTCCCGCCCTCACCCCGGACGGCTCCACCCTGATCACCTCCTGGTCGGTCCCCGCCGGCGGCGGCAGTACCCGCGACGAGGTCGTCGCCATCGACACCGCCACCGGTGAACGGCGCACCATCGCGGGCGGTCCCGACGAGGAGTTGGAGTTCGGCGGCCCCCTGGTCTCCCCGGACGGCACCCGGGTACTGCTCCACGCGGGCTCCGAGGGCTCCTACGACGGTGAACCCCGCGACCACACCCTGTGGCTCACCGACCTGGCCACCGGGGCCGGCCGCGACCTGCTGGCCGACCACGAGCTCTGGCCGCGCGACTACGCCTGGTCGGCCGACTCCTCGACGGTCTTCCTCGTCGCCGACCAGAACGGTCGCCGCCCCGTCTTCCGCGTCGACGTCGCCACCGGTGAACTCACCCGGGTCACCGGCGACCACGGCGCCTACAGCGGGCTGGCGCCCTCGCCCGACGGCCGGTACGTCTACGCCCTGCGCGACGCCTGGGACGCCCCGCCCGCCCCGGTGCGCCTGGACGCCGACGCCGTGGACGGCGAGCCCACCCCGCTGCGCACTCCCGGCTCCGAGCTGAGCATGCCGGGCACCCTCACCGAGATCGAGACCACCGCCGACGACGGCACCCGGATCCGTTCCTGGCTGGTGCTGCCCGAGGAGGCCTCAGAGGAGTCGCCGGCCCCGCTCATGCTCTGGGTCCACGGCGGCCCGTACATGAGCTTCAACGGGTGGACCTGGCGCTGGAACCCGTGGCTGCTGGCCGCGCGCGGCTACGCCGTCCTGCTCCCCGACCCGGCCCTGTCCACCGGCTACGGCCAGGACATGCTGCGTCGCGCCTGGGGCAAGTGGGGTCCGCGCACGCACGCCGACGTCATGGCCATCACCGACGCGGCCGTGGCGCGCCCCGACATCGACGCCGAGCGCACCGCCATGATGGGCGGCTCCTTCGGCGGCTACATGGCCAACTGGATCGCCGGGCACACCGACCGGTTCAAGGCGATCGTCTCCCACGCCTCCCTGTGGCAGCTGGACGGGTTCAGCGGCACCACCGACTACCCGCCGGTCTGGGAGCGGGAGTTCGGCACCCCGCTGGCGCAGCCCGAGCGCTACCGTCTCAACTCCCCGCACCTGAGCGCCGACCGGATCCGGACGCCCATGCTCGTCATCCACGGGGACAAGGACTACCGGGTGCCGATCGGCGAGGGGCTGCGGTTGTGGCGCGACCTCCTCCTGCACGAGGTCGACGCCAAGTTCCTCTACTTCCCGGACGAGAACCACTGGATCCTGACCCCGGGCAACGCGAAGATCTGGTACGAGACGATCTTCGCCTTCCTGGACCACCACGTCCACGGCAAGGAGTGGGTCAAGCCCGAACTCCTCTGATCGACCACGTGGCCACGGGCCCCGATACCGGGTGTGTCGGGGCCCGTCCCATGTCCGAGGTCCGCCCGTGGCCGGGCGGGGCCCGGGTCATAGGGTGCGGGAAGAGCCGCCCGGGCACGACCGTCCGGGCGTCCACGAGCGGAGAGGACAGCAGTGACCACCATCCAGTCCACCCACGACCGGGAGAAACTGCGAGATCTGGCGGTCGAGGTGGCGGCCGAGGCCGGGGCGTTCGCGGCCAAGGGGCAGGAGGGCATCACCGTCCTGGACACCAAGTCCAGCCCCACCGACGTCGTCACGGAGATGGATCGGGCCACCGAACGACTCATCCGCGATCGCCTGCTCGCGGCCCGTCCCGACGACGCGGTCCTGGGCGAGGAGGACGGCGGGGTCGAGGGCACCAGCGGGGTGCGTTGGGTGGTCGACCCCATCGACGGCACCGTCAACTACCTGTACGGAAGTCCCGACTGGGGGGTGGCGATCGCCGCGGAGATCGATGGCGTGGTCGTGGCCTCCGCGGTCTGTCTGCCATCCCATCACCGGATGTTCGAGGCGGTCCTGGGCGGGGGAGCGCGCCTGGAGGGGCGGACCCTGCGCGCGCCCGACACGGTGCCGCTGGACCGGGCCCTGGTCGCCACCGGGTTCGGGTACTTCCCCGAGCGTCGACTCCAGCAGGCCAAGGTGTTGACCGGGGTGATCGAGCACATCCGCGACATTCGGCGGGGCGGATCGGCCGCCGTCGACATCACCGGTCTGGCCACGGGTCGTTACAACGCCTACTACGAGCGGGGACTCCACCTGTGGGACTGGGCCGCCCCGGGCCTGGTCGCCTCCGAGGCCGGTCTGCGGGTGGGCGGGGCGCGTGGCGGCCCGCCCTCGAACGATCTGGTCATCGTGGCCCGTCCCGGCCTCTACGAGGAGCTGGACGGTCTGGTGACGCCTCTGGGGGCCGACACCGACGGCTGACCCGTAGGCCTCCCGACACGACGAACCCCGGGCACGTGCGCCGTGCCCGGGGTCGAACCGGGGGAAGGGTGGGCGGGGTCCGGAGAGGGCCCGCCCCTGTGCGCGTCGCCGTCGTGGCCGGCCCCGAGGAGGGGAGACGACGACGCCGGAGCCGTCCTAGCTTCCTAGGAGCGGGCGTCGATACCGTTGCGGTCGGCGATGCGGTACAGATCCTCGAGCTCCGACGCGTGCGTCTCGGCAAGGAAGTCGTCCCCGGCGGCCTTCGCCGTCTGGAGCGACCGGTAGGTCTCGTTGATACGGACCTTGATCTCCGCCATGAACTCGCCCATTGCACCTCTTTCAGGGGTCGGCACCGGGGCATGTCGATGCCTCGGTGCACATCGTTGTGCGCACGCCTGCGCGTGGCACGGAAAGAAGACGTCACGACTTTGTGACACGAACGCTCGTCGCGGTCCGGAGTCGGAATCCGGTGTCCACGCGTGCCTTCTACCTCTACCGCACTGTGACGCGCGTCAAACCTCGGGTCCCCCGTGTGATCCCTTCGTGACCGGAGTGGAGCACGGACCCCTCGCGCGGGCCGAGGCCACGGGTGAACGCGGCGCTCCGCGAAGAGAGGTGAAGCGTGGGGCAAGAGTGTCCCACGACACATTTTCCCTGAGGCTCCTGTGCTTACTTGTTTCTTATTCTTGATGTGTCAGATTTGAGATGTGCGGGGTTGAGTCGTCGCCGACGGTTGGGGGATTCGTCGGCGTCGGCCACCCCGCACACAACAGGGGTCGTGAGACTCCCGGCCCAGCGCCCGTCTCGTACGGGGGCGAGGACGCGAATGAAGGCCTTCGGGTTTACCGTGTCCTTACCCCGACCGTGGGAGAACGGATGACGCGGCCGGGACCAAGAACGCCGCTGCCGGTGTGTTGGGGGATGCGCCGGCAGCGGCCCCCTTTTTTTGTTCTATGTGCCGAACCCCCCAGAAGGACAACGTTGCGCGTACTCGTGGTCGAAGACGAACGGGTCCTGGCCGACACGGTCGCGGTCGGACTGCGGCGGGAGTCCATGGCGGTGGACGTGGTCTACGACGGTGACACCGCCCTGGAGTACACGGCGGTCAACGAGTACGACGTCGTCGTACTCGACCGCGACCTGCCCGGTACCCACGGCGACGACGTCGCCCGCTCCCTGGTCGAGGAGAGCTACAACGGCCGCATCCTGATGCTCACCGCCTCCGACGGTGTCCAGGACAAGGTCGAGGGGCTCACCCTGGGCGCCGACGACTACCTCGCCAAACCCTTCGCCTTCCCCGAACTGGTCGCCCGTGTGCACGCCCTCGGGCGTCGTTCCGCGCCGCCCCTGCCACCGGTCCTGGAACGTCACGGCATCACTCTGGACCCGGCCAACCACCAGGTGTACCGGGACGGGAACGAGATCTCGCTGACGCCCAAGGAGTTCGCGGTCCTCCAGGTGCTCATGCGCGCCCAGGGCACCGTGGTCAGCGCCGAGGGCCTTCTGGAGAAGGCCTGGGACGAGAACGCCGACCCGTTCACCAACGTCGTACGGGTCACCGTCATGACCCTGCGCAAGAAACTCGGCGGCCCCCAGGTCATCCAGACGATCCCCGGCGCGGGGTATCGGCTGTGAGACCGGGCGAGCGTCCGGAACCGGGGCAGGTGGAGGCCACCCGCCCCGGTGACACGGGGACCTGGCGGAGCCTGAACTCCGTGGCCCCCGGTGGTCAGACGACCGAGCGCTCCGCCGCCCACGCCACGGTCCACCGCTTCACCGACAACCTCAGCCTGCGCGCCCGCCTCACGCTCATCTACGGGATGCTCTTCTTCGCGGCGGGCTCCCTGCTGGTCCTGGTCAACTACCTGGTCGTCGCGGTCCTGCTCAACGCTCTCCTCGCCGAGGAGAGCCTGGCCGAGCTGATCGAGCACAGCCACCACATCGAGCAGGTCCTCACCCACGTCACCCGCTTCTCGCTCCTGGCGCTGTTCCTGGTGGGGCTGCTGGCGGTGGCCCTGGGCTACGCGGTCGCCGGGCGGGCCCTGTCCCCCCTGCAGAAGATCACCCGCATCGCCCGTCGCCTCTCCGAACGCTCCCTGCACGAGCGCATCGCCCTGTCCGGGCCCGACGACGAGATCCGCGAACTCGCCGACACCTTCGACGGCATGCTGGAACGCCTGGACCGCGCCTTCGACGGACAACGTCGTTTCGTCGCCAACGCCTCCCACGAGCTGCGCACGCCCCTGGCGATCAACCGCACCCTGCTCGAGGTGGCCCTGAGCGCGCCCGACGTGTCGGCCGACCTCAAGACGGTCGGCCAGACCCTCCTGGAGACCAACGCCCGCCACGAACGCCTCATCGAGGGGCTGCTCTTCCTCGCCAAGAGCGACCGCGAGCTGGAGGTCAAGGCCCGCGTCGACCTGGGCGAGGTCACCGAGACCGTGCTCAGCCAGCTCTCCGGCGACCTCGACCGCTCCGGTCTGTCGATCCGGCGCGACCTGCGCCCGGCGACGGTCGTCGGAGACCCGGTCCTGCTGGAACGCCTGGTCGCCAATCTGGTGGAGAACGCCCTCAAGTACAACGTCGACGACGGTGAGATCACCGTGCGCAGCGGTATGTACGAGGGCATGCCGGCGGTCCAGGTGGAGAATTCGGGCAAGGTGATCCCCGCCTACGAGATCGAAGGGCTCTTCGAGCCGTTCCGGCGGGGTTCCGCGGACCGTGTGGGCTCCGGGCGCAGCGCCGGTCTGGGCCTGTCGATCGTGCGCTCGGTGGTCCGCGCGCACGAGGGCGTGGTCACCGCCTGGCCCCGTGCCGGCGGCGGTCTGGTCATCACCGTCTGTCTGCCGCCCGCGCCCGGACCGGGCGGCGAGGGGAACGAGCGTCGCTGACCTCCGTCCTTCCCCCGCCCCCACGTCCGCCGACGCCCTTTCCACGACCCGTTCGCACCCCGAAGGGTCTCCAAGCTGCGTCCGACTCCGCTTCGTGGTATTTATACGTGTCCGAAGACACGCCCACCCCTGTCACGGGGCTCGACTCGGGGTGGGTATGCTTCCCCGGGCGTGGACACGGAGGGAATCCCTCCTGACGTGGGCATGTCTTGGTTTTCGCTTATATCCGGGGGAGTGTTCACACCGATCCGGCATATGGGCGCGAACGCGTTTTTCAGGTCTAGGAGACGCCCGACGTTGGGTAGTACACGAAGGAACGACGCGTGAGGGGCCACGGAACCTTGGCCGCCTTCGGTCACATTCCCAGGAAAGTGCTACCGACCAGCGAACAGTGACCCGGGAGGGGGCACCGTTCGCGAACATCGGGATAACTCATCGGCCGAATCGGGCACAACGAAGGTCTCTCAAGCGTTACACCCGCGCGACGAGGCACTAAACGAGGGGGATGGAGTTAGCAGAGATGGCCACCGACTACGACAGCCCGCGCAAGACTGACGAGGACATCAACGAGGACAGCCTCCAGGAACTGCAGGCGCGGCGTGTGGACAAGGGCACCGGCACCATCGACGTCGACCCCGACGAGGTGGCCGAGGGCATGGAACTGCCCGGTGCCGACCTGTCCGGCGAGGAGCTCGCGGTCCGTGTGCTTCCCCGCCAGGCCGACGAGTTCACCTGTTCGCGCTGCTTCCTGGTGCACCACCGCAGTCAGCTCGCGGAGCAGCGCGCCGGACAGCTCGTCTGCAAGGAATGCGCCTGATACGGGCGGATACGGGATCCCCGACCCCCGACGGTCCCAGGACGGTCACGGGGTCAGGGACGGGGGCCGGTGCGGCCTCGAACATCATCGACCGGTGGGCGGCGAGACCCGGCGTGTCCCCCTACCGGGCACGCCGAGTCCGAACTTCCGAGGGCCCGCCGTTCGAGGATCCGCCCTCGGCCGCACGATGAGGACGTCACCACCGTTCACGGGGGCTCGCACGGTGGTGGCGTAGGGACCCGCGGGCGGTGGACGGCCGACCCCACACCGGGAGGACCCCGGTGGGGTGAGCCGTCCACCGCCACCCGTTCGCGCCGGGAGGGTCACGAGGGAGCGTTCAGGCTCACGAGCCGCTCTCCTGGGAACCGCCCCCGGTCAACTGCTTGCGGGCGGCGCGCACGGCCAGCACGCGGGCCACCTCGACCCCGACACCGGCGACCACGGCCCAGCTCAGGGCGCGCCCCAGGCTCACCTCGGGCGATTCCAGGTCCGTCGGGGGCTCTTCACCGGTCGCGCGGGTCCAGGCGAAGGTCAGCGCCTTGCGCGTGACGAACTCCGCCGCGAAGCCCGCGACGAGTCCGAGGACGACCGGTCCGACCTCACCGTCCTTCTTAGCCATGTGAATCGTTCACCGTTCCCTTGTGCGTACGATGGTGCGTGCCGATACGCACCGTCTGCGTGAGGAATACTGTCACGCCGGGCCGGTCCCGCGCAGCGCCCGCGCGACGGGGTGTCCCCGCCGAAGGCGGCGACCACCTCCCGACCCCGGTCACGGTGCCGGAAAGCGGGAGCGACCATGGCTCCGAGAGCACTAACATTGCCCTCATGGCCAACCGCTCTCATTCCTTCCGCATGCCCGACAAGCCTTCGCTGGACGGTATCGAGGCGAAGTGGGTGGACGTATGGGATGAGTCCGGCGTCTACCACTTCGACCGCACCCGTGGCCGCGAGGACGTCTACTCGATCGACACCCCGCCGCCCACCGTCTCCGGCTCGCTGCACATCGGGCACGTGTTCTCCTACACGCACACCGACACCGTCGCGCGCTTCCAGCGCATGAACGGCAAGGCCGTCTTCTACCCGATGGGGTGGGACGACAACGGTCTGCCCACCGAACGCCGCGTCCAGAACTACTACGGCGTGCGCTGCGACCCGTCGATCCCCTACGACCCGGACTTCCGCCCGCCGGAGAAGCCCGACGCCAAGCGACAGATCCCCATCTCCCGTCGCAACTTCATCGAGCTGTGCGACGAGCTCACCGTCGAGGACGAGAAGGTCTTCGAGGGCATCTGGCGCAGGCTCGGCCTGAGCGTCGACTGGCGGCACACCTACGCCACCATCGACGACAACTCCCGGGCGGCCGCCCAGCGCGCCTTCCTGCGCAACCTGGCCCGCGGCGAGGCCTACATGGCCGAGGCCCCCACCCTGTGGGACGTCACCTTCCGCACCGCCGTCGCCCAGGCCGAGCTGGAGGACCGCGAGCGTCCCAGCGCCTACCACGAGATCGCCTTCCACAAGCCCGACGGCACCCCGGTCCACATCGAGACCACCCGCCCCGAGCTGCTCGCCGCCTGTGTCGCCCTGGTCGCCCACCCCGACGACGAGCGCTACCAGGACCTGTTCGGCACCACCGTGACCACTCCGGTCTTCGGCGTCGAGGTCCCCGTCAAGGCGCACCGGCTCGCCGACCCCGAGAAGGGGTCCGGCATCGCCATGATCTGCACCTTCGGCGACACCACCGACGTCACCTGGTGGCGCGAGCTCCAGTTGGAGACCCGCCCCATCATCGGCTGGGACGGTCGGATCATCGCCGACCCGCCCAAGGGCATCGACTCCGAGGCCGGCCGCGAGGCCTACGCCACGCTGGTCGGCGCCACGGTCCACACCGCGCGCGAGCGCACCGTCGGGCTGCTGCGAGAGAGCGGCGACCTGGTCGGCGACCCCAAGCCCATCACCCACCCGGTGAAGTTCTACGAGAAGGGCGACAAGCCCCTCGAGATCGTCACCACCCGCCAGTGGTACATCCGCAACGGCGGCCGGGACGAGGACATCCGGGCTCAGCTCCTCCAGCGCGGCCGTGAGCTCACCTGGTACCCCGAGCACATGCGTCAGCGCTACGAGAACTGGGTCGAGGGCCTCAACGGCGACTGGCTGATCAGCCGCCAGCGCTTCTTCGGCGTCCCCTTCCCGGTCTGGTATCCGCTGGACGCCGACGGCAACCCGCGCTACGACGAGCCGCTGCTGCCCTCCGAGGCCCAGTTGCCCATCGACCCCAGCTCCCAGGTCCCGGAGGGCTACACCGAGGACCAGCGCGGTCGCGCGAACGGCTTCATGGGCGACCCCGACGTCATGGACACCTGGGCGACCTCCTCGCTGTCGCCGCAGATCGCCTCCGGCTGGGAACGCGACCAGGACCTGTTCGAGCGGGTCTTCCCGATGGACTTCCGCCCCCAGGGTCAGGACATCATCCGCACCTGGCTGTTCTCCACCGTGGTCCGCGCCCACTTCGAGAACGGCACCCTGCCCTGGAGCACCACCGGCATCTCCGGATGGATCCTGGACCCGGACCGCAAGAAGATGTCCAAGTCCAAGGGCAACGTCGTCACCCCGGTCGCCCTGCTGGAGAAGTACAGCTCCGACGCGGTCCGGTACTGGGCGGCCAGCGGCCGTCTGGGCACCGACACCGCCATGGACGAGGGACAGATGAAGGTCGGCCGCCGGCTGTCCATCAAGATCCTCAACGCCAGCAAGTTCGTCATGTCCGTGGCCGGTGAGAACGCCGACACCGACGCCTCCCGGGTGACCGAGCCCCTGGACCGGGCCATGCTGGCCGCCCTGGCCGACGTGGTCGAGGAGGCCACGGCCGCGTTCGTCGCCTACGACCACACCCGGGCCCTGGAGCGCACCGAGCGCTTCTTCTGGGACTTCTGCGACGACTACCTGGAGCTGGTCAAGGCCCGCGCCTACGACACCGAGTCCGCCGAGGGCGCCTCGGCCCGCGCCGCCCTGCTCATCGCCCTGGGCGCGCTGCACAAGCTGTTCGCCCCCTTCCTGCCCTTCGTCACCGAAGAGGTCTGGAGCTGGTGGCAGGACGGCTCGGTGCACGCCGGCCCCTGGCCGTCCGCGGCCGAGTACCGCGCGGTCGCGGCCGACGGCGACCCGGCCGTCCTGGCCGCCACCGCCGAGGTCCTGCGCGCCGTGCGCAAGGCCAAGTCCGAGGCCAAGCTGTCCATGCGCGCCGAGGTCGAGCACGTCGTGGTCTCCGGTAAGCGGGCCGAGTCGGCCCGCGCCGCGGCCGGTGACATCGCCGCGGCCGGTCGCGCGGCCGGGATCGACTTCCGGGCCACCGACGAGGGCGAGCTCTCCGTCGAGGTGACCCTGCCCCCCGCCGAGGAGGACGGGGCCGCCGGGTAACGGGTGACACGAACGCACCACGTCGGGCGGGGCGGTTCCGGACCACATCGGTCCGGAGCCGCCCCGCCCTCGTCGGTACGGGATCGTTCACCGGTCCGTCGCCCACATGACCTCCGCGAGGAGTCGTTACGGCACGCTGGACACCCGGGCAGCGTTCCGGGAGCGATAGGCTCGGCGAATGTGAGTACCTCATCCCTGGAAGGCACCCGCGTGTCGATCACGGTCCGTCGCCTGGACCCCGGTCTCCCGCTGCCCGCCTACGCCCACCCGGGCGACGCGGGAGCGGACCTGTACACCGCCGTCGACGTCGTCCTCGAACCGGGGGAGCGGGAGACCGTCCCCACCGGACTGGCGATCGCCCTGCCCGAGGGGTACGCGGCCTTCGTGCACCCCCGTTCGGGTCTGGCCGCGCGCAGCGGTCTGACGATCGTCAACGCCCCCGGCACCGTCGACGCCGGATACCGGGGCGAGATCAGGGTGACCCTGCTCAACACCGACCCCCGCACCCCCGTGGAGCTGTCGCGCGGTGACCGGATCGCCCAGCTGGTGATCCAGCGTGTGGAGCGGGCCGAGTTCGTCGAGGCCGACACCTTGCCGGACTCGGCGCGGGGATCGGGCGGTTTCGGTTCGACCGGGGGCCACGCCGCGCTGCGGTGACCGTCCCCCGACACCCCGGTGTGATCCCGGGACCCATGAAGAAGCGGAGAGGTGAAGGCGTGTTTGGACGCCGCCGTAAGAAGCGGGACGAAGAGACCGAGAGAGCCGGGCGGGAGCAGTCCGGTTCCAAGGAGCGCCACGGCGCCGCCGGGGCCGTCTCGTTCGACAACGAGGTGGAACCGGAGCGTCCTTCGGGTCAGCCCGTCAAGGACGAGGACCGGTACCGTCCCACCGGTCCCTGGGACTCGACCGAGGACGCTCCCGACATCAAGCGGATGGACCTGGGCAGCATGCTGCTGCCGATGGAACAGGGCACCGAGATCCAGGTGAACGTCGCCCAGGACGGCCAGGGCAAGCAGAAGATCATCGGCGTGACCCTGGTGCGCGGCAAGACCGCCCTCCAGGTCCAGCCCTTCGCCGCGCCCAAGTCCTCCGGCCTGTGGGGCGAGATGCGCGAGGAACTGCGCACTCAGGTCACCGGTCAGGGCGGACGCGTCGAGGACCACGACGGCACCTTCGGCCCCGAACTCCAGGCGGTCATCCCCATCAAGGGGAAGAAGACCGAGGACGGTCGACAGCTCGGACAGCGGGTGCGCTTCATCGGCGTGGACGGCCCTCGTTGGGTGCTGCGCGGCGTCATCCGGGGCGAGGGCGCCACCAAGCCCGAGATGATGTCGGAGGTGGAGCGGATCTTCGCCGGCATCGTGGTGGTGCGCGGCGACCAGCCGGTGCCCCCCAACGAGCTGCTGCCCATCACCGTGCCCAAGCAGGTCCAGGAACAGATGGCGGCCGCGGCCAAGCAGCGGGCCGCACAGCAGGCGGCCCAGCGTGGCAACGCGGGGAGTTCGCCCAACGGTTCCGGCCCGGACACCGGTGGGGCCACACCCGTCTGACCGAGGAGAACGTCCCTGTGGACAACGTGCCCGGGGGCGCTCCGTTCCGTAATGTGTCCTGCATGGCACAGATGAGAGAGAACGGCGCCCCCGGACGGCTCCCGGAGGACTGGGACCGTCTCCTGGCGGTGGTGGCCCACCCCGACGACCTGGAGTTCGGTGCCTCCTCGGCGATCCACCGGTGGACCTCGCAGGGCAAGCAGGTGGTCGAACTCCTGGTGACCAAGGGCGAGGCCGGGATCGACACGATGGATCCCCGCTCCTGCGCGCCGGTGCGCATGGCCGAACAGCGGGCCTCGGCCGCGGCCGTCGGGGCGACGGAGGTGGAGTTCCTGGACTTTCCCGACGGCATGCTGGAGTACGGGCTGCCGCTGCGCAGAGCCCTGGCGGAGGCGATCAGACGGTACCGGCCCGAGGCGATCGTCTCGATCAACTTCCGTGAGCACTTCGACGGCGGGGGCGGCTTCAACCACGCCGACCACCGGGTCCTGGGACCGGCCCTACTGGACGCGGTCCGCGACGCGGCCAACCGGTGGGTCTTCCCCGAACAGCTCGTGGACGGCACCGAGCCCTGGTCGGGTGTGCGTCTGGTGGCCTTCGGGGCGGCGCCGGGCCCCACCCACTTCGTCGAGTTGAGCGAGGACGACCTGGCCGCGGGCATCGCCTCCCTGGACGCGCACGAGGTGTACCTGGCGGCGTTGGAGGGGTTCGATCAGCGGACCTTCCTGCGCGAGGCGGCGGTTCTGGCCGGTGAACGGGCCGGGGTCCCGCTGGCCACCTCGTTCGAGGTCTTCGAGGTCTGACGGATACACGGAAGGGATATGAGGGGACGATGAGCGAAGGTGGAGGGGCGCGGTCACGTGGGCCCCGGCCCCTCGTATGGGCGGCTGCGGTGCTGTTCGTCCTGGTGGCGACGGGGGTCTTCCTCTTCCTGGCCTGGGCGCTCGATCCGCACCGGGCCGAACCCGGGCCCCTCGAACGGGCCACGGCCCTGCCGAACGTCGACGTGACCCGGGGCGAGGAGGCGGTGACGATCGCCCCCGCGGGCGACCCCTCGGGGGTCGGGGTGGTCTTCTACCCGGGCGCCCGGGTGGAGGCCGACGCCTACGTGGCCTCCTGGGCCCCGGTGGTGGAGGCCACCGGGGTGACGGTGATCGTGCCCGATCTGAGACTCAACCTGGCCCTGCTCGACCGGGCCCGGGCCGAGAGCGTGGTGGGTCTGGCCCCCGACGTGGAGACCTGGTATCTGGGCGGGCACTCGATGGGAGGGGCCTTCGCCGCCCGCCATCTGGCCGACGACACCGACGTCGACTGGGCCGGACTGGTGCTGTGGGCCTCCTACGCGACGGAGTCCGCGGAGCTGTCCGACCGCGACGACCTGAGGGTGATCTCCGTCGCCGGCGGACGGGACGGGCTCCTGTCCCCCGACGAGGTCGAGGGGCACCGGCCCGCCCTGCCGGACTCGGCCGTCACGACGACCGTGGAGGGCATGAACCACGCCCAGTTCGGCGCCTACGGCGACCAGCCGGGGGACGGTCGGCCGGAGATCACCGACGAGGAGGCCAGAACGACCCTGGCCTCGACGACGGCGGACTTCCTCGCCCCCTGAGCCGGGGCGGAGAGGACCGACGGGGGAGGGGCGGTTCAGGATGCGGGGCCGGGATCGACCGGATCGACCACCCTTCCGGTGAACAGGACGGCCTCGCCCCGGCGCAGGGCGAAACCGAACGGCCGATCCACCACGAACCGCTTCGCCTTGGTCGGCAGCGCCGCCGTCAACATCACGGCCGCGGTGGCGGCCGCACCCTCGGCGCCCCGCTCGTCCACGCGAAGGACCGACTGGTGGACGATGGCGTCCACCTTGAGTCGCGCGTCGGCGATCCCGGAGAAATCGGCCTCGTCGGTGGCCAGGGTCCGCACCCCGATCGAGTCGTCGGCCAACGGTTCGAGCAGGGACAGGTCGCTCTCGACCGCGAACCTGGGCAGGGCCAGGTCGACCCGCTCCGGGCGCAGGGCCTCGTACAACGCGCGCGACGTGCGGTGGTCCGGCGGGGTATCGCCCTCGCCGAGGAACACGTCCAGGGCGAGGTCGTACTCGCCCGCCAGGCTCACCATCCGCCATCCGTCCCGCTCGGCGTAGGGCATACGACCGGAACGGTGCATGGTGGAGACCTTGCGCGCCCCTCGTGGGGTGTGGAATCGACGCTGCCCGGTCAGCCCCACCTCGAAGGGGTCACGCCAGACCATCTTCACCCACAGGGCGTTGACCAGCATCATCCGAACGTCGGGGTGGACGGTGCCCGGTGCGAGGAGCTCGTCGATGATCCCTCGGGTGACCTCCGAGACCCGCCCGTTGATCGACCGGCGGACCTCCTCCGAGGCGCCGCGGAAGTCGACCCGTTCCACCTCCGCGCCCGCCCGGGCCCGGACGGCCTTCTCGAACCCGGGGTACGGTCGCAGGTCGTCGGGCACGTACAGACCGTTGAGCACGGCCAGGTCCAGGCCGTCGGCCGACTCGACGGCCGCGTCCAGGGCCGCCAGGTGGGCGGAGGGGTCGCCTCCGACCGGGGCGAGCAGGGCCGCCAGCTCCTCACGGGTCCGTCCGGCGGCCCCCTCGGCCAGAAGGGCCAGGACCGAGCCGACCGAGTACGGCGACCAGACGTGGGAACGGTCCTTCGCCGACAACAGGCGTTCCAGGGCCGAGGCGAAACGGGCGTGGTCCTCGTTGGGCGGTCGGTCTCCTCCGGTGGCGCTCAAGCGGTCCTCCTCGTCGAAGCGGGTGGGCCGCCAGGGTACGGAAGGGGACCGGTCGACGCCAGGGATCGGGCGTCGCCGACGACGGTGGCGAGGACGTGAGAAGCCGCACGCGACAAGGCGGGGCGAAAGCGGACGAGTACGTCCGGTACCCGGTTCTCGGAGGCCGGAAGGGGGGATCGGCCTGTGACGGTTGGCATAGGGTGGTGCATCATGACCGGCGGCCGTCGGACCCCATACAGCGAGACCGGAGCGGGAGCGGGATGTGACTGAGCAGCAGAGGGCCTCGGGCGAGACGGACCGGGTCGATGATCGGGAACGGTCCACCGTCGTCACCGAGGGCACGGTCGAAGCGCTGGTCAGGGCCAAACTCGCCGAGGCACTGGGCGGTAAGCGCGGCATGGTCGAGGCGGCCATCCCCACCCTGGCCTTCACGATCTCCTACATCGTCCTCTCCGAGCTGAAGCTGTCGATCATGCTCGGTGTGGGCGCGGCCCTGCTGCTGGGCGTGGTCCGGCTCCTCCAACGCTCCTCGGTGCAGTACGTCGTCACCAGCCTGTTCGGCATCGGCATCGCCGCGCTCTTCGCCATGCGCAGCGGCAACGCCTCCGACGCCTTCCTGCCCGGCATCATCTACAACGCCGTCTACGCGGTGGTGTTGAGCCTGTCGGTCCTGGTGCGCTGGCCCGCCATCGGCCTGATGATCGGCCCGTTCATCGGCAACAAGGAGGACTTCACCTCCTGGCGGGCCAACCCGGCCGTGGTCAAGCTGGCCTCCCGGCTCACCTGGCTGCTGGTCCTGCCCTGTGTGATCCGGGTCCTGGTGCAGTACCCGCTCTGGCTCGCCGACAGCAACGGTTGGTTCGACGCCTTCGCCCTGCTGGGCCTGTCCAAGGTGGCCATGGGCTGGCCGCTCCAGGTCGCCGCCTTCGCGGGCATGGTGTGGGTGCTGGCCAGGGGCCGTACCCCGCTGGCGGAGGAGAAGCGCGAAGAGACGGGGACCGTCGCCCGCGATCCCGAGACCGACTAGGGGAGACTCAGTCCAGGGAGGCCGGGTCCGACTCGTCGACCGGTCCCAGGACCTCCTCCAAAGTGCCCAACACGTCCGTCTCGGCCAGGAACACCATGGTGTCGCCCGCCGTCAACGTCCGCTCCGGGTCGGGCGGGCACACCCCTCCCGAACCCAGGATCGCCACCAGCGCCACACCCTCGGGCAGCGCGGCGATCAACTCGCCCTCCCGCCTGTCCACGAACGGGCTCCCCGCGTGCAGCACGGACTCGGCGATCTCCGCTCCGGGCAGCGGGGGAGGCATGCCCTCCTCGGCGTACTCCTCCTCGGGGATCCCCTCCACGAGGTCGGCGATCAGACGGGGCGGCGAGACCGCCAGGTCCACGCCCCAGGAGTCGTCGAACAGCCACTCGTTGTCCGGGTCGTTGATACGGGCGATCACCCGTTCCACCCCGAACTCCTTCTTGGCCAGCAGCGAGACCACGAGGTTCACCTTGTCGTCGCTGCCGGCGGCGATCACCACGTCGAAGTCGCCCAGCCGGGCGTCCTCCAGGGTGGCCAGCTCGCAGGCGTCCGCCAGCAGCCACTCCACCTGAGGCAGGTCGTCGACCCCGATCGCCTTGGTGTCCCGATCGATCAGCAGCACGTCGTGGCCGTTGCCCGCCAACTCCGTGGCGATCGAACGACCCACGCTTCCCGCGCCCGCGATGGCGATCCGCATCTCACCCACGCCCCGTCTCGTCCTCGCGCGGCCCCTCCAGCCGCTCGGCCAGATCGGCCATGTCCCGACCGTGCGCCACCGCGTGCAGAACGTCGCCCTCGGCGAGCGGTTCCCCCGGGGCGGCCAGCACGATCCGTCCCCCACGGACCAGGTAGACGGGCCGCAACGGGACCCGCTCCTCCAGCTCGGCGACGGTCACACCGGACCACGCCTCGGTCAGCGGGAAGGCGCGCATGCTCAGACTGCCCGAGGCGTCCTGCCACTCGGGGGCCGTGTCCAGACGCCCGTCGCCCGGGATCATCCGACGCAGGATCGCGTCGGAGGTCCAGCTCACCGTCGCCACGGTCGGGATGCCCAGCCGTTGGTAGACCTCGGCCCGGCGGGGGTCGTAGATACGGGCCACCACGTTCTGGACACCGAACGCCTCGCGCGCCACCCGCGCCGAGATGATGTTGGAGTTGTCGCCGTTGCTGACCGCGGCGAAGGCGGACGCCCGGTCCACCCCGGCCGCGAGCAGGACCTCGCGATCGTGGCCCACACCGCGAACGGCGTGTTTGGCCACCGAACCGCGCAGCCGGCGGAACGCGTCGGGATCCTGGTCGATCACCGCCACGCTGTGCCCCAGGTCCACGAGCGTGTGCGCCAGGGTGGAACCCACCCGGCCGCACCCCATGATCACGATGTGCACGTCGTCAGCACTCCCCGTCCACCTCGGGGCGCACGGATCGTGTCCCGTGGCCCGCGTCTCCACCTTGGCACAGATCGATGTGACACGCGCGTCCGCCCCGGTGGCACGTCCGCGAGCAGTACGGGCGGCACGTGAAGGCCGGTAGATTGGGGGCGGTCGGTGGCTGTGCGCGCAGGGTCACCCGAAGGACCCGCCCACCCACCACCGAAGGACATCCACCATGATCACAGTCGGCACCGAGATCGAGATGAGCGTCGAGGACGTCGCCCACGGAGGATGGTGCGTGGGACGTCACGACTCCCAGGTCGTCTTCGTTCGACACGCGCTGCCCGGCGAGCGCGTCCGTGTACGGATCACCGAGCGGACCAGCCGTTTCCTCAGGGGCGAGGCCGTCGAGGTCCTCACCGCCTCTCCGGACCGGGTCGAGGCCCCCTGCGCCTTCACGGGCCCCGGCATGTGCGGTGGCTGCGACTGGCAGCACGCCTCCCTGGAGGCTCAGCGCCGACTCAAGGGCAAGGTCGTCGCCGACCAGCTGAGCCGGATCGCGGGCCTGGACCTCGACGTGGACGTCGAGGAGCTTCCCGGGACCCCCGACGGTCTGGGCTGGCGCACCCGGGTCCGCTTCTCCGTCGACTCCGAGGGCCGGGCCGGACTGCGCCGTCACCGCTCCCACGACATCGAGCCCATCGACCGGTGCCTGATCGCCCACCCCGGGGTCGACGAGCTGGGCGTGACCGAGGTCCACTGGGAGAACATCTCGGACGTGGAGGCGGTGGCCTCCGCCACCCGCGCCGACCGCGCCATCGTGGTCACCCCCACCACCGCCAAGCTCGGCGCGCTGCCCGACCTCAAGGCCTCCAGCGCGGTGCTGCGCCGCTTCAAGGGCGGCCGTGTGCAGTCGGTGCGCGGCCGCAAGGGCGTGCGCGAGGACGTGGCCGGACGCGAGTACCGGGTCGGCGCGGGCGGCTTCTGGCAGGTCCACCCGGCCGCGGCCGAGACCCTCTCCGCCGCCGTCCTGGACGCTCTGGAGCCGGAGGCCGGCGAGACCGCCCTGGACCTGTACTGCGGCGCCGGCCTGTTCACCGGTGCCCTCGCCGAGGCGGTCGGCGCCGAAGGCCGGGTCATGGGTGTGGAGAACGGCGAGACCGCGGTCCGGGACGCCACCTACAACCTCAAGGACCTGGAGCAGGTGCGCATCGAGCGCGCCGACGTGGCCAAGCAGATGCGCGAGTGGGCCGACGTGCGCGCCGACGTGGTGGCCCTGGACCCGCCGCGCGCGGGCGCCGGCGCCGAGGTGGTGCGCAAGGTCGCGGGGATGAAGCCGCGCCGCATCGCCTACGTCTCCTGCGACCCGGCCACGCTCGCCCGTGACATCGCCGCGTTCGACCGCTCCGGATACCGGTTGGTCGGGTTGCGCGCCTTCGACGCCTTCCCGATGACCCACCACGTGGAGTGCCTGGCGGTGCTGGAGCCGGTCAAGCTCGCCCGCCGTCACCGCGAGCGCCTCGACGAGGGCGAGCAGGACTAGAGACGAAGAGACACGAACGCCCGGGACCGATCGGTCCCGGGCGTTCGTGGTCCGTGCGCTGGGGAGCGCGCGGACGGGGAGGTCAAAGGCCGGAGCACTGTCCGGAGACGGAACCCTTGACGTCGTTGGTCGCGCCGAAGTCGGTGGCCGAGCCGCTGTTGTTCGAGCAGGCGAGCGCGCCGTTCAGCCGGTTGCCGGCCAGGACGGGGCCGTACCCCTCCTCGGGGCCGGTCCAGGTCGAGGCGGGCACCTGGGTGTTGCCGGTCAGGGACACCGAACCCGCCAGGGTGGAGCCCAGGATCGTCACCTCCGACGTGGTGTCGGCGATCGACACCGAGCCGCGCACCTCGGCACCGAAGAGCCGGACGGTGTGCGCCCCGGCGGCGTCGATCCCGCCGCGCACCGAACCGCCGTCCACCAGGAGCGAGGCGCCCTCGGCGACGGTGATCCCGCCCCGCACGTCGGCCCCGTCGAGGCAGACGACGCCCTCGTCCACCCTCAGCCCACCGGTGATCGTCCCGGTGACGATCTCGGCGCACTCCAGGTCGTCGCCGGGAACGACCGTGGCCCGGAAGGACTCGGGGGCGCCGATGTTGCCGGCGGCGTCGATCGCCCGGTGCTCCACGGTGTGGGTGCCCCAGCCGGGCTCGTGGCCGTCGACCTCGAACACGGCCATGGACAGGCCACCGGTGCCGAGGCTGCCGTAGACCAGGTCGTCGACCTCGGTCCCGTCCGGGGTGAACCGGAACGGGGCCTCGGAGTCCTCGGGCCAGCCGTAGTAGTGGTGCCAGCCGTCCCCGTCGACCCGGAACTCTCCGACGACGTGTCCGTCCCGGTCGTCCTCGGGCGACAGCTTCATGGAGAACCCGTTGAGGAACAGGTGGTGCTCCCCGTCCACCGCGGTGGCCGCGGCCTCGGACAGTTCGCGCGGGGCGGTCGGGGCGGTGGCGTCCACGGCCCAGGTGAGGCTCTCCGACGCCTCGTCCTTCCCGGTGGGGTCGGTGACCGTCGCCGTCAGCGTGTGGCCGCCCGAGGCAAGGTCGAACGCTCCCAGGTCGAGGGTGCGGTCGTCGGTCGAGGTGGACACGGGGGAACCGTCCAGCTCCCAGGCCACGTCCAGGATCCGGTCGGTGGGGTGGGCGGTCTCGACGTAGACGACCTCGTCGCCGCCTACGGCGCGCTCGGTGTCCCGGAACCTCTCGAAGCCCACCTCGGTCTCGACCGGCTCCAGCGGTGCGCCGACGGTCCAGGTGAGCGTCCGCGTCATGGCATCGGACGCACGGATGAGCGGATCGCGGACGAAGTCGGTGGGGTCGGTGACCGTCACGCTCACCTCGTCGCCGGCGGACACGTCCAGGGCCGACAGGTCCAGGGCACGGGCGCCCTCGGCGTCGGGGAGTTCCTCTCCGCCGACCGACCACGTGTACGCCAGCTCGTGGCGGACGGGGTGCGGTCCCTCGGCCCAGACGACGTTCTCCGGGCCCACCTCGCCCTCGGGGGTGGAGGCCACCGGCAGGGTCGCCTGGTCGCGCAGGCCCGAGATCCGGTGGGTCATCACCTCGCGGCCGACCTGGTCGAAGTAGTACCCGAGGGTCTTGAGCATGGAGTGGTCGCTGGGGCGCCAGATCCCCACGGAGTGGTAGAGGCCGCCCTCGTGGCCGTCGGGGTCGGCCGCGGCGATCGTGCCGCCGGACTCGCTCTCCTCGCCCAGCCAGCGCCACCACTTGGCCTCCTGGGCGAGCATCTCCTCGGAGGTCATCAGCGTGTGGTGCGCCGAGTCGGGTTCGCCACCGTCGTAGCGGCCCAGGCTGGTGTCGCGGAAGTAGTAGGGGTACTCGTCCTGGAGCCGTCCCAGCGAGTGCGCCAGCTCGTGCGGGCTGATCAGCGCGGACAGGGCGTTGTCGGAGGAGGCGGTCGCCAGGCGTCCACCGGCCCCGCCGTAGGTCTCGCTGTTGGCCAGGGCCAGGATCTGCCGGTTGTCCTCGGTCACCCCGGGGACCAGGTCGGCGGCGGCGTTCGCGGACGCGGCGTCCACGGTGAGCAGCCGCTCCAGGGCGGACTCGTCGCAGCCGTTGAAGAAGCCCATCCCCAACGCGGTGTCGCGCCGCTCCCACCCATGGACGGGGTCGCAGTCGACGCCGGACTCGGCGGAGGGCGTCTCCACCACGTAGACGTTGAAGTAGTGGCGGTAGGAGCGGAAGGGTTCGATGCTCCACTGGACGTTGAGGTGCCGTTCCACCTGCTCGTGGAAGTCCGGCATCTCCTCCGTGGTGTAGCCGTCGCCCAGCAGGACGAGGTTGAACCGTTCGGAGGGGTCGCCGGTGACCTGGACCGGGACGACCTCGGCGCCGTCGAGGGTCGTGGCCTCGGCGGTCCGTTCGAAAGGCAGGAGGACGGCCGATGTGGCCATGAGTGAGAGGGCGGCCAAGGCCGCCGCGGTACCGCGCAAGGGAGGGGTCCTTCGATTCGGGGGAACTGCCCCGGAAGCGTACTGACCTTCGTGTCGTGGGTTCCAGAGGCGGGACCATAAGCGTTTCGATAACCCCGCAGGTCCTACAGTGGGGCCACGACCTGGGAGACCGACGAGGGAGCGTGGATCATGGCCGAGCACGGCGGGTTCTCGAACGAGGACCACCCGATCACCGTCGAACCCACCGGGCGCCCGGTGCGGGTGGAGGTGGACGGCCGGCGGATCGCCGAGACCACCTCGGCGTCGACCCTGCGCGAGGCCGGATATCCGCCCGTCCACTACGTTCCGCTCACCGACGTGGACCCGGCCCTGCTACGCCGGAGCGAGACCACCACCTACTGCCCCTTCAAGGGCACCGCCTCCTACTACGACCTGGTCCCGGAGGGCGGCACCGTCCTCACCGACGCGGTGTGGGCCTACGAGGAGCCCTACCCCGGCGTCGCCGCCATCGCCGGCCTGGTCGCCTTCGACCCCGCCCGCCTCCGCACCGAGCCCGTCGGCGGGGCGTAGGGGAGGGGCCTCGGGACCTTCCGAGCGGAAGGGTCCCGAGGCCCCTCGGGCCGTCAGGGCGAGGGGCGCTTCGATCGGGAGGGGGCCTTCAGGATCGCCAGGCCCAGGGCGAGGACGACCAGTCCGGACCAGGAGATCGGGGGCAGTCGTTCACCGACCAGCGCCACGCCCAGGACCGCGGCGACGGCGGGCTCGGCGAGGCTGAGCGTGGTCGCGGTGGTGGCGGAGGTACGGCGCAGTCCGTGGCCGAACAGCCGGTAGGCGAGGAAGACGGTGAACAGGGCCAGGTAGAGGGCGACGAGGGCGCCGTCGAGGGTGGCCAGCCAGGCGGCACCGGTGGCCGCGACCACGGGGAGGACGAGGAGGCCGCCGCCGGCGAACATCGTGCCCATCACCGCCCCGGAGGGGTGGCCGCGGCGGATCAGACGCTGGGCGATGATCGTGTAGAGGGCGTAGGAGAACCCGGCGACCAGGGCCAAGAGCACGCCCAGGGGGTGGACCGGTGCGGGGGTGCCGACGAGGTCGGGGCCCAGGACCAGGACCGCGCAGCCGAGCACGGCGGCGATCGTCGCGAGGGTCCAACGCAGGTCGGGGCGGACCCGTTCCAGGACCCAGGCGGCCAGGCCCGCGAAGACCGGGGCGCAGCCCAGGGTGATCACGGTGCCGACCGCCACCCCCGCGTGGGCGACGGCGGGGTAGAAGGACAGCGGGTAGCCGGCGACCGCGATCGAGCCCAGGAGCAGGGCTCCCCGGGTGCGCCGGTCCGAGTGGCGGAGCAGGGCGGTGGAGCCGCGGCCGGTCAGGAACAGCAGGAGTCCGCCGAGGACGAGTCCGGCCGATCCGATGGCGGCGGCGTGGGCGTTCTCGGGGGCGAAGGAGGCCGCGGTCCCGGTGGTGCCCCACAGGACGGCCGCTCCGAGGATCGGCAGGGGACCGCCGACCCGGTGGTTCAAGGGACGCTTCGACCGCTGAGGGGTCGTGGACGAGGTGTGTTCCGGCACGTTCGTATCTTCCGTCTCGACGCCTGGGTGATCTGCGGGGCGGGCGCACGACGGACCGGCCGCTCGCCGTGACGGCGGGGCCTGGACAGAGGGGGTTCGGGCGCCCGGTCAGGCGCTCGGAGGCGGAAGGACCTTGTGCCGGTAGTGGTTCATGGGGCCACGGTAGCGCGGGGGCTTCGGCGGAGAGGACGGCGGGGTGGGCTCCCGGGCCCGCCGGTCGGGCGGCGGGCCCGGGAGCGACGATCAGCGGGGGCTCCAGTCGAAGGGGAAGTGTTTGCTGGAACCGCCTCGGTAGGGGCGGGAGAAGTCGAAACCGGTGGCGTGGTCGTCCTCGACCACGCCCCAGGTGGCGACCTGGCCCGGTCCGACCTCGGATCCGGGTGCGTTGATCAGCTGGACACGGCGGTCGGGGTCGGCGGTGGGGCCGGTCAGGGCCTTGGCCCCGACCTTCACACGGCCGGGGATCTCGGCCTCCCAGCGGGCCAGATCGTGCGCGGCGTGGAAGCGGACGGGCGCGTATTCGATGCCGCGCAGTTCACCGATGAGCGAGCCGAACCGTCCGGGCCACCCGCCCTCCTTTCCGGTGAAGAGGCGTTCCAGGGCGTGGCGCTGGTCGGGGTCCGCCGCGGAGTCGATGTAGAACATCAGCCTCATCATGGCCCCGGGGTCGCCGATCCACATGTTGCCCTCGAATTCGCCGACCGCGACGACGCCCAGCCCACCGAGGTCGGTGTTCCGGTAACGGCCCTCCTCGATGTGCCAGACGAGTGTGAACAGGCAGCTTCCGTGGGTGGGCGCCTGGGCGAAGGTGCAGGGGCAGGGGAGTCCGCAGCTACAGACGTCGAACCAGTCGCCTCGCAGGTGCCAGTCCGGTGTCGTCGGGTCCTCGGCGGTCGTGGTCGTTCCGGTGCCGGCGATCCGTGCCTCGATGCCCTCCACGAGGCCGTGTCCGTGGCCGTCGGTTCCGGTGGTCGTGGTCCTGCCGTCGATGCCGCACATGATGCGTCTCCTTCGAGCCTTGTCAGATACCCCCAAGGGGTATATGGAGATCGTGGCATACCCCCCGGGGGCGGTCAATGGGGTGTGGTCGTTCGAAAGGGGAGTGGAGCCTCGGGAGGAGAGGGGCGTGCGAGGAGAGGAGGGGCCTCAAGGGCAGAGCGGGGTGTCCTCGCCCATCTCGTAGGGGAGCTCGTGGGGCTCGATCATGGCCTGCTCCCAGTCGGGCTCGGGGAGCTCTTCCGCCGGCGGGAGATCGAGCAGTTCCGTCAGGGTGTCGAGGTCGGCCTCGGGGGACGTCAACGTCTCCCAGTGCTCTTCGATCACCGCGGCCACGCGTTCCTCGGGAAGGCGCGTCAACAGGTAGGCCAGGCTCAGGTCCGGAAGGTCGGGACGGTAGTCCATCAGGAACCACTCCGCGGCCGTGAAGCGCGTGGACGCGTCCTCGTGCACCGCGCCCCTGCTCACCAGCCAGGAGCCCACCACGACCCGGGCCTGACCGGTCGCCGAGCACAGGTGGTACAGGTACGGCGGGAGCCCCAGGGAGTAGGCGACGACGGAGGAATCCAGGTCCATGCCGTGGTAGGGGTTCTCGGGGTCCCAGTACTCCCCGACCGGGGCGGTGCCGTCGGGCGGGGTGTAGAGGGTGTCGGAACGTCGGGTGGGATTGGCCTGCCAGATCACGGGCAGGGGTGCCCGGTCGGGGATCCGGGCCACCACGGGGGTCAGCTCCGTGCTCCAGTGCTCGACCCACGGCTCGTACCCGGGCAGCGGGCAGTAGGTCATCCTGCCGATCTCGACGCACCCCTCGGCCGCCAGGTCCCGAGGCAGAGGGCTCGGAGACCGCTCGGGATCAACGTAGACGTCGTTCGCATAGGCCTGGAGGCCGACGAGCCCCACCAGGGACAGGCCCACGACGCCGAGACAGGCGACGCGTCTCAGGCGGGCCCCTCGCCGAGCGGCCAGGACCAGCAGCGTCAGGCAGAGCACCATCAGCAGGGTGTGCGTCAGGTAGATCAGCGCGGTCTCGAAGGTGTCCGGGTAGAAGGGAAGCGGCGACAGGGCCAGGTACATGAAGCGGCTCATCTGCTCCATCACCAGATCGGCCGGGGTGACCAGGGCCAGAGCGGTGTACAGCAGGTACGTCGGGAAGAGCAGACCGACCGCGACCAGAGGCACGAAGGAACGGGTCCAGACGGCCGAGACGACGGCCGAGAGGGGCCCGTACCAGCTCAGGAGGATCACCCCGACCAGGGCGATCGGTTGGAACACCCCCGCCGGTGGGACGGGGGCGAAGAGCGGGTACAGCGCCGCGACCGAGCCCATGATCACCGAGGTGACCGTCACCGAGGCGAGCGTCAGCGACAGCAGCCGGAGCGCCGAGGACAACGGCAGGGCCAGATCGTGGGAATGGCGGACCTCGCGGAGCGCCGGGAAGGTCGTGACCGCGAACATGACCGCGCCGACCCCGGCGACCTTCAGGACCGAGTCGGTGAAGAAGTCGTTCAGGGTCGGCAGAGCGGGCATGCTCGTCGTCAGCCACAGCCAGATGAGCATCAAGGGCATCAGGACGAGGAAGACCGGACTGATCAGAAGGTGCCGCAGGTTGAGACCGGTCAGCCGCCAGAAGATGGAGGCCCTGGTCAACGCCCGCCCCCCACGGCTCCGGTCAGAAGCAGGTAGGCGTCCTCCAGGGACGGCTCCACGGCCACCCTCCCGGGCGGGGCGGGTTCGGGAGCGGGCGCGCCCACGGGGAGCAGGACCCGATGGCGGCCATCGGCCAGACGCCAAGAGGTCACGCCCTCCTCGGGGCGCGTGTCCTGTTCCCAGACACGACCTCGGGCCCGGTCGACGAGTTCGCCCGGTGAGCCGTCGAAGATGATCCGTCCCCCGTCCAGACACACCACCCGGCGGCACAGCGCCGCGACGTCCTCGATCTGATGGGTGGAGAGCACCACGGTACTGCGCACCGCGAGCTCCGAGACCAGATCGCGGAAGCGGATGCGCTGTTCGGGGTCCAGGCCGACGGTCGGTTCGTCGAGCAGGAGCAGGCGGGGGTCTCCCAGAAGGGCGGTGGCCAGTCCCAGCCGCTGGCGCATGCCTCCCGAGAGACGCCGGATCCGACTGTGTCTTCGGTCGTACAGGTCCACCCGACGCAGCGCGCGACGTACCTCCTCGTGCCGTTCCCGGCGTCCGCCCAGGTCCTTGAGGACGGCCATGTAGTCCAGCAGGCCGAACGCGGTGAAGTGCGGATAGAAGGAGGGGTTCTGCGGCAGGTAGCCCATGTTCCGCCGGATCTCGGTGCGCTCGGTCGAGCGTTCCGGGGAGCGGTCCAGGACCCGCAGCTCGCCGTCGCTGATCTCCAGGTCGGTGGACAGACAGCGCATCAGGGTGGTCTTGCCGGCCCCGTTGCGTCCCAGGAGTCCGGTCACCCCGGGGCCCAGGTCGAGATCGATCCCGTCCAGGGCCCTCCGGGTGCCGTAGGTGCGGACCAGTCCTCGGGCGCTGACCCCGGAGGCGCCCTCCACGCCGCTCACGCGGTCCTGACCCGAAGGACGATCGCCACGGTCAACAGGGCCAGGGCGATGGCCCAGCAGCCCTGCGCGGTGGAGGAGAACAGCAGAAGCGGATCGACGCCCTCCAACGCCATGATCCCCACGGTGAGCACCCATCCGACGGCGACGATCCCACCGGCCAGACTCAGATGCATCCAGCGGCTCAGAGTCAGGCAACCGGCGACCATCGCCAGTGCGGGCAACAGCCAGAAGACGGCCTCGTAGAGCGTGGCGGACGAGGGCATCAGGATCGCCGCCACCGTGCACAGGAGCAGGGCGGGGACCAGGACCGCGCAGGTGCGCATGAGCAGTAGCGGATAGCCGGCCCACGGGGTGACCGAGGTCAGGGTGTGGGCGGGATCCACGCCGCGTCCGTAGGCGAGGGCGACCCCGATCAGCGGGACGATCGGCGCGGTGAAGGAGAACAGCAGGGTGCCGCGCGGGACCTCGTGGGCCAGGGTGAGGGCCGCGATGAGCACGACCACGGTGGCGATCAGCCAGGCCCGGTAGAGCGCCGGGGTGGCGGCCAGTAGCTTGGCGGTGCCCTCGCGCACGCCCATCACGCCCAAGAGGCGTTCGACCGGCCCGAGGCGGGGGCGGTCCACGATGTCGCGCAGGTCGGCCCAGCTGCTCTCCAGCCAGGCGTCGTCGGTGGGCAGACGGTCTCGGCAGTGGGCGCAGTGCGTCAGGTGGGCCTCCACGGACATGGCGGTGACGTCGTCGGCGGTGTGGTTCGCGTAGCGGTGCAGTTGGTCCTGGTCCAGGTGCCAGCTCATGTGGTCAGTGCCTCCCGTAGCCGAGCCTTCGCGCGCATGACCCGTGTCTTGACGGTCCCCTCGGGTATCTGGAGGATCTCCGCGGCCTCGCGGACGGTCAGGCCGTCGAGGACGGTCGCCTTGAGGGCCGAGCGGAGCTCGGGGGAGAGCTCGTGCAGGGCGGTTCCCAGAGGGCCGTGCTCGATGTTGAGGAGCACGGTGTCCTCGGCGGAGGCGTCGCCGATGGTCTCGTACGGCTCCGGCTCGCTCTCGGCGATCCACCGGTTGGCGCGTTTGCGCAGTTGTGAGATGAGTTGGCGGATCGCGATGGTCCACAGCCAGGCCCCGGCGTCGGTGTCTCCGGGGCGGGGGCGGAAGGAACCGGCGTTGCGCCACACGGCGAGGAAGGTCTCCTGGAGGGCGGCGTCGAGTTGGTCGGAGTCGGAACAGCGGTAGCGCAACCGGGCGCGCAGCCAGGGAGCGTGCCTGCGGTGCAGGATCTCCAGGGCGTCGGTCTCCCCGGCGGCCACGGCCGTCAACAGCACCGGGTCGGGGCTGTCGGGGTCGTAGTCGGGAACGCGGCGTCGCGAGCGGCGGAGGAACTTCACGTGGTCGGCTATCGCTGGAAGGAGGGAGAACGGTTCAGACGGAGCGAGGTCGGGTTCGCACCGTCCTGACCACGCCTTTTCGACGGTACCCGCGCGGCGGTTCCGAAGTTGCCGGTCAGGGTGGGAGAAAATGGGGCGTATGCGTCTGAGTATCTTCCTTGAGCCCCAACAGGGGGCCACCTACGAGGACCAACTCGCCGTCGCCAGGGCCACGGAGGACCTGGGCTTCGACGGGCTCTCGCGGTCCGACCACTACCTCCACATGGGTGATCACGTGAGCGGGCTCCCCGGCCCGACCGACGCCTGGATCACCCTGGCCGGACTGGCCAGGGACACCTCTCGTATCCGTCTCGGCACCCTCATGACCGCGGCGACCTTCCGTCATCCCGGCCCCCTCGCGATCGCCGTCGCCCAGGTCGATCGCATGAGCGGTGGGCGGGTCGAGTTCGGCTTCGGCGCCGGATGGTTCGAGCAGGAGCACGCCGCCTACGGGATCCCCTTCCCGGCCTCGGCCCGTGAGCGTTTCGACCGCTACGAGGAGCAGCTCGACATCATCACAGGGTTGTGGTCGACCCCGGTGGGGGAGACCTTCCGGTACGAGGGGCGGCACTATCGGCTGGCGGAGGGGCCGGCGTTGCCCAAACCGCAGCAGGGGCCGCGCCCTCCGGTGGTGATCGGGGGGACCGGGCCCAAGCGGACCCCGCGTCTGGCGGCCCGGTTCGCCGACGAGTACAACGTGCCCTTCTGCTCCGTGGAGGAGACCGCGGCGGCCTTCGGTCGTACGGCGGAGGCGGTCCGTTCGGCCGGACGCGCCGCTCCGATGGTCTACTCGGCGGCGCAGGTGCTGTGCGTGGGGCGTGACGAGGCCGAGGTGGCCCGGCGCGCCGAGCGCATCGGGCGCGAGGTCTCGGACCTGCGTCGTGACGGCCTGGCCGGCACGCCGGACGAGGTGGTGGACAAGATCGGCCGGTTCGCGGCGGCGGGTGCGGAGAGGATGTACCTACAGGTCCTGGACATGGCCGATCTGGACCACCTGGAGCTGGTGGCCTCCGCGGTGGCTCCGCGGCTGGACTGAACCGGTTCCGGAACCGGGGGTGCCGGAGGGCTTCGGGGAGGCACCCGATAACTTGATATCGAGATACAAGTTGGATACCTTGACATCAAGATATAGCGGGGCTCCCCCGGCCCGCTCCCGACCCGGGCGTGTGAGGTCGACCGCGTTTCGACACACGGGCCCGAGTGGGTGGGCGTGCGCGGCCAGCGAGCCGCGCGACCGGCGGCGATGTGGCGTCGCCGCAGGTCAAAGCGGCCCTGAGGGGTTCTCGAAGGGGTAGGGCGCAGGAGGGCGCTCCACGTTCTCCGGGAACCCGGTCAGGGCGGCCTCAGTAGGTCCCGCGTTTTTGCCATAGGGCAGGATGCTGGGGACAAAGTGGCGAGATCAGGAGGCAGACACCGTGTCCGCGAACAGCTTCGGCGCCCGTGACACGTTGCGCGTTGGCGACGAGTCGTATGAGATCTTCCGGTTGGACGCCGTCAAGGGCGCCGACCGACTTCCCTACAGCCTGAAGGTGCTGCTGGAGAACCTCCTGCGCACCGAGGACGGCGCGAACGTCACCGCCGAGCACATCACCGCTCTGGGCAACTGGGACGCCAAGGCGCAGCCCAACCAGGAGATCCAGTTCACCCCCGCCCGGGTGATCATGCAGGACTTCACCGGCGTCCCCTGTGTCGTCGACCTCGCCACCATGCGCGAGGCCGTCCGCGACATGGGCGGCGACCCGGACAAGATCAACCCGCTCGCCCCCGCCGAGCTGGTGATCGACCACTCCGTCGTCGTGGACCTCTTCGGTCGTCCCGACGCCTTCGAACGCAACGTCGAGATCGAGTACGAGCGCAACTACGAGCGCTACAAGTTCCTGCGCTGGGGCCAGACCGCCTTCGACGAGTTCAAGGTCGTCCCGCCCGGCACCGGAATCGTGCACCAGGCCAACATCGAGCACCTCGCTCGCGTCACCATGGACCGCGGCGGCCAGGCCTACCCCGACACCTGTGTCGGCACGGACTCGCACACCACCATGCAGAACGGCCTGGGCATCCTGGGCTGGGGCGTCGGCGGTATCGAGGCCGAGGCCGCCATGCTCGGCCAGCCGATCTCCATGCTCATCCCGCGCGTGGTCGGCTTCAAGCTGACCGGTGAGCTCAAGCCCGGCACCACCGCCACCGACCTGGTGCTCACCATCACCGAGAAGCTCCGCGAGCACGGTGTGGTCGGCAAGTTCGTCGAGTTCTACGGCGAGGGCGTCTCCTCGGTGCCGCTGGCCAACCGCGCCACCATCGGCAACATGAGCCCCGAGTTCGGCTCCACCGCCGCGATCTTCCCGATCGACGACGAGACCATCCGCTACATGCGCCTGACCGGCCGCTCCGAGCAGCAGGTCGCGCTGACCGAGGCCTACGCCAAGGCCAACGGCTTCTGGCACGACCCGGCCAACGAGCCCGAGTTCTCCGAGTACCTGGAGCTCGACCTCGCCGAGGTCGTCCCCTCCATCGCCGGCCCCAAGCGCCCGCAGGACCGCATCGCGCTGTCCGAGGCCAAGCCGACCTGGCGTCACGACGTCCGCAACTACGTCGCCGACGAGGCCGACGAGGCGGGCGAGGAGTCCTTCCCGGCCTCCGACGCCCCGGCGCAGAGCGCCAACGGCGGCCGTCCGCACCGTCCGGTCCCGGTCACCCTGGCCGACGGCACCGAGACCGAGATCGATCACGGCGCCGTGGTGATCGCCGCGATCACCTCGTGCACCAACACCTCCAACCCCTCGGTCATGCTGGGCGCCGCCCTGCTGGCCAAGAAGGCGGTGGAGAAGGGCCTGAGCCGCAAGCCGTGGGTCAAGACCTCCATGGCCCCGGGCTCCAAGGTCGTCACCGACTACTACGAGCGCTCCGGCCTGACCCCGTACCTGGACAAGCTGGGCTTCAACCTGGTCGGCTACGGCTGCACCACCTGCATCGGAAACTCGGGCCCGCTGCCCGAGGAGATCTCGCAGGCGGTCCAGGACAACGACCTCGCGGTCACCGCGGTCCTGTCCGGCAACCGTAACTTCGAGGGCCGGATCAACCCGGACGTGAAGATGAACTACCTGGCCTCGCCGCCGCTGGTGGTCGCCTACGCGCTGGCCGGTTCGCTCGACGTGGACATCACCACCGAGCCCCTGGGCCACGGCAAGGACGGCGAGCCGGTCTACCTGGCCGACATCTGGCCGACCGCCGAGGAGATCCAGGAGGTCATGGACAGCGCCATCGCCTCCGACATGTACCAGGACGCGTACTCGGACGTGTTCGCCGGTGACGACCGCTGGCGTTCGCTGCCCACCCCGACCGGCAACACCTTCGAGTGGGAGGGCGAGTCGACCTACGTCCGCAAGCCCCCGTACTTCGAGGGCATGGGCGACACGCCCGCGCCGGTCACCGACATCACCGGGGCCCGCGTCCTGGCCAAGCTGGGCGACTCGGTCACCACCGACCACATCTCCCCGGCCGGCGCCATCAAGCCGGGCACCCCGGCCGCCGACTACCTCAAGGCGCACGGTGTCGAGCGTCGCGACTTCAACTCCTACGGTTCCCGTCGTGGCAACCACGAGGTGATGATCCGCGGCACGTTCGCCAACATCCGTCTGCGCAACCAGATCGCGCCGGGCACCGAGGGCGGCTACACCCGCGACTTCACCCAGGCCGACGCCCCGGTGTCGTTCATCTACGACGCCGCGCAGAACTACGCCGAGCAGGGCACCCCGCTGGTCGTCCTGGGCGGCAAGGAGTACGGCTCCGGTTCCTCGCGCGACTGGGCGGCCAAGGGCACCCGCCTGCTGGGCGTGCGCGCGGTCATCACCGAGTCGTACGAGCGCATCCACCGCTCCAACCTGATCGGCATGGGCGTCCTTCCGTTGCAGTTCCCGGAGGGCTCCTCGGCCGACTCCCTCGGCCTGACCGGTGAGGAGACCTTCTCCATCACCGGCGTGACCGAGCTCAACGAGGGCCGCGTCCCCGAGACGGTGAAGGTCACCACCGACACCGGTGTCGAGTTCGACGCCGTGGTGCGGATCGACACCCCCGGTGAGGCGGACTACTACCGCAACGGCGGCATCCTCCAGTACGTGCTGCGTCAGCTGATCGCCGAGTAGTCCCTTCGGTTCCACCGGCGCCCTCGGGCACCGGATCGGATCCTCGGGCCACCGCCGTCACACCGACGGCGGTGGCCCTTTTCGCACCCTTGGTCCTCATATGACCAATGTGGGTGGCTAAGATCCGGTCATGCCCCCGACCCTCATCCCCCGGTCCGGTCGCCTTTCGATCATCGTGTCGTGCGCCTTCCTGTCCCTTCTCGCGGGACCCTCCGACGCGAGGGCGGAGGCCCTCCATGACATCGGTCCGGCCGAATACGTCGCCGACCTCCTGATCGCGGAGCCCGAGGGCGAAGCGGTCGTGATCGGGGACATGCTCGCCGGCACCCACGACCTCGAGGACACGGCCGATCATGTCCGTGATCTCTTCTCCGACCTGGGCGTCCCCTTCCACGTCTACGCCTCGCCGTCGATGCCCTACACCTATGAGGGGAGGGCGTTCCTGTCGGAGGTGGCCGAGCGGGTCGGAGCCGACGGCCTCTACGTGCACATCGCCGACGGTTCCCCGAGGGTCAGGACGGTGGCGGTGGGGGTGGACACGCCGGTGGAGGACGTGGACGGCCTCGTCGGGGCGCGTGCCAGGGGCGAGGAACATTCCTCCATCGAGACGATCGCCGAGATCTACGTGGAGACCCTCCTGGACCCGGCGTTGGAGGAGTGGGCCGAGAACCCCTGGCACGTCCCACCTCGAGATCCGCTCGATGAGGAGGGCGGGGACCGCTCCTCGTCGGGTCTCCTCGACCCGGATCGCCCCGGCGCCTCCGCCGACGCGGGTCTCCTCGTCGGGACGGTGGGAGGGGCCCTGATCATCCTGGCCGTGGTGCGGGTCCGTGTCCTCCGGCGTCGTTATCGCGCGTCGAAGGAGGATCTTCCCGGGACCGGCGCCGTCGTGGGAGCGGTCGCCGTCGCCGCCGTCCTCGCCATCGGGGCGGGCGCGGCGACGTCCGGGGCCGTGCTCGGGCGGTCGGAGAACCCGGCGTCCGTCCGGAGGCTCTCCTCCCCTCCCCACGTCACCTCCACGGAGCGGATCGACCGGATCGTCGAGGGGTGGGGCGACACACCGTTGTACGTCGACCCCCACGTGCGGGGGGACCGTATCGGGCTGACGCGGATCGGCGCCGGGTTGGAGGAGGGGACGGTTCCCGTTCGAGCGGCTCTGATGGTCCAGCACGGGTCCGACGAGTCCGCCGGCGTGCCCGATGTCCTCGCCTACGCGTTGGCGCACACCTATGGGGAGGAAGGCGTGTACGTGGTCTTGGACGTCATCGGCGGGAGGGTCGGAACGGCCTTCGTCGGCGCGAGGCCGACGGGGGAGGGCTTCGACTGGTCGCCTCCGAGGCCGAGCGACCCGGACGGGGCCGCCCTCGCCGAGAGCCTTCACGGCCTCGCGGACGCCTTCGGAGACACCGTGCCCGACCCGACGGTGGAGCCGAGGGTCCCACCCGAGGTGGAGGAGCGGATCGCCCGTTCACCCGATGTTCCGAGGGGACCCGGACCGGGGTTCCTCTCCGACGGCCTGCTCCCCGGGCTGTTCGTCGTCGGTCCGCTCCTCGGAGCGGCTCTGAGCGCGGCCCACCTCTTCGGGACACGGCTCGTGCGAAGGGCCGTGCCGATCCGGGGGCGACGCCTGCGCGCCCAGGCCGAGCGTGAGGCCCGACGGATGCTGGAGGACCTGGAACGGGCGCCGAATCGGACCCCGGGACTCTCGGAGGCCACGGCCGAGGCGGACGTGGCCCTGGCGGCTCTCCATGGAGACCCGGACGACCTCGACCTTCTGGGCGTCATCGTGTTGGCGCGGCGTGCCCGAGGACGTCTATCGGGGACGGTCTCCCGCCCCTCCGTGTGCATGCTCGACCCTTTGCACGGCCCCGCCGAGGGTCGAGGGAGGCCCCGGCACACGAGGCGGCGGATTCCGCTGTGCGCCGAGTGTCTACGGCTTCCTGAGGAGGAGAGGGTCCCTCTTCTCCTCCGTATCGGGTCGCGGATCGTCTTCCACGGAACGGCCGAGCGCGTCTGGGGCCGGACCTGGTACGGCACGCGGGAAGTACTGGAAAGGCACATGGTGGAGGAGGAACGCGTTGCGCGTTGAACGGGCCCTGGCCGTCCTGTCGATGGTCGTACTGCTGTCCGGGGCGCCGGTCGCCGCGGCGGCCGACGTGGACGAGGCCGAACGGATCGCCCGAGGTCTGGTGGAGAACGGTCCGGTGCACATCGATCCGGCCTACGCCGACGACGTCTCCGGGAGAACGATCCAGGAGATCGAACGGCTCATCCTCGAAAGCGGTCTGCCGATCCGGGTCCTGGCGATCCCGTTGGGGGTGGAGGGGGAGGAGTACTGGCAGGGTGACGCCGAGCGGCTGGTCGCCGACGTGCACGGACTGATCGGTGACGACGGCCATTACCTGTTCCTTGAGAAGAACAGGTCGGTCGGGATCGATTACGTCGGAGAGCTCAGGGAGCCCTTCGGGCACGCGTACTACGCGGTCAGAATGGCGGAGGAGGGCTTCTACACGTCGCTCTCGTTGGACGATCGGCTGTGGGAGATGGTGGACTACGCCGTGCACTCGGACCCGGAGGAGCTCTACGAGAAAACGCGCCTCCATGAGCAGGAGGCGGCCTCTCCTCTGGAACCCTCTCCTCCGGAGTTTCCGGCCCCGGTCGACGACACGTCCACGATGCCGCGCGGGCCTTGGATCGGCGTGGGAGCGGGTGTCGTCGGGGCGTCGCTTCTGGCCGGCGGTCTGCTGTACCGCTCCCGGCGGAGAACGCTCGTCCCTCCGAGCCGCGCCTCCTTCGACAACGCGGCCCACACCCGACACGAGGTCCTGGCGGAACGGGCCGAACGGGAGTTGGTCGAGGTGGGCGAGCGGATCACCCGGGCCAGGGCCCGAGGCGAGGTCGGTCTGACCTTCCTGGAGAGGGCCTTGGAACGGAGGGGCGCCGCCCGCACGATCCTGGAGGGGGCCGGAACGGAACCCGCGATCGAGGACCTCGTGGGCGTGCTCGTCCTCCTCGACATGGCCGAGGACGCCCTGGCTCGAGCCCGCGGTGTGCGCCCGCCCGATGCTCTCGCACCGCGCCACTGTTACGCCGATCCGCTGCACGGTACCGATACGGTCGAGACCGACTGGCGGGGGTTGGGCGGAAACGAGACGCTCCGGGTGCCCCTGTGCCCCTCCTGCGTGGAATCGGTGCGGGAGCGACGGCGCCCCGACTCCCTGCATGTGGAGCACGAGGGGGGGAGGGTCCCCTACCACGAGGTGCCCGCCGAGCGGAGCCTGTGGTCGGCGACCGGTTACGGGGCTCTGGCCGACGATCTGGTCGAGCGGATCCGGAGAGGGGAGCACCGGACCCGACGGTGAGACGGTCGGAGTCGTCCGGATCCACGGTGGGTCGAGTGCGTTCGGGCAGGTGAGGGACGGTCGCGGATGGTCCCTCGGTATGCTCTGCGCATGCCCGAAGTCCCCACGAAACCCTCCGAACCCTCTTTAAGCGCCCTGCTCGCCGCGCCCCTCACGACCCTGGCCCTCGTCCTCGTGTTCCTCGTGGGCTGGCCCACCGCCGCGATGGCCGATACCGAACCGGCCTCTCCGGCGGCGTACGTCGCCGACCTCATGGCCGAGCAGCCCGAGGGTCGGGCCGTCGTGGTGAACGACCTGCTCGCCGGCGAGTACGACCTGGAGCGGTTGGAGGAGGAGGTCCGGGCCGAGTTCGATCGGCTGGACGTCCCCTACCACGTCTTCGTCGGCACGGACCTGGTGAACCTGCGACAGCGGGGGTTCGTCGCCGCCCTCCAGGACCGGGTGGGCGAGGCGGGGCTCTACGCCTACCTGAGCGAGGGGAGCGTGATCGTCGACGCCTCCACGACGGCCGGTGTCGACCTGCCGATGGACGAGGCGAACACGGTCATGGTCTACGACGGCCCGGAGTACTCCGATCCCCTCCCCGTGGTGGCCAAGGCCTATGTCGACGCCCTCCTGGACCCCGAGGTCGCCGAGCACGCGGAGCGGGCCCGCCAGGCCTCCTACGACGAGGACGGGGGGTCGACGAGCGAGGACCGCGCCTCGAAATGGCGCGAGTTCGTCGATGACATGGACCCCGACTCCGTCAACGGGCCGGAGAACGCCGGGACCCTGGCCGGGATGCTCGGTGGGACGGTCCTCGGGGTGGGCGGCGCCTGGGCCGTCCTGGTGTGGCGACGTCGGGGCACCGGAAGGCCGCCCGTGGGCTCCCTGTGGTGGGCGGGCGGTTCCGTCGCGGTCGCCGGGGCCATCGCCGTCACCGGCCTGCTCCTGACCGTGCTGCCCGAGGCCGGACCTCGTGAACGGGCCTCGGAAGCGCTCGACGAGGCCCTGTCGTCCCCGCCCTATGTCCTCGCCACCGACCGGGTCGACCGGGTGGTCGATGGGTGGGACGACGATACGCGGGTGTTCGTCGATCCCCTCACCCCGCTGAGTCCGGAGGCGGGGGAGGAGTTGGCGGACGCCGTCGCCGACGCGAGCGTCCCGGTGTACACGGCTGTGGTCCCCCTCGACCGCGACGACGAGTCCGAGGGGGACGCCGAGGTGCTGGCCCACGCGCTCGCCCACACCTCGGGCCGGGGCGGTGTCTACGTGGTGGTCGACGGTCTCCACGGCGGGGTCGGGACGGCTCTGCTGGGGGTGGACGCCGGTGTTCAGGTGTGGGACCTGAACGTCTCGATGAGCGAGCTCCCGGAAGGGGCTCCGGTGACCGCCGCGGCCCTGGAACTGCTGGACCGCCTCGGGGAGGCGCGTTCGGCCCCCGGCGTGGCACCGACGGTGCCCTTGGCCGCCGAGTTCCACGCGGACGCCGCCGACGATGGAGAGCCCTCCACACGCGCGGAGCGTTACCACGCGGAGGGGCTATGGCCCGGACTGCTCATCCTCGGGCCCATGATGGGCGCGCTCCTCTGGTTCGTGTGCGCGGGCGTGGCCCTGCTCCTGCCCTGGTCCGTCCGGTGGACGCGGGCCACCCCCGGTCGGCGTCTGCGCCCCATGGCCCGGCGCGCGGCCGACCGTGCCGTCGCCGCGCTCGACGCCGCAGGCGACCACCCCGAGGCCGACCGCGCGGTGCGGGACCTCGACACCGCTCTGGTGGTGCTGGGCGAGAGCCCGGACGAACTGGATCTGGTCGGGGTGATCGTCCTCGCCCGTCGCGCCGCTCGACGCCTGGAGGAGGCGGAGGGGCGCGCGGACGGACCCGTGTGCATGGCCGACCCCCTGCACGGGCCTGCCGAGGGAAGGGGGCGTCTGCCCCGCTGGGACGGGGGGAATCCGTTGCCCCTGTGCCGGGGCTGTCTGCGCAGGCGCCCCGAACGGCGCGTCCCGCTCCGTGTGCGCGCCGGTGGGAGACGTTTCGTCCCCCACCTGACGCTGCGGGAGCGCACCTGGGTCTCCTCGCGCTACGGCACGAAGAGGCGATTGACCGGAGAGAGCCTGTTGGAGGAGAGCCGTGCCCGTTGACACCCGACCGGGGATCCGGAGACCGCTCGGCCTCCTCGCCTCGCTGCTGATCGTCCTGTCGGGCCTGGCGCCCGCCCCCGCCCACGCCGAGAGCACCGCGGAATCCTCGGCCGAGATCATCGCGAACGCGCTCCGTGAGTCCCCCGTGTACGTGGACCCCGTCTACTCGTCGGTCCTGTCCGAAGAGGCGCGGGCGGAGGCGGTCGCGGCCATCGAGGAGAGCGGCCTGCCGGTGCGCGTCGTCCTGACGCCGCTGTTGGCGGGTGACGACTGGGACGGCGACGCCGCGGCGCTGGCCGCCGCCGTCCACGACCGTATGGGCGGGGTCGGCCACTACCTCGTACTGGAGGGGGACTCGTTCCGGGGACAGGACCTGCCCCCGTCGGCCGACGGTTCCCCGGATCTGCGCGCCCACTACGCGGCCCTGGCCTCCTCCTACGCCACCGAGTTCGACGGAAGCGTCGGGGAACGGATGGAACGGGCGGTGGAGTTCGCCGTCTCCGACGATCCCGAGGCCGTCTACGAGGAGTACGTGAGCGCCTACGAGGACTCTCGGGAAGCGGCCCCCGAACCGGCGGGGAACGCCGAGGCGTCGGACACCGAGAGCCCGGAGGGCACGGCGGCGATGTGGCCCTGGGCCCTGGGGACGGTCGCCTTCCTGGCCCTGCTCGTAGGCGGATACCTGCTGTGGACCCGGCGTCCCACCGCGCCGAGCATGCCGCAGCACGCCGCCTTCGCCAACGCCTCCCAGGCGCGACGGGAGGGTCTGGAAAGACAGGCCGAACGGGAGCTCATCGAGGTCGGAGAACGTCTCGGAGCGATGGAACCGGCCACGGGCACCGACGCGTCCCTCTCCCTGGGGCGGGCCCTGGACGCCCACGACGCGGCCCGAAGAGTCGCCGAACACCTGGAGGAGGGGTCCCTCGCCGACGTCGTCGGTGTGCTGGTCCTGCTCGACCTGGCCGAGGACGGTCTCGCCGCGGCGGGCAAGGGCCGCCGGTGGAGCGGGGCCGACCGGCGACGGCACTGCTACGCCAACCCGCTCCACGGGACCGGGACCACCGACACGGACTGGCGCCAACTGGGGGCCACGCGCAGCGTCCGGGTCCCGCTGTGCGGCGGATGCGTCAAGGCGGTGCGGGGGCGGACCCGGCTCGCGGCCCTGCAAGTGGAACACGAAGGACGTTCCGTTCCCTACTATGAGGTGCCCGCGGAGGAGAGCGTCTGGGCGGCCACCGGTTTCGGTTCCCTCTCCGACGACCTCGTGGAACGGATTCTGCGCGGCGAACGCTCCGGACGGCGATAACGGGCCGACATCGGTTCCCCTTCGGACGGAACCCCTTCGGGGTACGGGTGGTCACACTCCTGTGACACCCTGGCAGGGCCCGCGATGACGGGCGGGCGACGGTGACGATCGAGAGACGGGGCGGGCTGTGGACGATCCCCAGAACCAGGACACGCGGGAGCGCGTGGTCGGCGGCTATCGGCTGCTGAGGTCCCTGGGGCGCGGCGGGTTCGGTGAGGTGTTCCTCGGTGAACGCGAGGACGGCACCAGGGCGGCGGTCAAGCTGCTGCACGCGAGTTGGGCGGGCGACGAGGGTATGCGCCGCCGTTTCACCGCGGAGGTGGAGCAGGCCCGGAGGGTGAGCGGGTTCTGCGTGGCGGCGATCCTGGACGCCGACCCAGAGGCGGAGCAGCCCTGGATCGCCACCGAGTTCATCGACGGTCCCACTCTCCAGGCCTCGGTGGAGGCCGACGGGCCGCGTACCGGCGTGGAGCTCCAGCGTCTGGCGGTGTCGTCGGCGACGGCGTTGGCGGCGATCCACGCGGCGGGCGTGGTCCACCGTGATCTGAAGCCGGACAACATCATGTTGGCGCCGGACGGCCCCCGGGTGATCGACTTCGGGATCGCCCGGGCGGTGGAGGCCACCTCCGTCACCGCCAGCGGCGTGGTCGGGACCATCGGCTACATGGCCCCCGAACAGTTGGAGGGGGCCCGCCTGACCGAGGCCGTGGACGTGTTCTCCTGGGCCGCCGTGATGGTCTTCGCGGCGACCGGGCGGGAGGCCTTCCCCGGCCCCACCCAGGCCTCCCGGATCGCCCGCATCCTGAGCGGAGGCCCCGACCTCGACGGGTTGGAGGGCCCCTTCGCCGAGATCCTCCGCGACTGTCTGGACAAGGACCCCGAGGCCCGGCCCGACGCCGCCACCCTGATGGGCCGACTCATCGCCGGCCCGCTCGTGGACGGCGGCCACCGGAATCCGACCCGGGGCCCGGAGGGGAACGACGCCACCACGGTCACCCCCTCACCCGACGCCTTCACCCGGGTGGGTGTCGACCCCACGCGGGTCGCCCCGCCCTCGAACGCCGACGCCGCGCCGGTGGACCCCACCCGGGTGGCGCGGGTCGACCCGACCAGGGTCGCGGGAGCGGACGTCCCCGCGGCCCACGCCGCACCACCGCGCTCGCTCTCCCAGGCTCCGCCGCCCTCGGGGCCGCCCCTCCTCCCGGAGCGGGCCCCGGACACGGCCGAGCCCTACCGTTCGGCCCCGCGGTCCCACACCCCGGTCCCGGCCCGGGGCGGGACGCTTCCGCCCTACCACTTCGCCGGAGCCCGCTTCCACGACCCGGGCTCCCTGGCCGAGGCCATGCGCGAGGACTGGGGCGCCGCGGTCCAGATCTTCAACAACCCGGCCGAACGCGCCGTCCTGGGCGCCTGGATCATGGACGACCTGCGCGACACCACCGTCGACCGGGCCCTGTTCCGGCGGGACGTCCGTGACGCCAACCTCGCGGTGGCCTCCTTCATCGCGCAGAGCCGCCCCGACCTGCCCCCGACCTTCCGAGGGCGGGACGCCTCCATGGAGGGCCTGCGCGCCCTGTTCGCCGACCCGCGCCCCCTGCTCACCGGGGCTCCGCTGGCCAACGAGATGGCCCTGTTGGCCCGCCCCGAACTCCTGCGGATCCTCGACGCCCACACCGGCCCCGAGGCGGGCGCCCACCGCAGGCTGGCCGAGGACCTGGACCGGGCCGAACGGGTCGGCACCGCCCTGTACGAGGAGCTCTCCCGAGAACTGGAGGGGTGGCGCTCGACCCACTCCACCGTCAACCCGGCCCTGGTCATGGCCTTCCTGCTCCACCCGGAGCTGATCGTCCAGCCCGCCGACGGCGGTGACGGCGGGGTCGCCGAGTGGATCGACATCCTCTGGCGTCGGGTGATCGCGGCCGACCTCCCCGACTCCGCCGGGTACGCCGCCGCCGTCCACGGCGCCATGAGCACCGTCCAGGCGCTGGCCCGCCAGCGCAGGTACTGGGAGGAACGCCACTCCCAGGTCTCCGGGACCCATGAGGCCCTGGAGGAGAAGGTGCTCTTCCAACAGCGGATGCAGCGGGCCGCGCGCTGGTGCAAGTACGCCATCGTCGCCCTGCCGATCGGTTTCGTCCTGAAGTTGGCCGACGGCGGCGGTTTCGGAGAGTTCCTCTTCGGGCTCGGACTGCTCGCCCTGGTGGCGTCCCTCAGCATCAACGTCACCAACGCGATCATGTGCGGTAACGCCGCCCGGCGGGCCCAGCGGGTCATGGAACTCCACAACTCCCGCCAACAGCTGCCGCAGTTGGACTCGGGGGTCGGACGCATCCGCGCCGACCTGGAACGGGCCAGGCGCATCACCTCAGGCTGACCACGACACCCGCCCGAACACCGTTCGGGCGGGTGTTCCTTCGGTCGGCCCTCTCGGACCTTTCGTATCGGAGCGCCCGGTACGGTTCCGCGTCGGTCGGTGTCCCCCTGGAGCACGGACGGGAGACGACGCCCGGAACCTCCGAAGGCGCTCGGCCGCGCGACCCTCTCGCGCGGTCCCCCCCTGAAAGAGCACAACAGGAGAAGAGGCCGCTTCGTGAACGAGACCACGGAGAGGGTCGACCCCGGACGTACGGTCGGCCGCTACCGGTTGCTCCGGCGGCTGGGCCGCGGCGGGTTCGGTGAGGTGTTCCTCGGCGAGGACGAGGACGGATCCAGGGCGGCGGTCAAGCTGCTGCACGCGAGTTGGGCCGCCGACGCGGACATGCGGCGCCGCTTCGCCGCGGAGGTGGAGCAGGCCCGGAGGGTGAGCGGGTTCTGCGTGGCGGCGATCCTGGACGCCGATCCCGACGCCGACGAGCCCTGGATCGCCACCGAGTTCATCGACGGTCCCACCCTTCAACAGGCGGTCACCGAGGACGGACCCCGCACCGGAGCGGACCTTCAGCGTCTGGCGGTGTCGACGGCGACGGCGTTGGCGGCGATCCACGCGGCGGGCGTGGTCCACCGTGACCTGAAGCCGGACAACATCATGTTGGCGCCGGACGGCCCCCGTGTGATCGATTTCGGGATCGCCCGGGCGGTGGAGTCCACCTCCGTCACCGCGAGCGGGATCGTCGGAACGGTCGGCTACATGGCTCCGGAACAGTTGGAGGGTATGCGGATCGGAGCCCCGGTCGACGTGTTCTCCTGGGCCGCCGTGATGGTCTTCGCGGCGACCGGGCGGGAGGCCTTCCCCGGCCCCACCCAGGCCTCCCGGATCACTCGGATCCTGTCCGGGGAACCGGACACCGGCGACCTGTCCGGGCCACTCCTGGAGACGATCCTGGCCTGCCTGAGCAAGAACCCCAAGGCACGACCGCAGGCCCGGGACCTGCTCGGACACCTGGTCGCGGGCTCGGCGCCGAGCGGTGTCGCGCCCACGAAGACGGAGGGGGCGCCCCCGCCGGACCCGACCCTGTCCTATACCCGGATGGAGCGGCCCGACCCGGTGGCCGGGCCGGAGGCGGCGCACATGGCCCCGCCTCCCCCGTCCGGAGGACACCGGACCCCGCCGCCCAGGGAGGAACGGTCGACCCCGCGGCCCCCGCATGGGGAGGGAAGGGCCGATTCGGGGGCGTGGGGAGCCTCGAGCGGCCCTCGGGGCGGGGTGCCGCCCTACCATTTCGGCGGGACCCGCTTCGTCGGTATCGAGGAGCTGGCGGCGGCCTTCCAGAGCAACTGGGTCGAGGCCCTGCGGGTCTTCGCCGACCCCGAGGAGTTCGCGGCCCTGGGCTCCTGGGTGATGCACGACCTGGGCGACACCAGGGTCGACCGGGCCCTGTTCCGTCGTGAGGTACGCGACGTCAACCTCGCCCTGGCCACCTTCATCGCCGAGGCGGCCCCGGAGCTGCCGCCGAGGTTCCGCGGTCACGACGCCTCGATCAAGGGGCTGGCGGCGCTCTTCCACGACCCGACACCCCTGGTCAGCGGGGACCCTCGGGCCAACGAACTGATCATGACGGCCCGGCCACAGGTCCTGTTCCAAATGTCCCGGCACGGGGGCGGGGACTCCGCCCACCTCGCCTCGTTGGCGCGTGACGTCGAACGCGCGGAACGCGCGGGGCTGGACTTTCAACGGGAACTCATCGAGAACCTGGACGGTTGGCGGGATGTGCCGGCCCGGGTCGATCCGGCGTTGGCCCTGGTGTTCCTCCTGCGTCCCGAGACCGTGCTCGCCCCCGATCCCGGGGCCGGGGCCGGCCCCGAGACCGGAGCGTGGATCCGGGCCCTGTGGTCACGTGTGGAGGCGACCTCCGGCGCGGACCGCGCCGGAAGCGCCGCCGCCGTCTACGGTGTGCTGGGGGTCATCGTCTCCATGACCGGACAACGCCGTGAACTGCTCAGGGAACTCGAGGCGCGCAAGGGGGAGCAGCGACACCTGGTGGAGCGTGACACCTGGCGATCCAGGCACGACACGGCTCTGCTGTGCCTGCCCCTCCTGGCGATCGCCTCGTGTGGTGTCGGCGGTGGTGCGGCGGCCGGGCCGAGCCCGGGGCTCGGAGGGTTCCTCTTGACGGTCGCGGCCCTCGCGGGCTTCGCGTTCATGGTCCTGCTGGTCGTCCGCATGGCCGAGGACGGCCGTGTCCGGAGCGCCGAACGGCGCAGGTCGAACGTGTTGCCCACGGTGTTGCGCCACACCGGGCAGGCTTTGCGAAGGATGGATCAGGACCTGGAGAGGGCGCGCCGGATCTGCTCCCGGCCGCACACCGGGGCCTGATCCGAACGCGAGGAGCCCCCTCCCGGACCTCTTCCGGAAGGGGGCTCGTTCGTGCGGCGGCCGGTCCCTAGTAGGTGTAGGGGGTGCCCGGGCCGAGGGGGATGCCCAACCCCCACCAGAGGAAGAAGAACAGCGACCAGCTCACGAACACCGTGATGCTGATCGGCAGGGTCAGCGAGATCATCGTGCCGACCCCGGCGTCCTTGCGGTACTTCTGAAGCAGTCCGAGGACCAGGATGAAGTAGGCGCTCATCGGGCTGATGATGTTGGTCGCCGAGTCGGCGATCCGGTAGAGCGCCTGGGTGGTCTCGGGGCTGACGCCCATGAGCATGAACATCGGGATGAACACCGGGGCGATGAGGGCCCACTGGGCCGAGCCGCTGGTGATGAAGATGTTCAGGGTGGTGGCCAGCAGCAGGAAGCCGATGAAGAACAGCGCCGGGTGCACGCCGAGGGAGTCGAGCATGTCGGCTCCGGAGACGGCGATCACGTCGGCCATCCCCGACCAGGAGAAGTAGGCGATGAACTGGGCCGCGGCGAAGAACAGCACCAGGACGGGGGCCAGCTCCCGGACCCCGACGGCCATGGCGGGCGGCACCGAGGCCATGGTGGGGATCGTGCCGACGGTACGTCCGTAGACCATGCCGACGATGAGGAAACCGACCGCCAGGACCACGGCCACGCCGGTCAGCATCGGGGAGCTGAGGAGGCCGCCGTCCTCACCGCGCAGCGGCGACGACGGGGGGAGCACGATCGCGGCCAGGGCGCCGAGGTAGAGCACGAGCGCGAGGCCGGCGCGGCGCATGCCCTTGCGCTCCTCGTCGGTGAGGAGCATGGAGCCGAGGTCGCCGGTCTCGCCGTCGCCGTCCTCCTGGACCTTGTCGGTGAGCTTCACCAGCACCAGCTCGGTGAGCAGGGTGATGACGACCGCGAGGAAGAGGGCCGAGACGAACGTGAAGAAGAAGTTCGACAGTGGGTTGACCACGTAGCCGGGGTCGATGATCTGGGCCGCGCTCGTACTGATGCCCGACATCAGGGCGTCGGTGAGCGTGATGGTCAGCGCGGCGTTGTATCCGGCGCTGACCGAGCCGAAGCCAACGACGAGGCCGAGGACGGGGCTGCGTCCCACCGCCTTGAAGACCATGGCGGCCAAGGGGATGAACACCACGTAGGCGGCGTCGGAGGCGACGCTGGCGCTGATGCCGGTGAGCACGACGGCGAAGGTCAGCAGCTTCTTGGGTACCCGGGTGACGCTGCCGCGCAGCGCCGCGGTGACCAGGCCGCTCTGTTCGGCGACCGAGACGCCGATCATGACCGAGACGATCAGCGGCAGTGGTGGGAAGGCCGCGAAGTTGGCGACGGCGTCACCGACGATGAAGTGCAGGCCCTCCGGGCTCAACAGGCTGCGGACCGCGATGGTCGAGCCGTCGGCCGGTGAGACGACCGAGACGTTCAGGGCGGCGAGCAGGGCGCTGGCCAGGACGACCAGGCCCGCCATGATGACGAAGAGCCAGAACGGATGGGGCAGCCTGTTGCCGACGCGTTCGATGGCGGAGAGGACGCCGAGGGTCAGTCGCATCCTGCGGGTGGGGGTCTTGGGAGACCCGTTCTGTGTTGTGGTCAACGGTCTTCCTAAGAAGGCCAGAGGCCTTGTGGTTCACGGGAACGGGCTCGGGCGGGACACGCGCGAGGGAACCCGACAAGTGGCCTGTGTGTGGTCAAATGTCTCGAAACGCATTTGTGGTGCAGGTGACAGTGAACCATGACCGGGTCAATGGTGTGACCATAGCGGGGGAGGCTCTTCGGGGTATCCCTTCCCACGTCAGAGGTTGAGAACCACCAGATCCGCCCGGTCGCGCGGCGGATCGACCGCGTAGACGTCCTCCTCCTGCCGCGCCCACATTCCTCGGTAGGGCGCGTAGAGATCGGAGTCCTCACGGGCGGCCAGCCGGCGCTCGCGTTCGGACGTGGGGGCCTCCACCCACAGCAGGACGTCCACCAGGTCGCCCACGACACCGGTCCCCGACCCGCAGCCCTCCACCACGAGGGTGCCGCCCCCGGCCACCTCCTCGGGAGGCCCCGGGATCGGGGGACCGAACCCGCCCCGTTCCCAGTCGTAACGCCGCCACACCACCGGGCGTCCCGCCGCCAAGGGCAACAGGATCCACTCCCGGAGCAGCTCCGAGGCCCGGGACAGCCCCGCCCACCCCGGATAGAGGTCCTCCATGGTCAGCACGGCGGCGGGCTCTCCCCGGGCGACCAGAGCGGCGCGCAACCGCTCGGCGACCGTGCTCTTGCCCGAGCCGGAACGGCCCTCCACGGCCACGATCCGGACCGAGCCCTCCCGGCGGGGCGCTCCGGTCACGAGGTCGGCCGTCCATACGGCCCAGTCGTCCCGATCGGTGCTCACCTTCTCCATGCCCGAAGCCTAGGGAACATCATGGGCCCGGGGTGCCGGTGTGAACCGTGTCGCTTTTCGCGGACGACGTCCGCGTGCGCGTCGAGGACACCCTCCGGTCGGGACCGCGTTCCCTCGGGTTCGTCCCCCGTTCTCCGCCCGGAGGGGTTCGGGAAGCGCCTGCGGCGCCTTCCACCTGCGAGAACACCGCGTAGGGCCGCCCTCGACCTCCGTGACCGGGAGACGGACGGTGCGCCACGAGGTCCCGGGTCCTTGGTCCCGGCCACCGTAGAGGCGAGAGTCCCGAGGTCAGGGGCGGAATCCGCGCCTCAGAGGGCGCTGCTAGCTTCGCCCCGTAAAGCCACCGGCCGACACGGGGACGTCGTACACGATCACGACGACCTCCGGTCGGTCATGCCCGGAACCCGCGGGCCGGGCACATGAGGCCGCGGCTCGACGGGGTGGGGGTACTAAGGAGAGAGATGCGCAGGATCCTCGTCGTCGGAGCCGGACAGTCCGGACTCCAGCTGGCCATCGGCCTGCTCGCGGAGGACTACGACGTCACCCTGGTCGATCCGAGGGGGCCGGAGGAGATCGAGACGGGACGGGTGATGTCCACCCAGTGCCTCTTCGGCCCGGCCCTACGCCGTGAACGCCGCCACGGTCTGTCCTTCTGGGACGACCGGGCCCCCGCCATCACCGGTGTGGGGGTCCGGGTGGCCCGCCCCGACGGCGACCCCGAACCCGAGGTCGACTGGGTGGGCCGCCTGGAGGAGTCGGCGCAGTCGGTGGACCAGCGACTGAAGCTGGCCGCCTGGCTGAGGGTGTTCGTCCAGGGCGGAGGCCGCTTCCTCCGCCACCGGGTGTCCGTGGAGGACCTCGCGACGGTGGGGCGGGACTACGAGCTGGTCGTGGTCGCGGCGGGACGGGGCGAGCTCGCGCGGATCTTCCCCCGGGACGAGCGACGTTCCCCCTTCCGGGCGCCGCAGCGCTCCCTGTCCCTGGCCTACGTCACCGGCGCCGAGGCCCATCCGGCCGGCGGGGTCCTGTCCCGGACCGCCGTGCCGGGCGCGGGGGAGGTGTTCTCCCTGCCCACCCTCTCCCTGGTCGGTCCCTGTCAGGCGGTGATGGTGGAGGCGGTGCCGGGCGGCCCGCTCGACCGGATCCCGGGCGCGGGGGCGAGCGGAGAGGAGATCCTGGCGGGGATCCTGGACGTCCTGCGCCACCACGCCCCTTGGGAGTACGAGCGCTTCGCCGAGGCCCGCCCGGCCGATTCCGGGGCGACCCTGTCCGGTGGCTACGCGCCGACGGTGCGCGAACCCGTCGCCCACCTGCGAGGAGGGAACGTCGTCCTGGGCATGGCCGACTCCGTGGTCGCCAACGACCCCATCACCGCGCAGGGGGCGAACATGGCGTCGCTGTGCGCCGAGGTCTACCGGCGCGCCATCGTCGACCACGGTCGGCGCCCCTTCGATGAGACGTTCATGCGCTCGGCCTTCGCCGCCTACTGGCACCACGCCCGGCAGGTCACGGCGTGGAGCCGGGTGATGCTGTCCGGTCCGCCCCACGTGTGGGAGCTGTACCGACTGGCCGAGCGGCACCGGCCCACCGCCGACCGGTTCGCCGACTCCTTCAGCGATCCGGGCGGGCTCATCGACTGGTTCCTGCACCCCGAGCGGGCGATGGAGTACGTGGATTCGGTGCGGTGCGCGACCGGTTCGTCCCACCTTCCTATCTCCTGATCCCGATCGGGTAGGGCGGGATATAGCCTCGCCTCCTCATGTTCGCTGATCTCCTCACACCCACCGACCATGCCCTGTTCGGTCAGATCGACCCCTGGGTCTTCCTGCTCGTCGCGGCGGTCGCGGTCCTGGCCGGGGCCGCCGTCCAGAGCATGGTCGGTCTCGGCCTCGGTCTCGTGGCCGCGCCGGTCATCTCCTTCCTCGATCCCACGCTCATGCCGGGGTCCCTGCTCATCACCGTCATCGTCCTGCCGGTGCTCACCCTCGTACAGGACCGGAGCCACATCGACTGGCGCGGTCTGGTCTGGGGGCTGCCGGCCCGGATCCCGGGCACCGTCCTGGCCGTCTGGGTCGTGGCCGTGCTCGAACCCCGCATGCTGGCCGGGTTCGTCGGGGTCATGGTGCTGCTCGCCGTGATCCTGACCGTGTGGGCCTTCAAGGTGCGCGTCACCCCGGTCTCCCTGGTCACGGCCGGGCTCGTCTCGGGGTTCGCGGGCACGGCGACCTCGGTGGGCGGCCCGCCGATGGCGCTGGTCTACCAGAACGAGCCGCCCGAAAGGGTACGCGCCACCCTGGCGGCCTTCTTCCTGTGCGGCGGGCTGATCTCGCTCGTCGCGTTGGGGGCGGGCGGTCAGATCGACACCCGCACCGTCGCCGCGGGGATCGTCGCGATCCCCTTCGTGGGCTTGGGCTTCTTCCTCGGTAACCGGGTCCGGCGTTGGGTGGATCCGGCCCGCCTGCGGATCGGTCTGTTGACGGTGGTGACCCTCTCCGCGCTCGGTCTCCTCGCGCAGGCCGTGTTCGGCTAGGAGACGGCCCGGTGTCGGCCGCGCGTGTGGTGCGAAGCCTCACAGCGCGATATCGGGGCCGGTAGGGGAGAGTTCGTCCCGCTCTGGTCCATCCCATCGGTAACGGTGACGGCAAAAGAGAGTAATCTACGCCGAAACCGGTGGGTGGACGGGAACGTTCGTGGTACTTCGACCGGGGGACACGGGCGCCTTCCTTCGGATACCGTCGGGGCCTCGGCCTCGGGGGTTCCATGTGGGACCCGTGGACGAAGGCCCATAAACTCGGGTATGTATACCTGCCGGTGGCCAAGTGCGGCCCATGTCAGAGGCCGTTCACGGCAAACGTAAGCGGACACGCGGGACGAGGGGACTGACGAGACAGTGACACTGTTCGAGTCGATACACAATCCGGAAGCTCTCAAAAGGCTTTCGGCCGACCGGCTCCCTGTGCTGGCCCGGGAGATCAGGGAGTTCCTGATCGAGTCCTGCGCGCAGACCGGCGGACACCTGGGCCCCAGTCTCGGCGTGGTCGAACTGACCATCGCCCTGCACCGGGTCTTCGACTCCCCCAAGGACCCGATCCTCTTCGACACCGGTCACCAGGCCTACGCGCACAAGGTCCTCACCGGCCGTCACGACTTCACCGACCTGAAGTCCGAGGGCGGTCTGTCCGGATACCCCTCCCGTGCCGAGTCCGAGCACGACTTCATCGAGAACTCCCACGCCTCGACCGCCCTGTCCTACGCCGACGGCATGGCCAAGGCCAACGAGGTCCAGGGCCGCACCGACCGGACCGTGGTGGCCGTCATCGGCGACGGCGCCCTCACCGGCGGCATGGCCTGGGAGGCCCTCAACAACATCGCCGAGAAGAAGAACCGGCGTCTGGTCATCGTCGTCAATGACAACGGCCGCTCCTACTCGCCCACCAAGGGCGGTCTCGCCGACCACCTGGCCTCGCTCCGGATGAACCCCGGCTACGAGCAGGCCCTGGACCTGGCCAAGACCACCCTCAACCGCACCCCGGTGGTCGGCCAGCCCCTCTATGAGGCCCTGCACGGCCTCAAGAAGGGCATCAAGGACACCATCCAGCCGCAGATCATGTTCGAGGACCTGGGGCTGAAGTACCTGGGCCCGATCGACGGCCACGACGAGCAGGCGCTGGAGAAGGCGCTGCGCCGGGCCCGCGACTTCGGCGGCCCCGCGATCGTCCACGTCATCACCCAGAAGGGCAAGGGCTACGCCCCGGCCGAGAACCACGACGAGGACCAGTTCCACGCCCCCGGTCCCTTCGACGTCGACACGGGTAAGGCCAAGCCCGGCCCCAAGGTCGAGAAGTGGACCTCCGTCTTCGCCGACACGATGGTCGAGCTGGGCGGCGAGCGCGAGGACATCGTCGGCATCACCGCCGCGATGCTCCATCCCACGGGTCTGAACAAGTTCGCCGAGGTCTACCCGGAACGGACCTTCGACGTCGGTATCGCCGAGCAGCACGCCGCCACCGCCGCCACCGGTATGGCGATGAACGGCCTGCACCCGGTGGTCGCCGTCTACGCGACCTTCCTCAACCGCTGCTTCGACCAGGTGCTCATGGACGCGGCCCTGCACAAGCAGGGCGTCACCTTCTGTCTGGACCGCGCCGGTGTCACCGGTAACGACGGCGCCAGCCACAACGGCATGTGGGACCTGTCCATCCTCCAGGTCGTTCCCGGTCTGCGTCTGGCCGCCCCGCGCGACGCCGCCCGATTGCGCTCCCTGCTGCGGGAGGCCGTGGCGGTCGAGGACGCCCCCACCGTCGTGCGCTACCCCAAGGGCGCCGTGGCCGAGGAACTGCCCGAGATCGGTCGGGTCGGCACCATGGACCTGCTGCGTCGGCCCGCCGACGGCGGCCTGTCCAAGGACCTGCTGATCGTGGGCGTGGGCACCATGGCCCAGGTCGCCTGTGAGGTGGCCGACCGGATGGCCGACCAGGGCATCGGCGTCACCGTCATCGACCCGCGCTGGGTCAAGCCCCTGGACGAGGCCCTCGTGGCCGAGGCCGCCGAGCACTCGGTGGTCGCCGTGGTGGAGGACAACGGCCGGACCGGCGCGGTCGGCGACGCGGTCTCCCGTCTGCTGCGCGACCACGAGGTCGACGTGCCCGTGCGCACCTTCGGCATCGAGCAGGAGTTCCTGGACCACGCCAAGCGCGACCGGATCCTCCAGCGGCAGGGTCTGACCCCGCAGGAGTTGTCGCGCCGGCTCACCGAGACGGTCTCCCGTCGCGGCGAGGGCACCCGGACCACGCGGGAACTGGCCGACGAGACGGCCTGACCACGCTTTTCACGGCGGCACCGGAGTGTTCCTCCGGTGCTGCCAGAATGGTCGTATGACCTCTCCCGAACCCGAGCAGCAGCGACCGGACCGGACCGACACGGAGGAGGCCGCCCCGCTCCGGGTGGCCGTCATCGGCTCCGGTCCGGCCGGGGTCTACACCGCCGACGCCCTGACCCGGCAGCGTCGGGTACCGGTCCGGATCGACGTCCTGGACCGGCTCTACACCCCCTATGGACTGGTGCGCCACGGCGTGGCCCCCGATCACACCAAGATCAAGGGCGTCGCCCGGGCGTTGCGCCGGATCCTCGAACATCCCGACGTGGACTTCGTCGGCGGGGTCGAGTTCGGCACCGACCTGACCCGTGCCGACCTGGCCCGTTCCCACCACGCCGTGGTCTACGCGACCGGGGCCTCCGTCGACCGTCGTATGGGCGTGCCCGGCGAGGACCTGGCCGGCAGCGTGGCCGCGACCGACTTCGTCAACTGGTACTGCGGACACCCCGACAGCGCGGTGGAGCGGTTCGTGCTGGACGCGGAGGAGGTCGCCGTGGTCGGCGCGGGCAACGTCGCCCTCGACGTCGCCCGCATCCTGGTCAAGACCGCAGACGAGCTCCGCCACACCGACATCCCCCAGCCCGTTCTGGACGTGCTGGCCCGGAGTCGGGTGCGCACCGTCCACGTTCTGGCCCGTCGCGGCCCTCTCCAGGCCAAGTTCACCGCGCCGGAGCTGCGCGATCTGCTGGAGCTCCCCGGCGTGGACGTGGTGGTCCGTCCCGAACAGGTCGACATCGACCCGGCGCGGGTCGGCACCGGCGACCCGGCCACGCGCTCGGTCTCGCGCGCCGCGCGGACCAACCTCAAACTGCTGCGCGAGTGCGCCGAACGTACGCCGGAGGGCAGGCCCCGCCGGGTCGAGTTCCATTTCTGGTCCCGCCCGGAGGAGGTCCTCGGCGAGGACCGGGTGAGCGGCCTGCGGGTGGAGCGCACCCGTCTGGACGACCAGGGCCGGCTGGAGGGCACCGGGGAGCACACCGTGCTGGACGTCGGAATGGTGCTGCGCTCGGTCGGCTACGCCGGCGTCCCCCTGAGCGGGGTCCCCTTCGACGAGAACGGTCGTACGGTCCCGCAGCGGGACGGTCGGGTCCTGGACGAGCATGGAGACGCCGTCCCGGGGGACTACGTCGCGGGATGGATCAAGCGCGGTGCGACGGGGGTGATCGGCACCAACAAGTCCGACGCCGCGGGGACGGTGCGCTCGCTGCTCTCCGACGCCGACGCGTTGCGTTCGGCCCTGCCCGAGCCGGTCGAGTTGACCGAGGTCCTGGCCGACCGGGGCCTGACCGTGGGGGACTACGAGGGCTGGTTGCGCATCGACGAGGCCGAGGGACGCCTGGCCGCCGAACTGGAGCGCGGCGAACGCGTCAAGCTGGGCGGTTGGGAGGCCCACCGCAGGGCGCTCGGCGAGGACTGAGCCCCGCTCAGGCGACCCGTTCCACGGGGGCGTCGTAGGTGTTGCACCCGGCCACGGTCGTGCCCTCCCAACCGGCCCGCAACCAGTGGTCGCGGTTGGCGGCGCTCCCGTGGGTGTCCAGGTCGCCTCCCTCGTTGAAGTGGCGGTTGACCACGTCCAGCGCGTCACCGTCGGGGTCGGTCAGGCCGCGCAGTCCGACCCCGGCCATGCACTCGGCCTGGAGTTCGGTGCGGCGCAGGGTCTCCAACTCGTCGGCCTGGCTCCCGGCGGTCCGACGCAGCTCGTGGGAGACGTTCAGGATGCCGGTGGCGTGCTGGACGTGGTGGGCGTACTCGTGGCCCATCAGGGCGAGCCACACGATCTCCTGTTCGTCCTCGGGAACGAACTCCGACACCTCGCGCACGTTGGGCAGGACGACGGTGATCAGCCCCCGGTCGCTCTCGTAGTAGGCCAGGGTGAAGGCGTCCTCGGTGTCGGTGTCCAAGGCCTCCTCGGTCACCGTGATCTCGGGCAGGTCGGGGAACAGTCGCAGTTCGTCCATCACCGGGATCCACAGCTCGTTCAGGCAGGTCCCCGCCTCGGAGGCGAAGGCCTCCCAGGACGCGTCGGAGTCGACGTCCAGAGGAGGGAGAGCGCAGTCGACGGGCGGGGGCATGGCGACGCCGTAGAGAGGATGGTCGACCAGGTCGACGTCGACCCGGTTCGGGCGCGCGCGCAGGTCGTCGTTCCTGACCGTGGCCACGTCCACCCCGTTCGGCGTGTCGGGCTGTCGAGGGGCCACGACCACGATCGACACCCCGGCGACGAGTGAGACGACCGCGACCACGGCGGCCACGCACGACAGGAACAGGATCGTTCCGCTCTGGTCCCGTTGGGCGGGAAGGCCGTACCAGGCCCGCGGAGGGGGGCCTCCGCCCGGCGGCCCCGTCCAGGGCGCGGGGGCGTGATGGGGGTGGGGGTACGTGGCGTACGGTCCGGTCGGGTATCCGGACCCGGGGGCAGGGGTGGCGCCCGCTCCGTGGAACGGGGGAGGGAAGGCCGGAGGAGGACCCGCCGGCGGGGGGCCCGCGGGGGCGACCGCGCGTGGGTCGACCGGAGCTCCTCGATGGGGCCCGTACGTCCCTGGAACGGCCGTGGCGGGGTCGGTGGGCGCCCATGTGGCCTCGGGGGTGGGTGTGTCTCCCTGGGCGCGAGAGATCGCCGGAGAGGGCGGGGCGGGGTGGTCGCCGTGCCGGTCCGGGCCGGGAAGGGGGCCCTGGGCGGCCGTGTCACCGGTTCGGTCGTCCACAGTGCCGTCCTCGTCGTCGCTCCAACAGGGATAGGGCATGTCGGTTTCGTACCCACGAATCCGGCGAGTGCCGCTTATCCCCAGTATGGGGTCAACCGGCCGTGCGAGTGCTCGTCCCCTCGCCCTCCTCCACCGGCCGGTAGCGCACACCCAGGCCCGTCATCATGTTCTGAAGCTCGGACTCGAAGAGCGGTTCCATGTCGCGCATCACGAAGTCGAGGTGTTGGAAGACCTCCATGCACACCACGCCGTAGACGCGGACCCAGCAGGTGGTCAACACCAGGGCGGCCCCCACGGGGACGTCGTGGACGGCCAGGCCCACGGTGTCGGCGAAACTGTTCAACTCCACGCGCAGATCGGGGTCGATCTCCTCCTCCGCGGGGAAGGGGATGTCCTTCTCCTGGAGGAGGCGCTCGAACAGGGCGAAGAAGGTGGAGCCGAAACGGCTGCCCGCCTCCAACGCCGGGGTGATGTCGGCGTCGGGGTCCAGACGCGAGCGCGGGCCGAACATGACGGAGAACTCCGCCGGGTGGGCGATCGCCCACGCGCGCAGGGCCCGCAACGCCCGGTGCAGCCGCAGTTCGGTGTCCTGGGGCGGGGCCGAGGCGTCGGCGGAGGCGACGGCCTCGGCGAGCTCGTCGAACATGTCGGCGGTGATGGCCACCAGGAGGGCGTCGATCCCCGAGACGTAGCGGTACAGGCCCGGGGCGGTCATGCCTATCTCGCGCGCGACCGCGCGCAGGGAGACGCCGGCGACCCCGTGCTCCACGAGGTGTCGGCGGGCGATCCCCTTGATCTCGCCGAGTGTGGCCTCCCTCACTCGCTCGCGACGGCTGGGCGTGCCCGCTGTCTTCGGGTCGCTGGTGACCGGCGGTTTCGTCATCTTCAGAGGTACATCCCGTCTCGACTCCGTGGCGTCGGCACTGTTCGGTGCCCGCCGACGACATTGACAGCGTAATGGGCGCACGCTTTAGTGAACACCGTTAACCAACATGATGGATGTTCGCTCGAAGGGGCGTGTATGTCGACGAACACGGGGTTCTTCGGCCGGCTGGGACTCGGCGCGCACCGGGGGAGACGGTGGATCCTGGCCCTGACGGTCCTGTTCACGGTCTTCTCCCTGGTGTGGGGGCTCGGCGTCTTCAAGGACGTGGGACAGAGCGGTTTCGAGGATCCGGGCTCGGAGTCCTCACGGGCCATGGACGTCCTCCAAGAGGAGCTCGGCCACACCGACATCGACGTCATCGCCGTCTTCCGCAGCGACGAGATGAAGGTGGACAACCCCACCTTCGCCCAGGCGGTCCGACGCGTCGTCGACGCCCTCCCCGAGGACTCCGTGGCCGACCGCGACCTCTACCTCGACGAGGACCTGGAGGAGATCGAGCGCGGCATCCTCGTCTCCGAGGACATGCACGCCACCTACGTCCCGATCACCCTTAGTGGACGGACCCACGACGAGCGCCTCGAGCAGTTCGACGAGGTCGCCGAGGTCCTGGAGTCCGGCCCCCTCGAAACCCACCTGGGCGGCTCCATCGCGGTCGAACACGAGCTGTCCGAGACGGCGGAGAGCGACATCGTCCGCGCCGAACTCGTCACCCTGCCCCTCCTGCTCTTCCTCCTCGTCCTGATCTTCGGCGGCCTGGTCGCCGGCCTGATCCCCCTCGCCGTCGGCGGGCTGGCCATCCTGGGCTCCCTCACGGTCCTGCGCCTGCTCACCCAGGTCACCGAGGTCTCCGTCTTCGCCATCAACGTGGCCACCCTCCTGGGGCTGGGACTGGCCATCGACTACGGCCTGTTCATGGTCAGCCGTTTCCGCGAGGAGCTGAACAAGGGGCGCGCGATCGCCGACGCGGTGCGGCGCACCGTGGACACCGCCGGGCGGACCGTCGCCTTCTCCGGGATCACCGTCGGCATCGCCTTCGCCGGCCTGCTCTTCTTCCCTCAGCCCATCCTGAAGTCCATCGGCTGGGGCGGGATCGCCGTCGTCGTCTTCGACCTCATCGCCGCCCTGGTCTTCCTGCCCGCGCTGATGTCGGTGGTCGGCCATCGGATCGACCGGTTCAGGCTGCCACTGCCGCGCCGCACCGTCACCGGGATCGTCGACGAGAACGCCGGGGCCTGGGCCCGCCTGGCCCGCGCCGTCATGCGAGGACCGGCCGTCTCCCTGGTGGCGGTCGCCTGCGTGCTGGTGGCCTTCGGGGCCGGACTCACCGCGACCAACCTGGGCTCCACCGATCAGCGCTACCTCCCCGTCGACGCTCCGGCCCGGATCGGCACCGAGGCTCTGGGGGAGGACTTCCCCGCCGGCGAGGTCGGCCGGCTGCACGTGGCCGTCGTCGGCGACCCCGACGAGGCGGCGCTGGAGGAGTACGTCGAACGCCTGGACGCGCTGCCCGGCACCGTGCGCTCCGGCCTGGAGCGCACGGGCGAGGACATCGCCCACGTGGAGGTGGTCTACCAGGGAGCCACCGACGATCCCGAGGTCCAGGAACTCGTGCGCGACGTGCGCGCCGAACCGGGGCCGGAGGGGGCGGAGGAGACCCTCGTGGGCGGTGTGGCCGCGATGCAGTGGGACAACCTGGACGCCATCGTCGACAACGCCCCCAAGACCGTCGCGTTCATCGTCGGCTCCACGCTGGCGCTGCTCTTCCTCGCCTTCGGCTCTCTCGTCCTGCCGATCAAGGCGGTGCTCATGGGCGCGCTGTCCCTGAGCGCCTCCCTGGGCGTGGTGGTGTGGGGCTTCCAGGAGGGGCACTTCTCCGCCCTGCTGGGCTTCGAGGCGGTCGGCACCATCGACCCCACCTACCTGGTCCTCATCACGATCGTCTCCTTCGGGCTGGCCATGGACTACGAACTGTTCCTGCTCAGCCGGGTGCGCGAGGAGTACCTGCGCAGCGGGGACAACACGAGGTCGGTGGCCCTGGGATTGCAGCGCACCGGGCGGATCATCACCAGCGCCGCGCTCCTGCTGGGCGTGGTGCTCCTGGCGATGGGGACCTCGGGTCTGCTCTTCCTGAAGATCATCGGCGTGGGTCTGGCGATCGCGGTCCTGGTGGACGCCACCCTGGTCCGGGCGGTGATGGTCCCCGCCACGATGAGGCTCCTGGGTGACTGGAACTGGTGGCTGCCCCGTCCACTGCGATGGCTGCACGACCGGATCGGTATCTCCGAGGGCGGGGACGACGAGCCCTCCGACGCGCTTCCGGAACGGGAACGTGAGCGCGAGCGGATGACCTCGGGGGTGTGACCTCCCGCCCTCGCCGAACGACGACGGGCCCGCTCTCCCGGAGAGAGCGGGCCCGTCGCGTGTGTCCCTCGGAAGGCTAGAAGGCCTTCGGGTCGCCTTCGTGGAACGGCTTGCCGTTCACGGCGGTGGAGACGCCGACCTTGTCCAGGTACGGGGTGATGCCACCGGTGTGGAAGGGCCAGCCCGCGCCGGTGATCAGGCACAGGTCGATGTCGGCGGCCTCGGCCACGACACCCTCCTCCAGCATCAGGTGGATCTCCTTGGCCAGCGCGCGCAGGGCGCGGTCCAGGATGGCGCTCTCCTCGGAGGGGGAGTCCCCGCCCGCGAGCAGCGCCTTCACCTCGGGGTCGATCGACAGGTCCGGCGCGAAGATCGCCGTCTTGCCGGCGTCGACCACGGCCTTCAGCTGCGGCGAGACCGCGAAACGCTCGGGGAACGCCTCGTTCAGGGTCTCGGCGACGTGCAGACCGACGGCCGGACCGACCAGCTGGAGCAGCATGAGCGGCGACATCGGCAGACCCAGCGGAGCGACCGCGCGGTCGGCCACCTCGGGCTCGGTGCCCTCGGCCACGGCGCCCAGGACCTCGCCCATGAACAGGGTGAGCAGGCGGTTGACCACGAACGCCGGGGCGTCCTTGCACAGGACCGACGTCTTCTTCAGCTTCTTGGAGACGGCGAAGGCCGTGGCCAGGGAGGCGTCGTCGGTCTTGTCCCCGCGGATGATCTCCAGCAGGGGCAGGACGGCGACCGGGTTGAAGAAGTGGAAGCCCACGACCCGCTCGGGGTGGCGAAGCCCCGAGGCCATCTCGGTGATGGACAGCGAGGAGGTGTTGGTGGCCAGGATCGCCTCGGGGGAGACCACGGCCTCCACCTCGGCGAAGACCTGCTTCTTGATGTCCATCCGCTCGAAGACGGCCTCGATGACGAAGTCGGCGTCCGAGAAGGCGTCCTTGGTCAGCGAGCCGGTGACCAGGGCCTTGAGGTGGTTGGCCTTGTCCTGGTTGACGCGCCCCTTCTTCAGGAGCTTGTCGACCTCTCCGTGGACGTAGGCCACGCCCTTGTCCAGCCGCTCCTGGTCCAGGTCGGTCATGACGACCGGGACGTCGAGGCGACGGGCGAACAGCAGGGCGAGCTGGCCGGCCATCAGACCGGCGCCGACGACGCCGACCTTGGTGACCTTGCGGGCCAGGGACTTGTCCGGGGCGCCGGCGGGACGCTTGGCGCGCTTCTGGACCAGGTCGAAGGCGTAGAGACCGGCCTTGAGCTCGGGGCTCATGATCAGGTCGGCCAGCGCCTCGTCCTCGGCGGCGAAGCCCTCGTCACGGCTGCGGTTCTTGGCCTCGGCGACCAGCTCGACGGCGCGGGCCGGGGCCGGGGCGGCGCCGTGCAGCTTGCCCTCGACGACGAACCGGGCCATGTTGACCGCGTTGTCCCAGGCCTCGCCCTTGTCGACCTCGGGGCGCTCGACCGTGACGTCGCCCTTGAGGACCTTGGCGGCCCAGCGCAGCGACTCCTCGACGAAGTCGGCGGGGTCGAAGATCGCGTCGGCGATCCCCATCTCGAAGACCTGCGGACCCTTGATCATCTTGTTCTGGGCCAGCGGGTTGTCGACGATGAGCTTGAGCGCCTTCTCCGCGCCGATCAGGTTCGGCAGGAGGTAGGTGCCGCCCCAGCCGGGGACCAGACCCAGGAACGCCTCGGGCAGGGCGAAGGCCGGGACGCCGGAGGAGATGGTGCGGTAGGTGCAGTGCAGCGCCACCTCGACGCCGCCGCCCATGGCGGCACCGTTGACCAGGGCGAAGGTCGGCACGTCCAGCTCGCCGAGCTTGCGGAACGTGTCGTGGCCCAGCTTGCCGATGGCCTCGGCCTGCTCGTGGGTCTGAATCGCGGGGACACCGGTGAGGTCGGCGCCGACGGCGAAGATGAACGGCTTGCCGGTGACGGCCACGGCCACGATGTCGGTGCGCGCCTTGGCCGCCTCGATCGCGGCGTCCAGGCTCAGTAGGCCGCCGGGGCCGAAGGTGTTCGGCTTGGTGTGGTCGTGCCCGTTGTCCAGGGTGATCAGGACGGCGGTGCCCGCACCGTAGGGGAGCTCGACGTCACGGGAGATCGCGTTGGTGACGACCTCGTCCTTGAAGAGCTCTCGGGCCTGCTCGATGGCGGTGCTCACTTGCCCCCCTCGTAGTTCGTGTTCTCCCACAGGATGGTCCCGCCCATGCCCAGGCCCACGCACATGGTGGTGATGCCGTAACGGACGTCGGGGCGCTCGGCGAACTGACGCGCGAGCTGCATCATCAGGCGGCCGCCGGAGGAGGCCAGCGGGTGGCCGATCGCGATGGCGCCGCCCCACGGGTTGACCCGGGCGTCGTCGTCGGCGATGCCGAAGTGCTCCAGGAAGGCCAGCACCTGGACGGCGAAGGCCTCGTTGATCTCGATGAGACCGATGTCGTCCATGCCGATGCCCTGGCGGGCGAGGAGCTTCTCGGTGGCCGGGACCGGGCCCACACCCATGACCTCGGGCTCGACACCGGTGAAGGAGAAGTCGACCAGGCGCATCTTGGCGTCCAGGCCCAGCTCCTCGGCGACCTCCTCGGCCATGAGCAGGGTGCCGGTGGCGCCGTCGTTGAGGCCCGCGGCGTTGCCGGGCGTCACGTTGCCGTGCGCGCGGAACGGGGTCTTGAGGCCGGCGAGCGACTCCATGGTGGTGCCGGGGCGCGGCGGCTCGTCCTGGGTGGCCAGGCCGAAGCCCTTCTCCGCGGAGCGGACCAGGGTCTCCACCAGGTCGGGCTGGATCTTGCCGTCGGCGTAGGCCTTGGCGACCTTCTCCTGGCTGCGCACCGCGTAGGCGTCGGCGCGCTCCTTGGTGATGGTCGGGTACCGGTCGTGCAGGTTCTCGGCGGTGTTGCCCATGACCAGCGCGGACGGGTCGACCAGCTTCTCGGAGATGATCCGGGGGTTGGGGTCGACGCCCTCGCCCATGGGGTGGCGGCCCATGTGCTCGACGCCACCGGCGATCACGACGTCGTAGGCACCGAAGGAGATGCCCGCGCCCGCGGTGGTCGCGGCGGTGAGCGCGCCGGCGCACATGCGGTCGATGGAGTAACCGGGGACGCTGCGCGGCAGCCCGGCGAGGATCGCGGCGGTGCGCCCGAGGGTCAGGCCCTGGTCGCCGATCTGGGTGGTGGCGGCGATGGCGACCTCGTCGACACGCTCCGGGGGCAGGCCCGGGTTGCGGCGCATCAGTTCGCGGATGACGCGGACGATCAGGTCGTCGGCGCGGGTCTCGGCGTAGAGGCCCTTGCCTGACTTGCCGAACGGGGTGCGGACCCCATCGACAAACACGACATCGCGGGCAGTTCGCGACACGATGGCCCCTCCTTCTCCAAGCGTTGGGTGGACTGTATGCGTCCATGCTACTCGCCAGTAACAAATAGTGCGAGCGGCGGGGCCGAACACATCGAAAGAAGCCGGAAGGGCTCCGCGGTGGCGGTCGCGGACACGATCCCCGCAGAGGGGATTCCCCTCAGGAGACGAGGAAACCCGTCACGAAACGGGCGAGATTGTCGCGCAGCCGCTCCACCCGTTCTTCGCGGGTGATGGTCTCCGCCGGCTGGATCAGGGGAGAGGTCCGCAGACCTCGGACGTAGAGCGGGCAGGCCAGGTCCTCGCAGACGTACAGACCGACCGAGTCCCCCTTGCGGCCCGCCGCCCCGCGCTTGGGCGCGTTGAACAGGCGGACGCCGCCGGAGGGGTGGACGGTCAGGCAGAGCGAGCAGGCCATGGTCCTGAAGAAGCCGCCCCCGCGCCCTCCGGAGGACAGGCGCAGGGCGATACCGACCAGACCCTCCTCGGAGTCGGTCACGAGGTAGGCGTGCTCCTGGGCCCGCGGGTCCCGCCACCCGAGGAACTCCATCTCCTCCCAGGGCAGCGGGGGAGCCTCTTGGGGGAGGTTCATCCTCCGGGTCTCACCCTTGGAACAGTTGACGAAGGAGGAGCGCATCTCTTCCGCGGTCGCCTCGCGCACGGTGTGTCCGTCCCTTTCGACGATGTGGTGTGGAGACGACGGTGGGCCGGGACCCGAACGGGTCCCGGCCCACCGTCGTGTGTTCCGTTCTACAGCAGGGCGTCGGCCTCGCGGTGCCGCCCGGCCGCGTTGTAGGCGCCGGCCAGGTCGCGGCGCAGTCGCAGGGTCAGCCGTCGCACCTCGGGGTCGCCGGAGGAGTTCAGCGCGACCCGGTAGGCCTCGCGCAGCACCTCCACGGCCTCGTCGGCCCGTCCGGCCTGCGTGTGGGCCCGGCCCAGACGGTGGTGCACCGTCAGGGTGTCCAGGTGTCCCTTGCCCAGTCGGCGACGACGGGCCGCGAGCACCATGCGGAGCTGGGACCCGGCCTCCTCGTAGCGCCCGGTCATGCTCAGCGCGGCGCTCAGCCCCAGGCGCAGGTCCTCTCGGCGCTCGGTCGAGGCCACGTCCTCGATCGCCCGCTCGTAGTGGGCGATGGCCGCGTCCACACGACCACTGCGCCGGTAGCAGACGGCCAGACGCGTCCGGGCCTCGACGGTGTCCTCGTCGGCCGGGCCGAACTGGCTCTCCCGCTGGCCGAGCAGGGTCTCCCACTGGCCGGCGGCGTCCGCGGGACGACCGGCGTCCTCGAAGGCCCAGGCCAGGTTCTCCCGGATGATCTCGGTCCTGGGGTGGTCGTCACCGTAGACCGCCACCGCCTCGCCCAGGGCCAGCTCGAACTGCTGCACGGCCGACTGGCGACGCCCCATCTGCGCGTACTTGGTCGCGAGGTTGTTGCGCGCGGTGATGGTGTCCGGGTGCTCGGTGCCCAGACGCTCGACCAGGGATTGGAGGGTGCGCTCCAGAGCGGCCGCGCGCATGCCCGCCGTGGGCACACGCGAGCCGGAGGACCCGGTGCCGGGCCGTGCGCCCTCGGACAGGGCGGCGGGGACCGTGGCGGGGACGCTCGCCACGGGTGCCGACACCTGCTCGGGGATGGGCGCGGACGGTTCCTCGACATGGTCCATGTGAGTGGGCAAGGCGGTCTTGGGCGACTCGACCTCGGCGGAACGCGTCAACCCGGTCCCGCGTAGCAGCGCACGCCAGAACGACAAGCAGACTCACCACATTTCCCTGATCACGTACCGGGGCCTTGTGAGCCCACGGTTCGGTACACACCCGTCGTAGAGATAACGAGCCCCTGACGATCCGGGGCACGTTTCTATAACTTAATCGGACAGCGGGCTATGGAACAGGCGTGAACCGCCCCTGAATGCCGGTGACTTCGATCACGTTTGGATTCAAAGTGTGAGAAAGGGGTAAAGGTCACCCCTCTTCGGGCACCCGCAAGGCCTTCGTCAGCGGTTCCGCCGTCAACCCGACCTGCCAGTTCCGGGCCCCTCGGGACCGCAGGAAGGCGCCCACCGAGTCCGGATCGACGGTCTCGGGAGGCGTCCAGGCCAACCTTCTGACGGTGTCGGGGAGCAGAAGGTTCTCGGTCGGCATCGTGATCTCCTCCGCGATCCGCGCCACCGTCGACTTGGCCGCGTCCAGCCGCCGTGCGGCCTCCGGCGCGCGGTCGGCCCAACGGTTCACCGGCGGAGGACCGTCGCCCGGAGCGTTGGGGCGCGGCAGCTCCGACTGGGCCATGTCCCGGGCCCGATCGATCGCCTTCAGCCACGTGGCCGGATAGCGTCGCGCCAGCTTGATGCCGAACTGGCGGATCCGGTTCAGCTCATTGGCGTCGCGCGGCATGGTCGTCGCCGCCTCCACGATCGCCGCGTCGGGCAGGACCCTGCCGGGAGAGGTGTCCCGCTCCCGCGCGATGCGATCGCGTTCGTACCAGAGCTCGCGCACGGCGGCCAGGGAACGCTGCTTACGCACCTTGTGGATCCCCGAGGTGCGTCGCCACGGATCGGCGCGCGGCTCTTTGGGCGGGGCCGCCAGGATCGCGGCGAACTCCTCACGGGCCCACTCCAGCTTGCCCGCCTCCTCCAGCTCCGCCTCCAGACGGTCCCGGAGTTCGATGAGGATCTCCACGTCCAACGCCGCGTAGCGCAGCCAGTCCTCCGGCAACGGCCGCTGGGACCAGTCCACGGCCGAGTGCTCCTTGGCCAGACGGATGTCCAACAACCGCTCCACCATGAAGCCCAGTCCGACCCGCTGATAGCCCAGCAGGCGTCCGGCCAGCTCGGTATCGAAGAGCCGACCGGGACGCAGGTTGACCTCGGCCAGACAGGGCAGGTCCTGGTGCGCGGCGTGCAGCACCACCTCGGCCTCGCCGATGGCGGCGTCGACCCCGCTCAGATCGGGACAGGCGATCGGATCGATCAGGGCCGAACCGGAACCCTCCCGACGCAGTTGCACCAGGTAGGCGCGCTGGCCGTACCGGTACCCCGACGCGCGCTCGGCGTCCACGGCGACGGGGCCGGTGCCCGCGCCCAGGGCCGCGATCACACCCGCCAGAGTGCCGGGGTCGGAGGTGACCTCGGGAAGACCCTCGCGTGGTTCCCGCAGTAGAGGTGCCCTCTCCGAGTCGTCATGGTCGGGTTCGCGGGAGTCTGTCTTGGAGTTCAACGCGTTCGCCACACCACTACGGTATGCGCTGTGGCCACCCGACGCGGTGGGCGGCCCGTCCTCGACGCTCATGGAAGCGCGCGCCCACCGCCTTCCGACCCCGGTCCGGGGTCAGGGACGTGAGCGCTGCCGGGCTATGTCGGTGACGTCCCGGGGCGGTAGCCCCGACGCCGACGCCAACAGGGCCAGCCAGGCGTTCACGTGACCGGACAGGTCCTCGGACTCCGGCGTCCACGAGGCGCGCATCTCGACCTCGGTGGTGGCGCCCTCGTGGGCCTTGGTGCCGAACCCCTCGGTGGTGGCCCGGGTGACCGTGCCGCTCAGGGTGTGGTGGGCGGCCCCGTTGGCCTCCAGGGCGTCGGTGAGCCAGCTCCAGGCGACCGGCCCCAGCAGCGGGTCGGTCGCTATCTCCGATTCCAGCTCGGAGTTGGCCTGACAGACGACCCGGAAGGGGCCGGGCCAGTCACGGGTGCCCTCGGGGTCGTACAGGACGATCAGTCGCCCCCAGGCGACCTCCTCGCCCTGGACGACGACCTCGGCCGACACGGCGGCTGTGTGGGGGGCCAGCCGTTGGGGCGCGGGGATCTCCCCGACGGTGATCTCGGGGCGCAGCAGGGGGGAGCGGAGGGCCTCGACCGCTCGCCGGAACGTCTCTTGTGCGTTCTCGGCGCTACCGACATCGGGCATGGTGGAAACGTCAGCCTTCATTTTGTGGTGATCACGTCCTGGCGGGGGTCGTTCGAACGTGGTCCGCCGATGATGTGATGGTGGGCACGGGTTCGACCGTGGCACGAGTCACCGGTGCCGGGGCGCAGATCCCCCGGCGTGTCGGGGTTTTGTGATGTTCTTGGAACCGCCGGAGCGTCAACCACCCCGGTTCGCACCCGAACGTCCCCCGGGCCGGGAGGCCTTCCTCGGTGATCCGAGTGAGAGCACCGCGACGGGCATGGCACGATCAAGGTGTGACGCTTCAAGACTCTCCATTCCTTCGCGCCTGCCGGCGTCTTCCCGTGTCCCACACCCCGGTGTGGTTCATGCGCCAGGCCGGGCGTTCCCTGCCCGAGTACCGACGGGTCCGCGCCGACGTGCCGATGCTCGAAGCGTGCGCGCGCCCCGACATGATCACCGAGATCACGATGCAGCCGGTCCGCCGGTACGACGTCGACGCCGCGATCTTCTTCAGCGACATCGTCGTTCCGCTGAAGGCCATCGGTATCGACCTCGACATCAAGCCGGGGGTCGGCCCGGTGGTCGAGGAGCCGATCCGCGACGCCTCCGACATCAAGCGTCTGCGCGATCTCGAACCCGACGACGTTCCCTACGTCACCGAGGCGGTCGGTCGACTGGTGGAGGAGCTCGGCGACAAGCCGCTGATCGGCTTCGCCGGCGCCCCCTTCACCCTGGCCTCCTACCTCATCGAGGGCGGCCCGTCGAAGAACCACGAGCACACCAAGGCGCTCATGTACGGCGAGCCCGAGCTCTGGGACGAGCTCATGCGCCGTCTGGCCTCCATCACCCTCGGGTTCCTGAAGACCCAGATCGCGGCCGGTGCCAGTGCGATCCAGCTCTTCGACTCCTGGGTCGGCGCGCTGAGCGCCGAGGACTACCGCGCCTCGGTGCTGCCCTACACCTCGTGGATCTTCGGCCAGTTGGCCGACCACGAGGTCCCGCGTATCCACTTCGGCGTGGGGACGGGTGAACTGCTGGGTCTGCTCGGCGAGGCCGGCGCCGACGTGGTCGGCGTGGACTGGCGGGTGCCGCTGGACAAGGCCGCGCAGCGGGTGCAGCCGGGCATCGCCCTCCAGGGCAACCTGGACCCGGCGACCCTGTTCGCCCCCTGGGAGGTCGTCGCCGACCGCACCCGCGACATCCTGTCCCGGGGCCGCGCCGCCGAGGGCCACATCTTCAACCTGGGCCACGGGGTGCTGCCCACCACCGACCCGACCATGCTGGAGCGCCTCACCGCGTTCGTGCACGAGGAGACCGCCGTCTGACCGACGGCCCTCCTCCGCCTCCTCGGCGCCCGCCCCTCGAAGGGGCCGGGCGCCGAGGCGCGTCTCACCCGCGTTCGGCGGTCTCTCCGGTCGTGTCCTCGGGGCCCTCGGTGTCGCGGTCCTCTCGGCCCGGGGTGGTCTCGGCCGAGACCGGTTCCGAGGAGGCGCCCTTCCTCGACCATCGGCGGAAGGGGGACCCGGAGCGTCCGCGTGCGGCCGGGCGAGCGCCCGTCCCCTCACCGGAAGGGGTGGCCGCGCGACGGCGACGCCACCACCACACCGGGCCGGCCCCGATCAGGGCTCCCGCCAGTGCGAACGGCAGCAGCCAGCCGGCGGCCACGGCCAGGCCTCCGGCGACCCCGACCAGGGCGCGCCAACCGCGCTCCAGGCCGCCCAGGAAGCCGATCGACTCGCCCGAGGGTCGTTCCTCCAGGTAGGTGGCGGGCGGGCGCAGCGACAGGTGCACCGTCGAGTAGGCGGTCTGGTTCCGCAACGCCTCCAGGCGGGCCTGGAAGGCCTCCAACGACTCCTGACGATCCTGGATCTCGCGCTCGACCCGGAGCAGGTCGTCGACGTCCTCGGCCTTCTCCAGATGTCCTCTCAGGGTCTCCAGGGCGGCCTCGGAGGAGGCGACGCGGCTCTCGACGTCGGCCACCTCCTCGGTGACGTCCTCCACCGATCGTTCGAGGTCGGAGCGGTCGCCCAGGGCGGCCAGCCCTTCGAGGGCCTCCTCGTAGCCGTCGACGGGGACGCGCAGGGTCAGCTCGCCTTCGGGGGGTTCGCCGTTCGGGGTGGAGACGCGCTCCGAGGCGACGTGACCGTCGGCCTCCACCGTCAGCTCCTTGGCCAGCTCGGCGGCCTCGGAGACGTCCTCCACACGGACGGTCATGTACGCGGTGTGGACGAGGGCGCGCTCGTCGACCTCGATGTCGGTGCCGATCGGGTCGGCGGCCTCGTCCGCCTCGGCGCCCTCCCCGTCGTAGGAGTCGAGGGCGGCCCGTTCGGGGGAACCGGCGGAGCCGTCGGCGGGCGCGGAGGCGTCCATCTCCAGGGTGGAGGCCCCGCACGAGGTCAGGAGGAGGGCGGCCAGCCCTCCGGCGATCAGGGATCCGACGGCACGGGCCGTCCGAGAGGGTGGTGAAGTGTCCATGCGCCTTGGACGCGGCCGCCCTCGAACGGGTTCGGCCCCTTCGATAACACCGGCGCAACGGGTCGAAGGCACACATGGGGGCCGGCCCTTCGCCCCTCGTCACGGGCCGGAGGTCCTCTCAGTGGACGCCGGAGCACTGTGACCGCCGACATCTGGGAAGCTGGTGACATGCCTGAAGCACCGCATGTCGTCGTGGTCGGGGGCGGGGTCTCCGGACTCACCGCCGCACACCGTCTCAACGCCCGGGGGATCACCACCACCGTGCTGGAGGCCGCCGACGTTCCGGGGGGCAAGCTGCGCGCCTCGCCGGTGGCCGGGGTGCCGGTCGACGCCGGGGCCGAGGCGGTGCTCGCCCGCAGGCCCGAGGCCGTGGACCTGTTCTCCGAACTCGGTCTGGACGACAGGGTCGTGCACCCCGGACCCGGCTCGGCCGCCATCTACAGCCGGGGCCGGATCCGCTCCCTGCCCAAGGGGCAGCTCATGGGCGTGCCCGGCGATCTGAGGGCCCTGGCCCGGAGCGGGGTGCTCTCGCCCGCGGGCACCCTGCGCGCCGCCCTGGACCTGGTCTGGCCCGGTACCCCGGTGCGCTCGGACGTGCCGGTGGCCTCCTACGTGGGGATCCGGATGGGCCGGCAGGTCGTGGACCGACTCGTCGAGCCCCTGTTGGGCGGTGTCTACGCCGGCCGAGCCGACGAACTCTCCCTCGACTCGGCCCTGCCCCAGATCGCCCCCATGGCGCGGAGCGATCGCTCCCTCATGCGGGCCGTGCACACCAGTCTCAAGGGGCGGGGCGCCGCCCCCACCAAGGCCGGTCCGGTGTTCGCCTCCCTGCGCGGCGGCGTCGCCACACTCGTGGACGCCCTGGTCGAGCGCCAGAAGGACCTGCGGACCGGGACTCGGGCGCGGGCCCTGGAACGGACCTCCCGGGGCTGGAGCGTTCGACTGGAGGGCGCCGAGAGGCGGATCGAGTGCGACGGCGTCCTGTTGGCCTGCCCGGCCCCGGAGGCCGCGCGCCTGCTCGCCGACACCGAGCCCGCCGCCGCCCGAGACCTCCGCGGGGTCGAGTACGCGAGCATGGCCCTGGTGACCTTCGCCCTGCCCGCCTCGGCCTTCCCCGCGCCCCTCACCGGAACCGGCTTCCTGGTGCCGGCGGGGGAGGGGCTCACCATCAAGGCCGCGACCTTCTCCAGCAACAAGTGGCCCTGGCTCGCCCGAGAGCTGGATAGGGTCGACCCCGGTGCCGACCTGGTCGTCCTGCGCTGCTCCATCGGACGTTTCGGGGACACGACCGTCCTGCGCCGTTCCGACGAGGAACTGGCCGCGGCGGCCTTGGCCGACCTGGCCGTGGTCACCGGCCTGAACGGCGCTCCCGTGCAGACCCGCGTCACCCGTTGGACCGACGGACTGCCCCAGTACGGGGTCGGACACGCGGGACGGGTGGAACGCGTGCGGACGGCCGTGGAGCGCCACGACGGGCTCGGCGTCTGCGGCGCCGCCTACGGAGGGGTGGGCATCCCCGCCTGTGTCGCCGACGCGGGCCGCGAGGCCGCGCGGTTGGCCGACACGCTCATCGACCACAGCAACACCGGTCTCGACGCCTCGGGCGCCGAGGGAACGAACCAGCAAGGAGACAACCCGTGACGGGCCAGCAGAACGAGGCGGTCGCCCAGGACGGCACCGACCTCAACGAACTCATCCGCTACACCATGTGGTCGGTCTTCAAGATCGACTCCCTGGAGGGCGTGGACCGCGCCGCCGCGGCCGAGGAGCTCCAGGCCCTCCTGGACAAGGCCGCCGAGCAGGGCGTCGTCACGCGCGGCGCCTACGACGTCCAGGGCTTCCGCGCCGACGCCGACATCATGTTCTGGTGGGTGGGTCGGACCCCGGAGCAGGTGCAGTCCATCTACTCCGACTTCCGTCGCACCCTCATCGGTCGCGCCGCCACCCCCGTGTGGTCGGTCGTGGGTCTGCACCGGCCCGCCGAGTTCAACCGCGGCCACGTGCCGGCCTTCCTGGCCGGCGAGGAGCCCCGCGAGAACATCTGCGTGTACCCCTTCGTGCGCTCCTACGAGTGGTACCTGCTGCCCGACGACGAGCGTCGCGCCATGCTCGCCGAGCACGGCCGTATGGCGATCCCGTATCCGGACGTGCGGGCCAACACGGTCTCCTCGTTCGGGCTCAACGACTACGAGTGGCTGCTCGCCTTCGAGGCGGACGAGCTGCACCGCATCGTGGACCTGATGCGTCACCTGCGCGGTGCCAAGGCGCGTCTGCACACGCGCGAGGAGGTGCCGTTCTACACCGGTCGGCGTAAGAGCGTGGCCGAGCTGGTCGACTCTCTGCCGTAGGCCACCACCGGGTACGACGACGGCCCCCGCGCTCATCGAGCGCGGGGGCCGTTCGGGTCCGTGGGGCGGTCACTCGACCCGGGACGCCTCCCGACGGGTGGCGATCACGTAGAACGGGATCGTGACGATGAACAGCAGCACCAGGGCGCTCATGAGGTAGATGAGCGCGTCTCCGGCCGGCAGCCCCAGACCCCAGGCGACCATGAGGACCACACCGGTGCCGAGCATGCCCAGCACCACGTAGGCCTTGCGCCCCTTGGGCTTGGGGTACTCCATCCGGCTGACCATCAGCCAGGCCACGAGCAGCACCGCGGCCACGCCGACCAGGAGCGGCGGGTCGAGCAGCACGATCGTCACCACGGCCATCGCCCCGAAGGGGCACGGCAGTCCGGTGAAGTAGTCGGCACCCGGAGCCTGACAGGAGAACCGGGCCAGCCGCACGATCACCGCGAGCAGGATCGCGCCGGCCGCCGCCACCGGCAGCGTCCAGGTACCGCCGGAGATGGTGCCCCACACGACGAAGAAGAACGCCGGGGCGACACCGAAGCTGATCACGTCGGCGAGGTTGTCCAACTCCGCGCCCATGCCGCTGCCGCCCAACTTGCGGGCGACCCGTCCGTCGAGCACGTCGAGCGAGGCGGCGATCATCATCAGACCCACGGCCGTGGCCATGGCGGTCTTGGGCAGGGGGCCGGACGCCCCGGCCGCCAGGTGCGCGCTCTGCGCGGCGGCCAGCGCGCACACGGCCAGGAAGCCGCACAGGGCGTTGCCCAGGGTGAGGTAGTCGGCGATCCCCAGGCGGAGCCGGGGGGCCTCCTCGGACACCTCGGCGGGTTCGGGCGCGCGAGCGGTGTCAGTCGGCGTCAAGGCGGGTTTCCCCGGCGCGGACCTTCTGGCCGATCTCCACCGCCGGGGCGACACCGGACGGAAGGTAGACGTCGACGCGTGACCCGAACCGGATGAGCCCGATCCTCTCGCCTTGCTCGACCTTCTGCCCCGCAGCGAGATACGGGACGATACGCCTGACCATCGCGCCGGCGATTTGAACGACCGTGATCTCACCGATCTCGGTTTCAAGGGTCCAGATGACGCGCTCATTACGCTCGCTGTCCTTGTCGAAGGCGGGCCGGAAACCCCCGGGGCGGTGCTCGACGCCGGTCACGACTCCGGCGAGGGGGGCACGGTTGACGTGCACGTTGAGTGGGTTCATGAAGACCGCGATCCGCGTGCGCCCGTCGGACCGGTGGTCGACGCTCTGGACGACACCGTCGGCCGCGGACAGGACCCGGCCGGTCGCCGGGCCGCGGTTCGGGTCGCGGAAGAACCAGGTCATCCCCGCGGCGAGGCCGATCACCGGGGCGGCGATCAGCGCGCGGGTACGGGAGCCCCGGGCGGCGATGGCGGCCGCTCCCGCGGCGCCGAGAGCCGGGATCAACCAGGGGGCCGACCCCTGGGCCATGCCCAGACGCGGACGCGCCGCCGGGCGGGGGGATGCGGAGGAGGAAGGTGAGTCGTCGGTCATCGGGCACTTTCGTCGCGGGTCGGTCTGGTCGCCCGCACATCGGTCTTCGCTGTGAGGGGTGGGCCCTGCCGGGGCGGGTCCGCCGGCGCGTGGGTCTCTCTCCGGTGGGGCGCTCTCTCCGCGCGCCCTCCGGTCGACGAGGGCCGAACGTCGGTGCGCTGGTGAGATTATCCCCGATCACTCGGGGCGGGGGAGCCGGGGAGGTCCCGGGTATCCCGCGTATCGCGGCCGTGGCCACGGGGATACCCGCCGAACCAGGATGGTAAGCCTACTCCGTGGGTTCGAGGGTGAGCGCTACGGAGTTGATGCAGTAGCGCTCGTCCGTGGGGGTGTCGTACCCCTCACCGCGAAAGACGTGTCCCAGATGGGAGTCGCAGGTGGCGCATCGCACTTCGGTGCGGATCATGCCGAGTGAGATGTCCTCGTGCAGGGTCACGGCGTCGGTGTCGGCCGGGTCGAAGAAGCTGGGCCACCCGCAGTGGGAGTCGAACTTCTCGTTCGAGCGGAACAGTTCGGCCCCGCACCCTCGGCAGCGATAGACACCGGTGGTCTTGGTGTCGACGTACTCACCGGTCCAGGGACGTTCGGTGGCGGCCTGACGGAGTACCGCGTACTCCATCGGGTCGAGGCGCTCCCGCCACTGCTCGTCGGTCCTGGGCAGGTCCTCGGGTCCCCCGCCGTTCTCGTGCGGGGCCCGGTCCGATGCGTCAGCCATGGAGAAGACGCTACCCGGAATCGGGTCCGGATGCCGACCCGCTGTCAATTGGTGTGAAAAGGGTCAACCAGTTCAGACCAAGGTAAATCATCCTTAGCGGCTACATACGCCTAACTTCACCTTTGGTGACGTTCGCTGGTGATTCATGCGGGTACGGGCTTCGCACAGGGGACAGTGGCCGAAGCACACGGGGCAGGTGACATGGCTGTTACGGCTCAACAGGCACTCGGAGTGAACAGGCGACCACTGCGTGTGGGAAGGGTCCGCTACGGGCTGTGGTGGTTGGACCAGGCGACGGTGGGCGTCCGGAATCGGGCGCGCGCGGTCACCGGGGGGACCGCCGCCGTGGGGCGGGAGTTGCGCTGGGCCGCCGAGCTCAGCGCCCGCAGCACACTGGCCGGGGTCGACCACGTCAGACCCGAACCCTGGAGCGACCGAGGTCTCCTCTGGTTGTTCGGTGGCATCTCCATCGCCGCGGTGGCGGTGGCGGTCCTCCTGGGGTTCGGAATGGCGCACTGGGCGATGACCTCGTCCGGTGCCACGCTGTTCGCCGCGGCGGGGGCCGTGGCGGTGGGAGTCGTCCTCCTGCCGCTGGCCTACCTGGTCTTCGCCTCCAAGCGGCGGGGCCGCCGATAGGGCAGGACGTACGAACGACGGCACCGAGGAACGGAAAGACGATACGAGCGCGGTGGAGGGGCCTCCCGAGAGGGGAGCCCCTCCTTCGCGCGAGGGGGAGCGGGGTCAGGCGTCGAAGTCGTACTGGAGCACGTACGCCGAACCGTCCATGACGATCTCGTTGAACTCCACCGGCCGGTGGTCGTCGGTCAGGGCGGTCCGGGCCATCTCCAACACGGGCGTCCCCGGGAACAGGGTCAGATCGCGGGCCTCCTCGGGGGTGGGCATACGGACCCGGATCTCCTCGGTGAAGCGGGCCGGCGCGTGCCCCGCCTCGGCCAGCCGGGCGTAGATCCCGCCGGGGCCGCTGTCGTGGGCGCGTACCCGTCGCGCGGACTCGGAGTCCTCGTCGCCCTCCCACAGGGCCCGCGGAAGGTGGGACACGGCGCTCTGTACGGGACGGCCGTCGACGAGATAGCGCCGAGAGCGTCGGATCACCCTGCTGGCCCCGGGCAGGTCCAGGGCGCGCAGCACGTGATCCTCGGGTACCACCTCGTCGACGATCAACCCCTCCACCTCGTAGCCGCGGGTGTCGCTGTCGGTCATCCAGATCGCCCGTCCCGACCCCCAGTTCTCCTTGGACAGGCGACGGGCGCCGTGCCTTCTCAGAGGACGGAACAGGCGCACGTAGATGCCGGAACCGCGCACGGCCACGGCCAGCCCCTCGTTGGTGAGCACCGAGAGCGCCTGTCGAGCGGTCGCCCGCGCGATCCCGTACCGCTCCATGAGGGCGTTCTCCCCCGGAAGACGGTCGCCGTCGGCGTATTGTCCGGAGCGGATCCGTCCTCGAATTTCCTCGGCTATCTCCCTGTAGACCGGGGCTGATCCGTTTTCGGACGTCGACACCACGTTCATCCTCTCGCCCAGGGGGACCACACCGGTGAGCCCCGTCGATGCGGCGCGCCCAGTAACAGCTCTCGGGTGGACGGCACACCACGGGTATGTCCGATTGCGGGAGGGTTCATGCGTCATTGTGGGACGACCGGAACGGAGTGGTGATGGAGGTGTTCTCAGGGGAATACATCATTCCCTGACGTAACGGGCGAACAGATTCCCCTCGTTCTCCAGAAGGTGCGCCAAACGCAGAGGGACGTTCTCCTGCGAAAGGTGTCCGGCCTCCCCGGCCGCCGGCGGAGGGGCCGCCACGATCCGGGGCGAACCCACACCCAGAAGACGCGGGCTCGTCGTCAGACACAGTTCGTCCAACAAACCCGCCGCGACGAACTCCCCGAGCAGGTGCGGGCCCCCTTCCGTCAGCACCCGGTACAGACCCCGCTCGGCCAACGCCCGAACGATGTGGGCGGGGCGTACGGACACGTCGTCGACGATCACGACGTCGGCGTGCGCAGAGACGCGTTCCAACCGTTCGATCGGGGCGTCGGCGACGGTGAACACGATGGTGCGCGCGTCCTCGGGGGCGGTCTCCAACAGGGCGTCGTCCAGTTCGAGCGAACGGGTGACCACCGCGATCCTCGGGGTCGCCGGACGCCCGGCCCGGAGCCGCTCCCACACCTCGCGGGGGCGGACCGGACGGTAGCCCTCCTGCCGGGCGGTCGCGGCGCCCACCACCACGACGTCGCACAGACCGCGCAGGACGCCCATGATCCGACGGTCGGGGGCCGAGGACAGGTCGCGGCTGCGCCCCGACGGTCCGATGGCACCACCGTCGGCGCTGGCGACCATGTTGGCGCGGACCCAGGGCCGGTCCGAGACCGGCGGATAGGCGTAGGCCTCGGCCGGATCGACGTCGACCCGGCCGGGGACGGGCAGGAGTTCGCGAAGGCTCGCGGGGCTCGAGGCGCCCCCCGCGTCGTGTGTGCTCGACATGGTCACCCAGGCTAACGGGGAGGCCCTCCCCTCCGGGGCGCACGGGGCGCACCGGAGGGGCGAGGACGGTCAGGCCCTGCGGTGCGCGGCCCGACGCAGCAGGATCAGGGCCCGGTCGATCACCCGGACCGGGCCACCGGCGGGGATCGGCGGACGTCCCACCACGTCCGGATCGGCGGTGTCCAGGATCGTCTCCCAGCTCATGCCGTACGCGGTCCCCGGCAGTTTGAACTCCACCGGCTCGGGACCGTTGTTGAGCAGCAGTACGAACGAGTCGTCCCGGATGGGGCGGCCGCGTGTGTCGGGTTCGGTGATGGCGTCCCCGTTGAGGAACACGCCCAGGGCCCGTTCCGGATCGTTCCAGTCGGGCCCCTCCATGGTCGACCCGTCCGGGCGCAGCCAAGAGATGTCGGGGAGCCCGTCCGAGCCGGCCCTCCCGCTCTCGATCGGGCTGCCCCGGAAGAAGCGGCGGCGTCGGAACACCGGATGTTCGCTGCGCAGTCGGGCCAGCCCGCGCACGTAGTCCAGGAGGTCGTTCTCCGGGTACTCCCCGGCCAGGCCCGCGCCCTCCCAGTCGATCCAGGCGATCTCGTTGTCCTGGCAGTAGGCGTTGTTGTTGCCCTTCTGCGTACGTCCGATCTCGTCGCCGTGCGAGAGCATCACCACGCCCTGGGACAGGTACAGGGTGGCCAGGTGGTTGCGCACCTGTCTACGGCGCAGGGTGAGGATGGCCGGGTCGTCGGTGGGTCCCTCCACCCCGTGGTTCCAGGACCGGTTGTCGTCGGTCCCGTCCCGGTTCTCCTCGCCGTTGGCCTCGTTGTGCTTGTGGTCGTAGGAGACCAGGTCGGCCAGGGTGAAGCCGTCGTGGCAGGTGATGAAGTTGATCGAGGCCACGGGGCGACGCCCGTCGTCCTGATACAGGTCGCTGGAGCCGGCCAACCGGGAGGCCAGCTCGCCCTTGACCGGCTCGCCGCGCCAGAAGTCGCGCACGGTGTCGCGGTACTTGCCGTTCCACTCCGTCCACAACGGCGGGAAGTTGCCGACCTGGTAGCCGCCCGGCCCCACGTCCCAGGGTTCGGCGATCAGCTTGACCTGGGAGATCACCGGATCCTGCTGGACGATGTCGAAGAACGTGCTCAGCCGGTCCACGTCGTGGAACTCTCGGGCCAGCGCCGAGGCCAGGTCGAAACGGAACCCGTCCACGTGCATCTCCAGGACCCAGTACCTCAGGGAGTCCATGATGAGCTGGAGCGAGTGCGGGTGCCGCACGTTCAGACTGTTGCCGCAGCCGGTGTAGTCGAGGTAGTAGCGCTGGTCCTCGTCGGAGACCCGGTAGTAGCCCAGGTTGTCGATACCGCGCCAGGACAGGGTCGGCCCCATGTGGTCGCCCTCGGCGGTGTGGTTGTAGACCACGTCGAGCAGCACCTCGATGCCCGCCTCGTGCAGCGACTTCACCATCGCCTTGAACTCCTGGACCTGTTGCCCTCGGGAACCGAGCGCCGCGTAGCCGCTGTGCGGGGCCAGGAAGGCCAGGGTGTTGTACCCCCAGTAGTTGGTCAGCCCGCGCGCCACCATGGCGTGCTCGGGAACGAAGTGGTGGACGGGCATGAGCTCGACCGCGGTCACCCCCAGCGAGGTGAGGTAGTCGATCATCACCGGGTGGGCCAGCCCGGAGTAGGTCCCCCTCTGGTGTTCGGGGATGCCCGGGTGGCGCATGGTCAGACCGCGGACGTGGGTCTCGTAGATCACCGTCCGGTGGTAGGGGGTGCTCGGGCGCGACTCGTTCCCCCAGTCGAAGAACGGGCTCACCACCACACATTTGGGCACGTAGGGGGCGCTGTCGGCGGTGTTCTTACGGGTCGGATCCGTGAAGTGGTAGCTGAACAGAGATTCGTGCCAGGTGAGCTCGCCGTTGAGCGCCTTGGCGTAGGGGTCGGTGAGCAGCTTGTTCGGGTTGCAGCGCAGTCCGTGCTCGGGCGCGTAGGGCCCGTGTACGCGGTATCCGTATTGTTGGCCCGGCCCCACGCCGGGCAGGTAACCGTGCCATACGAAACCGTCGTATTCGGTCAGGGATATTCGGGTCTCCGTCCCCTCGTCGTCGAACAGGCAGAGGTCCACCTGTTCGGCCGCTTCGGAGAAGAGGGAGAAATTGGTCCCGGAACCGTCGTAGGTAGCACCGAGCGGATAGGGGCTACCAGGCCAGACTTCCACCATAGGCGTCGTCAGTCTCTTGAGTGTCGGGGCCCTGGATGGGCGTTTTCAGTTGCGACATCTTCCTTCCGCCTTGAGCACGGAAGTATGCCGAACTGGGCCGATGATCTTCTTCGACGACCGTTCCGGGTGTTGTGTCCTATATGTGAATGATGGACGATTTCCTAAGAGAAAAAGGAAATCGCCTTTTCCGCTCGGTGCGATTCGATCAGGAACGCGGCCTGGCCCGCTCCAGGATCGCCTCGGTGTCCACACCTCGGGGCAGGGTGCCGAACACGTGCCCCCACTCCCCGTCCAACCGGCTGCGGGTGAACGCCTCGGCCACCGGGGACGGCGCGTGGCGCAGCAGGACCGACGCCTGTAGGGCCAGCGCCATCAGCTCCACCACCGAACGCGCCCGGAAGGCCATCTCCTCCGTGTCGCCCAGGGTCCGCCTCAGCCGCTTCAACGCGTCGTCGTAGCGCCGGTCGACCCCCTCGGCCTCGCCCAGCTCGGAGAGGAAGGCCTCCACCGCCTCGGGGGAGCGGGACATCGCGCGCAGCACGTCCAGCGCGGCCACGTTCCCCGATCCCTCCCAGATGGAGTTGAGCGGCGAGTCGCGGAACAGTCGCGGCATCCCGGACTCCTCCACGTAGCCGTTGCCGCCCAGACACTCCAGGGCCTCGGCCGCGTGGGCGGGCTGGCGCTTGGTCACCCAGAACTTGCCCACGGCCACCCCCAGGCGACGGAAGGCGGTCTCGCGCTCGTCACCGTGCACGGAGCGGTCCACCGCGCCCGCCAGACGCGTCATCAAGGCGGTGGCGGCCTCCGACTCCAGTGCCAGGTCGGCGAGCACGTTGCGCATCAACGGCTGCTCCACCAGAGGCGCCCCGAAGGCGCCGCGCGTGCGGGCGTGGTTCAGCGCGTGCACCACGGCGGCGCGCATCCCCGAGGCCGAACCGATCACGCAGTCCAGCCGGGTGCTGTTGACCATCTCGATGATGGTGGGCACCCCGCGCCCCGGCTCGCCCACCATGTACGCGACCGCGTTCTCGTACTCCAGCTCGGCGGAGGCGTTGGACCGGTTGCCGAGCTTGTCCTTGAGCCGCTGCACGAACAGCGCGTTGCGGGTACCGTCCTCCAGGACCCGGGGCACGAGGAAGCACGTGGGCCCCTCGGGGGTCCGCGCCAGGGTGAGGAACAGGTCGCTCATGGGCGCGGAGGTGAACCACTTGTGCCCGGTGAGCAGGTGGTGCCCCTCGGAGGTGGGCACCGCGCGCGTGGTGTTGGCGCGTACGTCCGAGCCGCCCTGCTTCTCCGTCATGGACATGCCGGCGATGAGACCGCTCTTGCCCGCCGGGGGACGCAGCCCGAAGTCGTAGGTGCGGGAGGTGAGCAGCGGCTCGTACCGTTCGGCCAGCTCCGGGGCGTGACGCAGCGCCGGGACCGCGGCGTAGGTCATCGAGATGGGGCACCCGTGCCCGCTCTCGGGCTGCGACCACAGGAAGAACTTCGCCGCCCGGGCCACGTGCGCGCCCTCCCGTTCCTCGGCCCAGGGCGCGGCGTGCAGACCGTTCTCCACGGCCTGGTCCATGAGCACGTGGTAGGCGGGCTGGTAGTCGACCTCGTCCACACGGTTGCCGTAGCGGTCGTGCGTGCGCAGCACCGGCGTGTAGGTGTTGGCGGCCTCGCCCCAGGCACGGACCCGCTCGGATCCGGCGGCGACGCCGACGCGGCGCACGTCCGGTTCGGCCCAACCGGCGCCCTCGCGCCGCAGCCCCTCCAGCAGGGCCGGATCCTCGGCCGCGTCGTAGTCGCCGAGCGGGGCGGCCTGGTTGAAGACCTCGTGAGTGGCGGGCATACCGGCTCCGTTCCTGGGTCGGGCGGCGGACGGGTGACGGGCATCCTATCCGTCCGCCGCCCGTGAACCCGAATCAGGTTCGGTCATGTGGGGGAGACGCCTCGCCGGCTCACGGCCAGAGCAGCCCGCGCCGCCAACCCGACCCCGCCCGCTCGTACCGCAGGCGGGTGTGCCGACGGTCCGGATCGGCCTGCCAGAACTCCACCCGCGTCGGACGCACCAGGTACAGCCCCCAGTCGTCGGGCGCCAGGGCGGGGTCGGCCCTCAACCTCTCACGGCTGCGTTCGGCCGTCCGGTGGATCTCCGACAGTTCGTCGAGGGGTTCGCTCTGCCGTCCGTGCAGACCGGCCACCCTGCCCTCCAACGGCCGGTTCCGGAAGTCGGCCGCCCGGGCCTCGGCCTCGGCGAGTTCGGCCCGACCCGTCACCCGCACCTGGCGTCCTCGCGGACCCCAGAAGAACAACAGGGCCACGTTCGGGTCGTCCGCGAGGTCGCGCCCCTTGGCCGAGGTCGTGGTGGTGGCGAACCACCAGCCCTCGTCGGTGAGGTCCTTCAGGATGAGGACCCGCGCCGAGGGGACCCCGTCCGCGTCGACGGTGGCCACCGTCATCGCGTGGGGCTCGTCCACCTCGGTCGCCACCGCGTCGGCGAACCATTCCCGGAACAACTCCAGCGGATCCTCCGGCGCCGAGTCGGGATCGAAGGATCCCAACGGCCCCGCGAACACCTTCAGCCCCCGCAGTAGGTCCCGCATCCCCTCGCCCATCGTGCCCCTTCCGTCCGGTCGATGTCCGTTCGTCGAACCTATCGAGGCCTCGGTGACGGAAGTGTCGTAGGCGTCCCGAAGAATCCCCTCGCACCCTTCGCACCACGAGGAGACACATATGAACAGCGACACCACCGCCCCCACGGGACCGGACCCGGACTCCCTGCTCGTCGGGATGTACCGGGACCCCTACTTCCCGGACCACCTCGTGGACCGCGGCAAGGCGATCCTGCTGCGCCTGAGCGCGCGGATCGAGGCCGAACGCCCCGCCGACCTCGACGCGCTGTACGTCCTCACCCACGCGGCCACCGAGGAGTTCAACGACCTGGAGGAGGAGTTCGGAGCGGCCGGCAGCGAGATCGAGACCGTGGCCAGGGACGAGATCGGCGAGTCCTTCCGGCGGGTGGCCACCGCACACGGGTTCCACGACGCCGATCCCGAGGAGCTCATCGCGCCCCGCGAGTGGTGAATCACCGGAAGGGCGGTGCCCGCCTCGCTCGAACGTCGACGACATGGCGTTCGACCGCCCTTCCACGCGGCCGCCGGGGGCGCCGACCCCGCCCGGTTTCGCACCTCGTGTCCTCGATACGATGCCCTGGCCGTGGCGTCCCGGTCCATGACATCCGGTGACGGGACGACCGGCGTGGGGATCGGAGCGGGAAGAGGAGACCATGACGGACGCGGAACCTCCCGAACGCTCCTGGTGGCTGTGGTCCCTCCTGGGCAGCGTCGTGCTCACCCACACCGCACTCAACCTCGCCCGACCCCTCATCTCCTATCGGACCATCGCGGTGGGCGGCGACGCCGTCGAGGTCGGCCTGGTCACGGCGGCCTACGCGCTCCTGCCCCTGCTCATCGCGGTCCCCTTGGGGCGTTCCATCGACCGCTCGGCGCGCATCGCCTGGATCGTCGGCCTGGGCGCGGCCGTCCTCGCGTTGGGCGGGCTGTCCCTGGCGCTCTCCGGCGGACTGTTCGGGATCGCCCTGGCGAGCACGATCGTCGGCGTCGGCCACCTGCTGTGCATGGTGGCCGGACAGGGCCTCATCGCCCGATACTCGCGCCCCGGCCACCTGGACCGCGACTTCGGCTGGTTCACCGCGGCCGCCTCCCTGGGCCAACTCGTCGGTCCCCTCATCTCGGGCGCCGTCCTCGGAGACACCTCCGGCGCGGCCCTGCTCTCGGCCACCTCCGTCGCTCTGGCCGTGGCCGGGGTCACCGCCGCGCTGGGCGTCCTCCCGTTGCTGCCGCTCGCGCGGCTGAGACCGTCACGGCGCGCCGCGGACCGGCGAGACACCCCGCCGGTGCCCACCCGCGACCTGCTGCGACAGCGCGGCATGCCCTCCGCGCTGCTCACCAGCCTGGCCCTGCTGTCGGCGGTCGACATCCTCACCGCCTTCCTGCCGCTCATCGCGGAGAGTCGGGGCATCTCCCCGATGCTGGTCGGCGTCCTGCTGAGCCTGCGCGCGGGCTCCTCCCTGCTCTCCCGCCTGATCCTGCAAGCGCTGTTGCGCCGCTGGTCGCGTGGGACGCTCATCGTGACCAGCACCTTCGTCGCCGCCGTCGCCCTGGCCCTGGTCGCCCTGCCCACGGGAGGCTTCGCGGTCCTGGCGGTGGTGCTGGTCCTGGGCGGGTTCCTTCTGGGCCTGGGGCAGCCCCTGACGATGGCCGAGGTCGCCACCCTGGCCCCGGAGGGCTCTCGTGGGGCCGTCCTGGCGCTGCGGGTCTGGGGCAACCGGTTGGGCCAGGTGGCCATCCCCGCCGCGGCGGCGGGGGTCGCCGGAGCGGTGGGGGCTCCCGGAGCCCTGCTCTTCTCCGCCGGGGTCCTGCTGATCGCCTCGGTCACCGCCCTGCGCTCGGGCTCCGGAGACGCCGAACGGGCGGCCGGGGAAGAGCCGCCCGTCCGACGTCCCGCCGAGGGACGTCCCCGAAGAGGGTTCAGGTCACGCCGTACGGAGAGGTGACCATGGCGTCGTACCTCTCCCACACCACCTCGGCGAGCTCCGGAGCGTCGCCCAGGGCCTCGGAGACCACGGAGGCCCCCGACGCCACCGAACGTTCGCGCACTCGGTCGGCGAAGTACCCCGGGGCCAAAAGGTAGGTGGAGACCGCCACCCGCTCGGCGCCGTCCGCCAGCAGGGCCGCGACCGCCTCGTCCGGAGTGGGGGAGGAGGCGGAGGCGTAGGCCGCCCGCACCTCGCGCCACGGCCCCCGTTCGGCGAGCAGGCGGCCCAGTTCCGCCACCACGGCGTCGGCCTCCGGATCGCTCGAACCCGCCGAGGCCAGGACCAGCGCCGTCCCAGGATCGGCGGACGCCCCGGCCTCGGCCAACCGGCGCTCCACCGCCTCCGGCAACAGCGGATGAGGTCCCAGCGTGTCGGCGTAGTGGACGCGCAGCCACGGACTCCGTTCCCGGACCCCTGCCATGGCCCGGGGCAGGTCCACCTTGCTGTGGAAGGCCGCCGTCAGCAGGGCCGGCAGGACCACGACCTCGCCCGCGCCCTCCGAGGCGAGCCCCTCCAGGGCCTCCTCGACACCGGGCTCGACATGGTCCAGGTAGGCCAGACGCACCTCCGTCCCGGGACGCAGGGCGCGCACCCGGGAGAAGAGCGCCTCGACCGCCGCGGCCGACCTCGGATCGCGGCTGCCGTGCGCCACCGCCAACAGCGGCACCGAGGAGACCGTGCTCTCGCCCCGGGCGCTCATACGTGGATCCCGCATTCGGTCTTGCCCGTCCCGGCCCAGCGGCCGCTGCGCGGATCCTCGCCGGGCGCGACCCGCCGGGTGCACGGCTCACAGCCGATGGAGGGGTAGCCGTCGTACTGGAGCGGGTTCACCAGCACACCGTGTTCGCTCATGTAGGCGTCCACCTCCTCCTGGGTCCACCGGGCGATCGGATTGACCTTGGTCATCCGGCGCCGCCGGTCCCACTGCACGACCGGGGTATCGCGTCGTGTCGCCGCGTCCTGCCTGCGCAGCCCGGTCAACCAGGCCGAGTAGGGTTCCAGCGCCTTGCGCAGCGGCTCCACCTTGCGCAGGTGGCAGCAGATGCCGGGGTCGCGGTTGTGCAGCCTCGGGCCCAGGGCCAGGTCCTGCTCGGCCACCGTTCGCACCGGCTCCACGTTGACGAGGTTGATGTCGTAGATGGACGCGACGGCGTCGCGGGTACCGATGGTCTCGGGAAAGTGGTATCCGGTGTCCAGGAAGATCACGTCGATCCCCGGGACCGCCTTGGAGACGATGTCGACCATGAGGGCGTCGGCCATCGAGGAGGTCATGCACAGCCGGTCGCCGAAGGTCTCCGCGGCCCAGAGGACGATCTCCCGGGCCGTGGCCTCCTCCAGCTCCCGGGCCGCGCGCTCGGCCGACTCGGGACCTCCGGGGCGGGTGATGGTGGTGCTCATACGTTCCCTTCCATCGGTCTGGACGCGGCGCCGTCCGAGGAGAACGACGCCGATCGCAGGCCCACGTACTTGACCCGGAACACCCGGGCGCAGGACAGGCAGGCCCAGGGGTAGCCCTCGCCCTTGACGGCGGCCCCCTCCTCGGGCACGAGGTCCTCGTCGCCGCAGTAGGGGCAGTAGTAAGGTGCGGCCCTTTCGGACACGACGCACCTCTCCTTCCGATCGGGCCCGGCCCGACGATCCGGGGCCGGGAGGGTCCCCGGGCGCGGGCCCGGGGACCCGATGTCACTTGAGGTCGGAGTCGTCGGCGCGGGCGGCCCACGCGGCGAAGTTCTCGTCGTCCTTACGCTGCTCCTGGAAGCGTCGGAGGACCCGTTCGACGTAGTCCGGCAGATCATCGGCGGTGGTCTTCAGACCGCGGATCTTCCGTCCGAAGGACTGCGTGAGCCCCATTCCGCCACCCAGATGGATCTGGAAGCCCTCCACCTGTTCGCCCCGCTCGTTCAGGACGAGCTGCCCCTTGAGGCCGATGTCGGCGACCTGGATCCGGGCGCAGGAGTTCGGGCAGCCGTTGACGTTGATGGTGACCGGCTCCTCGAAGTCGGGCAGCCGCCGCTCCAACTCCTCGATCAGGGTCGCGGCCCGATCCTTGGTCTCCACGATCGCCAGCTTGCAGAATTCGATGCCGGTGCAGGCCATCGTCTGACGACGGAACACGCTCGGTCGCACCTCGAAGCCCTCGGACTCCAGCGCCGCGGCGATCGAGTCGACCCGGTCCTCCTCGATGTCGAGGATGACGAGCTTCTGATCGGGGGTGGTACGGATCCGGTCCGACCCGTGCTCCTCGGCGATCTCGGCCACCCGGAGCAGCGAGCCGCCCGAGACCCGGCCGACCTTGGGCGCGAAGCCCACGTAGTACCTTCCGTCGCGCTGACGGTGCACGCCCACGTGGTCGCGGCGCACCCCCGGGTCGAGTACGGGGGCGGGACCGTCGGGCAGTTCGTAGCCGAGGTACTCCTTCTCCAGGACCTCGCGGAAGCGCTCCGTGCCCCACTCCTTGATCAGGAACTTGATCCGGGCGCGGGTCCGCAACCGGCGGAAGCCGTAGTCACGGAAGATGGAGCACACCCCGGCCCAGACCTCGGAGACCAGTTCGGGCCGCACGAACGTCCCCAACCGCCGGGCGAACATCGGGTTGGTGGACAGGCCGCCGCCGACGAAGAGGTCGTAGCCGACCTCGCCCGCCTCGTTCCGGACCCCCACGAAGGCCACGTCGTTGATCTCGTGGTTGACGCAGTGCGAGGTGCACCCCGACAGGGAGGTCTTGAACTTGCGCGGCAGATTGGAGAAACGGGGGTCGCCGATGTGCTCGTCGTAGATCTCCTGGATCTGCGCGGTGGGGTCGATGACCTCGTCCTCGGCCACGCCGGCCAGCGGACAGCCCATGATCACCCGAGGGGTGTCGCCACAGGCCTCGGTGGTGGAGAGTCCCACCGACTCCAGCTTCTCCCAGATCGCGGGCACGTCCTCGACCCGGATCCAGTGGTACTGGACGTTCTGTCGGTCGGTGATGTCGGCGGTGTCGCGCCCGTGGTCGCGGGAGATCTCGGCGATCGCGCGCAGTTGGGCGACGCTCAGCCGGCCGCCGTCGATGCGCACGCGCAGCATGAAGTAGCGGTCGTCGAGTTCCTCGGGCTCCAGCACGGCGGTCTTGCCGCCGTCGATGCCGGGGGCGCGCTGGGTGTAGAGCCCGTACCAGCGGAACCGGCCTCGGAGGTCGGCCGGGTCGATGGAGTCGAACCCGCCCTTGGAGTAGATGTCGATGATCCGATCGCGGACGTTGAGCCCGTCGTCGTTCTTCTTGTTCTCCTCGTTCTTGTTCAGCGGCTCGCGGTAACCGAGGGCCCATTGGCCCTCACCACGGGTGCGCCGGGGCTTGGCGGCCACGGGGGCCTTGCCGGGCTGCGCGGAAGAGGGAGGCATCGCGGGTGTCTCCGATGGGGTCGCGGGGTGCCGGGGTCCCGGCGCCCGCACCGCAGACCCGTAGACACCGCACGTCGTCGTGGTCGGTGCTACGGGTACGAGATCCGCGTGTACAGGAGTTTCGAGGGGGGAGCGCCGGGGCCGCCGGCACCCACTGGCTCACAGGGGTGCGTAAAGGCGGCGAGGAACTAACCGACGCTGCGACAGATGGCGCTGCTGACCCGCTGGAAGTCCACGTGGCGGCGCACGCGGAGCATGGGGTCCAGAGCAGCGATCATGAAGCGAGAATGTCACGCCCCCGTGTCCTTGTCCAGATGTGCCCGCCCGAGGGAGACGTGGGTCACGTCCGGAGGCGGACGCGTCCGCTCCTGTCGGGGCCGCCGCGGCTCCCGATAACGTTCTCCTTGTGGTGGGTTTCTGGGAGGGTCTCTGGCGTACGACCGACGCGTGGTTCCGGCGGCATTCGGTGTTCCACAGTGGTCTACTGCTGATCCTGCGCACCCTTCGAGCCCTGTCGCGTTCACGCGTGATCGGGCTGGCCGCCGAATCGGCCTTCTTCGCGCTGATCTCCCTGCCCGCGCTCCTGCTGTGCCTGTTGGGCGCCCTGGGGCCGTTGGCGGCGGTGTTCGGCGAGGGTCTCGTGGTGGAGATCCGCGAGTGGATGCTGGACCTGGCCGCGCGGGTCCTGACCCCGAACACCGTCGAATCCGTGGTGGAACCGCTGGTCGACGACTTCCTCGGCGGGGTCCAGGGCGGTCTGCTGTCGGTGACCTTCCTGGTGTCCCTGTGGTCGGGGTCGCGGGCGATGAACGTGTTCATCCGCTCCATCACGATCTCCTACGGGCTGGACGAGCTGCGCGGCTGGATGGGGCAGCGGGTGCTCGCCTTCTTCGCCTACCTGGGCGGGCTGTTCTTCGCGGTCCTGGTGCTGCCGATCATGGTGTCGGGTCCCGACCTCGTCCATGAGCTGTTGCCGGTCACCGTGGGCTGGCTCAACCTCCTCTATTGGCCGATCGTGGGTCTGTTGGTCACGACCGCCGTCACCCTCCTGTACGCGCTCAGCGTGCCGGTGCGCACCCCGCTGTGGCGTCACCTGCCGGGCGCGGTTCTGGCCACCGTGGTGCTCTTGGGCGGGTCGGCGCTTCTGCGCTCCTACCTGGACGCCTCCTTCGGTCAAGTGAGCATCTACGGTTCCCTGGCCGCGCCGATCGCGATCCTCGCCTGGCTGTACGTCATGGCCATCGCGGTGTTGGTGGGTTCCTCGCTCAACTCCGAGATCGACGCGATGTGGCCGACCATGCGGACGGCGGCGGCCCGGGCCGAACTCGCCAACCGCCACTTCGAACGCGCGGACCGTATGGCCCAGCGCAGGGAGCAGGCGGTCATCGACACGATCAACGACCACAACGGGCGCTGACCGCGCGGGATCGGGTCGGGGCCGTGCCGTGGAGGCGTCGCAGACGTGCCCGTAGGTCCTCGGAAACTCCGGGTGGCCGGATCCGGCCAATTTCGGCGTGAACCGAGGTGTCTTTTGGGGTGTCCACACCAGAGTCGATGGATGTGGGAGAACGGGACCATCCGCAGGTGGGAGATGGTTTTCGCAGGTCAGTGGAGAGGTGGCCGAAAAACCGATGGGAGAGGTGCGAACCATGACCGATTCTCGGGCATCCGATCAAGTCGGCCGGTTCCGGTGAGGATCAGTATGATCGCGTGCAGCACCGACGACGTATGCGCCGCACCCTCTTGTTCGGTCTTCTCGCCGAGCCGCCGCCGAACGTCATCGCCGACCACGATTCCCCTGCTCCCGTATACGAACAGGTCCATGTTCCACATGCCTTCGGAGGCACCATGAGCCGGGCGTCCCGTCCGGGACATCCCGGACCCACCGCCGTCATCGTCATCGCTCCGGACGAGCGCACCGCCGAGATCGTCATCGAGGGCCGCCGCCAGGTCGTGTCCGGCCAGGCACCCAAGGACACCAGACGGGCCGCGCTCGACGTCGCCACCGGTCACGCCGCGCGGATCGGCGGGCCGGTGCTCATCGACGCGCGTGACGCCAACGGCTACTGGCGTCTGGTCGCGACCCCGGACGGGGTCGTCCGGGCCGCCGATCCGCCGCCCCCGGGGCCCGCGCCGAACACGACACCGCCGGTCCCGGAGAAGGCCGGTGGCGGGCGCAAACGCGTGTTCGTCATCGTGGGCGCCGTGGTGCTGGCCCTGGCCCTCATCGGTGGTGTGGGCGCGGTCGTCCTGCGCTTCCTTCCGGACTCCACCACCACGGCCTCCGAGGCCGGGGAGGACGAGCCCACCTCCGACGGGCCGATACTGGACCACCCGGCCCCGCCCGGTTACGCCACGACGGTCGAGATCACCGAGGAACTCGCCCCCGACACCCTCCCCGGTGTCAGCGGCGACGGCGAGAACCTCGTCTACATCGACCCCGCCGAACGCCTCAACCTGCTCAACGCCGACGGGTCGCGCGAATGGTCGGTGAACCTGCCCTTCGAAGCGGCGGAGGTCCTCGGCAGCCCCCGTTTCGTGGAGTACGACGGAGCCCCCCACATCACGATCGAGACCGCCGGGGCCCTGTGGTTCTGGCCCGCGACGGGCGGCAACGCGGGCAACATCGAGCTCAGGGAGGCCGCCTCCGCCCAGTACGCCGGTTCCGGGGTGCTGGTGCGCGGCGATGACAGCGCCTACGTCCCGATCGACGGAGAGCTCGAGGAGATCGACACCCCGGGCGGTTCCGGGGCGATGCTCGCCGAGGACGGCCGTGCGCTGGCGGGCGTGCTCCGAGGCCCCTGGCACTGGGTCGCCCCCGACGAGGACCCCCGGAAGGTGGAGCCGGAGGAGCCCGAGGGCGCCGGCGACCTGGACTCCATCATGACCTTCATCCGCGGCTACGCCATCGTCCTCTGGGAGATGGAGGAGGGCGACGACCTCCTCCTGGCCTTCCACGACAACACCGACGGTTCGGTGCTCGGCACCGCCGAGGTCGACCCGGACGACCTGGAGGACGTGCGCCACCGCACCGGACCTCTGGGATCGGAGCTGGCCGCCTACGGCCCGGTGCTCTTCGAGCCCGGCAGCGGCGAGACCACCGTGCTCCCGGGTTTCGAACCCGAGATCGCCATCGGTGAGCGGATCTTCGGCGAACTCGACGGGACCCGAGTGGCGGTCGACGCCTCGGGCGAGACCGTCGAGGTCCCCGAGGACGCGGAGACGCCGCGCGGGCTGCTCGGCGACCGCGCCGTCGTGGTCCGTGAGGACCACCTCTATGCCATCCCCCCCGAATAGTTCAGTACACCAGTGAAAGAAAGGAGCGGGATGTCCCCTAAGAAGCGGGTATTCACCGTTACCGCGGCCGGTCTGTTCATGGCCGGTTTCTCCGCCGGTCCGGCGTTCGCCGACACGGTGGACGAGATCGCCCCCGAGGTCGCCCCCGAGGCGGCCGAGGCCCCCGCGGTCGAGACCCCCGAGGTCGAGACCCCCGAGGTGGAACCCCTCTCGTTCGAGGCCCCCGCCGTCGAGACCCCCGTGCTCGACCTGGCCCCCGCGGTCGAGGAGGCGGTCACCACGCTTCCCGAGATCGCTCCGGTCGACCTGCCGCTGCCGCCCGTCTTCGACCCCCCGGGTGACGACGACGGCGAGACCCCTCCGCCCGGTGAGACCCCTCCGCCCGGTGAGGACGAGGACGAGGACGAGGACGAGGACGAGGGCGACGGCGGCGAGGGCGAGACCCCTCCGCCCGGCGAGACCCCTCCGCCCGGTGAGGGCGAGGAAGAGGAGGAAGAGGAAGAGGACAACGGTCAGACTCCTCCGCCCGGTGAGGGCGGGGAAGAGGAGGAAGAGGAGGAGGAAGAGGAAGAGGACAACAATCAGACTCCTCCGCCCGGTGGGGAAGAGGGGCAGACTCCTCCGCCCAGTGACCGGACCGGTGGTGATGAGACCGGCGGTGACGAGACCGGCGGTCAGTCCTCGAACACGACCACCTCCGCCTCCTCCTCGTCCTCCACGACGACGGAGAGCGCCTCCGACCCGGACCTCGCCGCGACCGGCGTCGACCTGTCGGGCTTCGTGCTCGGCGGCGCCATCGTGGCCGGTGTCGGCGCTCTGGCCCTGTGGGCCGGCAGCCGCCGTCCGGGCATGGTCATCGAGTAACACCACGCTCCGCCCCGTGGCGACACGGGACGAAGCGCGGGCCCCGATCTCCTCCTCGGAGGTCGGGGCCCTTTCGTATGCGCGACGGGACGCTTCAGGAACGGGGGCGCAGGGCGGGTGCCAAGAGGAAGGCGGCCGCGCCTCCGGCGGCGATCACCCACAGGGCCGAGCCCAGCCCCGCCGAGTCGGCGAGGAACCCCACGGCCGGTGGGAAGGCCAGGAAGCCCGCCCGACCCAGCCAGCCCACCACGGTCACCCCGTCCCCGGTACGGACTCCGGGCACGTTCCCGGCGGCGGTCAGGGTCAGGGGGAACAGGGTGGAGACCCCCAACCCCAGGACCCCGAAGCCGACGATCGCTGCGGCCGGATGCGGCAGGGCCAGGGCCAGGGCCATGCCACCGGCGGCGAGGAGACCACCGCCATGGCCGACCGCCACGGCTCCGAAGCGGTCGGTCAGTCGGTCCCCGAACAGCCGACCGACCGTCATCATCGTCTGGCAGGCCACGAACGGCATGGCCGCGAGGAACAGAGGGGCTCCCAGCTCGGTGCTCATGTACACCGCGCCCCAGGAGGCCGCCGAGTCCTCGATGCCGCCGGCCATCATGAGCAGGATCCCGAGGGCGGCGAGCAAGAGGATCGCGCGGGGCGGCACGCGGGTGCGGCCGCCGTTCCGGCCGCCGGTCCCGTCCTCGCGCTCGCTGTTCTCCGGCCCGGGCAGGAGCATGCGTCCGATCGACAGGTTGACCGCCACCAGGATCGCGGTCACCCCGCCCAGGTGCCACAGGATCGGTACCCCGCTCCCGGCCATGGTCGCGCCGAGCAGGCCCCCGGCGACCGCGGCCATGCTCCAGACCGCGTGGAAGGTGTTGATGATGCTGCGTCGGTAGCGCCGCTGGACCCGGAGCCCGTGCGAGTTCTGGGCCGAATCGGTCCACGCGTCCGCGCTTCCCATGACGAACAGGGTCGCGGCGAGCATCCACCAGTTCTGGGCCAGCGCGATGAATGGAAGCGCTCCCAGTGAGAGTAGACTCGTCGCCACGGCGGTGGGACCGCTGCCGAACCGATGGATGAGAGGACCGGCGAGCATACCCGTCAGGATCGCTCCGAACGGCATCGCCGCGATCGCGAGCCCCAACTCGGCGTTGCCCAGCCCCAGGTCGTCCTTGATCACGGGGAGCCAGGGCACCGCGTTGGTGTAGGTGAACCCGTTCACGAAGAACAGGGTCGACACCGCGATCCGCGCGCGCCTGGCGTCGGGCGGCGGGGCGGTCGGTGTCTCGGTCCGGGCGTTCACAAGCGGCTCCCACGGTGGTCTCGGTGCGGGCAGATGCTATCCAGTCCCGCGTTCGGGTGAACAGGGGGCGGGCACGAACCTCGCGCCATGGGCTTGCCAAGCGGGACGGAGGTGTCTTACATAGGGAGACCCCGTCGTCCAGTGTCCAGGAGGCCGATCCCGGCACCGCCCCCGAACCCCTCGCGCCCCGCGGCCCGCTCCCGCGTGCGGCCCCCGTCCGCCGAACCTCTCCCGGACCGTGCCCGCACCCGGCCCCGGTCGAACCGGAAGATCCGCATGATCAATACGAGCGCACTGCGAGAAAAACCCACCCTCATCGGCGAGAACGTGCGTTTGGTGCCCCTGGGGCCCGAACACACGGATTCCTATTTCTCGGCGGGCCTGGACACGGAGGTCCGCAGACTCATGGGCGCCCACGGTCATCCGACCTACGAGCAGGCCCGGAAATGGTGTGAGAGCAGAGCGGACAGGGAGGACCGGCTGGACCTGGCGATCACCGCCCCCGAGGACGGACGCTACCTCGGCGAACTCTCCCTCTACGACGTCTCCCCGGAGAACGCCTCGGCCGGCTACCGCATCGCCCTCTCGGCGATCGAGTTCACCGGCCGAGGGCTGGGGCGGGAGGCCACACGGCTGGTCCTGCGCCACGCCTTCGAGGAGGTGGGTCTGCACCGGATCTGGTTGCACGTGTACGCCTTCAACATGCGCGCCATCGCCGTCTACCGCTCCTGCGGTTTCTCGGTCGAGGGTCGCCTGCGCGACTCCCTCCTCTGGGAGGGTCGCAGGTACGACTCCCTGCTGATGGCGGTGCTCCGCGACGGTTTCGACCCCTCCTGACGGGGGCGGACCGAAGGGGCACGTGGGGACCTCGGGTTCCAACCCGCGTGCGGCGGGGTATGCCGCTAGCACTGTTTCCAGCAGCTCACTCCGGACAGGCGGAAGGAGCGGTGCCGGGCCTCACGGTCCGGTGCCGGTGAGGACATGAACCCGGTACCCGTTTCCCTGCCCTTCGCCGACCGCGCCGAAGCGGGACGGCGCCTCGCGGAGCGTGTGCGCGCCCACGCGGTCGACGATCCGCTCGTGCTGGCCCTGCCCAGGGGCGGTGTCCCCGTGGGCGCGGAGCTCGCCCGCGCCCTGGGGGCGGACTTCGACGTGCTCGTGGTGCGCAAGATCGGTCTTCCCGGCCATCCGGAGACCGGTGTGGGCGCCGTCTCCGAGGACGGTCGCGTCCTCTACGACGATCTCGCCCTGGCCCGTATGCACATTCCGCGTCAGGCCCTGTCCGACACCGTGGCCTCCGAACGCGACGAACTCGATCGCCGACGTCGGACCTACCGGGGCGAACGCCCTCTGCCGCGGATCGCCGGACGCGACTGTGTGGTCGTCGACGATGGCGCGGCCACCGGCGGCACCGCGCGCGCGGCGCTGAGGACGGTACGCCAGGCCGGGCCCGCCCGACTGATCCTGGCGGTGCCGGTGGCCTCCCCGGAGGCGGTGGAGCTCCTCCGCGGCGAGGTCGACGCCCTGGTGGTGCTCGGCGCCCCGGACAACTTCCGCTCCGTGGGGGAGTGGTACCGGGAGTTCGGCCAGCTCTCCGACGAGAACGTCACGTCGACGCTCTTCGAGGTCGAACGTTCGCGGCCCAGGTCCGAGGTGGCCAGGGCGGTGCGCGTCCCCGCCGGTCGGGCCTACGTCGACGGAGACCTGACCATGCCGGAGGAACTGCGGGGCGTGGTGGTGATGGCCTTCGACCACGGTCGGGTGGATCCGCGCGGGCGGGCGATCGCCTCGGCCCTGCGGCGGGCGGGTTACGCGACCCTGCTGGTGGATCCGCCGGACGAGGAGGAGGCCTCGGCGGAGTGGCCCGCGGCGGTGGTGACCTGGCTGAGACGGGCCACCGACGCGGCCGGCGAACCTCTGGGGATCCTGTGTTCGGGGGCCACGGCGGCGTCCCTGCCCCTCGCGGCGGCGGCGCTGCCCGAGGACGTGGCGGGGGTCGTGGTCCATGGGGGCCGGATCGATCGGGCGGGGGAGGCCCTGTCCGGGGTACGGGCGCCCACCCTCCTTCTCGCGGAGAGCGGGGACGTCTCCGCTCGGGAGGCGGGGGAACGGGCCCGTGCCCTTCTGGGCGGACCGGTCGAGTCGGCCGTGGTCTCGGCGCCCGAAGGGGACGGGGAGGAGTGGCGCGAGGTCGCGGTGCGGACCCTGGACTGGTTCGACCGTCATCTCACGCGGGGCTCCGGGTGAACGGATGATCGTGTCCGGGAATATGTCTTCCTGGTCGGACATTCGATGGGGCCCGAAGGGCTTTCGAAGACAGAAGACCCGCGGCGCCCTCGACGTTCGTCGTCGGGGCGCCGCGGGTCATCGGGCCGGGGCCGTGTGGGAAGGGATCCGCGCGGGGGACTCGTGGGTCCTAGGCGGCGTTGGCGCGTCGCATGCGGCGACGACGCTCGGAGGCGCGCTCGTCCTCGTTCAGGCCACCCCAGGTCCCGTACTTCTCCGGACGCGAGATCGCATAGTCCAGGCAGTCGGTTCGAACCGGGCAGGCCGCACAGATCTCCTTGGCCTTGCGCTCGCGGATCTCCCGCTCCGGCTGGCGTTCGCCATCGGGGCCGAAGAAGAGCACAAGGTCCTCGCCCCGGCACGCGGCGGCATCCTGCCACCCCCAGCTCGGGCGGGGGCGCAGCGCGGCCTGCCGACGTACCTGAGACATGCTTGAACCACCTCTACTGAAATCACTAGTAAGCTGTCGTAAAAAGCTTCAGTCACCGAAAGTCGGTCATGCGGCGCGAGACACCCCGCACGACGCAAACGTCGAGCGGTGCTGGCGTTGTTCCCCGGTGTGGTTGAGACCACGAGAAGCGCCACCACAGAGGCGAAGCCTGCCGATGATGGGGTGCTCTCACACGAACGGCCGCGGAGGCGGTGACGGCCTCCGTCCGAGCCGGTACGTAATCATGCCATCCCCACTCCCGATCGTGCACGGGGGGTGGGGAAATTACTCGTCCAACCGTTACCGAAACCTGATGGCTGACATCTGGTTTGCTGGTTTTTGTCCGAGTTTGTCGCAGATCACGCGAACGACCGTTCCCTGTAGGACACCGCACATCGTATGGGGCTATGTCCCTCCTGCCTAGGGGGTCCCCCTGATGCGCCGATCACATTGTGGACGGGACATCGCTCCGAGATTGGGTTCGACCGTATGTCCTCACCCTCCGCCACCGGCTAAGGGAGGGAGAGGCGGCGTCTCCGGTGACACGGAGCGGCGGTGACGGCGCGGCCGAGACCCCCGCATGGCGGCCGGACGCACCCGGCGCCGAGACCCCGACCCGCACCCCTCCGCCTCGCCCCCTAGGGGAGGTTCCAGGGAAGAAGAACGGAACAGGTCGTGGTGTCCGAGCGTCCCAGACGATAGAAAACAGGGTGCGTCCGACTCCCGTCCGGGGGTGGACCCATTCCGGGACAGACACAAGGAGACGAATCACCGTGGCCCTCCTGCGGCTCATCCTCAACATCATCTGGCTCTTCGTCGCCGGATTCTGGCTGGCGGTCGGCTATGTCATCGCCGGCATCATCTGCTGTCTCCTCATCGTCACGATCCCCTTCGGCATCGCCTCCTTCCGTATGGCCCGCTACGCCTTCTGGCCCTTCGGTCGCGAACTCGTGCGCAAGCCGGGTTCGGGGGGCGGCTCCACCTTCCTGAACGTGATCTGGGTGATCGTGGCCGGCTGGTGGCTGACCATCGGACACATCACCACCGCCGTCGGCCTCGCCGTCACGATCATCGGTATCCCCATGGCGTGGGCCTCGATCAAGATGATCCCCGTGGCCCTGGCGCCCTTCGGGAACGAGATCGTTCGCAGTGGTCACCCCCGGGAACCCTGGCAGTTCTGACAGAGTTGACCACTCACGGGGTCCGGGCGCATCGAACGGACCCCCTTCCCCGACATCCCCCGCGTACCCATGTGTCCGCTCCGGCCGGAGCGGACGGACCCACCAGTAGAGAATGGAGTCCATGTGCAAGCCCAGCGGCCGGGAGTATGGGCGCTCCTGAACAAGTGGCTCGACGCCCGCAGAGCCCGGGCCGAGCGTCTCGCCCTGCTCGAAGCGCAGGACAAGGCCCGCATCGAGGCCGAGACCCGGGCGGAGGAGAAGACCGCCGCGGAGCAGGACGACGTCGGGGCGGGGGATCTCTTGCGCGTGGTCAGTGACGTCGCCTGGCGGATACTGCTGGTCGGCGTGGTCGCGGGGCTCCTCGTCTACGCGGTCATCCACCTCTCGGTGATCACCCTGCCCGCGATCCTGGCGGTCTTCATCACGGCCCTGTTGATGCCCTTGGCCAACTGGCTGAGGGGCAAGGGGCTGGGGCGCGGTTCCTCCACCGCGATCTCCATCCTGGTGGCCCTGATCGTGCTCAGCGGCGTGATCACCATGATCGTCTCGCCGGCGATCCAGGGGTTCGAAGGGCTGGTCGCCAGCGTCTCCAGCGCCATCACCGAACTCCAGGGTCTCCAGATCCCCTTCCTCGACCCGGCGCTCATCACCGAGATGATCGACAACGCCTGGCTCCAGATCCAGGGGATGATCACCGACAACACCGACCGTCTGCTCAGCGGAGCCTGGACCGCCGGTGCCGCGGTGGTGCAGATCCTGCTCGGGCTGGTCCTGATCATCGCGCTGACCGTGTACTTCGTCCACTCCGGCGACAAGCTCATGGAGTGGATCGCCACCCTCCTGCCGCCCAAGTCCCGTCCGGGGCTGCACCACGCCGGTGGTATCGCCTACGGGGTGATGGGGCGTTACGTCCGGGGCGTGGCGATGGTCGGGTTCATCGACGCCGTCGGCATCGGCATCTTCCTGCTCATCTTCCTGGACATCAACCTGGCGATCCCGCTGATCGTGCTGACCTTCGTCGGGGCCTTCCTACCGATCATCGGCGCCTTCCTCACCGGCCTGCTCGCCGCGTTGGTGGCGTTCGTGACCGAGGGCTGGGTGATCGCCCTGGTGATCGTCGGCGCGGTCGTCCTGGTCCAGCAGCTGGAGAGCAACATCTTCGCGCCCCGTATCTATGGTCAGGCGCTGGAACTGCCCTCTCCCGTCGTCCTGATCGCCATCACGGCGGGCGGCATCCTCGGCGGCATCCCGGGCATGTTCCTGGCCACCCCGGTCGCGGCCGTCCTGGCCGCTCTGTTGCGCAACCGTCCGCCGGCCCACAACGAGCACACGGACGAGAGCGAAGGGGAGGTCGACGAGAAGCGTCGTCGAGCCCTGACGACGGCGGAGTCCGCCGTGGTCGTGGTGGCCCGACCGGAGGAGACCGGAGAGGCCGCGACGGCCAAGGAGCCCCCCAAGAAGGGGGACAAGGACGCCCCCGGAGAGTGACCCCGGAAGGACCGTTCCTTCCTCATGGAGGAATGCGCGACGCCCCCGGCCCCGTTGTGGGGTCGGGGGCGCGCCCGTGCCCGGGACGTCCGCCCGGAAAACCCTGGCCCTCTCCCACGACCTTGCCGTTAGGCTGGATCGGTCCGCCCGAAGGCGGATCCGCCCGATCCGTCCGCGTCCCCGCGACCCGGACCGCACGGCCCGCGCCCCGTATCCGGGCCGCGACGACGAACCGCCACACCATCTTTGAGGAAGCCCCACCCATGTTGATCGCCACCGACCTCGAACTGCGCGTCGGAGCCCGACTCCTGCTGGAACCGACGACCTTCCAGGTCGCGGCGGGGGACCGGATCGGTCTGGTCGGCCGCAACGGTGCGGGCAAGACCACCATGACCAAGGTGCTGGCGGGGGAGGGACTTCCCACCGGTGGGACGGTCACCACCTCGGGCACCATCGGCTACCTGCCCCAGGACCCGCGCACCGGCGACCTGAACGTGATCGCCAAGGACCGCGTGCTGTCGGCCCGGGGGATCGACGAGGCGCTCCGCGGTCTGCGCGAGGCCGAGAAGAAGATGGCCAGCGACCACGAGAAGACCAGGAACAAGGGGGTGCGCGCCTACGCCCGTTGGGAGGAGCGCCTCCACGTCCTTGGCGGGTACGCCGCCGAATCCGAGGCCGCCGCCATCGCCTCCAGTCTCGGTCTTCCGGACAAGGCGCTCTCCCAGCCCCTGCACACGCTCTCCGGTGGTCAGCGTCGTCGGGTCGAGTTGGCGCGCATCCTGTTCAGCGGGGCCGACACCCTGCTGCTGGACGAGCCCACCAACCACCTGGACGCCGACTCCATCGTGTGGCTGCGCGACTTCCTCAAGACCCATCAGGGCGGGCTCATCGTGATCAGCCACGACGTGGAGCTGGTCGACCAGGTGGTCAACAAGGTGTTCTACCTGGACGCCAACCGCAGCGTCATGGACATCTACAACATGGGCTGGAAGCAGTACCAGGTCCAGCGCGAGGACGACGAGCGTCGCCGCCGCCGTGAGCTGGCCAACGCCTCCAAGCAGGCGGACAACCTGCGTAAGCAGGCCGAGCGCTTCCGGTACAAGGCGACCAAGGCCCGCGCGGCCCAGCAGATGCTGAACCGGGCCGACAAACTGCTGGACGGGGTGCAGGGGACGCGCAAGGCCGACAAGGTGGCCAAGCTCCGGTTCCCGGACCCGGCGCCCAGCGGTCGCACCCCGCTGATGGCCGAGGGGCTGTCCAAGTCCTACGGATCGCTGGAGATCTTCACCGGCGTCGACCTGGCCATCGACCGGGGCAGCCGGGTGGTCGTCCTCGGGCTGAACGGCGCGGGCAAGACGACCCTGCTCCGTCTGCTGGGCGGTGTGGAGGAACCCGACACGGGTCGTGTCGTGCCCGGACACGGACTCAAGATGGGCTACTACGCCCAGGAGCACGAGACCCTGGACGTGGGCCGCAGCGTTCTGGAGAACATGATGAGCGCGGCCCCGGATCTGCCGGAGGTCGAGGCGCGCAAGACGCTGGGTTCGTTCCTGTTCACCGGTGACGACGTGGACAAGCCCGCCGGTGTGCTCTCGGGTGGTGAGAAGACCCGGTTGGCGCTGGCCACCCTGGTGGTCTCCAGCGCCAACGTGCTGCTGCTGGACGAGCCCACCAACAACCTGGACCCGGCCAGCCGCGAGGAGATCCTGGCCGCGCTGCGCAACTACAAGGGCGCCATCGTACTGGTGACCCACGACGAGGGCGCGGTCGAGGCGTTGAGTCCCGAACGCGTCATCATGCTGCCGGACGGGGTCGAGGACATGTGGAACCCCGATTTCGAGGACCTCATCGCCCTGGCCTGAGTCGACGGCGGGATCATGGGGAGGGTGGACGCTCGGCGTATCGCGAGGTTCACCCTCCCCCTTTTTCGGTCGGGGTTAGGGGTCTTCCGAAACGTGGGCCGACCGGCGCGGCGTTCGGTGAATGTGGCGGTGGGCGTGCGGCATGTCGGATCATGGCGATGGTCCGGCCCGTACCCGAGGCCGGTGTCCCGAAAGAGGAGAGAGCCGTGAGTGACGAGTTGAGGAAGGGCGCCCGGGTCTCCGGGGAGAGTCGGGCGGAGCTGGCCGCCGAACTCAGGCGCCGCTATGACGAGGGCGAGAGCATCCGCTCCCTCGCCGCCGCCACCGGGCGCTCGTACGGGTTCGTGCATCGCCTGCTCGGTGAGACCGGTGTGGAGTTGAGGGGTCGGGGCGGAGCGACGCGCAAAGCCTGAGCCCGATCGCGAGTTCGAGGTTACTCGCGAGTAGGGTCGGGGGTGTCGACGACCCGATGGAGGAACCCATGACACAGGCCCCGCAGGAGACCGGAGTGACGGAACCGCCCGGCGAGGAGGAGCTGACCCGGGCGGGGCTGCGCCTCACGGTGGAGGGCGCCGTCGCCCGCATCACCATCAGCCGTCCCGAGCGCCGCAACGCGATGACCGGGCGGACCTGGACGACCCTGGCCCACATCGGCCAGACCCTCCCCGAGGATGTCCGAATCGTCGTCATCGCCGGAGAGGGCGACATCTTCTCCGCCGGGATCGACCTCGGCATGTTCACCCCCGAAGGGGTCGAGGGCGAGCGTTCCATCATCGGGGGGCTCACCGACGGGTCCGCCGACGAGGCCGACCTGGACGCCTACATCGCCGAACTCCAGCAGGGCTTCCTGTGGCTGCGCCGCCCCGACCTGGTGACCATCGCCGCCGTGCGCGGGTACGCCATCGGCGCCGGGTTCCAGCTCGCGCTCTCCTGCGACCTGCGCGTCCTCGCCGACGACGCCGTCTTCTGCATGAAGGAGCCCGCCCTGGGGCTGGTCCCGGACCTCACCGGGACCAAGCCCCTGGTGGACATCGTCGGCGTCCACCGGGCCACCGAGATCTGCCTGACCGCGCGCAAGGTCGGCGCGGAGGAGTCCCGTGAGCTCGGCCTGGCCACCCTGGTCGTGGGCGTCGACGAACTGGAGGGGGCCGTCGACGACGCCGTCGCGGCGCTGCTCACGGTCGACCACGGGGCGGCCACCGCCACCAAGGACCTCCTGCTCCAGGCCGAGGGCAACACGCTCGAAGAGCAGTGCGCGGCGGAACGGGCGGCCCAGGTGAAGCGGCTCACCACGCTGGCCAAGGCCATGGCGGCTCAGGCCTGACCCTCCTGACCTCGGGGAACGGGGTGGGGAGACCCGTATCACCGGTGAAAAACACCCACCCCGTCCCCGATTCGCGGCGATCTCTAGTACGCTGCTGCAAGCGGTCGTTCAATATCGCGCGCATCCGAGCGCGCCGGACCGCCAAGACGCGGAGAGCGTGTCGACCCTGTCGACGTCACTCTTGACCCGAAGAGCACACGAACCCCACCTACGTCGGGGTCGCTTCCGCGTGTGATCAGGCGCGTTTGTGTGATTTCTTCGCTGGGTCCGTCGTGACCGTGTGGAGCCTTCCTCGAAACGCCGCCAAACGATGAGGAAGGTACACGTCACTTGACGACGGACACTGCCGTAACGCCTGCCTTCGACAGCCTGGGGCTTCCCAAGGACATCGTCGACGAGCTGGCCAAGAACGGTGTGACCACCCCGTTCCCGATCCAGGCCGCCACCATTCCCGACGCCATCGAGGGCCGCGACGTCCTCGGCTGCGGCCGGACCGGATCGGGCAAGACCCTGGCCTTCGGCCTGCCGGTCCTGATGCGCTGCGCCGAGCGCCGCGCCGCCTCCCACCGCCCGCGGGCCCTGATCCTGGTGCCCACCCGCGAACTCGCCCACCAGGTGCGCGACGCCCTGCGCGGCTACGCCCGCGTCGTGGGCGTGCGCGTCGGCGACGTCGTCGGAGGCAGCTCCTACACCCGCCAGATCAACGAACTGCGCCGCGGTGTCGACGTCCTCGTCGCCACCCCGGGCCGTCTGACCGACCTCATCGACCAGGGCGCCTGCGACCTGGGCGACGTGGAGATCTCGGTGCTGGACGAGGCCGACCAGATGTGCGACATGGGCTTCATGCCGCAGGTCAGCGAGCTCCTCGACCAGGTGCACCCGGACGGGCAGACCCTGCTGTTCTCGGCCACGCTCGACGGTGACGTCGACAAGCTGGTCCGCAAGTACATGAACGAGCCGCGCACCCACTCCGTGGACCCGCCGGTCTCGCAGGTCACCACCATGGAGCACCACTTGCTCAAGGTGCTGCCCCGCGACAAGAACAAGATCGTCACCCAGATCGCCGCGCGCGAGGGTCGCACCATCCTGTTCGTGCGCAGCAAGTACCGCGCCGACACCATCAGCGAACAGCTGATCGAGGCCGGCGTTCCCTGCGCCTCCCTGCACGGCGGCAAGACCCAGAGCGTGCGCACCCGCACCCTCGCCAAGTTCCGTGAGGGGCGCATCCAGGCCCTGGTCGCCACCGACGTCGCCGCCCGCGGCATCCACGTCGACGGCATCGACCTGGTCGTCAACGTCGACCTGCCCACCGGTCACAAGGACTACCTGCACCGCGGCGGTCGTACCGCCCGCGCCGGTTCCTCCGGCTCCGTGGTCTCCCTGGTCGCGCCCAACCAGCGCCGTATGGCCCGCCGTCTGCTCAGCGACGCCGGTGTCGACGCCAAGCAGCACCTGGTCAACCCCGGTGACGAGCTGCTCACCCAGGTGACCGGGGCCAAGGAGCCCTCCTGGGAGCCGTGGATCGAGCCGCCGGAGCCCGAGCGTCCCCGTCGCGGCCGTGGCGGCCCCCGTCGTGGTGGCTACCGCGGTAACGGTGGCGGCTACCGTGGCGGTTACCGCGGTGACCGCCGCAACGACCGCGGTGAGGGCGGCTACCGCCGTGACGACCGTGGCGAGGGCGGCTACCGCGGCCGGCGCGACGACCGTTCCGAGGGCGGTCGCGACGACCGCCGCGGCGGTTACGGCGAGCGCTCCGATGGCGGTTACCGCGGTGGCGGCGAGCGTCGTGGCGGCGGTTACGGTGGTGAGCGTCGAGGCGGTTACCGAGGCGACTCCCGCGGTGGCTACCGCGGCGACCGTCGCGGTGGCGGTCCCCGTCGCGGCGACCGCTACGACTCCGCCCCCAGCGGCCGGAGCTGATCCAGAGCACGACACGGAGGCCCGCTACCGGCGAACCCCGGTAGCGGGCCACCGGTGTGTCCCGGGGGGGGTGTTTAAGGTCCTTTAACCCCGCGTCGCCTGTGCTGGGGGGCCCGGCGTGG
>NZ_JAYLVW010000005.1:0-308237 GCF_035818715.1 Nocardiopsis sp. LDBS1602 | reverse complement strand
CCCCCGGGGTCGGTGAGGGCGGGGGGGGGGGGGCGGGGCCCCGTCCCCCACTCCCCCGCGGGGGGTTCCCCCACCCCGGTTGCGGGTGGGGGGGGCCGGCCCCTGGGGGCGCCGCCCCCCTCCTCGTTCTTCATCGTGTCGAGGGACGACCTAGCTTCGGACGTCCTCCATGACCGCGTCCGGGTCCCGCCAGTTCGGGAATCCGAAGAACTTCCTGGTCTCGGCGACGATGACCGGGGAGAGCAGGAGCAGACCCACGAGGTTCGGCAACGCCATCAGACCGTTGGCGATGTCGCTGAACAGCCAGACGGCGTCGAGACTGGCGACGGAACCGACGTAGATGATGGCGATGAACACGAGCCGGTAGGGCAGCACGAACTTACGGCCGCCGAGGAACTCCACGCAGCGCTCGCCGTAGTAGGCCCAGCCCAGCAGGGTGCTGAAGGCGAACACGCCGACGGAGATCGCGACGATGTAGGTACCGGCCGCGCCGAGGGCGGGGTCGATGACGCTCAGGCCCTCGGACATGGCCCGAGAGGTGAGCAGCGAGCCGTCACCCGCGTTGTCCGTCTGCCACACACCGGTGACGATGATGACCATGCAGGTCATGCTCACCACGATGATGGTGTCGATGAAGGTCTGGGTCATGGAGACCATGGCCTGACGGACCGGCTGGGTGGTCTTGGCCGCGGCCGCGGCGATACCGCCGGTGCCCAGCCCGGACTCGTTGGAGAAGATGCCGCGGGCGAAGCCCATCTGGATGGCGAGCATGATGCCGGCGCCCGCGAAGCCGCCGGTGGCGGCGGTCCCGGTGAAGGCGTCGGAGAAGACCAGCTGGAGCGCGGGCAGCAGGGCGGCCCAGTTCACCGCGAGCACGATCAGGCAGATGCCCACGTAGCCGATGATCATGATCGGCACGAGCGCGGAGGCGACCCGGCCGATGCTCTTGATCCCGCCGAGGATGACGGAACCGGCGATGATCATGAGGAGCAGACCGACGAGCCAGGCCGGCAGCGGGGTCACGCTGGTGACCTGCTGGGTCAGGGTGTTGGCCTGGGTGCCGTTGCCGATGCCGAAGGCGGCGATGGCGCCGAAGACCGCGAACGCCACCCCGAGGGTGGCGCCGAGGCCGCCCTTGATGCCGTACTTGAGGTAGTACATCGGACCGCCGCTCTGTTCGCCCTTGGCGTCGGCGCGACGGTACTTCACCCCCAGGAGGGCCTCGCTGTACTTGGTCGCCATCCCGAAGATGCCGATGACCCACATCCAGAACAGGGACCCCGGGCCGCCGATACCGATGGCCAACGCCGCGCCCGCGATGTTGCCGACGCCGACGGTGGCGGCCAGGGCGGTGCTCAGGGCCTGGTAGTGCGAGATGTCGCCCTCGACGGACGCGTCCTCCTTACGGCGGACGAAGGCCAACCACATCGCGTGCGGGAGGCGGATGAGCTGGATGAGTCCCAGCCGGACGGTGAGGAAGACACCGACCCCCAGCAGCAGCGGGATGAGGACGAAGGGTCCCCAGATGATGCCGCTGACGAGATCGGCCATCTCAAGGAGTTGGTCCACAGGGGAGCTCCCTTTCGGTGAGTGTGCGGGGTCGAGAGGACCGGCGACGAAGCGGGGGAACCGACGCTCTCGTGGTCACGTCGGCACTGGCGAGCGCTGCGCGATATCGGCACAGAATGGCACCGACGCGTAACGAACACGTCACATGTGTTCCACATGAACGTTGCGTCGCGTCGATCCCGACTCCCGCCGTCTTGTCCCGTTCAGTCCTTTCCGCCCTCGACCTGCTCCAACGCCAGACGTGTGAGCGCGTCCGCGGCGACCTCGGGGTCGACGCCTCGACCTACGGCCACACCGAGCAGGTAGGTCGTGAGCGGCGCGGCCGGGCGTGCCACGGAGTGCGCCGCGTCCCGCGCGAGGTCGAGGACACGGTCGACGTCGGCCTTGTAGAGCGGCTCGCCTCCGGCCGCGCCGAGTTCCTCGCGTACCAGTTCCGTCCATTCCTGGAGGGTCACCGATCAACTCCCTAGAGCGTTCTTTTGACTACATAAAGTGATGATAGCGATGTGCGGGGTCATACGGAGGACGACCGCCCGTACCGGCCACGTCACCCCCTGCTCGTCGAACCCACGCCCCGCCTTCGGACCGGGTTCGTCCGGGAAGCGTCCCCGGTTCACCCGCCGAGCCTAGCGTCGTGGACAGCGAGAACCCGGCGTTGGGAGCCCGTTCGCATGTCCCCCACCACCCCGCTCACCGTCCTCCCCCCGACCACCGATCACGGCCGTCCCCTGAGGGTGGCCATCGTGACCGAATCCTTCCTCCCCCAGGTCAACGGGGTCACCAACTCCGTGTGCCGTGTGGCCGAGCATCTGTCCGCCCGAGGCCACCGGGCCGTCATCCTGGCGCCCGGCCGCGGACCGTCCTCGTACGCGGGTCTCCCCGTCGTGCGTATGCCCGCCGTCCCCCTGCCCGTCTACCGCGACTTCGCGGTCGGGCTGCCCTTCCTCCGCACGATGACCGCGGCCCTGCGCTCCTTCGGCCCCGACGTGGTGCACCTGGCCTCCCCCACCGTCTTCGGCGCCACCGCCGTGGAGGTGGCCCGCCGCTGGGCGCTGCCGACCGTCGGCGTCTTCCAGACCGACCTGGCCGGTTTCGCCGGCCGCTACGGGCTGCCCTGGACCGGCGGCCTCTGGTCGTTGTTGCACAGGACCCACTCTGCGGTGGACCGCACCCTGGTCCCCTCCTCCGCCACGATGGAGGCCCTCTCCGCGCGTTCCTTCCCCCGGCTGGCACTGTGGCGACGCGGGGTGGACACCGTGCGCTTCTCCCCCGGTCACCGTTCCGAGGAATTGCGCCGCAGGCTCTCCCCGGACGGACGGACGCTCGTGGGATACGTCGGTCGTCTGTCCAAGGACAAACGGGTGGAGCTGCTCGCCCACGTCGCCCGACTGCGCGGTATCCGCCTGGTCGTGGTCGGGGAGGGCCCCGACCTCCCCCGGCTGCGCCGTCTCCTGCCGGACGCGGTGTTCACCGGACGACGCACCGGAGACGACCTCTCGCGTCTGTACGCGGCCCTGGACGTGTTCGTGCACACCGGGGCCGACGAGACGTTCTGCCAGACGGTCCAGGAGGCCCTGGCCTCAGGGGTGCCCGTGGTCGCCCCCGCCACCGGCGGGCCGCTGGATCTGGTGACCGACGGGCTCAACGGGCTGTTGTACGCGCCCGACTCGGTACGGGAGTTGAGGGTGGCGGTGGGCCGACTGGCGCACAACCGGACGGTGCGGGCGTCCATGGCCGCCGCGGCACGTCCCTCGGTCGCCCACCGGACATGGGAGACGATCAACGAGGAGCTGATCGAGCACTACAGGTCGGTGATCGCCCCCAGCCGTGAACTGGCCGGAGAGCCGCTCCCCTCGCACAGGGAACCCTGACCGCTCGAGAACGACGAAACGGGCCCCTCCCCGGGAGAGATATGGGGAGGGACCCGTTCGGGGTTGCCGCCGCGCCCCCTTAAAACGCGGCGGCACATCCACGAACCGGTCGGAGACCGACCGGATCGCTTCAGGCCCGGGCCACCTCGCGGCGGACCGGGATGACGGTGGAGGCGTGCTTCGGGCTCTCGGAGAGCACCGAGTCGAGCACCTCGGACAGGCGGGTCAGGTGGGCGCGGACCCACGGCAGGGCCAGTGGGTCACGCGCGGACAGGGCCGCGTAACGACGCTCCTCGGACTCGCCGTAGAGAAGGCTGGTGGCGACCCGCATGCGCAGGGCGTCGGTGCTCTCTCCGAACTCGACCGCGGGCAGGACGCCCATGCCGTACCGCTCCAGCAGCAGGCCCGTGAGCCCGGGGCCGGTGGTCACGCCGTGCAGCTCCGCGAGACGCTCGCGGAGAGGCTCGAAGTCCGGGTAGAGGTAGAAGGCGGCGGTCGGCGCGGCGACCGTGGCACCGGCCCGGGTGAAGACGTCGGTGACGGCGCGGGCCACGATGCCGTGCAGGCGGCGGCTGCGGTCGATGTGGTCGACGAGTTCGTCCGGCTCGGTGAAGGCGTACGACGCGGCCTCTTGGACGGGGGCCGCGGGGCTCGACCAGATCTCGCTGGCCACCCCGAGCAGGCCCCCGCGCAGACGGTGGCCGATCTCGGAGTCCGGCAGGCGCAGGACGCCGATCCGCCAGCCGCCCAGGGCCAGGTTCTTGCTCAGGCCGCTGGAGATGACGGTGCGCTCGGGCGCGTACTCCGCGGGGCTGTGCACGACGACGCGGTCCTCGCCCTCGGGGCCGAGGTGGACCAGGTCGCGGTAGATCTCGTCGGAGATGATGACGAGATCGAGTTCGCGGGCGACCTCGGCGAGGCGGCGGACGGTCTCGGCCGAGGCGACGGTGCCGGTCGGGTTGTCCGGGACGGTGACGACGACGGCGTTGACCGTACGTCCCTGCTCACGGGCGTCGGTGACGGCGGCGTGCAGGAGGTCGGGCTGGGGTACGCCGCCCTGGCCGGTGGCGGTCGGGACCATGATGGGGCGCTGTCCCACCAGGCGGCTCTGCGCGGCGTAGCTGACCCAACTGGGCGCGGCGATGGCGGTGTCCCCACCGATCTCCAGCAGGAGGCTGTAGAGCAGGGGCTTGCTTCCGGGACCGGCGATGACCATGCCGGGGTCGGTCGGGAGTCCCCGACGTTCCCAGTAACCGGCGGCGGCCTCGCGCAGGGCGGCCGATCCGGCGACGGGACCGTAGGCGTTGGCCCCGTTTCCGGCGGAGAGGCGGTCTCGCATGACCGGGTGCACCGGCAACCCGGCCTCCCCGAAGCCGAGCGGCAGAACACGCACCCCCTGGCGGCGCTTGTCGTTGAGAGCTTCGTTGACGGCGAGGGTGGCGGACACAGTGACGGTCATGGACGACTCATCTCCGACTGATCGATTAAGGCGCTGAGCCCCTGTTCGAACCGGTGATCCGCTGGGCGGACGACCTTTGACCCTCACCCTCCCCCGGAATCTCCATCAGTACAAGCGAGTCTTTTCGATGCTGAGCATAAGATGTCCTTATGCTCGATCTCCGTCGCCTCCAATTGCTCCGTGAGTTCAGCGTTCGAGGCACCATCGTCGCGACCGCGAACGCCCTCGGATACACGCCTTCGGCCGTCTCCCAGCAGTTGGCCACACTCGAACGGGAGACGGGGGTCGCGCTCTTGGACCGCTCCCCGAGAGGGGCCGAACTGACCGACGCCGGGCGGTTGCTGGTCACCCAGGCGGAGGAGATCCTGGCCTTGGTGGAGGCGACCGAATCCGTCCTCGCCGAACAGGCGGACATCGCCCTGGGCGTGGTGACCGTCACCGCCTTCCCGACCGCCGCGGTGGCCTTCGCCCCCCGGCTGGCTCCCCCGCTTCGCCGACACGAGGGCATGCAGCTCATCCTGCGTCAGACCCTTCTGGCCACCGGCACCCAGAAGGTGCGTTCACGCGAGGTCGACATCGCGATCATCGACGATTGGACCGGACAGGACCCGGGACGGGGGCCCGACAGCGGGCTGCGCCACGTCCACCTGTTGCGGGACCCGATGGTGCTGGCGGTCCCGGAGGACCACAGGCTGGCCGACCCGGACGTGCCCTTGGTGCTGGACCGGCTGTTGGGGGAATCGTGGATCGTGGCCCCGGCGGGAGAGCGCTCCCGGTACGGCACGGACTCCCTGTTCTCCGAGGTCGGCGGGCTGCCCGCGGCCACATGGGAGTTCGAGGGACTGGGCACGATCCTGAGTCTGGTCTCGAACGGGATCGGGATCGCCGCGGTCCCGGCGTTGGCGATGGTGGGCGCGCCGGCGGGGCTGGTCTACCGTCGGCTGCCCTCGCCTCCGGTCCGGCACCTGTACGCGGTGCTGCGGCCGGCCTCCCTGCGTCGCCCCTCGGTACGGGTGACCCTGGAGGCGCTCAGGCAGGCGGCGCGCGATGTGGAGGGGGAGATCGACCCTCTACCCTCCGGGGAGGAGCTCCCCTACTGAGGACGAGGGCGCACGACATCGAACGCGACGCGTCTCGGCGGACGTGTCACGTTCGACGATCGGGATCGAGGACGGGCGCCGAGCACGGCGCCCTCATTCCCCGCCTCCCCGTTTGCGCGCCTTGTCGATCTTCTTGCGAAGTCGACGACAGACGTGGCGGGCCCGATCGCGATCGTCACGGGCGTTCCACCAACGCGCGTAGACTTCCAGTCTTCGTTTGCGCAGGGACTCCAGTTCGGCCTCCATCCGGCTCACCCGATGCTCCAGGTCGATGCGTTCGCGCTCGAACGACGACATGTCACGCTCGTGGGAACCCGCCTCGCGTTCGGCGCTGTGCAGCCGCTCGTCGAGACCCTCGGTCGCGTTCACGCCCGCGGCGCTCCGGCCGAGGCCTACCTGTCCACTGATGCCTTCGAACCACACAACCTGTGTGTTTCCCGATGTGCCCCAAGATCACCGATGGCTACGCAAAGAATACGGAAAGTGGCCTAAGGCGCTTTTGTCCACTTTCTTGGGAATTCACCGCTTTCAGGCGACCAGAGAACGGTGTGAGGACGCCCGGAGCGTCCCCCGTCCCCTCAGGCTCTCGTAGACCCGCTCGAAGCGTTCGAGAGAACGCCGGTGATCGTGGCCCAGGGCCATCTCCCGACTGGCCGCCCCGAACCTCGATCGCTCCGGACCGAGCACCGTGGCCAGCCGTTCCGCCAACAGCGCGTCGTCGCCCGGCGGGAAGAGGAAGCCGTTGCGCCCCTCCTCCACCAGATGCGGCAACGCCATCGCGTCGGCGGCCACCACCGGCAGCCCCGTCGACATCGCCTCCAACGTGGCGATGCTCTGTAGTTCGGCCACGCCCGCGATCGCGAACGCGTCCGCCGCCGCGTACACCAACGGCAGATCCTCGTCGGGCACGAAGCCCAGGAAGAACACCCTGTCCCCCACGCCGAGACCGGCCGCGAGCGCGCGCAACTCCTCCTCGCACTGCCCCGTCCCGGCCAGGACCAACTGCGCGTCGCGCTCCGGAACGATCCTCGCCAACGCGCGAACGGTGTCGCCGATCCGCTTCTCCTCGTCCAGGCGGCCGACGAAGACCACCGTGTCACGGTCGGGAAGACCGAAACGGAGCCGCGCGCGAGCACGATCGCGGGGTCGGGGATGGAAACGTTCCAGGTCGATCCCGCACGAGATCGCCTCGACCTCCCGCGCGTACCCCTTCTCCCTCAGAAGCTCGGCGGCGCGCGGGGTCGGCGTGGTCACGTGGTCGGCCTCGGCCGCCACCCGGACCATGTCCCGCCAGGCCGCCGCGCCCGCGACCCGCTGCATCGGCCGCGGCACCCGGGCGTGCGCGTACAGGTTGTCCGGCATGAAGTGGTTGGTCAGCAGGACCGGGATCCCCACCGCGCGGGCCCGACGCAGCGCCGAACGGCTGAGCGTGAAATGGCTCTGGGTGTGGACGACGTCGGGGTCCAGCCGACCGAGGAGACGGGTGATGTGACCGCCCATGCCCAACGGCAGGGCCGCTCTCATGTGCTGTTGGAAGGGGATCGGGGCCGAACGCAGCCGGTGCTCGGTGACCGCCCCGTTCACCGTCACGTAGGGGTCCCCCTCGTCCGAGGGGCAGAGTACGTGGACGTGGTGCCCTCGCTCGGCCAGACCCTCGGCGAGACGGTGGGTGAAGTATCCGGCGCCGTTGACGTCGGGCGGGTAGGTGTCCGAGGCGATGAGCACGTTCAGAGGACGGGCGGACTGGGCCATGACGGGCACTCCTTCGTACGACGTGGTCCTGACGTTCGGTCGGGGGTCACCGCGGTCGGTGCCGCCTGGTGACGGTGGTGGTCGCGCGCCCCGGTGCCTCCGGGTTGCGATGTCGGGAACGGGCCAGGCTCACCGTCCCCAGGATCGCCGTGAGCGCGAAGATCCCGGCTCCGACCTGGGCGGCGAGCGTTCCGGGCACCCCTTCTCCGAGTAGGAGGGCCCCGATCCCCACCCCGACCACCGGGTCGGCGATGAGCAGGGTCGCGTAGGCGGCGGCGAAGTGGCCGGTCCGGTAGGCGTTCTGTAGGAGCAGGGCGCCGAAGACCGCGGTCACCACGGCCATCAGGGTGAGCCAGTCGAACAGCCGCAGCGGATCGGTCACGGCCCCGGCGGTGATCACCCGGGCCAGGCCCGAGGTCGTTCCGAGCGCGGCGCCACCCGCCAGGGCCAGGGCGAGCGCCCGGGCCCCGCTGGGCATCCAACGGGCGGTGAGGTAGACGATCGCCCCGAAGGCGATGATGGTGCCGGCCAGCGCCAGACCGGTCCCCGTCGACATGACGGGGGGCCGGGAGCTGTGCGGGAACAGCGACAGCACACCGGCCAGGCCGACCATCACCGCCACGCCCGCGACGATCTGCGAGACGCGGACACGCTGACGGTTGAAGAACGCCGACAGCACGATGGCGAACAGTAGGCCGGTGACCCCGATGGGCTGGATGATGGTGAGCGGGGCTCCACTGAGCGCCACCAGGTGCAGAGAGGCGCCCAGCGCGGCGGCCCCGGTCCCCACGAGCCAGCGCGGTTGGCGCAACAGGTGGAGGAGGAAACCCGCGCGGGCCACCTGTTCCCCCGGAGCCCGGACGGCGTCGCGTTCCTGGAGGGCCGAACCCAACGCCAGACTGAAGGCGCCCACCATGGCGATGAGCACGGACCACACCATCAGCGCCACCGTCCCGCCCCGCTCGGAACGGTCTCCCGCGTTCCCCGCATCCCCGGTACCCCCACCACTCGGTCGCGCCCGTGTCCGACAGGAGAACGGGTATGGCCAGAACAGTACGGTCGGGGCCGTGAGCAGGCGATAACGTCAGCCCCCGTCTCCTCGGTCGTGTCACCCCCACCTCGGAGAGAGGGGTAGACCCGACCACCGGGCGAGGGCGTTCGGCGCGCGATCGCGTTTCGGCGACGCCGACATCGGTCCTCTGTCCCTACGTCTCCCGCAAAAGCCGGTGCGTTAAGAGCCTTTCGGGGTCAAAAGTAGGTATTGGGTAGCCCTAAAAAAGGGACCCTCACGACCGTTAGACGGTGGGGCTGTGCCTCGTTCGGCGAGCGTGACACTATGTCCGGTATTGGTCTAGACCGGATAGGAGCAGTACTCCATGTCTGACAACCCCCGCACCTCACCCATGTCCCTGGTCCCTCTCCCCCGCGAGATCAGGACGGAAGGAGAGGAGGGGCTGGTGCTCACCGCCACCACCCGTCTCTCGGCCGACAACGAGGCCAAGGGCACCCTCTCCTGGCTCCGGCGCGAGCTCGGCGCCGCGACCGGTCTGCCCCTGAACGTCGGCGATGAGGAGGACGCCCGGATCCGGTTGAGCGTCGATCCGACCGCGGGCCTCGGCCGTGAGGGCTACCGTCTGATCGTCGACGGGGAGGGCGCCATCATCGTCGGCAACGACCCCGCCGGTGTCTTCTACGGAGCCCAGACCCTGCGCCAGCTCCTCCCCGTCGACGCCTACCGTGACGCGCCCTTGGGCGAGGAGACCGTCTGGCGACTCCCCGCGGTGCACATCACCGACGCCCCCCGATTCCGATGGCGCGGGGCCATGCTGGACATCGCCCGGCACTTCCAGCCCAAGCGCGAGATCCTGCGCTTCATCGACCTGCTGGCCCTGCACAAGCTCAACGTGCTGCACCTGCACCTGACCGACGACCAGGGATGGCGGATCGAGATCCGTCGCTACCCCCGCCTGACCGAGGTGGGCTCCTGGCGGACCGAGAGCCAGGTCGGCACCTCCAAGCCCCCCGTGTTCGACGGTCGACCGCACGGCGGTTTCCTCACCCAGGACGACATCCGCGAGATCGTGGCCTACGCCGACGCCCGCCACGTCACGGTCGTCCCGGAGATCGACGTGCCCGGGCACTCCCAGGCCGCCATCCACGCCTACCCCGAACTGGGCGAGGTCGGAGAGATCCCGGTCGGCACGCAGTGGGGCATCTTCGAGGAGGTGCTGGCGGTCACCGACAACGTGCTGGAGTTCTACAAGAACGTCTTCGACGAGCTCATCGAGCTGTTCCCCAGCACCTACGTGCACGTGGGCGGGGACGAGTGCCCCAAGACCCAGTGGAAGAACAGCGAGTCGGCGCAGAAGAGGATCCGGGACGAGGGCCTCGCCGACGAGGACGAGCTCCAGAGCTGGTTCATCCGACAGTTGGACGACCACCTGACCGCCCGGGGCCGGCGTCTGCTCGGCTGGGACGAGATCCTCGAGGGCGGTCTGGCCCCGGGCGCCACGGTGATGTCCTGGCGGGGCGAGGAGGGCGGGATCGACGCCGCGCGCGCCGGCCACGACGTGATCATGGCCCCCACCGCCACGTCCTACCTGGACTACAAGCAGTCCGAGAGCCCCGACGAGCCCGTCCCCGTGGGCACCCTGCTCCGGGTGGAGGACGTGTACGACTCCGGGATCGTCCCGTCCGGTCTCACCGAGGAGGAGACCGAGCACGTGCTGGGCGCCCAGATGAACCTGTGGAGCGAGCACGTCGACAACGCGCGCCGGCTCGACTACATGGTCTTCCCGCGGCTGACCGCCTTCTCGGAGAAGGTGTGGTCCTCCCACGAACGCGACTACGCCGCCTTCGAACCGCGCCTTCGGGAACACCTGCGCCGCCTGGACGCGGCGGGGGTGGAGTACCGCCCCCTGGACGGTCCTCGTCCCTGGCACACCCGTCCCGGTGTGTACGGCTGGGGCTACTCCCCCGACGGTGAGGCGCCCGAGCAGGGCCACGACCGGGCCTGAGCCCGCGCGGGGGCGGTGCGAGCGCACCGCCCCCGCCTTCGGCCGCGGGAGGCTCAGAAGTAGGTGGCGATGACGTCGACCACCCGGTCCTCGTCATCGACGACCGGGATGATCCGCCAACGGTCGAAGGCCGTGCACGGGTGGGAGATCCCGAAGGAGACCAGATCCCCCGGGCGCAGGGTGGTACCGGAGGACACCTCGAGGTAGGCGTGGTGGTCGTTGAGCCCGACCACCTCGATCCCCTCCGCCGGCACGGTCTCCCCGTCCACGCGGCGTACCACCCGGGGGATCGGATACCCCTGGTCGTGGTTGGCCTCGCGGCGGCCCATCCCGGCGATCGCCAGGCCCTCCTCCGGGACCGAGGTGATCTGCGCCCACAGTTCGAGGGCGCCGGCGAGGGCCTCCGGACCCTCGGGAAGACGGTTGTAGGGGGTCGTGCGCCGGTAGAGCCCGTCGTCGTGGGCGACGTAGGCGCCACTGCGCAGGATCGGGACCACGTCCTCGCGGCCGCCCAGGGCGTCGGCGACCAGGTCGAACCAGGCGCTGCCGCCGACGGAGAGCACCGGCCGTTCCAGACCGTGCTCCCCGGCCAGGGCCGACGCGTCTTCGAGGAGATCGTCCAGGAATCCCCGCACGCCCTCGGCGTCGCCGAGCTGTCCCTCGTAGCCCGCGACCCCGGCGAGCTCCAGTCCCGGCGCGTTCACGACCTCGCGGGCGATCGACAGTACGCCCTCGCGTGTCCGTCGCCCCGTACGGCCGCCGGGGGTCCCCCGTTCGACCAGCACCCGGAGCGGGCGGCCGTTCTCGCGCGTGACTCCGCCGGGCGCCGAGGCCTCCGAGGCGATCGCGACGCCCTCCGAGGAGTCGACGTAGAAGAGGAACTCGAAGTCGGGATCGGCGTCGAGCTCGGCGACCGCCCAGCTCAAGGCCTTGGGGTCGAGCAGCTCGTTGGCGACCAGGATCCGACTCACCCCGAAGCCGCGGAAGGCCAGTGCCTGGCCCGCGGTGGCCGCGGTGATCCCCCAGGCCCCCGCCTCGATCTGACGCCGGGTGATGACCGGCGACATCGCGGTCTTGCCGTGCGGGGCGAACAGCAGACCGCGCTCCCGGGAGAAGTCGGAGAGCGCGGAGAGGTTGCGGTCCAGGTCCGAGGCGCGCAACACCATGAGCGGCCAGGTGAACGGCCCGGTGAACAGATGATCCCGACGAGAGGCGAACTCGTCGAGGGTGATGGGATCCCTCGGCCACCACAGGCCCTTGGTGTGCCGGTCGATGTACTCCTCGGGGACGGACAGCCGGTCGCTCACGTGGTCTCCGCTTCCTGGCCGGCCCGGTTCCGGAAGGTGCCGTTCGGGCTCCTCCGGAACCGGGTGCTGAGGTTCGTTCCGGCACCGATCATCGCACCGACGTCGAGAGCCGTCGGAGACCGGGGCCACCGGATCGATCCTCGCCCCACGACCGGGGCGGAAGGAGCGGCTAGTCCTCGTCCTGCCCCTGATCGTCGTCGTTCTCGTCCTGCCCCTGGTCGTCCTCCGTCGACCGCTCACGCTCGGCGAGGAACTCGTCGATGACGTCCCGGCCCACGGCGGGGAAGTCGGTGATGAACCCGTCGACCCCGGTCTCCAGGGTCCGGCGCATCTGCTCGGGGTCGTTGATCGTGTACGGCATGATCTCCAGGCCCGCCTCGTGGACGGCGGACACGTAGTCGGCGTCGACGTCCTTGTAGGAGGGGTTGATCATGCGGGCCCAGGAGTGCTCCTCGATCCGGTCCACGGGGACCAGGCCGAGCAGACCGTGCGGAACGGAGGGCAGCAGCTCCTGCGACAGCTCGGTGGACTCCCAGTCGAAGCTCTGCACCACGAGGCGGTGCGGCTCGTCGGGCGAGTCGGGCATCAGCCAGTAGGGGCTCCGCGCCAGTTCGTCCGCGATCCGCTTCTCGATCCCGGGGTAGAGCTCGGGGGCCTTGATCTCCAGGAGCAGGTTCATCTCGTGTTCCTGGAGGCGGTCCAGGACCTCGCGCAGGTCGGGGACCGGTTCGCCCGTGTACTCGGGCCCGAAGGAACTTCCGGCGTCGAGGCGGCGGATCTCCTCCATCGTGAAGTCGCCGACGTCGTAGGGCGCCCGGCCGGGGAAGACCTCGGCGACGTCGGTGGTGCGTTCGAGCGTGGTGTCGTGCATGATGACGAGCTCGTCGTCCGCGGTGAGCTGGACGTCGACCTCGACGGTCTCCGCGCCGAGTCGGTCGGCCTCGTCGATGGCCGCGAGGGTGTTCTCGGGCGCGGTGCCCGAGGCCCCCCGGTGGGCGACGGCGATGATCGGGCGGGACGAGGTCTCGGAGTCGAGTCCGACGCGCTGCGCCCCGGGGCCGGCCGAACCGGTGGTGGTCGGTGTGGTCGTCTCACGTTCCTGCGGAGCGAGAGCGGACGTGGTCGCGAGAGCGGGGCTCGCGAGAACGGACAACGAGAGTGTTGTGACTCCGACGATGAAACCGATGCGCTGGTGCACCGGGCCTCCCATATTCGCGTGGACTGGCCGACTGCACCCTTCAGGGTGAGCGCGCCCGGTGACCTGTCGGTGACCGTGCGCGGAGCAGTCGGTGATCCGCCGCCCATCTTCTGGTGGCCGAAACCACCATGACCGACGAATCTCACCCTATGTATGCCTTTGGCTACTTCATGTCCGATTTTTGACTACAAGCCCTTCGGTAAACACGGAGGGTCTTGAAAAAATCACTAGCAGTAGTCGATGGGAAGGAACACGCATGCGCAAGCACCACAAGAGGTGGGTCGCGCTCCTCGGCGCCGCCGCGATCTCGACCTCGGGTCTGGTCGGCCTCGCCGGAACGGCGGCGGCGGACGACAGGGACGCCCAGGCGTTCGCCTGGCCGATGATCGAACAGGGGACGTCCTCGTACAGCATCGACGGGTACGAGATCGGCTACCTTCCCCCGGAACTGGGCGACTACGGCATCAACGCCACGTCCACGACGGACCGTCACGGGGACCGGGAGTCACGTGTCTCGTGGGTCCGAGGCCCCGACCAGCTCTACGCCCGGGTCGGGATCCTGCGCTCCGAACGCGTCCAGGACCTGGAGGACCTCCGGGAGAGCCGCTACAGCCACCTGTCCAAGGACTCGTTGGAGGCGCTCCCCGAGAGCGAGACGTTCCCGAGCGGGGCCTATCTGTCCGAGGGGACCGGCGACCTCTTCTGGGTCGAGGAGCCGGGCATCGCCGTCACCACGCATCTGCGCCCCGAACTGTGGGATCGGGCCGAACTGCTGCGGATGGCCGAGGCGGTCGCCCCGTTGGACGACGGCGCCGCGATCGAGAACGTGCCCGCGACGACCGAGGAACCCGCGGCCGAGACCGTCGCCGTGGAACCCGTGACCGAGGAGGCCGCCGCGGAGGCCGTGTCCGAGGAGGTGCCGGTGGAGGAGACCCCCGCCGAGGAGACCGCCGCTCAGGAGACCCCGGCCGGGCCCGCCTCCGGTCAGGGGGAGGTCGAGACCCCCGCCGAGGAGGCGGTGAAGGAGGAGACCCCCACCGAGCAGGCCCCCGCCGAGGAGACCGCCGCCGAGGAGGGCCAGGCCGAGGCACCCACCGAGGAGGTCGCCGAAGAGGCGCCCGCCCAGGAGGGGGCCACCGAGGTGACGGCCCCCGAGACCCCGGCCGAGGAGAGCGTCTCCGAGGGCGTCGGGCTCCCCGAAGGCGTCACCTCCCGTGAGGTGAAGACCTGCCTGATCGAACGCTTCGTCGACCTCGACACCGGGGAGAGCCGACTCGACCGATCCAGGATGACCCCCACCGCCGAGCGGTACCTCGACGAGGCGTTGGCCGCGAAGCCCTTGGACGACACCGGGCGCGACCGTCTGCTCGCCACCGTCTGGTACTACGGCGACGAGGGCGACAAGGCCGCCGCGACCGACGACTGCGCCCAGCGGTTCTCGCTTCGGGACGAGGAGGTCGAGGGCGTGCTCGACCAGGTCTCCGACCTGATCGCCGGGATGATCCGCGACGCGGAGGAGGTGGCCTTCGGCTCGGAGGAGACCACCGAGGAGGCCCCGGCCGAGGCGCCCGTCGAGGAGGTCGCCCCCGAAGCGACGGACACCGCCGATGGCACCGAGACCACGACCCGGGAGAGCGCGGAGCAGGAGAGCCCCGAGCTCGTCATCGACCCGATCGGCGCGGCCGAGTGGAACGAACTCCTGGACTCACTGCCCTGGAGCCTTCCGGGTACGACCCGCTAGGACGGAGGGAGCGATCTCCCGTCCGATCGATCGGCCCGGGGTCGGCGCGTACCCGCCGGCCCCGGGTTCTCTTCGTCCGCTCCCCGCCCCTCCCCCCAGAACCTCCCATTCGCCCTCAATTCACCAGAACTCATGCTGTACCGTCACCCTCGTCCGATCGGCACGCCCCGCACCGATGGTCCGGCCATCCCCCATCCCACAGGAGGACGAGTCCATGTCCGGTTTCACCACACGACCCCAACTCCGCGGCGACTTCGGCATGATCGCCTCCACCCACTGGCTGGCCAGCGCCACCGGCATGTCCGTCCTCGAACGCGGCGGCAACGCCTTCGACGCGGCCGTCGCCGCGGGCTTCACCCTCCAGATCGTCGAACCCCACCTGAACGGCCCGGGCGGTGAGGTCCCGATCATCTTCCAGGCGGCCGGCCGTGCCCCCCGCGTACTCTGCGGCCAGGGCGTCTCCCCCGCCGCCGCGACCATCGAGGCCTTCGCCGGCCGGGACCGCATCCCCGGCAGCGGTGTTCTGGCCGCCACCGTCCCCGGCTCCTTCGACGCCTGGATGCTCCTGCTCCGCGACCACGGCACCATGAGCGTCCGCCAGGTCCTCGACCACGCCATCGGCCTGGCCGAGCGCGGCTACCCCGTCCTCCCCCGGATCGCCGCGGCGATCGAGAACCTCCGCCCGGTCTTCTCCGAACACTGGACCGGATCCGCCTCCGTCTACCTGCCGCACGGCGTCCTCCCCACCGCCGGATCCCGCCTGAACAACCCCCTGCTCGCCGCCACCTACCGGCGGATCGTCGCCGAGGCCGAGGCCGCCGGCGGCGACCGCGAGGCACAGATCGACGCGGCCCGCCGCGCCTGGTCCCAGGGGTTCGTGGCCGAGGCCGTCGGCGCCTTCCTCGCCAAGCCCGTCGTCAACGGCCGCGGAGAACCCGAACGGGCCCTGCTGACCGCGGCGGACATGGCCGACTGGAGCGCGTCCTACGAGGACCCGGCCTCCGTGACCTATGGCCACCACACCGTGCACAAGACCGGCCCTTGGGGTCAGGGCCCCACGATGCTCCAGCAGCTCCGCATGGCCGAGGTCCTCGGCCTCGGATCCGACGTACGCGAGGGGGTCGGTGTCGACTTCGTGCACGGGGTCACCGAGGTCGCCAAGCTCGCCTTCGCCGACCGTGAGGGCTGGTACGGCGACCCCGACTTCGTCGACGTCCCGATCGACGGGCTGTTGAGCTCCGGGTACGCCGAGGAGCGCGCCCGTCTGGTCGACCGGGAACGCAGCCTTCTCGACCCGCGTGCGGGCTCCCCCGACGGCCGTCCGCCCTTCGACGCGCCGCTGTACCTGGCCGACGAGACCCCCGGGGACCGCACCACCGGCGAGCCCACCGTGCGCAACGCGGCCATCGGCTCGCCCACCGACCACCGCGGCGACACCTGCCACGTGGACGTCGTGGACGCCGACGGCAACATGGTGTCGGCGACCCCGAGCGGCGGCTGGCTCAGCAGCTCCCCGGTCATCCCCGAGCTCGGCTTCCCGCTCGGTACCCGCGCCCAGATGTTCTGGCTGGACCCGGCCTCGCCCAACTCCCTCGCCCCGAGGAAGCGGCCTCGGACCACCCTGTCGCCCACCCTGGTCACGCGCGAGGACGGTCAGGCGGTCCTGGCCATCGGCACCCCCGGCGGCGACCAGCAGGACCAGTGGACGACCACCGCGCTGCTGCGCGTGCTCAACGGGGTGGACGACCTCCAGGAGGTCCTGGACACCCCGATGTTCCACACCAACGCCTTCGCCAGCTCCTTCCACCCGCGCGAGACGATCCCCGGGGACCTGACCGTCGAGCCCGGCGTCGGCGAGGAGAACATCGAGGAGCTCCGTCGACGCGGCCACCGCGTCCAGGTCGCCGCCCCCTGGTCCCTGGGTCGTCTGGCCGCCGTGGCCCGCGACCCCGAGACCGGTGAACTGCGCGCCGCCGCCGACGCGCGCGTGATGCAGGGGTACGCCGCCGGCCGGTGAGCCATGAGGCCCGGTGCTCCCCCGCCGGGCCTCTCCCGGCGTCTCGCCGAGGACCGCGTTCCACGTCGGTCGTGCCCGGGAGGAACGGTGCTTTGGGGTGACTTGAGGCGCCGTGCGCGCCTTGGTCGGACCTCTTGCCAAATCGTCCGGTCACTGCTTACCTAGACCCTGTGCCAAGGCGCCCCCGGCGATCGCCGATCGTGGTGCGCCCTCACAACTCCATACCACCAACACAGGGTTGACGACCGCTGTCTCCCCCTCCCTCAGCGGTGACCCTGTCTCCCCTCCTGACCGAGGCCTGCCTTCCCCTCCCGGCGGTTGTTCGGACAAGGAGAAGACGGGCCGCGGTGCCACCGGAAGGTGACACCGCGGCCCGTCTCCGTTCCACCCGGTCAGGTCTGGACGCGCACCGCGCCCGCGTAGTTCTCGGTCCGGACCGGGGTGACCCGGACGTCCAGGCCGGTCCTCGGGGCCTCCAGCATCTGGCCGTCGCCGAGGTAGATGGCCACGTGCGAGATGTAGTCGGGCGCCGTCGGGTCCGAGCGCCAGAAGATGAGGTCTCCCCGCCGAAGGTCGTCCCACTCCACCCGGGGGCCCGCGTTCCACTGGTCGTGGGTGACCCGCGGAATGCTCACGCCCGCCTCGGCGAAGGCCCACTGGAGCAGCCCCGAGCAGTCGAAGCCCACGTTCGGGGTGGTGCCGCCCCACACGTAGGGCACGCCCAGCTGGCTCTCCGCCTTGGCGATGACCTGCTCGATCACGCTGGGCGGCACGACGTCGCCGTCCTCCAGCGGCTCGGGGGCGTCCGCCACGAGCTGGAGCTGGGTGTCCTCGCCGAGGGCCTCGCCCAAGGCCTCGTGCAGTTCCCACAGGTCGGCGTCGGGCGCCGAGATGATCAGGGCGTTGCCCTCGGGCATACCGAGCTCGCGTGCGCGCTCGCGGGAGACCAGCGCGTCGATCCCGGCGATACCCGAGGTGGCGTGGGTCCACACCTCCATGGGCACCCGACCGTGGGCCCCTGCGAGGGTGACGTCCCCGCCGACCTCGAGCTCGCGCTCGGTGCCCGCGTCCTTGGACAGGGCGATGTGGCCTTCGGCGACGCCCTGCCAGACCTCGTCGGACTCGGCCGAGGGACGAGGTGCGTGGTTGCGGAAGGTGGAGGGGTTCACCCCCAGCACGGAGGTGGTCTCCCCGTCGAGGGCGACGCGGGCCGCGTCGACGGTCAGGACGTTCTCCACCCCGGAGACCCGACGGACCTCGTCGACCGCCTCACGGGGCAGGGGTGCGTCGGAGACCGCGAAGTACTCGACGGAACGGGCCTCCTTATAGGGGGCCACGTAGGTGTCGCCGCGAAGTTCGTCGACGTCGGCGACGTCCGGCGACTCACTCGCCTCGGCGGCGATCCGGGGCTGGGAGCCACTCGGCACGCCATCGTCGAGAGAGGTCTGGTGGGACGGTGGGGGCCTGTCGTCGATCACGGGTTCGGCCAGGGCCGGGGATGCCCCGAAGGCCGTGAAGGCGACCGCCAAGGCGGCCGTGGTGCCCGCACACGTTCTGAGACGGTTCCGCACGGGGGTCGATCACCCTTTCTGCGACCGCGGCGCGCGGGGGAAGCGCTGCGGCACACGGCCCTCGGTTGAAGTGTTCGCGTCCCAGAATGAGCGCACCCGGCCCCGTTTTCAAGAATCCCACGCCGTCCGATATCGGACGTCTACCTTTCGTCCAGGTGACGGATGGGAGAACGCATCGGGCTCTCGCCTCCGATCAGGTCTTCGCGTAACAGTCGGTGACCGAGATGTCGAGGGGGAAGCGCACCGGGGTGTCACCGAAGAGGGTCGTACGGGTGAGGGTCTCGGCCCGATGGATCGCCCGGACCGTCTCCTCCGCCAGTTCCTCGGGAACGTGGAGGACGACCTCGTCGTGGACGAAGAAGACGATCCCGCAGCCCTCGGGCATCGATGGCGACTCCTGACGTAGTGAGGCCAGCAGCACCAGGGCCCACTCCGCCGCGGTGGCCTGGACGACGAAGTTCCGGGTGAAGCGGCCGTGGGCGCGACGTCGCCGCTCTCCGTCCGCGCGCGCGATCGTGGCCGTCCAATCGCTCGGCGCGGGGGAGGTCCGCCCGAGCCAGGAACGGACGATGCCGCCGCCCTCTCCGGTCCGGGCCGCGGCGTCCACGTAGCCCAGGGCCCTCGGGTACAGGCGCCGCATCGTGGCCAGCAACGGCGCGGCGTCGCCCGAGGTCTGTCCGTACATGGCGGAGAGCATCCCGATCTTCGCGCGTTCCCGGTCGTCCCCCACGTGCGCGGCCAGGCGGGCGTACAGGTCCTCCTCCGCCGCGGCCTCCGCCAGGGCGCGGTCCCCCGAGACGGCCGCGAGGACCCTCGGTTCGAGCTGCCCGGCGTCGGCGCGGATCAGGAGCCGTCCCGGGTCCGCCCGGACCGCGCCCCGAACCGCTTTGGGGATCTGTAGGGCGCCGCCGCCCCGGGTGGCCCAACGTCCCGAGACGACACCGCCCACGACGTAGTCGGGACGGAACCGGCCCGTTCTCGGCCCGTCGGGGCGTTCGGGGTCGCGCCTCTCCTCGACCCAGGTCTCCAGCCAGCTCCACCCGTTGGCCGAATGGAGTCGGGCGAGTTCCTTGTACCTCAGCAGGAGTGGGACGACCGGGTGATCGATCCGCTCCAGCACCCAGGATCGGGTGGACTCGACCGGGTGCCCCACCCAGGCCATGGCCCTCAGCACCTGGGCCGGCGAGTCGGGGTTGACCTCGTGCCCCACCACCTCGCCGATCCGAGCGGCCAGTTCGGCCAGGACACGGGGGCGCTGCCCGGCGGGAGGCCGGGGGCCGAGGATCTCGGTGAGGATCCGGTCGTGGACGTCGGGCCGCCAGGGAAGGCCGTCGTGACTCATCTCCACCGCCGCCAGCGCCCCGGCCGACTCGACCGCGACGAGGAGCGAGAACCGAGCGGGGGCGGGCGATTCCGCCACACGCTCGCGTTGCCCACGATGGACCTCGATGAGCGCGTCGAGCCGGTCCGTGCCGGGCGGCAGGGTGGAACGGTCGGCCTCGAACAGGGTCGGCTGGGCCGTCGTCCCCTCTCCCGACCGTCGCACGGGATCGTCGGGGACGGCGAGGTCATGGGCCCGGGCCCAGGCCGCGCCCAGCGAGCGCGGTTCGCCGTGCCGGGCCGCGTGCCCGAGCAGGAGGGCCTCGGTGAGCTCGACGTCGTGGCAACGGCGCACCCGTACCCCGGCCCGGACCAGCTCCGGGTAGACGTCCTCGGTGGCCGCCCAGATCCAGCGCGGCGGTTCCCCCGCCTCTCCCTCGATCCGGCCGACCTCGGCCGCCAGGTCGTCCACGTGACGGGCCGGGCCGACCGGCGCACCGCCGTCGAGCTCCCTCAGCCGGCCTCCACCCTCCCCGTCGGGGACCACCGCGATACGCATACCGCCAGTCTCCTCCTCGGGTACGACGAACGGGAGGAGACCCGCGACGAACATCGCCCCCTGGTCACGCGGCCACGCGGCCACGCGAGGCGACCGTCCCACCCGGAGGGCTCTCTCCGGGCGGGGCGGCGGTCGATCAGCGTCCGGGGCGCACGACGTTGGCGAGCGCCTCGCCCTTCGCCCACCGGGCCAGCTGCTCGTCCATGAAGGCGCGGGCCCGCGGATAGAAGGCCGCCGAACCGCCCGCCACGTGCGGGGTGAAGTACACGCCGGGGGCCTCCCAGAGCGGGTGTTCGACCGGCAGCGGTTCGGGATCGGTGACGTCCAGCGCCGCACGGATCCGCCCGTTCTCGGCGATCAGGGCCTCGGTGTCCAGAACGGGGCCGCGCCCGACGTTGACGACCAGGGCGTCGTCGCGCAACAGGGAGAACTCGCGCCGACCGAACAGGCCGCGGGTGGCCTCGGTGAGCGGGGTGACCAGGACGACCACGTCGACCTCCGGCAACAGCGCGTGCAATTCGTCCACGCCGTGCACGTCCTCGTCCGGCCGTGCCCGCCCGGCGACCCGGACCACCTCGGTCTCGAACGGCAGCAGGCGCCGTTCGATCGCCCGGCCGATGCTGCCGTATCCGACGATCATCACCCGGGAGTCGGCCAGGGAACGCTGCGGGCTCGGGGTCCACCGACGTTCGCGCTGGTCGATCGCCCACCGCGGCAGTTCACGCTGCGCGGCGAGGATGAGAGCGAGCGTGTGCTCGGCGGTACTGGCGTCGTGCAGCCCCCGCCCGTTGCACAGGGTGACGTGGTCGGGCACCAGGTCGAGCACCTGCTCGTACCCGGCCGAGACCAACTGGAGGACGCGCAGTTCCGGCATTCGGCCGATGATGTCCAGCCGTTCGTCCACTCCCTGGGTGGAGGGGACGTAGGGCACCTGGTAGAAGGTGACGTCCTCCAGTTCGGCCGGAGCCGGCCCTCCGGCGTACAGGTCGACGTGGAGCGAGTCGGGAGCGTTGTCCCTGTTCTGTTCCCACTGCACCAGTGCTCGGCCGCCCATGACGTGCGTCCTCCCTCGGTATTGGTCCGTGTCACGCGACACCCTAGACGCTCACCTCGGCGCCGACCTCGACCGGGAGGGTTCCGAGGCCGGTCAGACCCCGTGGTCCCGGCCGGAGACCGCTCCGAACCGGGCCAGTTCGTAACAGGCGACGGCCGCGGCGGCCGTCACGTTGAGGGAGTCCACGTCGCGGTCGGCCATCGGGATGTGCACACGTGAGGTCGCCCGCTCCAGCCAGCGCGCGGACAGCCCGTCGCCCTCGGTTCCCAGCAGCAGGCCCACCTTGGCGTCGGGGGCCAGTCGCCCCATCGCCTCCGCCAGGGGCAGGGAGCCCTCGCCCGGTGTGAGGGCCATCAGGTCGAAACCGGCCTCGCTCAGGGTGTCCAGTCCGCCGTACCAGTCGTCGAGCCGGGTGTAGGGGAGGGTGAAGACCGACCCCATGGAGACCTTCACCGAGCGCCGGTAGAGCGGATCGGCGCAGCGCGGGGCCAGGATCACCGCGTCCACGCCCAGCCCGGCGGCGCTGCGGAAGATCGCGCCCACGTTGGTGTGGTCGACCAGGTCCTCCAGCACCACGATCGCGCGCGCCCCTTCCAACACCTCGTCGAGAGAGGGCAGGGGCTTGCGGTGGTAGGCGGCCAGGGCACCGCGGTGCAGGTCGAAGCCGACCAGGCGTTCGGCGGTCTCCTCGGAGACCACGTACAGCGGTGCCTCGGTGGCGGCGACCACGTCGTCCAGGGCCTCGGCCCGACGTTCGGTGAGCAGGAAGCTGCGCGGAACGTAGCCGGCGGTGGCCGCGCGGCGGATCACCTTGTCGCCCTCGGCCATGAACAGGCCGTGTTCGGCCTCCAGGTGGCGGCGCAGATTGACGTCGCGCAGACGGGTGTAGTCGGCCAGACGGGGGTCGGCGGGGTCACTGACCCTGATGACGTTCATGGTCGTCGATTATCCCGACCCGTTCGCCCCCGCCGCACGTCGGCGGCCCCTACTCGTTCTCGAACCGGTCGGTGACGGAGGTCAGACGCTGCCAACGGGCCTCTTCGCAGGAGCCTCGACGCGAGAGGGTGGTGTCGATCTCGCGGCCCTCCCATGTGCCCTCGATGACGGCCTGTTGGGGGCCGTACACCTTGTCGGTGCACACGGTGCCGTCCCGGACCTCGGCGAACAGGGTGTCGGCTCCGGGGTCGTCCTCGGGGTCGATCTCCTCCTCGTCCTCGGGCGGGACCGAGGCGGTGGGATCCCCCGCCGTGCCCTCCGCGGCCTCGGCCAACGCGGCGCAGGCCTGCGGGTCCCCCTCCGGGTCCCCCTCGCACTCCAGGGTCTGGACCCAGGCGTGGTGTCGGTCGATCACCTGAACACGCAACGAACCGACCGGAGCCCTGGTCTCGGGCTCCTCGGCGCTCGGCTCGATGACGCTGCCGAGCACCTCGGGGCTGGAGGCGTTGGCCGCCTCCACGTCCTGGGGCGGCAGCATCGACGGGCCGACGAACACGGCGTAGGTCACCGCGCCGAGGCAGCAGGCTCCGGCCAGCAGAGCGGTTCCGGGCCCGCCTCGGCCGCGTCGATCACTGTGCGAATGGGACATGCCAAAACCCTCGGGGGTCGGTTGGTCGCGAGGGTTCCGTGGAGGGCACCCCCGCCACTGCGGGGCATCCGCAAAGCGGACGTCAAGTATCGGTCAAACGCTGACCGGGGGCCAATGGTATCCGTGAGCGGGGACCGCCATCCGACATACGCCGTAACAAAGCGGTCACCGGACGCCTACGGGGGCGGCGATGTGAGCGGTACCACCCGTCCCCTTCCACTCTCCCATTACCAACAAGTAAGGTCCGGTGGAGGAATCGGTCGTTCGTGATGATCGTTCGTCTTCACACCTTGTGGGACGCCGCTCATGGGACGACGGTTCGTTCCCTTCCTTCCGCGGGTGCCGGGCGCCGCGACCCGCGGCCGCCCCTTGAACCCGGCCCGAAACCCCCGCCCGGGGCCGGAATCGTCACACCCGGAGTGCCCGTGTCCACTGGACGTCATCGTCTCGCCTCACCGGCCGCCGCCACCACGCGCAAGGCGGTGCGGTCGCCCCTGGGAATCACCGCGATCGTCGTCGCCCTCATCGCCACGGCGGCGATCGCCGTGCCGGCCGGTCTGAACGCGCTCGGCTGTGGAGAGACCCGCTACCTGCGCGTGTCCACCACCCAGAGCATCGCCCCCGTCCTTCGGGAGGCCGCGACCGAGTTCAACTCCGACGACCCCTCCTACGGCGGCACCTGCGTGTACGCACAGGTCGACGAGATAGCCCCGCACCGGATCATGGACTCCCTGTCCGGGAACCGGCCGGGCGACTCGACCATCACCCCGCACGTGTGGGTCCCCGAGTCCTCCGCCTGGGTGGAGCTGGCCCGGGTCTCGTCGGGCGGAGCGCACGGCATCGAGACCGATCCGCCCTCGCTGGCCTCCTCCCCCGTCGTCCTGGCCGCTCCGCCCGACGCCGAGGGCATGCCCGCCCAGGACGACGCCGACTGGACCCTGCTCCTTCCCGGTGAACGCGACCCCGACCGTCCCGTCGTGATGGTCGACCCCAACCGCGGCGCCGACGGCATGACCGTCATGCAGGCCGTGCGCGCACACCTGGGCACCGGCGACGACGCCGACACCGCCATGACCGACTTCGTACGCGACGTCCAACTCGACTCGACCTTCGGAGAGATCGACCTGACGTCCGTCTTCACCGGATCGGCGGCCGCCCGGGATCGCACCGCCCCCGTCATCGCCGTCCCCGAGCAGGCGGTGGTCTCCTACAACCTGCGTCGCGCCGATTCGGCCCCCGAACTCCAGGCGTACTACATCGGCGACGGGACGGTCTCGCTCGACTACCCGTACGTGACCACCACCGACGACTCCGCCCTCGGTTCGGCCGCCGCCGACCTGTACGAGGTCGTGCGCGGCGACGAGTACCGGGACCGGTTGCGCGAACTCGGCTTCCGAGACCCCGGTGGCGAGGCGTCGTCACTGTTGGCCTCCCAGCCCGGCGTCATCGCCGCGGCGCCGCCCACCCACGAGGACCTGACCGGGGACGCGCTCCTGGCCTCGATCACCGACTGGAACCGGCTGTCGATGCCCAGCCGCACCCTGGTGCTGGCCGACGCCTCCGCCGGCATGGCCGAGAGCCTCGACGGGGGGCTCCCCCGCATCGAGATCGCCAAGCGGGCCGCGCTCCTGGGCCTGTCCCTGTTCCCCGACGAGACCGACATGGGCCTGTGGCTGATGGCGGAGGGCTACGGGCCGAGCGGACGGGACAAGGCCGCGGACATGCACCCGCTGGGTGCGGCGGACGACGGGGACGTCACCCGCCGTCGGGAGATGGTGGACGTCGCCGAGAACCTGGAGGTCGAGGGCGGCGGCTCCCGTCTGTACGACAACATCCTGGCCGCCTACGACGAGGTGCAGGCCGGATACCAGGAGGACAAGATCAACAGCGTCATCCTGTTGACCGCCGGCCAGGACGAGGGCTCCAGCGAGATCTCCCACGAGGAGCTGGTCGCCGCCCTCCAGGACCGCTTCGACCCCCGCAGGCCGGTCACGATGTTCATCATCGGGTTCGGAGACGGGGCCGAGGAGCGGGAACTGGCCGCGATCGCCCGGGCCACCAGCGGTTCGTCGTTCGTCACCGACGACCCCGACGAGATCGGCGACTTCTTCCTGAGCTCGATCTCCCGGCGCCTGTGCGTGCCCGACTGCGACAACTGAGCCCTACCCCTCCCCCTGTACCCGCTCACCCCCTTGTACGACCCCGTGCGTACACCACCCAGTGAGGAAAGCTGTGGGACGTCACCGCGGAAAGCACACAGAAGAACCCGCCGAACGAGGCCGCCGTCGAGGCCGCGGCGGCGCGATCGCCGCTCTGGCCGCCGCGTCGGCGATCGTGATCGTCATCGCCGCCGCGGGCGTGTACATGTTCGGTAAGGGCGACGGCTGCGGCGGTTCCGACCTGACCCTGGACATCGCGGTCAGCCCCGAACTGGGGCCGGCCCTGGGCGACGTGGCCGACGACTTCAACGCCGAGGAGCACACCGTCGACGGCGACTGCGTACGCGCCTCGGTACGGGAGATCGACTCGGCCAACGTCGCCTTCGGCATCACCGGGGCGGGCGCCACCATGGGCGAGACCGAGTCCGACGTGTGGATCCCGGACTCCTCGATGTGGACCCGTATCGTCCAAGGGCAGGCCGGGGACGCCGTCGTCACCGAGACCGGCACCTCCGTCGCCCGCACACCCCTGGTCGTCGCCGAGCGCGCCGACCTCTCCGAGGCCGACGACGCCCCCACCACCTGGATGGACGTCGTCCCCACGGACGCCCCCGGCGAGGAGGACGGGCGCACGGTCCGCGTGGTCGACCCGGCCCGCAGCTCCAGCGGTCTGGGCACCCTCCACCTGCTGCACGGGGCCCTCGAGGGGACCGGCTCCGACGCCGACACCTTCAACGCGAGCATGACCGCCGCCCTCCAGTCGTTGCACAGAGGGGCCTCCGCCGACGAGGAGGCCGCCTTCCTCGCCCTGAGCGGCGGCGGCGAGTCCGCCTCTCCCGTGATGGTGATGTCCGAACAGGCCGTGTGGCGCTACAACTCCGTCCACGGCGACGCGCCCGCGCGCGCCGGTTACCCGGACGAGGGCACCTACTACCTCGACTATCCGTACATCGTGCGCAGCGAGGACAGCGCGATCACCCGCGCCGCCGAGATGTTCCGGACGGCGGTGCGTTCCGAGTCGGCCGCGGACCGTCTACTGGCCGAGGGCTTCCGCGGCCCCGAAGGGGAGAGGGACCCCTCCGTCCTGACCGAGGAGGCCGGGTTCCTCCCCGAACCGCGTGATGAACTCTCCTCCCCGTCGGAGAGCTCCATCGAAGACCTGATCCGTTCCTGGAACCAGCTCAAAATGGACTCCCGGGTCCTGACCATCGTCGACATCTCCGGGTCGATGCTGGCCGAGGTCCCCGGAACGGGGCTGACCCGGATGCAGGTGGCCGGCGCCGCCTCCGCCGAGGGGCTCCAGATGTTCTCCGACAGTTCCGAGTTGGGCCTGTGGGAGTTCTCCACCAACGTCAACGGCGACCTCCACCACCAGGAGATCGCCCCGGTCCGTGAGCTCCAGGCGACCGACGGATCGGGGAACGAGCATCGTGACGTGCTGGCCTCCGCGCTCCAGAACCTGGAACCGCTGCCCCAGGGCGACACCGCGCTGTACGAGACCTACCTGGCCGCCTATCAGGAGATGTCCCGTACCTACCGGCCGGATCGCACCAACGTGATCCTGATGCTCACGGACGGGGACGACGACAACCCCGGTGGGATGGAGCTGGACGAACTGCTCTCCCAACTCGACTCCCTCTCCAGCCCCTCACGGCCCATCCCCATCATCACGATCGCCTTCGGTCCGGACGTACGGAACCTGGAACCCCTCCAGGAGATCGCCGCCGCCACGGGAGGCGCCGCCTACATGACCGAGGACCCCACCGAGATCGGCGACATCTTCCTCCAGGCGTTCTCGTTGCGGATCGCCGACACCGAGGACGACCGGGACTGACCCACGTGCCTCCTCCCCGGGCCGGGACGCGGACACCACCGCGTTCCGGCCCTTCTCCGTTCCCCGCGAAGGCCGACCGTGACTCTCGGGTGCGTGGGGCGGAACAGAAGGTGACATGAACCTCACCAACGCACCAAAGGCTCTGGACTTCTCCCCCGGGGGTGGCGTACCACGGGAGGGAACCGCGATCCGGGCCCCTTCAGCGCTCCCGCCCCGGATCCCCCGCCTCGAAACCGGTGTGACCGGATGGGAGAGTGCCATGGCCAAGGTGTGGATGCCCGGTGCCGAGAGGATCGACGGCGGGACCTCCCGAACCGCCGCGGGGGCCGGTGCCCCCCGTGCCGTCTGGACGGTGACCGGATCCGATCCGAGGACCCGATCGGCACGCGAGGAGGCACGCAGACTGATCCGCGAAGGCCGGACCACCCACCTGGTGTGGAACCCGGTGAGCGGAGAGATCGTCCAGCTCCTGGCCGCCACCCGACGCGGCGCTCTCCCTTTGGGCGGCACACCGCTGGAACGGCGCCTCCTCGACCACGGGGACGAGGGACGTGTGTGCCTCGTGGTGGCCGTGGTGGCCACCGAGCCGGAACCGTTCACCGACGGTCCCATGGTCGGCCTGGACCCTCTCCTGGCATGGCTGGACTCCTGGGGGGTCTCCAGACACTGGCCCGCCGGGGCCCCCGGACGGCGGAACGGACGGCGCCCCACACGCCAGGAGACCACCCGGGCCTGGTCCCGAGGCGGCCACTTCGGCCATGACCAGGTCCCGGGATCGGTCTCCACCGCACCGGGACACATCAGCCCGGAGCGCGTGGCCACGGGGGAACGGGTGATCGCGCGGGTCCCCGAGAGCTCTCCGGCCTCCGGAGAGCATCCGGAGCACAACTCCCTGTCACAGGACGGACACGAAAAGAGAGACGTGGACCTCTCGAACCACCGTCGGCTCAGCGAATCGGATACCACTGGTTAAGTGCGGTACCGAAACCCCTTAGTCTGTCGGCCATGGGTGGATCTATCGAGCCGGGTTGGTATGCGGACCCGCAGGGCGACGCGCAAACACTCAGATGGTGGAACGGTGAGGAGTGGACGCGGCATACCCGTTCACTGAGCGAGCTCCAAGGCGGGGCCGAAGACCCCGAGGACGAGCTCCCGACCACCGACCTGAGCGGTCGGGCCGGAGGCGCTCCCTCCGGCGAGGACGAACTCCCCACCGCCGACCTGAGCGCTCACAAGGGAGGCACGGCCCCCGACGACGATGACGAGGGAACGGTCCGGCTGGGCCCCTCCGCCCCCGGGGCCCCGAGCGCCCCAGAGGACGAGCACGGCACCATCCGCATCGATCCCTCCCGACGGAACGACCCCTCCCTTCGGCGATCCCCCACGTCCCCCGCCCCGGTGGAGGACGAGCCGAGCACCATGCGCATCAGCCCCTCCTCGTGGGGGTCCGACCCCGATGACGAAGAACCGACCGCCGACCTGAGCGGCGCCGGCGCGACCATCCGGGTCGACCCCTCCGACCTGCCCGGCCGAGCCGCCCCGGCCCCCTCCCCCTCGACGGACGACGACGAGGAGCCCACCGCGGACCTGAGCGGCGCCATCGGGGACACCCCCCGCACCGCCGTCTTCGACCCGGACCGGATCGGCGACGCCCCGCGTACCGCCGTCTTCGAGCCCGGCCCCGCCGAACAGTCGCCCGGCGGCACCGCGATCTTCGACCCCTCCGACCCGATGTTCTCGGGCGGCGCGGCCGAGGGCTCCGACGCGGAGGACCAGAAGGGCGGCAAGTTCAACAAGTTCCTCGGCAACCTCAAGGAGGGCTGGGCGGACCTTTCCGAGGAGCGCAAGGAACAGCGGCGCCAGGCCGAGGCCGAGGCCGCGAAGAAGCGCGAAGAGGAACGGGTCCGCAAGGAGGCCGAGGCGGCCGAGCAGGCCGAAGAGGCCCGAAAGCGCGCGGAGGAGGAACGCGAGCGGGCCGAGGAGGCGCGCAAGAACGCTCCCGAACAGCCGAGCACCCCGGAGGGCTCCGCCGGTTCCCCGCCCGCGGCGTGGACCCCGCAGAACCCGGGTCAGGCCGGCGGACCGCAGCCGGCCTCCGGTCCGCAGCCGGGCCAGGCCCCCGCCTTCGGTCAGCGACCGCCGTCGGAACCGCAGCAGGCACCGGCCTTCGGGCAGCAGCCCCCGTCCGGCCCCCAGCAGGCGCCCTCCCCAGGCCAGCAGCCGCCTTCGGGACCGCAACAGGCGCCCTCCTTCGGGCACCGGCCCCCCGCGCCCCCTCAGCAACCCCCGGTGGCCCCTCACCAGCCTCCGTCCGGCCCCCAGCAGGCGCCCGTCTACGGTCAGCGTCCTGCGGCGGGCCCGCCTCCCGGCTACCCGCCGCAGGGTTTCGCCCCCCAGGGGCAGCCCCCGCATCAGCAGTTCGGCGCTCCGCCGCCCCAACAGTTCGGTCCGCCTCCCGGCCGGCCTCCGGGCCCGCCGCAGGGTCCGCCTCCGGGTTTCGGCCCGGGGCAGCCCCACATGGGAGGCCCCCCGCACGGAGGCCCGGGGCACCCTCAGGGCCCGATGGGCGGCCCCCATGGCGGTCCGCCGCCCGGCGGCCCCCAATGGGGCGGTCCGGCGGGACCCCACGGTCACCCCTACGGTCCTCCCCAGCAGCAGCCGCCGAAAAAGAAGAAGCGCGGATGCGGATGCGGGTGCTTCACCCTCATCCTGATCGTGCTGATCCTCGGGCTGCTGGGCTACCTCCAGCTCTCGGGGACGTGGGACTGGATGTACGACATCTTCGCCGTCCACATCTGATGGTCCGGCGGTGACGCTCCGACGAAGGGGGTGGTGGGCCTCGGTGGCCCGCCGCCCCCTTCGTCGTCCGTTCCGAGATCCGAAACGCCTAAGCTGACCCGTATGAACGACAACTTGGTGTGGATCGACTGCGAGATGACGGGCCTCGACTTCGAGAACGACGCGTTGATCGAGGTGGCCTGTCTGATCACCGACAGCGAACTCAACATCCTCGACGAGGGTGTCGACGTCGTGATCAAGCCTCCGCAGGACGCTCTGGACCGGATGGGCGACTTCGTCCGGGACATGCACACCACCTCCGGGCTGCTCGCCGAGCTGGACGACGGCGTCACCCTCCAGGAGGCCGAGGACATCGTCCTGGAGCACATCCGCCGCTATGTGTCCGAGCCCGGCAAGGCGCCCCTGTGCGGCAACTCCATCGCCACCGACCGCACCTTCCTCGCCCGCGACATGAAGCGGATCGACTCCCACCTCCACTACCGGATGATCGACGTCTCCTCCATCAAGGAGCTACTGCGCCGCTGGCACCCGCGCGTCTACTACGCGAGCCCGGAGAAGAAGGGCGGCCACCGCGCCCTGGCCGACATCACCGAGAGCATCCAGGAGCTGCGCTACTTCCGCGCCGCCGCCTTCGTACCCGAACCCGGGCCCGACTCGGCCACCGCCCGCGCGATCGCCGCCGAGATCGTCGAGGGCGGCACCGGCATGAAGGCGCGTGACGTGGCTCTCGCCGAATCCGCCCCCGAAAAATGATCGAAGCACTCCTCGGAGTCCGCTAAGCTTTCATACGTACGCAGGGCCGAGAGGCCCGGCGGACATGGTGGGTGTAGCTCAGCCGGTAGAGCACTTGGTTGTGGTCCAAGAAGTCGCGGGTTCAAGTCCCGTCACTCACCCCAGAGGCTCAAGCCCCTGACCAGCGGAAACGCAAAGTGGTCAGGGGCTTTTGCGTTACCGGGGGTGCACCAGCGGGTGCACGGGACCCCCAACCCGGGCCGGTGAGTGTCCACCACCCATCCCGTCACTCACCGATGTTGGGGGGCACACAGCCGTGCACCCCCGAACCGGACCCGCTCCGAAACTACACAGACCCGCCGCATACGGGCATCAGTACATCCGTCGGTCACCCGTCCTGGCCTGTGTAAAGATCTTCGAGGACCTTCGCGGATTCCCTTCGCTTTGGCCCACACCCAAGCGATGGTCCACCCATGGCAACCATCAACCAGCGCACCCTGGCCGACGGACGCACCCGCTACTGGGTCAAATGGCGGCTCGGCGGCACCCGTGGCGGCCCGCCCCAGTCCGAACCCTTCGACACCCGCGCCGACGCCCACACCTTCAAACTCCACGTCGAGGACGCCGGACACCACTGGCCCGAGAACTGGATCCCCCGCCAGGGCTGGGCCGCGGGGTGGATCCCCGGCCATGGATGGATCAAGGTCAAGGAAGAAGAGGAACCCGCAGCCGAACCCGTCGTCTTCGCCGACTTCGCCCGCGAGCTCATCGACTCCATGACCGGCATCGAGGAACGCACTCGCGCCGACTACCACCGCGAACTCGAACTCCACCTGATCCCGCACTTCGGACAGGTCGACCTGCGCGACCCCGCCCAGCTCAAACCCAAGGACGTCCGCGCCTGGATCAACCAGCTACGCACCGGCCTCCCCGACCCCAAGGCCTCCTACCGCACTCCCAACCCCAGTCGGGGCCGCCGAAAGGAACCCGGGTGGCTACGCAAACCCCTCTCGGCCAAGTTCATCCACAACCTGCACGGGCTGCTCTTCTCCATCTGCGAGGCCGCCGTACGCGAGGACCCGCCGATTCGGCCCTCCAACCCCGCCGCCCGCACCCGGCTACCCCGCGCCGACCACGAGGCCGACACCGAGATGTGCTTCTTGACCCGTGAGGAGTTCACCCTGCTCCGGGACTCGATGCACCCTGACGTACGCGACATGGTCGAGGTGTTCGTGCGCACCGGCATGCGCTACAGCGAACTGGTCGCCCTGCAGGTCCGCGACGTCAGCTTCACTCCGACCATCGACGCGGAAGGACAGCAGCAGGTGCGCGGGCACCTGGACGTGCACCGGGCCTGGAAGCGCGGACCCAACAACACCTTCCATCTGGGGGCGCCCAAGACCCGCAGTTCCCGGCGGCGACTGCCGCTCTCACCGCGCACCATCGACCTGCTGCGTCCCCGTTTGGAGGGAAAGAAGCCCGAGGAGTTCGTCTTCACCACCGACCTGGGGTCTTGGTGGCGGCATTCCTCTTTCTACGGCCGCCGCTGGGCGCCAGGTGTCAAGGAGGCCCAACGGCGCGGGCTGGGCAAGAAGCCGCGTATCCACGACCTGCGCCACACCCATGTGGCGTGGCTGATCGAGAAGGACGTGCACGTGTTCAAGATCCAGCGCCGTCTGGGGCATACCTCGATCACCACGACCATGGACCGCTACGGGCACCTGGTCACCGACATCGACGACACCATGATCGAGGCCATCGACGGCCCGCCCACTCCCCCGGTCCCGCGCACCGGCCCCGTCGTCGGCTCCCTCCCTACCCTTCTTGTCTCCACCGGTGGGCCATTCGCCTGGGAGCGAGGGCGTGCTGGGCCGCCCCGCCCACGATCGCCTCCAAGTCACTCACACTGAAGCGCACGTGCTTGCCGAGCCTGCGGTGCGCAACCTTGCGCAACCGCACCCGCTCCCGCAGCCAGGACTCGGGCACCGCCAGCACCCGCGCCGCCTCGGGGATCGTCAGCAACCGCTCCAGCTGGGCATCTTCGGTTTCCTCATCACGCCGCTCGGTTTCGCCCACGCGTGCTCCCTTCGCGTTCTCCCCGTAGTGCGCCCCGGTAGCGGCGACGCTCCTCCTCCGAGGCACCGCCCCACACCCCGTACTGCTCACCCCGGTGCATCGCCTCGGCCAGACAGTTGAGCTGCACCGGACACACCCGGCACACCCGTTTGGCCGCACGCACCAGCCTGTTTCGTGCCGGGTTTTTAGCGGCTCGGAACCGACGCTTCGTCGTGTGCTGACACGGATTCCTGGTGGTAGAAGTCGTCTTCGAACTCCGCTGGCGGGACCAGTCCGATCTCGCCGTGCAGGCGGCGGTGGCCGAACAAGTCGATGTACCCGGCCACCGCGATCTCGACCTCGTCCAGACTCTTCCAGGGCCCGCGGTTACGGATCAGTTCGGCCTTGAACAGCGAGTGGAACGCCTCGGCCAGGGCGTTGTCATAGGAATCCCCGGTGGAGCCGACCGAGGCCACCACGCCCGCCTCGGCCAGCCGCTGGGTATAGCGCACCGCGAGATACTGCTTAGGTTCAAGGGGTCCTCGCAACACCGGCTCGTGCAACCAACTGTAGATGCTCATCGAAGGCCTCTGCGGGTGTCCTCCAGCCGAGCGTCTTACGAGGCCTGGTGTTAAGCGTCCTCGCGATCGCCTCAAGGTCGGTGGCACTATGCCGGGCCAGGTCCGTGCCCTTGGGAAATTACTGGCGCAGCAACCCGTTCGTGTTCTCGTTGCCGCCCCGCTGCCACGGGCTGTGAGGGTCGCAGAAATAGACCTCCAACCCCGTATCGACCCGGAGTTGGGCATGCTGAGCCATCTCAGCGCCCTGGTCCCAGGTCAACGATCTCCACAACTGCTCAGGCAGCTCTCCGAACTGCGCCGCGATCGCATCCCGGACCGCTTCGGCCCCGTGCCCCGCCAGCGGCGGCCCGTTCTTGACCAGGGCCGTCTCGCCATGGCCCTCCATCCTCGGCAGGTGCAGTAGCACCGTGAACCTGGTGGTGCGCTCGACCAGCGTGCCGATCGCCGACCCTTCCAGCCCGATGATCCGGTCACCCTCCCAGTGCCCGGGCACGGCACGGTCGTCGGCCTCGGCCGGGCAGGCACTGATCAGCACATCAGGGGTGACGAAGTGTTTGCCGCGCCCACGCGTGCGGGAGCGCGGAACCCGCAGAGCCCCGCGCCCCTGAACGTAGAGCGCCTGGTAGATCGCCTCGTGTGAGATCCGCATGGACTCATCTTCGGGGAAGTCGACCTTCAGGCGGTGACTGATCTGCTCCGGGCTCCAGGCGGTTCCCCACCGCCGGTCGGCCCGACGGCCGTGCCGTCGTCCCTTCCAGGGCACATTGGGGCCCGGGATCGGCCTTCCCTCGGCGTCGGTCACGGTTCCCGCGAGCCGTTCCTGGACGTAGTCCCGAAGCTGTTCGTTGATCGCGAGCTTGGCGGCCTTGGGACGGTGGGACCGGCGTTCTGCGTGCCGCTGGGCGACCGAGGCCCGGTACTCGATGCGACCGCCACGGGTGGCGGCGTTACGGCGCAGCTCGCGGGAGATCGTCGATTTATCGCGGCCTACGTGCCGAGCGATCTCGCGAACACCCATGTTCCGCGCTTTGCACAGCGCGATCTCCTCGCGATCAGCGAACGACAGGTATCGGCCAGACAGCGCATACAAGGCGATAGGCGATATTCCACCAGCCTCACGGAACCACCGTGATCCGACCGGCGTTGAAACGCCGCACGCTGCTGAGGCGTCCTCGGTCGACAGGCCTTCAGCGATTCGGGCCCAGAACCGGCGCTGGACCTGGCGCGCGTTGGTGGTCGGTCGCCCTGGTGAGCGCATCGGCGGTCTACCGGTGACAGCAGCACCCCAGCCTCGAGGTCGTCCCATTTCAACACCCCTTGATCGAGGTGTTGCGACAACCAGTTGAATCCGCCCTGCACCCCGCGGTCGGAGTGGTGGACCAGACCATCGATCCTCCGGCCCACGTGGGACCGGTTCCACACCGCCATCTCTAACGCGTCCAAGGCCAGGTCGGTGCGCGGCGATCGTGAGACCTGCCGGCCCACCACTCGGCGCGAGTGCACGTCGATGACGAACGCGGCGTAGACCCAGCCGTTGAAGGTGCGGATGTAGGTGATGTCGGCGACCCACGGCTGGTTGGGTGCATCGGCGGTGAACGCTCGTTCCACCAGTTCGGGCCGAGTGTCCGGGGCTGTGGATCTCGTTGTGGTGCGGTGCTGCTCGGTGCGGGAAATTCCGTGCAGTTCGGCCCGTTTCCTCAACCGTTGGACCGTGCAGCGGGTCACCCGGTGGCCTTGCCGGTTCAGCTCGGCGAGGACCTTACGTGCTCCGTACACGGCGTAGTTAGTTGTCAGCGTGTACCTGGTGGATTTTGGCGGTGGTGGCCTCATCAGTGCGTGAGCGCAGCGACGGGGCTCGGCTCTTGGCGGCGCAGTAGGTGGACGGGGCGACCTGCAAGACGTGGCAGATCGGCTCGACCTCGAACTGGTGTCGGTGGATGTCGACGAAGGCGACTATCTGGTGTGTGGGCGGTCGAGCTTCGCCGCGAAGAAAGCCGACGCGGACTTCAGGATCGCGTTGGCCCTGCGCAGTTCTCGGTCTTCGCGTTCCAGTTCGGCCAGGCGTCGGGGCTGGTCGGTGGTGGTACCGGGCCGATGTCCGGCATCGACCTCGGCCTGGCTCACCCAGTTGCGCAGAGTCTCGCGGTTGATGCTCAGTTGATCGCTGACACGTGCGATCGCTCCGGGTCGTGTGGCCGCGTTCTGTCGGGCTCCCACGGCCATGCGGGTAGCGCGTTTTCGCAGTTCATCGGGGTGTTTCCTCGGTTCTGGCATGGCTCTCATCCTTCCTGAGAGCCTCCATCACACCCGGCACGAAACAACTGCTGCCCTGCCGCCTGCCTCGGGTGGCCAAATACAAGATGTCCAAGTACCGGGTCAAGGGTCCCAGACACCGCCACCACCCTGCAACCCCGCGACGCCGTTGGTCTTCAACCTCCGTAACTCAACGACATTGTGCTTAGCCAGCCGTCCGCGTGTTGGGACCGTTATCGACATGGCGGGGGGCCAACGCTTCCATCTGCTCAATGACGAGGCGAATTGCCTCCAGCTGCTTGTCGGGCGGGTACTTGTACTTCACCAGCAACCGTTTGATCGACGATCGCAACTTGGCTCTCACGTCATCGCGGACGGTCCAGTCAGTCTTCACATCGCGCTGCATGATGCCCACGAGGTCGCGCGCGATCTGCGCGAGCACTTCCTCGCCCTGCAGCTTGACGGCCGACTCGTTGGTGCTCACCGCGTCATAGAAGGCGAGTTCGTCGGTGGAGAGCGGGGGCGAGAAGTGCTGCCCACGGTTGCCTTCGGCAGCGACCTCCTTAGCCATCTCGATCAGCTCAGCGATGACCTCGGCCGACGTCAGCTGCTGGTTGGTGTACTTGCGCATGAGCTCGGCGATGCGTTCGGAGAACGCGCGCTGGCGCACCAGGCTGTGCTTGGTGACCTTGCCCGACTCCTCGGTGAGCAGCGCTCGCAACGCCTCGATTGCGAGGTGCGGGTTCGACGCGGACTGGGCCTTGACCTGAAAGTCCGGTCCGAGATCCGATAGCGACGGCTTCGCCAGACCCGCAGCGTCGTAGATGTCGACGATTTCGCGCGGTGTCGTCGAGGTGGCGATCAGCGACGACAGCATCCGCTGGATCTCCTCGGGTACCGGCTTGCCCTCGGCCTGTCGCTCGGCCGCGTCGAACTTGCCCATCCAGACGCGGACCTCTTCGTAGAATCGCACCACCGGGCGCAGCTCTTGCACGTCCTGGCTGCCGGAACACAGCGCCCAGGCGCGGGACAGCTGACCTGCGAAACGGCGGAACTTGGCGCCTAGGGGCTCCTCGTCGTCAGATACCTGGTTGCCCGGTGTGGCGGGCGAACGCAGGTGGCCAGTGAGTCCATGAGCTGCCTTGAGCCAGCTCTTTGCGCCACCATCGAGTTTCTTCCGCCACGGGTACCCCGCGCACAGTTCATCGAGCGTCTCGACGAGCTGCTTGGTGAGGGCAACGGCCTCATCGATGTGCTTGCCGACAGGCTTCTGCGCTTGATCGGTCTTCGTGTATTCGGCCAGTGCCTGAGTGAGATTCTCCGCCAAAGGCGCGTACCCGACGAGCAGGCCAGAGGGTTTGCCGCGGAAGGTGCGATTGACCCGGGCGAGCGTCTGCATGAGCTGGGCGCCCTTGAGTGGCCGGTCGAGATACAGGGTGTGCAGGGGAGGAGCATCGAACCCAGTGAGAAGCATGTCCTTGACGATGACGAGTTGGAGCTCGTCGTCCGGGTCGCGAAGGCGTTGCTGAATGGCCTTGTTCTGCCCTTCCCGTCGGACGTGCTTCGCGATCGCACCAGTGTCGCTTGCCGACCCCGAGTAGACGACCTTGACCACGCCCTTGTCGTGGGCGTCGTCGTGCCACTCAGGCCGGAGCTTGATGATCTCCTCGTAGAGATCGGCACAGATCCGACGGGTGCCGCCGACGATGAAGGCTTTGCCTGGGGATTCGATGAACTTCCGCATCTCGGTCGAGCGGTGTTCCCAGTGCTTGATGATGTCGGCCGCGAGCGCCTCGAGACGGGTGGGAGCTCCGTAGATGGCGTTGATGACGGCGACGGACTTCTCGAGATTCGCGCGCTCGACGTCGTCAAGCCCCGTGGTGGCCTCGTCTGCCACGCGGTCCAGGTCCTCCTCGCTCACCTCCTCGGATAGTGAGACCTTGATCAGACGTGGCTCGAAGTAGACAGGAACGGTGGCCCCGTCGTCGACCGCGCGAGTCAGGTCGTAGATATCGATGTAGTCACCGAAGACCTCACGGGTATTGCGGTCTTCGAAGGAGATCGGTGTCCCCGTGAAAGCGATTAGCGCGGCGCCCGGCAGGGAGTCCGCGAGATAACGGGCATAGCCATCGAGGTCGTCGTAGTGGCTGCGATGCGCCTCGTCAGCGACGACGATGATGTTTCGCCGGTCAGACAGCAGCGGGTGGTCGAGCCCGGCGTCCTTTTCTTCCTTGCTGAGACCAAACTTCTGCAGCGTCGTGAAGTAAATGCCACCGGTGGTTCGGTTAGCCAGCTCTTCACGCAGCTGGGCCCGCCTGGTCACCCGCACAGGCTGCTCGGGCAGCAGCTGGGAACGGCGGAAGGCCTCGAACAGTTGGCCGTCGAGTTCCTTGCGATCGGTGACCACGATGACTGTAGGATTCTTGAGCTGGGGCTTCTTGCTGATGAGGTGGGCATACAGCTCCATCTCCATCGACTTTCCGGAGCCCTGCGTATGCCAGACCACACCGGCCCTGCCGTGGCTCTGCACCGCCGCAACCGTGCTACCCACGGCCTTGTTGACCGCAAAGTACTGGTGTGGCTTAGCGATGCGCTTGACGTAACCCTCGGCGCCTTCGTCAAAGGCCGTGAAGTTGCGTTGAAGCTGCAAAAACCGCTCGGCGTTAAATACGCCGTGAATGAGAAGCTCCAGCTCGAAATAAGCGTCCGGGGCGTCCATTGCGACGGGTACACCGTCATCGTCGACGTTCCACGGTGAGTAGTGGTGAAGTGGTGTGAAGGGCGTGCCATAGCGGGCGGTGATGCCGTCACTGATCACCGTTGTCACGGCGAACCGGAACGCCATGGGGAAATCGTGCCGATAGGTCGCAAGCTGTGCGTGGGCGGCGGCGATGTCGGCCTTCTCGGCCCCTGCCTGTTTGAGCTCGACGATTGCGACCGGCATGCCGTTAAGGTATAGCACGATGTCGAAGCGACGTTCGGCGTCGATAGAACGGATCGTCACTTGGTTGACGGCGAGAAACTCGTTGTGTTCGACCTTCTCACTGATAAGGCGGATCGTGGGATTCTGCTCCACGCCGTTATAGTCGATGTAGGAGATGCGGTGGCCGTTCACGCAGATTTCGTGCAATCGGCGGTTCTCAGTGATCGCGTCCTGCGAGGTCGGCTGGAGGATCTCCGCGAGCGCCGGCTCAAGGTGCTCGGCGGGCACTCGGGGGTTGAGCTCGCGCATCTTGGCCAGCAGACGTCTACGAAGCACCAGGTCGTCCCACGAGTCGCGGCCGTTCTCGCTGCCAGGTGCGATCGCCGTGCCCGGCAGCGGCTGCCACTCCTGATCGGCCAGCGCTTCGAGAGCGACGTTCTCCCAGTCGGCCTCGTTAAAGCCATTTTCTGTCGCCATTAGACAACCTCCTCGACAGCTCTCTCCATGTCCCGAATACGAATATTTCCGGACATGAGCAGGGGGAGTAGCTCGTCACGGGCCTTTGCGAGGATTCGGGATTCATCTTCAAGAATGAGGGCGTTAGTATCGAGCTCCGCCAGCTCCTTTCCCAAGACAATCTGATCCTCCCTGCAAGGCACGAGGATCTCAAGTGATGCAAGGAGATCACGCCGAAGCTCGGTCTGCCCCGTACTTCCTTCGGCCAAGCTTTCGATCTGATTCTCTATCCGCAAAAGGCCAAAGCCAGCACAGACAGGGTCAATGATATTCGGATCAAATCTAACAATACTGACATGGGAATCGACAGTTGCATCAATGTCACGAATCCAGCGCGCGGTCCGACCCAGCGTTCCAAATCCAGTCGAATTGACGAGCACATCATCGCGTTGAAGCATCTTGCTCGAACGTGTCTTTGAGCTGTCGGTCACCCTAGCAGCATCCAAGCTGACCCACTGCTTGCGTACACACTTCTGATTCAGGATGGTCACACCATCAGAATCTGTGTACTTCGGCGTGATCCCACGCGTGACGAGTGTCGAAACGTCCAGAATTTTATTTCTATTGCCAGACTTCGCAGCCTTTGCGAATTTTGTACGAGCCAGCTCGCCAGTCACCCGGCGCACCCTGTGAATTGCGGCGATCTTGTCGTCGAGCGCCCCCAGCACCTCCGCGATCGCTTGCTGTTCATAGTAGCTGCGCCGCGAGGTGCGAAATTCAAGTATCTGCGCCCCGCTAATATGCGGAACTGCTGTCCCCGTTTGCGCCGACAGCACGTAACTCGAAAATTGACCACTAGCGATCAGGTAGTGCAGATAGCGTTGGTGCGTTCCTGGCTTCGCACGGAGGCGCGCCACACGCTGAACAAGGTAACTGGGGGTGTCCTCCTCCCTCACTGATGCGAACTTGAGGCCAGCATCAATCCATGGTCGATCCATCGCAAGGACGACATCACCGGGGTAGAGGCGATAGCGCATATCGACGTCATCGCCCCCCCAGTAGGCACACCGATCCCAGCGGAGTTCTCCCTGTGCAATATTGTCACCACGCAGCAAGCGTGCGTGGGATGGGTCTGTAGAATATTCGGAACTTTTGAAAGCGAATCCTACTTGCAGGTCAGCCATTTCACCTAGAGAACTCGTCTCACCCATCGAAACGCTCCATCTGCTCCCGCACAACCTTCTCCATTCGTGCTGACTCATTAAACGCTTGCAACAACTCCTTTGTTAGCCGCTGGATTTTCTCTTCCATCGGTTCGCCATCGTCCTCGACCTCCGGTACGCCGACGTACCGTCCGGGTGTCAGCGCGTAATCAGCATCCTTGATGTCGGCTAGACCCACCGACCTGCAGAAACCTGGCACGTCCTCGTACATGAGCTTCTTCTTCGCGGCTGACCGTGTGCCGCGCCAGGCGTGGTATGTGTCGGCAATCTTGGTGATGTCTTCCTCAGATAGCGCACGCTCCGCGCGGTCGACCATGAACCCGAGGTCGCGGGCGTCGATAAACAACACCTCGCCTGTGCGGTCCATCGCGCCGTTCGGCCCCTCGCTCTTGTCCTTCGAGAAGAACCACAGGCACACTGGGATGCCGGTGCTGCGGAACAGCTGCGTCGGCAGCGCCACCATGCATGACACGAGGTCAGCCTCGACGATGCCCGCGCGGATCTCGCCCTCGGTGTTGGCCTGTGACGACATGGAACCGTTAGCCATCACCACGCCGGCGCTGCCAGTCGAGTTCAACTTCGACAGGATGTGCTGAATCCAGGCGTAGTTCGCGTTGTTGGCTGGAGGAACTCCAAACTGCCAGCGCGGGTCCTCGGTGCTGCGTGTCCAGTGCTTGATGTTGAACGGCGGATTCGCCATCACGTAGTCCATCTGCACGTCGGCGTGATGATCACGTGCGAAGGTGTCGCCCCAGCGGGCGCCGAGGCCCTTGTTATCGATACCGTGGATGGCGAGGTTCATCTTCGCCATCCGCCAGGTCTCCTCGATGCTCTCCTGGCCGTAGATAGCAACCCTCTTCGGATCGCCGTCGTGTTCGTAGATAAACTTCTCTGTCTGCACAAACATGCCGCCGGAGCCGCAGCACGGGTCGTAGACGCGGCCGTTCGATGGCTCGAGCACTTCGACAAGCACCTTAACCACGCTCGGCGGGGTGAAGAACTCTCCGCCCCGCTTGCCCTCGGCGCGTGCGAAGTTTCCGAGGAAGTACTCGTAGACCTCGCCCATCAGGTCGCGGGCGCGATACTGACCCTTCCTGCTAAATCGGGCACTATTGAACAGGTCGAGCAGCTCGCCGAGGCGGCGCTGGTCGATGTTGTCCCGGTTGTACAGTCGGGGAAGAGTGCCCTGGAGCGTGGGGTTGGCCTTCATTACCAGTTCCATCGCCTCGTCGACCAACTGGCCGACGTTCTTCGCCAGCTCGGCACCGGTCGCGGGCTTGCCCTTCGCGTTCTCTGCGAGATACGTCCAGTGCGCTGCAGGCGGCACCACGAACACGCCATAGCCCTGATACTCCTCGGGGTCGTCGATAAGGTCGTCGATCTGACCCTGGTCGTATCCCTGCTCGGACAGCTCAGCATGAATCGCCTCGCGGCGCTCGTCGTAGGCATCCGAGACGTACTTCAGGAAGACCAGGCCGAGGATGACGTCCTTGTACTGACTCGCGGACAGCGATCCGCGGAGGCGATCCGCCGCTTTCCACAGCATGTCCTTGAGTTCTTGCATCGTCGACGGCGCCGACGTTTCCTTCTTTGTGCGCGGTGGCATGGGACGTAGTTCCTATCCTGCTGGTGGTACGGTGAGTTTTACCGCTCCTGCGGCAACCCCGTTGATCATCGCCGACACCAGGTCGCCGGTCGCGACGAGGTGTTTTCGAAGCCATGCTTCGTGTTCGGCTGCGGCAATGAGCGCGTCCTCAAGTTGCTCGACAAACTCTGCGTCGACGATGGGCACGTTCCAGGTGCGCCACTCGTTCGCGTCGTCCGGTCTGCGGTTGATGAGGGCGGCCATGGTATGCGGTCCGATGCCGGCATTCGGTGCGATACGTAGCAGCCTGGATGGTGTGGCGATCAGTGAGCCGCCTACACCGTCGACGAATGCGGCTGGACGTGGACGTTCCGTGAAGACGACATCGCCGGGCTCGGTACGGGCCGCGCGCAGGTGGTGCTCGGCAGCATCGAATGGATCCAGGCGGAAGAGCTCGCCGCCCACGCTCGCCGAAAGCACACGCACGGAGCCTGTAGGATCCGCCCGCGTGGGGTCGAACCTACTGCCCCGCTTGACCATGATCCGCTTGAGCTGGCCGAGTTCACCCAAGGAATGTCGCCGCAGCAGCATTGAGCCGGGTGCGGCCTCAGCGAGGACGTCGAACGTTGGAACAGGGGCACTCGTGACCAAGGTGGCGGCGTTGATGCGCGTGAGGTGCTCAGTGACGTCTTTCGTGGCCAGCTGCGGTGCGCGGACGCCGCGCGGAACGACGGGAAGGCGTGAGCTGAGGATTTGAGTCAGGTTGTGTGGCCGAAGGTAACGGTAGGCACGAGCTTTCTCAGACTCGAGCGCTCCGGTGACATCGGAGGTGAGGTCGCCCAGTTCGAGCTCGTCAGTGGTCATAGCCGCGAGATCGGCCACGAGGGGACGCTCACGCGAGGCATCGCCGGTGCACACCCACAGGCCGAGCGACTGTCGGTACGCCTCCCGCCACAGCCCCCGAGGCAGACGGAGCGCCACAGCCAGCTTTCCCGGCCGCAAGGTCTGGGCCCGGTCTTGCTCTTGTTTTCCGCGCAGGTCGTCACACAGCACGGCCGCAGGACCGAGGATTACCGCGAGATCTGACGGCCCGAGATCGAGCACGAGATCGTCGATGGTGTCCAGCGCTTCCGAAGCTTCCACATCGACAACGGAGAGCACGTGCACATGCGGGCTCGTTCGCTCCGCCGTCATCGTGATCCCTCGAATGAAAGCTCGCCGACGCAAAGCCCTCTGTTTCGATGCGTCTCCTGCCACGATGAGGTGCCGAAAGTCCCTGACCAGCTCGAACATTAGCCGCGTTTTGTCGCTCGCGCCGCTGTGAAGCAGCGGTAGGCCATCAGCATCGAGATGGAGAATGCAGGCCTCCACGACGTGCCGGACTAGATCGATGGCCTCCGTCGTGAGATCACGCGCACCTGTCGAGCGGCCAAGGCGACCGTTCTCCAGCCGGTCCAACGCCTCAGCCGGACCGAAGGAGGCTTCGATAAGTTCGTCGGCGAAGATCAACGTGGCATGTGACGGCGCCATGGCGTCAACCTCACTCAGCAGGAACTCGTCGTGCTGGTCCAGCGTTGACGCCAGGTCATGCCGCTGCTGCGTTGTGGTCTCGGCAAGTTCAGTGCCGGTCCCGGTGGCCAGACACAGCAGAGTCACCAAATCCTCGAGCTTCGCCTCGTCAGGCACGCTGAGTGCCGGTGCGTCGAGATCTACTTCGCTGTTGTTCCCACGGCCAGTGCGCTGGAGCCACTCGACGATCGCGCTACGGTCGAAGTGCTCGACTCCACTGGTTCTGTGAACCGGGCTCGGGAAGGGGATCTCTTCGCCGCGCACGGTTGACCGCTTGCGCCACATGCTCACGACCGGGCGTTGCACACGGGCAAGGTCGGCGATGTCCTGCATAGTGAGCGTCTGTGTCGTGCCTGACATGCCCCTCCTCTCTCAACTCTGTCCAGACTAGCGGCATGACGGACTCTTCTTCGATTTGAGCTACTGATAAAGGGGCTTATCAGAGCTTCACCTTTATGAACATTCTTGAGCGGGCGTATGTTGCGGCTGTGCCCACAGAGGGGGAATGGCTCGCCGGACAAACGGTGGCGCCGCGCCGCCAGGCAGTCATGCGGGCGCACTCAGCGAACCGGCTTCCCCAGGAGTTGTGATGAACGATCCGGTAGGCGGCGCCGACCGCAGACGCCGCCTGTGCCCCACCCGAGACCTGACTCTGCACCGACTGACAACCGCCGTCGAGCCCACCTATGCGGGGATGCGGCATGCATTAGAGGAACAGTGCACCCGCGAAGAGGAGCTCAGCATCGAACAAATCTCGATCGATGGCCGAGCCGCGGTCGTAGCCCACGGCCAGCGCCGCGGATTGCAGGAGCCGGAGTGGCTCCGTGACGCCCAGCGCTCGACTCGCATGGAATTTCACCTGCGTAAGTTGAACCCTGCGGTAGTCGTACTCATCGCCGTGGACGACAGGGTGTATGCCTGGACTTACGGCGATGGGCACTATCTGATCCCCGACTCCCTCAAGGACCGCGGGTTCGGCCTACGCCTCGCCTCCCGGGCATGCGACCCCGAGGAGGTCACCAGCGTCCACCGGCGCCCGACCGACACTCCTGGACGTCGCGACTCCACAGTGTCCACCGCAGGGCTGCGCTGGCGCGACTTTGGCCTGCGCCCGCACCTAGACCGTGTAGACCGAATCAGCGCACGGAACCACAGCGGGAAGCTCACCCACACCAAGCGCACGGGACGGCGCCCGCGGATCCACTGCTCCAAGGGCGTGACCACCAAGTTCGGCATCGAGCCCGCCGACCTTGTGGCCGATATCCGACGCATCGCCGCGATCGAGCGGGAGGGGCAGCCCCACGAGGCCTTCGCCGACTTCAATGCCTTCCAGGAGGTCAATAATCCAGATGATCTGGAGCTTCTGAACCTGCTCTTGGACGACACCCTGGGTGGGCGTGGAGAGCTGGAAATCGCCATCGCACCGACCCCGCAAATGCTGGACGACCAAGAACGTGCTCGGTCTGTACGCGTACACATCGGCGGGGCGGCTGGCCCTGTGCGTGAGCAACTGGATATCGACGAGATTTGGTCGCGGCTGCGGGTGCAGCGACCCGGTACACGTGTCCAGGCGCTGCGCGAAGCAAAGCTCACTTTCTATCAGGACCGGATCGGGCGGGAGAAGCTGCGAAACTACACCAGCCTGCTTCCATGCATTGATGCACTCCTTCCGCACGGGGACCGCATCTACACGCTCACTGACGGCCACTGGTTCGAGCTCGGCGCCGACTATGCGGAAACCTTGCACAACACGGTGCAGCGGCTCATTGACAATGGCACGCACTTCCGGCTCCCCGACTGGGCCCGAGACCAAGCCGAGCCCGAATACGTCAAGAACGTCGCACAGGCTGTTCCTGGCATGATCGCCCTGGATCGCAAACTGGCAGGCACGCCCTTGCACAACCGCAACGGCGTGGAGCTGTGCGACCTACTGGGCGTGCACGATGAGCTGATCCTCGTCAAACAGGCCGGCTCCGCTGGCGCCCTCAGCCACCTGTTTGTCCAAGCACAGGCGGCCGTGGAGTCCCTCAATAACGAGGCCGATGCCCGAAAGTGGCTTCGCGATCGGGTCAATGCCGCCGCCCCCGGACGCGACCTGGGCGACGGCTGGCGTCCTCGCACAGTCGTTCTCGCCATCCGGCTCAAGACGCACCACTCACTGACGCCCCGGACTCTGTTCCCGTCCTCCCAGGTCGCCCTTGCCGCATTGGCGGAGGACCTCCACAGGCGCGGTGTGGAACTCCAGGTAACGAGCATCCCAAGCCGCCCAATGTAAAGGTGAAGCATCGCGGGAAGCCGAGGAAATATCCTGTACCACCTGCGCGAACGATAGCGGGTGCAGGCCGGACGCACTTCCGGTCCCTCAGCGGGCACCATCGACTTCCAAAGCTTCAAGGCCAGTGACCGGTCGTCCTAAATGGCTACGACGGCGCCACGAAGGTGCCCTGGATCAAACTGAAGTTGCTTCAGGGAGCTGACACCGGAGGGCTGGGTCCCACATCTGGGATGCACCCCGTGCCAAACGTTCCAGTGCACGTCCCGACACGGCACGGGGCGGCAGGGCCGCTGTGGTGCACCCGCGAGGGTGCATCACAGCGGCCAAGGACGTGCACCCCCAGGGTGCACACCTCCCAGCCGAACGCGGGGCAACGCAGCACAACCGAGCGCCAACTTCCCCCCTGCCTGCAACTTCTCGTATCACCGCAGGTCAAACCACTCCCCCACCAGCATTCAAGTCCCGTCACTCATCCAGAGCCTGAGGGCCCTGATCCGCTGGATCAGGGCCCTCCGGCGTTTCCGCCCCTCCGGCCGAAGCGCCCGCCGCACCACCTCAGGTCCGGAGAAAGCATCTGGAGAGCTCGGCTTCGCGGCCAAGGCGAAGCCGTGGCAAGGTGAGGGCACACATCCCCCATCAGATCAGAAGGATGCCCCACACCGTGAAGGCCTCTGAGACTCAGCTGCTCAAACTGCTCGCGAAGGGCAGTCGGTTCGTGATTCCGATCTACCAGCGCGCCTACTCCTGGACGGAGGACGAGTGCGATCAGCTCATGGATGACATCGAGCGGGCCGGACGTGATCCGGAATTGAACTCCCACTTCACCGGGTCGATCGTGCACGTGGAGAACGGGCTGTCCAACCTGACCGCGGAAGAGCCCAACCTGGTCATCGATGGCCAGCAGCGCCTAACGACGGTGACCCTGCTGATCGCAGCACTGGCCGCCGTGCTGGACGGGCTACCCGAGGGGGAACGCGAACCGTGGAAGGAGTTCTCACCTAAGAAGTTGCGCCACAGGTACCTGGTGAACAGCGAGGAGGAGGAAGGAAGCGACGAGTACTTCCGACTCCTGCTCAGCGCGAAGGACGAGGCGACACTGAAAGCCATCGTCGGCCGGACCGAACCGCCGTCCGATTCCTCAGAGAGAGTGCGACAGAACTTCGAGCGGTTCCGGGAACGGCTCGCCAAGCCCGGCAAGGACCTGGCCGAGGTCTGCCGAGGACTCGCGAAGCTGGTAGTGGTCGACATCCGACTGGACCGCACCCACGATAACCCTCAACTGATCTTCGAGTCGATGAACTCGACCGGCCGGCAACTGACCCAAGCGGACCTCATCCGCAACTACGTGCTCATGGGACAAGAGCCAAGGACACAGAAAGTGCTGTACAACAACTACTGGCGTCCCATGGAGACAGACTTCGCCCAGGCCGCTTATGAGAAGCAGTTCGATGACTTCGTACGGCACTACCTGACGGTCGTGACCGGGGAGATCCCCCGCTTCGGAGACGTGTACGGGGCGTTCAAGGACTACTCGAACCTCCGTCGCGAGCGCGGAGAGACAACCGAATCACTGGTCAAGGAGATGCGCTCCTACGCGTCGTGGTACTGCGCAGTCGCCTTGGACCACGAGGAGGACAAGGAACTCGCTGAGGCGTTCCAGGATCTGCGCGAAATCAAGGCGGATGTGGTCTACCCCCTGCTGTTGGAGCTTTACGCCGACTACAGGAACGGGACGTTGGACCGCGATGACCTGCTCTCCATCGTCGGTATGGTCACGTCCTACATCTTCCGCCGAGCCGTGTGCCGTGTTCCGACCAACTCCCTCAACAGGACGTTCAGCACCTTCACGAAGTCGATCGACAAGTCCCGATACGTCGAGAGTGTGCAGGCGCACCTAGCGGGGCTGACAAGCTACCGGTCGTTCCCCACCGACCAGGAGTTCACCGATTCTCTGATCAACCACAACATGTACAAGTTTCAGCGCAGGTCACACCTGCTGCGGAAGCTGGAGAACTTCGGGCGAAAGGAACGGGTATCGATCGAGGAGTACACGATCGAGCACATCCTTCCGCAGAACGAGAACCTCTCACAGCGATGGCGTGAGGAACTCGGCCCGGACTGGGTCGATGTCCGTGCCCGGCGACTGCACACCCTCGGCAACCTGACTCTGACCGGCTACAACTCCGAATACGGAGACCTCCCGTTCACCAGGAAACGGGACGTGAGGGGCGGATTCCGGGAGAGTCCACTCCGTCTGAACCAAGGGTTGGGGACCTTGGAGGCCTGGAACGAGGAAGCGATCATCCATCGGGCCGAGACATTGGCGGCCCAGGCCCTGGAGATCTGGCCGCGCCCGGTTCTGCCCGCGGATTTCCAACAGTCCGAGCCCCGACCTGAATCGGCCTACACGATCAACGATCACCCGCACCTGTCACGCCCCGTCCCCCGCGCCCTCTTCGAGAGGTTCAGGAGTGAGGTCCTCGCTCTCGACGAAGCCATCAGTGAGACGTTCCTGAAAAACTACGTCGCCTACAAGACCGAGACCAACTTCGTCGATGTGGTCCCCCAAGCCAAGCGTCTGAGGCTGACCCTGAACATGCCCTTCGAGATGCTGCACGACACCCGGGGGCTGGCCATCGATGTGACCGGCAAGGGCAAATGGGGGAACGGCAGCGTCCAGATCGACCTGACCAAGGACACCGACCTGGGCCAGGTCCTGGGGCTGGTACGGCAGGCCTACGAATTCCGAACCGCCGAGTAGGCCAGCCTAAGACCAGGGCACCGGGACCCGTGTGTCCGATGTCCGATACCTGACGTCTCGGCTCCTGGTCGTCGCCGACGCCTTCTTGCGAACCTGCCGGAGAGACCGGTCCCGAATATTCTGGTGAAAGTGCGCCCGTTGCTTTCGTAACCGATCGCTAGTGCTTTCGGGGAGCGGCCTGGTTTCCAGGCGCAGGCCGGGGCCGCCAGGCCGCGAGAGCGGAGGAGGGGGTGCCCCAGCTTGAGCAGACGTCCGGAGTGGCCTTCCCGGTAGGAGCTATATAAGGAGACTAGGAGTACTTCGAGATGGCCATCTTTCCCTACAGTGCCGCCATCTGTGATCCAAGCGCCCCAACCCATGGCACCTTCTCTTCCTCTCCTCCGAATAGACCAGTTTCCCCAAGGTCTCTCTCCAACTCCTGGAGGGCCCAGCCCGCGATGGGGCTTCCTCATCGCGGGCACGTTCCGGAGAGATCTAGTTCTTCAAAATCTCCAGTTCGGGCAAGCCTTCCACGATGTCCACCGTCTCCAGGCTCACCGTGACGATCCGGCCCAGCAGATCGATGATGTAGCGGGGGTCGTCCGACCAGTCGTTGGGGTCGTTGACGATACCGCTGTCCTTGTGAGTCTTAACCTGGTAGCGGTCGATGATCCACTCAATCGCCGAGCGGGCACCCAACTGGTACTGATAGGCACGCTCAGGGATCCCAGACACGGTTACTCGACTGTTGTAGATGATCGAGGACCGATCGTCCTTGCTCTGAAACTTCATCTTCTGGACCCGGTACAGCTCAACCAGAGGCGTGAGGGTGGGGCCGGTGACCTTCTCCTCCAACGCGTACGGCTGAACGTTCTCGTACCCGATGTGAAGCTTGGAGAGCTTACGCCCAGCTTCGGCGAAGTCGTGGAAGCCCGCAACTTTGGGAATTCGGGGAAGTGACTTTTTCAGGTCCGCCGCAAACTGGGAGCGGTAGTCCGGGGAGTGGAGAAGCCCGTAGACGTAGAAGAAGATGTCATCCTCAGTGACCTCGGACCCGTAGGTCTGACGGTAGTCCGCGAGAGCCTTGTTGGTGATGTTGTCGACCCGTTCCCAACCAGGCTCCTCACCACCACTGAAGAGGTCGTCCCCATTCCCGGTCTCCCGATAGGTGTAACGGGGGAAGAGAGGTCCGACACTCATGGTTCCAACCGCGTGAAGATCTGGCAACGTGTCCATCATGAGCACTGAAAAGGGTTCGTTGTTCCCAGTACCCGTCACATAGAAACCGAAGTTCTCCAGCTCAGGCGCGGGAAACATCGAGGGCAAGAGGTACACCATGTCGTTCAGACGCCGATCAAAGCAGACCCGCTGCTTGTTGAATGGCCGGTAGGTGCCCGTGAAAAGGTTCTCCTCATTGAACGAGTATTTCTTCCCGTTCTTCACTCCTGTCTTATCTGCCCGGTTCCAGCTGATCTTCTCGGAGTTATAGCTGATGAAGGACTCGACATCCGATGACGTGGGGTTAACGATCCCTGCCGCCTGGCTATGCTTCTTGAAGGTTTCGACCTGCAAGTTGTAGAAGTCCACCATGCGCCCCACGTTCTGGCGCAAATTAGCGTCATCGTAGCTGTAGACCCAGGCATCACGCCCGGTCTTCAGCCCTGAGGAATATGAGGCAAAGACCCCACGGTCGCTGTCCCGATCGCCGATCGCCCGGAACGTCGGGAACCTCGGGTCGCGCTGGTTGACCCAGTCTCCCTCAGCGCTTGGGGTGATCTTCTGCCAGGTGATCGTGTCCAGGTCACTCTCGTCTACGATTTTGAGTTTCTGCTCGCGGGTCAGGTAGTCACCGATGTCCCGGTACAGCAGCTCGCAGCCGTCCGACTTGCTGCCGTCCTTCACCAGGATCAGGATCGCCACCGTACTCCGGCTTCCCGAGCCGAAGACCTTGCCGCCCTCCATTCGAGACTGCTCCCCAGCGGTGCGCTGGTTTCCACGCAGGTTGAAGCAGTAGATGGTGTCGAATTCTTCGGCCAGGCTCTTGCGTAGGCCATCAGCGGTGTTCCCGTCAATGTATCCGCCGTTGGAGACGTAGGCGATAACCCCGGTGTCGTTGATCCGGTCCGAAGCCCAGCGGATCGCGCGGATGTAGGAGTCGTACAGGGAGTTCTTGTTCTGAGCACTGGAAAGCGCCGCATAGGTGTCAGTGATACGACCATCCAGCACCGGGTACTTCTGGTTCTGGTTGTTGTCGTTCTGGCTCGTCTGCCCCGACGAGTACGGCGGATTCCCGATCACCACCCGCAGTTCCTGGCCCTGCTGTCGGGTGGCCCGCTCGCTGTTCTCGCCCAGCATGCTGCTCTTGATCGCCGCGCCCAGGTCCTCCGACAGTTGGAAGGTGTCCGTCAGCACGATCCCCTCGAACGGGGTGTAATCGCCCTCGTGCCGCTCGTGGAAAGCAGCCTCGATGTTGACTGCGGCGATGTAGTACGCCAACAGCACGATCTCGTTCGCGTGCAGTTCCTGGGTGTATTTGCGGAGCAGGTCCTCGGACTTGATCAGCCCCGACTGCAGCAACCGCACCACGAACGTGCCCGTCCCCGTGAACGGGTCGATGATGTGCACACCCTCCCCGGACAGGGTCTGGTTGAAGTGCTTGTACAGCGCCTGGTTGGTCGCACGAAGGATGAAGTCAACGACCTCCACCGGGGTGTACACGATCCCGAAAGCTTCGGCGGTCTTGGGCAGCGCCGTCTTGAAGAACTTCTCGTACAGCTCGGTGATGACCCGCTGGCGGCCCTCGTGGTTGTCGATGCCTTCCGCACGCTTGCGCACCGAGGCGTAGAAGCCCTCCAGGGCCTTGGCCTCGCTGCCGATCGACTCATCCTCCAGGATCTGGAGGATTTCGTCCATGGCCACCGACACCGGGTTCTGCTTGGAGAACGCGTAGTCGCCGAACAGCGCGTCGAACACCGGCTTAGTGATCATGTGCTGGGCGAGCATGTCGATCGCTGACTCGTGCGTCACGCCCGGGTTCAGGTTGGCGCGCAGCTCGACGACGAATCGTGCGAAGGCCTTGCCCTTGTCCGAGGCCGGGTCGGCGATCGCCACCTTGATCCGGGAGACGTGCCGCTCGGCGATCTGTGCGATGTCCTTCGCCCAGTCCTCCCAGTAGTGGCGCTCTCCGACCTTCTCCACGATCCGGGTGTAGACGGCCTCCTGGAGCTCTTCCACATCCCAGGAGAGCATGGTCTGCTGGAACTGCCCCGCGGTGTCGCTCTCCGCCTGGCCCTCGACGCCCTCACGGGTGCCGTCGAAGTCTTCAGCACCGACCACACCCACCATGATGTTATCGGGCTTCTTCTTGTTGAAGTCGATCTGGTTGACGGTGGCGTTGAACCGGTCGTCGTGGGCACGCAGAGCCTGGAGCACCTGCCAGACCACCTTGTAGCGCTGATTGTCTCTCAGCGCCTCCTCCGGCTTCTGGTTGCTGGGGATACCCACCGGAAGGATGATGTACCCGAAGTCCTTGCCGTCGGCCTTGCGCATCACCCGGCCCACGGACTGGACCACGTCCACCACCGAGTTACGCGGGTTCAGGAACAGCACGGCGTCCAGGTCGGGGACGTCCACGCCCTCGGACAGGCAGCGGGCGTTCGACAAAATCCGGCAGTTGCCCTCGCCCGGGTCGGCCTTCAGCCAGTCCAGCAGCCGGTTGCGCTCCATAGCGTTGAAACCACCGTCGACATGCTCGACCTCGCAACGGAGTCGGGGTTCCCCCCGATCGTCCCGTTCCTTGTTGACAGCATCCACGACTGTGCTGAAGCGGCTCTGGATGCTCTTGGAGTCGGCGATGTTACGTGCGAAGGCCACTGCGCGCTGCATGGGCGCCTCACCGGACCTGAAACCCTGCCCCTCCGGGGTCTTACCCGCCCGCTTGGCCAGGCCGTTCCAGCAACCGATGATGCGCGCGGCGTCATCTATGTTGAGCTCACCGTCCTGGGACATCTGCTCCTGGAGGGAGGCAGACAGGAATTCCTGGTCGATGTTGAGAATCAGGACCTTGTAGTCGGTGAGCAGGCCCTTCTCCACCGCCTCGCCGAAGCCCAGTCTGTGGAATTCTGGGCCGTAGAGGTTCTCATCGTCCATGGAGCACAGGACGGCGTCCTTGGCCTTGGCCGCGGATTGGGTGTCCTCGTTGAACAGGCGCGGGGTGGCAGTCATGTACAGGCGAAGGTCAGCCCGCAGGTAGTTGTTGTCGTGCACCTTGACGAAGTGCGATTCGCTCGTCCCGGCCAGGGTCACCCCGGTGGTTCGGTGCGCCTCGTCGCAGACGACCAGGTCGAAGTCGGCCAGCCCGGCCTTCTGCGCTTCGTGGATGGTCTGGATGGACTGGTAGGTGGAGAACACCACCTGCAGGGCACCGTCCGCCGGAACCCGGGTGGTAACCGCTGAGACGGCTTCGACCTGCTCCACCAACTTGGTCGCGTTCGTGGTTGCGGGCAGGGCCAAGTCCTGAGAGCTCAGATCCTGAAAATCGTCCGCCTGGTTCTTCTTACTGACCTTGGTATCTGAGCACACGGCGAAGCTGCGCAACAAAACCTGGCACTGGGCCGACCACTCGCGCAGAGTCTGGGACAGCAGAGAGATCGAGGGCACCAGGAACAGCACCCGGGTGGGCTCCCCGTCCTTCTCCGCTGCCTGCTCCCTGGCAAGCCGTTCGGCAACCTTCAGTGAGGTGAAGGTCTTGCCTGTGCCGCAAGCCATGATGAGCTTGCCACGACTGTGTGCGGTGAAACCATCGAAGACCGCTTCGATCGCCTCGACCTGGTGCGGGCGGGGCTCCTTGGGCGGGATGCGGTGCAGGTCCCACGAACCCTCAAGTTCAGTGGCGAACTGCGGGAAGATCCAGGACCAGCCGATGGGGCTCGCATCGATCTCGCTCAAACCGATCACACTGACCGGGATCTGCTGTTGGCTGGCGACTTCCTTGGCGTTGGGACCCCACTTGTCCGTAGTGGAGATGATGAGCCGCTCGGTGAAGGGAGCCTTCCCAGATGCGCTGAAGAAGGAGTCGATGTCAGGCTTTTGCACCGTGTGCTGCGGCTCGTAGAACTTGCACTGGATGGCGCAATAGCCACCATCGATGGTCTCGGCGACCAGATCGATCCCAATGTCCTTCTTGTTTCCCGCCGCGCCAGGCCACTCAGTCCATGACCATACCTGTGTGAAGCGCTGAGCATACAAGGGATCATGGGTCAGGTAGGCAACCATCAGCTTTTCGAAGCGAGAGCCGCGCTCATGATTCGAAGACGAGTGCTGGCGGATGGAGTCGATGATGTCGTGCACTGAAGTCGCCACTGCGCCTGATTTCCCGCTTCCGTCGGCAGCGCTTGATGCGCCGTGTTTTCTGCCCGCTGGAGCCTGCTGTCCGAAGCCGGGGATCAGCCTAACCGTACCGGTGGAACCCGGACCCAGGGCTCCGGGTTTCACTCGATCTCTGGTGGTCCCGGGCAGCACCAGGATTACCCGGGAAATCAGCGTGGAGGAAGTGACTCCTGTGCAAACCTGTAGGTCACTCCCCCAAGAAGGCGAGGTGCCATGAAACCCCTCCACGCCGCCGATCTGCACATCGGCAGTCCTCTACGTGGCCTGGACCGCTACCCGGGCGCCCCCGCCGAACAGTTGTGCAACGCCACCCGCAATGCTGTCGACAACCTCGTCGCTATCGCTCTAGAAGAGGAAGTCACCGCGGCCCTGCTGGCTGGGGACGTCTATGACGGCTCCTGAGACAACTATCGGACCGGCCTCTACTTCACCGAGCAGATGCACCGACTGCGTGAGGCGGACATCCCGGTCTTCATGATCTCGGGTGACCACGACACCGAGAACAAGATGACCAGGAAGCTGACGCTGCCCAACAACGTGCGCCGATTCTCACCGGACGGACCGGAGAGCGAGATCCGCGAGGACTTGGGGTTTGCCGTGCACGGGCAGTGTCTCGTATCAAGGCTCGAAACCAACGCTTCGCCTTCTGTTGACCCGGCCTGCTGCCGGTAGAAGCCGTCCTCGAACTCCGCCGGCGGGACCAAGCCGATCTCGCCGCGCAGACGACGGGGGTTGAACCAGTCCATGTACTCGGCCACCGCGATCTCCAGATGGTCAAGGTTCCTCCACGGGCCCCGGTTGCGGACCAGCTCCGCTTTGAACAGCGAGTGGAACGCCTTAGCCAGAGCATTGTCATAGGAATCCCCGGTGGACCTGGCCAAGGCCACCACACCTACCTCGGCCAGGCGCTGGGTATAGCGCACCGCGAGATACGGCACCCGCGGTCGGAGTGGTGGACCAGCCCATCGATCCTCCGGCTCACATGGGACCGGTTCCACACCACCATCTCCAACGCATCCAGGGCCAGGTCGGTACGCAGCGACTTCAACACCTGCCAGCCCACCACCCGGCGGGAGAACACCTTGATCACGAACACGGCGTAGCCCCACTCGGCGAAGGTACGGATGTAGGTGATGTCGGCGAGCCACAACCCGTTCGGAGCGTTCGCGGTGAAGGCGCGCTCTACCAGGTCCGGTCGGGTATTGGGAACCGCGCCAGGCGCGGTGGTTCGAGGGCTCCTGCCGCGGGTGATGCCGCGCAAACTGGCTTGGCGCATCAGCCGGTGAACGGTGCAGCAGGCCACCCGGTGGCCCTGCCGGTTCAGCTCAGCGTGGACCCTGCGCACCCCGTAGACGCCGTAGTTATCAGCGTGCACCTGGTGGATCTTTTCAGTGGTGGCCTCATCGGCGCGCGAACGCAGCGACGGAGCCCGGCTCTTGGCCGTGCAGTAGGTGGACGGGGCGACCTGCAACACCTCGCAGAGCGGCTCGACCCCGAACTGGTGCCGGTACAGGTCGATGTAGGCCACTACCTGGTGTGGGCGGACGAGTTCCGCCGCGAAGAAAGCCGACGCTGACTTCAGAATCGCGTTCGCCCGCCGGAGCTCGCACACGTCGCGCTCGAGCGCGGCCAGACGTTGGGCCTGGACGGTGGTGGTTCCGGGCCGGTCTCCGGCGTCGACCTCGGCCTGGCTCACCCAGTTGCGCAGGGTTTCGCGATTGATGCCGAGCTGATCGCCCCGGGGCGCGTGGCCGGGTTCCGGCGGGCCTCCACGACCATCCGGGTGGCACGCTCGCGCAGCTCATCGGGGTACTTTCTCGGTGCGGGCATGTCTCTCATCCTTCCCAGGTTTGAGAGCCTCCATCACACCCGGCACGAGACATGGACTGGGGTGAGATGTGAGTCACTTCCTGTAAACCAGGGATCCTCTCCCTTTCCTCCCGGGCGTGCAGGTAGATCAGTGCCGCCTTGGAATTGGAGTACCCCGTACGCTCCGTCAGGTTCCGCATCGGTGTCCCACTCCCTCGTCCGCCATCACGCACCAACTCGTTAGCTGTAGTCATCAAAGCAGGCAGCCACTGTCTTGCGCAGGCCAGAGAAATCAGTCTCCATAGGCTGAAGCCGTAAGAGGCTCGAGAGAGTGATTGTCTTCTGGGTCAGGCAGTGTTCGTCCAGGACTCGGGTGGTCAACACGAAGAAGGTCCACTGACTCAGGTCGAGAGGGTCGAGACTCTGCTTGTCCTTGTGATGCAGCAGGCAGAAGACGTACACGTCAGCGTGGCGAAGCACATCGACCATCTGAGAGCCAGTCTGCGCATCCCAGCCTGTGGCCGGGGCTATGGAGAACGCGATTCTCGACAGCGTGTCCTGCTTCCACGACTGCAAGTACGCCGCCGACTTCACCTCGACCAGCCACTGCTCGGGCGTTCTGACATCGACGGCGTCCCACTCGGTGCGAACACCAGCAGCAGCGCCCAAGGCCGTGGCCACGAGGTACTCGGCCAAGGTACCGCGCATGGTGTTGCCGACCAGGTCCGAACATGCCCAGCTCCAGAAATCACCAAGAGTGCCGATATCCTCACCATCGGCCAAAATCGGGTCTTTGCCGCTTCGTCGGTTGATGTCCAGCGGACCGAGTTCAGTGACCATGTGCTTCTCCAGCAACGACGGTAAGGGGTTCTTCAGAATGACAGAAGGGACTGACAAATCGCGCTAAAGACTGTCAGGGTGAATCTGAGGCAACGTGAGTGGCACACCATGACATTGAGAAAATTCAGCAGGTGCACCGGACGGGCCAACGGCGTGCACCCTGGGGGTGCACACCACCCAGCGCAACGCGGGGCAACCCGGCACAACCAAGCAGCCGCCTCCCCCACGACCTGCAAATTCTCACATCGTCGCAGGTCAGACCACTCCCCCACCAGCATTCAAGTCCCGTCACTCACCCCAGAGCCGGAGGGCCCTGATCCAGCGGATCAGGGCCCTCCGGCGTTTCCACCCCCTCCGGCCGAAGCGCCCGTCACGCCCCTCCGTCTCGGAAGGCCGGGCTCCCCCTCGTGACATCCCGCGTCCGCCGTCCCTATACTCACCGGATCGGTCGGACCTCGAAATCGCTCGTGTCCGAGCACGGACCAGTACCGGCGGACGGTTCGGGCTCGAGGAAGAGAAGGCGACCCGAGGTGACCCGAACTGGGCGAAGGCGCAGTGCGAACATTTTTGGGAGCGCTTCCATGACGGTGGACCGGCCGAACCCGACGCGAACGGAAGGCATCATGACCGACCAGTCACCGCCCCGGTTCCCCCCGGACTTCCTCTTCGGCACGGCCACGGCCGCCTACCAGATCGAGGGCGCCGCCCGAGAAGGCGGACGAGGGCCCTCCATCTGGGACACCTACTCCCGCACCCCCGGAAAAGTGGCCCGAGGCGAGAGCGGCGACGTCGCCTGCGACCACTACCACCGGTACGAGGAGGACGTCGCCCTGCTCAAGGAGCTGGGCGTGGACACCTACCGCTTCTCCATCGCCTGGCCTCGCGTCATCCCCGACGGCGCCGGCGAGGTCAACCCCGAAGGCCTGGCGTTCTACGACAGAGTCGTCGACGCCCTGCGGGAGGCGGGCATCGAACCGGTGGCCACGCTCTACCACTGGGACCTGCCCCAGGCCCTGGAGGACGGCGGCGGTTGGAGGGTCCGCGAGACCGCGCACCACTTCGCCGCCTACGCGCGCGTGGTCGCCGACCACCTCGGCGACCGCGTCGAGCGCTGGATCACGCTCAACGAGCCCCACTGCACCGCGTTCGTCGGCCACGCCGTGGGACGTCACGCCCCCGGGACCCGTGAGGGCACACCCGCCCTGGCCGTGGCCCAGCACCTGTTGCTGGCCCACGGGCTCGCGGCGAGGGAACTGCGAGCCTCCGCCGCCGAACACGGACGCGAAGCCGAGGTCGGCATCACCCTCAACCCCGACCGGCTACTGCCCGCGACCGACTCCCCCGAGGACGCCGCGGCGGTCGACCGCGCCGAGACCCTGCACAACCGCGTGTGGCTGGACCCCCTGTTGCGCGGCGTCTACCCCGACAACGAGGAGGCGACCTGGGGTCCGATGGCCGACGGCGGCTACCGCGAGCCCGGAGACCTGTCGGTCATCGCCCAACCCTTGGACTTCCTGGGTCTGAACTTCTACCGGCCCATTCGGCTCCGCGACGCTCCGGTCCCCGAGGGGCCCGACCGCACCGCCGTGGACATCGGGGTGGAGGAGGTGCCGATCGAAGGGGTGCGGCACACCACCATGGGTTGGCCGGTGGTCCCCTCCTCCTTCACCGACCTGCTCGTGGACCTGCGCCGCCGATACCCGGAACTGCCTCCGATCCACATCACGGAGAACGGCTCCGCCGAACCGGACGAGCCCGGCCCCGATGGGGTCGTGCACGACACGGACCGCATCGCCTACCTCCGGGACCACCTCTCCGCCCTCGCGGACGCCATCGCGGCCGGGGTCGACGTGCGCGGCTACTTCGTCTGGTCGTTGCTCGACAACTTCGAGTGGGCCTATGGCTACGAGCGCCGCTTCGGCATCGTCTCCGTGGACTACGACACGCTGACACGCACCCCCAAGGACAGCTACCACTGGTACCGGGACCTGATCCGGGAGCACAAGCGGCGCCGCGCCTCGATCGGCTGACCCCCGGCCGCGATCCCGGTCGGACGAAGAGCGCGCACGCTCGACGCGGGGACGCCGAACCGAGGACCGGCGGCCCTTCGCGCGGACGCGCCGACGGCGGTCCGGAACCCTCCTGTGCGGTGCCCGTGCGCACAGGTGGTTCCGAACCGCTACGGCCTCCCGCGGTGGAGCCCCCACCGGGCTCCGTCGCGGGTGTGTCCGGCTTCGGGACGCGCGTCCCTCGTACCGGCGTGGAAACGTGCCGTCTCCGCGTGCGGTCACTGCGCCCTGCGACCGGCGCGCGGTGACGGTACGGCCTCCTCGACCGCCTCCGAGCCCTTCCCACCCTGGGGGCTCGGGGTCGGTCGGCCCGTTCTCGCCTCGGGCCGCCATCGACACGTCGCTCCGCCCGACCGGAGGGCGCGTCGTAGAGGGGGGATGCCGTCATCCGTCGACCGTTCTCCCTCGATCCGTGGATCGGGAGAGGTCTGTGTGAGGCCCGGGTCTCGGGGGGCCTCGTGCACAAGGGGAGGACGGCTCGTCCTGGACCCGCTCCGCCGTCGGAACGATCGGGCCGCCGACCCGTTCGTACCGCCGGAGAGCGGACCCACCGTGCGACCGGCCCTCGTCGGCGACGTCCACGACACGAACGCCGTCGACTCCCCCACCTCTGAGGACGGCATCGTCCGAGAGGGCCGGGGACCACACGGTCGAGGGGGTCGAGGGGATGGAGTGGCTCTCGTGCGAGGCCGCGGCCTGGTGGACGACCGGTGCGGTGTCCACCGCCTCGTCTCGTGTCCTGTCAGGGTCGGGGTTTCGAGGCACGTCGTGGTCGACCAGTAGTGTCGGCGCGGCCTCCTCGACGTCGAAGCGGCGCCATGCCTCGCTCCGTTCCTCGTCGCGTTCGCCGAGTCGAAGGTGGAGGTGGCTCTCCCCCGCCTCCGCCGCCCGGCGATAGGCCTCGGTCACGTCGAACTCGACGCCGCCGTCCACGGAGCAGGCCTTCCGCCCGCCCTGGAGGGTCCGGGTGTCGAGCAGGGTGCGGGCCTCGGGCTGGTCGTTCCAGGTGACCCCGGTGTCGAAGGGGTCGACCCGGTGCAACTCCATGGAGGACGAGCCGGCGCAGTCGTAGGACCACACCACCTCGGCGCGGAGCACGACCGAGTCCGCCACCGCTCCGAGGTCGGGGTCGACCGGGAAGCGGAAGAGGATCCTGCGTGTGTAGGAGCGGTCCCATTCGAGGTGCCCCATACCCACACTGGAGATCTCGGCGTCCTCGTAGGAACGGTCGGGGAAGGCACGGTCCACGTAGGTCCAGGAGGAACTCTCGACCTCGGTCCGGCCGCTCCCGGTGCCCTCCGAGACCGACGTGTCGGCCGCGTGGGCGACGTCGAGGTCATCGGGTCGTTGAGCCTCTCCGTGGTGGAGGGAGGTCCCCGTCGTGTCGACGGCCCGGTTCTTCGAGGCCGCCGTGACGTCATCGAGGGTGGATGGCTGTTCGGTCGCCGTGGCGGGGGCGGTCGCCCCCAGCGAGAGAAGCAGGGAGCAGGCCGACAGAACCGCCGTCGCGCGGGTCAGGGAACGACGCATTACGGATGGTGCCTACACATTCAAGCTATGACCGAAAAAGAATTCGGGTGGGGCTCTTCCGCCCCCTTCCAACTGCAAAGAAGTTATCAAATTCCCCCAGTGGACGACAAACGATGGCGACATAAACACCGACCAAAAAACACGATGAGCATCAACAGAAACCCGGACCCATCAAGGCCTCGGAGACGCCGCGAAAGATCGAACACATGAGCGAATTTCATTCGGCGATCGCCAAATCAGGATTCCCATCCGGCCGAAAACCCTCCCCCTCGAGCTCCAACCGAACCGCCCGCACAGCGGCGACTCTCGAGTCGATCCGGCACGCGAGCCCCCCTCCCACTCGAACGCCGACCCACCCCACCCCCACCCCGACCATGAAGCAAGGGGAATCTCCCCATAACCGACAAAAGCCATCGAATGACACACCCCCATTCCCCACCGACCCCCCATTCCGAGAAGAAGGAAACCCCATCCCCACGAGAAGGGGGTCGAGCACGCGACCCCCTTCTCGCGATAAGCACCGAAGGGGAATCGAAGAACGAGACGGGATCCGCCGGTGGACACACGCGCCCGTTTCGACCATGACCCGGACGAGCCCCGACGGGCCGACACGAGGAGCGCCCTCGAAGGACACCACCCCGACCCGGTTATGGACGATTCGTTCCAGAACCGTGTAGGGTGACGCCCATGGCGAGACCACGAGCCTTCGACCAGGCGGAAGTCATACGCTCCGCGACGCGACAGTTCTGGCGGCACGGCTTCCACTCCACGAGCGCCGAGGACCTCTGTCGAGCCACCGGCCTCGGACGCAGCAGCCTCTACAACACCTTCGGCAGTAAGGACGGACTGTTCGCCGCGTGCCTGGAGGGCTACCTCTCCACCACCGGCGCACGCACCGCCGAGATGTTGGGCGACCCCTCACGGGGCCCGCTCGAACGGATCGAGTCCCTGCTCACGATGATGGCCGAGGAGGAGGCCGACCGCGCCGAGAACGGCGACCCGAAAGGCTGCCTGGCGGTCAACACCGTCGCGGAACTGGCCGACGATCCGGACCGCGCGGCCGGCGTGCGGAGCGTTCGCCAGGACACCGAGACGCGCCTGAGCCTGTTCGCCGACGTCCTGCGCATGGGCCAGGCCACCGGAGAGGTCACCACCGCCTCCTCCGCCGAAGGTCTGGCGGCCTACCTCAACGCGGCGATCGCCGGACTCCGGATCTCCTCCCAGGGCGGGGCCTCTCCCGAAGCCCTGCGGGAGATCGTCCACACCACGATCCGCGGCCTGCGCCCCGCCTGACCTCCACTTCGACCACTCGTCCCACATCTCACCCTCATTCTGGTCATTCCATTCCAGAACAAGGGTGCCCACTTCGCGCGCCTCCGTCGCTCGATTTTGAACCGATCATTCCAGAACTGGGGAACCCCAAGTGACCACCACACCGACCACAGGGCGCGTGCCCACCGCGGTCTACGTCCTCGCCGCCGGCATCTTCGCCATGGTGACCAGCGAGTTCGCCGTCGCCGGACTCATGCCCCAACTCGCCGAGACCCTGGGCACCGGCATCGAACAGATCGGTTACCTCGTCACCGTCTTCGCCGTGGCGATGTCCGTCGGCGGCCCGATCATGACCCTCGTCCTCCTCCGGCTTCCACCGAAGAGCGCCCTCATGGTGATCTTCGGCGTCTTCCTCGTCGGCAACGTCCTCGCCGCGCTCGCCACCACCTACCCCGTCATGGTCGTCGCCCGCGTCATCGGGGGCATGGCCTCCCAGGCCTTCTTCGGTCTCTCCCTGTCCCTGTGCGCCCGACTCGTGGACGAGCGCATGCGCGGCCGCGCGGTGGGGGTCGCCATGAACGGCCTGATGCTCGGCACCCTGCTCGGTCTACCCTTCGCGACGTTCATCGGCGGCCGCTTCGGCTGGCAGTCCGCCTTCTGGACGATCTCCCTGCTCACGGTGGTGGCGGCGATCCTGACCCTCGCCTTTGTCAAGACCCCCGCCACCGACGGCACCGCCGCCCGGCCCACCGCCTCGGTCACCGAGGAGCTCGCCGTGCTGCGCCGACCGCGTTTCCTTCTCGCGATCGTCTCCAGCACCCTGATCATCGGCGCGACCTTCTCGGTCTTCAGCTTCTTCACGCCGATCCTCACCCGGGTCACCGGTTTCTCCGAGGGCACGGTGCCGCTCCTGTTGCTGGCCTATGGCGCCGCCACCCTCATCGGCAACACGGTCGTGGGCCGGCTGGCCGACCGGCACACCATCTCCACCCTGGTGATCGGCACCGGACTCAACGTCCTCTTCCTCACCGGGTTCGCCCTCTTCACCGACCTTCCTCCACTGGCCCTGGCCTTCATGCTCGGTATCGGCCTGGTCGGAGTGACCATGAACCCGGCGATGGCGGTCCGTGTCCAGCGGGCGGGAAGCACCACACCGCTGGTCAACACGGTCCACAGCTCGTTCATCACGCTCGGGGTCATCGTCGGTTCGGCCTTCGGATCGGCGCTGATCCCGCACTACGGCCTTCGCGCGCCCATCGTCCTCGGTATCGGGCTGGCGCTACTGGCCGTCCTGGCCATCCTCCCGGCGCTCGCCGACCCCTACCTGCGCAACGGAACCCGGCGTGAGGAGACCGAGAGCGCTCCGGTCGAAGGCGAACTCGTCGGCCGTTGATCGCTCCGTCGAGGGCCCGGACCCGCCGGATCCGGGCCCTCGACGCCCTCCCCTCGGTCATCGTGCTCGGAGGGCGGCGGAACCGGTCCGGACACGAATCGCGCGCCGTCGTGTGATGCCCGGGCAACATGAGGGTCCTCACGTACCATCCTGCTGGTCGACCCCCTGATCGGAACGAAGGCGCGGCTCGGCGGGGATGCGCGGAAAGCGGGGGGCCATGGGGATCGAGTGGGCCGCGACGATCATGGTGGCCGCGGTGTTGGCCGTCACCCTCCTCGCGCGGCGGTTGCGCATCGCCGATCCGATCCTGCTGATCGTTCTGGGGGTGGTGCTCGCCATCATTCCCAGCCTGCCCACCGTCATCGTGGAACCCGACCTGCTCCTGCTTCTCGTCCTTCCTCCCCTGCTCTTCTGGCACGCGTTCATCGTCTCTCCACGGGAGATCAAGGCCACCGCCCCGGCCGTCACCCTCCTGGCGATCTTCCTCGTCGCGCTCACCGCCCTCACCGTGGGATGCGTCCTGAAGCTGCTCCTGGACCTTCCATGGCCGGTCGCGATCGCGATCGGCGCGGTCCTCGCCCCCACCGACCCCATCGCCTTCCTCACCGTCGCCCGACGCCTCGGGGTCTCACCACGCCTGGTGGGACTGCTCGACGGGGAGAACCTGCTCAACGACTTCACCGCGCTGGTGATCTACGGTGTCGCCGTCGAGGCGGCCCTCACCGACACCTGGTCGGCTCCGCACGCGCTCTCGCGGTTCGTCCTGACGGCATTCGCGGGCGCCGCGATCGGCCTGGTGGTGGGGTTCATGATCTCGACCGTCAACCGTCGTATCACCACACCATCACTTCCCCCCATCGTCACGCTCGCGGGCGCCTACCTGGCCTTCCTTCCGGCCGAGGCGCTGCACGTGTCCGCCGTGCTCGCCGCGGGTGTGGCCGGGCGGACGGCCGGCGCCCGCTCCCCCATCGTCGACCGTCCGGAAGGGCGCATCGTCGGCTACGGGTTCTGGAACACCTGGACCTTCCTCCTCACCGCCGTGCTCTTCGTCCTCGTCGGGCTCCAACTCCCGGTGGCCCTCGTCGGCCTCACCGACATCGCCATGACCGCGATGATCTGCCTCGCGGTCATCGGGACCGTCGTGACCCTACGCCTGGTCTTCTCATTGGGCATCGGTCTGGTCCCGGCCCCCATAGCGCGACGGATGACGGTCACGCGCAGGCGATGGCCGTGGGCGGAGAGCCTGATCGTGGGCTGGTCGGGCATGCGCGGTGCCTTCTCCCTGGTCATGGCCCTGATCCTCCCGCTCGACTTCCCGTACCGCGACCTCGCGATCGTCATCACCTTCTCGGTCATCCTCGCGACCCTCATCGGCCAGGGCCTGACCCTGCCGATCCTCATCCGACGGCTGCCCATCGAACGCGACGAGGTCTCCCCCAGAGAACGGATACGCGCACGTCAGGAGGCTCGTGAGGCGGCACTCGACCGCCTGGACGAGATCTCGGAGGAGGGAGGTATCTCCGAGGAACAGGAGGCGCGCCTCCGGTCCGGTTACCGGAATCACGGCGGCGAGGACGCCGCGCGCGCCCATCGGGCCGAACTGGAGATGATCGCCGCCGAGCGACGGGCCGCCATCGATATGCGTCGCAACGGCCGGATCAGCGACGACATCCTCCGTGAGATCGAGTCCGACCTGGACATGCGCGCCGTGCTGCTGCACGAACACCTCACCGACCCGGGAAGGGGCTGACCCCCGGCCCGGCCTCACGACGCCTCGGGACCTCGGCGGGGCGGGGACGTTCGCCGTTCGAGGGACCATCGGCCCGTTTCCCCGCTCCGCCTCTCGGGCACCCCCGGCGTCGTCCGTTTCCCCCCGCGCGGGCACCGGACAACCACTCCTCCTCCCCTAGGAAGGCGACGAGAATGTTCGGTGCCGAGCTCCGCCGACGACGGCAGGAGGCCCGGATGTCCCTGGCCGATCTGTCCGGGGTCACCCACTACAGCAAGGGGTACCTGAGCAAACTGGAGACAGGGGCCAAACCACCGACCTCCGAGACCGCCGTCATCTGTGACAACGCGCTCGACGCGGGCGGAGCGCTACGCGCGCTGGCCCCTTCCCGGACCCCGTCCGGAGACCCCGAGCCGAAGGTGCCCTCCCACAGCCAGGAGGTGTGGATCCTTCGCATGGAAGCCGATGGCAGTACCGAATTCAGTGGGATGGACCGTCGTACCGCGTTGTCCGCGGGGGCCGCGTCGTTGGTGACGGCGGCGGCCGGGCCCTCCCCCGTCTCTCCCGCCTCCCCCGAGACCCTGGTCTGGTTCCGCGAGCAGTTCGCGGCGCTTCGCGCCCTCGGACAGCGGGCCGCGCCCCGGGTCGTCCTTCCCTTGGCGGTGGCTCAGGCCAACGCGTTGCGACAACTGGCGGCCGGGACGAACGGACGTTCGGCGGAGGAGGCCCTGGGCCTGGCCGCCCGGTTCGCCGAGTACGCGGGCTGGATGGCGCAGGAGGCGGGCGACGACTCGGCGGCGTTGTGGTGGACCGACACCGCGGCGACGATGGCGGCGACCGCCGGCGATCGTGAGATGTGCGCGTATGTGCACGTGCGCCGGGCTCTGGTCGCGATGTACGCCCACGACGGGGCCCGGACGATCGGACTCGCCGAGCGGGTGCGCTCCGAACCGGGGGCCTCGGCGAGGGTCCTGGGGCTGGCCGCCAAACGTGAGGCCCAAGGGCACGCTCTCGTGGGCGACCTCGTGTCGTCCGAACGTGCCCTCGAACGCGCCCGCGAACTGTTGCCGGTGCCGAAGGGAACGCCCTCTCCCCATGTCCTCGGCTCCTCCCACGTGGCCGACCCCGTGGGGGTCGCCCGGGGGTGGTGCCTGGTGGACCTGGGCCGTTTCGAGGAGGGAGCGCGGGTCCTGGACGAGGAGGTGGCCCGGCTGCCGGGGTCGGCGGTGCGGGCACGGACCAGGTTCGGGGTGCGTCGGGCCTTGGCCCACGCCCTGGCCGGGGAGGTCGACCACGCGTGTGCCCTGACCGGAGAGCTGCTGGACGGTGTGGCGGCCTCCGGTTCGGCCACGGTCACGGCCGATCTCCGCCGGCTGTCCCAGGCGTTGACCCGCTATCACGGGCACGGGGCGGTGCGCGACCTGAGCCCTCGGCTCGTGGCCGCCCTGCACCGCCCCTGAAAGGGGACGCCCGCCCATCGTCGATGGGCGGGCGCGGTCCTCGTCTAGAACGGAGGAACGGACCCCGCCTCCTCCGGAGGGTCGTCGTCCTCGCGAGGTTCGGACCGCTCTTCGTTCCCGGCGGCGCCGGGCAGACCGAACCTCTCGCGCAGCCGAGGCGCCATGGGGGCCAGGGGGCTCTGTTCCAGGACACGGGTGATCCGGTCGGCGGTCATGGTGCGCTTGTCGTCGTCCTCGATGGAGGAGATCAGATCGACGAGGGTCTCTTCCGGGTCCTCACGGACGACGGTGGTCCCCGGGATCTCCTCCTCGACGTACCACCCTCCGGGGCCCCTGTCCCCCTCCGTCCTGAGGCCCGAGCCCTCCTCCGCTCCGATCCCCTCCAGGGCCGAGGCCAGATCGGGGTCCCATCCGCGCAGCCGTTCACGCAGGTCGTCCAGGTCCTTGCCCTTGCCCGCCTCGGACAGGTGGGCGAGCGAACCCACCCTCCTCATCGTGGTCTCGACGTCGGCGTCGTTGCGCACCAGGTCCCAGATGACCGCGTTGCCCGGCGTGGAGAAGACGTCCTCGGCGAAGTAGGTGCGTTTGGTCCGTTCGACGAAACGCTCCATCTCCCACCGGTTGTTCTCCTTGCGCATGTCGGCGATCCGCCTGAGCCGTTCGGCGTCCTCCTCCATGAGGCCGAGCGTCACGTCGTCCGCCCACACCTCCAAGAGGCCGTTGTAGACCGACGCCGCCTCGCCCAACCTCGCGGCCAGGGAGTGCAGGGCCATGTCCACCTCGTCGGCCCGGTAGCGTCCCACCTCGGCCTGGGCCTTCGTCACGATCACGTTCGCCGCGGCCCGTTCCGGGTTGCGCAGCCTCTCGTCGGGCTCACCGACCCATCGCCATCGCACGTCGGCGGAGAACACGAACTCGTAGTCCTCGGTCAGGCTCGCCATTCGTGTATCGCGTACCCGGATCGACCGGGTCTCCCGCCGTTCGTCCGGGCGGTCGGGTACGGGCGGGGGTCCCATCGTCATGGCCGTCGAGGTCAGGCGGGGGTCCTCTCCGCCGATGGCGGTCATCAGCAGCACCAGGGCGAGGAGCATGAGCAGCAGCGGCGCCCACACCCACGTCCATGGCCCGGCCAGCGGGTGGACGGCGAGGGGGACGACCACGGCCGCCACCACCATGATCAGGAGGCGGTTGCGCGCTTTGGGGCTCACGAGGGGGGTTCCTTTCATGCGAGGGGTCGGGGGGACAGATCGAGCCCTTGTGCCGCGTCGATGTGTCGAAGGAGCGCGTCGGCCCGGGAACGGCGGGAACCGGACTCGCCGCCGGAGGCCCAGCGCAGGGCCGCCGCGTAGAGGGAGGAGAGCCGTCCTGAGTCCATCGCCGCCGTGACCAGCCACCGGGCGAGGATGTCGGCCAGGGCTCCGGGATGCTCCAGGAGCCGCTCGCAGTAGCGGGAGGCCGCCGCGGCATCACGGAAGAGCACGACGGGAAGCCCCGCGCGGGTCCACGCTCCGACGTCGGGCCTCCTCGCCTGCGGTCGAGGACCGTCGACGAGTCTGGCGGGTGTGGTCAGATCCTCGAACAGGTCCCCGTCGATCGGCCTGTTCCTCCGATCGGGGCCGGCCAGCTTGTTGCTCACCCGGCGCAGCAGCCGTCGGTACAGGAAGGGGTCCTCGGCCAACCGGAGCAGCGCCGAACGGGCGGCCGCCGCGGCGTCGGGGTCCTTGTTGCCCGCCAGGTGGTGCAACCGGACCAGGGCCTGATCGGGGTGGGTGGTGACCAGGACCTCCGAACAGACCGCGACCAGGACGTAGGCCGTGGCGCCCGGAAGGGCCTCGGTCCGCGCCCACCTGTAGATCTGCTGCCGCGCGGCCCCTCCGTGCCGGGTGTCCTCCAGGACCGAGGAGAGCAACAGCGCCGCCTGCGGACCGTGTTCGAAGGACCACTTGTAGACGCGTTCGAAGAGCTCCTCCAGCCGTTGGGCGCGCAACGCCTGGCCCGCCCAGCGTTCGGCGACGGCGTCCCGATCGACCGGGGACAGCCCCGGATCGTCCAGGCAGGTGTCGATCCACGCGGCGAACTCGCCTTGGAGGTGCGGATAGGAGTCCCAGAAGGCCTCGCGGACGGCACGACCGTAGCCCGGCGAGGAGAACCCGATCCGGCGTTCCTCGTCCAGGGTGACCCCCACACGGGCGATCTCCTCGGTGAAACCCGCCCTCTCCAGCGGAGGGGTCTCGTCCTCGGGGGTACGGACGATCGGCAGGAGGCGTTCGACGGCGGCGGAGTGGCGGTCGAGCTCGGCTCCTTCGAGGAAGGCGGCGGCCAACAGGATCGCGCGGCCCCGCCCCTCGGCCTCGGCCACGGCCTTGTCCGCGGCCGGGTGACCTTGCCCGAGCGCCCGTTCGAGCCGCTCCCCGAGGCCGACTCTCCCGCCCTCGCTCTGGTGGTCCTCTCCGGCGCGACGCGCCAGACCTTCGATCTCCGACATCGAGGCCCGGCCGAGCCACTCCACCACCGGTCCGGGGAGCAGGGGGAGCTCCAGGGGAAGGGCGGTGCTCTCGTGCCGGTGATCGGGCAACAGCCCGTATCGGACCAGGTGCCGGTACAGGACCTTCGTGCCGTGGGGACGGCGCAGGGTGACCGACCGTTCCCGCAGCTCGTCGGGGAGGTCGCGGACATCCTCCTCCTCCGCGAGGAGGATCAGCCGCGCCTTCACGTTCTGCGCCTGGGAGGCGAGGGAGACCAGGCTCGTCCGTAGTTCGGAGACCGAGCAGGTGAGCCCGGTCAGCTCCACCATGAGCCGTTCGCCCTCTTGGATCTCTCCGGCGTCGAGGGTGGGACGCGGATCGACCTCCACCTGGACCTCGCGCAGGTCGACGAGGCCTTCGCTCCCCTTCGGCACGAGGGTCAACTGGGCGCAGGTCCGTTTGCCCACGCCGGGAGGTCCGGTCAGGACCAGGACCCCGTGCTCCTCCAGCTCCCTTCGACGCTTCTCCTCGTCGTATCCGGGCGGGGCCACGTAGTGGGCGCGCAATTCCTCCAGGCGTTGCGAGGCGACCACGGTGCGGGGGCGCCGCAGTCGTCCTCGGTCGTCCATGGCGAACCTGGCGGCCTCGGCGGAGCCGGAGAAGTAGTGGTGGTGATTGATGTCGCCGGTGCCGTGGTGCACGGAGGCATCGTTGTACTGAGACCCCTCGCCGGTGTTCACCGCACCGTCGTTACCCGAGATGATCCTCGTGGGGGGCGTCTCCACCGGTTTCACCCGGCCTCCCCACGGTGACGCGGGGCGTGGAGGTTCTGGACCCCGATCTGGTCACCGGTGCCGTGGTGCACGGTGGAACCATTGTACTGGTCGCCGCTTCGGTTGTGCACGGTGGAACCGTTGTACTGATCGCCGGTTCCGTTGTGCACGGTGGAACCGTTGTACTGGGTTCCGGAGCCGGTGTTCACCGTCCCTGAGTTGCCGAAAACCACGTCGCGGGTCGTCCCGCTGATCTCGTTGACGCCCTGGAACTCGCGGGCCTGGGCGACCGTTCCACCGCTCACGTCGCGCATGGTGTTGGCCACCTCCGCGATCGGAGAGGAAACGGCCCCCTCCTCGGCGGGCCGTTCGCCGATCTCGCCGAGCCGGGGCACGACCACCTCCACCGCCTCGATGACCTCTTCCAGATCGCTGTCGACCGAGCGGTGGTGGAACCGGCGGTACTGGCACCGGGCCAGGCCCCGCATGTCCTCGGGCAGATCCGCCTCGCGCAGTCGAGGGGCGTCGTCGAACAGGACGGGGATCACCGGGGTGCCCAGGGACAGGGCGGTGGCGATCTCACGTCGGGTCCAGTCGTCGGGGTCGTCGAGGGCCCGACCCACCCCGTCGGAGCGGTGCGGGCTGTCCAGCCAGGCCGGTCCGATGATCGCGATGAGGACGTCGCAACGGCGTACGGCCGCGTCGAGGGTCCGTACATAGTCCTGTCCGGCCTCGATCGAGCGGCTCGCGCGGAACGCCTCGTCCGGCCCGAAACGCCGGCCGAGCTCGCGGTCGATCAGCGTGGCCACGTGCTCGCCGTCGCCCGTCCTGTAGTTGATGAAACATCCCGGCATGGAGAACCCCTTCCGATCGGTCACCGGGGCACGCGGGCCGCGTACCCCGGTGACCGATCCTGGAGTGCCTTCGGCGGCCGGAAAAGGCCCAGGGACCCGTTTTCCCGAGGCCCGTCCGGTGGGAAACGGGAAACCCCGCGAAAAATCCTTCCGGGGAGCTCGGTTTCACCCGTGAACGGCCACATTCGGCCACCGGAAAAGTTGTGCCCCCGTTCGGAACACGAGATCCATCGAATGCACGTTCGACACGAGAGGGGTAGATGTCTCCAAGAGCATCACCCCTTCGGAGAGGCGACCCCACGGCGTTCATCTCCCGGTTCATCCAGAGGAGAGCCGATCGTCACCGGAATAGTGCGTACTCCCGATAACGCGCCCCTCCGCACCGGCGATCCCGAAAGGGTTTTTCGCCCCCCGAGGAGGAAACCATCGAACCCTTCACCCGATTCATCGTCGACGCCGTCCACGGGTTCGGGTCGGAACCGGCGGCCCCGCCGTACACGGGGAGAGAATCGCCCTCGTCGGCGGAAAGGAACGTCGATCTCGGGAAACACCCGCGGGCACCGGGGGCGGTGATGTCATCGGGCTCTCGGGGAACGGGCGATGACCAGGGCCAGAAGGAGCGGCGCGACCCCGAGGAGAGGGAGCGTTCCCGGCCCGAGCGGGCCGGACGAGACCACCCCGCCGAGCCGGCCCGCGGCGGCGATGCCGACGTTGAAGGCGGAGCTGTTGACGGCGAGAGCGAGGGCGGGCGCGATGCCCTCGGCCTTGGTCGCGATCCAGGTGTTCAGGGGCGGAAGGGTGGAGAAATAGGCGAACCCGACCAGCGCCAGACCCATCGCCGCTCCCGGCCCCGTCCCCGAGACGAGGGCCGCGATGACGAGGGCGATCGCGGTCATGGACAGGGAGAGGGTGAGCGCCCGAGGCAGGTTCCGGTCCGCGAGGCCCCCGCCGACGAGGTTCCCCGCCAGGCAGGCCGCTCCTTGGAGCAGGAGGATCGGGGCGACGGCCCGATCGGGCACACCCGCGCCGTCGGTGAGGAACGGGACGGCGTAGGCGAGCAGTGTCATCGCGCCGAGCCCCGCCGCCGCGCTCATCGCCACTCCGCCCAGGACCGGCCCTCGGGCCAACACGCGAAGGGAGCCCGGACCGGTGGAACCGCGAGGGGCCTCGTCGCGGGGGAAGGAGATGAACACGAGCACCAGGGTGACGAGGATGGACAGCGTGATGAGACCGAAGGCCCACCGCCATCCCAGGGTCTGGGCCAGCAGGTTTCCGAGCGGAACCCCCAGAACCGTCGCCGCTCCGAGGCCCAGGGTGATCCGGCCGACCTCGCGCCCCCTGCGGTCTTCCGGGGCGAGGCGGACGGCGGAGAGCATGAACGTCACGAGCACCGTGGTGTGCAGGGCCCCGGTGATGATCCGCGCGGCCATGAGCGTGGTGTAGGCGGGGGCGATGACCGCCACCACGGTGCCCGCTCCGTACAGGGACAGCGCGAGGAGGGCCAGACGTCGTAGTGGGAGTCCCCCCGTCACCAGGGACAGGAGCGGTCCGGCGACGACCGCCGTGGCCGCGTAACCGGTGACGAGCAGACCGACGGTGGAGACCGGGACCGCCAGGGCCGTCGACAGGTGGGCGAGTACCCCGGCGATCACGTTCTCCGAGGTCCCCAGGGCGAACGCGCCGAGTACGAAGGCCCCGGCCAGAGGACGGGGCACACCCGTGGCACGGGGTGTATCGAGGGTTTGCGACATGCCGTCGACGCTAGACTCTGACATCGATGTGAGAGTCAAGTCGAAGGGCGGGGTCGTGCGTATCGGTGAGCTGTCCCGACGGTCGGGGGTGAGCGTTCGCTCCCTGCGCTACTACGAGCAACAGGGGCTGCTGCGTCCGGAACGTCTGCCCAGCGGGTACCGGATCTTCGACGAGCACGACGTGGTCCTGGTCCAACGCGTTCGTTCCCTCCTCGAAGCCGGTCTGAGCACCCGCAAGATCGTGCACATCCTGCCGTGCCTGGCTCAACACGAGGACGGGATCGGTCTGGCCTGCGCGGATCTGTACGACGAGCTCGTGACCGAACGGGACGGACTGTTGGAGCGCATCGAGACGCTGCGCACCTCGGTGGAGGCCCTGGAGGCCGTCATCGCCGCGAGCCCGCGAAGGACCGTCGAACCACTGTGAGCGGCCTTCGCCACGCTCGTGGAGACGCCCCGCGGTGGCCTTCGAACGGGGTCAGCGAGGGTCGACGCGTAGTTCCCGGTGGTCGTCCTGGAGCGCGTCGACGAGCGCCCGTACCGCCGGGGACAGGGAGGTGCCGCGGGTCATCAGGACGAAGGTCGTCTCCGGAAGGACGGGCAGACCGTGGTCTCGGTCGACGAGCCCGTCCGGGGTGAGCGAACGCGCGAACGGCATCACGCCGAGTCCGGCCAGGGCGGCGGCGCGAAGCCCGCTGAGACTTCCCGAGGTGCAGACCACACGGTGCGCGCGCCCGACCGACATCAGCGCGTCCAGTGCCGCGTCCCGGGTCAGGCTCGGCCTGGGGTAGAGCACCAGGGGCACCGGCTGATCCTCCTCGATCTCGACCCCGGGCGCCGAGACCCACACCAGAGGGTCGCGGAACAGGGTGCGCGGCCGAAAGGCGTCCACACCCGTGGTGGCGTTCAGGCGCATCGCGAGCACCGCGTCGAGTTCCCCGGCCCGGAGTCTGCGGTGCAGCATGACGCTGAGCTCCACCGTGAACTCCAGATCGATGTGCGGGTGGCGGGCCCGGAACCGGCGTAGGAAGTCCGGGAGACGGGTCAACGCGAAGTCCTCGGAGACACCGAAGCGTACGCGCCCACGCGGTTGTGAGGAGGCGACCGCGCCGATCGCCTCGTCGTTCAGGTCGAGCATGCGGTGGGCGTAGCCGAGGAAGGTCTCGCCCTCGGCGGTCAGGCGCACGGTGTGGGTGTCGCGTTCCAGGAGGGTGCGTCCGATCTCCTCCTCCAGACGCCGCACCTGCTGGCTGACGGCGGACTGGCTCAGGCCCAGGCGTCGCGCGGCCCCTGAGAAGCTGAGTTGCCCGGCCACCGCGACGAAGGTGCGCATCCGGGTCAGGTCGAGCTCGTTCCGCATGGTCATCACGATAGGTGCAGACAGTCAGTACGGTATCCCCGTTTCCGAATGAACACCCTGCCGGCACAGTCGAAGGATGCTCTCCCGTCTACCCCGTTTCCTGGATCCGTTCCTGCTCCTGCTGGTCCTCCTCCCCGTCGTCGCGACCCTGGTCCCGGCCCGAGGGGCGGCGGCCGACGCCCTGGAGTACATCACCGTCGCGGCGATCTGTCTGCTGTTCTTCCTGCACGGGGCGAAGCTCTCCCCGTTGGAGGCGCGTCGCGGTTTCTCCCGGTGGCGGTTCCAGTTGCTCGTCCTCGGCTGCACGTTCCTGGTGTTCCCGCTCCTGGGGCTGGCGATCGTCGCGTTGCCGTCCTCGGTACTGAGCCCGGTGATGGCTACGGGGTTCCTGTTCCTGTGCATCCTGCCGTCGACCGTGCAGTCCTCGATCGCCTTCACCTCGATCGCCCGGGGCAACGTGGCGCTGGCCGTCAGTTCGGCGTCCGTCTCGAACGTGCTCGGCGTGGTCCTGACCCCGCTGCTCGCCGCGATCCTGCTGGGGTCGACCGTCGAGATCACCACCGAGTCCCTCCTCGGGATCTTCGGACAGCTCGTGGTGCCCTTCGTCGCCGGTCAGCTCCTGCACGGCCGGATCGGACCGTGGTTGAAGGAGCACCGCCGGATCGTTTCGGTGGTCGACCAGGGGTCGGTGCTGCTCGTCGTCTACGCGGCGTTCAGTGTGGGCGTGACCCAGGGGCTCTGGCAGGTCGTTCCCCCGACCCAGCTGCTCGTGGTCATCCTGGTCTCGTGCGTGCTGTTGGCCGTCGTGCTCGGGCTGTTCACCGGCCTGGGCCGGCTGGTCCGGATGGAGCGGGCCGATCGGGTCGTGCTGATGTTCTGCGGCTCGAAGAAGAGCCAGGTCAGCGGGCTCCCCATGGCCATGTTGCTCTTCCCGTCGGAGCAGGTCGGGATGTACGTGCTCCCGTTGATGGTCTTCCATCTGATCCAACTGCTCGTCTGCGCGGTGATCGCCCGCCGGGCGGCCCTCTCCGTTCCGGAGACCGAGGAGGCGGACGAGGCCCCGGCCCGCTGAGTCTCGTCCCGGCCGCCCCCGTCACCGCGGCCCGGGTTCGTCCCGGGCCTCGAGGATCGCCTCCACCAGGGCGGACGGTTCGACGCCGTCCGTGGACAGCGTCCGGGCCTTCGGAAGACGGGCCTCGATCGAAGCGCCCTCCTCGACACTCCTCGCGATCGCCCGTCGCAACCCCTCTCCGCCGATCCCCTTCCGCGGGTCGCCGGGGAGGGGCGGCCCCACGCCTTCGGAGCGCAGTCGGAGTCGTTCCTCCAGTGTCGCCGGACGGGCTCGCAGAACGACGCTCTCGGCCTCGTCTCCCAGCGACCGCGCCGTGTCGAGGTCCGCGCCGACCACGACCGTCCTCGCACCGCCCGCCGTGAGAGTACCGATCAGTGCCCGCGCGTTGTCCGCGCGCAGGCCGGACAGGTGCCTCCCGTGCGGATCCGCGCCGAGCAGACCGAGTTGTCGTGTGTCGACGTAGGCGACCGCGCGCCCCTCCCCGGCCATCCTGGAGAAGGCCCCGAAGCCGATCGTGGACGTTCCGACTCCGCCGGGACCGGTCACCAGGAGCACGCGCCCATCGCTCCTCGCGGTGTCGGCCGCCCTCTCCGAAGGCGCGGCCTCCGCGAGCACGGGTCCCAGGCGTTCGAGTGTCACGGCGGCCAGGTGGTCGACCACCCTCTCCCTGGTCATCCCGCCGGTGTCCAGGTGAAGGTCGACCCGACCCGTATCCACCCGCTCGGCGTACGCGACGGCCTCATCGGCACGCTCGACCGCCCAGCCGCGATGGTGGATCCGTTCGCGGAGCGTGGCGGCGTCGGCGCTCAGGTGACAGAGGAGGATCCGTTCCCGGTCCGCCCCGGGCAGAAGGCGGGCGAGATGGCCGGGGCCGTCGACGAGACCGGCGACCAGCAGCAGTCGTGCCCCCGCCTCCCGATAGCGAGGGGCGAGAGCGGCCAGACCCGAGGCGACCAGCTCGGTCTCCTCGGCGAGGACGCCGGCGGCCAGACGTACCTGGTCGGCGTCCACGAAGGCCGCGGTCACACCCCGTTCCGCCATGGCCCGCAACATCCCATGGCCGGCCGTGGACTTTCCCACGCCCGACGTCCCCGACAACCACACCACCGGCATCATGCCGTCACCTTAGGGGGAGGTTCGGCGGCCCCTCCACCCGTTTTCCCGATCCTCGCGGGCAGGCGCTCCCACCAGGGGTATCCCCAGACAGAGGCGGGTCGATCGCGAATCATAGGATGTCTCGAATCAGGAGAAACGGGACACGTCAGTGCTCCCCCGACGTCCGGAGGACCCTTGTGAGCACCGTCGACCCCGCCGCCGCGCGGGAGGCCCGTCTACGGCGACTGGTCGGAAGCCCCAAGGCCCTGATCCTCACCCTCGTCGGCGGGCTGACACTCGTCCTCGCCGGCGGCGCCGTCGGCTACGCCGTCTCGGCGATCATGGACCGGGTCCGGGTGTCGACGGTCAACAGCGTCTTCTCCGACACCGAGTCGACGATGGCCTACTGGGTCACCCCGATCGCCGCCATCGGCTCGATCATCGGTTTCCTCGCCTACAGCCACTGGAGCCACCGATATTCGGGCGGGCGTTCCATCCACCCCCGTCCGGTGACCCTCTGGTTCCTGGGCATCGCCGTGACGATGTGGTGGGCGACGACCTACCTGTGGGCCCCGGTCGACATGGTGGGCACCGCGATCGATCCGGTCTTCGGTGAGCACGAGGCCTGGGGCACCGGTGCCTGGTTCTCCTACGCGATGCGCTGGTGGGCGCCGGGCCTCGCGACGATCGTGTTCGTCCTGTCCCTGGTCTTCGGGTTCCTCTCCCGGGTCCGGGAACGAAGAGGACGGGAGCTCCTCGGCCGGCTGCTGCGCGAGGGAACCCGCACCACCGGTGAGGTCACCGAGCTCACCCTTCCCGTTTCGAACGACTCCGGCCCCTCCGTGACGCATTGGACGTTCTCCTTCACCGACCTTCGGGGACAACGCCGTTGGGTCCAGAGGATCCAACGTCTCCCCCGGGGCCGTGTCCTCTCTATCGGCGGCCCGGTGACCGTGCTCTACGACCCGGCCCGGCCGCACGACACCTCACGGATCTTCGTCGCCCTCGAAGGCGGGGACCGGGCCGAGGACTACCTCGGCCCCGGCCTGCGTCCCTAGCCCCTCTGGACATGGAGAAGGGCCCGGCCGCGGCGCTGGAGGACGCCGGGCCGAGCCCCGTGTGACCCGTCCGGGGCGGGAGGAAGGACCCTCCCGGACGGACGCGGCGGACGGTGCCGCGTTGGGAAGGGTCAGTCCGTGGGGGCCACACCCACGGCGACCGCGAGGTCCTGCCAGGACATGCCCGATCCCTTGAACACGTTGGGTCGGTCGGTCCGGCGTGAGAGCTCCCCGCGCACGAGCGGGGCGAGGCCGAGCAGATCGTCCTCGGTCAGGGTGCCCTCATCGATGGCGATCACCACGTCCCCGCATTCGCGCAGCGCGGCGCTCCGCTCCTCGACCACGACCTGGGAACGCCCCATGAGGGCGGCGTCGAGTTCACGGCGGTCCGGTTCGTGCGAGCCGATCGCCACGACGCACGCCCCGTCGCGCACCATGGACCCGTCGAACAGCGGGTCGGCGCTGGAGGTGGCGCACACGACGAGGTCGGCCTCGGCTACGTCGGTCGCAGCCCCCGCCTCGACGGTGACACCGCGTCCGGCGAGTTCCTCGATGGCGGCCCTCACCTTGTGCGGGGTGCGACCGACGAGTCTGATGTCGGTGAACTCGCGGATCCCGGCCATCGCGACGGTGTGCTCCACGGCCTGGGGTCCGTTGCCGAACACCACCAGGCGGGAGGCCTCCGGCGCGGTGAGGTGATCGGCGGCCACGGCCGAGGTGGCCGGGGTGCGCAGCGAGGTGAGGCTGACACCGTCGACGAACAGCCGCGGGGTGAGGGTGCGCGCGTCCATCAGCACGTAGGTCGCCTGGATACGCGGCAGTCCGAGTTCGGGGTTGCCGGGAGCCACGGAGGCGACCTTGACCCCGACCCAGTCGCCCAGGGTCGAGGGCATGAGCAGCAGATGCCCCGATCCGGCGTTCGCGTGGGAGCGGGCCGGGTCGTCCGCCGGGTCGAACCCGTCGCGCAGGGCCTGCTCGATGAGCCGGCGGGCGCGGTCCGGGTCGATGCGGCGGTGGACCTCCTCCGCGTCGACGAACGGCAGTCCGTTCACGGTCGGCGGCGCGGTCTCGGTCGTCGTGTTCGTTTCGATGCTCATGCTTCGACCTCGGTCTTCTCGGTTCCTTCACGTCGGGCGATGGCCGCGGTCTCCTTGCGGACGACGCGTCCCGAGACGGCGACGGCGGCGAAGGAGATGACCGCCAGGACCACCAGGTAGGCGGCGATCGGCCACCAGGCGCCGTCGAAGCGGGCGAGCAGCCAGGTCGCCAGCAGCGGGGCGGTGCCGCCGGCCAGCGCGGCGCCGATCTGGTAGCCGAGGGTCACACCGGTGTAGCGGACCCGGGTCGTGAAGATCTCCGAGGTCAGGGTGCCCAGAGTGGCGGTGACCGGGGGCCAGGCCACACCGAGGCTGATGATGACGGCGGCGTACACGGCCCAGTTCATGCGCAGGTCGAGCAACAGGAAGAACGGGGCGGCGAAGGCGGCGATGAGGACCACTCCGCCGAGGAAGACGGTGGAGCGGCCGAGACGGTCCGAGAGCGAGCCCATGAGCAGGATGGAGATGGTGCTGACGAGGGCGCCGGCGCTGACCGCGTTGAGGACCACCGACTGCTGCATGTCCAGGGTGCCGGTGGCGTAGCTGACCACGAAGGTCGCGAAGATGTAGAACGGCGCGGTCTCGACGACCTTGGCGCCGACCGCCACGAGGACCGACCGCCAGTGGTCGCGCAGGGTGTCCTTGATCGGCAGTTTGGCGATGTTCCCGCTCTTCTTGGCCTCGCGGAAGGCGGGGGTGTCGGCCAGTCCCTTGCGGATCCAGAGGCCGACGAAGACCAGGACGAGGCTGGCGATGAAGGGCAGTCGCCATCCCCAGGCCTCGAAGGCTCCGTCGGGCAGCATGCTGACGAGCGCGAAGGCGATCGTGGACAGGAGCATGCCGATGGTGACGCCGGTCTGGGGCACCGAACCGAAGAAGCCACGACGGTTCTTGGGCGCGTACTCGTAGGCGAGCAGCAGCGCGCCGCCCCATTCGCCGCCGATGGCCAGTCCCTGGACGACCCGGCAGAGGATGAGCAGGATCGGGGCGAGGACGCCGACCTGGGCGTAGGTGGGCAGGAGACCGATCGCGACGGTGGCGCCGCCCATCATCGACAGGGTGATGACGAGGGTCTTCTTCCGCCCGATGCGGTCACCGATGTGGGAGAAGACGATGCCGCCGAAGGGGCGGATGAAGAAGGTGAGCGACAGCGATAGGTACGACAGCATCAACGAGATGACGGGATCGTCGTTGGGGAAGAACTGCTTGTCGAAGATCAGCGCCGCGGCGGTGGCGTACAGGAAGAAGTCGAACCACTCGATGGCACTGCCACTGAGGCTGCCGATGAGCACACGGCGGTTGGTGGCCGGTTGGCCGACCGCGGACTGCTGGGAGGACACGCAGTACTCCTCGTGTCATGGCCCACGTGACGCGGGCCTCATGATGTGAACTTGTGCAACGTACAATTTTACGTTGCACAAAGCAAGACCACTTTCCAGGTCGATCAAGCCGTGACCTGCGCGGGACCGTCCCCGAGCGCGCTCTCGGCAGCGTTCCGAGGCCCTTCGAACCCGCCCCTGGAGCCCTTTCAGACCTCTTCGCGTCCCGCCCACACACCGCGCACGTGACCCAGGTGCCGCCGCATGAGCTCCTCGGCCCCGGAGACCTCGCGGGCCTCGATGAGGTCGAGCAGATCGTGGTGCTCCTGAGCGGTGGCCCCGAGCCGGTCCTCCTCGTACAGACGCCTCAGCGCCGACAGTCGGGACATCCCGCGAAGACGGCGGATCTCCTCCACCAGACGCCCGTTGCCCGCGATGGCCAGCAGCCGCAGATGGAAGTCGGTGTCGGTGGCGATGAACTCCTGGAGTTCACCGGCGGCGGCGGTCGCGTTGAGCCGATCGGCCAGCGGTCGCAGGAGCGCGACCTGCTCGGACGTCGCGATCCGCGCGACCCGACCGACCGTGGGCACCTCGATGAGCGAGCGCAGTTCGATGATCTCGTCGAGGACCACGTCCCCCACCTCGACCACGCGGTAGCCGCGGTGCCTCAGCGGCTCCACCAGCCCCTCCTGGGCCAGCTCCATCATGGCCTCGCGCACCGGGGTGGCGGAGACGCCGAGACGTTCGGCCAGCGTGGGGGCCGAGTAGATCCGTCCCGGTTCGAGTTCGCCGGCCACCATGGCCTGACGCAGCACGTCCGTCACCCGGGACCGCAGGCTGCTGTTCTCGGCGAGCGATCCGATGACCGATGCCGACCGCCCCCGCGGCGCGTCGATGCTCATGTGCTGTCGTTCCTCCCCGCACGGACTTCCGGAGCTCCCAGGATGTCATGCCCGACGCACACGTCATCGCCGGTCCGCGCCTTCGTGGTACCGCCACCGACCACCCTGTCCTACAATCCAGATGTCGCCATCATCCGAATGATGACGACATCCGAAACGTGACCGGAACCCCCGGAGCGGACCCACGAGACGACGCACGGCACGGAAGGCACGCCCATGAGACCCGTGACGACCCCCATCGATCTGTTGATGCTCCGCGGCCTGCGCTGTGTCGGACTCGGCCCTCCGGAACGGTCGCCCGCTCCCCGAGGCGGTCCCGACGTCGACACGGAACCGTCCACCCCCTCGCACGAGGACGCGACCGTCCACACCGTCGGGCCTATCGAGGGGCGGGCCTCCGCCCGCGCACACCGCCGCCCGAACGGCTCACGCCCCGCCCCGAGCGGCGATCATCGCGCGCACCCCGGGGCAGACGTGCCTCCGCACGAAGACGCACTCCTCCAACCGCTCGGCGTCGCCCGTCGCCACCTTCAAGCGAACGCCCCGCGCCACCCGGTAGGGACGCGAGGTCAACACCGAGCCCAGGGCCCGACGCAGCCGGGAGATCTCCGCGCGCACGCTCACCACGTGCTCCTCGTCCCCGTACAGGACACGGCTGAGCGCGGCGGCTCCGATCCCCTCCTGCCCGACCAGATGCATCAGGAGAAGGATCTCCGCGTGCCTGGTGGTGAGCCGGGAACGCCAGGAACCTCCCCCCACGACCTCCACCGTCGGTTCCCCCGATAGATCCAGTCGTAGCTCTACGAGATCGCGTCGAGGGGCCGATGGCGGACGCAACAGCCACCCCTCCCCCACCCGCTCGGGCATGCAGAGCCCCATCCCCGGTACCGCGAGCGCGCGCCCCTCGGCGGGGGCCGCGACCCGGTCCAGGCTCGGCGGCCCGGTGCCCTCCGCCACCCACCCGTCGTCGTCCACGAGCAGGTACGGCCCCTTCCTTCCCGCGGAGCGGACCCCGGAGGCGACCCTCAGGCGTTCCAGCCGGGCCCGATGGTGTTCGGCCAGTCGCAGCTCGACCAGGCTCGCGGCCCCCGCGACGAGGGCGGCGACCATGGGGTGCAGGGTCAGAGCGGGACCGCTGACGTCGACGACCCCGAGCATGCGCCCCGTCCTGGGGTCGTGGATCGGCGCCGCCGTGCAGTACCAGGGGAGTTGGCACTGCTCGAAGTGCTCGGCCGCGAACAGCTCCACCGGTTGGGCCTCGGCCAGGGCCGTGCCGATCGCGTTGGTGCCCACCGCGGACTCGGTCCATCTGGCCCCCTCCGCGAAACCGAGCCGGTCGGCGCTCATCCGGACCCCGGTGGCCCCGTCGCGCCACAGGACGATCCCGTCCGCGTCGGTGACCACCATCAACGACCGGGAGAGCCGGGCCGCGGAACCGACCATCCGGTGCAGTTCGTCGACGACGGACGACAGAGGCGATTCCCTGCGCCTGTGCTCGACCTGATCGGCGGGGAGCACCGACCGGAGGTTCCCGCCGTCGGGATCCAGCCCCATCTCCAGGACCCGCGACCACGATCGGGCCACGAGGGTGCGCGGTCGTCCCACGGCACGGGAGCCGCCGATGACCTGGTCCCGTGTTCGACTCAGTGCCCGGGCGTGGGAGGGCAGATCGGTTCCGGGGGAGATCGCGTGGAAGGTCGTCACTCTTCACCGTCCTCGTCGGCGCGTCGGGGGCGGTGGATCCGGGACGGTCGCGCAATCGGCCGCAACCCTTGTGGGGCCTCCACCGAACGAGTTGTGATGGCGATCACGTTACGCCAAGGAGGCCGTCTCATGACAGAATCCGCGAAATCCGGGGCGGGGGAACGGGAACCGACCGCTGTCCGCCATCGTGCGGAGACCTGGCTCCACGCCTTCGAGGAGGCGCTGACCGAACGCGACACCGCGCGGGCCACCGGAATGTTCGCCCCCACCTGCTACTGGCGCGACCTGGTCGCCTTCACCTGGAACCTGAAGACCGTCGAGGGCCACGAGGAAGTGGAGACGATGCTGCGCTCCGTCCTCGGCTCCGCCGACCCCTCCGGCTTTCATCTCACCGAGGAACCCACCGAGGCCGATGGCGTGATCGAGGCCTGGATCGCGTTCGAGACGGCCGTCGGCCGAGGCCGAGGACATCTGCGTCTGCGGGACGAGGGCGCCTTCACCCTGCTCACCACCCTCTATGAGCTCAAGGGCCACGAGGAACCCGAGGGGGAACGGCGCCCCATGGGGGCCGAGCACGGCGCGCGTCGCGACCGCGTCACCTGGGCCGAACGACGCGAGGCCGTCCTGGAGGGGATGGGACGCTCCCACCAGCCGTACGTGGTGGTGGTCGGCGGCGGGCAGGGCGGCATCGCGCTCGGCGCCCGGCTGACCCGGCTCGGAGTCCCCTACCTGGTGATCGACCGGCATGAACGCCCCGGCGACCAGTGGCGCGGTCGCTACAAGTCCCTCTGCCTGCACGACCCCGTCTGGTACGACCACCTCCCCTACCTCGACTTCCCTCGGAACTGGCCGGTCTTCGCCCCCAAGGACAAGATCGCGGACTGGCTGGAGATGTACACGAAGGTCATGGAGGTCGACTACTGGTCCTCCACCACCTGTCTGAGCGCGAAGCACGACGAGGAGACCGGGGAATGGACGGTCGTGGTGGACCGGGCCGGCGAGGAGATCGTGCTGCGCCCCCGGCATCTGGTCCTGGCCACGGGGATGTCCGGCAAGCCGGTGGTCCCCGAACTTCCGGGGCGTGACCGCTTCCTCGGAGATCAGCACCATAGTTCGCGGCACCCGGGCCCCGACGCCTATCGGGGGAAGAAGGCCGTCGTGATCGGGTCGAACAACTCGGCCTTCGACATCTGCGGAGCGTTGTGGGAGAACGACGCCGAGGTGACCATGGTGCAGCGTTCGTCGACGCACGTGGTCAAGTCGGATTCGTTGATGGACCTCGGGCTCGGCGACCTCTATTCCGAACGGGCCCTGGCCGCCGGGATCACCACGCAGAAGGCGGACCTGACCTTCGCCTCGATGCCCTACCGGATCATGGACACCTTCCAACGTCCCGTCTACGACCGGATCAGGGAGCGCGACCGGGAGTTCTACGACCGCCTCGAACGCGCGGGCTTCCTCCTGGACTGGGGCGACGACGACTCCGGGCTGTTCATGAAGTACCTGAGGCGCGGTTCCGGGTACTACATCGACGTCGGCGCCGCCGATCTGATCGCGGACGGACGGGTGCGCCTGGCGCACGGTCAGGTGACCGGGCTGACCGAGACCTCGGTGGTGTTGGAGGACGGCACCGAACTGGAGGCCGACCTGGTGGTGTACGCGACGGGGTACGGATCGATGAACGGTTGGGCCGCGGACCTGATCGGACGTGAGGTGGCCGACCGGGTCGGCAAGGTGTGGGGGCTCGGCTCGGACACCACCAAGGACCCGGGGCCCTGGGAGGGGGAACAGCGCAACATGTGGAAACCGACCCGCCAGGAGGGGCTGTGGTTCCACGGCGGCAACCTGCACCAGTCACGCCACTATTCGCTGTATCTGGCGTTGCAGCTCAAGGCCCGCTACGAGGGGATCCCCACCCCCGTCCACGGACTTCAGGAGGTGCACCACCTGTCCTGAGACCGAGAGGCCGACATCACCGGCCCGGGAGGGCTCCCATTCCACTTCGTCCAAAGTATTGACGAAGTGGAACGGCGCCGGCAACGTACCCGGCAACGGCCATGGGACGACGGATCGGAGACCCACCGTGCATGACGACCGGCGGCTGATCGAGGCACGACTGGAAAGGGCCCTGCGGGAACGCGTACGGCCCGCCGTGTACGGGGAGTCGATCCCCTTGGAGGTGGCGCGCTGGGACGTCCCGGGCGAGCCCGTCCCGGTCGCGGAGGGCCTCGCCGCGCCGTACGGGCCGGCCCGGGTGGGCGACGCCTGGGGTCCGGCCTGGGGCACCACCTGGTTCCGACTTCGAGGACGGGTCCCGCGGGAGTGGACCGGTCGCCGGGTGGAGATCGTGTTCGATCTCGGCTTCGACCGGGCCATGCCGGGTTTCCAGTGCGAGGGTCTCGTCCACCGCCCCGACGGGACCGTGGTCAAGGGGCTCAACCCGCTCAACGCGTGGATCCCGGTGGGCTCCCCCGTCGAGGGGGAACAGGACGTGGAGTTCCACGTGGAGGCGGCCGCCAACCCGGTCGTCCTCGGAGATCCGCCGTTCACCCCCACCGACCTGGGCACGGCCCCCGGCCCCCGGGACGAACCGCTCTACCGGCTGGCCCGTGCCGACCTCGCGGTGTTCGAGGAACAGGTGTGGGAGCTCACCCTGGACCTGGAGGTCGCCGGTGGACTGATGCTCGAACTCGACACCGGCGACCCCCGTCGGTGGGAGCTGCTGCGCGCGCTCGGCCGGGCCCTGGACGCCCTGGACCCGCAGGACGTCCCCGGGACCGCCGAGCGTGCCCGCGAGGTCCTGGCCCCGGCCCTGCGTTCCCCCGCCTCCGCCAGCGCGCACCGGGTGTCCGCGATCGGGCACGCCCACATCGACTCGGCCTGGCTGTGGCCGCTGCGCGAGACCGTCCGCAAGGTGGCGCGCACGAGCGCGAACGTCGTCGGGTTGACGGCCGACCATCCGGAGCTGGTGTTCGCGATGTCTCAGGCCCAGCAGTGGGCCTGGCTCAAGGAGCACCGTCCGGAGCTGTTCTCCCGTGTGCTGGAGGAGGTGGCGGCCGGCCGGTTCGTCCCGGTCGGCGGGATGTGGGTGGAGTCCGACACCAACATGCCCGGCTCCGAGGCTCTGGCCCGCCAGTTCACCTTCGGCAAACGCTTCTTCCGTGACGAACTGGGGGTGGACACCCGAGAGGTGTGGCTCCCGGACTCCTTCGGGTACTCGGCGGCCCTGCCCCAGCTGGTGCGCCTGTCCGGGTCCCACTGGTTCCTCACCCAGAAGATCTCCTGGAGTCGGACCAACCGGTTCCCGCACCACACCTTCTGGTGGGAGGGGCTGGACGGCACCCGGGTGTTCACCCACTTCCCACCGGTGGACACCTACAACTCCGAACTCACCGGTGCGGAACTGGCACACGCCTCCCGCAACTTCAGGGACAAGGGCGACGCCACCCGCTCCCTCGTACCGTTCGGCCATGGCGACGGGGGCGGCGGCCCCACCCGGGAGATGCTGGGCCGGGCCGCCCGGCTGCGCGACCTGGAGGGTTCGCCCCGGGTGACGATCGAACACCCCGAGGAGTTCTTCGCTCGAGCCCACGCCGAGTACACCGACGCCCCGGTCTGGTGGGGCGAGCTCTACCTGGAGTTCCACCGAGGGACCTACACCAGCCAGGCCGCCACCAAACAGGGCAATCGACGTTCGGAGCACCTGCTGCGCGAGGCGGAGCTGTGGTCGACGACGGCGGCGGTCCGGGCGGGGGCCGACTACCCGTACGAGCGTCTGGAGCGGATCTGGCGGACGGTCCTGCTCCACCAGTTCCACGACATCCTCCCCGGGAGCTCCATCGCCTGGGTGCACCGTGAGGCGGCCGTCGCCTACCGGGAGGTCGCCGAGGAGCTGACCGACGTCATCGCGCGGGCCCAGACCGCACTGGTCCCCGAGGGCTCCGAGGCCGGGGACGGCGTGCTCTTCAACCCCGCCCCGCACGAGCGTGACGGGGTCCCCGCGCTGGGCGCGCTCCCCCGCTCCCGGGTCGCCCGAGACGACGTACCCGAGGCGCTCGTCGCTCCGGACGAGGACGGATTCGTCCTCGACAACGGCCTGTTGACGGTGCGCGTGGACCGGCGGGGCCTCGTCGTCTCGATCCTGGACCTTTCCGAAGGGGAACGGGGACGCGAGGTGCTCGCCCCCGGGACGACCGGCAACCTGCTCCAGCTGCATCAGGACGTCCCCAACGGTTGGGACGCCTGGGACGTGGACGAGTTCTACCGGAACAACGTCACCGACCTCACCGAGGCCGACTCCGTCGCCGCCCCCACCCTGAAGGAGAGGGCGGAGGCGGGTCTCCCCTCCACCGCCGCCGCCGTACGCGTCAGGCGCTCCTTCGGTTCCTCCTCCGTCGTCCAGACGCTCTCCCTGGAACCGGGGGCACGAAGGCTGGACGTGGCCACCGAGGTCGACTGGCACGAGCGGGAGAAGCTCCTCAAGGCCGCGTTCCCCTTGGACGTGCACGCCCGGCGCTCCCGCTCCGAGACCCAGTTCGGCCACATCGAACGTCCCACCCACACCAACACCTCGTGGGACGCGGCCAAGTTCGAGATCTGCGCGCACCGTTGGGTGCACGTGTCCGAACCCGGCTACGGGGTGGCGGTGCTCAACGACTCCACCTACGGCCACGACGTCACCCATGACGCGCGCCCCGACGGTGGGACCACCACGACGGTGCGGCTGTCCCTGCTGCGGGCGCCGCGTTTCCCCGACCCCCTGACCGATCAGGGGGTCCACCGTCTCCGCTACGCGCTGGCCCCGGGCGCGGAGGTCGAGGACGCCGTCCGCGAGGGCTACCGGATCAACCTTCCGGTCCGGGAGCTTCCGGGCGCCGCGGTGGTGGAGCCGCTGGTGACCGTGGCCGACCCCGGCGTGGTCGTGGAGGCCGTCAAACTCGCGGACGACCGCTCCGGCGACGTGGTGGTGCGCCTGTACGAGGCACGCGGCGGACGCGCTCGAACCGCCCTGACCACCGGCTTCCCGGTCCGCGGGGTGAGCGCGGTGAACCTGTTGGAGGAGGACTACGAGGAGGCCCCGGAGCTCCTCTCCACGGCCCTGGCGGACGAGGGCGAGAAGGACGCGGGGAGCCCTCATCGGGTGGAGCTGTCCCTCCGCCCCTTCCAGATCCTCACCCTGCGGTTGATGCGCTAGCCCTTCATCGCGCCGCCGAGGGCGAAGCGACCGCCCATGGCGCGGGAGACCGCCATGTACAGCGCCACGACCGGGAGCGTGTAGAGCAGGGAGTAGGCGGCGAGCTCTCCGTAGCGCACGCTTCCGTACTGGCCGAAGAAGGTGAACACCCGCACCGCGGCGGGCATCTTCTCCGGGCTGCTGAGCAGGATGAAGGGGACGAAGAAGTTGCCCCAGGTGGTGACCAGGGTGAAGATCCCGACCACCGCCAGGCCCGGCGCCAGCAGCGGTGCCACGAGGTGACGCAGGGACTGCCAGGCGGAGGCCCCGTCCACCCAGGCGGCCTCCTCCAGGGCGATGGGGATGCCGTCGATGAAGTTCTTGGTGAGCCAGATCCCGAACGGCAGGGTGCTCGCCGCCAGGAACAGGGTGGTGGCGATCAGCGAGTCGAGGAGACCGACCTGTACGAACATCCCGTAGACGGGGACCATGATGGCGGTGATGGGCAGGCCGGTCGCGAACAGGACCGTGTACAGGAACGGTCTCCGGAACCGCAGGTTGTACCTGGACAGCGGGTAGGCGGCCAGGACCGAGCAGACCATGGTGATCAGGGCCGCTCCCCCACAGGTGAGGAGGCTGTTCCAGAGCGGCCGATAGACGATCTCCTCGGTCATGATCGCGGTGAAGTGGTCGAGTGTGAGCGAGGTCGGCGGCCCCGCCCTCAGCGAGGGTTCGGAGTCGACGGCGGCGAACACCATCCACAGGGTCGGGGTCAGGAACAGCACGGCCAGCAGCCCCAGGAGAAGATGGGCGAGCAGGCCTCCGGCCGCCCTGCTCGGGGCGCTGACCACCATGCGAGCCCCGCGACGGGTCCCCCGTGTCCGGTTCATCGCCGCTCCTCCTTACCGAGCATGCGCACGTAGACGATCGAGAACAGGCCCGCGACGACCAGGAGCGCCAGGGCGATGGCGGTGCCGTAGCCGAGATCGCCCATGCGCAGAGCCTCCTGGTACATCAGCAGCGGCAATGTCGTGCTGCGGGCGCCGGGACCGCCCGAGGTCATCACAAAGATCAGCGTGAACACCTGGACGGTCTGGAGGGTGATGAGCAGCAGGGTGGTGGCCAGGGTGCGGCGCAGCAGCGGCAGCACCACGTGCCACAGCACCTGGAAGGGAGAGGCGCCGTCCACCCGAGCGGCCTCCTCGAGGTCGTCGGGCACCTCGGACAGCCCCGCGGAGTAGGTCATCATCGAGAAGGCGGTGCCCTTCCAGACGTTGGCCAGGATCACGGCGAGCAGGGGCGCGGTGAACAGCCAGTTCTGCTCTCCCGCCCCGAGGGACCCCAGGATCGCGTTGAGGGTCCCCTCCCGTTCCAGGAACGCGTACCAGACGAACCCGGCGACGACCTCGGGGACCACCCACGCCCCGACGACGATCGCGCCGACCGCGGCCCTGACCGCCCCGTGGCGGGCGCGCGTGAGCAGGGCCAGGACCAGGCCCAGCACGGTCTGCCCGAACACGCTTCCGATCAGGAAGAGGGCGGTGAGGATCGTGGCGTCGCGGAAGCGGACGTCGGTGAGCAGGCGTTCGAAGTTGGCGACGCCGACGAAGTCGGTCCGCGCCGCGCGGGCCCCGGTCAGAGCGGCGTCGGTCAGCGAGGCCCACACGGTCCACAGGATGGGACCGGCGAAGAAGGCCAGCAGGAGGAACAGGGCGGGGCCCATCGGGACGGCCCAACGGGCCGCCCTCGACCAGGTCCGCCCCGGCCCTCCGGAGCGTTCGGCGCGAGGTCGGGAGAGGCCCCCTCCTCCTCGCTCCAGGTCACCGGAGGCGCCCACTGGTCAGGATCCGTCCGTCACGTTCTCGGGACCCACGATGGACTCCAGCTCCCTCGTGTAGGTCAGCGCGGCCTCCTCCGGGGTGGTCTCGCCCAGCATCACGCTCTCCGTCGCCTCCTGGATCGCCAGGGAGACCCTCGGGTACTCGCTGTAGGCGGGACGGAAACCGGTGACGTCCACCAGCGCGGCGAACCGTTCGGCCATAGGCGACCCCTCCAGGAAGCCGGGGTCCTCGGCGACGTCGGAGCGGACGGGGATCTGTCCGCCCTCGACCGCGAACCCGACGGCGTTCTCCCTTCCGAGCGCGTAGGTCATGACCTCCCAGGCCAGGTCGGGGTCGGTGGCATGGGCCCCCATGGACAGGGCCCAGCCTCCGGACATGCTCGTCACCCCCTCGCCTCGGCCGTCTCGGGTGGGCATGGGGGCGAACTCCATGTACTCCTCCCACTCGGGCCAGGGCCGGTTGGCCTCCTCGATCCACGATTGGGTGGCCCAGGAGCCCTCCAGACTGATCGCCATATCCCCTGCGGGGAAGCGTTCCTCGTTGTTGACGGTGCCGATGTTGGCGTCCAGCGCGTCCTGTGGGTCGTGGGTCAGTTCCTCCTCGAAGAGGGTCCACACGAATTCGAGCGCGTCGGTGAACCCGGGCCCGGCGGCGACCCACCGTCCCGAGTCCTCGTCGAAGAGCGTGTCCTCGGTACCACCGAGCAGCATCTGGAAGCCCTGGAGGGAGGCGACCTCCCCCGCCGGAGTGCCCGCGTAGACGTTGAGCGGCACCACGTCCGCTCCGTGCTCGGCGCGGACCGCCCGCGCGGTGTCGAGCACCTCGTCCCAGGTGGAGGGCTCCCAGGGAAGCGGGACTCCGGCCTGTTCGAGCAGGTCGGAGCGGTACCACAGGCCTCGTACGTCGGTTCCGAGCATGACCCCGTAGCGGGTCCCGTCCAGAGAGGTGACCGCCTCCGCCTCCTGTTCGCCGAAGTACTCGGAGTCCTCCCAGGAGTCGAAGTATTCGTCCAGGGGCGCCAGGTACCCGGCGTCGGCGTCCTGGTTGATGGTGAAGGTGTCCTCGTAGATGAGGTCGGGCGCCTCGCCGGGGGAGCCGTTCATGAGGTTCACCTGGGTCTGGTAGTCCTCGGCGGGGGCCTCGATGGGGACGAGTTCGATGGTGACGTCGGGGTGGTCGGCCTCGAACTCCTCCTTGACGCGGTTCATCAACGAGTCCATCGCGATGAAGGTGCCGTACCTCTGGTAGGCGATACGGACCGTGTTCTCGTCCCGTTCGGCCGGGGAGGAGCAGCCCGCGGCGATCAGGGTCAGGAGTGAGGCGGTCGCCGCCGCCCGGATCGTGTTCCGTCGAGTTCCCCTCATCGTCTACCCCTCGCACAGCGGTGGTGTGGAACGCCGGACGACCCCAAGCAGTGAGCCGTATCACATGCTTACTCAAAACCTTGGATAAAGGCAATGGGGCAAGTCGGATATACAGGCGGTTACCCTCGTGATCGGGGCGGGCCCCGTACCCCGCCCGCCGGTGAGGCGGAGAGAAGGCGACGTATGCGCACCAGCACGAACCTGCTGTGGCTGGGAGACCTCAACCAGAGCAGGGTGCTCGACGCGGTGCGCCGGGCCGAGGGGATCAGCCGGGTCGACCTGGCCGCGCAGACCGGACTGACGGCTCAGACCGTGTCCAACATCGTCCGCCGTCTCCTGGAGGACGGCCTGATCCTGGAGGACGGTCGCGCCACCTCGCGCGGGGGCAAACCCGCCACCCTGCTGCGCCTCGACCCCGGCGCCTACTACGCGGTGGGCATGCACATCGACCCCGCGTCCACCACTCTGGTCGTCACCGACCTGGCCGGACGCGTGGTGGTCCGGGCCCGACGACGCACCCCCTCCTCCCAAGGCCCGGAACGGGTCATCGCCGCACTGGCCCGCTCGGTCCACGCCCTCGTGGCACGGGCCCCCGCACCCGACCGGATCCTGGGGCTGGGGGTGGCCGTCCCGGGACCGATCGACCGAGGCGACGGGGTCGTCACCCCGCCCCACCTGCCGGGCTGGAGATCGGTACCGCTGCGCGAGGCGCTGGCCGAGCGCACCGGACTACCGGTGGTGATCGACAACGACGCCACGGCGGCGACCATCGGCGAACGGTGGGCCGGCGGGGGCGAGCGCTCCGAGGACATGGCGTTCGTGTACGTCGGGACCGGTGTGGGCGGCGGCCTGGTGCTGGACGGTCGGGTCTATCGGGGCGGCACCTCCAACGCCGCCGAGATCGGTCACGTGACCGTCGACCCTCGGGGCCCGTGGTGCCCCTGTGGCGATCGGGGCTGCCTGGAGACCTACGTGTCCCCCCACGCGGTCGCCTCCGAGGCCGCGCGTCTACGCGGGGACGACGCGGCCGACTTCGAGCGCGGACAGGCCCGCACGGTCGCCGCCTACCGGAAGGTCTGCCGTGAGGCCCGCACCGGGGACCCGGTCGCCTCACGGGTGATCGAAGCCGCCGGAGAACGGCTGGGAGAGGCCGCCGTCACCCTGCTCAACCTGATGGACGTACCGATGGTGGTCCTGGGCGGCTGGGGGATGTCCCAGGTCGGCGACCTCTACGCGCGGAAACTGGCTCGTGCCGTCGCGGAGCGCACCATCGCCCGTTCGGCGCGCCGCCTCCGGGTGGAGCCCTCGCTCATCGGCGAGGACGTCGGCGCCATCGGCGCGGCCACCCTGGTCCTGCACGCGGCCTACTCCCCCAGCGTCGGCGGGGTCTGACCCCCTCGACGGGGTCAGCGTTCGGGGTAGACCGCCAGGATGCGCTCGGCGACGTTCGGGAAACCGCTCTGCTCCAGCAGGCGCACCTGCTCCCGAACGAACGCGGCGCGCTCACCCTCGTCCTCGACCGAGTCGATCAGCCCCCGGAGGATGGCGACCTGCACGTCCTGCTGCATGGCGTGCTCGTCCTCCTCGTCCTCGGCGGGCCACCAGTAACTCTCGTATCCCTCGTCGTCGATCCCGCTCCCCGGCCCGGCCGGCGCGTGATCGGGCAGGTGCTCGATGATCTGCCCGGACAACTCCTCGGAGGGCTCGGGCTCATAGCGGGGCGTCCTCGGCGGCGCCGAGGGCGAGGGGCCATCGGCCGCCAGGGTCCGACGGACCCGTTCCGCCTCGTGTTCGGCCTCCCAGAGGGCGCGATCCTTGCGCAGGTCGACGACGCGGCGCAGTCGCTCCTCGTCCTCGTCGGCCAGTTCGACCCGGATCTCGTCGGCCCACACCTCGACGACGCCCTCGGCGATCGGGGACTCCGCGGCGAACAACGCGGCGAGCTCGGCCTCGACCAGGCCACGGTCCTCGGGCCCCGTCCTGCCGAGCACCTCGCGAGCGCGCAGCAGGATCGAGTACGAGGCCGGCCCGGCCGGGGCGCGCAATCTCAGGTCGACCCGGCGGGCCCAGCGCCAGTGCACCCGCGCGGAGAAGACGAAATCGTAGTCGGGCAGGGCGCTGGGCAGCTCGGTACGGCGCAGACGCACGCCTCGGGTCCCGCTCTCTCCACGCGGCGCGGGGACCGGTTCGGGCTCGTCCCCCTGATCCGAACGGTCCCGGGACGCCTTCTCCACGTCGGTGTCCACGACCGCCTCCTCCGACGTTCCGGAGGCGCGGCCTCCTCGTCCTCTCGACAGGTCCGCCACACGCCCGGCGATCCGCTCCAACGTCTCGGGCCGCGCCAGGGAGACGCCGAGGAGCATCAGGGCCACCGGCAGCCACACGAAGGTCCACACCCCGACCAGCGGGAACAGCACCGCGGGGACGATCAGTACCACGATGAGTACAAGGAGGCGCGTGCGGGCGAAGGTGGCCACGGGGTCTCCTCGAGCGGGGCAGGGGCTGCGGGCGGGGGAAGGTCCACTAGCCAGTCTGCCCGAGAACCGGCGTGCCCGCGCCACCGACGTCGACTCCGTACCCGCTCGCCCGCTTTTTCCTCCTGTCGGGAAAGGAACGAACGCTTCGATGACGGGGGTGTCAGGACCGCTCCACACAGGGTCAACGAGTCGGGAAACAGTGGCTGAAGCCTTGTCGTGTCGTCTTCTCCGGTCCTCGAGAGAGGGTCACCATGGCCGAATGCGACCACCCGCTCTTCCAGCGCAGCCCTCCGTCCCTCCGGGCGGCCGGCCATCGGTCGGTGGGGCCTCCGCGCGCGCTTCGACCCGATTCCGTCCCGAGGTCCAGGGCCTGCGGGCCCTCGCCGTGATGCTCGTGCTCGTCTACCACCTGTCACCGGGGCTGATACCCGGCGGCTACGTGGGCGTCGACGTGTTCTTCGTGATCTCCGGATTCCTCATCACCTCGCTGTTGCTGCGCGAGGTCGAGCGGAACGGGAGGGTGTCGCTCTCGGGGTTCTACGTACGGAGGGTGCGCCGTCTGCTGCCCGCGGCGACGGTGGTCCTCCTGGCCACCGGTGCCGTGTCGCTGGTGGTGCTGCCGGTGACCCGCCTGGGCGACACGGCCTGGCAACTGGCCGCCTCGGCCTTCTACGTGGAGAACCTGTACCTGGCGGACCAGGCTCTGGACTACCTGGCCGCGGAGACGCCGCCGAGCCCGGTCCAGCACTTCTGGTCGCTGTCGGTGGAGGAACAGTTCTACCTGGTGTGGCCCCTGTTGTTCCTGCTCTGGGGGCTGGCCGCGCGCCGGTGGCGGGCCGGCACCGGGACCCTGGTGACGGTCCTGGCCTCGGTGTTCGTGGTCTCCCTCGTGCACTCGATCCTGGCGACCGCCTCCGACGCCCCGTCCGCGTACTTCATGCCGTTCACCCGTGCCTGGGAGTTGGCGACGGGCGGACTGCTCGCGGTCCTGATGGCCCGGGGCTCGCTCCCGAACGCGGTGCGCCTCCCCCTGGGCTGGATCGGGCTGGCCGCGATCGTGGCCTCCGCCCTGCTCTACGACTCCGGGACCCCCTTCCCCGGTTACACCGCGCTGCTGCCGGTGCTGGGCTCCGCGGCCGTGATCGCCGCGGAGCGCCCTTCCGGCCCCGCCGCCTCGAGGTTGCTGAGCACCGGGCCCGCCCGCTTCCTCGGCGACGTCTCCTACGCCCTCTACCTGTGGCACTGGCCGATCATCATCTTCGCCCTGGTCCTGCTGGAGCGGGACTCCCTCGGACCGCTCGGCATGATCGTGGCCGCCACGCTCTCGATCCTGGCGGCGTGGGCGACCAAGGTGTGCGTGGAGGACCCGGTGGCCCGGCGAGGGCTGATCCGGACCGGACGCGCGGCCCTGCTCGTGGCGGTCACCGGAATGCTGACGGTGGCGCTGGTGGCGGCGGTGGCGTGGTTCCGCACCGAACGGATCCGCACGGTCGAATTCGACCCTGCCGTGCACCTGGGACCGGGTGCGATCGGCTCCTCGGAGGTCTCCTCCGGAGCGATGATCTACCCGTCCCCCATCGACGCCGAGGACGACATGCCCCGTACCTACGACGACGGGTGTCAGGCCGGGTTCGACGAGGACGACCCCTCCGATTGGTGTTCGTACGGTTCCGACGACCCCGAGGCGACGGTCGTGATCACCGGTGACTCCCACAGCGCGCACTGGTTCCCCGCCTTGGAGGAGCTGGCCGAACAGCGCGATTGGCGTCTGGTCGTCTTCAGCAAGTCCGCGTGCGCCTTCACCGGGGTGATGGTCGGTAAGGAGGGAGGCGCCTACGAGGAGTGCATGGACTGGAATCGGGCGGTGGTCGACGAGGTGGTCGAGATGGACGCCGACCTGGTGTTCACGAGTTCCTCCGCGAAGGGCTCGCCGTACGGGCTCGGGGACGCGGGAGCGGAGGAGTCCCGCCAGGCGATGTCGGAGGGGATGGCGGAGCTGTGGAGCGAGGTGACCCGGGAGGGGATCCCCGTCATCGCGGTGCGCGACACCCCTCGGACGGAGTCGAACGTGTTGGAGTGCCTCGCCGCGAACACCGAGGACCTCTCGACCTGTGACCGTTCCCTCGAGGAGGCCCTGGAGCCGGAGGACCCGCAGAAGGAGGCCGCGGAACGGGTGGACGGGGCCGAACTCGTCGACCTCACCGACCGGTTCTGCGTGGAGGACGCCTGCCCCGCCGTCGTCGGGAACGTGGTGGTCTACCGGGACTCCCACCACATCACCAGGACGTACTCGCGCCTGCTCGCCGACGATCTCGGCGAACGGATGGACGAGGCCCTGGCCGGAACGCCCGGAGGCCCTCTCCCCTGACCCGGGGAGGACGGACGAAGGGGCGGGCCGCCGTGATCGGCGACCCGCCCCTTTCACGTTCGGACGGTTCGGGGTTCCGGACGCCTCTCAGCGCGGCCCGGCGGGGCCCTGAGGGCCGTGCGGTCCACCTCGGGGCCCCTGAGGAGGTCCGGCGGGCCCCCACGGAGCTCCAGGCTGCCCCGGAGGTCCTTGCGGGGGTCGAGGACCGCCCGTTCCCGGAGGCGGAGGACCGAAGGAGGGCGACCCGCCCCGGCCCGGCGGCCCGGGGGGAGGGGGGAAGGGCCCCTGGGGCGGGCCGCCCTGAGCTCCGCCACCGGGGACCGGGCCGCGCCGTGTGAGCACGAGGTCGACCACCGCCCAGACCATCACCGCGATCAGGACGAACGACAACAGTACGATCCCGACCCCCGAGGATGTCTGGATGTCGGCGTACGCGACCTGCCCGCCCGAGGCGGATGCGATCTCCTCCTCGGCGGAGGAGGCCATGACGATCTGGTTGACCCCCGCGGTCACCAGGGAGAGACCTCCCGAGGCCAAGGCTCCGATGCTTCTGGCCAGGGGGTTCGGGAGTCCGGCGCTCAACCCGACCCCGACCAGCAGGGACACCAGCGAGACCAGGAGCAGCGGGTTCGCGTCCACGCGCAGATCTTCGAGGTCGCCACTCCCCAACTGGGAGGCGAGACTGCCGTCGAGCGAGGGGGTTCCGCCGAAGGCCAGTGACATTCCGCTGTACGTGATCCGGAGATCGCCGGCCATACCACTACAGGAAAGGGAGAAGAAGGGGAAAAGGAAACAGAGGACGGCGAAGGCGAGCCCGCTCGGGCTGATCAACCTTTTCGGCCATGACGTGGACAACAGTCTTTTTCCTCTCACAGTGCGCACCGACGCCATCGCGAACGCACCGGACGGGGGGATGTTCCGGGGCGCCACCGTTCCGGCGCTCCGGAGCACCATGGTGACACACCCTCGGGTCGTCGAACCCACACGAATAAGCCATCGAGGGAGGAAGGGATCTCCAGGCGAGTTCGCCACCCCATGACCACATTCGGCCAGAGTGGAAAGAACAAGGAAGAATAAATCACGACACACCATCACAAGACGTACCGGCCATCCTCGTGGAAACCCCTGTGAAAAGGCGTTTCACACGGTCGCCGTACGTTATCCGCAGTATGCTCGTGAAACCTCCTTCCGGCGTGGCCGTTTCCATCCGCCGTTCCCGGCCTCCGCCGGAGCGCCCAGGCAAGGCCCACGAGGAAGGCCCCAATGACCACCCACGGAATCGACCTCGGCACCACCTACTCCCGCTCTTCGAACGGGACCCGTCCCACTCCCGCCGGCACGTCGGCCATCTCGTCCACACCGACGACCCCCTCCCGGCCTCGGCGGACCACCCCTTCCGAATGCGCTTCCACCTGACGGAGGCCGGCCTGCTCCGGATCCGAGCCCGAGAACCCGAGAGCGGCCACGAGGCCGACTTCGGCATCAGGATCGGAGGGATGAGCCCCGAGCAGGTGGAGGAGGCCCGCGAGACCCCGGGCATGATCCGCGCCGGCGGATGAGGGTTCCCCCGTCCGACCCGCACGGACCGGGACCGGCTCTCGCCGGCCCCGTACCCGCGGGCGGGCGAACGCGAGGACAGGGAGGTCCGGGCGACAGACGGTCCGGACCGTCGACCGACGGGAGCGACGATGGCCTGGAACCGGGGTGCCCGGAGCGAGCACGAACGGCGGGTGCCGACCCCCGCTCGACACGACGAGACGCCCGCGGACCCGTTCGTCCGCCACGGCATCGACGACGACCTCCGTGAACGGCCGAAGGAGGAGGCCCGGACCGACCTGCCCGCCCGAGGGGCGCGTGTGGTGGACCGGCTGCCCGAACTCCCGATCCTGCCTCCGTTACGGGACCACCGGGCGCTCGGCGACCACCTTCGTACACGCGGCGCCCTCTTCTCACCGGTGGTGGTGTTCGGCGAGGAGCGGCTGTCCCGGGGGTTCACCGTGCTCGATGGTCTCCGGCTGCGGGATGGCGGCCTCCCGGAAGAGGGCGGGTACGTCACCCTCGACGACGAGGCGCTCGACGCGGCCGGACGCCGTCTCCAACGGGAACCGATGACCGAGGGCAAGGCCGCCGCCGAGCGGGTGATCGCTCTGCTCCGTTCGGCCGGGTCCCGCGAGGCCCGCGATCGGATCGTGCTGTGGGAGATCGTCTCCCACATGTCCTCGCCGTCCCCGGTGGTGTCGGAACGTGCCCTGGCCGAGCCGTGGACGGCGGCGGGGTTGGACCCGGACGAGGCCTCCCGGATCGCCGCCGCCCTGCGCCGCGGCGACCGGGGCGCGGGACGGACCGGGGCGGCCGAGCGGGAGGTGCGCGCGCTGCTCGCCGATCGCTGTCTGCGCCAGGCCGAGGCGGCCACGGCCGGACTCCCCCGAGAGCACCCGCTCCGGAGCGAGGTGTCCGATCTCGCCGAGCGGGTCGCATCATTGGTCCGCGACGCCGACCTGGCCCTGCGAGAAGGGCGGGCGGAGGACGCCGCCCGTGACCTGGCCGTCGCGGTGGAACTGGCCGTGGACGACGAGCGACTCCCGCTCCGGCTGGGAGCGATCCCGCCCGAGCCCGTCCAAGAGGTGACGGCCCGTGTCGACGGCCGCCGAGTGGTGGTGACCTGGCGCCCGAGCACCAGCACGGCCGGGACGGTCAGCTATCGGGTGACCCGCCGGGCCGGGAGCGGGGGAAGCACGAGGGAGACCCCTCTGGGCGAGGTCACCGGTACCGAGGCGGTGGACGACCATCTCTGCGTGGGCGGTGACGCCCACTACGCGGTGGTGGCCGTACGCGGTGGTCTGGGGGTGTCCCCGGAGGCGACGAGTACGCCGGTGATGATCACCCCGGACGTCGCCGAACCGAGGACGGTGTCGGACGAGACCGGGGTGACGATGTCCTGGCGCCCCCCTCCGGAGGCGATCCGGATCGAGGTGCTGCGCGGTGAGGGGACATCGCCGCACGGCTCCTCCCCGGGCACGATCGTGGTGGAGCACGACGGTTCCCGCTTCCACGACGCGTCCGTACGTCCGGACGTGGAGTACTTCTACCGGGTGCGCGCGGTCTACCTGACCTCTCGGGGCAGAACGCGCACCTCCCAGGGGCGGGTGATCAGGGTCGTCCCGGGCCCCAGGGCCGTTCCGGTGCGCGATCTGCGGGTGTCCCCCGACCCGCGCGGCTTCACCGCCTCTTGGACGCCTCCGGAGCGCGGCCGGGTCCGGCTCTTCACCGACCGACGCGAGCCCTCCGTCCCCTTCGGCGCCGAGGTGGACACGGGGCCGGAGGCCCTCCCTTGGGTCCCCGTCCCGGGCACGCCCGTTGTCGACGCCGACGGACGCGCACGACTTCCGTTCTCCCTGCCGGCGGGGATCACCCACGTGCTGGCCGTGACGATGGCCGGGGAGAGCGCCGTGATGGGAGAACACGTCCGGGTGACCGCCGCCCCTCCCGTCACCGATCTGCGCGCCGAACGCTTCGACACGGCGGTCCGGCTGGGGTGGACCTGGCCGGAGCACACCGCCACCGCCCTGGTCTCCTGGCGACCCGACACCCCCCGGGAGGACGACCTCCCGATGTCGGCCGAAGAGGATCGGGAGGTGTTGGGCACGGAACGCCGCTCACGGCGACGGTACGACGCCGAGGGTGGGTTCGAGGCCCGGATGGGGGCGGGCCCCCTGCTGGTGACGGTCCGCACCGTGGTCCCCACCGGTGACGACGAGGCCTTGAGCGTCCCGGTGACCGTACGTGTCCCCGGACGGGTGGTCATCGACTACAGGGTGGAACCGGCGGGGCTGCTGCGTCGGGAGCGGGTCGTGCGGCTGAGCTCGGAGGTCTCCTGTCGTATGCCGGAGATCGCCGTGGTCTACACCCCCGGCCGGATCCAGCCGCACACCGGGGAGCGGGGGCGGGTGCTCTCGGTTCTACCGGCCCGCCTCCTGGAGCCCGGTGAACGGGTGTCCGTCCGGGTCCGACCGCCTCGGGAGGCCGAGCCCGGCTGGTTGATGTGTTTTCCGGTGGAAGGGGGCGAGGACGTCCGTCTTCGTCAGCCCCCGGTGAAGGAGCTGCGCCTTTGAACCTCCAGGTCCCCTACCCGCTGTCCCCGTTGGAAGGGCCGCGTCTGGTGTGCCCCTACTGCTACTCCGACTTCACCGAACGCCGGATCCTCTTCCGCTGTACCGGACGTCCCGGCCCCACCGGGGCGATCTGTCCGTCCGTTGAGGACGGCGCTCTGCGAGATCATCTGGGGCGGCGGGAGCGGCTGCCACCGGTGTTCGCGGCCGACGGTCGACGCCCCAGGGCGAAGTGCCCCGAATGCTCCGCGGCCACCGATCGCCAGGTGTGCGCGGTCTGCCACTCCCGGCTGCCGGTGAACTTCGGGCGGATGCGCGGTCGCATGATCGCCCTGGTCGGAGCGCGCGAGTCGGGCAAGACCGTGTTCATGACGGTGCTCGTCCACGAGTTGAAGAACAGGGTGGGAGAGCGTTTCGCGGCGTCGGTGGGGGGCGCCGACGACCACACCCGCCACCGCTTCGCCTCCGACTACGAGTCGCCGCTGTACGAGGAGGGCCGACTACTACGGGCCACGCGAAGGACCGGGACGACCCGTGAGCCGCTGGTCTTCAGGTTCACCGGTCGACGACGCGGCCTGGTGCGGACACGCCCTCGTCACACCCTCCTGTCGTTCTTCGACACCGCCGGAGAGGACCTCAACGACACACGGAGCGTGGAGACCGGCCTGCGCTACCTGGAGAACGCGGACGGCGTGATCGTGCTGTTGGATCCGCTTCGGATGGAGGGGGCCCGTAGGTCGGCCGCGCCCGGAAGCAGGTCGCCCTCTCCCGAGGACCCCCGGCACCGCCCCATCCACGCGCTGGAACGGGTCACCGAGGTGTTGATGCGCCGTCAAGGGACCCCGAACCGGCTGATCCCGGTCCCCATCGCGGTGTGCCTGACCAAGATCGACACGCTGCGTCATGGGTTGGACGAGGGATCGCCCCTGCACCGCCCCCAACCGGACGGGCCGTTCTTCGACGAGTCCGACAGTCAGGACGTGCACGCCCAGGTCCAACAGCTCCTCCACCGCTGGGACGGGTCGGGGGTCGACAACCACGTGACCAACCACTATCGCGACGCCCGTTACTTCGGGGTCTCGGCTCTGGGCGACGACCCCGGCGAGGACAACCGTGTACGGGGCGGCGTCCGCCCCTACCGGGTGGCCGATCCGTTCCTGTGGCTGCTCTCGCGGTTCGGGGACGTCCCGGTCGGCGGTGCGCCCCGCCGGTCGCGTTGAACGGCGTCGGGCCGCGCACCCACCTCCCGGACAGGTCCGCACGACACCGCAGGCACCACGAAAGGGCACGTCAGGCGATGAGTTCACCCCAGCTCTACTACACCTCGTGCGAACGGGGGCTGTCCGGCTGCACCGGCTACCAGTTCAACGCCGCCACCCCCGGTGTGGACACACGGGTGCTGCGCGAGGTGGAACGCTTCACCGTCTACGAGCCTCCCCGGGCCCTGCCACCGGATGAGGTCCATCGACATCCGATCAACCTGTGCTACTCGCCCGACCTGGGCGGCGCTCCGGTCCTGAGCCGGGTGGTCTCCAGCGGTGACGACCCCTCGGGGCGACCGGGCAACTACTTCGCGCACAGTCTCGTCCTGGACGAGGGATCCGAGACGCTGCCGGCCGAACTGTGGGGGGCCTCCTTCTGGACCGACCGACCGGTGACCGACCCCCGCCTGCCCGGGATCACGCTCCCTCCGGGACCGCTCGACCGGCGACGGACCTCGGCCTGGCTCCGCGACCGGGCCGAGGAGACGATCCGTGGGCTTTTGGTGTCGGTGGACGCCGCGATCGAGGGCGGCGCCCCCGTTCTGCTGATCGCCGACGACGAGGCCACCGCTCACTGGGTGGCGGCCCTGTCCCACCTGCTTCCGCCCCCACTGGCCCGGCGGATGTCGTTCGCGACCTACAGCGGGAACCCCGAGGAGACCCTCGTGCACGTGATGGGCGTCCCTCCCGGCACGGACACCCGCGGTCTCCGAGGCCGTTTCGTCGTCTTCGACCCGGACCGGCCCGTGCCCATCGCCCCTCCGCCCGTCCACACGGCCTCCTCGGCGCACCGATCCTTCACGGGGGCGGAGTCGGCACCCCTCCACGAGGCACTCGACACGTTCGAAGAGGGGCCGATACCCGAGGCCTGCCCGGAGACCCTCGCCCTCGTCTCCCTGCTGGTCCACGCGGGCGTGGAGGGCACCCCCGCGTTGTGGGCCGCCTCCCTGCCCTACTCCTCGGGTCGGGAGGGCCCGCTCTCCGAATGGCGTCCCCTGTCCGCCGCCGCCTTCCTGGCCGACGGCTCCTTTCCCGCCGCCGACCCCGATCTGCGGGCGGTCAGGGCCTGGCTTCCCGACGCCGTCGCCTGGTTGGCCCCGGGACAGAGTCGCCATCTGCTCCACAGGCTGCTCGACGCCGACCCCGACACTCCGCACGACGATGACCTGGCACGGCTCAGGGAGGTGGCGCACCGGGCCGGAGATCCGGAGGCGACCGAGCGCCTGGAGGGCCTGATCCTGCGCCGCGCCCTGGACGGGATCGCGGCCGGGGCCTCCGCACCCGCCATGGTGCCGATGCGCTCGGCGTGGGCCAAGGAGGAGGCCGGGGCACGGATCGGCGCCCTCCTGGAGGGCGGGCTGGGGATCGTTCCGACACCGGATCGCGCCGTCGAGCTGCTCCGTTGGGCCGGTTCGGGCGGGGTCCCGCTCCCCCGGTCGGCCCTGGAACGCTACGGGGCCGGCCCGGTCGCCCACAGGATCTCGGCCTCGCCCCCCGAGGCCGAACCCGACCGGTATCTGACGGAATTGCTCGCCGCACACTCTCCGATACGACGTGGGGTCGCCCACGGGCTGGCGGTCCTGCCCCGCAGGAACCTGGCCAGGCTGGCGGCGGGACCGACCGGCGCCTTGATGGCGAAGGACCGGGAGCCCGCGACGGCGCTCCTGCGAGAACTGCGCATGCTGGAACTTCGTGAGGACGACCCGCCGGGTCTGTTGCGCGCGGTGATGGACTCGCGCAGGGAGGCCAGACCCTGGGCCCCGCCTCGGCTGGCCGACCATGACCTGGATCGTGAACTGCTGCTCCGTGTCTGGGGGCCCACTCCGGGGCCGGAGACGGTGACGGCGGCGCTGTCACTGGTCGACGGTCGGACACGGATCGCTCCCGACGTCGGTGACTGGTGTGCCCGGATCCTGGCCCGGGTCCCTCCCCGAGGGCTCGAGGAGGAGTGGCACCACGCCCTGACCCTGGTGGGCCGGCTGATGCTGCGTCTGCCCGAGTCCTGTAGGGGGTTGGTCGAGGAGTGGGCTCCGGTCGGCGCGAAGGTGGCCGCGCTGCGTCGGGCGCACGGCGAGGAGGGCGCTCGACTGTTGGTGTCTCTGGCGGCTCTGCTTCGGGGCTGCCGGCCGGTGGTGGAGACGGTGGCGCTGCGGCGGGTCTGCGACCGTGTCCTGGACTGGGACCACCGTCTGTGCGCCCGGGTGATGGCCGACTGTCCTTCGAAGGTGTTCGACTCCTATTGTGAGGAGGTCGAGGAGCGTCTGGGCCCCATCGAGCGCGCCCACGGCCGCTCCGTTCCCCCTCTGGAGGCGGACCTGGCCGTTCGGGTGTTCCTGACGGCGCTCAGGTTGGGCGCCGAACCCGGTACGTCCGGAGAGCCCGGTGTCAAGGGCGCCCGGGTCGGCCGTCCCCGTGGCGGCGAGGGGGGAGAACGTTCGGCCGAACGAGGTAGGACGTTGCTCGACGAGGTGATGGGACCCTCGACTCTCACGTGGTCGCGACGGGAGGCCGCGTCGGTTCGCAAGGCCTTCGACCGCCTGCCCGAGGGGCAGGTCTTCGAGTCGTGGGCGCGCGGGTTCCGCGACCGGCACGGTCAGGGGGGCCTGTTCGGCCGGTTCCGGAAGGGGGCGCGCAGAGCGTGACCGACGACCCTTGGGAGCCGTTCCTGTCGACCGTGCGGACCGTGTTCGCGTTCCTGGTGTGCGCGGTGATCGTGTTGGCGGCCCTGGCCCTGGTGGTCGGGCTGCTCCTGTTGGTCCGCATCCACCTGCGGCGGATCCACGAGGTGCTGTACCTGGGCGATCATGCCGGAGTGGGGTCTCCCGGCCCCGAGGACTTCGCCTGGCTCGGGTATCACGGTGGCCCGGTGTGGTGGGACCTGGCCGAGGTCTATCGGAGGGTCCGGCTCGACACCGGTCTGTTCGTCGTCTTCCTGTACCCGTTCCTGGCGGTCCAGGCGGTGGTCGCGGCGGCCCATCTGGCCCTGGCCTGGGCGGGGGTCGTGGTGTCGCGGCTGGTGGACGCGGCGTTGTTGGCGGCGCGACGGATCCGTATGGTCTGCCCGAACTGCTTCGAGGCCATGTCCTATCCGTCCTACGTCTGTGACGGCTGTGGGCGGACGCATCGGGACGTGCGACCGGGGATGTGGGGCGTGTTCCGACGCCACTGTGTCTGCGATCGGGCCCTGCCGACGCTGCTGTTGTTGGGCAGCGCCGACCTGGACACCCGCTGTCCCCACTGCGATCACGCCTTGGAGCACAGGCCGGGTGAGGCGCGCGAGTTCGTTCTGCCGTTGTTCGGGGCGGCGGGCGCGGGCAAGACACGGCTGGCCCACGGTCTGTACCTGAGTCTGGAGCACGGGGCCGAACTCCATCCCGAGACCCTCTCGGTGGAGCTCATGGGAGAGGAGACCGAGCGTCGGCTTCGGGAGAGCCGCACCGTGCTCTCACCCCGCCATCGGGTGGCCCCCACGCCGCCCGGTCGGCGGGCCCACGGGGCGACCCTGCGGGTGGCGGCGGGACGCCGGACCCTTCTGGTCCAGATGTACGACACCGCAGGAGAGTGGTTCAACACCCACGAGCGAACGGAGGAGCTGTCCTACCTGGGCCGGGCGACGACGTTCCTCCTGGTGCTGGACCCGCTCGCGGTACCGGCGGTGTGGGAGGCCCTCGACGCCGAGGAACAGCGCAGGCTGGCCGGAGACCGCTCCGGGGCCCGTGACCCCGAACGGGCCTATCTCCAGGTACGGGACCAGGTACAACGGCAGTACCGAACACTGGGTGTGGCCCCGGGGCGGGGGCGACTGGCGGTGGTCGTGACCCGGGGCGACCTGCTCGCGGGCACCTCCGTCGATCCGCGCGGGATACCGCCTGAACGGTGGCTGGACGAGGTCGTGGGGGCGGCCAACCTCCTCAGGGCGGCGCACGTCGACTTCGGGTCCGTGGAGGTCTTCGTGACCAGCGCCGTCACCGGGCCGAGCGGCGCTCCCGATCCGAGTCTGACGACGCTGTCCCGATGGGTACTGGCCCGGGACGCCGGGGCGCTCGGGGCGGCGCTCCGCGAACCGTGCGATCCCCTCTCCGACGCCGGAGAGGAACGTGTGCCCCTGTCGGCCGGGACGGGAGGCCCCTCATGATCGATCCGAGACACCGTTACCGGACCGTCCGACGTTCCACGGCGTTCCTGTTGTACCTGATCGTCGCCGTGCCGACCCTGATGGCCCTGTTCCTTCTCACCGACCGGACGATCCTGCTGGTCCGCTCGGTCTGGGAGACCCTCGTGCCCTGAGACCGCGCACGACATGGCCCGTTCGGATTGCCGGGGCCCGTCCGAGAACTCTTCATGGGCATTACGGGTGATATCGGGAACTCTGCCATGACTCCAACGGATATGACCCGAAAGGACTAGGGAGTGTTTTTTGGATGCTTTCGTTGGGCATCGGCGGAGCCGATCCGTGGCGAGCGGCAGCCGGGCGATCTCTCGCCAGACGACGAGCGAAGGTCAGCCCGGGTTTGGCTGTCCGAGCGACGTCGGCGCCGCGAGAGGAAGCCCGGCCACGCGAGCGCGGAATGATCCAAAAAACACGACCTAGGTGCGGAAGAGGCCACGGGGACGGTTCACGAGACGGACGCCGGGACCCTCGTCGGAGGTGGACTGCCCCCACAGGACGAAACCCAGAGCGACCACCAGGAGGGCCACCACGCCCAATCCGTGACCGGTGCCCAACAGCCCCGTACGCGCCAGGACCCCCGCGTAGCCGACGGCGGCCACCACCCCGAGGGCACCGAGGAGGATCCCGGTCCAGGCCCGATCGGTGAACCGACGCTGGTGGCCGCGTACCACCTCCACCATCGCCGCGACGGCGCGACGGGACCCCTCGTCGGGGGCGGCCACTCGCACGAAGCATTCCCCCGCCAGGACCACGGTGATCCGGGTACGGCCGCGTCGACCGGAGATGAACAGCGCCCCGATCCGGCTCTCACCCGAGACCCGACGGTGTTCGGCGAGGGCCTCCACCCGTCGCCCCACCTCGACGCCTCCCTCGGTGAGCCCGATCTCCAGGTCGCCTTCGCACTCGTCACGGACGATCTCGGCGAGCGCGATCATCTCCTCACGACGCAGGGCCGGATCGCCGAGCCCGGTCGTCTCCTCACGATCGGCGGGTCGGCCTCGCTCTTCTGGGGACATGCCCCCATTATCCGGGCACGCCCACGCGCGCGGCACCCGTCGGCGAGAGCCGGGACGACGCCTCTCCGGCCGGCCGCCACGAGTGCCCGCGGTGCCGGGCGCCGGCGATGGCTCAGTGCCCCCGGCCGTGGCGACCCGCCGCCGTCGAGGCGGTCTCGGTGCCCACGCGCTCCTCGCTCCGGGTCTCGCCCCGAGCGGCCCCCGACGGATTCTCGTTCTGGAAGGCCTCCTGGGCCCGCTGCTCACGCTCCCACAGGACGAAGCGCTCGCTCTCACCCAAGGCCATCGTGGTCAGCCACACCGCGACGGCGATGTCGTCGACCAGGCCCAGCACGGAGAAGAGCAACTCGGGGATGAAGTCGATCGGGGAGATCACGTAGCCGACGAGCACCACCATGGTGAGGAGCTTGCCGCTGTTCAGCTCGGGGTAGCGACCGCTCAGCTTGGCCCCGACCATGCGCGGCAGCGCGCGGACGCGCTGCCAGACGGAGACCCTGCCGTCGGTGTTCTGGATGACCTGCCACGCGGCCGCCCCGGCCGCGGCACGGTTTGTCTTGCGCATCGTTCGTTCTCCTCAGGGGGCGTACGGCTTCTCGAGATATGACGCGAAACCTGCTCTCATCGTTCCCCCGGATCCGCCGGTCAACCCCGAACGAGACGCACACGACACCGGGGCCCGATCGTGACCTTCGGGTTTTCGACCGCGTTCTCTCCCAGGTCACGGACATGGTTCCGGCTTCCGTCCACAATGGCGACGATGGCACTGGTGGCGTGGATCCGGAAAAGGCATGCTTGTTGATGCGGCGTCACCTTTCCCCGTCCGTATCGGCGCGGGCCCGAGCCGATACACCGCGCAGAAGGGATCACCGGAGAGAACCCCTGGCCAAGGGTGGTCGGAAACGGCCACCGGAGTCCACTCCCCCTTGGAGAGGCCCGACATGCACGTGTGGAGCATCAGCCCTTTCGGACCGCGTCGAACTCCCGAAAACGGCACGGCCCGTCTCGGGGCGACGGCGACGGAACGGCACCATCGATCACCTCTCTCGGCCCGAGGTGACGAATACCGACCCTCCCACTGTGAGCCTCCCATTCGTTACGATGCGTCCGAGTGGTACCTGAGATGTGGGACACCGCTCCGTTTCAGAAACCGCGCACGTGCGTAGACCCGATGGAGCTCTCCCAGTGTCCAATGCCCAAGACCGGTCGGCGACGACCGTGACCCTGCTGGCGGATATCCCCAGTACGGGCCACGTGGGCGAGGCCGGGGCACGGCGTTTCCCGCTCCGAGGCGACGACGTCGGCGAGCGCAGTTCCGCCTTCGTCTCCTTCGCCGTGGACGAGGTGCGATCGGGCCGCAAGGTCGTCGCGCTCTACCCGGCCTGGCGCGCGGAGGACGCCCGACGCGCGGTCAACTTCGCCCGAGGGGCACTGCGCACCGACCAGATCGCCGGGATCGCCGTCGACCTGTCGCCGTTGGCCCTGTCCCTGGTGGCCGATCAGCTCGCCTACCTGGCCCCCTACCTTCCACCCGGGATGATCGCCGCGCTCTGCGACGAACTGCCCAAACACCTGCTCGCGGGGGCCTGGCTGCGTACCGTCTCGGGTCTGTCCACGTTGCCCACCAGCATGCGCCAACACGTGGGCTCCTATGCCCCTTCCGTCTCCTTCCTGGCCCTGTGCGCCCCCACCGCCCAGGTGGGCCGGCTGCGCCCGGACGAACTCGACGCCCGGTTGCCGTTCCGCCCGGTACAACCCGTGCAGCTTTTGTGCTCGGCGCCGGAGCAGACGCCCACCAGGGCGTTCGACGAGAACCTCCCCCGCGTCATCCGGCCGGTGTCCACTCGCAGACTCCCCGCCCAGCCCCTGGGGGCCACCTACTGGGGCACCGGCAAGTACGTGGAGTTCGTGGCCCTGAGCGCCCACCCCCAGGCGCTGGCGTACGCGGCCGGTTCCATCCGAGCCTCCGCCTGCGCCTGGTGCGGCGAACCCATGGCCACCCGCCCCTGCCCGTTCTGCGCGGCCGGTTCCACCGGCCGTCCGGTCCGTCTCACCACCACCGCGACCCCGGTCCCCCCGCCGGAGGAGCCGCGGACCATGTCCACGCGCCCCTCCCCCTTCCCGACCGGCTCTCCGTCACCGGCCCCACCGCCGAACGGGGAACCATCGCCGCACCGCCCGCCGCCGGCCCCGGGCTCCCCCGTGGAGGGAGCGCCGAGCCGCGTCACCGGGCCCGAATCACGGACCTACTCCCGATAGCGGCCCTCCTCCCGCCCCGGCCCCGTCGCGCCTCCCGGCCGAGGGTCCTCGACGACACCGAAACGGAAACCACCCCCTATGAACCCCCGTCAACGACGCGGAGTCCTGCTCATGGCACTGGCCGCCGTCGGCGCCGTCGCCGTCTTCGTGTCCGTCTTCACCTACCTCGACGACCAGCAGGAGCGGTTCGGTGGTTCCGCCACGGTCCTGCGGTTGACCGAGGACGTGGGCGCCTATCAGCCGATCGGTCGTGACTCGGTCGAGCAGGTGGAGGTCCCCTCCATGTACTTCGACCCGGAGGTGTTCATCACCGACCTGGACGAGGTCGAGACGCCCGAGGACCAGGAACTGGTCGCCTCCTCCCGGTTGGAGAGCGGCGTCTACCTCCAGCGGGGCATGGTGGAACCGCAGCCCACCCTGACCACCGGTGAGCGTGAAATCGCCATCATGGTCAACGCCGAGACCGGAGTGGCCGGCAAGGTCAGGCCGGGCTCGACCGTGGACATCTACGGCACCTTCCAGGCCCGGGACCACGGCGAGGCCTGCGCCACCCGGGTGATCACCGAGGTGGAGGTCCTCGATATCGGGGAGCTGCGCAGCCAGGAGACCGACGCCGGCGGGGTGGCCGGGGTCGTCCCCGTCACCTTCCGTCTCGACCCGGACGCCGCGCTCCGTTTGGCCTACGCCGAGGAGTTCTCCACCAAGCTCCGGCTGGCTCTGGTCAGCGCCCAGGGCAACGGCCAGGTCGGCGACCAGCAGTTCTGTAGCGGCGACTTCGACGACCTCATCGAGCGGATGGCCGACCAGGGCTCCGATGAACAGACCGACGAGCGGCGTGCGCCGCATGGGGGGTAGAGACCGGTGAACTTCCGCGTTCTGGCGGGGATGCCCACGTCCGAGACCGAGATGGTGCTCGCCGCGCGCTTCGAGGAACTGCCCTCCACCGATCTCGTGGCGATACGGAACTCGGGCACGGCGCTGATCGACGCGGCCGGGGAGTTCCCCGAGCTGGACGTGGTCCTCATCCATCAGGACCTGGGCCCGGCGTCGGTCCTGGACACCATCCGCGACCTGTCGCACCGCCACCCCCAGTTGGCGATCCTGCTGATGTCGCCGTCGTTGGATCCGGAGACCTTCACCGTCGCGATGGAGGCGGGGGCCCGCGGCGTACTCTCCGCCGACTCCGGGATGAGCGAGCTGGAGTCCCGGATCGCCAAGGCCGCCGAATGGTCGCGTACGCTCCGTCGGCACCTGGAGTCGGCCGCCCACGAGCTGCCCGCCTCCGGGGTACGGGGTCGGATCGTCACGGTCAGTGGGGCCAAGGGCGGCGTGGGCACCACCACCTGCGCCGTCCACCTGGCGATGGCGGCCGCCCGCCGTGACCGGGTGGTGTGCCTGGTCGACCTCGACCTGCAATCCGGCGATCTGCCCGCCTTCCTCAACCTGCAACACCGCCGTTCCATCACCGACCTGGTGGACGCCTCGGACGACATCAGTCCGGGGATGCTCGCGGAGACCCTCTACGTGGACCCACGAGGCCCCCACGTGCTGCTCGCCCCCGAGCACGGCGAGCGCGGTGAGGACGTCAACGCCCGCGCGGCCCGCCGGATCCTGAGCGCTCTACGGTCCCGCTACGAACTGGTGATCGTGGACTGCGGCTCCAACATGAACGAGGCCACCGCGATGGCGGTGGAGCTGGCCGACAGCGCCGTGGTGACGGTGACCCCCGACGTCCCCGCGCTGCGCGGGGCCCAACGGCTGATGGCGATGTGGGAGAGGCTCCAGATCCGAGCCCACGACAACGTCCACTCGCTGGTCACCCGGCACAGCCGCAAGAACGAGATCCAGCCGGACTTCCTCCGCCAGCTGTTGGGGACCAAGGTGCTGCGCACCCCGGTCCCGGCCGCCTACCGTGCGTTGGAGCCGGGTGAGAACAACGGCGACCCGACGAAGGTGACCGACGAGGGTCTGCGCAAGGCCTTCGCCCGGCTCGCCGCCGAGCTCGACCTGTTCAGCGCGCCCTCCGCCCCGGGGGCCGGCGGCCGGAGCGGCGGCACCACCCCCTCCGGAGGCATGTCCCCGATGGTGGCGGCCCTCTCCGGCCGTTCGGGGTCCTCCCCCTCGACCAAGGACGTGTCCGGATTCCTCGGATCACCCTCCGCGGGGACCGGTGCCTCTTCTCCCGGCTCGGGCCCGGGCGGGCACGGCGGCTGGAGTACGGGGCCGTCGGGGCGGGGGCTCGGTGGCTGACCGGCGGGGGCCCGCGATCGGCCCCGGGGCCGGCCGAGGCGTCGGGCGTCCCCGTGACGACCGAGGCTCGGTCATCGTGGAGTTCGCCGCGGTGGTCCCCTTCCTGTTGATGGCCCTGGCCCTGATCTGGCAGGTGCTGTTGATCGGCCTCACCTCGATGTACGCCTCGCACGGGGCGTCGGAGGCGGCGCGGCAGGCCGCCGTCACCCCCGACGACATGGAACGCATCGACGAGGAGGCCCGTAAGAGGGTGCTCTCGCCCTGGGACTCCCCGGAGGTGCTGACCACCGAGATCGTCGAGCGCGACGGGGGACGCTACGCGCGGGTGACCGTCGCCGTCCCGGTGTTCCTGCCCGGGACCGAAGGCCCCTGGGACATCTCCGGCGAGGCCAAGGTCGTCACCGAGGTCGCTCCACGCGGCGGTCATGGCCTCCCGGTCGAGGAGGTGGACCCGTGACCGAACGTCGCGGGCCCGGCCCCCTCCGCGGCCTCTTGACGGGCTCCCGTCCTCGCCGGGACGCGGACCGGGGCGGTCCGATCCTGGAGTTCGCGGCGGTTCTGCCCCTGCTGCTGCTCACCGTGGTGGTGGCCTTCGAGGCCTTCCTCGCCTTCGTGGCGATCGAACGGTTGGAGTCGGCCGCCAGAGCCGGGGCCCGGGTGGCCGGGACCCGGCAACTCGACGGGGCCGAGGCCGCCGCCCGCGAGGCGCTCCCCGACTGGTTGGCCGACGCGAACGTCACGAGCGGCGCCAACGACGAGAACGGCTACTACGTCGAGGTCTCGCACCCGCTGCCCATCGTCTTCTCGGTGGACATCGATCTGACGTTGACCCGGCGGGTGGACATGCCCGATGTGTGAGGTGCCGGTCCCGCACGGAGTCCACCGAGGGAGGAGACGAGGAACATGGGGCTGAAGGACCGTCTGGAGGAGGACCGTTCCGGTGAGGAGCGGGCCGATCGGAGCAGTGTGACGCACTGGCGCCGACGTCTCCTCGCCGAGATCAACCTGGAGGATCTGACCCGACTGACCCTGGCGCAGCGACGGGTGCGGTTGGAGAAGGTCGTCGGGCACATCCTGACCCGGGAGGGGCCGGTCCTGTCGGACCGGGAGCGATCGATCCTCATCCGTCGCGTCGTGGACGAGGCGCTCGGCCTGGGCGTGCTGGAACCGTTGCTGGCCGACGAGAGCATCACCGAGATCATGGTGAACGGGCCCGACAACGTGTTCGTGGAGCGGGCCGGCCGTATGGAGCGGATCGACGCGACCTTCAACGGCGAGGAACAGCTCTACCAGACCATCGACCGGATCGTCTCCCTGGTGAACAGGCGGGTGGACGAGTCCTCCCCGATGGTCGACGCCCGGCTCCCCACCGGCGAACGCGTCAACGTCATCATCCCGCCTCTGTCGCTCTCGGGACCGGTCCTGACCATCCGTCGCTTCCCCAAGCCCTACCCCATCGAGGAGCTGGTGCGGATGGGGAGCCTGGACCAGGCCACCGGCGTGCTGCTGTCGGCGATGGTCCGGGCCCGGTTCAACATCGTGGTCTCCGGCGGTACCGGCACCGGTAAGACCACCTTCTTGAACGCCCTCTCGGCGTTCGTTCCGGCCACCGAGCGGATCGTCACCATCGAGGACTCCGCCGAGCTTCAGCTGATGCAGGACCACGTGGTCCGGCTGGAGTCACGACCGGCCAACATCGAGGGCCGGGGCGAGATCGCCATCCGCGACCTGGTGCGCAACGCGCTGAGGATGCGACCGGACCGCATCATCGTGGGCGAGGTCCGCGGCCCCGAGACCATCGACATGCTCCAGGCCATGAACACCGGCCACGACGGTTCCCTGGTGACGGTGCACTCCAACTCCGCGGAGGACGCCGTCCATCGGATCCAGACCCTGGCCACCCTCGGCGACGGTCGGGTCCCCTACGCCGCGTTGCGCGATCAGATCAACAACGCGGTGGACGCGGTCGTGCACCTGGGCCGCTGGCCGGACGGTTCGCGCCGGATCTCCGAGGTGTCCGTGGTCTCCTCCCGCCGGAGCGAGGAGTTCCGGTTGGACCGTCTCTTGGAGTTCGTATCGATGCCGCAGAGGGGCGACCGTGCCGTGACCGGGGAGTTCCGTCACCACCCCCTGCCCCGCCATGTGGCCGCCCGGATCCTCCACGTCGGAGAGAGCGTCCCGGCGGTGTTCGGCGTGGCCCCCGACCTTCCTCCCGGAGGCCGACGATGAGCTCGCGAACCGTATCCGCCACGTACTCGTCGGCCGCCTCGCGTCCGACCCGAGGGGAGTCAGGTTGAACTGGCAGATACCGGCGATCATGGGCGGGCTAGCCCTGGTCCTGGCCCTGATGTTGTGGGCCCTGTGGGAGTTCGTCGCCAGCGCCCGTCAGCGCAGGATCATCGCCGCCCGCAGCGCCCTGGCCCAGGCCGAGTACGACGCCTCCACACCGATGGCCCGGTTGGACGTCGCCCTGCACCGGACCCGTTGGGGCGCCCGTTTGAGCCGCCGTCTGGCCCGGTCCGGAACGGAGGTGCGCCTGTCCACGTTCCTGGTGTCCCTGTCGGCCGGTTCCCTGCTGGCGGTGATCGTGGTCTGGCAGATCCTGGCCCCGTTCTTCGGCCTGCTCGCCGCCGCCGGGGTGGCGTTCCTGTTCTTCTCGTACCTGAGCCGCGCCGAGGCCAAGAGGCGCGAGGAGTTCACCGGACAGTTGCCGGACCTGGCCCGGGTCCTGGGCAACGCCACCTCCGCCGGGCTCGCGCTGCCCACCGCGGTGGCGATCGCCGCCGACGAACTGGACGGGCCGGCCGGTGAGGAGCTGGGACGGATGGCGGAGTCCATGAAACTGGGCGCCTCCTTCGAGGAGGCCGTCGCCGAACTGCGCGAACGTATGCCCTCTCGCGAACTCGGGGTACTGCTGTCCACTCTGGTCGTGGCCTCCCGCTCCGGTGGTTCTCTGGTCGGCGCGCTGCGCAACATCTCCACCACCCTGGAGAACCGCAAGGAGACCCGTCGGGAGGTGCGCACCGTCCTGAGCGAGACGACCAGCACCGTGTGGGCCCTGGGGTTCATGTCGGTGGGCGCGCTGTTCCTGCTCAACATGGTCCAACCCGGGGTCATGCGCACCATGACCGGCAGCGTCGCCGGTATCTCGGTCCTGTTGCTCTCCGCCTCCCTGTTCGCCGTCGGGTTCGTGGTGGTCTCCCGGATCACCAAGTTCAAGATGTAGCCCCGGCCCTCCCTCTCCGAAGGAACACCGATGAACCTCCTGCCCCTCCTGGTGGCGTCGGCCGGCGCGTCGATCGTGCTGCTCGGTTTCTACGGTCTGTACCTGACCCTGTCTCAGACACGTGTGCCGGTGGACGAGTCCCTGACGAGCCGCCCCCTCGTCAAGAGCGACGGCACCTTCTTCCTGCACAGGATCACCGAGGCGATCGGACGCCGTTTCTCCCGAACGGTCCTGGAGTCCCTGAGCGAACGTCAACGGGCGTCGATCGCCGAACGCATCGAATCCTCGGGGCGGGTCGACGGACTGACCGTGGAGCGGTACATCCGACGCAAGATCGGCGAGGTCTCCCTCTACGGGGCGCTGGCGTTGGCACTGCTCGCGGCGAACGAGCCCGTCCTCGCCCTGTTGATGTTCGGATTCGTGGGTCTGACCGACCTGAGCATGTACGTCAAGTCCCAGGAACGCGCCGACGAGGTGCAGTCGCAGCTTCCCGACTTCCTGGACGTGCTCGCCGTGACCGTGAGCGCGGGCATGTCGTTCCGGGCGGCGGTGGGCCGGGTCGCCGACTCCATGCCCGGGGTGCTCTCCGACGAGTTCACGATCGCGCTGCGCCAGATGGAACTGGGCATCTCCCGACGAGAGGCCTTCGAGGCCCTGCGTCGGCGCAACCGCAACGAGTCGTTGAGCAAATTCGTCACCGCGATCCAGCAGGCGGAGGAGTTGGGGGCTCCGTTGAGCGACACCCTGGTGAACATCAGTCAGGACATGCGTCGTGCCGACGCCCAGTACATGCGGCGCAAGGCCCAAAGGCTCAACCCGAAGGTGACGGTGGTGACCGCCACGACCCTGCTTCCGGGGCTGCTGATCCTCATCGTCGGTTCGATGATGTTGGGCAGCGACGTCGACTTCGGCGCCCTGATCGGCGGCTGACCTCGATACTCCGGCCCCGCCCCACCACCTCGGCCCGCTCTGGTGGTGGGGCGGGGCCTACCCGATGTCTCGGTCACGCCCCATGGGTTCGGTGAGGGCCCGTCTGTAGCTTCTCGTACAGGCCTCTCCCCTCCCCTGAAGGAACCTGTTCCATGCCTGTTCCGAACACTCGGCGGTCGCTCGCCCCCGATCTGGCGCGCGGCTTCATGCTGCTCTTCATCGCCCTGGTCAACGCGCGTTTCTTCCTCACCCACGACGACACGGTCCGGGACCTGGGCGACCGATTGCTGACCCTGGTCCAGCTCGTCCTCGTCGACGGGCGCGCGATCCCGCTCTTCTCCCTGCTCTTCGGCTACGGCGCGGTGTGGATCGCCCGTCGGGTCACCGAGGCCGGTGGTGGCCGGGTGCACGTCCGCACGGTGCTGCGCCGCCGGGGCCTGTGGCTTCTGCTATTCGGCCTGGCCCACGGGGTCCTGTTGCTGCCGGTGGACATCCTCGGCGCCTATGGGCTCGCGCTGTTGCTCTTCACCGGGTTCCTCCGGGCACGGGACCGGACCCTGCTGTGGTCGGCCGGGGTGTTCGCGGTCCTCTCCCTGACCCTCAATGTCCTGTTGAGCGTGTCCGAGGCCGCGGGAGAGGGAGACACGGCGATCTCCGGTGGTTCCGAGGTGAGCGCGACGGCGGTCCCCTCCCTCGTCGAGCCCGGTTTCGTGGCGGCCTGTATCGAGCGGTTCCAGGAGTGGACGTTGTACACACCGGTGACCCTCCTGCTCGTGGTGATGCCGCCCCTTCTGCTGGGGGTGTGGGCCGGGCGCCGTCGTGTCCTGGAGCGGCCCGAGGAACACCGTCGTCCATTGGTGATCACCGCCGTCGTCGGGCTGGGCGTGGCGGTGATCGCCGGTCTTCCGGACGGTCTGGTCTCCGCCGGTCTCCTACCGACCCCCGAACCGGTGGTCGAGGTCCTGCTGTGGATCGCGCACGACGCGGCCGGGTGGGCGGGCGGCCCCGGATGGGCCGCGCTCATCACACTGCTCGCCCTGCGCCTGAACACCGGTGGCCCGACCGATCACCCCCTGGTCGTGGCGATCACCGCCGTCGGGGAACGCTCCATGAGCTGCTACCTGTTCCAGGCCGTGATCTTCACTCTGGTGTTCGCCCCGTACGGGCTGGGGTGGGGCGCCACGGCGAGCGTCTCGACCGCCGCGCTGGTGGCCGTGGGGACCTGGGGAACGACCGTGGTGGCCGCCTTCCTGTGCCGCCGTGCCGGCCTTCGCGGCCCGGCCGAGGCCCTGCTGCGTCGCCTCGTCTACTCGGGCGTCCACCTGTCGGGGCCGGCGAGGGAGACGGATCCGTCCGGACCCCGTTGACCCCTGTGGCCGGTCAGGTCGGGCAGTCCATCATGTCGTTGTCCGTCAGTGAGGTGTCCGGGAGGGCGAAGAAGCCCGACCCCAGCCGCTCCCGGTCCCGCCACCCCAACGTGCCGTCCACGTCGTAGCAGTGTCCGCTCAACTCGTGCACCAGGGACCCGGAGTGCGCGGTCGGACGGTAGGCGACGCCCCCGCGTTCGGGGGAGCCGGGGATGAGGACGGTCAGCCGTTCCGACGGGTGTTCCGGACTCAACACCGCCAGCGTGGTCAAGGGAGAACCGAACTCGTATCCGCCGCCGCCCCTGAGGGTCAGCTTGTCGACCCCGCCGTTCTGCTCCGGATCGAGCGGGGTGAGGGCCATGAAGTCCTCGGCGTACACGTTGTATGAGCCCATGTTCGGGTGATAGGTCACCTCGACGGTGAACTCCGCCCCCTCGGGGGTGCCCCGCACCTGGGACATGCACACGCTGACCACGGGGAACGCCGGGATCTCCGGGGTGGCCAGACCGAAGTCGACGGTGTCGTGATCCACCGGGTAGGCGAACGGCCAGATCTCGGCGTCGGCCACGGGGACGCCCTCGGGCCCCGGGGTGAGCAGGGGCGGAAGGCTCTCACTCGAGCCCGCTTCGGGATCGAAGGGGCGCCAGTGCGCCAGTGATTGTTGGGCCTGGACCCGTTCGGTGTCCGAGCAGTCCAAGGGCACGGGTTCGTCGGAGGCCATGGCGCCCTCCCCCGAACCCTCCTCCGGCTCCGACCCGCCCTCCTCGTCCGCGGAGACCCCCGAGGACTCCCCCAAGGCGTCGAACAGCAGGTAGCCGCCGCCCAGCAACAGGAGCAGCGCCGCGCCGGCCGCGCCGATGAGAAGCCCCGTACGTCGCCCGCCCCCGCTCCTCGCGGGCACGCTCTCGCCGGGCTCCGGAGCCGGTTCCGACCCTCCGCTCCGAGCGCCGCCGAACAGGTAGTCCGCGGCCTCTCCGTCACGGCGCGCGCCGGCGGCTCCGGAGGCGGTGATACCGGGGACCGGGACGTCCGCGCCCCTCTCCGGCGGCTTCGGGTCGGACTCCATCGGGTTCCCGGGTCCGGAGTCCGGGAGGCGGTCCTCTCTCCCCCGTCCTTCCGGGGTCAGGGCCAGGTCGCTCCATCGGACCGGATCGTAACGGTCCAGGTCCAACACGGGCCAGTGCCCGGCGACCAGTTCACGTAGTCGATCGGACCAGGTGTCGGCGGTGGCCTGCTCGTCGATGCCGAGCAGCAGCAGGCATTCCAGGTAGACGTCCTCGGCACCGGGGCGAAGCGCCGGGTCCGCGGAGAGCGCCCTGGAGACCAGAGGGCGCAGGGTCTCGGGGACCCGATCGAGATCGACCCGCACCTCACGCGCGCGGGCCGCCATCTCCCAGACGATCTGCCCGGGGACACGTCCCGGAAGATGCCCGGCGGGGGAGGTTCCGAAGGGCGGACCTCCGGTGGCGGCGGCCACGACCAACCCGGCCCAACCGTGCACGTCGGTGGCGGTGGAGGCGACGGCCCCCTCGTAGCGTTCGGGAGCGGACCAGCCCAGGCAGTCGGCGTTCTGGGTCGGGGTCACCGAGTCGATCCGCCGGGTGAGACCGAAGTCCATCAGACGGGGCCCGTCCGCGGCGATCACCACGTTCACGGGGCGCAGGTCCCCGTGGACCAGGCCTTTGGAGTGGAGGGAGGAGAGCGCCTCCGCCAGGCCGGCGGCCAGAGCGAGCACCCGCCCCTCGTCCGGTCGGCCTTCGACCCACAACCCCTGGGGGAACTCCAGCCCGGGCACGTGGTCGATCGCGGCCCAAGGCCGTCCCTCATGGACCCCGCCGTCGCGCACCCCCAGGCCGCACACCCCGTCGAGGCGTTCCCCGATCACCTCCCCGCCCGTGTCGTCGCCCCCGGCCGTCCATTCCGGCGCCGCGATCTTCAGGGAGACCGCCTCGTGGTCCGGCGAGACCCCCGCGTACAGGGTGCCCAGACCGTCGGCGCCGAGTCGCCCGACCAGCCGGTAGCGGCCCACCTGGAGCGGGTCGCCATCGGTCAGCGGGGTGACGTTCGGCGGCAGAGCGGGGGAGGAGGAGTCCATGAGGGGGAGCTTTCCACACGGCAGGGGCGGTTGTGGTGGGCTGTTCCGGGATGGTGCTTTCGAACCCGTGGTCCTGCGAATCTACCCAATGGGGGGAATGGGCATAGCCCCGCACCCACCCCTCGAACACCGTTCGAAGGCCCTTCCGAGACCGTTCGGGAGCGTTCCCGAAGACCGTCTCATAGCCTTCCGAGAAGACGGTATCCGCTGTTCAAGGCGGCGATGGCCGCCCTTTCCCCACGCCGGGGACAGGCGATGCGACCGGCATCACAGCATCCGATCCCCCTTCTTCGCGTCCCCGCTCCGTTATCAGGTTGTTGGGGTGGCACCGCCCTTCGGCCTCACTCGGGGAAGTCGAACAGATGACGGAGCAACTCCGCACGCCGTTCCTCGTCCCCCAGAGGAGCCTCGTCCACGGGGCTCTCCCCCGCCGTTCCGGCCTCCGAGCCGTGCTCTCCCCGTTCCTCGCCGGTCAGAGCCTTGCGGTGGTCCTCCAACAGGACCCGCCCGATCACGATCAAGGCCGCCCCCGCCCCGGTCGCCATCAACGCGAGCAGGGTCAGATCACCCCAGTAGAGCGCCCCGAGCACCACGCCGGCGACCACCAGGATCGCCCCGACCGCCCAGAGGAGACGGGAGAGCCCGCGGGGTTCCCGCCCCACCGGCCCCCGGCGTCCGTGCCCGCCCCCCTTCCTCCTCCCGTGATCGACCGCCGGCCTCGGCCCCGGGCGTTCGCGTGGACCCGCCGACCTCTCGGAGACCCTGCGCAGATCGTCTCGGCACGCGTACAGCGCCACCGCGGCCGGCCACGGGTCGTCCGCCTCCCGCACGACCCTGCGCGCCCTCTCGCGCAGTTCGCCCTCCGGAAGCCCCTGGGTCGCCCACACCGCCAAGGCCGGCGCCTCGCCGTTCCGCCGCTCGTGGGTGCCGAGCATGTGGACCAGGTCGCCCTTCTCCACCGGGGAGAGCCGCTCCCGGTCGAATCCGGCGGTCGCGGCCGCACCTCGCAGCCACCCCTCCAGCGCGCGCAACCTCTCGAAGAGGTCGGAGGCCTGGCGGGCGACGTGCACATAGCGAGAACAAGGACGTTCCCGTCGACAGGAATGGTCGCTGCCGATGCAGTGGTGACCGCTGAGCGCCTTCAACAGGCCATGGCGTTCCACCAGATCCATGAGCCGCTCGTGCTCGGGCTCCCGATAGGGCCAGGCACGCCCGTCCTTGGTGCTGAACAGGGCACCCCAGGACATGTCCAGGTCACGGAAGAGGGCGGGCAGGTCGGGAGAGAGTTCGGCGACCAGATTGGCGGCCTGGACGTCGGCTCCTCCCCAGGCCTCGGGCAGTACCCCCACGATCTCGCGCGCCTTGCCCTCCTCTTCGGGGAGCCACCGCAACAGTTCCTGGCGTTTGTGCGCGTCCCGGAGCATCCCGTGGGCCTCCGGCCATCTGCTCTGCACCCCGCGGGCGAGCTCGGCCACCGTCCCGTAGAAGGTGCCGGCGATCTCGAAGGTCCCCTCGCGGTCGGGCCCGGCCACCGTGGGGAAGCCGCTCATCCCCATGGTGATGCTGCGCCAGAACGCGGCCGCCCCCTCGTCCAGGAGGGTCCGGCTGTCCCTCTGGGTGGCCTCCCCCTCCTCCTCGATCGACGAGGTCTCCTTCCCCAGGAGTCGGGACAGGAGCCGGTGCGAGGTGGGTCGTAGTTCCGGATCCTTCTCCAGGCACCAGGACACGACCCCGACGAGTGCCTCGGGCAGCCCCCGCAGATCGGCCTCGCCGTAGAGGATCCGCTGACGTGTCTCCCAGGCGCTCCCACCGTCGAAGACGTCCCGGCCCGTGCCCGCGAACGCGATCACCGCGCCCCAGGCGAACACGTCGATCGCCGGGCTGACCTCGGTTCCCAGGATCTGCTCCGGGGCCATGTACCGCAGGGTCCCGGTCGAGCCGCTGGCCATCGTCGGGGCCTCCTCGACCGCGCGCGCGATCCCGAAGTCGATCACCCGGACCCCGTCCCCGGTGACCATGATGTTGGAGGGGGTGAAGTCCCGATGGACCACGTCCGCGCTGTGGATGGAGACCAGGGCGGTGGCCGTGGCGACCGCCGTACGGTGGAGATCGTCCTCTCCCAAGGGCCCCTCGTCACTGCCGTCGCCCATCACGAGCTTGCGCAGTGTCCGACCCTCGACGTACTCGGTCACCACCCAGGCGGGTTCCTGATCGGGCTCCGGGCGGGCCTCGGGATCCCCCGTCTTGAGCACCCGGGCGATGAAGTAGGGCGGGATGTCCATACTGAGCATCGCCTCGGCCTGGAAACGCCGACGGAACTCGGGGGTCCCCGCGACGTGGGGATGCAGAACCTTGACCGCCCCGGGCTCGCCGTCCTCACGACGACCGAGGTAGACCGTCCCGTAACCGCCTTCGCCCAGTTTCTTCTCGAGTCTGTAGCCGCCGAGCGTGTCGCCGATCATCACGAGGGGACCTCCAAGGCCGGGGGGTGAGAGCGCGCAGCACCGTACCCGAGGTGTGATGTCCTTCACCACCTCATGGTGCTGTGAAATGCCCGCTTCTGACTGTTCTGCACTACTTGCCCGAGCCCGGAACCGGCCATCCCTCCGGAGAACGACTGGCTCGCCCCGATCCTCCCGCCCGGTCGGGGAACCTCCCGGTACGCCGCCGATACCCCGGTTCTCACCTCCGATCCGTTTCCCGCCCGAGATGCCCGTCGACCCGCGTCGGCCCTTCGGGAAAACCGTCCCCCCTCTCCCCGAAAGGGACACTCGAAAGCGCGGCCCGAACGACCGGATCGAAAGTCGGGATTCACGTTCGACCTTCGACCCCGATGGGTTCGACCTCCGCTTCACCACCTCCGAACGCTCTTGAAGGGCGCGAGCGCGTTCCCTTCTCCATCACACCGGAACGGAGGAGAGCGAACCTTCCACTCGCCTTGTTATGCAACGTCGAGCAACCTTTTCGAGGACGGCACCCATTTTCGGGAACCCCGTCTCCGAACGGACTTCGCATCGCGCCCATCACGGGCGTTCACAAGCGACTACTTTAAGGACAAACGGACTCGCCAAACGTGCCCAAGGTCCCGCAACGCCAACATTCCACCCCCCGACACCGCCCCACACCCCTCGATTCGGACAAACCACCGGACGCGCGCCGATCATTAACTCCGAATCCCTGCGGGCGACCCCTGTTCTCAGGCATACTCGGAGTCGTCGGTCGGACGACAGGAGCGGACTCCGCACCCGAGAACCGGTTCTGTCGTGCTGTCCGAACGATGTACAGGGCGTTCCACGCGATCATCCGTTTCGGATACCCCGATGGGCGAGAGTCGGCCACGACACGCTTCCCATAGGAGGGTCAAGAATGGTCCGAGGAGGCGCTAGAGTACATCACAGGCCCGGCTTTTCAGCGTTTGTCACACGAGGTCAGGCGGGGCTCACCCGAGAAGGAGACCGAAAGCTCGTCATTCCCGGGAAGATCTTTCGAGGATCCTTTTCTCACAAGGTGGAGCGAGGTTTTCGGGGGAATTCACGTTCTTCACGCACGTGGATACCTCGCCGACCACCGCGGGTCTCTGGTCCGACCGCCCCTCCAGCCGTACGGCACTTGGGAGGGAAAGGGGATCGGCAGGTTCAGGGACCCTGTTCCGTAAGGGGATGGAGGCCCGGCGACCTCTCATAGGGGGAGAGAGTCGCCGGGTCTTCGCATGTGCCCGACCTCTCCGCCACCCCGGCATCGACGGGCCGTCACGCTCCGCAGCGGACCGGAACAAGAAAACCCCTCGACCGGGAACTCACCCGGGGGCGGCCTCGTTGGTCCCAACGTGAGCGCGGACGAAGCGGTATCGACACGAGTGGCACGACCCACTCGTCCTTCTCACGTCCCCTCCCCCGGGCTCGACGGACCGCGAGGAGCGGCGACGCGCCTTCGCGCCCTACCGGTCCCGACAGTGCAGGACCGTCTCCAGCAACCCGGGGAACCGACCCTCCATCTCCTCCTCGCGCAACGAGACGAAGCAGCGCGTCCCTTCGGTCCGATTGCGCACCAGGCCGGCGTTGCGCAGGATCTTCAGATGGTGGCTGAGCGTCGACTGAGCGATCGGCAGGTCGATGTCCTTCCAGGCACGCTCGCCCCCGGGCTCGGAGAGCATGGCCACGATCCGCAGTCGTGTGGGTTCGGCCAACGCGGACAGGACCGTGACCAGTTCCACGTCGCACAGCGCCGGATGCCCCGCCCCCTTGGACACTCCCTTGGCCCCCAAGGCCCCACCTCCGATTCCGCCGCCACCCGGCCGTTTCCGCACGGACCGACCACCGGCGTGAGCACGCGAAACGCCCCACGATGTCCCGAATCGGATTTGTCCCGTGTTCAGGCGCGAGTGTACCGTCACTGTTCGATGATCGTCGATCATCGAACATTCGAGGTCAGTGGGGGTAACTGAGATGTCGAACAGCAAAGAGGCCGACGAGACCGTTTCCGGGGACGCAACCCCCGGCACCCGGCCCGCCCTGTCCGTCCTGGACCACGCGGGCATCGTCGAGGGCTCCGACCCGGGACGGGCCCTACGCGACGCGCGCGAACTCGCCCAGAACCTGGAGCGCCGGGGCTACCACCGTTTCTGGCTCTCCGAGCACCACAACATGCGGGCCATCGCCAGCGCCGCCACGTCCGTCTCCCTCGGGTTCATCGCCGAAGGGACCTCCACCATCCGAGTGGGCTCGGGCGGCGTCATGCTCCCCAACCACTCCCCCCTGGTGATCGCCGAACAGTTCGGCACCCTGGAGTCCCTCTACCCGGGGCGGATCGACCTGGGCCTGGGACGCGCCCCCGGCACCGACCCCCGCACCATGAGAGCGCTGCGCCGCGACCAGACCTCCTCCTCCACGTTCCCCAACGACGTTCAGGAGCTTCAGGCCTACTTCGAACCGGCCGTTCCCGGACAGCCCGTGCGCGCCGTTCCCGGCGAAGGCCTTCGGGTACCCCTGTGGATCCTGGGTTCCAGCCTGTTCGGCGCCCAACTGGCCGCGCACCTGGGCCTGCCCTACGCCTTCGCCTCGCACTTCGCCCCCAGTGCCCTGTACGACGCGCTGGACGCCTACCGGGAGGGGTTCGCCCCCTCGGCCCAGGCCGAGAAGCCCTACGCCATGGCCGGGATCAACGTGTGCGTCGCCGACACCGACGAGGAGGCCGAACGCCTGTTCACCTCCATGCGGCTGTCGTTCCTCGGGATCCTGCGCAACGAGCGCGGACTCCTTCAGCCGCCCGTGGAGCCCTCGGCCCTGGACACCATGTGGCGCCCCGGGGAGAAGCCGCAGCTCGACATGATGCTGCGCTACTCCTTCGTCGGCTCGCCCGAGACCGTCGTGGAGAAGATCGATCGGTTCGTCGCCGACACCGGGGTGGACGAGCTGATGCTCTCCTCCATGATCTTCGACAAGGAGGCCCGCATGCGCTCCTACGAGCTGCTGGCCGACGCCTACGGCCTGGAGGCGCCCACGAGCGGCTGACAGGTCGAGAGAAAGCCCTGGTCGGGGGAGCTGGGTCAAGGGTGATGGTGTCGAGTCAGGCAGGGCTCGACATCGTCTTCCCCCGATCATCGGGGCGTGGGGCGGAATCGGTCAGGGTTCCGCCCCACGCTTTATTCACCGACGACCGCCGGAGAGCGTTCCCTAGTGGTCCCGCGCGGCGAGGTCCGGAGCGTACCGTTCACCGCTCATGGGGTTGGTGGCCATGCCGCTCACGGGGTCGTAGTCGACGTCCATGCCCAGGTTCGGATCGTGCAGGAGACCGCTCTCCGGGTTGCGGAGCAGACCGGACTCGGCGTCGATCTCCCAACCGGTCGCCGGATCCACCTCCGGTGCGCCCGCCTCCGTGGAGGGCTCGGTCGAGGGCGCCTCGGCCTCTCGCTCCTCCTCGCCGGCGGCCGGGGCCTCCTCCTCTTCCTTCTCCGGGGCCTCCTGCTCGGCGACGACGTCGCTCCGGGCGGGCTGGGACTCCGCGCCGCCCTGAGGGTCGAGCGCGCCCCAGCTCACCAACGCCAGGATGACGATGCCCAGGGCCACGCGGTAGTAGACGAAGGGCATGAAGCTGTGCGTGGAGATGAACTTCATCAGCCACGCGATCACCACGAAGCCGACGACACCGGCGATGACCGTACCGACGATGGTGGCGCCCCAACCGGCGTACTCGTCCCCACCGATGTCCAGCATCTTGTAGAAGCCCGAACCGAAGACCGCGGGCAGCGCCAACAGGAAGGCGTACTCGGCGGCGTCCTTACGGTTGAAACCGAGCAGCATTCCACCGGTGATCGTGCCGCCCGAACGTGAGACGCCGGGGATCAGCGCGAGAGCCTGGAACATACCGAAGGCCAGACCGCGGGGGACGTTGAGGTCCTCCAGGCTGCGCTGCTTACGCGCGTACCTGTCGGCGATACCGAGGATCACACCGAAGATGATCAGGTTCAACGCGACCAGACGCAGATCGCGGAACACACTGTCGATCTGGTCTTCCAGGAGCAGGCCCAGCACCACGATGGGGACCGAGCCCAGGATGACGTACCACCCCATACGGGCGTTGATATCGCTTCGCAGCTCACGGACGACCAGGGAGCGCGTCCACGTCGACAGGATCGCCCAGATGCGTTTGCGGAAGTAGATGACCACGGCCAGCTCGGTACCGATCTGGCTGACGGCGGTGAAGGCCGCACCGGGGTCGGGCCAGCCGAAGAACGCGGACACCACGCGCAGATGCCCGCTGGAGGAGATCGGCAGGAACTCGGTCAGCCCCTGGACCAGTCCAAGGACGATTGCTTCGATGAGGGACACAGAGGGGCCTTCTGTTGAACGTCGGCGCCGTGGCCGCGCGCGTCGATGTCGACACCGATCGTCACGCGGTCGAACGTGCTCGATGAGATGACACAGGACAGCAGGTCAGCGATGCCGCCGGCCCGATCTGGGTCATCGTATCCCGCTCTGGCGCGCCCTTCTTCGGGCTCGTTCGGCCCCCACGAACCCGTTCTGTCCCGGTATCGGGCACCCTCCGGTGGGACGAAGGCATCGATGTCGGACACCACGCCCCTCCGAGACCGGCGCGTCGTCCGCCCGGAACGGGGACTTCTCCGCGGCGGTGGGGCGAAGACCACACACCCATCCGGACACGGCCACCGTCACGCCACACGGAACGCCCCATGTCGGAGCCCCGAGGCCGAACGCCGACGGTGTCCGATATTCGCCATGATTTCACCGGGTGTCCCCCGGCCCTCCACCTCCGTGCACGGAGACCGCGAGGAGAACGGCCGCCTCCACACCCCGGATCAGCCCTCGTTCTCCCCCAGGAAACCCTCGATCCGGGCCAGCAGGGGCAAGGGGGTCTCCTCCATCGCGTAGTGCCCCGCGTCCTGGAGCACGTACAACTCCCCGCGGGGGAACCACTCCATCCAGGTCGCCCTCATCACCTCCGCGGACAGGGCCGGATCATGGGCCCCGGCCACGGCGAGAGCGGGAACCTCGGCCCCCTCGACGGCCTCATGGAAGTCCTCGAAGGCCCAATCCCGGAAGTAGGCGGCGAAGGCGTCCCGGTCCGAACGGGCGAGGGAACGATCCACCATCCGATCGAGCCACCTGGCGGGGAGTCTGCCGCCCGTGGTGAGATCGATGATGGCGCGCCGGGCCGCCGGATCCCCCGCGGCCTGGGTGAAAAGGGCCCGGGCATCGTCTCCGAGCCCCGCCCCCGAGGCCGGGACCGGAGAGATCCCCACCATGCACCGGACCCGCTCGGGGGCCAGCGCGACGATGTTCTGCGCGACCTTGCCGCCCATGGAATGGCCGACCACGGAGAAGGTCGACCACCCGAGATGGTCGGCCAACGCCAGGGCGTCGGCCGCGACGCGAGCGGTGGTGTACTCACCCCCGATGCCCGCGGCGTCACCATAACCACGCTGGTCGAGGGCGGCGTAGGTGAAACGCCCGCCATCGGAGTGGGCCAACACCGTCTCGTAGTCATCGCGATCTCCGAACCATCCGTGCAGGGCGATGACGCCGTGCGGGCCGGTACCGCGAATCGTGTGGGGCAGGACGAGGGGTTCCGCCATGGGGGGCGCTCCTGGTGCGTCAGGGGTCGTACGGCGGCCGGGATCGGCGCGACGGTGGTCCGGGGCGTGGCGCTGGAGCCCCTACCCACTGGGGAGGAGGTCAAGCGCCACCACCGCCCGCGTGAAGATCTCGGGGCCCGGTGTCCGTCCGCGCCGGGCCCGGACCTCACAGGATGAGGAGCACGAAGACCGCACATGTGGCGATGGTGATCACCCAACTGTTCGAGGTCAGCCAGTCCCGTACGGCGGGCATGGCGTCCCTCCCACGATGGCCCAGGGCCAGGAGCGTCAACAGTGGAAGAGCCGCTATCAGCACGGTCGCCGCGACGAACCCCATCCCGGCCACGAAATCCTCCCCGCCATGGGCCAGGTGCGCCCCCACCGTCAGCATGACGACGATGTCCGAGGGCATCGCCAGGATCACCAACAGCCCGGTCGTCAGCCCACGACCGACCCCCGCGTCCATCAGTCCGGTGAGCCACCCCGGTGGCTCGGACGTCTCCCGTGTCAGGAAGGCCCGGATCGCGGCGAGGACCAGCAGCACCACCAGCCCGATCTGAATCAGGGTCCCCACCGACCCCGAGTCGGAGGGGCTCCCCAGAGAGACCTTGTTCCCGAAGAGCCCGAAGAGGCCATGGGTGATCGCCACCCCGACACTCGTGGCGATGGCGACCCCCAGCAGGAACGCCACGGACACGCGTACCGCCTGTCTCGCCGTGACCAGGACGAGGGCCGCGATGATCTGCGGCCCCGCCATCATGGTGATCGCCAGCGGCAGGATCTTGAGGTCCATACTCTCCCCCGTCGTTCTCGAGGAGTCGGTGCCGGCCGAGGGCGGGACGTGGGCCTCCGATGCTCGTGACCACGATCCTCCACCCGCCTAACGACGACGGCATGGTCTCCTCCAGTCTGCGCGGAGGGCGGCAAAACCACGGGCAATGACGGCTCGACGATCGGTCGACCTCGATGAGGACCGGATCGGGGATCAGTCTCCCCCGCCACCTCCACCGTCCCCACCACCCGAGTCGCCACCACCACCGGAATCACCGCCACCGGAGTCTCCTCCGAAACTCCAGCCGCCCCCGTCACCACCGAAGCCACCGGAATCACCGGAACCGCCCCCATGGGAGCCACCGCTCGACCCGCCGCCGCTCTCGTCGGCGCACCGCTCCGCGTAGTCGCACACCTCGTCCCAGGTGAAGACCTCCCCGCCGACGGCCCCCTCCCCTCGCGACGAGTGATGCGCGCCCGGGTCGACCATGAGGCCGGGGTCGGTCACGACCGTTCTCCTCTGCCGACGCACACCCGACATGCCGTGGATCGCTCCGAACCGTAGAGCCGTCTCCCGGTTCACGTCCCGCCCCCGGGATTCGGCGAGCGGATAGCGGGCCTCGGCCACCTCCAGAAGCCGGTCGCCCGCGGAGGTGCGCGGCACCGATCTCCCTCCCCGCCGCTCCGGGACACCGGAGAACCCGGAGGCGACCGTCCCGACCACCCCCAACGTCAGCCCGAGAGCCAGTTGCCCCGACGCCCAGGAGACCCCCTCCAGCAGAAGCAGGAACACCGGCCCGAGGACGGCGATCACCCAACCGGCCTTGGCGATGACCTGGAGAAGGGCGTGGGAGCGCCGTCGACGACCGAGCGACCGCTCCGACCCGGCCGAATGGACGATGAGACCACGTTCGCCGAGACCCCGCCGAACGGTGTCGAGAACATCCCCCTCGGAGACGGCGTCGACGATCGCCACGGCGTTCACCGCCACCCTCCCTCGAAAGACGGCGAGCACCGCCCTGCCGACCGGATCCCGCTCACCGACATAGGGGCGTTCGGGACCGACCAGGGTGATGAGCCCGCCTCTCCGTTGGGCCCGCACCCTCCCCCTGAGGAAGAGCTCCATCAGGACGACCCTCCCCGCCCTTCTCGGTCCTCCCGCGAGGTAGGCGAGTTCGATCGGGGAGAGCTCGTCCACCCCCGTGGCCCTTTCGGGTTCGGGCGTTCGAGCGGCCTGGCGACGCAGGCTCAGATTCGCGACGATGAGGGAGAGGACCGGCCACAGGGTGAGCAGAAGGCCGATCACCACCCCGGAGGCGACGAGGAAGGGCACGGTGTCCATGGGTGAGGCCCTTTCGGCGAGGAGGACACGAACACGGAGGCGACAAGCGGGGGTAGGGCTCGGGGGGGGGAGTTCCAAGCCTCCCACTCGACCGGACGAAGCGGACGAACAGGGTTCGGTCGACGCCCCACCGCCCCCACCCCGGGCCCCGTCGAACACCGCCCATCACCCTCCACCGTGCCGAAATGCCGTGTTGGCCAGGTGCACGCCACACGACGGAGACCCCCACATGAACCGGGGAGGCCAGGATCTTCGAAACGAAGCCCCTCAGTTCTGAAGGCTCCATGTCCAGAGCTGGCGCTGTCCGTATCCGGCCATACTTGGAACCGCTACTTCAACATCAGTAGGGTGTTCAGGGAGCCGCGGGCCCCATTCGCGACTCGAAGCGAGTCATGTGGAATCCCCGCCGGCTCTGAGCAGGCGTTGAGGGAGGTGACCCTGATGAGTACGACTCGCACGGGAGTTCGGCCCTCGCGCCGCCCACCTAGAGCGAGCACCGATCGGGCCCCTTCTCACCGACCATCGGAGAACACGACACCCCGGCTCACGGAACTCGGTTTCCACGTACCGCTCGGCCTGTCCCCCTCGAACAGCCTCTCGAGCAAGCAACGGCTACTCCTCCCGAAGGGTGGGCTCCCGACACACCCTCGCTCCAGGGCCCACCTTCGCGCGACCGTTCCATCCGGGCCATCTCCCTCGACCGGCATCGAGAACCGCTTCATTCTTTCCACTCCGATCTCATGGTGCGGGTTCACGAGACTCGAGAACCTACGAACGTCTCATCATTCACCCTCACACCAAAGGCCTCCGACCCTGAAACCCTCTTTCCCCGGAGAACATCCTCCGAACAAAGAGCAAAAGAGAGCAATTTCAGAAAGCGCGGCCCCTCTTTCAGAAAGAGGATCACCGGGCGAAAAAGGTGCAAATAATTCCCCAAGGAGCCACCCCGTGAAAACCATACTCGAGACCTGGACAAAACTAAGCGCCCTGACCTTTCCCAAAGAGAGGAAGAAGGGAGACCGGGGAGCGGGATTTGTGGAGTACGGGGCCATCCTCGTGTTCGTCGGGATCATCGCCGCACTGCTGTACAACAGCAACATCGGGAACCTCATCGTCCAAGGAATCACCTCTTCGGTAAGCGAAGTATTCAGCACGCCTTAGATAAATAAAAAACAACATTAGAAACGGGAAGAAGTTGCCCCCCAGAAGGATACTTCCCCCAAAAACCAAACATGGGAAGACGCAAGCAGGAATAACGACTGCCATCCTTCTCGTTCTCTCCACCGGATGCGTTGTATCCCCTCCACAGGAAGAAGGAGGAACAGAACAGACCCGACCCTCTCAGGCAAACCCGTCACTCCCGGGCACAGAGAACCCCAGCGAAGTCGTCGCCAGTTCCACCACAACATCGACAAGTCTGGGATCCGACCTCCAAATCGACGTATACGCCTTGGAACGCATGGAGAATGATCTTCTAAGACTCCGAATCGGGGTAACCAACAAATCCGAGGATAATTTCAACCTTGGATTCGGACTCTCAGAAACAGATCACCTTTCCGCCGGGAGCGTCAGCCTCATCGACGAGAGAAACCAACAACGCTACCTGAGCTATAGACAGAGCAGCGGACAGTGTTTCTGCAACCAACTGGACGGGAACATTCCAAGCGGTGAGACCGATCTCCTGTGGGTCATGTACCCGAAGCCCCCAGAAGATCTGGAAAGAATGACGGTAACCACTCCGCTGACCCCTCCCATATTCGACATACCCATCACCTCCTCCTCTGAGACCATCGAGAACAGCAACCTCGATAGCCCACAAATTCTGGACCTCACGATGATTTCCGACAGTCTGGACGGTGACCAGACCGGGCGGACAGAAAGCAACGAAGAGGTCAGCATCATACTCTCTTCCGATGTCTTGTTCGATACGAATAGCGCCGAACTGACAAATGAGGCGAGAGACATTCTCGAACAGGTCGCCCAGGAGATCGACGACTCAGGGGCTCCCACCGTCTCGATCGACGGCCATGCAGATAACACTGGAAATGATTCGATCAATATCCCCCTCTCTCAGGAGAGGGCGGAAAGCGTAGAGAAAAGCTTGGCGGAGATCATTACCAGCGAAGGAATTACTTTCGAGGTAGAAGGCCATGGCTCCGCAGACCCGATCGCCGACAACGAAACAGAGGAGGGCCGCGAGCGAAACCGGCGAGTCAGCGTCACATTCGAAAAGTAGGGACAATGATGAATATCACCCTTCGATCCCTCGGGGTGGCAGCACTCGTAGCCTCACTCCCCCTTGCCACGGCGTCCGGCGTTCTCGCGAACCCTGTCCCGACGACGGACGAACTGGGCTCCCTCGGCACAGCGGCCTCCAACGACGAGGTCAGCGAAGGTCTTACCGCTGAAGCCCATCAGACCGAGCGAAGCGAGTCCGGTTCTCTTGTGTCAGTAACCTGGAGCGTAGAGAACAACGGAGCAGAAAAGGTTTTCTTCAACTGGCCCGCCGGAACCTCCTACATGTACAGCCTCACCACATACTATTCCGGTGTCACCGCCACTTCCACCGAAAAAGATATGAGATACCATCCGATCATGGACGGAGAAAGCGACTGCCTCTGCTCAGGAAAACTATCCAACGATTTCAAAGAGATAATAAATCCTGGAGAGCAGGTCGCTTATTGGTCGATGTTCTCTGTCCCTTCGGACGTGGACACCATCACTCTGGAAATCCCGGGGTTCGACCCGATCGAGGACATTCCTATATCCTGACCTCGGCCCCTGACCCACTCCTGGAACTTCTCTGGAGGCGGCGTTGACCACCCCCCACCATCCTGAACTCGGGGATCCTCGGCGACCCTCGTCGACCCGCCCTCCGAACCGCTCCGACGAGCGTGGACGTCCACCACGGGCGGCGCCCCGGCTCGGTCGTGTGGCTCGTTGGTTCCGGCCCGCGCGGCGAAGCGAGAGAGATCGTGGGGCCGGTCTGGTGGAGGTCGGGGCGACCACGATCTTCGCCGCGCTGGTGATCACGTTGATCTATCAGAGTGATCTCGGCACACGCTTCAACGACGGTGTGCGTTCGATGGTCTGCGCGGTGCGGGGACCGGGCTGTGGCGACGAGACCTGGGTCGACCGTGATCGGCCAGAGGAGCCGGAGCAGTACGACTGGGGGGCGGGCGGCGGCGACTTCGAGGACAACAAGAACATCGCCATGCAGTCGGCCAGGGGTTACAACTGGACCGATCAGGAGTGGGCCTGCCTGGACAATCTCTGGAGTCGACAGTCGGGGTGGGACCCCGGCATGGTCGACTCGGAGACCGGCTCGCGGGGGATCGTCGGGTTCAATCCGGCTCTGCACGGGGAGATGCCGGAGGGTTTCGAGGGCAGCGCGGCCGCACAGATCGACTGGGGGCTGGACTACATCCGGGATGCGCATGGGTCACCCTGCCAGGCGTGGGCGTACTGGCAGTCCACTCGGACCTACTGACCCCTCCGCCCCCTCGTTCCCAGAGGTTCACGCGCCTTCGGCGGTGAGTCCGCGAGAGCGCGGGCGTTCTGGGTGAGGTGCGATATTCGCCCTGGGCCCCGGGGACATACGGCCATGCACGGATGACGAGGCACATCCTCGTGGTCGGGCCGGCCACGGTCGAGAGGCGTTCCGCTTTCGCCTTCTCCGGGTTTCGTCGCCCCTGAGAAGGCGTCGGTCCGAGTCGACGCTCACCCTCCGCCAACTGGGGAGTCCCCAACGTGGCCGGTTACGGCCACAAGAAGTCCCCGTCAGAGCACGACATTTTCCTTTGTTTGCGGCAAAGTGTCTCTCACAGGCAACATTGCGTTGCCTGCGGCAATACATGAGATGTAGGACAACCCTCACGCGTTTGTTGTTGATCATGAAAACGATCCGCCGATGAGCGCACGCCGACGGACTCACGGGGTTCTCGACCGAGAGTCCATCGAACAACGAGCCTCCCCCGACTCGTCAGGAACAGCCGTGGACATCACCCCCTTCGACCTCTCTCCGGAGCGCCCGCCCTTGCCCAAGCGGACACCTCCGACCGTCCACAACGTCGACAGCCCGCACGACATCGCTCATGCCGTCCAGCGTCTGGCGCTGTTCGGGATGATCGGCCTCGTCCTCGCTCACGCTCGAAGAGACGACGCCGACGTGTGATACCGAGCCAGGAGGCGGCACCGGTGTGGGGGGCGGGCCCCGACCCGGTCGACCGGGCTTCGTGACCCGATGACTCCCGAGCCTGGAGGGTCTTTCGGGAGCTTCTTCGGCCACGACCCGGAAGAGATGGAATTCCGTCCTGCCGCCTCCGATCCCGCTCCCTCGGCCGAAGCGCGCTCCTCATGGACGCGGGCCGAGGGGGCGGACCCTCTCCCGAACGCTCAGGGAAGCGTTCGGTCCAGGTCGGCGGGCGCGCGGTCAGCAGAGCCCCATCCCACCGCGCGCCCGTCCTCTCCCGGGGCCTCGTGAACGGTCGTGAGGGCGAAGCCCACCGCCGTCGGCACGGGAGCACCGGCGCGGACCGTCTCGCGCGAGGCCGGCCCGCACGAACACACCCATGAGGGTCCGCCCTCCCGGGTCTCCGTCTCATCGCGACCGGACGGTCTTCGCGCTCATGGCCCGTGTTTCACGAAGGCCCCGCAAAACCCCCACAGAAGAGGGCAAATATTCGGACAGGCGAGCATAGATATGGACCTTTTGCACCATTTCTCCCCCTAATCTGATCGACCACTCGCGCATCGCTCCGATGTGGGTGAGGGGGATCGTCTCCGTCCGTCAGCGCACAGGGCGGGGTTGAGGACACGGGGGCCCGATGAAGATCGCTTATCTGATCAACGACATGTACGGCATCGGTGGCACCGTGCGCACCGTCGCCAATCAGGCCGCGGCTCTCTCGGAACGGCACGAGGTCGAGATCGTCTCGGTGTTCCGCCACCGTGCCGACCCCGTCCTGCCCGTCCCCTCCCGGGTCCGTATACGTCCGCTCGTCGACATCCGCCGCCATGGGGACCAGGGGACCGGCATCGGAGGGCGGCCCCTCTACGAGGGTTCCGAACGCGCCGGCCTGCCTCCTCTCCTGTTCCCCCCGGAGGACGGGCGCGGTTCCACCCACAGCCGGCTCACCGACGACCGGCTCGAGGAGTACCTGGCCACCACCGACGCCGACGTGGTCGTCGGCACCCGCCCGGGCCTCAACGTGGTCATCGCACGGGCCGCCCCCGACCACCTGATCAAGGTCGGACAGGAACACCTCACCTACGAGCAGCATTCGGACGAACTGCGTCGGATCCTGGCCGCCGAGTACACCGCCCTGGACGCCTTCGTCACCGTCACCGAGGCCGACGCCCGCACCTACTCCGCGAAGATGCCCCTGCCCGGGGTGCGGCTGTTGTCCATCCCCAATTCGGTGCCCGCCCCCGCCTTCATCGGCAACGGCCACGACACGCGCACGATCGTCGCCGCCGGACGGCTCGCGCCCAGCAAACGGCACGACCTGCTCGTCCAGGCCTTCTCCATGGTGGGCGACGAGTTCCCCGACTGGACCCTGCGCATCTACGGACGGGGCAGCAGGCGGGGCGCGCTCGGACGGCTGGTGAACTCCCTGGGGCTCCAGGACCGGGTGTGGCTGATGGGGCCTCATCCGCGGGTGGAGGAGGCCTGGGCCCAGGGGTCGTTCGCGGCGGTCACCTCCAGTGAGGAGCCCTTCGGGATGACCATCGTCGAGGCCATGCGTTCGGGGCTGCCCGTGGTGAGCACCGACTGCCCGCACGGTCCGGCCTCGATCATCCGCGATGGCGAGGACGGACTGCTGGTGCCCAACCGATCGGCCTCCGGCATCGCCGAGGGGCTCGCCGAACTGATGGGCGACGACGATCTGCGTCGGCGCATGGCCTCGGCCGCGCTGACGGCTTCGGAGCGGTTCGATCCGGTCAACATCGTGCGCCTGCACGAGGAGCTCTTCCACGAGCTGGCCGGGGAGCGCCTCCCCTCCTCTCCCCCGATCACCGTGCCGGCCCCACGATCCGAGCCGCCCGCCGCCTGTCGGGTGGAGCTCGGCCCCGACGGGGTGGCGGTCCTGGACTTCGGGCCCTCCCTCGGGGAGACCGGCCTCGGGTCGATACCGGACAAGGTGGTGCTCTCCCGGGGGGCCGGGCACCTGGAGCTGGCACCCGATCGCGACGGGAGGGTGAAGGTGGACGCCTCCGCCCACGACCTGACCACCGGAACCTGGCAGGTGCACCGTAAGGACGCGGGCGTGGAACGCCCGATACGGGACGTGACCATCCACCAGCACGGTTTCCCGCTCTCCGTCGCCGACACCGAGGAACTGTCCCTGGTGATCCCGGACCGTTCCCCCAAGGGACGGCTGATCCTGCACGCGCGGCGCTCTCCCCATCACGCCGAGGTCGAACACGTGGAGATCGCCGACGGGCTCATCACCGTCCAAGGACGACTTCTGGGCCGGTCGCTCCCCGACGCTCGGGCCCGCCTGGTGGTGCGGAGGAACTCCTCTTCCCGGGAGCGCCACGAGTTCCCGTCCGCCGTCGCCTACGAAGGCGAGTTCACCGCCGTCATCGACCCGTCCGAAGTGGTACGGGAACGCCATGGGGATTCCGACAAGTGGCAGATGAGGCTGGTGTTGTCCGACGGAACCGAGTGCACGTTGGGGCGGCATCTATCGGGGGTCGTGGGTTACAAGAAGATCATCGACTACCCGGCCCAGCAGGTGAAGAGCGACCGGGGCACCGGTTCCAAGGTGCGGCCGTACTACACGATCAACGATCGGCTGGGGCTTCGCAGCTCGCCGTTGGCGCCGACCCTGCCCGTGGAGAGGGTGCGGGTGCGTCCCGTCGGGAGGCGCGCCGACGAACTGCGTGTGGAGGTGGATCTCGGGGCGCCTCCGCCGGAGGGGGTGGCCTACGCGCTGGAGGTGGTGCGCGGCACCGACGCCGGCCGTAGTTTCCCGCTGGAGGTCCTCCCGGGCCCCTCCACCAGGGAGGAGGGACGGCTGGTGGGCGCGCTGCCGCTTCTTCTCCATGACGACTACCGGGGGTTGACGATCTCGCGTGCCCGCTGGCGTCTCCGGCTCCTCGCCGGCCCCTCCGGAGCGTTGGGGAGGTTGGGGGCCAAAGCCGTTCCTTCCCTGACCTCGCGGCGGTGGAGCCATGGGGCGTACGCGAGGTCGGTGACCGTGGCCCCGATCGATTCGGGCGACCTGCGATTGACCATCGCCGACGTGCACGTCGTGGAGGCCCTCAGCCGCCGCCTGCCCTGATCCGACGGTTCCGGGTCGTGGTGGGGGTGATTCGAGGGGCCCGGGGAAAGAGGGAACGCCTCGCCGGGAGGATGTCCCCCACTCGGGCGGCGTAGGGCTCTAAGGTGATGCGGGATGGTGGCGAAGCGCCACCGTCGATTCCGTCGACCCTTGCACGGAATCCATCACCATTTCGGTTCCGGACCTGGTGGCCTGGCCGCCGGGTTCGGTTCTGAGTGCTGCCCGAAAACTGGCCCTGGCCACCAGGTTGGCATCTGCACTGGTCAGCCCATGTCTTCAACCTGGCCACCAGGTCGCCAGGTCTTCTTGCGGCCGCCCTTCAGGCACTCACGAGATACGGCCGGCCAATACGAAGGTATAGACACATACCCGTATAACACCGACCGGAAGAGGCCGCCCTTTCCCGACGGAACATCCCAGGGGGGAGTTTTCCCCAGGTTCCGGGATCTCGCTTGTACCGCCCTTGGGAACAGCGCATGCTCGGTCCAGGGTTCTTCTCCCCCAGTGAAGAGGTGAGTCGCTTTGATCCGCGAACCCCTACGGTCGAAACCCCCGGTCGGCGACCTCGAGGACTCCGTCCTGCGCGCCGCCGTCCTCCGTGTGGCCCCCGATGCCCTCACCACCTTCGACACCCAACAGCATCACGTCCGCGACCTGTGCTCCCGTAACGGGGACCCGGCTCCGGTCCGTATGTTCCTTCGCCGTTGGGGCATGTTCGTGGAACTGCGCAGCTGCCCGCGCCGGGCCGCACGGCTGGCCCGTCTGGAACTGGCGGTCTCCGAGGCGACCGACATCGAGACCGCGCGGGCCGCCGCACAGGAGATCGCCCTCATCCTCGACGGGGCCACCCGCCGGCTGCCCGCTCCCTGAGGACCCCCTTTCGAGGCGGAACGCTTTCGTCCTCGGCCGTACCGCTCCGACCTGGGGCGGCCCCGCGGATCGTCCACAGATGAGGGAGTTCCCCCTGTACCCGGGGTACGAGGCGGACTAAGCTTCCCGAAGCAGGGGTCCGTGCGAGAGGGCCCCTCCCGCCCCACGACCCGCCCCGACCGTGCCCGCCCCCGCGGGATCGACCCCCGGATCACCATGCGACGGACCTCCCCCCGAACGGACCGCGGACGCCTTCTCCAGGGCCGCCGTGACGACGGCCAGGCCAGTATCCTCCTGATCTTCGGCATGGTCATCGCTTTGCTCTCGCTCACCGTGTTGTTCGTCCGTGTGGGCGCGGCCAACGACCAGCGTTCCCAGGCCCAGACCGCGGCCGACGCCGCGGCCCTGGCGGCGGTGGGGGCGCTCCGGGACCACGCGGCCCGGCAGCTCGCCGACGGCGTCTTCCCGATGCCCCGATACGACGAGGAGATCGCCAGGGACCGGGCCGAGGCCTATGCCCGGGAGAACGGGGCGGTGCTCACCGATATCCAGGCCAGCGACAACGTGATGGGCCGCTCCGGCAACATCGTCCGGGTCGAGGTCCGGGGCGCGCTCTGCCAGAAGGAGCTGGAGCCGGACGGTTCCCGGGACTGGAACGACATCGTCTGCGACGGAGAGGACGATTCGGGGGCGACGGCGGTGGGCAACGCGTCGGCGATCGCGATCATCGAGATGGGTTCGGGCTGTGGTCGCCAGGACATGGAACTGACCTGTGACGGCGCCTCCGTGGACGATGTGGACCAGGCCTCGGGCTACTTCGACGTCTACCTCATCGACCGGGTCGGAGAGTACGCGTTCGACCCGAACTCCGTGTTCGGCGGCGGCGCGATCGTGGACTGTGCCGACCTGGGACGGCTGGACCCGGCCATGTGCGCGACCCACAAGGTCCTCAACGATGAGTTCCCGGGTTTCTACATCAGCGCGGGGGGCTATCGCGACGAGGGGACCAGCGACCACGGCTACGGCCAGGCCGTCGACTACATGATGGCCGACCTCGGAGGGGTCCCGACCCCGGAGATGGACGCCACCGCGCTCCAGGTGATCGACTTCCTCATCCAGAACCACCGGGAGCTGGAGGTCAAGGGGATCATCTACAACTACCGCATCTGGAACCCGGCCAAGGACGCGGTCGGTCCGTGGTCGAGCGTGAGCCGACCCGCCGGCGAGCGCGGCAGCAACACCCAGAACCACGTGGACCACGTCCACCTGTCCGTGGGGCCCCCGCCCTTCCGTTAGGCGAGGCCCGTTCATCGGGGAGCGGGGTCGTCCACAGGTTCGAGAAGGGGCTTGCCCGGCACCGGTCCGGGGCCGAACCTGGAGGTATGGCCTCGGACCCTCTTCGTCCCGATCCGAACGTCCCTCTCTTCGCCCGCCCTCGTGTCGCCCCTCCTCCCCCTCCACCGCGCCCTTCGGGGCCTTCCATCCCCTTGGCGGCCTCACCACCCGGTCGGGATCTGCTCCTGCGGACCCTGCGCCCGATCCTGTCGGAGCTGTCCGCCGATGCCCTCGCCTTCGGTCGGACCGCCGCCTACCTGTGGGGGGTGGACGTGCATCCGCGGGGCACCTCGGTCACGCGGGAACGGTTGCGCGTAGCGCTCCCTCCGGGGGTGCGAGGGGCCTCGCGGCATGGTGTGGTCGTCCACCGTGAGCTGATCCCGTACCCGGACCGTTCACTGATCGAGGGGGTGAGGGTGACCGCCCCGGCCCGTACCGCCCTGGACCTGGCGGCGGAGGCCGGTTGTCCGTATCGGGCCACCGCGGTCCTGGATCGTTTTCTGGCACGGGGAGCGTTACGGAGGGGGAGACTGCTCTCGACTCTGCGCCGCCACCCTCGTTCGAGTCTCCCGGGGCTGGCCTTGGCCGTCGGGCTCTCCGACGGGGGCAGTGGTTCTCCGGCGGAGAGCTGGGTCCGGGTGTTGCTGTATCGGGCGGGGCTGCCCAGACCGGTCACCCAGTGCCGGATCGAGACCGCCCGGGGACGCTTCCACGCCGATCTGGGGTGGCCCGACCAGAGGGTGGCTTTGGAGTACGACAGCGCCGAACACCATTCCTCCCGTGTCGAACGCGAACGAGACCGGCGACGGTACTCGGCCATGACCGACGCCGGGTGGGAGGTGGTGTCGATCGGGATGCACGACCTGCGTACGCACCCCGAGCGTCTGCTGCGCCGGGTCCGGGACCTTCTGCTCGACCGTGGCTGGCGCCCTTCCCCCACGGCCCGGGAGAGGGTCGGGCGCGCCGTCCGACGGATCGAACGCGACCCGCCACGTCTGGACGAGGGATGAGGACGGCACCCCGTTCGGGCCGAGATCGCCGGGCCTGTCGACACGTTCGCGGCCCGTTTCGTCACTGCCTGTCGAGATTATGTGTCGGCGACGCTCGAACGGAGAGGACGGTCCCCGCGTCGTAACCACCGTAAGCGGTCCCCCCATCCACCGAGCCGCAGAAGCGAGGCGTTGTCAGTGTCGACATCGATGCCGTTCTCCGGACCGGAGCCGGCGGAAGACGACCCCGGCCGTCCCAACTGGCCTTTGGCCCTGATCGTGGTCCTGACCTGCCTGGCGGTGATCGCCAGTGGATGGATCGTCGCCCGCCTCACCCTGGAGGACGACACGGTCGTCCCCTTGGCCGAACCGTCCGAGCAGGCCCGTCCCCCGCGGGAACGTTCGGGGAGCGTCGACCCCGACGACGCCGAGGCCTTCCTGGCGTTGGCCGCTCGAGGGCTGCGAGACGCCCCCTCCCTGTCCGTGAGCTACACGCAACGGGAGGAGGGCGAGGAGGCTGGTCGGGGCTGGGCCCGGAGGGGCGTGGAGGCCGATGTGGTCTTCGAGCACCACTTCACCACGGCCGAGGGTGTCGAGGTGTACCGGTACGAGTTGGACGACACCGGCCACCTGATGACCGCCGAACGCGGGATGACGGGGATGAGCCTGTTGAACCCGCCCTCGGAGGCGGATCGACGGCTGTGCTCGATCGAGTTCGCCCTCTCCCCCTTGGACGACCTGGTGGATTCCGCCTCCGATCTGGTGTGGGAGGGCAGAGAGGAGATCACGCTCCCCGAGGGCTTGGACGGGTCTCCCGAGGGTTCCTACACCGCCTACAGGTACACGGGCGACTTCACCGCGGTGATGGGCGGTTACGAGGAGGAGAGCGGGCACAACACGCTGACCGTGCTGCCGAAGACCGAGTTCAGCCTCTGGATCGACGAGGAGGGGTACCCGCGCAGACTCGAATACGACACCGAGGAGGGTTTCGGGGAGACCTACGACTACCGGCCGACCGTCGACTGATCGGACGCGCCTCTCCGGCCGGTCGGGCACCATGCCCCCGGGTGAAGGAGGGTGTCCCCGTCCGCTCCCTCCCGGGTGGACGGGGACACGGTGTGGCCTAGTAGGCCCCGGCTCGGCTGCCGACCAGGTCGGGGATGGTGACGGTGTCGTCGAGCTCGTAGGCGTAGGGCGGGTCGGGGACCTCGCCGCGTAGTTCGGGCTGGTCGGAGTCGACGAGAAGGTTGTCGCGGGTGGCGACATTGCCGGGTTCGTCGTCCTTCTCGGTGGCGACCGACAGGGGTGTGCGTTCGAAGTAGTTGCCCTCGACCAACACGTTGGCCCCGTCCGCCGAGCTCACCCCGTACTCGGGGTTGTCGCGGAAGTAGTTGTTGAACACGTGGACGTGTTCGGCGTTGAGGGCCCGGGGGTGCCGGGCCGTGGTGCCGTCGAAGAAGTTGTGGTGGACGGTCACCCGGGGGGCCCGCTCCCGCTCCTCGTCGTCCCCCCCATCGATGAGGATGGCCGCTTCGGCGTCGGTGAAGCGATTCCAGGACACGGTGACGTGGTCGGCGTCGTCGGTCACCGAGACGAGGGGGTCGCCGTCCCCTCCGGAGAAGGTGGAGCCGTCCACCCACACGTGGTGGGCGCCCTCTCCGATGCTCACGGCGGTCTCGTCGACCGTCATGGTCACGTTGGCGATGATGACGTTGGCGGCCTCTTCGACGACGAGTGCGCCGCCGGTCAGTTCGGCGCCCTCTCCGACACCCAGGAGCGTCTTGTCCGATCCGACACGGATCCGGCCGTCGAGGTCGATGTCGCCTTCGATCTCCACGGTGAGGGGCTCGTCGGTCCGGAGGTGCTCGGCGAGTTCGTCGGCGTCCTTCGCGGTGACCGTCTCTCCCCCGGCTCCGCCGGTCACGGCCGTGTGCTCCTCGGGGTCGTCGACCTCCTCACCGTCGTCCTCGTCCTCATCCTCATCCGGTTCCTCGGTCTCCTCGACCTGCCCCGGGTGGCCCGCCCAACCGACCGGTGTACCGAAGGGAGGCTCCTCCTCGGATTCCTCCGAGGGTGTTCCGGTCTCCTCCGTCTCCTCCGGTTCGGGGTCGACGGCGGCTCCGGCGGTGGGTTCGGCGTTCCGGCCGTCGTCCTCACGGGAGCAGGAGGTGAGTGCCGCGCACATCAGGGCCGCCACGCAGGCGGCGACGAGAGGGTGGGGTCGCATGTGGGACTTTCCAACGAGCGGGGAGGGAGGGGTGGGGTCGAACGGTACCGATTCTGTCAGGCCCCGGAAGGTTTCGGACACACCGCTCTCGGGAGGCGCGGAAGCCGACGGGGGCCGTGTTCGTCGGGCTCGGACGTCGACCGGGCACGCCGAAGGGCGCCGGCCCCGTTCGGGGGGCCGACGCCCTCGGTCACCAGTGGTGGAGTGCTCACGCGGTGGGCCGCCGCACCGGACGCTCATCACGTCCGGGGGAGGTCTCCGGCCGCGTCGGAGGGTGCGGGGCCGAGCCCGTCACCCGCCGTGCGGCTACTCCTTGGCCCAGCCGATGTCCTCGTAGACGTAGTCCGAGGCCAGACCGAACTCACCCCAGTTGTGCAGGTTCTCGTTGACGGCGTAGAGGCCGGGACGCTCGAACATCGGGATGGTCACGACCTCCTCCCACAGGAGACGGTCGATCTCGTTGGCGAGCTCGGCGTAACGGTCGGGGTCGGTCTCCGCCATGAGCTCGTCGAACTTCTCGTCGATCTCCTCGGTGGAGACGCGGGCGAGGTTGTTGCCCCACTCGCCGTCCTCGGTGGGCATACCGTAGTTGCCCTTGCTGTCACCGGCGTAGGGGTTGACACCGGTCAGGACGTAGCTGGCCATCTCGTAGTTACCGGGGATGACGTACTCGGGGAAGAGGGAGTTGCCCGGCACCTGCTGGACCTTCACCTCGACGCCGATCTCGGACAGCATGTCGCTGGCGATGTCGCCCTCGTCCTGGGCGACGGCGAGGTCGTCGGAGACGACCCAGTCCAGGGTCAGGGTGTCGCCGTCCTCGTTGGTGCGGACGGTCTCGCCCTCTTCGAGGGTCCAGCCGGCCTCGTCGAGGAGTTCACCGGCGCGCTCGGGGTCGTACTCGCCGTAGCCCTCGCTGTTGTCCTGGTAGCCGTACTGGCTGGACCGCAGCAGACGGTTGACCTCACCGGTGATGGGCCAGTCGACGGCGTCGAGGCTGACCTCGGAGAGGACGTCGGTGTCGATGCCGAGGGAGATCGCGTGGCGGACGCGGACGTCCTCCAGGCGGGGGCTGCCGCCGTTCAGCGAGATGAAGCGGTGGCCGTGGTTGACGGCCTCGGTGAAGTAGGTGCCCTCGCGGTCCTTGATCAGCTCGTAGCCCGCGGCGTCGTAGCCGAGGTAGAAGCCGTCGACCTCACCGTTGTTGAAGGCGCCGGCCTGGGCGTCGCTGCCCATGGCGTCGAAGATGATCTCGTCGAGCAGCGCCGGGGTGCCCCACCAGTCCTCGTTCTTGCTGACGGTGATGCGCTCGGAGACGTCGTCGAACTCCACGTCACCGAAGGGGCCGGCGGTGACCGGGTAGTCCTTCTGGTAACCCTCCTCGAACAGCTCCTCGTCCTCCATGTACTCCTTGGGGTACAGGGGGCTGAAGAGGCCGGGCCACTCGGAGAAGGGCTCCTCGAACTTCAGGGTGAAGGAGTAGTCGTCGTCGGAGACGAACTCCTTGACCAGGTCGTAGCCGCTGGTGGAGCCGAGCTGGAAGTCGCCGTCGCGCTGGCCGGAGATGGTCAGCCAGTTGGCCTCGTAGTCCTCCGCGGTGATGGGCTCACCGTCGGACCAGACCGCGTCCTCGTTGAGCTCGTACCAGACCTCGAGGCCGTCGTCGCTGACCCCGTAGTCGAGGACGTAGTCGGTCAGCGGGGAGTTGGTGCCGTCGGCGGCGTAACGGCTGGTCCTGGGCATGACCGCCGCGGCGGTACGGCGCACATTGGCCAGGTTGCCGTTGGTGTGCCACATGTTGTGCTGCTCGGCGTACTCGTTGAGGGCCCACACGAAGGTGCCGCCCTCCTGAAGGTCCTCACGAGGCGCGGGGTTGAGGTCCTCGGCGGGCAGTTCCGCGACCTCTTGCTGCGCGGCCTCGGTGTCATTGCCGTCGTCGCTGTCGGCGCAGGCGCTGGCCAGCAGGACCAGGGCAGCGGCCGGGGCGAGATAACGCACCTTCCCGATTCGCATGGGGATCTTTCCTCCTTGAGTGTTCCAGCCAGTACGCGGGGCGGTACTGGCCTGTGCCAAATCGAACTTCCGGCTCCTCAGCTGACCGTCAGCCGTTCGGCGTAGTGGCAGGCGGTCCCCTGGTCCCCACCGTTGGTGGGCTGGATCGTCGGTTCGTCGCTCACGCACCGCTCCCGTTCGGAGTCCGAGAGGGTGATGAACTTCTGGCACCTGGTCCGGAACCTGCAACCCGAGGGCGGGTTGGCGGGGCTGGGCAGGTCGCCGTCCAAGACGATGTGCGTGCGGGCGCGTTCCTTCTCCGGGTCGGGGATGGGGATCGCGGACAGCAACGCCTGGGTGTAGGGGTGGGCGGGGCGGGTGTAGATCGACGTGGTGTCGCCGATCTCCACGATCTTGCCGAGGTACATCACGGCCACCCGGTCGGCGATGTGCCGGACCACGGACAGGTCGTGCGCCACGAAGAGGTAGGCGAGACCGAGCTTGGCCTGGAGTTCCTCCAGCAGGTTGACCACACCGGCCTGGATGGAGACGTCCAGTGCCGACACCGGCTCGTCGAGCACCAGCAGCTTCGGTTCCAGGGCCAGGGCCCGGGCGATCCCGATGCGCTGACGCTGGCCGCCGGAGAACTCCGAGGGGAAGCGGGTCGCGTGCTCGGTGTTGAGGCCGACCAGTCGGATCAGCTCGTAGACGCGCTCGACGACCTCGGCCGCAGGGACGTCGTGGGCGCGCAGGGGCTCGGCGATGATGTCGAAGACCGGCATACGCGGATCCAGGGAGCTCATCGGGTCCTGGAAGACGATCTGCATGTCCCGGCGCAGGGCGAAGCGGTCGCGTTTTCCGAGGGTCGCGGTGCTCTTGCCCATGACCTCGATCGTTCCGCGCTGGGGCTTCTCCAGCCCCATGATCTCCATGAGGGTGGAGGACTTTCCGCACCCGGACTCGCCGACGAGGGCGAGGGTCTCTCCCTCGCGGATGTCGAAGCCGACCCCGTCGACCGCGTACACCGTACCGACACGGCGCTTGAAGACCGCGCCCTTCATCAACGGGTGGTGCTTGATGAGGTCGTCGACGCGCAGCATCTCCGCACGGTCCTCGCGGGCCTGGGAGGAGGCCTCCACCTCGGGGATCTCGGGGACCGGGTAGATGTCCCGGGCGGTCCAGTCGTTGGTGTCGATCTCGCCGGAGCGGATGCAGGCGGCCCTGCGTACACCGGTGTCGTGGATCCTCTCCTCGGGGTCCTTCTCCCGCGCGCCGGCCGAGGCGTCCTCGTGGGCCCGGGCGAGTTCCCGGATCCTCTCCGCGGAGGGCTGTCCACCGATGGTGAGCAGTTCCGGTTCGGCGAGTTCGCATTCGGGCTGCGCGATGGGGCAGCGCGGCGCGAAGGGGCAGCCGGGCGGCAGCGCGCTGAGCGAGGGCGGGTTGCCCTTGATCGGGACGAGGGCGCCCTGACGCTCTTGGTCCATACGGGGCACGGCGCCGAGCAGCCCCATGGTGTAGGGCATGCGGCTCTTGTAGTAGATCTCGTCGACGTCGCCGATCTCCACGGGGCGTCCGGCGTACATGACCAGGAGACGGTCGACGAACCCGGCGACGACACCGAGGTCGTGGGTGATCATGACGATCGCGGCGCCGGTCTCGCGCTGCGCGGTGCGCAGCAGGTCCAGGATCTGCGCCTGGATGGTGACGTCCAAGGCCGTGGTGGGCTCGTCGCAGATGATGACGTCGGGGTCGTTGGCCATGGCCATGGCGATCATGACGCGCTGGCGCATACCGCCGGAGAACTCGTGCGGGAAGGAGCGGTAGCGCTCCTCCGGCCGGGGGATGCCCACCAGAGAGAGCAGTTCGATGGCACGGGCGCGCGCCTTGTCCTTGCCCGCCTTGGGGTCGTGGACCAGGACCGCCTCGGCGAGCTGATCGCCGACGGTGTACACGGGGGTGAGCCCGGAGAGCGGGTCCTGGAAGACCATGGAGATGACCTTGCCGCGCTTGCGCGCCATCTCCTTGTCCTTCTTGCCGAGGATCTCCTCGCCGTGCAGACGCACGGAGCCGGTGATCACGGCGTGGTCGGGCAGCAGTCCCATCGCGGCCATGGAGGAGACGGACTTGCCGGAGCCGGACTCGCCGACGATGCCCAGCACCTCTCCTCTGTGGACGGCGTAGCTGACGCCGCGCACCGCGTGGACGTCGGGGTTGCCGCCGAGTCCTTGGAAGGTGACGTTGAGGTCGGTGACCTCCAGGACGGGGACCTCGGAGGTCGGTTCGTCCGTGGTGTTCTCGGTGGCCTCGGCCGTGTCGATGCTCATGTTCGTGTCCCCTCCCCTAGGACCGACGCGACTTGGAGTGCGGGTCGAGGGCGTCGCGCAGCCCGTCCCCGATCATGTTCACGGCGAGGACCAGGACCACCAGCAGAACCGTGGGGAACAGGAACACCCAGGGGGCGGTGGTGGCGTACGGGGCTCCGTTCGCGATGACCACACCGAGACTGACGTCCGGAGGCTGGACGCCCAGCCCGAAGTAGCTCAACGCGGTCTCGCCGATGATGGCGGTGCTGACCATGATGGTGGCGTCGGCGATGAGCAGGGACGACATGTTCGGCAGGATGTGCCGCAGGATGATCTTGTGCGGGGGGACGCCCATGAATCGGGCCGCGTGGATGTACTCGCGTTCGCGCAGTGAGATGGTCAGACCGCGCACCATCTTGGAGGTGACCATCCAGCTGAACGCGGCCAACAGGATGACCAGGATGAGCCAGCCGCCCTGGCCGACGAAGTGGGTGGACAGGATCGCCAGGATGACGAAGCTGGGCAGGACCAGGGCCAGGTCGGCGACCCACATCAGGACCCGGTCGGTGATACCCCCGAAGTAGCCGGCGAAGGAGCCGACGAGCGCTGCGATGACGGTGGAACCGAGCGCGACGAGCAGACCGATGAGCAGCGACTTCTGCAAACCGGCGGTGGACTGGGTGAAGATGTCCTGACCGGTGTGGTTGGTACCGAACCAGTGGTCGGGCGAGATCCCCTCCAGACGCGCGGTGAAGTCGCGTTCGCCGATCCCCCACTGGCTGATGACGGGGCCGAGGAAGGCCAGAGCGGCCAGCAGGGCGATCAGGACGAGCCCGATGATGACCCGCCGGGTCCTCAGAAGCTGGAGCAGCACGTCCTTGGCCCGGTTGGGCATGGGCGGGATGGACGGCGTCTCTTCGGCCCCATCGGGGCGCTCGGACTCCGTGAGGTCTTCGGTCTGGCTCATGACGTGGTCTCCAGCTGGGCTGCCGCGGCGGGACGCGGAACGTACGGGAAGGGACGGGGGGCCATGGCCCCCGTGGCGACGAGGGCGGAGGTGTGCGTCATGGTCACACCCGCACTCTCGGGTCGAGCCAGGCGTAGAGGATGTCGGAGAGGAAGGACGCGGCCATGATGGTGATCGCCATGAACCAGGAGACGGCCGCGACCACGTGGACGTCGTGTCGGGCGATGGAGTCGATCAGCCAGGCGCCCATACCGTGCCAGCCGTAGATCTTCTCGGTGAAGGTCGCTCCGGAGACCAGGGCACCGAAGGTGAACGTGAAATAGGTGATCGTGGGGATCAGCGCGGTGCGCAGGGCGTGCTTGAACAGGGCCTTGCGTCGAGTGAGCCCCTTGGCCATCGCGGTCCGCACGAAGTCGGCGCCCAGGACGTCCAACATCATGTTGCGTTGGTATCGGGCGAAGGCGGCGAACAGCGCGACGGCCAGCACGAGTGTGGGCAGCAACGCGTGGTAGACGCGGTTGAGCAGGAGTTCGTACCACTCTCCGCTGAAGCCGGCCGTGTACTCGCCCGAATAGCGCAACAGTTGGAACCCGGCCAGGTCGTTGATGCTGACGGCGAGTACCTGGACGACGATCGCGATGACCACGGTGGGGACCGAGAGCACGAAGAAGGAGACCGCGGTGGCGGACTTGTCGAAGGCCCGGTACTGACGGATGGCGGCGTAGGCGCCGATCGCGATCCCCAGGAAGCTGCCGAGGAGGGTGGCGACGGTGATGAGGCGGAGGGTGACTCCGGCCTTCATCCACATCTGGGAGGCGACGTCGCCGCCCTGGATGGTCTTACCGAAGTCACCGGTGAAGATCCCGCCGAGCCAGGTGAGGTAACGCTGGGCGATCGGGGTCTGGTCGTTGAGGTTCAGCGCGTCGAGCTGAGCGTTGACCGCTTCGGGCGATGGCGGAGGCTGCATCTGCTCGAAGTAACCGCGCGGGTACAGGTTGGTGGCGGCGAGCAGGTACGCGAAGCTCGTCGCCAGGAAAATCAGTACGACGTAGTTCAGCAGCCGCCTGGCCAGGAACTTGCCCAAAACTATCTCCGAACCTCAACAGCCGAGCCCGGCGCTTGATCTGTGGTTGCGAGTCGCCGACACGGGGAGTGAGCCGGGGTGAGCAGGGCTTCACTCATGCCCGGATGGTTAGTCCGGTTAAGCATTCGCGAGTCGCCGACACCATGAGGATTACTCCATGTGACTGCCGAAACACACTGACTTCCGATTCACGGTCAGTGACCGGAATGTCAAGAGTGTGCGGGATGATGAGACACTTGGCGGTAACCACTCCATCAAGAAAAGACAACGGTGATGATTCGAGCCACAGATTTCCGCTCCATTGTCAAACACCACACTCGCCGCACTCGAGGCATCACTCAAAGTGAGAAAATGCGCCATACCCTGCCCAAACAAGCAACTTCGTCCCACATCTCGTAAACAACGTTTACCCAAAAGCCTCTTTTTCTCGGGCCAATAACACGACCGAGATCTCCGCGCAACACCCCGGAAACAACCCTCGGACCTCCGAAGACACCGCGTGACCAGGACCACCCGAAAATAGTCACACAGAGTAATGAAATGCCCGAGGGGGACCCCTTCACCCTTCCTCCGATCCCGACGATATCGTCACACGGAGTGACGCATGTTAACTCTCGCTAACATGACTCCCCTAGGGCGACTTGGCCCGAGAGCCCTCGGCACCCGCCCCCACCTGGGGTGATTCCAGTGACGTGGAGAACAACGGCGATCGAACGCGGGGGATCAGCGGGGCGAGAGAACCCGAGCGGGCCACTCCCCACCACGTACCGAGCGCACACGCCGCGTCCCCGGCGACCGCCAGCGCCGTCCACCCCAGAGGGCCCACCGTGGCCGTGCCGCGACGGCGACGCCAGGAGGCGAGATGCGGCACGGTCAACACCGCCCCGGCCAGAAACGCCCCCCGGACGAGCCCCCTCCGCCGACCGCCCGCCCCCGCGGCGGCCCCGGCGACCACCATGCCCGCGAGCACCGGCCACCAGGTCGTTCGCGCCGTACGGGCCCCGGCCCGGACCGCGCTCGTCAGGTCGACGACCGCGGGGCGTACCGCTTCCAGGGTCGGGGCGCCGGCCTCCCCGGTCAGGCCTCGGGCGGTGAGCGCCGCCCCGGCCGCGCCGATCACGAGACCGCTCACGGGTCGGCCCCCGAGCACCGAGAGCAGGGCCACCAGTCCGTGCGGCGACATCTCCGGGCCCGTCGCCCACCGTCCGTACCGGCGCGCCGTCGCTCCCCCCTCGGCCGCGTGAACGAAGCGTGAGCGCAGATAGGTCCCGATCCCGTCCGGCATCGGGAGCCGGACCCTCGACCGGGGTTCGTAACGCACCGACCACCCCTCCTCCGCCGCGCGCCATACGAGGTCGGTACCGGCGAGTTCTCCCGCGTCGTGGGAGACCCGGACGGCCGCGCGACGTGCCACCAGGACGCGGACGGGCTCCAGGGGGTCGGCCGCGCCGTGCTCCTCCGGAGGCGAGGGGCGACCTCGCCCTCGATGTCCGTGCCCCCAGGGCAGGACGGGCGCGGGGTCGGCCCCCCGGTCGGCTCGTAGGGCGTGCAGTGCGGCCACCGTCATGCCCGAGGGGCCGAGGGGACGGCGGACCGCGAGGGTCCTGGGGATCACCGCGGCGACATCGGGGTCGACGAAGTGTCCGAGCGCGTTCTCCAGCCACCCTGGAGAGGGTTCGGCCCCCGCTTCCAGAAGCGCGAGGAACTCACCGTCGCAGACGGCCAGCGCGGCGGCCAGGGCCCCGGGACCCCCTGTGGGCCCGTCGACCGTGCGGGCGCCTCTCGCGCGAGCCGTACGCGCCGCGATCCCGGTGGCCCCGACCACGAGGGGACGTGCGCCGGGGTGGTGTTCGGCGATCAGGTCCAGCGTGGTGATCAGCGCGGCGGGGTCGATGGCGCCGCCTCGGCCGATCAGGACGATCCGTGTCCTCTCGTCGAGGGCGGCGGGGGCGGGGCGGGGGTGGGCCAGACCGGTCTCCACCAGGGTCCGGGCGAGGATCCGCTCGTCGAGGTCGGTGGGACGCGCACCGCTGATCCCGCGGATCACGGAACCGACACCCGTCGCGGGCAGCCGAAGAGCACGTGGAGGTGTGCCTCCGACGAGGACGTGTCCCTCATCGGTGAACCGGACGGAACGGTCGATCTCGATGCCGAGGCCCCTGGGGAGGGGGGCGGGGGTGGGCCGGGCCATGCCCCTACCTTGACGTGTGGGAGAGGACACGCGCAAGAGTGGACGAAGTGGTTAAATTCGACCCGCGTTCACCATATTGTTATCCGACGCGGGGGAGATCGTAGGTCGTCCGCCTTCGTCGACGATCGCCCCAGAAGGGGCTCATCGACTCTCCTCATCCCCTCTTTATCCAGTTCAGGCATGGTGGAACTGTCGAAAGCAGGCCGGTCGGGTTTCCAGAAAGGCACGAAGCGTATGCTGAGCGCGAGTAGGCCCTTCAGCGCCGTAGGGCACACCTCTTAGCCGCCATGACGATCTTCCACGGCCGACGCACAGGCCCCACCACCGTCCTCTCAGTGAAGCTTCGCGGCTTCTCCCCCGCCCTATGTCGCCGTCCTCGTACCGTCCCCCCACCGGTACCGAGCCGCTTCCCTCCCTGTTCCCGGGGGCTCCGCCCCGTACATCCACGACGCGCCGTGACCCCTTTCCGGGCATGGACGCCGCGTGGTACCGGCCCGGCTCCGCCCTGCCCGCGCACCCACTTCTCCAGGGGAGTGAACCCACATGAGTGAGACCACCACCCCTCGTTCCGCGCCTTCGGACCCGCTCCTGACGACGTCGGCCCCTCTCATCCGTCCCCAACGCCCGGCGAGACCCATGGAAGAGCCCAACAGCATCGGACAGGCCACCGCCCACCACGGCGGCGCCGTCCCTCTGTCCGCACAGCGACGTTTTCCCGGACTGCCGAGCCAGATCGCCTACGTACGCCGGTTCGTGGCGCGTCGACTGGCCGACTCGCCGGAACTGACCACGGCGACCCTGCTGGCCAGCGAACTGGCGACCAACGCCATCACCCACAGCGCCTCGGGACGCGCCACCGGCAAGTTCGAGGTATGCGTGCTCCAGGCCCCTGGTTGGGCACGAGTGGAGGTCCGCGACCTGGGCAGCACCACCGAAGAGCCCGAGCCTCAGCATCGTGACCCCTACGACACCGCCGAACACGGCCGTGGTCTGGATCTGGTGGAGGCGCTGTCGAGCTCCTGGGGCACCGAACCGCGCAAGGACGGCCGAGGCCGCCAGGTGTGGTTCGAGATCGTGTGGGACGGCGACGACCGCTAGGAAGACCAGGAGAACGTCGCCGTACCGGGTGGCACTACGGCTCCGTTCACTCCTCCGTTCCCGGTGAGCCGGTTCGACCGGTCACGGTGTCGGTGGAGTCGTTCGGGGTGGTCTCGTCGAGCGGCAACCGGTAACGCTCGTAGAGGCGGCGTGCGTAGTCCTTCGCCTCCTGCGAGGGCTCGTCGCCGAGCTCGTCGCGCAGTAGGTCCTCGAGGCTTTTCTTGGCTTCATCCATGCAACGCAGACTGCCTGGAGTGCGCGGATAGCACAAATCGACAGTCCGGTGACAGAGGGGAAAGTCCCGAAGAGCCCAGGGGACGGACGTCGTGGCGCCCGGATCCCGGTCCGCGCGGGTGATCGCGGGGTTCGAAGCGTACCCTCACCCCTTCCCGGCGAACGATCCGACGAGTCTCGCCCGAGAGCACGGGGTCGGCCGTTACCGGGGTTCCCGGCGCTCCAACGCCCGTGATGCCCCTGTGAGCACCCTCTCATATTAGTTGCTTGCGCTGGTTATTTGCGCGTGCAATCATAACTTGCACCCACGGGAACAACGCGCGTGCAACTATTTTTCTCAGCCTATCAGGAGCCTCCCATGCCACTCGGTCTCGTCGCGCTCGCCATCGGCGCGTTCGGTATCGGACTCACCGAGTTCGTCATCATGGGCCTGCTGCCCGACGTCGCCGCCGACTTCGCCGTGTCGGAGGCCACCGCGGGATGGCTCATCTCCGGATACGCGTTGAGCGTGGTCGTCGGCGCGCTGGGGATCACCGCGGCCACCGTTCGACTCCCCAGGAAACCCGTGCTCATGGGTCTCCTCGTCCTCTTCGTCATCGGGAACGTCCTCACGGCCGCCGCCCAGGACTACACGGTCGCGATGATCGGACGGATCGTGGCGGCCCTGTGCCACGGCGCGTTCTTCGGGATCGGCGCCGTCGTCGCCTCCGGTCTCGTCCCCGCCGCGAAGAGGGCCGGTGCCGTGGCGGTCATGTTCACCGGCCTGACCGCCGCGAACGTGCTCGGCGTTCCCTTCGGCACCTTCCTCGGCCAACAGATGGGCTGGCGTTCGACCTTCTGGGCGATCTCGATCATCGGCGTCCTCGCCCTCATCGGTATCGCCGCCCTCGTACCCGCCGTACGCGGTGCCGGGCCCGAGGTGAGCCTGCGCGGCGAACTGAGCGCCTTCCGCTCCGGCCAGGTCTGGTTGTCGCTCCTGGTGACCATGCTCGCCTTCGGCGGCATGTTCGGAGCGTTCACCTATATCGCCTACACCCTCACCGAGGTGACGGGCTTCGCCTCCGGCACCGTGCCGTGGCTGCTCGTCGTCTTCGGTACCGGGTTGCTCGTCGGCAACTGGGCGGGCGGCAGACTCGCCGACCGTTCCATCGACGGCACCCTCGTCACCTTCGTGGCCGTACTCGCCGTGATCCTCGGCGTGTTCGGACCACTCGCCGGATCCCCGGCCGCGACGGTCGTGATCCTGTTCCTCATGGGCGGGTTCGGGTTCGGCACCGTGCCGGGCCTCCAGACCCGGATCATGCGCTACGCGGGCGGGGCCCCGACCCTGGCCTCCGGCGCGAACATCGGCGCCTTCAACGCGGGCAACGCGCTCGGCGCCTGGGCCGGCGGCGTCGGTATCGGCGCGGGCCTCGGCTACACCTCGCCGATCTGGATCGGGGCGGCGCTCACGAGTACCGCCCTGATCGTCATGGTCCTCGCGGCGGTCGCCGCGCGCCGGAGCCGGCCCGCGGAGCCTCGGAGCGGGGCCCCGGAGCCCGTCGACACCGTCCCCGCCCACTGAACGACGGACACTCGCCCGTCCACTTCCACGTCCACTTCCAAGGAGAACCATGTCCACCATCGAGGTACCCCGGATCACCCTGAACAACGGCGTTCGGATGCCACGGCTCGGTTTCGGCGTCTTCCAGGTACCGGACACCGAGACCACCGCCGCGGTGACCTCCGCGCTGAAGGCCGGATACCGGGCCATCGACACCGCCTCCGTCTATGGCAACGAGGAGGGTGTGGGGCGCGCGATCGCCGCATCGGAGGTCGCCCGCGAGGAACTCTTCGTCACCTCCAAGCTCTGGAACTCCGACCACGGGTACGACCACACGCTCCGTGCCTACGACGAGAGCCTCGCCCGGCTCGGCCTGGACCACCTCGACCTCTACCTGATCCACTGGCCGGCCCCCGCGAACGACCTCTACGTCCAGACGTGGCGGGCCCTGGAGCGGCTCTACGCCGACGGTCGGGTCCGTGCCATCGGAGTGTCGAACTTCCAGCCCGCCCATCTGGAGCGTCTCGTCGAGGAGAGCGAGATCGTGCCGGCGGTCAACCAGGTGGAACTGCACCCGGCTCTCCAGAACCGCGAGGTCGTCGCCGCGAACACCGCTCACGGTGTGGTCACCGAGGCCTGGAGCCCGCTGGCGCAGGGGGCCGTACTCGGCCAGGAGGAGGTCGTCGCGATCGCGCGCCGGCACGGGAGGTCCCCGGCCCAGGTGGTACTCCGTTGGCATCTCCAGCAGGGCCGTGTCGTCATTCCCAAGTCGGTGACGCCCTCGCGGATCGTCTCGAACATCGACGTGTTCGACTTCGAGCTCACCGCCGACGAGATCGCGACCATCGACACCCTGGAGCGCGGCGGGCGCACCGGCCCGCACCCGGACGAGTTCTCCGGCTGAGACGACGGGGCCGCCCACGACGGAAGGCGGGGTCTTCGGCCCCGTCTCCATACGAAGGGCGCCCCCGCACCGTGCGGTGCGGGGGCGCCCTTCTCGTCCTTCACGGGCTTCGACCGTTACCGGCCGACGGGTTCCTCGGAGTCCTCGTCCCGCCGGTCCTCGGGCACGTCGCCCACCGTCGCCGCGGAGGCGGAGCCGTTGCTCGCGGCGTTCGCCCCGGCCTTGGCACGGGCCCTGGCCCTGCGACGTTCACGACGCGCCTCGGCCTTGGCCTCGCGCTTCAGACGGCGTACCTCCACCAGCTGGTAGAGGACCGGGACCAGGATCAGGGTCAGCAACGTCGAGGTGATCAGACCGCCGATCACCACGAGGGCGACCGGGGCGGAGACGAACGCGCCGCCACCGGCCATGCCCGTCGCCATCGGGATCAGGGCGGCGATGGTGCCGACCGCCGTCATCAGGATGGGCCGCAGACGGTGCCGGGCGCCCTCGACGATGGCCTCGCCGAGCTCCATCCCCTTCGCCCGGTTCTGGTTGATCAGGTCCATCAGCACGATGGCGTTGGTGATCACGATGCCGATGAGCATCAGCATGCCGATCAGGGCCGCCGCGCCGACCGGGGTCCCGGTCATCAGCAGCAGGGCCAGCGACCCGGTGGCGGCGAACGGGATCGAGATGAGCAGCATGAGCGGCTGTAGCAGGCTCTTGAACGTCGCGACCATGATCAGGTAGCAGATGACGATCGCGGCGAGCATGGCCAGCCCGAGCTGGGCGAAACCCTCGGTCTGGTCCTGGCTGACGCCGCCCAGGGAGGCGGTGGCCCCCGACGGGAGGTCGAGGCCGTCCAGGGCGGTCATGATCTCGCCGCTGACCGCGCCCAGGTCGGACGCGCTCGGGTTGGCCGTGACCGTGGTGCTGGTGACACCGTCGATGCGGGTGAGCTCCGGAGGCTGTTGGACCTCGGTGACCTCCGCGACGTCGGCGAGCTCGATCTCCCGCCCGGTGGGCGTGGTGATCGGCAGCTCCTCCAGCTCCGCCACGGTCTGGGGCGCGTCCTGGACCAGGACGACCACGTCGCGGCGGATGTCCTCGATGGTGGCGGTGCCGACGTTACGGCCGTTGAAGGCCGCGGAGACGGTCTGGCCGATCATGGACTCGCTCAGGCCCTCTTCGACGGCCTTCTCGCCGTCCACGTGGACCTCGAGCGCGGGCTGCGAGGCGGAGATGCCGCTGGTGACGTCATCGGCTCCGTCGATGGAGCGCAGTTCGTCCTCGACCATGCCGGCGGCCTCGGCCAGGGTGTCCTGGTCCTCGGCGGTCACCTGGACCTCGATGCCCGATCCGCCCATGCCGCCCATGGAGTCGAGCCGGGGCTCGTACTCGGTGTCGAGGTCGGCGAAGGTGTCGCGCAGGACGTCGCGGTTGCGGATCTGGTCGGTGTCGGGGTCGGCGGTGATCGTGTAGTCGATCTGGGAGGAGCCGCCGCCCATCATCGGATTGCCGCCGATGTTGACCTGGTAGGTATCGATCCAGGCCATCCCCGCGAGCGCCTCCTCGACCTTGACGGCCTCGGCGTCGGCGGTCTCCAGGGAGGTGCCCGGGTCGAGTTCCTGGACGACGGTGTAGGTGTTCTCCTCGGCCTCCCCGAGCCAGTCGGTCTGGGAGTTCGCGGCCAGGGCGATCGTGCCGACGAAGACGAGGACCGAGGCGGCCAGGGTGACCACGGTGGCGGTCCGACGCTTGGTCGTGATCCAGCGGATGATCGGCAGGTAGGCACGCTGCATCGGGCTGCGCATCTCGCGCTCGTGCGCCTTGCGCTCGATCTCCTCGCGGGTGCTGTCGCCGACCTCGGCGGGCCGCAGGAACCAGTAGCACAGCACCGGGGTGATGGTGAGGGCGACGATCAGCGAGCCGCCCAGGGCCAGGGAGCTGGTCACGGCGAAGGGCATGAAGAGTTCGCCGACCATGCCGCCGACGAACGCCAACGGCAGGAAGACGGCGATCGTGGCGAAGGACGAGGAGGCCACGGCCGTGGCGACCTCACGGACGCCGTCCTTGACGGCGGCCATCCGTTCCTTGCCGTAGTCCATGTGCCTACGGATGTTCTCCAGGACGACGATGGAGTCGTCCACCACCCGGCCGATCGCGATGGTGATCGCGGCCAGGGTGAGCATGTTGAGGGTGAAGCCGAAGGCCTGCATACCGACGAAGGCCACCAGGACCGACACCGGGATGGACACCGCCACCACGAGGGTGGAGCGGATGGAGAGCATGAAGACCAGGATCACGATGACCGAGGCGACCAGGCCGTAGCCGCCGGCCTCGAACATGTCGGTGATCGAGTCGTTGATGAAGGGCGCCTGGTCGAACACGACCGAGAGGGAGACGTCGTCGCCGAGCAGGTCGGACTGTTCGTCCAGCACCTTCTGGACGCCCTCGGAGATCTCGACGGTGTTGCCGTCGGGGGTCGCCATGACCATGAGGGCGACGCTCGGGTCGCCGTCGAGACGGGCGATGGAGGTGGCGGCCTCGGGCACCAACTCGACGTCGGCGATCTCGGAGACCTGGACCGGGGAGGGCGCCGGAGCGGGCGGGGCGCCGGGGAGTGCCGCCGAGGGGTCGGCCCCGGCGGAGGGCCGCACCCACAGGTCCTCGATCTCCCCGAGGTCGGTGAGCTGGTCACCGGTGGTGACGCTGAGGCTGCGACCGTCCTCGTCGATGGTGCCGCCGGCCATGAGCAGGCCGCTCGCCTCCAGGGCGTCGGCCAGGTCCTGGACGCCGATCCCGGCCTTGTCCAGCTCGTCCTCGTCGGGGGTGACCTCGACGCGATCGGCCGGCAGGCCGGTCAGGTTGGCCGAGCGGACCCCGGGCACCGACTCCAGTTCGGGGATCAGGACGTTCTCGATGGTCGAGGCCATCGCCTGCTGGTCGAGGTTCTCGGAGCTGGCGGCCAGCAGCATCACGGGCATCATGTCCGTGCTCATGGCCATGACCGAGGTGTCGACGTCGTCGGGCAGCATCGGGGCGATCTGGTCGACGGCGACCTGGGTCTCGCGGACCAGGGCGTCCTGGTCGCGGCCGTAGTCGAACTCCGCCATGATCTGCGTCGAGCCGGTACTGGACGTGGAGGTGACCGTGTCGATGCCCTCCACCCCCTGGAGGGCCTGTTCCAGGGGTTCGGTGACCTGTCCCTCGACCACCTGTGGTGTGGCGCCCTGGTACTGGGCGGAGACCATCACCATCGGCAGGGACATCTCGGGGAAGAGTTCCCGTTTGGCCGAGAGCGCGGCGACGACGCCGAAGAACAGCACCGCCAGAGTGATGAGCAGGACCAACGCCCGGTTTCCGAGCGACATGACCGAAAGGCGGTTCACGCGTTCGTTCCTTCCGCGTGGGGGGCGGTGTCCCGGCCCGGGGACCGGTCCGCTCCAAGGGCCGTTGTGGCCGTTCTGGACATGAGAGGTGCTCGCTCCTAGCTCGACGGGTGTGGGACGGTCCGGCCCATGGGTGAGGGGCGCGTGTCGAACGCGCGCTCGCCTGCATGGCCTCGGTCCGGTCCGCGAGGTCGTGTGGTGCGGGGGATGCCGGGTCACCCGCCCGTGGGAGGTCGTGTTCTCCACGGACCGGTGGTCGTCCGGGGCGGGCCCTGTCGATGGGCCTCGTCTCCTCCGGGCGCACTCTCACCATACGTCGCGTTATATCTGGAGTGCGGCCGGATCCGGCTACTTCAGGGAACTCTCAGGGTCATATCCACCTTCTGTCGGGGACGACCCCGACCAAAGTCGGAGCGGGACGCGAGGATCGAGGGGGCCTCTTCGCGAAGCGGCCCCGAACAGCGCCGATACCCCACCATCGAAGTAACGGACGTCACAGGGAAAAATTTCGGACACCCGGAAAAACGCACGCTGAGCGCACACCGAGAGCGTCCACCGCCTCACGAAGGGTGGAGAGGGCACCGGCGCGGCCCTCGCGCCACCCCGCACGAACGGCGCGGCGCGGTGACTCAGACCGCCCGGGACTGTTCCTCTGGAGAGGAGAGGGCCTCGTGGGGCTGAGCGGTCCCCCAGACCACCTGGAGCAGATCCTCCAGGGCGTGGGCGAGGGAGTCGTCGACGAGTTCGTAACTGACCTGGCGCCCACGGGCATGGGTCCTGACGAGACCGCAGTCGCGCAGACAGGCGAGGTGGTTGGAGACGTTCTGCCGGGTGAGGCCGAGCCGGTCGGCCAGACCCGCGGGGTAGTCGGGCCCTTCCAGGAGGGTCAACAGCAGGCGGCAGCGCGTGGGGTCGGACAGGGCTCGTCCCAGGCGCTGGATCGCGGCGAGACGCTGTTCGGAGGTCAACATGAAAACCATTGTACATAGCTTGCTGTATAGACAGCGATGGCTGTATAAACAGTCTTGAATGTATGGACAGCCGACGCTGTACTGAATCGTGAAGACCTCCACGACACTTCCGAACAGGGGGAACGATGGGTGCGGGACACGACCACGGCACGATCACCGCCGGGGCCGCCAATAGCAAGAGACTCGCGTTGGTTCTGGGCATGATGCTCAGCGTCGCGGTCGTCCAGGTCACGGGCGCCGCCTTCAGCGGCAGTCTCGCCCTGCTCGCCGACGCCGGGCACACCGTCACCGATTCCTTCGGGGTCGCCCTCGCCCTGGCCGCCGTATGGATCGCCGCCCGACCGGCCACCGCCCAACGGACCTTCGGATTCCAGCGCGCCGAGATCCTCGCCGCGGCCGTCAACGCGATCGTCCTGTTCCTCCTGTGCGGGTTCATCGTCATGGAGGCGATCGACCGATTCCGGGAACCCGCCGAGGTCTCCGGCATGGGGATGATCCTGGTCGCCGGGTTCGGCCTGGTCATGAACATCGCGGCCATGTTCGTCCTGCGGTCGGGGGCCGAGGAGAGCCTCAACGTCAAGGGCGCCTACCTGGAGGTGATGAGTGACGCCCTGGCCTCGGTGGGCGTGATCGTGGGCGGTCTGATCGTCCTGTTCACCGGCTGGCAGCAGGCCGACACCCTCGTCTCCCTCGCCATCGCCGCGATCATCGTGCCCCGTGCCTGGTCCCTGTTGAAGGAGGCCGTGCACATCCTGCTGGAGGCCACGCCCAAGAACGTGGACCTGGCCGAGGTCCGCTCCCACCTGATGGGCCACCCCGCCGTCATCGACGTCCACGACCTGCACGCCTGGACCATCACCTCCGGGGTCCCCGTGATGTCCGCCCACGTCGTCGTCGCCGAGGAGGATCTCCGGGACACCGGGAAGATGCTCGACGAACTCCATTCCTGCCTGACCGGCCACTTCGACGTCGAACACTCGACCCTCCAGCTGGAGCCGCCCGGCCACGCCGACCATGAGGGCGCCCGGCACCCCTGATCCCGACCGGCCGCCACCGCTCCTCTCCCGCTCATCCGCCCACACCTCCTCGAACACCCCCGACCGGGAGACACGGATCATTCCGCCGATAGGTGAGAACGCTCCCGCTCCTTGGCACAATTGACCGGGTCCGTGTGCGAGGAGGTGCAGGCGGAGATGGCGTACGACGACGCCTGGGCGGAAACGAACGCCCTATGAACGGGACCGGGGAAAGGCCCCTGACACGGTGGTGGCGGAGCCTGCCCTGGCCCATCAGACGACGGAGCGGGCGCTTTCACGTCACCGAGCCCGGGGTCGCCCAACGTGAGATCGGCGCCTGGCGCAAGCCGGCCCGGGTGTTCCTCACCATCTTCCTCATGGTGAACCTGGCCGGCACCCTCCTGCTGATGCTCCCGGTCTCCACCACGGACGGCCGGGGGCTGGACTTCGTCCCCGCGCTGTTCACCTCGACCACGTCCCTGGCCGTGTGCGGACTGAGCGTGATCTCCGTGGGGCACGATCTGAGCGTCTTCGGCCAGGTGGTGCTCATGGTGCTGATGCAGGTCGGCGGTATGGGCATCATGACCCTGGCCGCGATCCTCGGCACGGCGGTCATCCACCGTTTCGGGTTGCGTATGCAACTCAACGTGCAGGCCGAGACGCGGAGTCTGTGGGTCGGCGAGGTCAGCGGGCTGGTCCGTCGTGTGGCGATCATCTTCCTGGTCGTTCAGACCTGCGTGTTCCTGATGATCGCCCCGCGCATGTGGCTCGCCTACGACATGGACCCGCTCCAGGCCGCGTACTCGGCGCTGTTCCACGCGGTCTCCTCGTTCAACAACGCGGGCCTGTCCCTGTACGACGACAGCATGACGCGCTTCTCCGGGGACGCGTTCATCCTGTTGCCCATCGCCCTGGCGGTGATCCTCGGCGGCATCGGCTTCCCCGTCATCATCGAACTGTGGCGGAGCATGCGCAGGCGTGAACGCTGGTCCCTGCACACCAAGCTCACCGTCACCACGAGCGCCGTCCTCATCGTGGCCGGGGTCGTCCTCGTCACCCTGATGGAGTGGAGCAACCCCTCCACCCTGGGAGGCCTCCACTGGTGGGCCAGGCTCACCGACGGTTTCTTCCATGGAGTGGTACCGCGCAGCGGGGGGCTCAACGCCGTCCCCACCGGGGAGATGCGCGACTCCACCCTGCTGCTCACCATCATGCTGATGTTCGTGGGCGGCGGCAGCGCCGGAACGGCCGGCGGGATCAAGGTCGCCACCCTGGCGGTGCTGTTCCTCGTGGTGCTGTCGGAGGTGCGTGCACATGACAACGTGCACGCCTTCGGCCGTTCCCTCCCCTCCACGGTGATCCGCCAGTCGTTGAGCCTGGTGTTCCTCTCCGCCTCGGTGGTCGCCTTCGGCACGCTGCTCATCCTGCGCACCACCGCGTTCGACTTCATGCAGGTGCTGTTCGAGGTCGTCTCCGCGGTCGGCGTGGTGGGCCTGTCCACCGGTATCACCCCGGACCTGCCCCCGTGGATCCAGGTCCTGCTCGCGGCGTTCATGGTCGCCGGCCGAATCGGCCCCATCACCTTCGTGACGGCCCTGGCCTTCCGTGATCGCAACCGCCACTACACCTTCCCCCAGGCCCGCCCCATCATCGGCTGAACCACGACCGTCCGGGGCGGGCGGCAGCGCCCCGCCCACCGCCTTGAGGAGAGATCTTGCCCAACCACGAGAGAAGAGACGACGAGAAACGCATCCTGGTGATCGGCCTGGGACGTTTCGGCAGTTCACTGGCGTTGGAACTGGCCCGACGCGGGTGGGAGGTCCTGGGCATGGACTCCAACCCCCGTCTGGTCCAGACCTACGCCGACGCCCTCACTCACACCGTCATCGCCGATTCCACCGACGAGGAGGCGCTGCGTCAGGTGGGGGCCCACCAGTTCGCCCGGGCCGTGGTGGCCATCGGCACCCACCTGGAGGAGAGCATCCTCACCACGTCCCTGCTGGTCGACATGGGCGTCGGCAACATCTGGGCGAAGGCCACCAGTCGCAGGCACGGACGGATCCTGGAGCAGGTCGGCGCCCACCATGTGGTCCTGCCCGAGCACGACATGGGCGAGCGCGTGGCCCACCTGGTCTCCGGCCGGATGCTGGACTACGTGGAGCTGGAGGAGGGCTTCGCGTTGGGCAAGACCAAGGCCCCCAAGGAGCTTCTGGGCCGGACCCTACAGGAGACCCGGGTGCGTCAGCGCTACGGGATCACCGTGGTGTCGGTCAAGCGGGTGGGGGCCTCCTTCACCTACGCCACCCAGGAGACGATCCTCCACAAGGGCGACCAGATCGTCGTGGCCGGCCGGACCGACGACGTGGAGAGGTTCGCCGAGAGCCAGCGTCCCTGAGGTCGCGGGCTCGGCGAAGGGGGTCCCGAGCCCGGACAAAGCAGGCAAATTGACAACCGTTTTCATTTTCCCTCATGATGGACCCCATGCGAACTGGGACCATCGTGCGTGCCGCCGCCCTCGGCACCACCGCGCTCATGCTCATCACCGGCTGCGGGAACGGCGGGACGGACACCGGAGGGGGGACCTCCCCGGCCGACGCCGACCTCACCGTCGTCACCGGCGTCTACCCCCTGGAATGGTTGGCCCGGGAGATCGGCGGCGACACCACCGCCGTCGTCCAGCTGACCGAACCCGGCGCCGAACCGCACGACCTGGAACTCACCGGACGGCAGATCGCCGAGGTGGACGAGGCCGACCTCGTGTTCTACGTCGAGGGTCTCCAGCCGGCCGTCGACGAGGCCGTCGCCCAGCAGGCGTCGGACTCCGCGCTAAACGTCGCCGACGTCGTCCACCTCCGCCCGGCCGACCCGGGAGCCGAGGACGATCACGACCATGATCATGAGCACGAGCATGAGGAGGAGGGGCACGACCACGGCGACCACGACCCCCACTTCTGGCTCGACGTGGAGCTCATGTCCGAGGCCGCCGAGGCTCTCGCCGACCGGATGGCCGAGGCCCACCCGGAAGGGGCCTCGACCTACCGGCAGGAGGCCGAGCGGGTCACCGGGGAGCTGACCGACCTCGGCGAGGAGTACGAGCGGTCCCTCTCCTCCTGCGAGCACCGTGAGGTGGTCGTCGGCCACACCGCCTTCACCTATCTGACCGACCGCTACGACCTGGAGCAGATCGGCGTCAGCGGGGTCGACCCCGACACCGAGCCCTCACCCTCGCAGATCGCCGCGATCACCGACGTCGTCAAGGAACGCGACATCACCACGATCTTCACCGAGCCCCTGATGCCGGAGGCCACCGCGGACACCATCGCCGCGGAGACCGGGGCCGAGGTGAAGGTGCTCGACCCGCTGGAGGGCGTGACCGAACGTTCCCCCGGCGACGACTATCCCTCCATCATGCGCGGCAACCTCGAAGCGCTCTCCTCGGCGCTCGTCTGCTCATGAACCCGGCACTTCTCTCCTATATCCGATGACACGGAAGAGGGCCCCGTCGACATGATCGTCGACGGGGCCCTCTTCTTGTTCGATCACGACCTTCCGGACCCGTTATCGACCAAGGTCCCCAAAACCACCGAACCTGCCCTGACCAGGCAGAACAAAGAGAAGTACGGTCCCGTGAATCGCATCCCGATTACATGGCGCTTACATCCTGCCAAACCCTCGGACAGGGCGCCCCCATCACGCTATGCTCGTGAGAGTGCTGGTGCCGATGCACGTGCATTTGTTAGTGCATCAGCAAGCACGTCTTCCCCTCTGTGCAAGATTCAAGGAGCGACTGGAACCATGACCGCACACAACGGTATCCGCGCCACCGAGCTGACCGAGGCCGCCTGGCAGAAGGCCAAGCGCAGCAATTCGCAGGGCGCCTGCGTAGAGATGGCCCGCCTTCACGACGGATCGATCGCCGTCCGCAACTCGCGCTTCCCGTCCGGCCCGGCCCTGGTCTACACCCAGGAGGAGATCGACTGCCTCATCCTGGGCGCCAAGGACGGCGACTTCGACAACCTGCTCGGCTAGGGCCGAGAGAGCGGACGCGCCTCGGGACGGCGCGTTCAACGAGAATCGAACCCTTGCGCCCCCGCTTCCCGAGCGGGCGAACGGAGGGCTCCGCCGACCGCGCGGAGCCCTCCGAACCGTTCCCTCCGGACATCGAAGAGGGCACCGCCCTTCGGGGTCGGTGCCGAACCGGGGCCCACCGCCCCGTCACCGTGTCGATCGACGTCGACGAGGCCTCACTCCTCGTCGAGGTCCCTCAACATCTCCTCCAGCATCGCGAGCGTCTCGTCCGGCGTGGCCGCGGAGACGCTGAGCTTGGTCATCGCCTTGGTGTAGGCCTCGGCGGTGGCCCGTTTGTCCACGATGTCACCGTCGGTCAGATGCTCCAGGTAGAGGATGTCGGAGAGCTCGAAGTCGGAGTAGCGCAGCAGTGTGAAGGAACCGGCCTCCGCCGCGTGCGCGCCCACCGAGAAGGGGACGATCTGCAGGGTGATGTTGTTCCGATCGCGGCAGATGTCGATCAGGTGACTCAGCTGGCCACGCATGATCTCCTTGCCCCGTTCCCTTCCCCCGATCGGCCTGCGCACGGCGGCCTCGTCGAGGATGATCCACATCTTCTTGCCGCGCTCCAGGTGTTCCTGTCTCTTCAGTCTGGCCTGGATGCGCTGTTCGGTGACCTCGTCGGTGTCGACCCCACCGGAGATGACCTCTCGGGCGTACTCCTCGGTCTGGAGAAGACCGGGAACGAACTGGGATTCGTAGATGCGGATCTGGTCGGCGGCCTCTTCGAAGCCCACGTAGCGGATGAACCACTTGTGGAGCGCGTCGCCGTACTCCTTCCACCATCCCGGCTTGTTGGATTCGAGGGCGAGTTCCTTGAATTCCTTCAGAAGCTTGCGGTCGGTGACCCCGTACAACTTCAGGAGGTCCTCGATATCCCGGGCCTTGAAACCGACCCGGCCGAGTTCCATACGGCTGATCTTGGAGGCCGAGGCGCGAATCTTCTCACCGGCGTCCTCCCGGGAGATCCCACAGCGCGTACGGTACTGCCGGAGCTGGTCGCCCAGGAGCATGCGGCGCACGGTGGGGCCACTCCCCTGACGCAAATGAGCGATATCCACGTTCGCCGCCTCTCTGTCCATTCTCCGCACCAGGGTATCGGCTTCGGTCCGGCCCCTTTGCCGTGCGACCGGGACACCACACGTACACGATATCGGCCGCGTCCCGTTACTCCCACGGGGTGTCCCCGCGGTCCCCACCGCCCCCTCCCCGGGGCGGCGCCCGTCCGTTCTCCCCGCCTTCGAGCGGCGAAGCGTCCGACAACGGGCTTCCTGACATCGACTCACACGAATTGCGCCCAAACGAACTTTCCGCCGGACGGTGTGGGAATCACACCCCACTCTTGCGCGAAAGCACTCACGAGGGCAAGCCCTCTGCCGCCCTCCATCCCGACCTCCGCTTCCCTTCTGCGCGGCAAGTGATCTCCCCCGTCACGAACCGCACAGATGAATTCACGACCACTGCGCATCAGGGAGAGCTGAATACCGGACTCACCCGGCCTGGTCAAGGCCACAGGTCCCCCATGACGTACGGCATTGGTGACCAATTCGGAAACGACGACCGAGACATCCTCCGACAAGTGCTCCATGCCCCATTCCAGGAGCAGGGCTCCGGAAATCTCCCGGGCCGCGCCCACCGCTCGGGCGCGAGGCTCGAAGCTCCATGTGACGGCGTCGTGCCTGTCACCGCAGACGGGGGTGTTCCAGCGGCGGGACCCGTGTGTCAGGACTTTGAGCCACCAAGCACCGGTCGGCTCCGCCACCGCCTCCGCACACTCCATGCCCTTCAACTCCTCACTGACGCGCCGCGCCCTACCACCCTCGGGCGGAAGCTCGTGCTACTGCACGGCTCGAATGCACGTGCATCTCAGTCTTGGTGGTAATCGTAAGCCAAGCCCGGACAATGTGCAGGCAAATGAGCACACAGAACCGCTCGGAGCGGTGCGATCGCAGGTGAGAAGCCTTGTGGAAAGGGGATTCCGGTGAAGCGCGCCCGGAAGGGGGCACCGTCGACACCCCGAGTACGTACCGACCGGTAGGCATGCCGATAGGATTCCCCCGCGCCCATCACGTGAACAATGGAGGTAACCCCATGTCCCCGACATCTCGTGTGGCGATCGTGACCGGAGCGGCCCGCGGTATCGGCGCCGCCACCGCCGAACGTCTGGCCCGCGAGGGTCGTGCCGTCGCCGTGCTCGACCTCCGGGAGTCCGATGCACAGGAGGTCGTCGATCGGATCACGGCCGACGGCGGTCGAGCCGTCGCGGTGGGCTGTGACGTCTCCGACGCCGAGCAGGTGGACGCCGCCGTCGCCACGGTGGCGGAACGGCTCGGTCCGCCCGCGATCCTGGTCAACAACGCCGGTGTGCTCCGTGACAACCTCCTGTTCAAGATGTCCCCGGACGACTGGGACACCGTGATCAACGTCCACCTGCGCGGCGCGTTCCTGATGAGCCGGGCCGCCCAGGCCCACATGACCGACGCCGGGTGGGGCCGGATCGTGAACCTGTCCAGTTCCTCGGCCCTGGGCAACCGCGGCCAGGCCAACTACGCGGCGGCCAAGGCCGGTATCCAGGGCTTCACCAAGACCCTCGCGATCGAGCTGGGGAAGTTCGGTGTCACCTGCAACGCGGTGGCCCCCGGTTTCGTGGAGACCGCGATGACCCGGTCCACCGCCGAACGCATCGGGATCGCCTACGACGACATGAAGGCCTTCAAGGAGGCCGAGATCCCGGTACGGCGCGTGGGATACCCCGAGGACATCGCGAACGCGGTGGCCTTCTTCACCGGTGAGGACGCCGGTTACGTCTCCGGTCAGGTCCTGTACGTGGCCGGCGGACCGCTGGACTGACGCCCGTCCGCCGGCCCCGTCCACCGCGGACGGGGTCAGCGGGCGAAGGTGTCCCCGGCCGATGTCCTCCCCCGTTCCCCCGCGCCCTCGATCGTCTCGATCACCTCGGTGATCAGGTCCTCCACCGTTTCCACCCCGGAGGCGTAGTCCGCGTGTCCTCGGCTGAGCACCGCCACCAGGTACTCCCGATCGGGCCCCACCACATAACCGACGGTGCCGAGGGCCCACCGGTCGCCGTCGGACGGACGTGGCGTCCATCCGTTCTTGAGTCCGACGATGTCCTCCGGTCCCGCCACGACGGACACGCCCCAGGCCTGCTCCGGGGCCACCGTCTCCATGAGGTCGAGGACGTGGGAACGGGAGTCGTCGGTGATCGGTCCCTCCCCCGAGTACAGGACGCTCAGCAGACGGAGCTGGTCGGCGGGGGTGCTCATGGTGGAGCCCCAGGAGCCGGAGGGGTGGGGCTCGGTAGCGGTGAACCCGAGCTCCGCGGCGTATCGTTCGAAACCCTCGATGTACCCCATACGCGTGTAGAGGCCGTCGGTGACCTCGTTGTCGCTGTGGCGGATCATCCGTTCGGCACGGGAGAGCTCGTCCGAGGTGAGCCCGCCGCCCTCCTCCTCCACGCACATGTACAGCATGGTCAGGATCGTCAGCTTGGCCACGCTCGCGGTGGGCAGGGCCCGTTCCGCGTCATGCCCGTAGGCGATCCCCGTCCGCAGGTCCTGGACCGCGATGCCGAACTCCACCTCCCGTCCCAGCTCGGTGATCCGCCGGTCGAGGTCCCGACGTTCGTCGATCGAGAGCGCGGGGCCGGACGAAGGCGGTGTGGTCGCCGGTGCGAGCGAGCCCGCCGGAGGAGAGGGCATCGCCGCGCCCCGGTCCGGCGGACGGGCGGCGAAGGACGTCGCGACGGTTCCGGTCACGACCGATCCGGGCAGGGTCAGGGCGATACCCAGGGTGAGCAGGACGGACATGGCACAGGACCAGGTCCGTCTTTCGGCGGGGGGACGCCGGAGCACACGATCACCGGTTCGTTCTACACCTGAGGGGTACAACTCGTACCGGTGATTATCCCCAGATAAGACACATATGGCACCTGTCCGACATTCGATCGATACGGGTGCTCTCTCCGGTCACGCCCGTTCGACCCGTTCGTCCTCGTCGATCCCTCGGGCCGCCAGAGCCTCTCCCGTCGCCTCGGCCATCCTGAGCAGGTGCACGATCACCGGCACCACCATCAGGTGCGGGCGCCCGACGATCCCACGTGCGCGATAGCCCTCGCGGGCGGAGTTCAGGGCCACCGCCACCATAGGGATGGACCGGATCGTCAACGACAGGACCAGCGCGACCCGGTCCGGTGAGACGCCCACGTGCCGGAGCGGCCCGGCCAGCCGCTCGAACAGCCCCAGCATCTCGCGCACCCGGGTGGTGAGGGTGATCGCGTTGGCGAGCAGGACCAGAGCGGCGAGCTGGGCGCACAGCCGCGCGCCCTCGGTCCAGGCGCCCACGAAGAGGGCCTGGAAGAGCCCGATCGCCAACAGGAAGGGCCACAGCACCCGCAGCGCCCGCCACGCCCTGCGCGCGCCCAACCCCACGGCCGGATACAGGAGCAGGGCGAAGACCAGGGCGCCCACGGAGAGCCACAGGTGGGAGGCGATGATCAGGACCGCGCCCAGCACCAACAGGGCGAGGAGCTTGGGCCCGGCCGGGACCCGGTGCATCGGCCCGGTGCCGGGCACGTACAGTCCGAGCACGCTCACGACGTCCCGTCCTCGTCCGCGGCGTCCATGAGCTTGAGGTAGAAGGGGACGGCGTCGGCCGGTGGACCGTCGAAGGCCACCCGGCCCGCCTCCATCACCAGGACCCGGTCGAAGCCCTCGAGCAGTTCCAGGTCGTGGGTGAACAAAAGGACCCGCTGTTCGAGCCCGGCCAGAGTACGCCGGAACATACGGGTGTTACGCAGGTCCAGCAGGGTGGTCGGCTCGTCGAAGACGAGGATCTCCGGCTCGGTCACCAGGACCGAGGCCAGGGCCAGAAGCTGCTTCTGTCCCCCGGAGAGCAGGTGACCGGGATGGTCTCGGTGGCCGTCCAGGCCGTGGCGGACGAGGATCTCGTCGACCCGGCGGGCGGTCTCGGCCTTCCCCAGCCGCAGGGAGCGCAGTCCGATCTCGACGTCCTCGACCACGGTCGGCATGATGATCTGATTGGCCGCGTCGGAGAAGACGAAGCCGACCCGCCGCCGGATGTGTTTGGCGTGCCGCCGGGTGTCCCACTCCCCCAGCGACACACGGCCCTCGTCCGGGACGACGAGTCCGTTGAGGGTGCGGGCGAGCGTGGACTTGCCCGATCCGTTGGCCCCGATCACACCGATGCGGTGTTCGGCGAGGTCCAGGGTGACGTCGCGCAGGACGGCGCGGTCGTCGTAGGAGTGGGAGACCCCCTCGAGGCGGAGCATCAGTCCTTCTTCCCGTCCTCGACGTCCGTCACGTGGACGGGACGGCCCGCCGGCGGGATCGGGTAGGCGCGGAAGACCGTCGCGGCGATGAGCGCGGTCACCACGGCCTTGGCGATGTCCCCCGGAAGGAAGGCGGCCATGGCGGCGGTGGTGGCCAGGACCCCGTCGCCGAGGACGACCGACATCCACGGCAGGCCGATGACGTAGATGACGATGACGCCACCGAGGAGGTTGACCAGCAGCCCCTGCCAGAAGCGGTACCCGCCGTTGCGGACCATGACGTCGGTGAGCAGGCCGATGACCAGGGCGGCGAAGATCCAGCTGACGATGAAGCCGCCGGTGGGGCCGGCCAGGACCGCGACGCCTCCGCGTCCTCCCGCGAAGAGCGGGAGACCGGCGAGGGCCAGGGCGAGGAAGGCGGCGACGGCCAGCGTTCCGCGCTTCCAGCCGAGAAGGCTCGGCGCGAGCATGATGCCCAGGGTCTGGAGGGTGATCGGTACGGGAGAGAACGGAAGGGGGATGGCGACGGTGACGCTCAGCGCGGCGATGAGCGCGGCGAACACCGCGATGAGGGCGAGGTCTCGGGAGACGAGACCGCGGTACCGGACGTTTTTCCTGGTCCCGGTGGCGGGCATACGTGATTCCCCTCAGGAGGACGGTGGGAGTGGGGCACGACCCATTGTCCGCTACGTACCTCTTCCTGTAAGGGGCCGGGGCGTACAGAAGGGGACGGCCGGGCCTTGTAGGCATCCGCCTGAGATCCGCGTCACAAGATCGCCTCGGAGGTTCCACGACGAAGGCCCCGGGGGCACGACGGTGGTGACCGCCGTGTCCCCGGGACCGGTGATGTCCTCTCGCGCGAACGCGTATCAGGGGCGGTACGCGGCGGCCCCGGAGAACTCGGCGAGGGAACCTCCGGCCGAGATCGTGTCCCGAGCCGGGATCTCGGCGTCCTCCTTGGACTTCAACAGCTCGCCCAGGCCCACGGCCTCATCGGGAGAGAGGAAGACGGCTCCGTCGGAGTCGGCGAAGACGACGTCGCCCGGGCGCACGACCGCGCCCGCGATGCCGACCGGCACGTTGATCGCGCCCTCGATCCCGGCGATACGGGTGGTCAGCGGGCTGTACCCGCGGGAGATCACCGGGAAGTCGTAGGCCAGGGTCTCGTCATGGTCGTTGATCGACCCGTCGATCACCGCTCCCACGGCGCCCCGGGCCTTGGCCGTGTAGGAGACCAAGCCTCCGAAGCACGACCGTCGATGATCGCCGGACTGGTCCACGACCAGGACGTCACCGGGGCGCAACATGTCGACCGCCATGTGGACGGCCGTGGAGTCCAGATGCGGGATGCGCACCGTGACGGCCGTGCCCACGAACTTGAGCGGGCGCCTGTTCGGCTGTAGACCGAGGGCGAAACCGTGGTCCCGAAGGTGACCGAGCGTCGAGACGCACGTCTTTTCGAGTTCGGTGATGATTCGACCGTCGATCTGTTCGGGCATGTCGTTGACGACGAACACAACTGTTCCTTTCTCGGAGGAATCGTCCGGATGCTTCGAGGAGCGACCGGTCACTTGGCGCTGGAGAGCTCCGGAATGAAGGTCACGATGTCGGGCACCAGGATGAGGATGGCCACGACCACCAGGTCGGCGACGATGAACGGCACGATGCCCCGGAAGACCCGGCCCAGACCGGCCTCGGGCACCGCCCCGGAGTAGACGAACGCGTTCATCCCGACCGGGGGCGTGATCAGCGCCATCTCGGCGACCTTCACGATGAGCACGCCCAGCCAGAGGCCTTCGAAGCCGTACCCGGACAGGATCGGGTGCAGCAGGGGCGCCGCGACGAGGATCATCGAGATCCCGTCGAGGAACATGCCGAGCGGCAGGAGGAGCAGCAGGCACAGGACCAGCACGACGTAGGGCTCCAGGTCCGCGGCCAGGACCGCGTCCACCACCGCCGTGCTCGCCCCGGACAGGGCGAGGAAGTACGTGAACACCCCGGCCCCGGCCATGAGCAGGAACGTCATGGCGGTCAGGCCCACGGCCTCGGTGACCGACTCCTTGATCGCGCGTGCCCACCGGGGCGGCCTGGTGCGGATGAGCAGGATGACGAACGCGGACACCGCGCCGAAGGAGGCGGCCTCGGTGGCGGTGGCGACGCCCAGGTAGATCGTGCCGATCGAGACCATGAAGATGACGACGAGCAGCATGAAGCCGAACAGGTCGGGCCGATCCTGTCGGGTCCCCCCGGAGGCCCCGGTCTCCTCGGCCGCCTCGGGGAGGCCCGCTCCGGCCGACGGCGAGGACGGAACCCCGCCGGCCATCGCCGGCTCCCGTTCCAAGACCGTGTTCTCCCGGGCCCGCCTGCGCCGGCCGACCAGCACCATCAGGACGATGGTGATCCCGTAGAGGAGGATCGTCAGCAGACCGGGGCCCAGCCCCGCCAGGAGCAGCTCGCCGATGCTCTCCCCCGTGACGACCCCGTACAGGACGAGCACGATGGACGGCGGGATGAGCACGCCCAGGGTGCCGCCGGCACAGACGACGCCGGCCGCGAGCCGGATCCCGTGCCCGGCCTTGACGATCGCGTCGGTGGACACCCTGGCCATGGTCGCCACCGTCGCGACGCTGGACCCGGTGACCGCGGCGAAGAGCCCCGACCCGGCCAGCGACGCGAGCGCGGAGCCTCCCGGGAGACGGCGCAGTACCCGCGCGGCGAGGTCGAACCCCGCCTGGGCGAGCCGGGCGTGAACGGCGAACACGCCCATGAGGATGAACAGCGGGATGATCGTCAGCGAGTAGTCGGCCGAGGTGGAGAAGGGCTGGTTGGCCACCGTGCTGACCGCGGCGTCGGTCCCCCGCATGAGGACGATGCCGACCAGACCCGCCACCATGAGGGAGAGGCCCACGTGGAAGCGGATCGCGAGCAGTCCCAGGAAGAGCGCCAGGACCGCGAGGACGATGAGGAGTGTCTCGGTGGTCATGACGCGCCCTCGCCGTTCTGTCGGTGCGCGGTGGAGCGGCCCGTTCCGGGAGCCGTGTCCACCTCATCGGTCTCCGGCGTTCCACCGGAGCCGAGCGTGCGGAACTCCATGACTTCCTTCCAGACCGCCATGACGAAGAACAGGAGGAAGGACAGGAAGAGCACGAGCTTGGCCGGCCAGGTGGCCAACCGCAGGATGTCGTTGGTCGTCTCCCCGCGTTCGTAGGCGCTGAGCAGGACCTCGCCCATCCCCCAGACGATGAGGGCACCGAGGATCGCCAGCAGGACCACGCGCGCTCCGGAGAGGATCCGGCGCGTCCGGGGGCCGAAGCGCTCCTCGACGAGGGTGACCGAGACGTGCTTTCCGTCGATCTCGGCGGAGGCCAGTCCGAGGAAGGCGATGGTCACCAGGAGCAGGGTCGAGATGTCCACGGTCCCCAGGACCGACCGACCGAACGCACTGCGGCCGACCACGTCGGCGACGGTCAGGAACATCAGGGCCAGGAGCAGGAGTCCGGCTCCGAGGTTGAGCACGGTGGCCACCGCCCCCACCGACCGGGGAAAGCCGATGCGACTCACTCTCGTTCTCCTTCCGTGCAGGCGACGAGCGGGTCGGCGTAGTCGGAGACCGGGGTCTCCTCCGCGATGATCCGCCGATAGTCGTCGAGTACGGACCGGGCGTCGTAGCCGCGTTCCTCGTAACGCGCCACCCAACGCTCGGCGACGCCGGCCTCCTCCTTCCACACGGCGACCTCCTCCTCGGGGAGGGAGAGGAACTCCGTTCCGTTCTCGACCATCTCCTGACAGGCGATCTCTCCGAGCGCGTCCATCTCCTCCAGCCCGTTGGAGATGCCCTGCGCGGAGGCCTCGGTCAGCGCCTCCCGGTACTCCTCGGGCATGGACTGGAAGAGCTCCTCGTTGATGACCACGATCGACGACGAGTACGCGCCGATCCCGGGGTCGAGGAGATACGGGGTGGTCCGCGAGAGCCCGAAGGTGGGCAGGTTCGCCAGGGCCAACGAGGTGTAGCCGTCCACGACTCCACGACTCATCGACTCGTAGATGTCGTTGGCCGTCATGCCGATGGGGTTGGCGCCGGCCGCGAGCATCACGTCCGATGTCAGCCCACCGGCTCGGATGCTCCTCCCCCTCAGGTCGTCGAGGCCGGTGACCTCGTCCTGCAACCCGATGGCGGCGCTGCCGAGCGGCAGTGGGAAGAGGAGACGGACGCCCTGACGGTCGAAGTCCTCCCGATAGACCTCGTTCTCCTCGTACAGCCGCTCGATCGCGGTCATCTGCACCTCGGGGTTGTCGGTCTCGAACGGGAGCTCGATGACCGTGAACATGGACAGGTCCGAGGCGGCGTAGATGGACCCGACCTGGGCCACGTCGGCGCGACCGTCCAGGGTCGCCTGGGCCGATTCGTCGGCGCCGACGAGGCTCTCCGAGTAGTGGAGCCTGACGGTGACGCCACCGTCGGTGAGCTCCTCGACCTCCTCCGCCCACCGCTGGGCCGTACGGGACTGGTCCGACGTCGGGTTGGAGTAGGTCGTGTAGTGCAACACGTAGGTGTCGTCACCGAGAGCGGTACCGCCACAGGCGGTCAGTACCGCCAGGGCCGCGCCCGAGGCCAGGAGCCCGGTGGTGCGTACCGGACCACCGGCTCGGGCGCGCCTTGCGCGTCTTCTCATGTCTCACGCTCCTGCTGGGGCCACGCGGTAGCGACGGAGGGACAGTGCGGGGTTGACCTTGCGGACGTGCTCGATGCGGTCGCGCTCGACCACGGCCGTGCCGAGTCCGGGGGCCTCACCGACGGTGGCGATGGCGATCCCCATCGGGTCCACGACGGCGCTGTTGCCCGCGCCGGTCGGCGCGCTCTGGTCGGCGGCGAGGACGTAGACGGTGTTCTCGATCGCCCGCGCCCGCACCAGGGTGTTCCAGTGGTACTCCTTCAGCGGGCCGGGCACCCATTCGGCGGGCAGCGCGATGATGTCCGCCCCGGCGTCGACGAGGACCCTCGAGACCTCCGGGAAGCGCAGGTCGTAGCAGGTCTGCATACCCACCTTGAAACCGTCGACGTCCAGAAGGTCCGGCGTCTCCGGGTCGGCGGCCAGGACACGGTCGGACTCCTTGTAGCCGAACGCGTCGTAGAGGTGGACCTTGCGGTAGACCGCCTTGATCTCACCGTCCTGGATCCCGACCAGGGTGTTGTGGATACGGCCGCCCTCGGCCGTCTCGTTCACCCCGGCGATGACGGAGAGCCCGAGCTCGGTGGTGAGGGCGCGCAGGCGCGAGACCGTCGGGCCGTCGAGCGGCTCGGCGCTGTCGACGAATCGGTCGTCCATGGCGGGCGCGGTGAAGACCGCGTACTCGGGCAGGACCGCCAGGCGCACACCGAGATCGGCGGCCCGACGCAGCATCCTCTCGATCTCCGCCAGGTTCTCGGCCTTGTCCTCGGCGGGCGCGAACTGTACGACTGCGACGTTCAGGGTCATCAACGGCTCCTCAGCTCGTTCTCGATCTCTCGCAGGGTTTCGAGGGCTCCGGTGAAACCGGACAGCAGCGCCCCGTACTGCATGGTGGTCACGATGGTCTCGGCGTTCTCCTCGACCGCGAGACGTTTCTCCGCGTCGCTCCAGGCCGGCAGGACCCAGGGCTTCCCGGCGGCCCCCGCCGCGCGGGCCAGGTGTCGCAGGTCCGCGAGGTCGGCCTCTCCGGCGGTGTAGGCGCCCCGGTCACGACGTAGCGACAGGTCCGAGGGGCCGATGAAGATACCGTCGACGGCCGGCAGAGCGAGGATCTCCTCGATCTGTTCGAACGCCGAGGCGTCCTCGATCATGGGGTAGCAGCGGGTCCCCGTGTCCTGACGGGCGACCCACTCGTCGGTGAACCCCCGGAAGTCGGAGGTCCGGCCGCCCGCGAAGGAACGGTCGCCCAGAGGCGGGAACTTCGCGTACCCGCAGACCTTCTCGGCGTGCGCCGCCGATTCCACGTGCGGGATGGCCACGATGTCGGCTCCGAAGTCCAGGGCCTGCTGGATCGGCCCCCTCTCCGGTCCCAACACCTTCGCGATGACGCTCATGCCCTTGGAACGGATGAGCGGGATCAGCCAGTCCAGGGCCGCCAGGTCGAAGAGACCGTGTTCGATGTCGAGCACGACGGTCCCGTAGCCGGCCAGGTGGGCGATCTCCACCGCCGCCGCGGAAGGCTCGGAGAGCCAGATCGCGTGCCGTTTCTCCACTTGGTCGTTCACGCCGTCCCCCTTCACGGGATGTGACCCACATCCCTAAATATCTGGTGTGGACACCTTGTATACACGTAGCATCCAAGGCGTGTAAAGGTAGGATGCTCTTTGTGTCAGATCAAAGGAAGACCTCAGCCGGGAGTACTCGACCTCGACAGTCCGCGCGGGAACGCGCTTACGAGATGATCGGGGCCGCCATCCTGGTCGGGACGTTCGCCGAGGGCGAATTCCTCGACGAGGCCGTTCTGGCCCGAGAGGTCGGAACCTCACGGACCCCCGTACGCGAGGCCCTCCACCGGCTCCAGGCGGAACGCTTCGTCGACCTCGTCCCCCGACGCGGGGCCCAGGTACGGGTCGTCACCGCCACGGAGATGCGCGAGATCTATCAGGCCCGCTTCGTCATCGAGTCCGACGCCATCGCCAAGATCTGCGACCGTCGACTGGGTTCTCCCCCCGACGCGGAGGAACTCATCGAGGCGATGGAGGCCGCCGGCCGGAACCGGGACTGGAACGCGCTCGCCCAACTCGACCAGCGCTTCCACTGCTCCATCGTCCGACATCAGGGCAACGCCGTCCTGGGCGAGATGTACGACTCCCTGCGCCCCCGTCAGGTGCGCCTGGCGGTACGCACCATCGGCCGGGGCCCCGAACGGCTCCCCATCATCGAACGCGAACACCGCGAACTGAAGGCCGCCCTCGACGCGCACGACGGCCCCCTGGGCACGGCGATCCTCAACGTCCACCTCCAGGAGGTGCCCGAGCTCGTCCAGGCCTTCTCGGAGTGACGCCGGGCCCTCCACCGCGGCCCGGCGCCCTCACCCCCTCGACGCCCCCGGCACGCCGGGGCCGCCCTCCCCCTACTCGGCCGTCTCGGCGCGGCGGATGCGCTTGAGCGGGATCGGCAGAACGCACACCGGGACCGGGACCTCCAGGCGATGACCGGTGTCGGTGGGGATCCCGGTGTCGGGATCGATGAGCAGCGACCTGAGCTCATCGCCGTTCTGGGCGGCGGCGACCAGGTGATCGGGCTCGTCGCGGTGACCGCGCACGACCGTGAAGTGGCGCGGCCAGGCGCCCACCGGCGTGTCGGCCAGGTGCTCCAGACGGGCGCCGCCGTCGCGGACCGCGAAGGTCGAGATGACGTCGGCCCCCCGGTTGGAGACGTAGACACGACCCTCATAGGTGCTCGTGAGGGGGAGGACGTCGCCCTCCGCGATCTCGCGCCCCTCGACCTTGAGGCGGTGCAGGACGATCTCGGCGGGGAAGTTGCTCCCCGCGGCCTCCTCCGCGGTGGCGGGGACCGACCCCAGGTGTTCGCCGGCGCCGGCCACCCCGTCCCAGCGCACGACGTGCACTCGGGAGTCGAGTTCGCCCACCACGTACACGTGGTCGCCATTGACGACCATGTGCCGGGGGCCGGTGCCGGGCGGCAGCGGAACGACGGGGAAATCGTCCTCGTTCGGTTCGGGCACCTCGTCGGTGACCTGTTCGGGCAACGGCGTGTAGTGGTAGACGCGCAGGTCGTCGGTGCCCAGGTCGGCGGCGAGAAGATAGCGGGCCGCCGGCTCGAAGGAGTCGAGGGCCACCGCCGTGCTGTGCGCGTGCGGGCCCTCCTGACGGTCGGCCACCGGCCCCTTCCCACGGTGCGCGAGCGACCGGACCTCCCCGGTGGGCGACCCGTCCTCGGCGGTCGCGACGAGGGAGACCAGGCCGTCGGCGTACCCGGCGACGGCCACCTCGCGCGGGCCGAGGTAACGGACGTGGCAGGGAGAACCGCCGCCGGTGGGCACGGAACCCAACTCGGTGAGAGAGGCGTCGCCGTGCGGCCGGAAGGCCGTGAGGGCCCCTTCGGCCCGCTCGTTGACCGCGTACACGGTGGGCGGCTCGGGCCGGTAGGCCAGAAAGGAGGGCCCGGAGGCGCGGGCGGCGACCCCTCCGTCGGTCAACTCTCCTGTGCTCGGGTCGAACCAGACCCGGTGGATGCCCCGCCCCTCCCCCGGGGGATCGGAGTCGGGGGTGTAGGTCCCCACGAGCAGGAGTCGTCGTGGTGTGTCCACCGGGAGCCTCGTTTCCGTCGACTGGAGCGGACGTGTGGTCCATACCGCCCGCGGCATGCTACCCGTCCCGGCCCCGCCCGGGAAGGGACGAGGCCGGAAACCCCGACTCAGTCGATCACGGCCCCCGCGGTGAGGTTGAGGGCCGCCCCCGAGACGTGACGGGCCCGGTCCGAGGCGAGGAAGACCGCCGCGTGCCCGGCGTCGGCGAGCGTGGGCAACGCTCCGAGCACCGTGCTCCGGGCGAGTTCGTCGAGCTCGCGCTCCGTGGTGGCCTCGTCCGAACGCGAGGAGAGCGGTACCTCCCTCCCCTCCACGATCACCCTCAGGTCTTCCCCATAGGCGTCGGCCCCCGCCACGGACTCGGCGAACCCGCCGGTGCGCAACCAGGCGACGCGCACCCCTCGCGAGCCCAGCTCACAGGCCCACTGGCGGTACATCGCCTCCACCGTCTCCCAGGCCACCCGGGTACCGCCCAGCTCCGGGGAGGGCGGGCCGTGCCCGATCACCGTCAGCACCACACCGGAGCCCCGTTCCGCCATGTGCCGGGCCGCGGCCCGGACAGGGTGGAACTGCGCGGCCAGGGCGGTCGTGACCGGGGCGGCGAAACGGTCGAAGGGCATCCGTTCCAACGGCGCCCCTTGAACGTCGCCGTAGGAGACCGCGTTGAAGACGATGTCGACGCGTCCGGCCTCGGAGACCACCGAGTCGGCGTGCCGCCCCACTTCTTCGGGGTCGGTGACGTCCAGACGGGCGATGCCGGGTTCGGGCCCACCGAGGCGGCCGATCTCCTCGGCGACGGCCGCGAGCCTCCCCTCCCTGCGACCGGTGAGGAAGAGCCGGGCCCCCTCCTCGGCGAACGCGCGCGCCACGGCGCCGCCCACGAAACCTCCCGCGCCGTGCACGATCGCGATCCTGTCCTTCAACAACACGGAACCCACCTCTTCCGTCGGGGTCGAACGGTCCTTCCGTATCGACCTCCCCAGGGGCGAGGACTCATCGGTGCCGGCGGGATCGCGGCGCTGCTCCGGCGCGGGTGGAGGGGCAGGTGGAACGCCTGTCACCCCGCCGATCCCCCTCGTTTCGATGGCTCGGACCGGGTGGTTCGTATACGGAATGTCGTAAAACGACGACCATCCGACTCGTAGTACATCTGTTACAGTTCCTCCTCAACAGGCCGAGATGGGAAGGTAAGGGTCTCCTCCATCACACCCGTCCTGTTCGAGATCTCCGGATTCGGCTGACCGTACCGACGGGGATCGCGACCGGACGGGCGGCCTCCGGGCCCCCTCGAACAGCCGCTCCGGCCCCGGAGGGACGACCCCGATCAAGACCTCATCCCCCCCTCGGTGACGGCGAGTACGCGCGACCACGCGCGCTCGCGGACCGTGGTTCCCCGCTCACCCGAAGTCTGGACCTGCCCTTGACCCTCCGATACATCTCCGAAGTGCCGCTCCCCGACCGGGACGTCATCGATCTGGTGCGCCGGTCGTGCGCCGATGTGCCCGAGGGGTCGACCCGCCTGGCCAAGTGTTTCTACGACAACCTCTTCGCGATGGTGCCCGAGGTGCGGGACATGTTCCCCTCCGACATCCGGCCTCAGCAGCAGCGGATGGCCGACGCCCTCCTGGCCGTGGTGCGCCACCTCGACTCGCCCGACGAGATCGCGGAGTACCTCCGGCGTCTGGGGCGACAGCACCACCGGGAACTCGGTGTGCGGCCCGAGCACTATCCGCACGTCGGGCGCGCCCTCGTACGCGCGGTCAGCGAGGTCTCCCCCACCTGGACGTCCTCGATGAGCTCGGCCTGGGTGCTCGTCTATCAGTGGATCACCGCGCACATGATGGCCGGTGCCCAGGCCGACGACGGCTCCGAGGGCGCCCCCTACACACCGCGCAGGGCCCGCCGTTGACCGATGACGGCGCTCAGGCACATTCCCCCACACCCATCGTCGAAAGCCTCCGTTCATGACACAGCCCAGCCAGAACCGCCTGCCCGGCAGCGAGGGCGAGCATCACGTACAGCGGGTCATGGGTACGGCCGAACGCGCCGCCCGGTTCTACCGCGACCAGATGCTGGACCACCTGAACCCGGCGATGAAGGAGTTCATCGCCCACCAGGAGATGCTGTTCATCGCCACGGCGGACGGGCGGGGCGAGTGCGACTCCAGCTTCCGGGCCGGGCCGCCGGGGTTCGTCCACGTCATCGACGATCGCACCCTGGCCTTCCCCGAGTACCGGGGCAACGGGGTGTTCGCCAGCGCGGGCAACGTCACCCAGAACCCGCACATCGGTCTGATGTTCCTCGACTTCTTCCACAACCGGATCGGTCTGCACGTCAATGGTCGGGTGAAGATCATGGAGGACGAGGCTCTACGCCCCCATGTGCCGACCCTGCCGCTGCCGCAGATGCCGGGACAGCGCGCGCAGATGTGGATGCTGGTCCAGGTGGAGGAGGCCTACATCCACTGCCGCAAGCACATCCCCCACCTGCGCAAGGTCGGCGCCGAGGAGTCCTGGGGAACCGACGACACCCTGCGCAAGGGCGGCGACTTCTTCGAGGCGAAGAAAGAGAACGAGGCCCGGCGCGAGGCGGTCGTCGCGGAGGCGCCCCGCATGGACGGTCGTCACCGTCGCGTGGAGGAGCACGCGGGGCAGGGGTACACCGTGGGCGCCGAATCGTACCGGGGATGGTACGGACGATCGTGACCCCGTGAACGCGAGGGCGCCCCGACCGATGTGCTCGGTCGGGGCGCGTCCTATTTCCCGTCGGCGGTCTTGACCGCTTCGAGGGCCTTCATGATGCGTTTGTCGGACACCGGGTAGGCGGTCCGCAGTTCCTGGGCGAACAGGCTGACGCGGTACTCCTCCAGCATCCAGCCCAGTTCCACCACGTCGGGGTCCTCGGCACGACCCGCCTTGAGAACCCCTCGGACCTTGGTCACGGCCTGGCGCATCTGTTCGACCTTGGCCATGTTGACCTGATCGCGGCGCGGGTTCTCCGCGAGTTTGCCCAGCCGGTACTCGATGCCCCGCAGGTAGCGGTGCAGATCGTCCAGGCGGGAGAGTCCGGCCCGGGTGATGAACCCGTCCCCGACCAGACCGGCGAGCTGCCCCTGGACGTCGTTGAGCGAGGGCAGCACCGCCAGGGAGGTGGTCCCCTTGATCTTCTTGGACACCTTGCGCCACAGGACCAGGACCCGGGCGACCTTGTCGAGGACCTCGGCGAGGGTATCGCCCAGGTCGGCCCGGATCCGGTCGGCGAGCCGGGCGAAGTCCTCGCCGTTCCACACCGGCCCTCCCTCACGGGTGAGCAGGTGGTCGACGGCCGCGGCCTCGGCGTCGGCCAGCATCTTCTTGATCGAACCGTGCGGGTTGTCGGCCAGGGCGAGCTTGTCCGGGTTGTTCAGCCCCTTGCTCACGACCGTCGCCGGGGACGGGATCGTGAGCATGAGCAGGCGACGGGTGCCCGCGCGCATGGCGGCGCGCTGTTCCGGGCGGGTGTCGAAGATACGGATGGCGACGCTCTCGCCCTCGTCCACCAGCGCCGGATAGCCCTTGACCTTGGGACCGAGCGCCTTGCGCTCCAGGGTCCGTTCGAGGGGCCCGAAGTCCCAGGAGGTGATGCCCTTGCGCTCCACGCCCTTGGCCTCGGTGGCGATGGCCTCCCGCAGCCGGGGCTTGAGCGCGGCGCGCAGCCCTTCGAGGTCCTTGGACTCGGCGAGGGTGCGCTTGCGATCGTCCACCGCGCGGAAGGTGATGCGCAGGTGGTCGGGGACCCGATCGAGCTGGAAGTCCTCCGCGCGGACGCGCTCCCCGTAGGCCATGCGGGTGAGTTCGGCGGCCAGGGCCTCGGTGAGGGAGCCCTCGTACGGGACCAGTGCTCCCCGGGCCCGGGCCGCGTGGTCCGGGACGGGCACGAAGTTGCGCCGCAGCGGCTTGGGCAGCGAACGGATCATCGCGGTGATGAGTTCGTCGCGCAGACCGGGGATCTGCCAGTCGAAGCCGGTGTTCTCCACCTGGTTGAGGAACTTGACCGGGATGTGCGCGGTGACCCCGTCCGAGTCGCTGCCCGGCTCGAACTGGTAGGTGAGGGGGAAGACGAACGAACCCTGACGCCACGTGTCCGGGTAGTCGTCCTCGCTGACCACGTCCACACCGTCGTTGATGAGCTCCTCACGGGTGAAGTCGAGGAGCTTCGGGTCGGCGCGGTGGGCCTTCTTCCACCAGGAGTCGAAGTGGGCGGCCGAGATCGCCGACTCGTCGACGCGACGGTCGTAGAAGTCGAAGAGGGTGTCGTCGTCCACGACGATGTCACGGCGTCGGGCCCGGTGTTCCAGGTCCTCCACCTCGTCGAGGAGTCTGCGGTTCTCGTGGAAGAAGCGGTGGCGGGTCTCCCAGTCGCCCTCGACGAGGGCACGCCGGATGAAGAGCTCACGGGAGAGCTCGGGGTCGATCCGGCCGTAGGAGACCTTGCGCTGGACCACGATCGGCACCCCGTACAGGGTGACCCGTTCGAAGGCCATGACGGCGCCGCGTTTACGTTCCCAGTGCGGCTCGCTGTAGGAGCGCTTGACGATGTCCGCGCCGAGCTCCTCGGCCCACTCGGGCTCGATCCTGGCGACCATGCGACCCCAGAGCTTGGAGGTCTCCACCAGTTCGGCGGCCATCACGTAGCGCGGTTGCTTCTTGAACAGGGCCGATCCGGGGAAGATCGCGAAGCGCGCCCCTCGTCCGCCCAGGTACTCGTGCTTCTCCGGGTCCTTCAGACCGACGTGGGAGAGCAGACCGGCCAACAGCGACATGTGGACGGCGCGCGGGTCGGCGGCCTCCTCGCGCAGGGGCGGCACCTCGATGTCCATCTGCCGCAGGACCTGCTTGAGCTGGGAGTGGATGTCCTGCCACTCACGGACGCGCAGATAGTTCAGGAACTCCTCACGGCATTCCTTGCGGAACCGGTTGCCGGACAGCTCGCGCTGCCGTTCGCGCAGATGGTTCCAGAGGTTGAGGAAGGCCAGGAAGTCCGATTCCTTGTCGACGAACCGGGCGTGGGCCTGTTGGGCCTGTTGCTGCTTCTCGGTGGGGCGCTCGCGCGGATCCTGGATGGACAGCGCCGAGGTGATGACCATGACCTCGGCCAGACAGTCGCGCTTCTCGGCCTCCAGGACCATACGGCCCAGGCGAGGGTCGATGGGCAACTGGGCCAGGCGGCGACCCGTCGGGGTGAGGCGGCGCTTCCGCCCCTGCCCGCCCGCGGGTTCGGGGTGCAGGGCCCCCAGTTCGGTGAGGAGGTTGACGCCGTCCTTGATCTGACGGTGGTCGGGGCCGTCCACGAACGGGAAGGCGGCGACGTCGCCCAGCCCGAGGGAGGCCATCTGGAGGATGACCGAGGCCAGGTTGGTGCGCAGGATCTCGGGGTCGGTGTACTCCGGGCGGGAGAGGAAGTCCTCCTCGGAGTACAGCCGGATGCAGATGCCCTCGGACACACGACCACAGCGGCCCTTGCGCTGGTTGGCCGAGGCCTGGGAGATCGCCTCGATCGGCAGCCGCTGCACCTTGGTGCGATGGGAGTAGCGGGAGATGCGCGCGGTGCCCGGGTCGATGACGTACTTGATGCCCGGCACCGTCAACGAGGTCTCGGCGACGTTGGTGGCCAGGACGATGCGGCGTCCTCCGTGCGAGGACCAGACGCGCCGCTGCTCGGCCACCGACAGGCGGGCGTAGAGGGGGAGGATCTCGGTGCCGCGGAGTCTCTTCTTCTCCAGGGCCTCGGCGGTGTCGCGGATCTCGCGTTCCCCGCTGAGGAAGACCAGGATGTCGCCGGGGGCCTCCCCCGACAGCTCGTCGACGGCCTCGAGGATGGCCTGGGTCTGGTCCTTGTCGGTGCCCCCGCCCGGGTTCTTCTCGTCCGGGTCGAGGATCTCGTCGGTGATCGGCCGGTAGCGGACCTCGACGGGGTAGGTGCGCCCGGAGACCTCGACGATGGGGGCGTCGTCGAAGTGGCGGGAGAACCGTTCGGGGTCGATGGTGGCCGAGGTGATGATCACCTTGAGGTCGGGACGCTTGGGCAGGAGCTGCTTGAGGTACCCGAGCAGGAAGTCGATGTTGAGGCTGCGTTCGTGCGCCTCGTCGATGATGAGGGTGTCGTACTGGCGCAGCATCCGGTCGTGCTGGATCTCGGCGAGCAGGATGCCGTCGGTCATCAGCTTGACGAGGGTGTTGTCGCCGGAGGAGTCGGTGAAGCGGACCTTGTAGCCGACCGTCTCGCCCAGGGGGGTGCCGATCTCGTCGGCGATGCGCTCGGCGACCGTGCGGGCGGCCAGCCGACGCGGCTGGGTGTGACCGACCGTGCCCATGACGCCGCGGCCCAGCTCCAGACAGATCTTGGGGAGCTGGGTGGTCTTTCCCGAGCCGGTCTCACCGGCGACGATGACGACCTGATGGTCGCGGATCGCCTCGGCGATGTCCTCGCGGCGGGCGCTGACCGGCAGCGCCTCGGGGTAGTGGAGTTCGGGGACGGACTCACGACGCGACTCGACGCGGACCCGCGCTCGGTCGATGTCCTCGGCGATGTCGTTCCGCACGGAGGCGCGGCGGCGCTCGTCGCGGATCTTGGCCAGTCCGTCGATACGTCGACGGAGCCGGTGACGGTCCGCGGGCATGAGGCCCCGCAACCGGGAGCGGAGAGGATCCGCGTCGGAGGAGGATGTGTGCGCGGACGAGCGCGCGGGCGTGGTGGTGCTCATCAGTACTCAAGGTTAAGAGGGACCGCAACCGGTTTTCCCGGTGGGCGGGCCGACACGGGGCCGGCCGGTGGAGCCGGACGGCGCGGGCGGCTCCGGGCCGGGGGCGGCCCCCGGGCGCACCTCGTTGAGAACGCCTCCGAGGGACGGTTTGTTCCGAGGAGAGGCCTCACCGAGAACGGGGCCTCTCGGTGTCGACACCGAGAGGCCCCGCGGGGAGAGACGTCATGTCCGGGGCACGTCCAGGGCCCGGACCGGGCTCAGCCCCGGTCGCCGCCGAGGACCTCCTCCACCGCGACGGCGGAGGCCGCCGCGTGCTCCTCCAGCATGGTGAAGTGGTCGCCGGGCACGTCGACCCGGGTGTGCTCTCCGGGCCAGACCCAGTCCATCGCCAACTTCGCCCCGGTGGAGGTCACCACCGGACTGGTGGGTCGTAGCTGGACCGTGCCGGGCACGGTCATGCTCGGCCGCCAGTCGGCGAAGAGGTCGAGGTAGGCGCCCATGGCGGTGAGCCTCGTGGTGTCCATGAGCTCGAACTCACTGGCCCGCTCGGTGACGAACTCGGTGACCAGCGGCAGGAGTTCGGCGTCCCCGGGGTAGGCCGTGTCGAGCAGGATCAGGCCGGTGGCGGGGGTCCCCCTCCTGACCAGTTCCTCGGCGACCGCGTGCGCGGCCCATCCCCCCGAGGAGCGGCCGACCAGGACGAACGGGCGTCCTCCGGCGGCCTCCAGGGTGGCCTCCGTCTGCAACCGGACGAAGGTGTCCAGGTCGGTGGGGAGGGGTTCTCCGGGAAGATAGCCGGGAGCGGACAGGGAGTACAGGTCGCGTCGGCCGTGCCAGGTGGTGGCGAACCGGGAGAACTCCTGGGGTCCCGAGGTCATCACCAGCGACGGGTGGCAGATCAGCACGGGCTCACGTTCCCCCGACGCCAGGGCGGTGGCCCGGACCACCGGGGCGTCCCGGTCGGTGAAGACCTTCCGCGCCCTCGACGCCGTCACGGCCAGACTCATCGCGTCCTGGTGACGCCCCGACTCGCAGGCCTCCAGGAAGAGGCCGACGATGCTGCCGTTGCCCTCCGTCTCCTCCGGAGCCGACGACGGGGCGTCGGTGACGTCCTCGCTCATCCGCTCGTCGACGTACTCGGCCAGGGAACGGGGCGACCGGTACTGGAACACCAGGGAGGAGCGCAGGTGGGTCCCGCTGAGCTCTTGGAGGTGATTCCGGAGTTCGACCGCCGTGAGCGAATCGAACCCGGACTCCAGGAAGTCCCGGTCTGCTCCGAAACCCTCTCGATGACCGAGGATCTCGGCGGCCCGCTCGCCGATCAGACGGGTGAACAGTTCCCTGCGCTCCGTGCCGGGGCGGGCGGCGCGCACCCGTTCGGCGGTGTCGTGCCCGACCGTCCCCCCGGCTCCGTCGGCGGGCATCGTCACCAGCCCTCGAAGGATCGCGGGGATCGAGCCCCCGGTGGCCGCCCGTCCCCGGAGCCCGGCCAGGTCGAGCGGGAGCGGGATCACGTGGGCGTGTCCGGTGGCCAGGGCCGCGTCCAGCAGAGCGCGTCCCTCGTCCTCCTCGATGGCCTCCATACCCCACACGCGGGACATGCGCGCGGTCGTGACCTCGTCCAGCTCCTCCCACACCTGGCTTCCATCGCCCCAACGCCCCCAGGCCAGCGACTGCGCCGGAAGACCCTGTTCACGGCGGTGCCGCGCCAGGACGTCCAGGTAGGAGTTGGCCGCGGCGTAGGCGGACTGTCCGGCGTTGCCGAGCACACCGGCGGCGGAGGAGAACAGGACGAAGGCGTCCAGGTCGAGGTCGGCGGTCAGCCTGTGGAGGTTCCACGCGCCTTGGACCTTGGGACGGAGCACCCGCTCCATGGTCTCCTCGGTCAGACCGGCGACCGTCGCGTCGTCGATCCGGGCCGCCCCGTGCACCACCGCGGTGAGCGGGTGCTCCTCCGGGACACCGGCCAGGACCTCCGCGAGACGGTCCTCGTCGGCGACGTCGCAGGCCTCGATCCGCACACGCGCTCCGAGGACCTCCAGCTCGGCGACGAGTTCACGTGCGCCGGGGGTCTCGATCCCCTTGCGTCCGAGCAGGAGCAGTTCCCGGACACCGTGACGGATCACGAGATGGCGTGCGAACAGCACGCCGAGTCGGCCGACCCCTCCGGTGATCATCACCGTGCCGCCCGGGCGGAAGCGGGTGGACTGCTCCAGGACGATCTTTCCGACGTTCCGTCCCTGCTGCATGACCCGGAAGGCCTCGACCGCGTTCTCGATCGGATGGCGGGTGATCGGGATGGCGGGCAGGGCCCCGCTCTCCCAGAGCGGCACCAGCGCGTCGAAGGCGCGCTGGATCCGGTCGGGGCCCAGCTCCAGCACGTTGAAGGCGCGGTACCGGACTCCGTCGTGTTCGGCCGCGATCCGTTCGGGGTCGCGCAGCTCGTTGCGTCCCAGTTCGGCGAAGCGCCCTCCGGGCCTCAGCAGTCGCAGGGAGGCGTCGATCGCCTCACCGGTGAGGGAGTTGAGCACCACGTCCACGCCGCCGGCCACCGCGCGGAACCGTTCCTCGAAGTCGAGGTCGCGGGAGCCGGAGATCTCGTCCTCGCCGAGCCCGGCCTCCCTGAGCAGGTCCCACTTCTCCGGGCTGGCGGTCGCCAGGACGCGCACGCCCAGGTGACGGGCGATGCCCAGGGCCGCCAGACCGACGCCGCCGGCCGCCGAGTGGACGAGCAGGGTCTCCCCCGTCCTCAGGTCGGCCTCCTCGACCAGCGCGAGGTAGGCGGTCAGGTAGACGACCGGGAGCGCCGCCGCGTCGGCGTGGTCCCATCCCTCGGGGACCTTCGTCAGATAGCGGTGGTCGGCGACCGCGACCGGCCCGAACGCCCCCGGGAACAGCCCCATGACCCGGTCGCCGGGGACCATGCCCTCGACGTCCGGTCCGACCTCCAGGACCACACCGGATCCCTCGTTGCCGATGTTGCCCGGCTCGGGATACATCCCCACGCACATCAGGACGTCGCGGAAGTTGACTCCGGCGGCCCGTACCGCCACGCGGATCTCCCGGGGTTCCAGGGCCCGCCACTGGTCCGGGTCGGGGACGGCGTCGATGCCGTCGACGACCCCTCCGCCCTCGGTACGCAGGCGCCAGGAGGGCTCGCGGATCGGCAGGGTGAAGCCCTCCCCCTCCGGCTCGGTCTCGGCCAGGCGCGGCGCGTACAGTAGGCCGCCCCGGGCGGCCAGACGCGGCTCGCCGGCCCCGACCGCCTCGGCCACGAGGGACGTGGTGGTCCGGTCGGTGTCCAGCAGGAGGAATCGGCCCGGGTGTTCGGTGTCGGCGGAGGCCACCAGACCCCATACCGCTCCGCCCACGGGGTTGGCGCGCGGGGCCTCGTCGTCGTCCGTCGGATGGACGGCGCCCCGGGTGAGGACGAGGAACCTCGTCGCGGCGAGACGTTCGTCGTCCAGCCATCCTCGCAGGGTCGCCAGGGTACGGCGCAGTTCGGAGAGGACCCGGGCGGGTTCGACGCCCTCGTCCACCCCCGCCTCCCAGAGGATCAGTTCGGGGGCGGCCGCTCCACCGTCCAGCTCGGCCCTCAGAGCCTGGAGGTCACGGTGGTGGGGCACCCCGTCCAGGGGCTCTCCACCGAGTAGGACCCATCGGCCCGGTTCGGGAACGGTCGTGCCCTCCCGCGGGCCCATGGGCCCCTCCCACACCTGCCGGAAGAGCGCCCCGTTCCCGGTGTCCCGGTCCGCAGGGGCCTCGCGCACGGTCAGTTCGTCCACCGACAGCAGGGGCGTGCCCTCGGGGTCGGTGACCAGGACCCGGTAGACGTCGGGGCCGGTCTCCGTGAGCTCGACCCGCGCGCGGGAGGGGGTGGCGGTGGCGTGCAGACGGACCCCGCTCCACCCGAAGGGCATCAGCCGGCGGGCACGGGAGCCGTCGAACAGGTGACGCAGCATGAGCGCCTGCAACCCGGCGTCCAGCAAGGCCGGGTGGGGGCCCGCCATGGCGTGGGCGTCCGAGGGCGGCGTGTCCAGGGCGATCTCGGCCCACACCCGTTCGGAGTCGGCCCACGCCTTCCGAAGGCCGCGGAAGGACTCGCCGTAGTGGATCCCCTGGGTCTCGAAGAAGGCGTAGGCGTCCTGCGCGGGCAGGGGCCGGGCCTCCGGTCCGGGGAGCGTCGCCGCGATCGGTTCGGCGCCGGTGGCGGGTGCGAGTCCGCCTTCGGCGTGCACGGTCCACGTCCGGCCGTCGGCGGAGGCGGACAGGACACGCACCCCGCGTCGGCCCCGAACGTCGGGCCCGTCGACGACGACCTGGACCGCGGTCCCGTCCTCGTCCAGTTCCAAGGGGGTGTGCAGGGTCAGGTCGGCGATCTCCGGGCCGTCGCAGAGTCGACCGGCGTGCAGGAGCATCTCCACGGTCGCGCAGCCGGCGAGCAGGACACGGCCCGACAGGCCGTGGTCGGCCAGCCAGGTGGTCCTGGCGGGATCCAGGGAGCCGGTCAGCAGGACCTGCCCCGTGCCCGCCACCGGGACGCGCGCCCCGAGGAGGGGGTGGTCCGCGCTCTGGAGCCCCAGGGCCTCGGGGTCGGCCGTTCCCTTGGGGGTCTCGATCCAGTACCGCTCGTGTTGGAAGGGGTAGGTGGGAAGTTCGGCCGGCGTCGGGGCCTTCTCCTCGTCCCCGAGGACTCGACCCCAGTCGATGTCGACACCGACGCAGTGCGCCTCGGCCAGGGCCTTGGCGAAGCGTTCCGCGGAGTCCTCTCCCCGTCGGAGCGTGTGCACGACCGGCCGGTCGGCATTCCCCGTCGCCTCCAGTGTCTGCCTGATCGGTACGGAGAGGACCGGGTGCGGACCGATCTCGACGAACGCGTCGGTCCGTTCCACCAGACGGCGGATCACCGGTTCCAGGAGCACACCGTGCCTCAGGTTGCGGTACCAGTAATCGGCGTCGAGGGAGGCTCCGTCCAGAGGCCGCTCCTCCGGCTCGTCCCCCGGTTCCAGGGTGGGTCGGGGCGCCACCGTGGAGTAGAAGGGCACGTCGCCCGCCCGCGGAGCGATACCGGCGAGACCGGAACGCATACGGTCCTCGACCCGGTCCACCAGGGAGCAGTGCGATGTGTAGTCCACGTCGAAGGCGCGCGCGTGTTCGCCGTGGTGTTCGCACCATTCGACGAACTCGGCGATCGCGCCCCCTTCCCCGGTGACCACCGTCGATTCCGGACCGTTGGCCCCGGCCACGCCGATCCGGTCGCCCCAGGGCGCCACCAGTTCGGCGGTCCGACCGGCTCCGAGGGAGACCACCGCGGCCCCGCCCTCTCCGGCCAGTTCGCGCAGGACACCGCTACGGCACGTGGCGACCCGGGCCCCGTCCTCCAGGGAGAGGATGCCGGCCGCGCAGGCGGCGGCCACCTCGCCCTGCGAGTGACCGACCACGGCGGCGGGTTCCACGCCCGCCGCCCGCCACAGGCGTGACAGGGACACCAGGACCGCCCACGACGCGGGTTGCAGCACCTCGACCCGGGACCCCTCGCCGAGCAGCGGAGGCGCCCCCGGCTCTCCCCGAAGGACGGCCTTCAAGGACCAGTCGACGTACGGCTCCAGGGCGCGTTCGCACTCCTCGATGGACTCGGCGAAGAGCGGCGAGGCGTCGAGCAGCTCCTTCGCCATACCCTCCCACTGGCCTCCATGACCGGGAAAGACGAACACGGGACGGCCACGCCCCTTCCGGGGGACGCGACCGGTGACCACCCGTTCCGAGGACTCTCCGGCCGCGAGGGCGCGAAGCCCCTCGAACAACCGTTCCTCGTCACCGCCGACCACCGCGGCCCGCTGGGAGAAGTGGGGGCGCGCGGTCGCCAGGGTCCGCGCGGCGCCGGAGACGACCGAACGGTCGGCCCCCTCCAGGCTCGTGCGCAGTCGGTCGGCCTGTTCGGTCAGGGCCCCGTCACCGCGGGCGGACAGCGGCCACACGCGACCGCCCCGGATCAGCGGGGGCCGCGGGGGCGCGGGCTCCGCGTCCTCGTTCGTGGGCGCCTCCTCGACGATCAGGTGCGCGTTGGTGCCGCTGATCCCGAACGAGGAGATCCCGGCCCGGCGCGGACGCTCGCCGCGAGGCCACGACACCGGCTCGTTCAGTACTCGGACCGGCCCCGAGGACCAGTCCACCAAGGGGGAGGGCTCGTCGGCGTGCAGGGTGCGGGGGAGCCTCTCGTGCTCCAGGGCCGACACCATCTTGATGACGGACGCCACGCCCGCCGCGGCCTGGGTGTGGCCCAGGTTCGACTTCACCGACCCGAGCCACAGCGGGTCCGGGGTCCGCCTCCGGGAGTACACCTCCAGCAGGGCCCCGGCCTCGATCGGGTCGCCCAGACGCGTCCCGGTGCCGTGGGCCTCGATCACGTCGATGTCGTCGACGGTCAGGGCCGCGTCGGCGAGGGCCTCGCGCAGGACCCGTACCTGGGCCCGGCCGTTCGGCGCGGTCAGCCCGTTGGAGGCCCCGTCCTGGTTCACGGCTCCGCCTCGGACGACGGCGAGGACCCGGTGACCGTTGCGGACGGCGTCCGAGAGCCGTTCCAGCACGACGACGGCGGCCCCCTCACCGAAGCCGGTTCCGTCGGCCCCCTCACCGAAGGCCTTGCAGCGACCGTCCGGGGAGAGCGCGCCCTGTTTCGCGGACTCGGTGAACAGGCTCGGACCGGTCAGGACCGTCGCGCCTCCGGCCAGCGCGAGGGAGCACTCGCCCCGTCGTAGGGCACGAGCCGCCAGGTGGATGGCCACGAGGGAGGAGGAACAGGCCGTGTCCACGGTCAACGCGGGGCCGTGGAGCCCCAGGGTGTAGGCGATCCGGCCCGAGGCCACGCTGGGGGCCGTTCCGGCCATCAGGTACCCCTCGGCTCCCGGGGGGACGGGGTGGGTCCCGGAGGTCAGGGCTCCGGCGTAGTCGACCATGCTGATGCCGGTGAACACGCCGGTGGGGCTCTCGCTCAAGGAGTCCGGGTCGATACCGGCGCGTTCGAGGGCCTCCCAGGTCACCTCCAGCATCAGCCGTTGCTGCGGGTCCATCGCCTCCGCCTCTCGGGAGGAGATCCCGAAGAACCCGGCGTCGAAGCCCGCGGCGTCCCTGAGGAAACCGCCCCTCCGGGACATGCCCGGGCGCCCGAGCATGTCGTCGAGGTTCCACCCCCGGTCGGTCGGCAGTCCCCCGATCACCTCCTCTCCGGCGTCGAGCAGGTCCCAGAGGGCGTCGGGGGTGTCCGTGCCGCCGGGCAGGCGGCATCCCGTCCCCACGATCGCGATCGGCTCGGAGTCCCGCTCCTTGAGCGTGTCGAGCTCCGAGCGCGTTCGGCGCAGGTCGGTCGTGACCCGTTTGAGGTAGTCGAGGAGCCGGGCGTCGTCGGTCATTGCTTCTGCCTCACCGCTTCGTCTTCCCGCGCGCTGGTGGCCAGGCACGGGGGTTCGCGTTGGATGGTGGTCTCGGGCGCCCGCGAGCGGGACCGGGAGCGCCCTGGGGGCGTCCCGGCCCATGTCCTCGCCGTCGCGGGGTCGGGGTCAGTCGCTCAGCGTCTCGTCGATGAGGGCGAAGAGCTCCTCTCGGGACGCCGACTCGACCTCTCGGTCGGTGGCGGTGGGACGTGATTCCTCGGGGGACCAGCGGCGCAGCAGGTCGCGAAGGCGTTCGACCACGGCCTCCCGCCCTTCCCCCGAACCGTCGTACTCGCCCATGGCCGACTCCAGACCGTCGAGCCGCTCCATCACCACCTGCTCGGAGTCCCCGAACATCCGTTCCTCGACCGTACGGCCCAGGGCCTCACAGGTGGGATGGTCGAAGGCGAGCGCGGCTGGCAGGGGCAGGCCGGTCAGGCCGGCGAGCCTGCCGCGGAGCATGACCGCCGCGGCCGAGTCCATCCCCAGATCCTTCAGGTTCCGGTCCACCTCCACCTCCTCCCCGCTTCCGTGACCGAGGATCACGGCCACCTGGTCACGAACGAGCGCGATGAGGGCCTGCTCCCGGTCCGGGCGGCCGAGCTCCGAGAGCCGGTCGCGCAGACGCCCGGGGCCCGAGGCGGACCCGTCGGTGTCCCCGCCCCGACCTTCGTGGGGGTCGATCCCCTCGATGAGCGGACTCGGACGAGCCGCGGTGAAGGCCGCACGGAACCTCGGCCAGTCGATGTCGGCGACGGCGAGCGCCGTGAGATCGCGTTCGAGCACCCGGTCCAGGGCGCCCACCGCGCGTCGGGGGTCCATCGGGGGCAGACCGTGTCCGCGCAGGAGTTCGGCCACGACCTCGTCGTCCGCCATCCCGGCCCCCGCCCAGGTGCCCCAGGCGATGGAGGTCGCGGGCAGGCCCAGCCCCCTGCGGTAGTGGGCGAACGCCTCACAGAAGGTGTTGCCCGGGGCGTAGTTGCCCTGCCCCGTCACCCCGAAGACCGCCGCCACCGAGGAGAACAGGACGAAGGTCGACAGGTCGTGGTCCCGGGTCAGGAGGTGCAGGTTCACGGCACCGTCCGCCTTGGCCCGAAGGGCTCGGCCGATCTGTTCGGGGCCGAGGTCGTCGAGGGAGGCGTCGTCGAGCGCCGCGGCCGTATGGAAGACCGCGGTGAGAGGGGCCTCCTCCGGGATCTCCTCCAGGACGGCGGCCAGGGCGGAACGGTCGGCCACGTCGCAGGCGACGAGGCTCACCCGGGCCCCCGCGGCCCTCAACTCGGCCAAGAGCTCCTCGCTCCCCGGAGCGTCCTTCCCCCTCCGGCTCAGCAGGAGCAGGTGTTCGGCCCCCCGTTCGGCGAGTCGGCGCGCCGTATGCGCTCCGAGTCCCCCGGTACCACCGGTGACGAGCACGGTTCCCGAGGGGGAGCCGTCACGGACCGCGGGGGTCCGGTCGAGCGGGGCGTGCACGAGGCGACGGACGAGGACGTTCCTCTCCCGAATCGCGAGCTGGTCCTCCTCGGGTGCGACCCCGCCGCGCAGAACCGCCCCGAGGGTCTCTCCCGCGCCCGACTCCTCCACGGAGGGCAGGTCGACGAGACCGCCCCAACGGTCGGTGTGCTCTTGGGCCGCGACCCGGCCCAGGCCCCAGATCAGAGCGGCCCCGGGATCGACCACCCGAGCGCCGCCGGCCGCGACCGCGCCCCGGGTGACGCACCACAGGGGAAGCGAGGTTCCGAGGTCGCCGAGCCCTTGGAGGAGGGCGACCGCGGTCCGATGGTCCCGGGAGAGGGACGGGGTCGAGGGTCCGTCGTCGGGCCCCGTCGACGTGGCGACCAGGGCGACCCCGGTCAGTGGGCCGATCTCCGCCTCGACCCGGGCGACGGACTCCGCCGTCCCGGCCCGGTCCGCCCCGTCCGGGACCGGGAGGACCCGGACCCGGTGTCCGTGTCCTTCGAGGTCGAGGACGCACTCCTTGAGGGCCGGGTCCCCCTCCTCCGAGGCGAACAGCAGCCAGGCTCCGGTGGAGGCCGCACGACCCTCGCCTGTGGCGCGGACCCATTCCTCTTGGTAGGTCGACGCGTCGAGGTGGCGTTCCCCGGGTTCCTCCCCGACCGGAGAGGACGTGGCGGCGCCGGTCTCGACGACGACGCGTCCCTCGTTCGGCGGGTTCATCCAGTAACGACGGCGCTGGAAGGGGTAGGTGGGCAGGTCACCGAGGAGCCGCCCCTCGGGCAACAGCGCCCCCCAGCCCACCTCGACGCCGCGGGTGTACAGGGCCGCGAGCCCCTCGACGAAAAGGACCTCCTCGGAGCGGCTCCGTCCGAACAGGGAGGTGACCTCCGCCCCCTCGGCGACCGGGCAGGACATCACCATGGAACCGAGGGAACCGTCCGGACCCACCTCGACGAACTCGGTGACCCCGGCCTCGCTCAGATACGCGACGCCGTCGCCGAAGCGGACCGCCTCGCGCACGTGGCGCGCCCAGTAGTCGCCTTCGAGGATCTCGTCCCCGGCCCGGCCACCGGACAGGTTCGACACCAGCGGGATCCGAGGCCGCTGGTAGGAGACCTGGTCGGCGGCCCGCGCGAAGGGGGCGAGGACGGGGTCCATGAGTGCCGAGTGGAAGGCGCGGCGCACGGGCAGACGGCGGGTGCGGCGTCCTCGGTCGGAGAACGCCCCGGCCACGGTGAGCACGGCGTCCTCCTCTCCGGACAGCACCACGCCTTCGGGAGAGTTGACGGCCGCGAGGGAGACGACCCCCTCGACGTCCTCCAGGGCTCGGCGGACCTCCTCCTCCCCCGCTTGGACCGCGACCATGACCCCGCCTTCGGGCAGGGCCTGCATGATGCGGCCGCGCGCGGCGACCAGGGTGACGGCGTCCTCCAGGGAGAACGCTCCGGCCACGTACGCGGCCGCCAGTTCGCCGATGGAGTGTCCGATCACGTAGTCGGGTGTCAGGCCCGCCGACTCCAACAGGCGGGTGAGCGCGACCTCGAAGGCGAACACGCCCGCCTGGGTGTAGAGGGTCTCGTCGAGCAGGTCCGCCTCCGGAGTGCCGGGTTCGGCCCACATGACCGAACGCAGCGGCCTCTCCAGGTGGCGGTCGAAGGCGTCGACGACCTCGTCCAGGGCCGTGGCGAAGACCGGATACCTCCGGTGCAGCTCACGCCCCATACCGACGCGTTGGGCCCCTTGGCCGGAGTAGACGAACGCCGTCACCCCGCCCTGGGCCGACCGACCGGACACCACCCGGGTGTCGGGGGTCCCGGAGGCGAAGGCGTCGAGTGCGTCGGACAGGGTGTCCCGGCCGTCGGCCAGGACGATCGCCCGGTGCTCCATACGCGAACGCCCCACGGCCAGGGTGCGCGCGAGGGAGACCGTCGCCGCGTGCTCTCCGCCGTCGGCCAGGTACGAACGCAGACGCAGGGCCTGTTCCCGCAGGGCCGCTTCGGTGCGGGCAGAGAGCGCGAAGGGCAGGAGCGCGCTCCCGCCCGTGCGCTCGTCCGCGGGGTCGTCCTCGACGACCGCCTCGACGATCGCGTGGGCGTTGGTGCCGCTGATCCCGAAGGAGGAGACCCCCATGCGGGCGGGACGGTCGTCCCCGGTCAGCGGGTGGGAGGTAGAGGCCACGCGGACCGTGCCCCGGCCCCAGTCCACATGCGGTGTAGGGGTGTCGGCGTGCAGGGTGGGCGGCATGACGCCGGCCCGCAACGCGCACACGGCCTTGATGAGCCCGTTGATCCCCGCGGCGGCCTGGGTGTGACCGATGTTGGACTTGAGAGAACCGAGGAGCAGGGGACGTTCGCGGTCGACGCCGTAGGATTCGATGAGCGCCTGGGCCTCGATGGGGTCGCCCAGGGTGGTACCGGTGCCGTGCGCCTCCACTGCGTCCACGTCCGTCGGGCCGAGCCCCGCGTCCTCCAGGGCCGACCGGACCACCCGTACCTGGGCCGGCCCGCTGGGCGCGGTCAGCCCGTTGGAGGCCCCGTCCTGATTGATGGCGCTGCCGCGCAGCAGGGCCAGTACGCGATGCCCGTTGCGGCGGGCGTCGGAGAGCCGTTCCAGTACCACCACACCGGCGCCTTCGGAGAAACCGGTGCCGTCGGCCCCTTCCCCGAAGGCCTTGCAGCGACCGTCCGCGGACAGTCCCCGCTTACGGGTGAACTCGGCGAGCAGCCCGGCGGTGCCCATGACGGTGGCTCCTCCGGCCAGGGCCAGCGTGCACTCGCCCTCGCGCAGGGCGCGCATCGCCAGATGGACCGCGACCAGTGAGGAGGAACAGGCCGTGTCGACGCTCAGGGCCGGTCCCTCCAACCCCAACAGGTAGGCGATCCGCCCCGAGGCGACGCTGGGCGTGGTCCCCGTGAGCAGGTGACCGTCCTCGGGCCCCTCCGACATGCGCGGGCCGTACTCGGCCGCGGTGACGCCCATGTAGACGCCGGTCGCGGTCCCGGCCAGGGACGAGGGGTCGATCCCGGAGCGCTCCAGAGCCTCCCACGACACCTCCAGCAGCTGTCGCTGCTGGGGTTCCATGGCGGCCGCCTCCTTGGGGGAGATCCCGAAGAAGGCGGCGTCGAAGTCCGCGGCCCCGTCGAGGAAACCGCCCCGGTCGGTGGCGGACGACGGCGTGGATCCATCGTGCCCCGAAAGGGAGTCCAGGTCCCAGCCCCGGTCACGAGGCAGGGGGGAGAGCGCCTCGCGTCCCTCGGACACGAGCCGCCACAACGCCTCGGGAGAGTCGACGCCCCCGGGGGTCCGGCACCCCATGCCGACGATCGCGATCGGGTCGGACCGGGTGTCCAACTCACGGTTGCGGTCGCGTAGGCGCGCGTTCTCCTTCAACGCCGACCTCAGCGCTGTGACGAGCTTGGCGCTCTGGTCGCTATCGGTGGCCATCGGCGGTCTCCTGTTCACCGTCGGGAAGATGGTCCGCCCCCAGGGCGAGATCCAGCAGATCGTCCACGTCCATGTCATCGATGTCGTCGACATCGTGATCGACGTCCGCGCTCGGATTCCGCGTGGGCCCGGTGGCGGTCCCCTTCGTGGGGGCCGATGTTCCCTCGGCGCGCTGCGTGTCCCCGAGGGCGACCAGACCGGCGAGCAGTCGGGCCAGGGCCCGAGGGTTGGGGTGATCGAACACGGCGGTCGCGGTCAGTCGGGCACCGACCTCCCCCGAGAGGCGGTTGCGCAGTTCGACCGCGCCCATCGAATCCAGCCCCAGATCGCGGAAGGACCGGTCGGCCGGGACCGCGGCGACCCCGGCGTGACCGAGGACCTCCGCGGTGTGCGCCCGCACCCTGCCCAGGAGCACGCGTTCGCGCTCTCCCTCGGACAGGGAGGCCAGCCGTTCGGGCGACGCCTTCGGCTCCGTCGAGGGGGTGGGCGGAGGCGGGGCCACGACGGGACGTGTCGGCTCGGCAGGCGGCCCGGATCGGCCCTTGCGCGTCCGGCGGGCACCGCCGCGCGGAGGTCCGCCGCGGCCGGAGGTCGTACCGACCCCGGGCAGGAACGGATGTTCGGGGGCGTCGTCCTTGTTCACCAGGGCCGGAACGTACACATCGGATTCCAGGTACAGCGCCGCGTCCAGCTTGGCGAGCGCCCGGTCCGGCGGCATCGGGGCGAGCACGCCCCCGTCCCAGGGGTTCTCCGAGGACGGTCCGAGCCCGCCCCACCGGCCCCAGGCCAGAGAGGTCGCCGGAAGACCGCGCTCACGCCGATGGTGGGCGAGCGAGTCGGAGAAGGCGTCGGCGGCGGCCGAGTGGTGCCTCCCGGGTGCGCCCAGCACCCCTCCGGCAGAGGAGAACAGGACGAAGGAGCCGAGCTCCCGGTCGAGGGTGAGCTCGTGCAGGTTCCAGAGGGCGTTCACCCGGTTCCTCAGCGCCGCCACACCGTCGATCGGTTCGGACTCGTCGAGTACGGCGTCCTCCGTGTGGACGACGGCCCCCAACGGACGCTCCAATCCGTCCAAGAGCCGGGACAGGGCCTCCCGGTCGGCCACGTCGCAGGCCTTGACCTCGACCTCGGCCCCCAGAGAGCGGAGTTCGCCGGTGCGGCCGTCCTGACCGGGCGCGGCGGCGCCGCCCGGCCCGACGAGGGTCAGATGGCGCACACCGTATCCGGCGACCAGGTGACGGGCCGTCCGGTGTCCGATCTCCCCCGTCCCCCCGGTGACCAGGACGGTCGCCCCTGCCGGAAACGGTTCGGGGAAGGTCAGCACGGTGCGGCCCACGTGGTCTCCACGCCGCAGGGCCTCCAGGGCCTCACGGGCGTCGTGCACGTCGTAGACGGTGACCGGCAGAGGGCGCAGGGTTCCGGCCTCGAACAGCTCCGTGACCCGGGTGAGCACCGTGGCCACCCGGTCGGGGCAGACCTCGGCCAGGTCGAGCGGATGGTAGCCCCGCCCCGGGTGGGCCGCGGCCACCTCGGCCTCCGAGCGCACATCGGTGACACCCAGTTCGACCAGACGACCGCCCACTCCGGCCCCGTCCGCGGGCGATCGCAACAGTCGCAGCGAGGCGTCGACGAACCGACCCGTCAGGGAGTTGAGGACCACGTCGAGCCCGCGGTCGCCGTTGGCGGCGCGCAACCGGTCCTCGAAGTCCAGGTCGCGTGAGGAGGCCAGGTTCTCCGGCGGGACTCCGTACTCCTCCGGCAGCGCCCACTTGTGCGGGGCGGCCGTGCCGAAGACCCGGGCACCCATGTAGCGGGCCAGTTGGACCGCGGCCAGACCCACCCCGCCGGCGGCCGAGTGCACCAGGACGCTCTCGCCCGGTCGGACCCCGGCCACGTCCACCAGGGCGTGGTAGGCGATCAGGAAGGACAGCGGTACCGAGGCGGCCTGTTCCAGGTCCCATCCTTCGGGGACCCGCACCAGGGCGCGCCGATCGGCGATCGCCAGCGGTCCCAGCGCTCCGCGGAACACCCCCATGACACGGTCTCCGGGGGCCAGGTCGGTGACGTCGGCGGCGGTCTCCACGACCACGCCGGCCCCTTCCAGCCCCATCCGTTCGTCGAGCAGCCCCAGCCCGACCGCGACGTCACGCTGGCCGACCCCGGCCGCGCGGACGGAGATCCGCACCTGACCCGCGTCGAGTCGGGCGGTCGCCTCGGGGGCGGCCGTCAGGATCGGTCCTCGCGCGGAGCCGGAGGGGTCGGGCCCCAGGCGCCAGGCGGCGGAGGGCGGGACCGGACGATCCGGTTCGCACGCCGGGGCCAGACGGGGCGCGAGGGCGGCCCCCGAACGCAGCGCCAACTGCGGACGTCCCGTGCTCACCGCGTCGACCAGGACGCGGTGGGAGTCCTCCGAACCGTCGGAGTCCACCAGGACCACGCGGCCGGGATGTTCGCGCTGGATGGAGCGGATCACGCCCCAGACGGGGGCTGCGGCCGGCCCGCCCAGGCGGTCCTCCCCCGAGGTCACCACGGCACGCCAGGTGATCAGGACCAGGCGGGAGTCCACGGTGCGCGGGTCGGTCAGCCACTCCCGCACCGTCGCCAACGCCGCCTCGACCCCCTCGCTCACCGCGTCGGGCACCGGCTCGTGCTCGGCGTAGACCTCGCGGGCGGGCAGCTCGGCGTAGACCGTGTCGGGCACCGGTCCGCCTCCGGCCAGGTCGGCCGGGGAGACCAGTCCCACCGGCATCCGACCGTCGCTCTCGGGCAGGGAGAGCGGTTCCCAGAACAGGCGGTACAGGCCGGGCTCCTCCCCCTGGGGAGGGGGCAGGGTCTCGCTCTCCAGCGACCGCAGCCGTACCTGTTCGGCCTCCAGCAGCGGGGTGCCCGAGCGGTCCGTGACGGTGACCCGATAGCGATCGGGGCCCACCGGTTCCAGGGCCACCCGCGCCTCGGTCGGGACCGAGGCCGAGAGGACCCGGACCCCGCGCCATTCCACGGGGACCAGGGGCGGCCCCTCGGTGCGCGGTCCGAAGAGGAGTACCGCGTGCAGGGAGGTGTCGAGCAGCAGGGAGCGGGTGACGGAGGACGGCAGGCCGTGCCCGGAGGGCAGGACCACCCGGGCCAGCAGGGTGTCGCCTAGACGCCAGACCTCGCGCAGTCCCCGGTTCAGGGGCCCGTGCGTGTGACCGCGTCGGGCCAGCCGCCCATAGGCCTCGTCCGGGTCGAGGTCGACCGTCACCGCTTCCGGAGGCGGCCAGGCCGCGGGCTCGGCGATCTCCCTCCGGGCCCGGTCCGGGGCCAGGGTGCCGAGGGCGTGGTGGACCCACTCCCCGTCCGCGGTCCCTCGCGAGTGCACCTCGACCTGGCGCGTTCCGTTCTCCGCCGCCGCGCCCACGGTCACCTGCACGTGGGTGGTGCGGTCTCCGGAGGAGAGCAGCACCGGTTCGGTCAGGTCCAGCCCTTCCACGGCGCCGGTGCCCACCACGTCTCCCGCGTGCAGGGCCAGCTCCAGCACCGCCGTTCCCGAGAGGACCGTGCGACCGAGCATCCCGTGATCGCGGACCCACGGCTGATGGGCCTCGTCGATCCGCCCGGAGAACACGGTGCGGCCGTCGACCAGTTCCACCCCCTGATCGGGCAGGAGGTCGTCGGAGCGGCCGGAGGCCCCCTCCGGGCGCCGCGCCGGTGTGCGCGGCCAGTGGCGCTCACGCTGGAACCGGTAGGTGGGCAGATCGGTACGGCGGGCCCCGGTCCCCTCGAAGAGGCCGGCCCAGTCCACGTCCACCCCCGCGGTGAAGGCGTGGGCGGCCGCCGTCAGCAGACGGGCCTGATCGCCCTCGCCGCGACGCAACGTCTCCAGGACCCGTCCCCGGATCCCCTGTTCGGCCAGCGTCCGTCGGATCCCGTAGGAGAGCACCGGATGCGGTCCCACCTCCAGGAAGGTCCGGTATCCGGCTCCGGCCAGCGCGGCCACCGCCGGGGCGAACAGCACCGGTTCGCGTAGCCCCGAGTACCAGTAGGAGGCGTCCAGATCCGGGGAGTCCTCGCCCAGTTCACGACCGGTGAGGGTCGAGTAGAAGGGCACCTTGGGGCGCCGCCATCGCACCCGCCCCAGGTAGGAGAACAGGCGTGCGCGGATGCGCTCCACCTGGGCCGAGTGGGACGCGTAGTCGACGTCCACCATCGACCCGTGCAACCCCTGGTCCACGCAGCGGCGCACCGCCTCGCGCACCGAGTCGGGGTCGCCGGAGACCACGACGGCGTTCGGTCCGTTGATGGCGGCCAGGTACAGGTCGGGGAGGCTCTCCGTGAGGGTCTCGGCCTCGATCGCGGACATCCCCAGGGAGGCCATCGCGCCGCTGCCGCCCAGCCCGGTCAGGGCCCGCCCCCGCAGGGCCATGACACGCGCCGCCTCCTCCAGGGTCAGGGCTCCGGCGACACAGGCGGCCGCGAGTTCTCCCTGGGAATGGCCGACCACCGCGGCCGGACGGACGCCCAGCGTCTCCCATACCCGGGCCAGGGACACCATGACCGCCCACAGGGTCGGTTGCACGACGTCCACCCGGGCCCCCTCCCCCATGAGGGCCGGGGCCTGAGGGTCACCGCGCAGCACCGCCGTCAACGACCAGTCCACGTGGGGTTCCAGAGCGCGTTCGCACGCGCGGATCCGCTGCGCGAAGGCTCGGGCGAGCACACCGTCGCCGGCCAGCAGATCACGTCCCATCTCGGCCCACTGGCCGCCCTGGCCGGGGAAGACCAGCACCGGCCCCGGCGTGTCGGCGTCCATGGGGGTCTGCCCCTCGGGCAGGACCGACTCCAGTTCCCGTGTGCTCCCCTCCCCAGAGGCGAACACCACGGCCCGATGTTCGAAGACGTCCCGTGTGATGGCCAGGGACAGCCCCACGTCCTGGGCCCGGGTCCCCTTCCGGGAGGAGACGTGCGCGTGCAGGGCGGAGGCCTGTTCGCGCAGGGCCGTCTCCGAACGGGCCGACAGTACCCACGGGACCGGATCGAGGGCTCGCGCGCCCGATCCCCCGTTGTCCACCGTGCCCTGTTCGGGGAGCGGTGCCGGGCCCAACACCATGTGACAGTTGGTCCCGCCCATGGCGAAGGCCGACACCCCCGCCAAGGGCGCGTGGCCCGGCCAGGGCTCGCGCCGGGTCTGGACCGAGAGCCGCAGGGCCTCCAGGTCGATGTCGGGGTTGGGCTCGACGAAGTTGAGGGAGGGCGGCAACGTCTGATGGTCCAGGCTCAGTACCGTCTTGACCAGACCGACGATGCCGGCCGCGCCCTCCAGGTGTCCGACGTTGGTCTTGGCCGACCCCACACGCAGGGGGTCGGGACGTTCCTTGGAGAAGACCGATCCCAGGGCCCTGGCCTCCACGGGGTCCCCGGCCGGGGTACCGGTGCCGTGCAGCTCCACGTAGCCGACCCGGTCGGGACGTTGGCCGGCGTTCTCGTAGGCGGCCCGGATGACGGCCTCCTGGCCGGCCGCGGTGGGTCGTGTGAGGTATTCGCCCGCGCCCGAGTGATTGACCGCGCCTCCGTGGACGACCGCGTGCACGCGGTCCCCGTCGGCCAAGGCCCGGGAGAGCGGTTTGAGCAGGACGACGGCCCCGCCCTCGCCTCGTACGTAGCCGTTGGCCCGGGAGTCGAAGGTGTGGCAGCGCGCGTCGGGGGACAGACCACCGAAACGGGCCACCGCCTCGGTGCTCTCCGGGACGAGGATGAGGCTGACCCCGCCGGCCAGCGCCAACTCCGATTCCCCCCGACGCAGGCTTTCCACGGCCATGTGCACGCCGACCAGGGATGAGGCCTGTCCGGCGTCGATGGTCAGGCTGGGGCCGCGCAGTCCCATGGTGTGGGAGAGACGGTTGGCGATCAGACTCCGGTGGGTTCCGGTGAGGGTGTGCCGGGTGATCGCGTCGGCACCGCCCCGGTCCTGGAGCAGATGGTGATCGGAGCCGATCGCACCGACGAACACGCCCACCCTGCTGCCGCGCAGGGTGCCCGGCGCGACCCGGGCGTTCTCCACCGCCTCCCAGCCCAGTTCGAGCATGAGGCGTTGTTGGGGGTCGGTCGCCACCGCCTCGCGCGGGGAGAGCCCGAAGAAGGGTGCGTCGAAACCGGCCACGTCGTCGAGGTATCCGCCCCAGTCGTGTCCGCGTTCGGGCGAGAGCGTCCCCAGTCTCTCGGGAGGAGCGGAGATGGCCTCGCGTCCCTCCGAGAGCAATCGCCAGAAGGCCTCCGGCTCCGGCGCTCCGGGGAGCCTACAGGCCAGGCCGACCACGGCGACGGGTTGCCAGGTATCAGGGGATACGGCCCCGTCCGCTGCGCCACTCACGATCGCTGCCTTTCACTCTCGGCCGTCCCGTCGTCCCCGCCGCGGTGTCCCATCCGGCGGACAGAACATGCTTATGCCCGTGCATCTGCACAGACCAGGGTCTTTGGGCCATGGATTCGGCCACCGCCCCACGTTCGCCCCGAAGGAGGGGACCACGTGCGGGGGAGAACGGCAACCACCCCACGAAAGGCCATTAAGGAACAAATGGACATCAACCCCGATGAGCGTAACGCTTGCTCACAACGACTGACAATGGAGAGCACTTTTTCGGTCGGGCGTTTCGGCCTTCGGCCCACCGCCCACCTCTCCGGCACCGTGATACCCGGCACACGCGAAAAGGCCCGGCGCCCGAACGGGCACCGGGCCGGGCCGCGGACCCGAGGTCCACGACGAGGGGTCATCCTCCGTTACGGGCCTTGACCTCCTCCAGATAACGCTGGGAGGCCTCCTTGTCGAAGAGCCACGTCTGGTAGTCGGAGGGCTGGTCCCAGGCCTGGATCCACCGGTCGGCGATCTCCTGGTACTGCGCGGCCGCGTTCATGACGCTGGAGATGTGCTCGGGAAGGTCCTGCTCCCACATCGTGGAGGCGAACTCCGCCCACATCTGATTGTCCTGTCCGAATTTCCAGAATCGGTCGAAGGCTCCGACCAGGAATTCCTCATCGAACGGCCGCTCTCCGTGTTCGATGATGCTGTCCAGGTAGGCCTGGGCACAGCGCGTGGAGTTGTTCCAGGTCTGCCCCACGAAGGGGTCCATCGTCACGACCACGTCCGCCATACCCAGGACACGGCCGCCCGAGGGCAGCTTGCCCACCGGGTTGCGCACCTGCGGGGTCAGATCCTCCACCAGGGTGCTGCGCCCATCGATGAGCACCGCGTCCCGGATCCTCTCGAAGAAGTCCGGGGCGTACTTGCGCGTCAGGTCCTTCATCCGACGCAGCTGCTCCTCCGGGCCCGGCCGGTCCGGCCAGGCGTCCATCGGGCCGCCCTTCTGGTCGACCATGAGCAGACTGTGGCAGGGCCCCTCCTGACTCAGGATGGGGATGAAGATGATGTTCCCCGCCTCCTGGGTCACGGCGGACCAGCCGAGGTTCTCGTTCTCCCCCGGGTCGGGCCAGACGTCGTACATGTAGGCCTGCGCGAGGGCGCGCGGCCTGGTACCGCTGAACCGACTGTCGTCATCGTCGAAGAGCTGGCCGAGCTCCCCGTGGCCGACAGCGACGATGATCAGGTCGAACATCCGGGAGAAGTAGTCGAGGTCGGTCACCGTGACCCCGTGGATCACCACCCTGCCGCCCCGGTCCTCGAAGAACTCCAGCCAGTCGGCCATCTTCACCCGACGGTCCACCGAGACGCTGTAGCCGTTGCCCGGATGCGAGCGGCCCTGTAGGGAGGCGACGGCCTGCCCCTGGACGTACATGAACAGCTTCTGCTCGCGGATCTGGGGCGATAGGGCGCTCCAGAAGTCGAGGTCGAACTTCCGCTCATAGTCCAGGGCGGTGGGCAGGGTGAACTGGGAGATGGAGGGCTTCCCGGTCCTGATCTCCGGTGAGGACTGCCCCGTGATCACCGTGACGTCGTAGCCATGGGTCAGGAGACCGTGGGCCAGGTGCAGGCCGGCATGGCCGGCACCGACGATAAGGATCTTGCGCATATGTCGCTAACTTTCCTGGGAATCTACGGGGCGGTGGGAGGACGGACCCCCACCCGTCAGGCGACGGGCTCGCTCGCCCGGTTGTGCTCCAGCGCGTACCTCAGCAGCGTCTTGAGCACGTCGCCCCCGGACATCCGGTGCCGAGCGTCGAAGTCGATGATGGGCACGTCCGGACTGACCTCCAGGGCCTCACGGACCTGCTCAGAGGTGTAGTCGAGACGACCCTCGAACTTGTTGAGCGCGACGATGTAGGGGATCCGCTTCTGCGTCTCGAAGTAGTCGACGGCGTCGAAGGAGTCCGCGAGCCTGCGGCAGTCGACCACGACGACGGCGCCCACCGCGCCGCGCACGAGGTCGTCCCACATGAACCAGAACCGTGCCTGGCCCGGCGTACCGAACATGTACATGACCAACTCGTCGTCGATGGTGATGCGACCGAAGTCCATCGCGACGGTGGTCGTCGTCTTGTCGGGGGTGACCGAGGTGTCGTCGTGTCCGACGCTGGCCTCGGTCATTATCGCTTCAGTCGTGACCGGCGGAATCTCCGACACCGAGCGGACCAAGGTCGTCTTGCCGGCACCGAAGCCACCGGCGATGACGATCTTGCTCGACATCTTCTTGCGATTCGACCTGTTGTCACTGGAAAAGTCGTTCGAGACCACGAAGAGCCCTCTCCAGAACCTGGTTTTCGGACGGACTGCTGCCGGTGATGGTCGGGTGGATGTACACCAGGTCCTGCTCGGCCAGGTCACTGACCAGAACCTGGGTGACACCCAGCGGGATGTTCAGCTCGGCCGAGACCTCGGCGAGAGACCGGGTCTCCCGGCACAGTTTGTAGATATTGATCGACTCCGGCATGAGGGTGCCAGGAGGGTCCTGCCCGGGCTCGGACGTCGAGACCAGGGTCTGCACCATCAGCGGATGCCGCGACCGTGTACGCCCACCCGTGAAGGTGAACGGGCGAACACGATTACTCCTTCGCCTTCGGAAACTCATAGCCGAGGCAACCTCATTCCTGCCGAACCGTTACGGAAAACACCGTCGTCAGTTCTGGATGACCTCACGCAGCTGCGAGCGCAGCTGCGGCGTGAGCACATGGGCGACGTTGTCCACGAGCTTGGCCATCTGGAAACCGACGATCTTCAGCTCCGTACCGGGTGCGGTCAGCACCGCCATGCAGGAACCGTCACTGATGGCCATGATGAAGAGATGGCCGTGGTTGAAACGCACCAGCAGCTGCTCGCACTCGCCCCGCTGGAACAGTCCGGCACCGCCCACCGCGAGGCTGTGCAGACCGCTGGCGATCGCCGCGAGCTGCTCGGCGTGCTCCTCGGGGAAGTCGCTGGAGTGGGTGAGGACCAGGCCGTCGGAGGAGACCACCACGGCATGCTCGACACCGCGCACGTCGCGGACGAAGCGGTCGATGAGCCACGAGAAGTTCTCGACGCTGTCGTTGTTGGGTTCAGTCATGCTTGCGCTCTACCTGCCTCGGCCGAGTGTGTGTTCGCTGGGGGAATCATGGGCCCGCACACACGTGTGTGGGCCTTGGGTCTGAAGGTCATTCCTTGCCGTCCTCGAGGTCCTTGCCTTCGAGGGCCGCCCGTTCTCCGTCGAGGAAGTCGCCGAGTTCGTCGCGGATCTGTTCGGCTCGGGCCTCGCCGGTGAGCCTGGGAGGGGTGTCCTCCCGGCCCTTCGGCGGGGGCGGCGGGTTGTCGGAGAGGGCCCCGGGGTGCGGCATCATCCGCAGCGGGGAACCGTGTGGTGTGGCGCTGCGACGGGGCAGTCCCGCGGAGGTGACCGAGGAGTTCCCGCCCGAGGCCGCCGGAGAGGCCTTGGGGCCGCTGTTGCCGCCGGCGCCGTTGCCGGTGGTCCCGTTCGCGCCGCCTCCGTAGGAGGGCTGCTGCGGAACGGTACGGCTCGCGGGGGTGTTGGTCGCCGGGGTCGTGGAGGTCCGGGCCTGGCCGGGCTGTCTCGTCGTGGCCACGCGGAGCAGATCCTTGGGGATGATCGTGTAGGCGCTGACACCGCGGAAGGAGCGGGACTCCAGGCGGGTCTCCAGACCGTGCTTCTGCGCGATCCGGCTGGCCACGTACAGACCCATGTGTTTGGGCACCTCGTCGTCCAGGACCGGCTCGCCGTCCAGACGGCTGTTGAGCTCGACCAGCTGGGCCTCGGGGATACCCACGCCCTCGTCCTCGACGATGATCATCAGGCGACCGTCGTCCATCTCCTGGGCGCTGATCACCACCTGGGAGTGCTCCGGGGAGTTCGCGGTGGCGTTGTCCAGGAGCTCGGCGAGCAGGTGGCTGATGTCGTCGGCGGCCAGACCGGTGATGGAGGTCTGCGGAAGCTTGCCCAGACTGACCCTGGGATAGTCCTTGATCTCCGAGGTCGCGGCGCGTGCGACGTCGAGCAGGGGCACGATCTCGTCGTGCGCGTCGGACTCTCCACCGTCGTGCCCGGTCAGCACCAGGAGGTTCTCCCCGTTACGTCGCATACGGGTCGCGAAGTTGTCGATCTGGAACAGCTTGTCGAGCAGGTCCGGGTCCTGGGCGTCGGTCTCCAGGGACTCGACCATCTCCAGCAGGGCGTCCACCAGGGAGAGGTCGCGCATGGCCAGTCCGGCCAGCGCCTCGTTGAGCAGCTCTCCCTTGGAGTCGCGCAGCACCTCGGAGACGGCCTCGGCCACCTCGGCCTTGGCCTTGGCGATCTCGTCCTTCTCCGAAGCCACCTCGGTCGAGGAGTCGATGTCCTCGGCCGCGCTCGGGGAGGGCGTCTCCTCCTCCGTCTTCGCGCGGGACTCGTCGGTGGACTCCTCCACCGACTCCGACCCGGTCAGGGCCTTGTTCTGGGCGACCTCCTCGGAGGCCGTGGTCTCGCTCCGCTCGGCGAAGAGGGTGGCGGCCGACTCCGCGGTGATCACCTGCGGCTGCTGGCCCGCGCTGAGCACGATGACGTGCTGGACGGGCTGGCCGTAGGGGTGGAACTGACCCGGGTAGACCACCGGCTGTCCCGGAAGGACGTAGCCGGGCGGCTGGTAGGGGGCCGGGTAGGCGTTCTGGTAGGCCACCAGGGGGTGCGGGTACGGGGCCGGCTGCGGCGCGGGATAGGGCGGCACGACCGGGTAGTCGACCCTCTGCTGGTAGGGCGACGGGTAGTGTGCGGGCGGGGCGTGGCCCTCGTGCCGCTGCGGCTGGTAGGGGGCCGGCTCGTGCCGGGCCGGGTAGCCCTGGCCCTGGTGCCCGTAGCCCGGGGGCACGTGCCCCTGGAAGGGGTGACCCTGCTGGGCGTAGGGGTCGTAGGCGGGCGGCGGGCCCTGAGGGGCCGGCTGCTGCGGGTGGTGCGCCGGCGGCTCTTGGCCGCGCGGGTCGTACGCGGGCTCGCTCGGGCCCGCGTAGGACGAGGGCGCGGGGGCTCCCTGCGGGATCGGGCGGTCCGCTTCGGGGCGAGGGGCGCCGGAGGCCTCGGGCATCGCGACCTCCGTGGGCTGGTGGTGGGGCTGGGGCTGCGTTCGCTGCGCGGGCTCGGCGAGGAGCCGCGCGGGTTCGACCGGGGGCGCGGACGGGCCGGGGGTCGGCCGCTGTTCGGTCGTGGGGGGCACAGGGGCCTCGGGCCGCTCTGTGCTCTCTGGTGAGGAGGGCGTCTCGGTCATGGTGTCCGTGGTGGCGAGGGTGGGCTTGCTGCGTGGTTCGGGCTCGTCGAGGCCGACACCGCGCCACTGACCGACCGGATTGGCGCCGGTGTCGACATCGTCGACCTCGACCCGCCTGGTCGTGTAGGGATTCGGTACGCTCACCCGGGATGTGGGGCGGTAACCGTTCTCGGCGGACGCGGAGAAGGGTCCGGTGGGGGGCTCCGTCGCGGATGTCTCCTCGCCGTCCGACTTCCGGTCGGGGCTGTGCGAGTGCGGATGCACGGGCTTATGCACGGGATGTCCTTGCTCGGTCTCCGGTGACGGGGGTTCCTGGGACTTGACCATCCGGGAGATGGCCCGGCGGAACCTTCCTTCACGCCTGGCTCCACGCCCATCCTCCGTCGACATCATCTTGGCCAGGGGGAGGTCATCGCGCTCATGCGGTGACTGCGCCTGTGCCACAATCTCGTCTCCTCGAATCAGGTGGGCGGATTGGCGGCGGCCCCGCACCACCGCCCTGACCAGGGAGGAAGCCATCGGGGGCCACGATCGGTCCCTGGCGGCCAGGCGTCCCGATCGTCGGGGGAACGCCTCGACGGTTTCGGTGGGGCCTCGGCGTCCGTCGCCGCGAGCGGCGACCGGACCCCTGATCCGAAGGACAAGAGTACGCACTCCGCCCAATTCCTGCTCTTCCACCGGGAACCGTCGTTCGGTTCGCCAGACTAACAAAGGTCGCCCGCCTTGACAGAAGAATCAAAGAAGCACTGAAAAAGCACCCCCCGAGACCCTTGTGACGTGCGCGAACAGCGTGGGATCAGCATCCCGAACAGAAGCCTTTTGTCCGATTTGCACTATTTTGTCCGGTTCTCGCCAAGAGTCATCACCTTGTGACCACCAACACCTTCCCTTCTTTCCCAACTCCCCCAAGGAACCTCCGCACCCCGCCTACCTGGGCACTTCCTCGAAGGCCTCCCGGAGACCCCTCTCCCCCACCTCGAAAATCCTTTCCGCCTCATCTCGAAAGATGAGACGAAACCCCGATCCTCTCAAGGAACCGGGTCCGCGAGAGGCCCGGACGGGCCCGCGTCCGGGTCTTCCTCCACCCCCGAGGACGGCCCCGCCCCCTCGATCCGCTACAGGCCGGTCTGGCCCGGTGCGGCGTTGACGAGAGCGGCCATGTTGCCGGGAGGCTGCCTGTTGTCCCGCAGGAGCTGGTGGGCCTCACCGATCTCGTGGAAGCCCACGACGCGGGTCACACAGGGGTCGAGGCGCCCGCTCTCGACCAGATCGATGACCATGCGGCACTGGGCCGGCGAGGCGAAGTGGGAGCCCTGGAGCCGCTTGAGGCGCATCCAGAGGAATCGGAGGTCGACGTCGGCCTGGAAGCCCGAGGTGGCCCCGCAGATCACCACCATGCCGGAGTTGTCGCACAGGTACAGGGAGGTGGGCAGGGTGTCGGCACCCGTGTGCTCGAACACGATGCGGGGGGCGCGCCGCTCCCCGAGCTCGGCCCAGAACCTCTTCCCGAAGGAGCGCACACCGCGCATCCACTCGGAGTAGGCCTGGATGTCGCCCTCGTCGGGGACACGGCCCCAGTGGTCGAACTCGGTGCGCAGGATGGTGCCCACGGCTCCGAGCTCACGGCACACCTTCGCCTTCTCCTCCGTGGAGACCACGGCGACCGGCTTGCCTCCGACCATGCTCGCCAACTGGATCGCCGAGGTGCCCAGACCACCCGCGCCGCCCCAGATCAGGACGGGGTCCCCGGGACGGACCACGTTGGGCTCCCAGCCGAAGAGCTGACGGTAGGAGGTGGCGGCGCTGACCAGGAAGCCTCCGGCGACGTCCCAGGGAAGGTCGGCGGGCTTGCGATGGAGCTGGACGTCGCGGGCGAGGGTGAACTGCCCGAAGGACCCGTGGTTGTTCTCGTACCCCCACACCCGCATGGTCTTGGAGGCGATGGGATCGCCGCCCATGCGGATGTCGTCCGCGGTCTCGTCCCACTGCCCGGGGGCGATGATGACGTGGTCGCCGACCTCGACCCCGCTGACCCCCTCGCCGACGGCCCAGACCACCCCGGCCCCGTCGGAACCGCCGACGTGGTAGTCCTCCGTCTCTCCGGCCTTCTCCCGCGCGGCGATGACGTCGGCGGGGTGCCCCTTGGCCGCCCAGATGTTGTTGTAGTTGATCCCGGCCGACATCGTCCAGATGAGCACGTGCCCGGGCCGCAGCTCGGGTACGGGGACGATCTCGTGGGCGAAGGCGTCGCGCGGCTCGCCGTAGCGCTCACGCCGAATGGTGAAGGCGTGCATTCGCGCGGGCACGTGGCCCAGGGGCGGCACCTCTCCGAGTTCGTACAGGTCCTTGGGCATGGTGCACCGGTTCCTTTCGAAGGTCGGGGGGATGAGGCGGGGGCGAGGGGACGAAATGGAGCAAGGGAAAATGCGCGTGCCAATGCACACTCTCAACGAACACGAGACTACCTACATTCATCTCATACGCGCATAAACGGTCTCCGACAGAACAAAATTCTTATGGACCGTAATCGACGTTATGCGTCCCGAACACGACGAAGGGGCGACCGCCTCGACGGTCGCCCCGACGTCCGGCCCCGACCGGGCCGTCCGTCCACGGTCAGTCCCGGACCGGCTTCAGCTCGCCCTGGATCAGCGCCAGGATGATGTGGTTGTCCTGGTACTGCTCGTTCTGCGAGGTCGGGGTGTCCACCGGGAACTCCTCGACCCGCTTGCCCTCGATCGCGGGCGAAAGGTACTTGTACGTCCAGATCGGGATGCGGGGCAGCAGCTCGTTGAAGACGATGGACAGCGCCTTCAGGGCCTCCATCTGCTCCTCGTCGCTCTCGGCCCGCTGAGCGGTGTCCACCAGCTCGGCGAGGTCGACCTCCCCCTGACTCGGGCTCTCCACCTGAAGGTCGAAGCCCTGCCCCGGGGAGTCCTCCGTGCCCGCGTTCTCCGTCAGGAAGTTCATCTGGAAGGCGCCCCAGTAATCGGGCTGCTCGGGGTTGCCCCAGTGGCGGACGGCGACCTCGAAGTCACCCGCGCCCCAGATGCCCCACGGGTTGTCCTCCGGCACGTTACGGGCCTCGGTCTTGATCCCGAAGTCGTTCCACGCCTCCTCGACCTGGGTGGCGGTCAGTTCGAAGTCGCCCCAACCCGCGACACCGATGACCTCGAAACTCGCCTCCTCACCGTCCGGGAGGTACCACCTGCCGTCCTCCTTGGTCCAGCCGGCCTCCTCCAACAGCTCCGTGGCCTTGTCATGGTCCTGGTCGAAGTTCTCGAAGTCCGCGAGCTCCTCCGAGGTGAAGATCTCCTCGGCCTGGATGTCCGCGAGACCGGCGTAGTACTCGACCCGGCTGTAGGCCTCGCCTCGGGCGACCTGACCGATCTGCTCGCCGTCGAGGATGTAGGCGAGCGCCTTGCGCACGCGTACGTCCTGGACCTCGGGCTTGGCCTTGTGGTTGAACATCAGACCGACACCGTCGTAACCGGCGTGCTCGATCCAGCGGAAACCCTCCACGCTCTGGAAGGCCTGCTGGTCGGCCGCGGAGGGCGCGAGACTGGAGTAGTCGACCTCTCCCTGCTGCACCAGGAGCGCCGACTGGCGGTTGTCGCCCTTGTGGATGACGACCTCGTCGAACTCGACCTCGGTCCCCTGGTAGCCGTTCTCATTGCGCACCAGGGTGATGCGTGCGTCCGACATCTGTGCCTCGTCGAACATGTACGGGCCACTACAGACGATCTCGTCCGGGTCGAACTCGATGAACTCGGAGTTCCATTCGGCGTGCTCGTCGTCGCCCTGACGGACACCGTCGTTGACCATCTCCAAGGCTCGTTCGCCGAAGTTCTCGTACGTGACCTTGGAGACGACACGGTGCTTGATGATGCTGCGTTCGATGTTGGGGAAGGGGTTCTCGAAACCCACGCGCACGCTCTGGTCGTCGAGCTTCTCCAGGTCCTGGACCTGGGGGAAGCCGAAGCCCCACGGCGGGGCCTCCAGGACGCGCATCGCGTAGCTGCGGATCATGTCGTCCGCGTTCAGGTCGCTGCCGTCGCTCCACTTCAACCCGGAACGCAGGGAGACGATGAGGTCGTCGCCGTCCCACTCGTGCCCTTCGAGCAGGAGATAGTCCCACTCGTGGGTGCTCCAGTTGAAGACTCCGCCCGGGCACAGGAAGAGGTCCTTGTACACGGAGTTGAGCAGGAGCGCCCCGTCCTCCCGGTGGACGTTGCGCGTCATGGAGTCGAGGTCGAAGTCGAAGACCCCGGTGAACTGTGTGGCGCCGGAGGTGGAACCGCCGCCCGCGGAACAGGCGGAGAGGGCCCCTGCGCCCGCCGCTCCGGCCGCGCCGAGGCCGACGGCCTTGAGAAGGCGGCGCCTGCTCAGGTCTTGAAGGATCGCGTTGCGCGGGGGGTAGGAGGTCATTCTTGACGCTTCCTTTCCAGAAGGAGGGCGAGCAGACCGAGGGCGAGGACGACCAGGCCGATCCCGATCGTGACGACGCTGATGACGAACTCGGCTGTGCCGGGGGATGTGAACACGGCCATGAGGGTGCAGGCGAGGACGAGGAAGACCCCGACGAACAGGCCGAAACGGCCGATGAGGAGCAACACCGCCCTCACTCCCTCGTGACGACGTGGCAGGCGAGCGACCGATCGTGGGCGCGCTCCAGCGGCGGCCGTACGGCGTCGCAGTCGCCCTCCACGTAGATCGGACAACGCGGATGGAAGTCGCAACCCGGAGGCAGGTCGGTGAGGTCGGGGATGTCGGCGCTGCGCAGCCGCACCCGTTCCTTGTTCCGTGCCAGGTCCGGGTCGGGTTCGCAGACCGCGGAGATCAACGCCTTGGTGTAGGGGTGTCGAGGATCGTTGACCACCTTGGGGGTGGCGCCCTGTTCCACGACCTTGCCGAGGTACATGACGGCGATCTCGCCGCGCCAGGCGAAGTACTTCGCCACGGCGAGGTCGTGGGTGATGAACAGGAAGCCGACACCGAGTTCGTCGCGGAGCCTGCCCAGGGTGTTGAGGAGGCTGACCCGGATGGACACGTCCAGCATGGACGTGGACTCGTCGGCGATGATCACCTCGGGGTTCATCGCCAGGGCCCGGGCCACGGCGACGCGCTGACGCTGACCGCCGGACATCTGGTGGGGGTACTTGTCCAGATAGTCCTCGGCCGGGGTGAGGTCGACGCGTTCGAGCAGCTCGATGGTGGCGCGTCGGGCCTCCTTGGCGTCCTTGACCAGCTTGTGGCGGCGCAGGCCCGCGGAGACCGTGGAGTAGACGGTGCGGACCGGGTTGAGGGAGGCGTAGGGATCCTGGTGGATGTACTGGACGGAGCGGCGGAAGGCCGCCCGCTCCTTCCGGTCCATCTCGGACACGTCCTTGCCCCGGTACAGGACCGAGCCCGACGTGGGCTCGGAGAGCGCGGCCGCCATGCGCGCCGTGGTGGTCTTGCCGCAGCCGGACTCGCCCACGAGGCACAGGACCTCTCCGGGGCGCACTTCGAGGTCGACCCCGGCCACCGCCGGGACCTCTCCCCGGGGCGTCTTGAAGATCTGCCGAGCCCCCTTGAGCGCGAGTACCGGGGGTTCGGCCCGGATCCGGTCCTCGACCGCCCCTCGCGCGGACGGGTCCGCGCCGGGAGGGCCGTCGATCGGAGCCCGGGAGGTCGTGGATTCGAAGGTGCGGTCAATCACGGGAGACCCCCTCGGCGTGGAGTTCGGCGTCGGTGGCGCGCAGGCAGGCGGCGGCGTGGCTCAGCCCCTCGCCCCGGGGGGTGAGCACGTCCAGGGAGGGGCGACCGGTGGTGCAGTCGGCGATGGCGAGGGAACAACGCGGCGCGAAGGAGCAGCCGGGCGGAAGCGAGGTCAGGCTGGGCGGCCCGCCGGGGAGCGACTCGGGGACGTGGAGGTCGCCCACGACCGGAGGGACCGAGTTGATGAGCGCCGTGGTGTAGGGGTGGCGGGAGCGGTAGAAGATGTCGCCGGTGGTACCGGTCTCGATGAGGCGTCCTGCGTACATCGTGCCGACGCGGTCGGCGAGCTCCGCGGCCAGTCCCAGGTCGTGGGTGATGAAGATCATCGAGAAGCGCAGCTCCTCGCGCAGCTCCGCGAGGCGTTCGACGATGGAGCGCTGGGTGAGCAGGTCCAGGGCGGTGGTGGGCTCGTCCAGGATGATCAGCTGCGGTTCGAGCGCCAGGGCCAGGGCGATGAGACTGCGTTGACGCATACCGCCGGAGAGCTCGTGGGGGAAGCTGCGCAGGACCCGGGAGGGGTCGAGGCGGACCATCTCCAGGAGCTCGGCGGAGCGTTCCACGATCTCCTTGCGAGGCCGTCGTCTCCCCCCTTCGTGGGCGCGGAAGGTGTCGACGAAGTGGTCCTCGATCCGCAGCACCGGGTTGAAGGCGTTCATGGCGCCTTGGAAGACCATGGCCGCCTCGTTCCAGCGGAAGCGGCGCAGGCGTTCCTTCTCCAGGGTGCGTACGTCGACGCGGGTGCCGTCCTTGCGTCGGAAGAGGATCTCTCCCTTGGGGACCACACCGGCGCGCGGGAGCAGACGGAGCAGGCCGAGCCCGAGGGTGGTCTTCCCACAGCCGGACTCGCCGACCAGGGCCATCGACTGTCCCGGATGGAGGTCGAAGGAGACGTCGTGCACCGCGGTGACGTGGCTCCGACGTCCGGTGCGGTAACCGACGTCGACCCCGCGGACCGACAGCAGGGCGCCCTCGGAGGGGTCCGGGGCGGTGGGGAGGTCGTTCACTGGGCTCACCTGTCCCGGAGTCGGGGGTTGAGGGCCTGTTCCAGGGATCGGGTCATGGTGACGAGCCCGATCTGGAAGAGCATGATCATGACCATCGGGGCGATCAGGAAGGGCGCCGCCTGGGGCAGGAGGAAGGCGTTGTTGTCCCAGGCCTGCTGGATCATCAGGCCCCAGTTGTCGGCGGTGCTGGGCAACAGGCCCAGCAGGTACATGCCGACCACGGCGTAGATCGCGTTGGTGATGGCGATGATGAAGTTGATGAAGATGTAGCCCAGCATGTTGGGCAGCACCTCGACGAAGATGATCCGGGCGGTGCCCAGGTCCTGGAGGCGGGCGGCCTCGATGAACTCGCGTTCCTTGAGGGTGAGCACCTGCGCCCGGATCGATCGCATCAGGAAGGGCCAGGTGACCAGACCGATGATGAAGGAGACCACCATCGGAGAGGAGGTGCGGTAGAAGGACGCGATGACCAGCATCAGGACGATGAACGGAATGGTCATCGTGATGTCGGTGAGCTGGAGCAGCAGGTGGTCGATCCGGCCTCGGACGTACCCGGCGACCGCGCCGAGGACGACGGCGATGGCGACCGTGATGAGGGCGGCCATGAAACCGACGAGGATGGGTTCGCGCCCGCCCAGGACGAGCTGGGTGAAGGTGTCCTTGCCCTCGTGGTTGGTACCGAGCCAGTGCTCGGCGCTCATCGGCCCCCAGATCCTGGAGACGTCCGTGGGGTTGTGGTGGTCGATCAGCAGGGGCCCGACGAAGGCGAAGAGCAGAACGCCGATGACCAGGCAGAGTCCGATGAAACCGCTGGTACTCCGGGTGATGCCCTGCCAGATGGTGCCCCAGACCCCGGTGGCGGGCGCCGTGGTGGTGACGGCCATGGTGTCGTCGTCCCCCTCAGTTCTGGATGCGCGGATCGAGCCTGCTGTAGAGCAGGTCGGAGACGAGGTTGGCGATCACCACGCACGAGGTGATGATGATGAGCAGGCCTTGGAGCAGCGGGTAGTCGCGGTAGTTGACCGCGTCCAGCAGGAGTCCGCCGACCCCCTTGTAGACCAGGACCTGTTCCACGAAGATCGCGCCGCCGACGAGGGTGCCGAAGGAGATGGCGATCTGGGCCACCAGGGGCAGGACGGCGTTGCGTCCGACGTAGGCGGTGGCGATGCGCGCGTCGCGCAGACCGCGGGCGCGGGCGACCGTCACGTAGTCCTCGCCGAGCACCTCGGTGGTGGAGGCCTTCATGATGAGCATCCAGGTGCCGATGATGGCGAGCACGTAGGTGATGATCGGCAGGGCCGCGTGGAAGAACGCGTCTCCGATGAAGACGAACGAGAACTCCGGCCGGACCCCGGGGCTGAGCGTGCCCCGTAGTTCGATCGGGTTGAACCACCCCAGGTACATGCCTCCACCGACGACGAGCACCATGGCGATGAGGTAGTTGGGGATGGCGCCCAGGACCGAGGCGACGACACTGAGGACGTGGTCGACGACCTTGTTGCGCTTGTAGGCCATGACCATGCCCAGGGCCAGGCCCAGGGAGATGGCGATGAGCGTGCCGACGCCGATGCTGAAGAGCGTCCAGGGGAGATAGGCGCCGATGGCGTCGGTGACGCTGAATCCGGGCCGGTTGATGGTGCCGCCGAGGTCGAAGGTGAGGATCCCGGTGATGAACTCCCACCACTGCTCGTAGAGGGGGGCGTCGGGGTCGTAGGCGAGCGAGTGCATCGCGATGGCGCGTGCCTCGTTCATCGACATGCCGCCCTGGGTGAGGCGGCCCGCCATGACGTCGATCGGGTCGCCCGGCATCGCGCGTCCCAGGAAGAACGTCACGTTGGCCACGACGAAGACCACGACGGCGGCCTTGCGGACCTTGACGAACACGTAGTTGCGCCAGATCCGTGCGAGGAGGGGTCTGGACTTCCGGGGGGCGGAGGGCCCCGAATCACCGGTCTCCGGTGGTGGGGCGGCCGCGAGTTCGGTGGCCACGGGGCTCCTTCGGGCATGGGGGGACAGCTGAGGTGAAGGGACCTCTTTCATCTATTAGGAAACTTTCCTAATAGATGATCACGGTAACGCCCCTCATGTGGCTCACACCACCCTCGTGACCAAAAGGCGTCTTTCGTGCGACATGATCGGCATCACAAAAAGAACAAAAGATGACAAACAGCCCAGAAGGCAACAGGAGAAACGTCCTCATTCGGCCATTGGACCGAGTGATGACATTTGTGAGTGTTCGAAGACAGGGTCCGATTCGTACGGTTGCCGCACGACCACACCGCCGGGGGTCTTCCTCTCCCCCGCGGCATCCGAGAGAACGGAGGAGACCCCCGTGCCCCCGAAACACCCGGCCGTACGCGGAACCGCCGCTGTCCTGGCCTCCGGGCTGACCCTGACCCTGATCGCGGCCTCACCGGCGACGGCCGACGCCCCTCTCCCCGAGCCCGCCCTCTTCCACGAGCAGGAGATCGACTGGACCCCTTGTGAGGAGGAGATCCTCTCCTCCCTGGAGTGCGCGCGCGTCGAGGTCCCCCTCGACTACTCCGACCTCGACGGAGAGCGCATCGAACTGGGCGTCCTACGTATCCCCGCCACCGACCCCGAGGCCGCGCGCGGGGCCCTGTTCCTCAACTTCGGCGGCCCCGGCGGCCCGGCCCGACTCTCCGCCACCGGCTACGCCGGAACGGAGCTCAACGAGGTCTACGACATCATCGGCATGGACCCGCGCGGCGTCGGCGCCTCCACACCGCTCGACTGCGGTGTCGATTTCCCCATGATGGGCCCACGGCCCACGGACGCCGAGGTCTCCGCCCACACCCGCGAGACGATCCGCTACAGCCGGGCCTGCGACGCCGCCCAAGGCGAACTCCGCCGGCACATGACCACCGCCAACACCGCACGTGACATGGACGTGGTCCGCGCCGTCCTGGGCGAGGAGAGGCTCAACTACCTCGGCTACTCCTACGGCACCTACCTGGGCGCGGTGTACGGAAGTCTGTTCCCCGAACGCCTGGACCGCAGCGTCCTGGACAGCGCGATCGACCCGGACGAGATCTGGCGCGCGACCTTCATGAACCAGGCCCCCGGCTACACCGAGGGGGTCGAACGATACGCGGAGTGGATCGCCGAGCAGAACGACGAGTACGGGCTCGGCTCCACCACGACGGAGGTCATGGACACCTTCCACACGACCTCGGCCCGACTCACCGAGGAACCCCGTACCGACGTTCCGGGGATGGGCGGCGAGGCCTACGATGGGGCGTTCTTCGACGCCTCGGCCGGCGAGTACGCCCGTTACCAGGAGTCCTGGGCCGAGACCGCTCCCTTCCTGGCCGCGCTCGCCCTCGAGGAGAAGGAGGTGCCGCCTCCCCCGCTCCAGAGGGAGCTCCCCGACATCGACCCGACTCTGTACGCCTCCAACATGGACCTCTTCTCCGCGCTGGTGTGCGAGGCGGAGTGGCCGCGACGGATCTCCACCTACCGGCAGGACGTCCGTGAGCACCGGGAGCTCTACCCGTTCGGGGTCGGAGCCTTCTTCGCCGCGGTCCAGAGCTGTACCTTCACCGAGTATCGGCCGACCGAGGCTCCGGTCGAGGTGACCCGGGACGGTTACGAGCCGGGGGTGATCATCGGTGGCGAGTTCGACCCGCAGACCCCGCTCGCCGGGTCGGTGAGCCTGGCCGAACGGCTCGACGGCCCGCTGATCACCGTCACCGATGACGGGGCCCACGGCTTCTATCTGCCCGGGGTCGGCGCTCAGGACCCGTACCCGTGCGTGCGGGAGAAGGTGGACTCCTACCTGATCGACGGGGATCTGCCCGACGATACGACCTGCCCGGGTCGACCTCGACCCACGTCGGTCACCGACGTTCCGGACGAGGCGCCGATCGCACCCCTCTGGGAGCCGGGCCGACCGCTCCCGCAGGCCGGGCCCGTACCGACGGCACCGATCGGCTGAGTTCCGACCGTCCGGGCTCCGGGGAACGGAGCGGTGGCCCGCGCCGAATCGGCACGGGCCACCGTGTGGTCGACGTCCGCCTCGAGGGTCAGGGCGTCCTGGTCCTCTTCGCCGAGGGTCAGGGGCGTCTCGATGGCGAACGGCTTCTCGTTCTCGAAGGTCTCCGGCTCCTCCGTCTCGACGATGGCGGTCTCCGGGGCAGGGACGGGCTCCGCGTCATCGTGGGAGGAGGGAGGGGGCGACGGAAGTCCGCGTTCCGAGAGGGTGAGCGCCGTGCCCACCGCCGTACCCGGGACGAGGTGATCGCGCTGGGGACGACGTGTCGCGGACGGCATGCTCACTCCATCGGTTCGCTCGTAACGGGACCGGCCGAGGCTGGACGACCGGTACATCAGGAGCAGACGCGTCCGAAGCGAGAACGGTTCCGCCCGAACACGAATTCTCTCCGTGTCCGGGATACGAGCTAGCGGCCGGCGCCTTCGAGGGTGCCGGTCGTGGTCTCGTCCGGGAGCATGACGTAGCAGAGGATCTCGCGGTCGCCGGCCTCCCAGCCCGCCTCGATCGGGGTCAGGTACGAGGCGTAGATCTCGGAGACCGCGTAGTCGACGCCGACGAAGTCCATGAAGGGCTGGCCGTAGCAGGCCTCCTCGGCGGAGGCGTTGACCGACTCCGTGCCGGGGAAGTCGCCCTCCGGGAGGATCTCGCTGTAGAAGAACTCGGAGTCGTGCGGCTCCGAGCAGTCGACCACGGGGACGCCCTGGACCTCGGAGCCCATGAGGGCCGAGTTCATCTCGGACTCGTTGAAGCAGTCACCGACGGTGAGCTCCATCACGTTGTTCTCGTTGGAGCCGACGCTGCCGGCGCCGGAGTCGGTCCCGGTGGTGCCACCGGAACCGCCGTCGGCGCCACCGGCCGCCTCTTGAATGATGGACTGCGCGATCCCGCAGGAGGACAGGGCGAAGGCGGCCGCGACGGCACCCACGGTGAGGGAGATGTTACGGAGGGCAGGGGAGAGAGCGGGCATTGATGGCTCCGGTCGGGTCAAGGGATGTGAGAGGGGGATGGCAGGAAGACAATTCACCACACAAGCCCTGACTGTCAATCCGATTCAGCCTGGTCACGGAGGGGCCACGGGACGAAACCCCATGTGGCGTAACGATCGGGACATGTGCGAAGAACCGAAAAGAACTTTAGAGGAGGGTAAGGACAGAACCGACCGACGGCCCCCCGACAGTCTCCCGACAGCCCCCCTGAACACGAAGAATCCCGGCCGGTGGGCTTCGCCCTCCGACCGGGATCATGTGGTGCGCCATCAGGGACTCGAACCCCGGACCCGCTGATTAAGAGTCAGCTGCTCTGACCAACTGAGCTAATGGCGCCCGCTTCCCGCCGAGACCTTCCGGCTCTCCGCGGCAACGAACTCAACTCTACAGGAACTTCCGAGCGGCTCGCGCCGTTCGCCCCCCTTCCTCCGATGTTGTGCTCCAGACCACGCGAGGTGTTCGACCACGTCACATGCCCGAACCCGTGGGACGACGAAGGGCCCGGACGACGGAAGTACCGTCGTCCGGGCCCTTCGGCTCCGGTGCGTCATCAGGGACTCGAACCCCGGACCCGCTGATTAAGAGTCAGCTGCTCTGACCAACTGAGCTAATGACGCCTGTTCCCCGCCGAGGCCTTCCGGCTCTCTGCGGCAACGGAGTTAACTCTAGCAGGGCCGCGGAGTGGTCGCGAACCGTTCGCGGGGCCGGCCTGGGTCGGCCCCGTCACGGGGTGGCGTCCGTCAGGAGAACGCCAGGACCAGGGCGACGATGATCGCGATGGCCAGAAGCACACCCACACCCGCCAGCACCAACGGCAGGATGGGGCGGCGCGGGGCCTCCTCGGGCTCGGGGTTCTCGTCGACGAAACGGCGGAAGTGCTGTGTGGTACCCGCCGGGTCCATGCTGGGATCGTTGTTCTGCGTCATGGGGTTGACACTAGCGACTCATGGGACCACTGAGCACCCCTCACCGAAGATCCGGTCGATCTCACAACCGTTCGTTGACGGAACACATACCCGGGCCCGCCTTTCGGATGACCTTCGGTCCTCCCCCGCACCCGACGCCCCGCGACTGAAAACCGAACGTAAGGCCCGTGCCGCACACTCAGGTCGGGTGCTCGGCGCCCGACCGGTACTTCCCCGCGGCCGTGCCCGAGCCCAGGGGCCCGGCGCGCAGGACCGCGGCCATCCTGGCCGTGGGAGAGACCCCGCGCGCCGGGTCCACCCGTTCCACCAATCGCACCAGTTCCTCGGCGTCCCGCTCCGGGTGGGCGTCCAACCAGGCCACGGCCATCCTCAGCGACAGCGGCAGCCGTCCGGCCAGCTCCGCGACCCGACGCAGCGTCTCCCCTCGGTGCCGGTCCGTTCCCAGGAGCGAGCGCAGCAACGCCACGGCGTCCTCCGTCTCCAGAGCTCCCACGGGGAGCGCTCGGAGCCCGTCCCTGACCAGCAGGTCCGTGAGCCAGTTGCGGCTGGTCACCACCGCCGCGCTGCCGGGTCCGCCCGGCAGGAGTGGCCGCACCTGGCGGGCGGTCGCGGCGTTGTCCAGGACCACGAGCACCCGCCGCCCGGCCAGCAGGGAACGCAGACGGGCCGCCGCCTCCTCCGGCTCGTCGGCCCCGATGTCCGAGGGACCGGTGCCCACCGCCCCCACCGACAGCGAGCGGACCAGGCGTCGCACCACCTCCCCCGGTTCGCGTGGCTCGCCGTCCGCGTCGCGCAGGTTGACGTAGAGCTGGCCGTCGGGAAAGTGAGAGGTCACCGAATACGCCCAGTAGAGCGCGAGAGCGCTGCCTCCCGCCCCCGCCGGGCCGCGGACCAGGACGCTCCCGGGGGTGGTCGAACAGGGGTCGACGAGACGATCGAGCTCGGCCAGGGCGTCGGCGCGTCCGATGAGGCCGCGAGGGGCGGCCGGGAGTTCCGCGGGCACGAGGCCCCGCCTCCCCCTGCCCCCTCCTCGGACCGTGCGGGCGTGGACGTCGCGGTGGGAGCGCTGGCGGGGCACCACTGATCGTGGGACGCCGTCCCCGCCCCGCAGAGCCCCGGCGGGGAGGGGCCCGTGCTCGGGCCGATCGTCCAGATCCCCCCTCAGGACGCCGTGGAAGGTGTCCTGGAGTTCCCGCCCCGGATCGACGCCGAGCGCCTGGGCCAGAGCCGCGCGGGTGCGCGAGTAGACGCGCAGGGCCTCGCTCCGACGCCCGCAGCGGTAGAGGGCGATCATCTGGACCCGGACGAGGGGTTCACGCTGGGGGTGGTCGGCGGTGATGGAGGCGATACGGGTGGCGACCCTCTCGTGCTCACCACGTGCCAGGGCCGCGCCGAAGCCGGTCTCCGCCACGCGCAGCAGCTCCTCGTGGAGCGGCGGCACGTCGTGTTCCCTCAGCAGGGGCGAGTCGATGTCGGCCAGCACAGGGCCGCGCCACAGTGACAGGGCCTCGCCGAGCAGGTCGGCGTGGGCGTCGGTGTCCCCCCGGTCCGCCGCGAGATCGGCCTCCCGCACCAGGGACCTCAACGTCAGCAGGTCACTGCGATGGTCGTCGAGCTCGATCCGATAGCCGCCGTCGGAACTGTGGATCAGGGGGTGTCCCAGGGTCTGGGCGAGCAGGGCCCGTACCCGGGCGACGTGCACCTGGAGCGCTCCCCTGGCTGCGGGCCCCGGTTCGTGCCAGACACGGGCGATGAGAGAGGCCGTGGAGACGGTCCTGCCCGCGTTGAGCAGCAGGGTCGCGAGCAGCGCTCGACGACGTTCTCCGCGCAGGCTCAGAGGGGCACCGTCGACATGCAGACCGAACCGCCCGAGCAACCGGACGTAGAGGCCCTCGCGGGCGGGTTCGGGGGATCCGTTGTCGGCCACCTCGCCCCGTGTCCCCGCCGGGCCGAACAGCGACACCGCGTTCTCCTCCCCTGACCCCGATGCGGTGGGAACGCGACCCTGTGCGGCAGGGCGCGTCACCTGGACCCCAAGCGTCCCGCCTGAACTGGGATTCCGCAATCAGAACGGGGATACTTGCCGCACGGACCGTCCCTTGAAATCCTTGAATCTCCCGGTTTTTCCCGTCAGCGCGTTGACTCTGACCCTTGACCGAAAGAAACTTTCATCCATGGCGCAAATCCCGAAACCGATGGGCGAACGACCGAGCCGGGGGGAGGCCCCCGCGCCACCGGCCCCGACCACGGTGCTGAGGATCCGGTCGCTGCTCCCCTCGCTCGCCCCCGCGGAACAGCGGGTGGCCCAGCGGGTCATCGACGACCCCGAACGCGCGGCCGCTTCCTCCATCACCCAACTCGCCAAGGACTGCGCCACCTCCGAGGCCACCGTCATCCGCTTCTGCCGCACCATCGACTTCAGCGGATACCGCGAACTGCGGCTGGCCCTGGCCACCGAGGCCGGGCAGGCCCGGGGCGCCCGGACCAACATCCCCGAGCTCGCCGGCGACATCAACCCCGACGACACCCTGGTCACCGTCGTCCAGAAGATCGCCTACACCGACGCCCGCGCCGTGGAGGAGACCGGGGCCGCCCTGGACGTGGAGGTCCTGCGCACGGTCATCGACGCGCTGGCCAACGCCCGACGCATCGACGTGTACGGCGTGGGCGCCAGCGCGTTCGTGGGGGCCGACCTCCAGCAGAAGCTGCACCGGATCGGTCTGACGTCGTTCGCCTGGTCGGACGCGCACGTGATGTTGACCAGTGCCGCGCTCCTGGAGGAGAGCGACGTGGCGATCGGCATCTCGCACAGCGGCACCACCATCGATACCGTCCAGGCGCTCACCGAGGCCGGACGCAGGGGCGCCCGGACCGTCGCGATCACCAACTTCCCCCGCTCCCCCATCGGCTTCGCCGACCACGTCCTGACCACGGCGGCGCGCGAGACCATGTTCCGCTCGGGCGCCACCGCCTCCCGGCTGGCCCAGTTGACGGTGGTGGACTGCCTGTTCGTGGGTCTGGCCCAGATCCGCTACACGGACAGTCGCACGGCCCTGGAGACCACGTACGAGGCGGTGCGCGGCCTGAGAATGCACGAGGACCGCAGACGTCGCCGGAACGAGACCCCCGATAAGAAGACCGAGAACCCCACCGGCAACGACGACTGACCCTCGACCCGCGTCGGCCTCTCCCGGAACCCCTCCGGGCCCGGGGCCGACGCCACCGGATGGAAGGACGAGCCCGGGTGCGGACCGAACAGGAGACCCCAGTGCGCGGCGGTAGTGACGGACAGCGACCGGACCGGACCGGACCGGGAGGAGACGAGGCCGTGATCGTGCGGTCTCCCACGGAGGCCCGGAACTCGGGCACCTACGACATCGACCTGCTCTCGGCTCTGGAGATCCTGCGACAGATCAACGCCGAGGACACCACGGTCGCGGCGGCCGTGGGCGCGGTCCTGCCCGAACTGGCCGAGGCCGTGGAGCTGGGGGTGAAGGCGCTGGAGTCGGGCGCCGCCATCCACTACTTCGGGGCCGGCACCTCGGGGCGGATCGCGGCCCAGGACGCCGCGGAGCTGCCGCCCACCTACGGGGTCCCTCCCGAGTGGGTCGTGGCCCACCACGCGGGCGGCGGCGACGCCCTGACCAAGGCCCTGGAGGGGGTCGAGGACAGCCGGGAGGCGGGGCGGGCCGACGCGGCCGAGGTGCCGGAGGGCTCCCTGGTGGTCGGTCTGGCCGCCAGCGGCCGCACCCCGTACGTGGGGGGCGCTCTGGAGGCGGCGCGGGAGAGGTCGTGCGCGACCGTGCTGATCAGCGCCAACCCGGACGCGCCACTGGCCTCCTCCGCCGACGTGCACGTGGGTGTCTCCACGGGCGCCGAGGTGATCGCGGGATCGACCCGGATGAAGGCCGGCACGGCGCAGAAACTGTTGCTGAACTCCTTCTCCACCGCCGTGATGGTGCGGATGGGTCGGACCTACTCCAACCTGATGGTCGGGGTGGACGCCACCAACGGCAAGCTGCGAGGACGCGTGGTGACGATCCTGGTCGAGGCCACCGGCCTGTCCGAGGAGGCCTGCGCCGAGGCGTTGAACGCGGCCGAGGGCGACACCCGGGTGGCCCTGGTGTCGTTGCTGGCCGGGGTCGACGCCGAACGGGCGACGTCCGCCCTGGACGTGGCACGTGGACGGGTCCGGGTGGCCTTGGGCGAACTCGGTATCTGACCGTCGGGCCCGCGTGCTCACGGCACGCGGGCCCGGTCGGGTCAGTCGTCCAGGATCGCGTCGATCAGACCGAGCGGAGGCGCGCCCAGCGCCAAGAGCTCACGGTGGAACCGCTGGAGGGAGAATCCGCTCCCCCACCGTTCCCGGGCCCGTTCGCGCAGCGCCAGGATCTCCAGCTTGCCCCAGGTGTAGCGACCGTAGGTGGGGTCGAAGGTGGCCCTCTGGGCCTCGGCCAGCGCGGCCGGTCCCTGGAGGGGCGTGTCCTCGACGAAACGCGCGGTGGCCTCCTCCACCGTCATCGAGCCGGAGTGCACGCCGATGGCGACCGCCAGACGGGTGACCCGGATGAGCGCCTCCAACCACACACCGATCTCGAAGTGGTCGGCGGTCCAGTCGGGGTCGCCCAGACGCTCGGCGGCGTACTCGCCGAACCCCTCTTCGACGCACACCTCCTCCACATAGTGCGCCCATCCTTCGACGAACGACATGGAGGGCAGGGCCCGTCGGACCGGGCTCTGGAGTCGACGCAGGGCCCGTCCGTGCGAGTAGTGGCCGGGGGCCACCTCGTGCACGCTCACGGCGGGCAGCGTGGTGTGGCTGAACATCTCCAGCCACTCGTCGGCCTCCTGCTCGGACCACTCCGGGTCCGGCGGGTTCACGTAGTAGAAGGAGGGGGTGTCCCTCTCCCACGGCCCGGACCAGGCCATCATCGCGGTCGCCCAGCGCTGGGCCGGCGGGGGCACGTCCACCCGGCACTCGCCGTCGCTGTAGGGCGCCAACCCGCGTTCGGCGGTGAACTCCAGGCAGAGTTCGGTCCAGCGTCGCGCGGATTCCAGGACACCCTCGGTGTCGGGGTGATCCCGGGTCAGCTCGCGGGCGACCTCCAGCGGCTCCCGACCGGGTGCCAGGCGGCCGGTGGCCTCGGCCAAGAGGGCGCGCAGACGGTCGCGTTCGGCGTCGGCGCGCGCGGCGAGGTCGGTCAGGTCGACCTCCATCGCCTCGGGCGTCCCCATCAGGCGGGCGAGGGCCTCGCCGCCCAGGGAGACGTCCTCCGGGCCGTGCTCCGCGGCGTGCTCCAGGTGTGCCACCAGGCGCGCGTGGGCGGCGAGGGCGTCACGGCGCACGTCCTCGGGCATCTCGTCGGGCAGGGAGCCGGAGAGCCCCCGGGCCGCTCCGAGCAGGGACTTCGCGGTCGGAGCGCCGACGCGGTCCAGGGAGGCGATCGCGTGATCGACCAGACGGGGCCATAGGCGCAGGTGGGCGATCCGCGCCGCGTCCCTCTCGGCTGCCGGGGCGTACTCGCGTTCGTAGTCGGACAGGTCCATCCCACCAATGTGGACGAGCGGGTTGTCCCGATGTGACTGGAGTTCCCCCAGTTCGTAGCGGAGACCGTTCTCGAAGGCGGTCAGGTGGGCCTCGTCGCGCGGGTCCTCGAGGGGGTCGCCGCCCAGACGTTCCAGATGGGCGCGGACACCTTCGGGGGACAGGTCCGCGGCCGTGCCGTCGTACTCGTGCAGCCCCGCGTGCCCGCGCATGGCGTCGGGAAGCAGTTCCGCGATGGCCCTCAACCTCGAGGGGAGTTCCGGATGGATTCGTTCGGACATGCGGTGACCCTAACCCGGGCCTTTCCCGGAGGGAAAACCCTTATCGGGGCCCGGCCGCCCGCCCCGGCCCGATCGGGAACCCCGGCGCCGCCCCACGCGTCTCCCCTGGTGTGAAGACCTCCGAACCCTCCTCTCCCGATCCCGACGACGAGGCCTCCCGGAGCGGAAGAGGGCCCACGCCGCGCCACCGGATCCTGCTCTGGTCGGTCTCGGTCCTGGTCCTTCTGGGGTGCGCGCCGTTCCTGTGGCAGACGGCCGCCACCGCGGAGTACCGGTACACGGTCGACGACGTGCCCGAACGCCCGGTCGGCGTGGTGCTGGGCGCCGGGGTGCGCCCCGACGGTCTGCCCAGTCATCTGCTGGCCCAGCGGCTGGAACTGGCGGTCGAGTTGTACGAGGCGGGGCGGATCCGGGCGGTCCTGGTCACCGGGGACAACGGCGAGGAGCATTACAACGAGACCGACACCATGCGCGACCACCTGATCGCCGCGGGGGTCCCGCCGGAGCGGATCGTGGGAGATCACGCCGGGTTCAACACGTGGGACTCGTGTGTACGGGCCCGTGAGGTGTTCGGGGTGGAGGAGGCCGTCGTGCTGACCCAGGAGTTCCACCTGTCACGGAGTGTGCGACTGTGCCGGGCCGCGGGGATCGACGCCGTCGGGGTGGGCGACGACAGCATGCGCGAGCGCACGACGGCCACGGTGTACGGGTGGGCGCGCGAGGTCCCGGCGGCGGTCTCGGCGCTGGGCAAGATCCTCTTCCGCCCCGATCCGCGGTTCCTGGGCGACTACGAGCCCGGTGTGGACGAGGCCCTCGCCGAAGCCGACGAGGCCGAGGGGGCGGACCGCGGCTGATCGGGTGCCCGTCCCGGCCGAGGCCGCTACGGACACCCGACCGGGCACCACCTTCTAGCGTCCGCCGAAGAGCCTTCCGAACAGTCCACCGGGGGCGGGCGCGGCCTGCGCGGGGCTCTGAGGGGCCTCGGGCTCGGGCTCGTCGTCGGGCTCCACGCCGACCAGGGCGCGGTACTCCTCGGCGTTCTCGGGGAACGCCCAGGCCGCCAGGGTCGCGGTGAACTCCTCGTCCTCCCAGGCGTCGTCGGGGAGTTCTCCGATGGCCCACAGGACCTTGAGGGTCTCCTCGTCGTAGTCGGCGCGGGTGTGCTCTTCGAGCGTGCGCTCCTTGGAGCGGGGGCCGAGGACCAGTTCGAGGCCGACCCCGGCGACCAGGGCGCGGGACTCCTCGTCGCTCTTGAGCAGGTCGGGCAGGATGTCGAGACGCAGGCGGCGGGAGCGGTCTCCGGCCCTCCCCAGCGCCAGGAGGCCCAGGACCTGGGGCGAACGGTTACCGCAGTGCGGCCAGGACTCGTTGAAGAGGCCCTCGTAGCCCATGGAGGTGCCGCCGCCCCGCCCGATCCGGCGCAGCCCCTCGCGCGGGGTGTTCTCTCCGTGGATGAGGACCAGGGCGACGGAGGCGGCGAAGGAGTTGTAGAGGTTCCCGCCGGCCATCTGATGGGTCAGGCCCACGGTGAGGTCGACGTCGGTGGGGTCGCCGAGCAGACCGAGGGCGAACAGTTCGGCGGGCAGGGGCTCTCCGCCGCTGCCGAGCGCGGCCTGCCTGATGGCCTCGCTCACCGAGGTCGCTGAGGCGCCCGGGGTGGGGCGCAGGTCCTTGGCGAGCAGGACCTGGGAGGCCGAGGTGATCTCGGAGACGATGCGCTCGGACTCGGTGGGCAGGAAGGCGAGCAGGTAGCTCACCCACTCCCCCGCCCGGTCCATCCCGCTGCGGTTCCTGTCGTCGTGCAGGAGGGCGACCAGGTCGGGGACACGGGCGAGCACGGCCTCGTAGGTGTCCAGTTCGGCCTGGAGGAGGGCGACGCCGTCGTCGGCCTCCAGCACCGCGAGACGGTTGCGCATGCGGTGGTGGTGCTGTTCGTCGGGTGCCTCCTCGCTCCAGGTCCGGTACTGGGCGCGCACCTTCTCCAGGTCGTTGGAGGAGGCCCAGGCCACCTCGTCACGCCACTGCGCGAGGTCGGTGGTCCGGGGAAGACGGTCCTCCGGGTGCGCTGCGACCAGTTCCAGCAGGAGGCTGAGGGGACGCCACCGGTCCATGTCGGAGGTCTCCGGGGAGACCGCGAGGTCGACGAGGCGGTCGACGACCTTGGGCGCGGCACGGTGGCCGGGGGCGGGGAAGCGGATGATGTCGTGGAGGTCGGACAGCGCGCCATCGCTGGTCGCGGCCGTTTCGAGCAGCTCGGGGATGCGTTCTCCGCCCTCGGGCGCGAGGGAGGCCCAGTCGACCTCGGCGGTGTGGTCGTGTTCTTCGTTTCCCGTGGTCGCGTTCATACGCCGATTATCCCGGCTCGGGAGGGGTGCGCGTATCGAAGGGGCGGGGTTCACACGGCGGACCGATCAGATGTCGGTGGGGTCGGGGCGTCCGCTCCGCAGGGGGTCCGGTCGGGTCAGGGCGTCGCGCAGGGCCTTGGCCGCCGCGGGGATCTCGCGCAGATAGCCGATGAGGGTGGAGCGTCGGCGGGCGCCCATGCTCGAGTCCCCGACCCCCAGGGCGTCGATTCCGGCGGCGCGGGCCAGGGCGATGGTCCTCGGCAGGTGGAACGACTGGGTGACCATGACGGCCGCGTCCACTCCGTACCAGCGTCCCACTCTGGTGCAGGTGTCCCAGGTCCGGTATCCCCAGGGGTCCGCCTCGACGCGGTCCGCGGGGACTCCGCGTTCGACGAGGTACCGGGTCATGGTGTCGGTCTCCCGGTTGGAGACCTCGCGGTTGTCGCCCGAGACCAGGATCCGGTCGACGCGCCCCCGTTCCATGAGGGCCACGGCCAGGTCGAGCCGCCGGGCGAGCAGGGGCGAGGGCCCTTCGGGCCAGGCCGCGGCGCCCAGGACGACGGCGACGGGACGGTGCGCCACGCGTTCGACGTCGGAACGGCGGCCCGCGGCGGCCAGGCGGGTCCAGGCGAGGGGGGCCAGCGCCAGGGCGCACACTCCCACGCCGGTGATCGTCATCGTGGTGAGCAACCCTGCCGTCCTCCCGTGCCGTGGATCCCACCATCATGGCGTACGGAGGCCGGCGCGGGGACCCCGCGAGGAGGCGTCAGCCGAAGAGGCCGCCCCAGCCCTTGGCGCTCTTGTGGCGCACTCGAAGGCTTCCGCCCTGGCAGGCCCCGGTGATGACGAAGTGGGTGACGCCGGCCCGACGGATGGAGTCCACGTCCGAACGCAGACTGCCGAACCATGAGGAGTCGACGTCGACCTCGGCGGTGGCGGTCTCGGGAAGGATCAGGTCGGCCCCGCCCCAGGAGGCGTCCAGGTGGACCTCCACCACGGGGGTGGAGATGAGGGCCTCTCGGAAGTCGAGGCGGATGGAACCGAAGCGGCCGTCCACCTCGATACGGTGCGGCACGGTCCATTCGCCTTTACGGACCATCGGCTGGCCCTTGGCCTGGAGCACCAGGGGCGGTCCGCCGCCGACCACGGCCCCGTGGGTGGGCACCGCCGGGGAGGTCCCCACGATCGGTCCCGTGGCCCCGGTGGGGAGGTCGGCCACGATGGGTTCGAGGTCGGCGTAGGTCTTGGCCGCGTAGACGGCGTTGAGCCGTTCGTCCAGTTCGTCGAGGTCCAGACGCCCTTCGCCGGCCGCCTCCCTCAGGATCTCGGCGACCTGGTCGCGTTCCGCGTCCGAGATCCGCATCCTGCTCATGTCGTTGGGGGCCACGTGCGCGCACCGTTCCTTCCACCCGTTTTGTCAGACCCACGGTAGAGCATGAGGAACGAACGGAGCGGCGAGCCTCTCACCGGGGCACCGCCCCGCCCCGCTTCGGAGGGGGCGGGACGGAGCGTCGCTTCCCTGGAGTGGTCGAGGACGCTGCCGAGGCAGGACGGGCCCCGGCAGAGTCCTCGACCACAGGAGATCCCCTCCCCGGGTGGATCAACGATCTCGCACCGTGCGCCGTCTGCACAGAGCGTGTCCTCATCCGGCCAGAGAGCGACCTTCCGGGAGGCCGGAACCTCGACGTCACCCGCACCGGGTTTCGGTCGAGGCCTCCGAGCCGACCACCACCCCTCATCCCACTGTGAAGACCACTCGAGGGCGGCCCTTCACGCCCTGGAGAACCAGATTTCGGACGGCACATTAACCATGTTTCGGACCAAGAAGCCCCCCACAAAGACGCAGGTCGACGAGCCGCCTCCGAAGACCCTTCGAAGCCTCATCGCAAATCTTCGAACACCTCTCCGTAAAACATCCTTTGATCTGCGAAAACACTGCACTCCAAGGGTTCCCGGAACCTGCCCGTGATCGCCCGGATAAGGGCGTTTGCCCAAATTCCCCGGCGAGCATGTTCACAGTGAAAGCGAACGGTCGCCCGAGCGATCTCCCCTCGCACGACACCCGTCCGATCCGACCGTCCGACAGAGCCATCATCAGGTCGAAGACCGGAGGAAACCACGACGTGTCCGCCCTTGCGATCGCCCCGACGTTTCTCAGCGATTTCGCCCGTCTCACGCCGGACGTCCAGCTCGGCACGCTGGACGTGATGCGCGCCTACCAGGCCGGCGAGCACCCCGACCTGGAATCGGTCGCGGGCGCCGCCGACCCTCGTGTCAGGGTCGTCGACATCGCCCCCGACTGGTCCGGCGTCATCGTTCCCGACCCCCGCTCCGAACAGGAGGCGGACCTCCACGAACGGGAGGACGCCGAAGAGGAGGGGCCGGACTATCGACTCCTCACCGTGCGCCCGCGCGACGAAGCCCTCCGCTACGCCCGCGACCTGCGTCCGGAGGCCCTGACGAACCCGCCCTCCGCGGCCGGCGTCGGCCCGGCCGACCTGGCCCCCTCCGGCCCTCCCGAGCTCTCCGGCGCCCTCACCGCCCCCTTCGACCAGTGGCGGATCACCCTCCACCCCGACCAGCACCGTCTGGCCGAGGGGGAGTTCAAGGGCTCCGTCCAGGTCACGGGCGGGCCCGGGACCGGCAAGACCGTACTGGCCCTCTATCGAGCCGCGTACCTGGCCGAGATGGACGCCGAGGCCCACCCCGAACGGAACCGGGAGTCGGTCCTGCTCACCACCTACAACCGGGCTCTGGCCCAGACCCTCTCCGACCGGCTCGACCGGCTCCTGACCTCTCCCGGAGCCCGCGCCCGGGTGCGGGTCGTCACCATCGACGGACTGGCCCGTTCCGTCGTCCAGTCGCACAGCGGCATGGCGCCCCGGATGATCGACGGCGACGAGCTCGCGCAGCGTTGGCGCGCGGTCGCCCTGGCCGACGGTCTGCCCTTCTCCGGCCGGTTCCTCGTGGACGAGTGGGAACAGGTCGTGCTGGCCAAGGGATTGGAGTCGCCGGTCGACTACATCCGTTGTGAACGCAGCGGTCGTATCCAGCACCTGGCCCCCGAACACCGGCGTCAGGTCTGGGAGACGATCCGACGCTATGTGGGGGCGATGCGGGTGGAGGGCCTGTGGGCCTACCCGCAGCTGGCCGCCGAGGCCGCGCGGTTGCTCGAACGTTCCGGCCCGTTGTACCGCCACGTGGTGGTCGACGAGTCCCAGGACCTGCACCCGGCCCAGTGGCGGATGCTGCGCGCGGCCGTCCCCGAGGGGCCGGACGATCTGTTCATCGTGGGCGACCCGAACCAGCGGGTCTCCGACAACCGGGTCTCGTTGGCCTCGCTCGGTATCAATGTGCGCGGACGCGGTCACCGGCTCCGGGTCGGTTACCGGGTGACGCAGGAGATCCTGGATTGGAGCCTTCCGATCCTGGGGCGGCGGGCGGCTCTGGGAATGGACGACAACGCCGACACCCTCGCCGGGCTCCGCTCCTCACTGCACGGCCCCGAGCCCGTGGTGCGGGGCTGCGACAACCGGGCCGAGGAGCTCCGTGCCCTGGGCGAGTGGGTCGAGGTGTGGCTGGCGGCCGGGGTACTGCCCGGAGAGATCGCGGTGGCCGGACGCAATCACTGGGTGGCGCGCGAGGTCGCCAAGGAGTTGGAGGCCAGGGGCGTTCCCACCTCGCCTCTGGAGGGCGCCGGACGGTCGGAGGCGGTCCGGGTCGGCACGATGCACCGGATGAAGGGGCAGGAGTTCCGATGCGTGGCCCTGGTCGGGGTCAGTGATCACCTCTTGCCTCCCAAGGCGGCCATCGAGGCGGCCGAGGGCGACCCCGTCGCGTTGGAGCACGTCGTCCAGCAGGAGCGGACACTGCTGTTCGTGGCCTGCACCCGTGCCCGGGACGCTCTGTACGTGTCCCACGTGGGCCGCCCCAGCAGGTTGATCACCGGCGACGAGATCTGATCGTTCCGAGAACGTCCCCGGGGCGTTCCGACGGACGGGGGCACCGCGCGACGCGGTGCCCCCTCTCCCGTCCTGTCAGGTTCCTCCGCCGTACCGACCGTCCAGACCCGGGATGGTCATGAGATCGGTCGAGGCCATCGGGTCACCGACGTCGACGTCGGTGACGTACATGATCGGCAACAGCAGGGGCGGCGGGAAGTCCGGGGTGAAGGTCAGCGGGATCCCCAGAATGCGGACGTGCATGCTCGTGACGTGCAGTTCGACGTCGCCGTCGAGGTTCATCGTGGGCAACCCCAACGACCTGCGACTTCCGGCGTCGTCGAACCACAGCTCGCCGCCTTCGAGGTCGGTGCTGCTCATCGTGATCCGGATGTAGCGGCGCGGCCCGTCGGCGGTGGGGCATTCGACCACTCCCTCGTAGCGGGCACCGAACATGGCGAGGCTGTCGGCGGTCAGCCCGGAGTCACGGACCGACCCTCGGAAACAGTCGTAGTCGGAGTCGACCATGACCTCGGGGTAGTCCCCCGCCTCCTCCGCGGCCCGACAGGCCATGACCGCTTCGAGGAAGTCGTCCTCGTCCTCGACGACGGCGGAATCCCCGACCCGCAGGTCACAGTCCTCCGGAGCCGCGTCCTCTTCCTCCTCGTCGGTCTCCTCGTCCTCCTCGCGCCCGTCGTCCTCCTTCTCCTCCTCTTCCTCCTCGTCACCGTCGCCCTCTCCGGGGTCGGGTCGTTCGGGAGGCACGGAGGCCCCGTCGGAGGGTTCGGGAGAGGGTTCCCGCTCCGGCTCCTCCTCCGAACTCTCGTCTCCGTCCCCGGGGAACAGCCAGTCCCAGGGCCAGCCCGGTGAGGACGTGGGGGCGGCGGTGAGGGCGACCGCGACGGCCAGGGGAAGCGCCAGCGCGGCCAGGGGGCGGGTTCCCCGCCCCGGACCGTCGACCGAAGGCTCGGAGGCAGGGGTATCGGGGGTCCCCTCCGCGGGTTCGGGGACGTCGGCGCCGGTGTCCTCGACGTCCCATGTGTCCTCGTCCTCCTCTTCGGGCCGTTCCGAGGTCTCCCCCTTCCTCGCGCGGCGTGCTCGGCGCTGGTCGAGGGCCTTGGGCCCCCAGGCGAACACGAGCGCCCCGCCGACGATGCCGACCAGCATGCCGATGACGAAGCCGCCGAAGTTGGAGGTGACGAAGGAGGCCAGGGAGAGCATGACCCCGACCAGGCCGAAGAAGACGTTCTGGGCCGGTTGCAGCCAGCTCAGCACACCGAGCGCGATCAGCAGGAAGCCGATGAGGGTGCCGGAGACTCCGGCGACACCGGCGTAGACGATCAGGTCGATCGGCAGGATCAGACTCTGGGCGGCGGGGGCGACCAGCAGCTCGATTCCGGCCACGACGAGGAGGAGTCCGCCCCAGAACGGCCGTGTGCGCCGCCAGTCGCGGAACCGCTCCCGCCCCGCCCGGAAGAGGGTCATCGCTTGGGCCATGGGATCAGAAGCACTCGTGGTTGCCGGGGCGGATCGCCAGTCCGAGCCCGCTCAGCCGCAGGGAGCCGGAACTGACCGCCCAAGAGGTCATCTCCATCTCGGAGACGGTGATGGTGTCGGCCTGGAGTCCGAAGCCCCCGGCCGGTCCCTGACCTCCGTCGGCCTTGTCCAGTGTGCTGGCGTCACGGCCGATCTCGATGGCGCCGAACTCGGCGTTGCCCTGGAGCTGTTCGATGTCGATGACCATCGAGGTGCCCTCCACCGGGGTGTCGGCACCGGCGGTGATGACCAGGGTCGCCTCCCCGATGGGCAGGTCCCACAGAGAGGACATGCACAGGTTCTCGAGTTCGGCGGAGTCGACGGTGGAGAGCCCCACCGGCCGGGCGGAGCCGTCGACCGAGGAGGCGACGTCCCCGTACTGGCTGAACCCGGTGCCGGAGAGTCGGTCGGCGGACATCTTGAAGCTGTCGCCGGAGACCGCGAAGGAGGCGGCCAGCAACCCCTGCGTGGTCATGCCGCCGAGCACCGCCGCCGCCACCAGACCGGGGACCGCGACCAGGGCGAACCTGCGCCAACGGGTACCGCCTCGGCCTTCGTTCGTTCCGGACGCGTCTTGAGGCGCCTCCGGCACCTCTTCCGGGGCCTTGGGCATCTGTACCTCCAGAGGTTCCGTCACCCCTGGGGGCGACGAGGGGGAAGGAGACTTGCGCCGACGCGCGCCACGTGTGTTATATGGAACACACCTACTCGGCGGTAGTGACGAACATTACAATATTGGTTGTCACATTTCCAGATGACTAGTTCATCGTTGCGGACTCGTATCCGGCGCATTACGGGCAACCGCTTCCGACCTGGAGAGAGGCCGAGTTCCATGCCCCCTCAGAGCACAGAGGCCCCCGCCGATCGATACGCATCGGACGACGACTTCGACTACGACGTCGTCGTGATCGGGTCGGGGTTCGGCGGATCGGTGAGCGCGCTCCGCCTCACCGAGAAGGGATACCGCGTCGGTGTCCTGGAGGCCGGACGCCGTTTCACCCCCGAGACCCTGCCCTCGTCCTCCTGGGACCTGAGGAACTTCCTCTGGGCCCCGAAGGCCGGCATGTACGGGATCCAGCGCATCCACCTGCTGCGCGACGTGATGATCCTGGCCGGGGCCGGGGTGGGAGGTGGTTCGCTCAACTACGCGAACACCCTGTACCACCCGATGGACCCCTTCTTCGAAGACCCCCAGTGGCGGCACATCACCGACTGGAAGACGGAGCTGGCCCCCTTCTACGACCAGGCCCGTCGCATGCTCGGCGTGCGCACCAACCCCACGATGACCCCCTCCGACGTCCATCTGAAGGCGGTCGCCGAGGACATGGGCGTCGGTGACACCTTCCGGCTGACCCCGGTGGGCGTGTGCTTCGGCGACGGACGGGACGGGGAGGGGAACAAGGCCGCCCCCGGCGAGTCCGTGGGGGACCCCTACTTCGGCGGCGCGGGCCCCGAGCGCAGGGCCTGCACCGAATGCGGTGAGTGCATGACCGGCTGCCGGCACGGCGCCAAGAACACCCTCACCGAGAACTACCTGTACTTCGCCGAACGCGGGGGCGCCGAGATCCACCCCCTGACCACGGTGGAACGGCTCCGGGTCCGCCCCGACGCCGAGGGCGGCGGTTTCGCCGTCGACACCCTCCGCACCGACGCCCCGCGACGGAGGGAGAACGCCCGCACGTTCACCGCCCGTCAGGTGGTGGTGGCCGCGGGCACCTACAACACGCAGGACCTCCTGCACCGGATGCGCGACGACGGTCTGCTGCCGCGCCTGTCCTCCAGGTTGGGCACCCTCACCCGCACCAACTCCGAGGCGCTGGTGGGGGCCATGAGCAAGCAGGTGCCGCCGCCCGAGGACCTCACCCACGGCGTCGCCATCACCTCCTCCATCCACCCCGACGAGAACACCCACATCGAACCGGTGCGCTACGGCAAGGGCTCCAACGCGATGGGGCTGCTCACCACCATCCAGGTCCCGGGCGGCGGGAGGATCCCGCGCTGGCTCCGCTACCTGGGGCTGATCGCGCGCAACCCGTACGTGTTCGCCCGCAGCCTCTCCAACCGACGCTGGTCGGAGCGGATCATCATCGGTCTGGTGATGCAGTCGTTGGACAACTCGTTGACCACCTCGGTCAAGCGCGGACCGTTCGGCGGCCGGAAACGACTCACCTCGCGCCAGGGCCACGGGAAGCCCAACCCGACCTGGATCCCCGCCGGCCAGGAGGCCGCCACGCGGCTGGCCGAGCGGATCGACGGCTACCCCGGCGGCACCATCGGGGACCCGTTCAACATCCCGATGACCGCGCACTTCCTGGGCGGCTGCCCGATCGGGGACGGCCCGGACACCGGGGTGATCGACCCCTACCACCGGCTGTACGGATACCCGGGGCTGCACGTGGTGGACGGTTCGGCGGTCACCGCCAACCTGGGGGTGAACCCGTCGTTGACGATCACCGCGCAGGCCGAACGGGCGATGTCGTTGTGGCCGAACAAGGGCGAGAAGGACGCCCGACCGCCCCAGGGCGAGGCGTACCGCAGGGTCGACCCGGTCTTCCCCCACGCTCCCGCCGTACCGGCCGGCTCCTTCGCCGAACTACGGCACACCGGGTCGCTTCCGATCTCGGTGGTCACGAAGCGCTCCTCCGAGACGGGCGGGTCCCCCGTGCGGGTCGAGGACCGTCCTTCGGTGTGAGGCCTCCGGGGCCCGGACGTCGCTCGCGGCGTTCGGGCCCTCCCGGTCAGGCGGGGCCCGCGGGTCCCTCGTCCCCGTCAGTCTCCCTCGTTCCGAGGTGCTCCATGGCCTCGGCGAAGTGGTCGCCCATGGCGTTGGCGAGGTGGTGGGCCATCTCCTGGGCCAGGACCGCGTCGACCGCCTGCTGCGCCAGGGGGCGCACGCGTCGGACCAGTTCGGCGATCTGGGCGACGTCCTCGCTCTGGACGACGGTCCCCGGCGCGTACTCGTGGATGATGTGGTCCGAGACCAGCCGCACCATGTGCTCGGAGACGTCGCCGATGCGCTCCCTCAGGTTCTCCGCGATGTCGAGCACCGAGGAGACGCTCATGCCCAGGCGGACCAGTTCGACGCCGGCGTGGAACAGGCGCGGGCTGGGGATCCGGAAACGCAGACCGTCGCGTTCGAGCAGGCGCAGGTCGAGGGCGCGCTTTATCGTCCGCGGGGTCACCTCCTTACCGAAGATCTCCCGCAGTTCGCCGATCCCGACGTAGTCGGCGATCTCGTCGCTCCAGGCGTCGCCGATGGCGGACTCGAAGCCGAGGATCTCGGACAGGTCGCCGCCGCGTTCCCATACCTGGAACATCTCTCCGATGTTGGCGAAGGTGTAGCCGCGACGGAGGAGTTGGCCGATCAACCGCAGGCGCGCCAGGTGCGCCTCGGAGTAGATTCCGACACGGCCTTGGCGTCGGGGTGGGGCGAGCAGCCCTCTGTCCTGGTAGACCCGGACGTTGCGCACCGTCGTCTCGGCGAGCCGGGCCAGTTCGTCAATACGGTATTCGGCCATGGGACCAGCCTAGAGATCCGTGAGAGCCGTACTCATCGGTGTTCCGATCCTTTCCCGCCATTGAACGTTGTCAATGAAGATTGTAACGTTTTAACCAAACGGAGTGAACAGGGTCACATCAGACGAACCCCTCGTTCGGCGCGCCTCCGACACGGAACACCCCCTCGGGAGGGATCCATGTCCGCAGCCCGAACCCCTGAGGTCGAGCCCACCGACCGCGAGGACATCGCCAAGCGTCTCCTGCGCGGATCGGCCAAGGCCTCCTACGACCCCCTGGTCCAGATCGACTGGGACGCGCCATTGAAGGGCCTCTGGGGCATGCGCCCCGAGCGCGTATCCCTCTACGGCACCCACCTGTGGGACCGGCTCACCGAGGAACAGCGCAAGGAGCTGTCCCGCCTGGAGGTCGCCTCCACCATGGCGACGGGCATCTGGTTCGAGACCATCCTCATGCAGATGCTGGTCAGGCACGCCTACCACAACGACCCCACCAGCCTCCACGTCCAGTACGCCTACACCGAGATCGCGGACGAGTGCCGCCACACCATCATGTTCGCCAAGGCCATCGAGCGGCTCGGATCCCGGGCCTACCGGATCGACCCGCTCGCGCACGCGTTGGGGCGGGTCTTCAAGGCGCTCGCCCACGGGCCGCTGATCTTCGGCGGAGCCCTGTTCGTCGAGGAGATCCTGGATCGGCTTCAGCGGGAGATGATGAACGACGAGAGCATCGAGCCGGTCGTGCGTTCCACCTCGCGCATCCACGTGATCGAGGAGGCCCGGCACATCCGGTACGCCCGCGAGGAGTTCCACCGGGACTGGCGCCGGAGGGGCCCGGTGAACAGGGCCTACAGCCGCCTGGTCCTCGGCGTGGTGGCCTACTTCTCCGCCACCCGCCTCGTCCACCCGAAGGTCTACGCGCGGGTCGGTCTCGATCCCCGGGAGGCCCGTCGGGTCGCCCGCCGTAACCCGCGTTTCATCGACAGCAAGACGGAGCTGTCCCGCAAGGTCGTGTCGACGCTCGACACCGCCGGGGCGATCTCGGGGATCGGCCGTCATTTCTGGAGGAGGGCCGGCCTCCTGGGTCGCTGACCCGACCCACGGGCCCCTCTCTCACCACCGGACCCGGCGCCCCCACCGGCCGCCGGGCCCTTCGTGATGTCCGAAAAGGCCGAGAACACGGCGCCTCGGACACCTTCCCGACACCTCGACCTACTCGCGAGTAAATTCCGCGTCACACCCCATTGCATTGTGACAATGCTCGTTGTAACGTTCCGGCAATGACTGTGGAGGAGATCACATGACGACCCCCTTGCCGCGCCACCTGCGCCGTCTCCCGGGCCAGAACGCCATCGTCACCGGCGCCTCCGGAGCGTTCGGCAGCGCCACCGTGGCGGTCCTTCGCCACATCGGCGTCAACGTCGTCGGGCTCGACCGCAAACCCTCCCCCGGTGTGATCGCCTGCGACATCACCGACGACCGACAGGTCGAGGAAGGGGTGGCCGAGGCCGTCGACCGCCTCGACGGCGACCTGGACCTGCTCGTCCACTACGCCGGGATCGGCCCCTCCGTCGATATCGGGCACATGCCCGACTCCCACGCGCACCAGGCCCTGGAGGTCAACCTCCTCGGAACCTGGAGGGTCACCGCGGCCGCCATGCCCCACCTGGTCCGCAGCCGCGGTCGGGTGATCGTCACCGCCTCCCTCCTGGCCGGACTCCAACTGCCCCTGGCCGGCGCCTACACGGTCTCCAAACGCGCCGTCTCCGCCTACGCCGACTGCCTTCGCGCCGAGTACGGCACCCACGTCGGTGTCACCACGATCTATCCGGGCTTCGTCGACACGCCCATCCACGAGAGCTCCCGGGCCACCGGCGCCTCCCTCGACGGGCTCGTCCCCGCCGAGACCGAGCGCGACACCGTCATGGCCGTGGTCCGGGCCGCCGGAGCCAAACACCCTCCCCGCGACATCGCCTCGACCGCCCTGGGCACCGCGGCCCTCCATCTGACCCGGCACTTCCCGGGCACCACCGAGCAGATCGTGGCCCTCCAACTCGGCCTGCTGCTCACCGACGGCGCCTTCGCCGACGCCGAGATCGCCCGCGGCCTCCACGCGCGGTACGGCACCCCGCACGCACAGACCACCCGTTCCTGAAGGAGACAGTCGGATGACCGCCGAAGTCGTCGCCAAACCCAAGCTCACCGACCGCGAGGACATCGCCAAGCGTCTCCTGCGCGGATCGGCCAAGGCCTCCTACGACCCGCTCGTGGAGATCGACTGGGACGCCCCCGTCGACCCCGACATGTGGGCCATCCGTCCCGAGCGGATCTCCCTCTACGGCACCCACCTGTGGGACCGGCTCACCGAGGAACAGCGCAAGGAGCTGTCCCGCCTGGAGGTCGCCAGCGTCGCCACCATCGGCATCTGGTTCGAGACCATCCTCATGCAGATGCTGGTCAGGCACGCCTACCACAACGACCCCACCAGCCTCCACGTCCAGTACGCCTACACCGAGGTCGCCGACGAGTGCCGCCACACCGTCATGTTCGCCAAGATGGTGAAGAAGCTCGGCTGGGAGGCGCACCGGCTCGACCCGGTCGCCTACCACCTGGGACGGGTCTTCAAGGCGATCGCCCACGGACCTCTGATCTTCGCGGGCGCCCTGTTCGTCGAGGAGGTGCTGGACCAGCTCCAGCGCGAGGCCGTCCCGGACGAGCAGATCCTGCCCCTCGTACGCTCGGTCGCCCGGATCCACGTGACCGAGGAGGCCCGGCACATGCGCTACGCCCGTGAGGAGTTCCAGCGCGACTGGGTGGAGCGGGGAGCCCTCAACAGGGCCTACAGCCGGATCGTCCTGGGGCTGGTCACCTACTACTCCGCCACCCGGCTCATCAACCCGAAGGTCTACGCGCAGGTCGGACTCGACCCCAAGGAGGCCTACCGGGTCGCCCGCCGCAACCCCCACTGGATCGAGACCAAGACCTGGGCGGCCCGCAAGGTCGTCGGCACCCTCGACACCGCGGGCGCCATCACCGGGCTGGGACGCTACTTCTGGAGGAAGGCCGGCCTCCTCGGCCGCTGACCTCCGGGAACGAACACGGCCCCGCCTTCTCCGGGGCCGCTCCGACCACCGCCGAGGGACCGGACGTCCCTCTCCCGAACGCCGCCGTCGGAAGACGAAACGCGCCACGTCTTCCGACGGCGGTCCCAGACGTCGGGTTCCGGGAGCGAACGCGCCACGCTCCCGGGGCCCGGCACCCCTCCCCTCGAAGGCGGAACGCGCCCCGCCTTCGAGGGTCATCCTCACCGGGCGGCCGGAGCGGACCGTCGGCCGGACGTACGAAGGGAAGAGCGACGTGACCGAAGCAGTACCGCACTACCGGGTCGCCGTCATCGGCACCGGTTTCGCCGGGATCGGCATGGCGGTCCGTCTCAGGCAGGCCGGGCTCGACGACTTCGTCGTCCTGGAACGGGCCGACGACATCGGCGGCACCTGGCGGGACAACTCCTATCCGGGAGCCGCCTGCGACGTGCCCTCCCACCTGTACTCCTTCTCCTTCGCCCTCAACCCGGGCTGGAGCCGGACCTTCTCCCCCCAGCCCGAGATCCGGGACTACATGCGACGGGTCGCCGGAGAACACGGGATCCACCGCCACGTCCGGTACGGCAGCGACGTCAAGGCCGCCCGCTGGGAGCCCGCGGACAACCGCTGGCGGATCGAGACCGCGAGCGGCACCGTCACCGCGCAGTTCCTGATCAGCGGCGCGGGCCCCCTCGCCGACCCCGTACTGCCCGATATCAAGGGCATCGACACCTTCGAGGGGCGCCTCTTCCACTCCGCCGAGTGGGACCACGACCACGACCTGACCGGGCGGAAGGTGGCCGTGATCGGCACCGGCGCCTCCGCCATCCAGTTCGTGCCCAGGATCCAGCCGAAGGTCGGCCGGTTGAGCCTGTTCCAGCGCACCGCCCCGTGGGTGATGTTCCGGCACGACCGCGACATCACCCGCCTGGAGAGCTGGCTCTACCGGAACATCCCCGGAGCCCAGCAGGTCGCCCGCAAGAGCATCTACTGGGGTCGCGAGACCTACATCCTCGGTTTCGCGAAGAACCCCCGGCTGTTGGGCATCGTGGAACGCCTGGGCCGGGCCAACATCGACCGTTCGGTCAAGGACCCCGAACTGCGACGCAAGCTCACCCCGACCTTCCGCGCCGGGTGCAAGCGCATCCTGATGTCCAACGACTACTACCCCGCCCTCGCCCGACCCAACGTCGACGTGGTCACCGACGGGATCGTCGAGATCCGGCCGAACTCCGTGGTCACCCGGGACGCGTCCGGGGCCGAGACCGAGCACGAGGTCGACACGATCATCCTCGGAACCGGCTTCCAGGTCACCGACCCGCCCATCGCCCACCGCATCCACGACGCACGCGGCCGCTCCCTCGCCGAGCACTGGGGCACCGACGTCCAGGCCTTCCGCGGCACCACCGTCAACGGTTTCCCGAACGCGTTCGTCCTCGCCGGGCCCAACACCGGGCTGGGGCACACGTCGCAGGTCTTCATGATCGAGGCCCAGATCCGGTACACGATGGAGGCGCTCAAGTACGCCTGCCGCAACCGTGTGGACCGTCTGGAGCCCCGGGCCGAGGCCCAGCGCGCCTACAACGAGATGGTGCACAGGTCGATGCGGGGCACCGTCTGGGTGACCGGCGGCTGTGACAGCTGGTACCTGAACGAGGAGGGCCGCAACACCACGCTGTGGCCCACCTTCACCTGGAACTACGCGCTGCGCACCCGCTGGTTCGACCCGCACAACTACGACCTGCGCCGTATCCGTTCGGCGAGGAGGGACGAGGCCGCGGCCCGGTCCGCGGTCTGACGAAGGAGGAACACCATGAGCGGGTTCGGTGACGACGAGGAGGAGTACCGGGGCACGGTCACGGTCCTGTTCTCCGAGGAGGCCGAGGAGGGCGTGGAGGTCGCGGCGCACCTGGCCGGCCACTTCTCCCCCCTCACCGGCGACTACCGGTGGACCGGCCGTCTCGCCGCGGAGCCCGGGATCACCAAGGCCTACGAGGACGGTGTGCGCACCGTCGTGGTCCGCACACCGGACGGCCACAAGGGCGTGGGCACCCTCGACGCGCCCAACCTGTGGGGCGGTCACCCGGTCAACGGAGCGGGCGCCCCTCCCTTCGCGGTCCCCCGGATCGTCATCGAGGACGACTGACGACCGAGGGGGACACAAGACGTCCCTCCAGGCCACGCGCCGACCTGGAGGGACACCCTCACCGCGCCGCGGCGGCCCCGCAGGCCGTCGCGGCGCGTCCGTTCCGGACCCGTCATTCGAGAGGTGATCCCCATCGCGACACGACACGTGGACCACGCACAGGAACTCCAGGTCCACTCCGCCGACGGCACCCGACTCCACGTGGAGGTCCGCGGTCCGGCCGACGGCCCGACCGTGGTCCTCTCCCATTGCTGGTCGACCTCCCTCGCCTCCTGGGGGCCCGTGGTCCGCAGACTCGACGAGAACCTGCGGGTGGTCCTCTACGACCAGCGCGGGCACGGCCGCAGCCAGACCCCGCTCACACGGGCCGGATACGGCACCGGGAAACTGGCCGACGATCTGTGCGCCGTGCTGGAGGCCACCGTCCCCGAGGGCGAGAAGGTCCTGGTGGCGGGGCACAGCATGGGCGGTATGACCATCATGGCCTCGGCCCCGCGCGGGGTCTTCCGCGACAGGGTCGCCGCGGTGCTGCTCACCAACACCGGCTGCACCGACCTGGCCCGCAGGTCGACCGCGATCCCGCTGCCCGGCCCCCTGGGCACCCTGGGGTCGAGGATCTTCCTGACCGCTCCGCTCCCTCTGGGCCCCGCCAACCCGGTCAGCGCGAGGATCTTCAAGTACCTCGTCATGGGCGGCGGCGCCGACAAGGCCACCCGGCGGCTGTGCGCCAGGCTGGTCCACGACTGCGGCGGTGTCCCCCGCGGCGAGTGGGGTCGGGTCCTCACCACCCTGGACCTGGACGACTCCGTCCGGCGGATCACGGCGCCCACCATCGTGGTCGGCGGCACCGAGGACAAGCTCACCCCGCTCTGGCACGCCCGCCACATCGGCGATCTCGTCCAGAACCTGGAGGAGGTCCGGGAGATCCCCGGGCTGGGTCACATGGGACCGTTGGAGGCTCCGGAGGTGCTGGCCGAACTGGTCGACAAGCTCGTCGTCGCCCACGTCGCGCCCCGCTCCGCCTGAACGGGCCGTCCCCGCTCAGAGGGCGGGGGTGGGGATCACGTGCTCGGAGACCTCGGAATGGACCTGGTGGAGGCGTGCCTGAACCGCCCGACGGAGCTTGGCCAGGCACTCGACCAGGGTGATGTCGTCGCCCACCATGCCGCCCTTGGCGATGGCGGGCGTGCCGTCGAGGGGCCCTCCGCTCAGGTGTCCGTGCACGGCCAGGGGGACCACCTCGCCCCCCACGTCGAAGGCGTGCACGCCCAGCTCGTCGAGGACACTGGCGGCCAGGTCGCCGCCGGTCAGATAGAGCCCGCTGGGCAGGGCGTGCGCGCCGACGGTGTCGGCGAGCTCGTCGACCGCCTCGGAGACCACGCTCGCCAAACGCCCGGGCAGTTCCGCCCGGGCCTGGGGCGGAAGCCCTCTGATCCGCTCCGAGGACGTGGTCACCCGCAACACGCACAGCTCGGGGAAGCCGGAGGAGGACAGGTGCTCGATGAGTCGGGCCGTGACACGGTCCGCGTGATCGCTCTCGGGGTCGCTCAGTTCGACGGCGTCCACGTCGACGAAGCGGACCGCGCCGGTGCGGGCCACCGTGGCGAGCTGGCGGCGGGTGAGATCGGTGGTGCTGCCGGTCACCGCCAACAGCGGGCCCCGACTCCCCGCCTGGCCCCGCAGGCGTAGGGCGTAGGCCAACAGGGCGCCCGTCGTCCCCGGATCGACCGCCACCCACACGATTCCCTCGGAATGGTGCGCCGCGGCCGCCGCCTCCGCGATGTCGGTGAGGTGCTGTTCGGAGGTCGCGTCGCACACGACCACCGGTTCGTCCCCGGCGAGCAGCTCGGCGGTGAGCATCTCCCGGGTGACCTGCCGCAGGGGCACGTGGCGCACGGCGAGGTCGCTCTGGACGCGCAGGATGTCCTCGACCACGCTCGTGGTCATCGGCGAGAGCGGATCCAAGGCCATCTCGGTCTCCTCCAGCGGACTGCCGTGGAGGAACTGGGAGCCGCCCTCGGTGGTCCGACCCGCTCCGGGAAAGGCCGGGGTGAACAGAACGCGCACACGGGTTCCGGGCCCCACCCCGTCTCGTACGGCCTCGTAGGCGGCCTCGACCTCGGCGCCCACGTTCCCGCGCAGCGTGGTGTCGGTGCGCTTGACCACCAGCCCGACCGGCCACACCGCCTCGATGACGTCGGTGACCAGGTCGGCCGCCTGTTCCCCGGGCACGTGGCGGCTGTCCAGGTTGGCCACGACCACGTCGTAGTCCCCCGCGACCCGGCTGACGTGCTCCGGGGTCACGGTGGCCACCCGCATCCCGGTGCGGGCGAACCTGGCACCGGTGGCGTTGGCCCCGGTGAGGTCGTCGGCGACCACGAGAACCTGGGCCACGGCGTGTCTCCTTCGGTGTGTGAAAAGCCTGGGCAACCTCCCTCCAACATAGGGCCACGGGGGAGGAGGGAGGTCGCCCGAGGACGATCCGGAGGGCGCCCCGCACGATGGGGCCCGCTCGAACGCGCGGCTCGACCGGGCCCCTCGCCCCTCCTCGGATCACCGGGTCACCCGGCCCGCAGCTCCTCGTAGATCCGATCGGAGTTCTCGTTCCCGTATCCGGCCTCGATCTGGGCGAGGACGAGCGCCCGTGTCATCTCGATCGGCCCGGGAGAGACCCCCTGCTCGGCCGAGGCGCGCGCGATGGTGTCCAAGGCCGTGGCGGTCCATTCGAGGCTCTGCCCGGGCCCGGTGTAGTCGCCCTCGTCGATCACCTTCGCCGTCATCGGGAACACCCCGGTCATGGCGGACAGGAGCCGTGCGGATCGATGGGCGAACTCCTCCGCGGTGACCCCCGCCGACGTGACCATGGCGGCCCCGTGCGCGAAACCGGTGAACATCGTGTACATCCCCGACAGGAGGGCCAGATCGAACAGCGACGCCGCCCCGTGGTCCGCTCCGTCGTAGGTGGCGCTCCCCCAGACCTCGAAGAGGGTCCTGTGGCGTCCGAAGGCCTCGGCGGACCCGCTGTAGAGGAGCGACGCCTCGGGAGCGCCGATCATCGACGGGGTCGCCATGATGGCGCCGTCGAGGTGCTCGATGTCCCGTTCCTCGGCCCATCCGCCCAGCCATCGGGCCTCGTTCGGGGTCGTCGTGGTGAGGTCGACCAGAGTCCTGCCGGCCAGGTCGGCGCCCACCGGTTCGAGTGTCTCCCGCACCGACGCGTGGTCGAAGAGGCAGGTGACGACGGTCGTCGCGGCGGTGACCGCCTCCCGTACCGTCTCCGCTCGCCGTGCCCCGCGTTCCACGAGCGCCGTGTCCCGGCCCGGGGTCCGGTTCCAGACCGTCACCGGATGTCCGGCGTCGAGGAGCCGTTCCGCGAGCACCCGCCCCATCGCGCCGAGCCCCAGAAGGGCGACCGATCCCTTCGTCACCCCGTCGTTCTTCATCCCGTTCTCCACTTCGTTCTCTCGGATGCCCCCATCGTGATCGGCTCGGATACGTTTGCGGAAGTACGCACTTTTTACTGGGGTACGCACCTTCGGGTAAGTACAGGAGGCCACGATGACCCGAGCACCGAGACGTGGACCCTACGTCTGTGGCCTCGACGCCGCCATGGACGTGGTGAGCGGCAAGTGGAAGGTCCTGATCCTCTGGGAGCTGGAACATCACGGGATCCGCCGGTTCGCGGAACTCCGTCGCGGCCTGACCGGGGTCAGCGAGAAGATGCTGACCCAGCACCTGCGGGAGATGGAGCAGGACGGGCTGATCCACCGAGAGGTCCATCCGGAGGTGCCGCCGCGGGTGGAGTACTCCCTGACCGAGCACGGGATCGCGCTCAACCGGGCCCTCGAACCGCTCGGGTTCTGGGGAAGGGACCGTCTACGCCGCGAGGGGATCTCCACCGTCGAACGCGAGGGAGTCGTCGAACGCCGGTGCACCGCCGCCTCGTGACGCTCGCGCTCAACCGATGGGGAGCTCCACCACGGAGCGGGTACGGGCACTGCGACGGGCGGCCTCGATGATCTCCAGTCCGTGGATCACCTCGTGCGGGTCGACCGGCAGCGGATCGGCCTCGCCCACCGCGTCGCGCACGCCCGCGTAGAACTCCTGGTAGGCGCCGCGCACGGCGGGGACCTTCTCGGTACGACCGTCGATGGAGAGCGTCCCCCACCGGTCCTCGGGCGACTCTCCCCAGTCGGCCGCGTCCGGGCGCTCCCCCGCGACCAACCGGGCCTCCTGCCCGTCCATGCCCCACGTCGTATAGGCGCCCCGATCGCCCAACACCCGGAAGCGAGGCCCCTCCTGCGCGCTCAGGGCGCTCATCCACAGATGGGAGCGGGTGCCGCGCGCGTGCTGTAGGGCGAGGAAGACGTCGTCGTCCGCGCGCACGCCCTCGCGTCGGGCGTCCACCTCGGCGTAGACGGACACGACCGGCCCGAACAGGTTGACGGCCTGGTCGATCAGATGCGGCCCCAGGTCGTAGAGGATCCCCGCGCCGTCCTCCGCCTCTCCGCTCTCCCGCCAGGTGTCCTTGGCCCGGGGACGCCAGCGTTCGAAGCGCGATTCGAAACGGTGCACACGCCCCAGCGTGCCCTCCTCGATGAGCCCCCACAGGGTGAGGAAATCGGCGTCCCACCGCCGGTTCTGGTAGACGGTGAGCACCTGGCCGAGCTCTCCGGCCAGGTCGGTCAGCTCGCGGGCCCGAGCCGAGGTGAGCGCGAACGGTTTGTCCACGACCACCGCGAGCCCGGCCTCCATCGCCGCGCGGGCCAACGGCGCGTGGGTGTCGTTGGGGGTGCTGATCACGGCGATCTCGTAGCGGCCGGCGTCGGCCCACAGGTCCTCGACGGTGGGGTGGACGGTGATGCCCGGATAGCGTTCCGAGGCCGAGCGGGCCCGCTCGGGGTCCCCGGTGACCACGGCGGACAGGCACAGTCCGGGTACCGCGTCGATGAGCGGGGCGTGGAAGACCTCGCCGCCCTTGCCGTAGCCGATGAGGGCGACGTGCAACTCGGGTCCATCGTGTGCGGGAGCGCCCTGGAACGGGCCGTCGATCGCGTTGGCCATGGGTCCAATGTACGGCTCCGGCCGGGGGCGGGGCCCGTCTCACCCGCTCGGAGAGCCCGCCGTTCCCTCAGCTCCCCCGGAGCGCGGCCTTGGCCGTCTCCAGCGCCGTCGTCCGGTAGGCGGCGCCGAACAGGCACAGGTGGACCAGCAGAGGGTGCATCTGGTGCAGGGCCACCCGCCCCCGCCACCCCGACGACAGAGGGGCCACCTCGTTGTAGGCGTCCCGGACACGGTCCAGATGGGGCAGGCCGAACAGGGCCAGCATCGCCAGATCGGCCTCCCGGTGTCCACCGTGCGCGGCCGGGTCGATGAGCACCGCGTCGCGCTCGCGCCAGAGCACGTTCCCGTTCCATAGGTCGCCGTGGATCCGGGCCGGGGGTTCCGGCTCCCCCGCCAGCTCCTCGACCGAGTCCACCACGCGTTCGATCACGCGTGCGTCGGAGGGGGTCAGCGCCCCTTGGTCCAACGCCTGGCGCAGGTAGGGACGCAGCCGCTGTTCGGCGTAGAAGCGCGGCCAGTCGCGCGCCGGGGTGTTGTCCAGGGGAAGGGGGCCGATGTAGCCGGGCCAGTCGGCTCCGAAGGAGCCCGCCCCGGTCAGATGGGTTCCGGCGAGTTGCCGGCCCAGGCGCTCGGCCGCGGCCGGGGTGGGATCGCGCTGCTCCACCAGGGGCAGGACGAGGATGCGCTCATCCCAGGCCAAGGGTGTGATCACCGGAGACCCGAAGCATCTGCCCAGCCATTCCAGGCCGCGGGCCTCCGCCTCGAACACGCCCGTGGCCCCCTCGCCTCGGGCCGTGGACTTGACGAACAGACGGGTGCCATCGCTCAGTTCGGCGTAGGACAGGGTCCAGTCGTGGCTGGTGCCGGCCCGGGCCGCGCGCCGTACACGGAGGCCGAGCACGGCGGAGACCCGGTCGGCGAGCGTGCCGGCGAGCGGGTCGCGACCGCCCCGTCTCGCGCCGTCATCCCCGTCCCCGGAGCCGAAGGAGCGCGCCATCGGTTCGTCCACCCGTCAGTCCCGCAACCGGGCGACGAGCGCGCCGGTCAGCCCCTTGGACGCGGCCTCGACCATGTTCAGCACCGCCGTGAAGCCGTCGTCGCCCCCGTAATAGGGGTCGGGCACCTCGGGGTTGGGGCCGCTGTCGGGGGCGAAGGAACGGAACAACCGCAGCCGTGCGGGGTCGAAGCCGAACTCCTCCCCGCGTTCGTCGACGGCGCGGCGCAACTCGTCCAGATTGTCCAGGTCCATGGCCAGGACCAGGTCCCGGTCGGCCAGACGCTCGGCGGAGAATCGACGGGCGGTGTGATCGGTGAGGTACCCGTGCACTCGCAGCGTGGACGTGGCTCGGGGATCCATCCCGTCGCCGACGTGCCAACCTCCCGTACCGAAGCTGTCGACCTCGACGAGGTCGCCGATTCCGGCACGTTCGAGGTCGGCGGTGAGCACCTTCTCCGCCATGGGAGAACGGCAGATGTTGCCCAGGCACACCACACTGACGCGGTAGGGACCGGCGGGGTCACGCGGTTCCGGCAGGCTCATACCCCTTACCGTAACGAAAAACCGTCGCACCCACCCGTTCTGCCGCGACGAACGCGCCCCCGGACCGTCGGATCCGGGAGAGGACGGCCCCGATTCAGCCCTTGGGCAGGCGGACCACGGTGACGAAGAAGTCGTCGATCTGGCGCACCACGCGGATGAACTGCTCGAAGTCCACCGGTTTGGGCACATAGGCGTTGGCGTGCAGACGGTAGCTGCGCAGCACGTCCTCTTCGGCCTCGGACGTGGTGAGCACGACCACCGGGATGTGGGCGAGGTCGTCGTCGTTCTTGACCTCCTGGAGGACCTCCCTACCGTCCTTACGCGGCAGGTTGAGGTCGAGGAGGATCAGGTGAGGGCGCGGGGCGTCGGCGAACTCCCCTTCACGACGCAGGAAGCGGAGCGCCTCGACGCCGTCGGAGACCACGTGCAGGCGGTTGCCCAGCTTGTGTTCCTCGAACGCCTCCTTGGTCATCAGGACGTCACCGGGATCGTCCTCGACCAGCAGCACCTCAATGGGATGCACCAACATGACCTCGCTCAAGCTTCCAGACCCCTATACGGGCCCCGACCGGTGACCGGGCGGTGCCGTATCGCCGGCCTCCTCGGACACGGGGTGGTCTCCCCCGTCCGGTTCTGGGCCGGGGGGAACGCTCTCCGTGTCGTCGGTGCCGGACTCTCGTGCGGCCGTCGGAGCCTCCTCCGCGGGGGCGGATTCGGCAGCCTCGGTGCCCTCGACTGCGTTAACGACCGTGGCGGCCGCTTCGGTTTCCTCCTCGGAGACCGTTTCCTCGGCCTCCGCCTCGGTGTCGACGGGCAGGGTCCAGCATATGCGGGTTCCGGTCCGCCCGGAGTCCGCCTCGTCGGAGGTTTCGGACTCCTCGGGGTTCTCCGCGTCCTGTGTCCCGGTGTCGAGCCACATCCGGCCACCGTGGAACTCGACGATCTTCTTGCACATGGCCAGGCCGATCCCGGTCCCGGTGTACTTGTCGCGGGTGTGCAGGCGCTGGAAGATGACGAAGATGCGCTCGGCGTACTGGGGTTCGATCCCGATGCCGTTGTCGGAGCAGCAGAAGACCCACTCGTCGCCCTGTCGTTCGACGGTGATGTGCACCTCGGGCGGGTCCTCGCCGCGGAACTTGACCGCGTTGCCGACCAGGTTGAAGAAGACCTGGGTGAGAAGGGTGCGGTCGCCCTGGATCGTGGGCAGCGGATCACCGGTGATGACGGCGTCCGCCTCCTCCAGACGCGTCTCGAGGCTGCTCAGGGCGTCGTCCAGGGCCACGTTCATGTCGACGGGGGCGAAGTTCTTGGTCCGCCCCACCCTGGAGAAGGCCAGCAGGTCGTTGATGAGCGTCTGCATGCGCTTGGCGCCCTCGACCGCGAAGTCGATGTAGGAGTCGGCGCGCTCGTCCAGCTGACCGTGGTAACGACGCTGGAGGAGCTGACAGAAGCTGGCGACCTTGCGCAACGGCTCTTGGAGGTCGTGCGAGGCGACGTAGGCGAACTGCTCCAGCTCCAGGTTGGAGCGGCGCAGCTCCTCGGTCTGGTGCTCCAGCAGACTGGACTGCTCCTGGAGTTTGCGCCGGGCCGAGGCCACCTCGTCCAGGTCCTGCACGATGCGCTCGCGCATGGCGTCCACGTCGTTGCCCAATTGGACGATCTCCGGAGGGCCGTGCAGGGAGATGCGGTGCGCGTAGTAACCCTCGGAGACCTGACGCATGTGCCCGGCCAACTCCTCCAGGGGACGCAGCACCCACTGCTGGAGCATCACCCACAGGAACACCGACAGGAACACCACGACGAGGCCGACGAGCACGAGCAGCGCCACCACCTGCTGGGTGGCCAGGGTGAGACCGCTCTGGGCGTCGGCGATCTCCCGCTCCAGGTGGTTGGTGGTCGCGTCGGCGGCCCGGTTGAGTTCGAGGAAGAGCACCCGGCCGCGCTGGAGGTCCTCCTGGGTCGGGGTCTCCCCCTCCCGGACCTTCTCGGCTACCGGTTCGGCGAACTCCTTGCTCCAGACGTCGCCCGCCGCGATGAGCTCCTCGATCTTGGGGGCGACCTCCTCGTTCTCGGCGGCGAGCTCGGTGAGGGCGTTGCGGTACTCGGCCAGCGATCTGCGCTGTTCGACGTAGGGCTCCAGGAACTCCCGGTCACCGGTGAGGATGTAGCCGCGCAGGGCGTGGTCCTGGCTCAGATAGGCCGAGCGGGTCTGTTCGACGGTGCTCAGCCCCGGGGTGAGCGACTCGACCTGGAGTGTCAGGGAATCGCGGGCCTGGAAGGCGGCGAGGGTGATCACCGAGACGGCCACCACCAGTACGACGGCGACCACCGCCAGCAGACTGGTGACCCTGCGGCGCAGGCTCCAGGAGCGGCGGGCGGGCCGGTCCCAGGAGTCGGTGATCCTGACGAACGAGACGGGGCCACGACCGTCCCGTTCCGTTCCCGGGCCCGCCTCCCCGTCCTGTCCGGAGCCGATGGCGGACTCGGTGTCCATGGTGCGGTCTTCCTCCCCCGTGGGGTTCACTCAGGCTCTCCGTGGGTGATGAGCAGCATCGCCACGTCGTCCTGCAACGGCCCCCCGTTGCTGCGCTCGGCCTCGTCCACCAGGTGTTCGGGCAGATTGTTCAGGGCCACGCCCTGGCCGAGGACCCCGTTGACCAGGCGACGCAGTCCGGCGACCTCCAACCGCGCGGGCGGACCGCCGTCGTAGGCGTCGACCAGGCCGTCGGTGTAGAAGAGCAGGCTGACGCCCCGGGGCAGGACGACCTCGGTGAACTCGTCCTGATCGACCGGAAAGACGCCCAGGGGCGGCTGGGGCACGGCCTGGATCTCCTCGGCGACCCCGCCCTTGACGATCATGGGCGGCGGGTGACCGAGGCTGCGCACCCGGGCGCGGTCACTACCGGTATCGAGGCTGGTCATGCACAGCGTCGCGTACATCTCCTCCTGCGCCCGCTCCGTGGCCAGCAGCTCCTCGAGGTTGGGCAGGACCCGCTCCTCGCTGATCCCGCTCATGACCAGGGTGCGCCAGGCGATGCGGAGGCTGACGCCGAGGGCCGCCTCGTCGGGGCCGTGGCCGCTGACGTCGCCGATGATGACGTGGGTGGTGCCGTCCTTCTCGACCGCGTCGTAGAAGTCACCGCCGACCAGGGCGCGTTTGCGTCCGGGGCGGTAGTAGGCGCGGTGGCTCAGGGGGGAACTGTCGAGCAGGACCTGCGGCAGCAGACCGCGTTCCAGCCGCATGTTCTCGCGGGCGCGCATCCGGGCCTCGCGGAGCTGGCGGGCGTTCTCGTCGGCGCGACGGCGTTCCAGGGAGTAACGCAGGCTGCGGGCGAGCAGGGAACCGTCGACCTGCCCCTTGACCAGGTAGTCCTGTGCGCCCGCGGCGACCGCGGCGATGCCCTCGTGCTCGTCGTCCAGGCCGGTGAAGACCACGACGGCGGCCGAGGGCGCGGTGTCGAGGACCTCGCGCAGGAGGTCGAGGCCGTGCCCGTCCGGAAGGTTGAGGTCCAGGAGGACGCAACCCCGGAAGTCGGTGAGGTGCGCGCGTGCGGCCTTGAGCGTGGACACCCAGGTGATGTGGGTGGTCAGGGCGGTGTCGGCGAGGAGTTCCTCGGCGAGGAAAGCATCGCCGGGATCGTCCTCGATCAGCAGAACGTCAACCGATTCGACGGTAGCCTCCACCCGGTCGTCCAGGACGGTGTCGTCACCCAGGGAGGCTCCGCCGTTCACGACGGTGCCCTCGGCGGACCCTGCCGCTCCGTCACCGATCACCATCACGGGATGGTGCCCTGTTCTCCTGGTATCCACTCATCGCCTCTAGGTTCGCGGTCCGCGGGACGTCCTGTCTTGTCATGCGAGAGGCCCGAGGGAACGCCTCGGGTCTTCCCGGCGGTTCGGACCGCACGACATCCAAACGATAATCGCCCGACCGACCAGTTGACCAGCGGACGAGACGAGACACATCCAACGTCGGGGCGTGGAACCGCCGCCGGTGAGCGAGAGCGTAAGCCCCCTCTCCTCGGCCTCCTCCACCCTCCGTCGACACGGTGTCACCCGTCCGCGACAGGCCGTGGGTCACATGGGCCCCGACTCTCCCGCTGTGATTCGACGCACGATCGATGCCCTTTCGTACCTTTTTCACGACGGGTTGTCATATCCACCTTGACAGAACCGTTCGCGTAAATGACATCATGTCATGAAAATTCCTCGACGGAAGGTGGAGAGTGTCGATGAGCGTGACGACGCCGCCCCCCACGACGACCGCCCCCGACCCGTTCTCCCAGCGCCTCAAGAACGCCACCTGGAACGACCACTCCACCGCCGAACACCACGGCTTCACCAAGGCCCTGCTCGAAGGGGAGCTGCCCCTCGACGGATACACCGCCATGGTCGCCCAGCACCACTTCGCCTACGTCGCCCTGGAGGGAGTGGCCCGAGAACTGGCCGACCACCCCGTGGCCGGCGGCTTCCATCGTCCGGAACTGGAGCGCGTCCCCGCTCTGGAGAGGGACCTGGAACACCTGCTCGGCTCCGAGTGGCGCGACCGGATCTCCCCCTCACGCCCCACCCGTACCTACGTGGCGCGCATAGAGCAGATGGTCGACCACCCCGAGGGCTTCGTGGCCCACCACTACACCCGTTACATGGGCGACGTCTCCGGCGGGCAGTTCATCCGACGCGTCGCCGCCGAGACCTACGGGTTCGAGAAGGGCGCGGGCACGGCCTTCTACGACTTCGGCGCCCTGGGTTCGCTCCCCCGCTTCCGTTCCGACTACCGCGACCGTCTCGACGCCCTGGAACTCGACGAGGCCGCCGCCGGGCTCCTGATCGAGGAGACCCGCCTGGCCTACCGGCTCAACACCGAGGTCCTGGCCGATCTGGGACGGCACCACGTCTGACGTCCTCCTCTCCCCGCCTCGCCGGGGGCGGGGAGAGGATCGCGCGCACCGGTGTCCCCCCTCCGGCGTGCCACCATAGGAACATGCCCAAGATCACGGCTCCGACCATCGCCGCTCACCGTGCCCGCACACGGGAACGCATCCTGGACGCCGTCGACACGCTGACCCGGGCACGGGGGATCGACCGCGTCTCCATGACCGACGTGGCCAACGCCGCGGGCATCACCCGCACCGCGTTGTACAACTACTTCCCCGACAAGCCCGCCCTGCTCCTGGCCTTCACCGAACAGGTCAACGCCGCGTTCGTCGAGCGGTACAGACGCGAACTCCCCTCGGGGGTCTCGGCCTCCCGTCGGCTCTCGGCCTTCGTGCGCCTCCAGCTGGAGGGCATCGTGGCCCATCCGCACCCGCCGGCGGCCGAACTCGGCGCCAGCCTCGGCCCCGACGCCTACCAGGCCCTGGCCTCGCACGTCGCCCCGATGCAGCGCCTGCTCACCGAGATCCTCGACGAGGGCGCCGTCCTCGGGGAGTTCGACCGGCTGCCCTCGGAGCGCGTCGCCGGACTGACCCTGTCCATGGTGGGCTCCCAACGGCTGCCGATGGCGAACGGGGAGATCGATCTCGAGGAGAGCCACGCCCTGGTGACCCGCTTCGTCCTGCGCGCGCTCGGCGTGGAGACCGAGATCATCGACACGATCCTGCCTCCCCCCACCAGCGTGAACACTCAAAGTGACGGAACATGAACCCTGTGCGATAACGGTCCGGCTCTAACCGACGGTGGCCGTGTGCGGCCATCGAAGAACCGCATGAAGAGGAAGAACACGGGGAACGAGACGGGTCGGCCCTCCCTCGGGCCGTTCCCTCATCCGTCCCTCGACCTCCGTAAGGCCCTCTCCGAAGTGACCCTCGCATTGATCGCCGTCGGCGCCGTCCTGGTGTCGATCGCCATGTTCAACAAGGTGCCCCGGATCGCGCCCGAGCGCCTGGACCGACCCCGCCCCGGAGGCGGTGTCGCCACCGCCCAACGCACCGTGACGGCGCTCCGGCCACGTCTGGCCGACGCCAGACTCACCGAACAGGGTCGCGCCGTGTTCACCGCCATCGGCGGCAGCGCGCTGATCGTGGCCTTCTTCCTGGGGCTGTCCGGGCTCTGAGGACCCGGCCGGGACCCGGCTCAGCCGCGAGCGGCCCCGGCCATGCGCAGCAGAAGGCCCCCCGCCACCGTGGCGGCGACCCCACCGGTCAGCCCCGCGGCCAGCGCCCACCGTTCGCGCACCAACGTCTCACGGCGGGCGGCCTGTTCGGCCGCCTCCCGTTCGGTGTCACGGAAGGCCCCGCCGCACAGGCGCGCGTCGAGCTCACGCGGTCGCCACCGCGCCGACCACGAGCCGCGGGGCGCCCACCCGCCCGCGCCCGAGGTGGTGCGCGGCTTCCAGCGCACCGGGGTCTCCTCCGGGGCGTCGCCCTGGAGGAATCGGGGCGCCGGGCCGGTGTAGCGCAGCTCGCCCGGGGCGTTCCCGATCATCTCCACGAGGAGCTTGGCGCAGGCCCGCGCGTCCCCCAAGGCGGTGTGCTGCCCGGTAGGCCAGTCACCGCTGAGCAGGTACGAGGCGCGCGGCAGCGAGTAACGGGCCAGATCCAGCTGTGAGCGCAGGGCCCGAAGCGTGCACAGACCCGACTGCCCCTCGGGGAGACCCGCGGGCACCAGTTCCGAGGCGAGGAAGCGCTCCTCGAAGTCCAGGTTGTGGCCGACCACCACCGCGCCGGAGAGCAGCCGGGCGATCCGGGGGACGATCTCCTCCGCTCGGGGAGCGCCGAGCACGTCGGACTCGCCGATCCCGTGGAACTCCCGGCCACCGATCGGGGCCCGAGGGTCCACCAGGGTGCTGAACTCGTCCACGATCCGACCGTCGCCCCGCACCCGGACCACGGCGATCTCCACCAGCCGGGCCCCCTCGCGCGGATCGAGACCGGTCGTCTCGACGTCGAGGACCGCGTACTCCAGGTCCGCCGCCGGAGTCCCGACCCTTCTTCGGGTCAGCGCACCCGTCCGCAGCGTTCCCATCGTCGTCCTCACCTCTCGGGTCGTCGTACCTCACGGTCATCGGTGGTCAACCACCGGCAACGACCATACTGCCCGGTACGGACAACGGTGATCCCCGGGCTTTTCGGCCCGCCCCCGGGAAGGGCCCACCGCCTCGGGGAAGAAGCCCGACCTTGTGTACGTTTCTACGCGTGCCCGACGTCGTCCGGGGTCCGACCACCTCGGCCCCCGCCGTCTCACGGGACGCCCACCGATCGACATCAACGGCGAGGAGATCCCCTCATGACCCAGACCCCGCTGCCCGGCTACGTCCCCCTGGCGGAGGTGGTCCGCTCCGGCATGCGCGAGGGCGTCCATTATGGGGCCGTCGTCGGACTCTCCCCCGAAGGCGAGATCTCCTACGCCCGCGGCCCCGTGCACGACCCCATGTTCCCCCGCTCCTCCGCCAAGCCCTTCCAGGCCCTGGCGATGCTGCGGGCCGGGGCCCGCCTCGAAGGCACCTCCCTCGCCATCTCAGCGGGCAGCCACAACGGTGAGGACTTCCACCTCGCCGAGGCCGAGAGGATCCTGGCCGACGCCGGTCTGAGCGCGGACGACCTGCGCTGTCCGGCCGACGTCCCCGGCGGCAGGGCGGCGCGCGCGGCGTTCCTGGCCGAGGGCCGCTCCGCCTCCCCCCTGTACATGAACTGTTCCGGCAAGCACGCCGGCATGCTGGCCGCCTGCGTGGCCCGGGGGTGGAGCACCGAGGACTACCTCGACCCCGAACACCCCTTCCAGCTCCTGGTGCGCGAGGCCACCGAGGACATGTGCGGTGAGCGGATCGCGCACACCGCCGTCGACGGCTGCGGCGCCCCCCAGCTCGCGGTCTCCCTCGTGGGTCTGGCCCGCGGTCTACAGAGCATGCGTCTCTCCCCCGAGGGCAGCCAGGAGCGTTCCGTCCCGGAGGCGATGAGCGCCCACCCCGAGTACGTCGCGGGTACCGATCGGATCGACACCGAGCTCATGCGCCGGATGCCCGGTCTGGTCTCCAAGATCGGCGCGGACGGCGTCCTGGTGCTGAGCGCCCCCGACGGCCGGACCGTCGCCGTCAAGATCAGCGACGGCGACGCCGAGCTCCGGGCGCGTACGCTCGTCGGCGTGACCGCCCTCGAGGCCCTGGGCCTGGACATCTCCCCGATCGCCGACCGCCTCACCACCGACATCCTCGGTGGCGGAGCGGTCGTGGGCGAGGTCCGTTCCCTGTGATCCACCCGGTCGCGGTCCTCGAGGGCCGCGACCGTTCGAGTACACGTATGAGGAGGCGAACCCACGGTGTCCGACAGCCTGGACCAGATCGTCATCGCCGGCGCGGGGATGGCCGGACTGTACGCCGCCGAGGCCCTGCGCGAGCGGGGTTTCGAGGGACGGCTGACCCTGGTCGGAGAGGAACCGCACCGCCCTTACTCGCGGCCTCCGCTGTCCAAGGAGGTCCTGACCGGGATCGGCATGGGCGATCCGGACGACGGCCCCGGCACGCTGGCCGGGCACCGGGCCCTCCGCCTGCGCGAGGACGAGGAGATCGACCGTCTGGACCTGGACTTCCGCCCGGGTACCCGGGCCGTGGCCCTGGACCCGACGGCGAGGGAACTGCGGACCGAGGGTCCTGACGGCGCCGAGGCCCTGCGCTACGACGGGCTGATCGTGGCCACCGGGGCACGGGCCCGACGGCCCGACACGTCCCTGTCCGGCGTGCACGTGCTGCGCACGTTGGACGACGCCGAGGCGGTCCGTTCGGCGCTCACCTCCTCCGGACGCCTGGTGGTGGTCGGCGGAGGGTTCGTCGGCGCCGAGGTCGCCGCGAGCGCCCGCTCCGTCGGCATGGAGGTGACCCTGGTCGAGGCGGCGCCGACCCCGATGACCCGGGTCCTCGACCCGAGGATCGGCGAGATCCTCGTCCGGGCGCACCTGGACAACGGCGTGGACGTGCGTCTGGGCGTGAGCGTGGTGGGTTACGAGGGCGCCGACCACGTGGAACGGGTCCGGCTGTCCGACGGCTCCACGGTCGAGGCGTCGGCGGTGGTGGTCGGAATCGGCGTCCACCTGAACACCGAGTGGCTCCGAGGGTCGGGGGTGGACCTGGCCGCGGACGGCTCGGTGCTGTGCGACGAGTACTCCGCGACCTCCGTTCCCGGTGTCTACGCCGTCGGCGACCTGGCCGACTGGCCGCACCCCCGTTACGGTGGGCGGATCCGGCTGGAGCACTGGACCAACGCGGGCGAACAGGGTGAGGCCGCCGCCCGCAACCTGCTCGCCGGCGCGGGACGGACACCCTTCACCCCGGTGCCCTACTTCTGGTCCGACCAGTACAAGAGCAAGATCCAACTCCTGGGTCAGGGCGCTCCGGCCGACGAGGTCGCCTTCGTGCACGGCTCTCCGGAGGACCGGAAGTTCGTGGCGTTCCTGGGGCGCGGGGGGATGCTCGTCGGGGTGCTCGGACTGCGCTCCACCCCGCGCACCATGCGCTACCGGAGCCTGCTGGAGAAGCCCACCACGTGGGCGGAGGCCTTGGAGGCGGCGGGGTTCAGTCCCGTGTCGTGATGGCCTGTCGTGGGCAGAGGCGCACGGCCCGCCGGACCTTCTCGCGCAGCTCCGGCGCCGGCTCCTCGGTGAGCAGATACAGGAAGTCGTCGTCCCGGACCTCGAACACCTCGGGGGCCTCTCCCATGCACAGGGCGTTGCTCTCGCACAGGTCGAAGTCGACCTCGACACGCATGACGCTCTCCTCTCGTCCCGGGGCCCGCGGGCGCCCCGGCGGACACGTGGTGGCCACACGATAACGAAGGCCTCCGCGCCCTAGGGGATCCTCGACGATTCCCGCCCCGACGACCTTCACGGGAGAGGGCCCCTCACCGGTCGGTGAGGGGCCCTCGTGATTCTCCGTATCGAGCGCGGATCACTTCGCGAAGCGGTCGGTGGCCTCGATCAGCCGGTCGAGGATGCCCGGCTCGCTGAACGCGTGCCCGGCGTCGTCGACGACGTGGAACTCCGCCTCCGGCCAGGCCCGGTGCAGATCGTGGGCGGTACGCATCGGGGTGCACACGTCATAGCGCCCCTGCACGATCACGCCGGGAATGTGCCGGATCCGGTCGACCCCCTCGAGAAGCTGCTCGGGGGTGAGGAAGCCCTTGTTGCGGAAGTAGTGGTTCTCGATGCGGGCGAAGGCCAACGCGTAGTCCTCGCCCGCGTGGTGCTCCCGCAGGCCCGGATCGGGCAGGAGGGTGACCGTCGACCCCTCCCACACGCTCCACGCGCGCGCGGCCTCCAACCGCACCTCCCGGTCCGGGGACTCCAGACGGCGCGCGTAGGCGGCGATCAGGTCGTCGCGCTCCTCCTCCGGGATGGGCTCCAGGTAGGACTCCCACAGGTCGGGGAAGAGCTCGGAGGCGCCCTCCTGGTAGAACCAGCGCAGTTCCCGGTCGCGCAGCGTGAAGATGCCGCGCACGATCAGCTCGGTGACGCGCTCGGGGTGCTTCTGGGCGTAGGCCAGGGCCAGGCAACTCCCCCAGGAACCGCCGAAGACCTGCCAGGCGTCCACTCCGACCATCTCGCGCAGACGCTCGATGTCCTCGACCAGGGTCCAGGTGGTGTTGGTGGACAGGTCCACGTCCATCCGACCGGCGTGCGGCGTGGAACGACCGCAGTTGCGCTGGTCGAACAGCAGGATGCGGTACTTCTCGGGGTCGAAGAGCCTGCGGTGGGCGGGGTTGCAGCCCCCGCCGGGACCACCGTGGAGGAACACCACGGGCTTGCCGGAGGGGTTACCCGACAGCTCCCAGTAGACACGGTGACCGTCACCGACGTCGAGCATGCCCGAGTCGTACGGTTCGATGGGCGGGTACAGGGTGCGCAAGAGACGGACCTTTCGTGCTGTGTTCGTTCGCTCCGCTGCGGCTCTCACGGGGTCAGAGCCGGTCCAGGAGCTGGGCCTTCTTCGTGCTGAACTCCTCGTCGGTCAGCAGACCCTCCGCGTGCAGACGGCCGAGTTCGCGGATCTTGGTGAAGATCATCTCTCCGTCGCCGCCGTCCTCGGCCTCACCGGGCGCGGCCTCCACCTCGGCGGGGGCCTTCTCCCCGTTCTCCACGGACGCGAGCAGACTGTTGACGGTCACGGCCATCAGGAGGGTCTCGTCGGCGCCCTTCGGTCCGTGCGAGACCAGGGTGAAGAAGTCGTTCTCCAGGTCGGCGGCCTCGGGGAGGGAGACCCCTCGCAGAACCACGCGTAGGAAGCCCTCCGTGAGGTCGACCGTCGGCTGCCAGGAGACGCGTTCGATGTCGGAGAAGCGGTACTCGCGGGACTTCTCCCGTTCCTTGGCGGTGCTGGCCAGCCAGCCGTCCCATTGAAGACGCAGGCGTTCTCCGTCGAAGGAGGCGGACCCCTCCGCCGTGCGCACCTGGAGCGGTGGACGTCCCACCAGACCGCGGGAGACCTCGGCCGGGTCCAGCGGGCCGGGAAGGACGCCGGCGGCGTAGCGGACGGACTCGATCAGCCGTTCGGAGAAGTACTCCGAGAGCAGTTCCCGATCGTGGGGGCCGGTCAACAGCAGTGGGGAGGAGGGGACCGGGATCTCCGCGCGGGCGTAGGGGTCGGCCCCGTCCATCAGACGCAGGCGCAGCGACCAACCGCGCTTGCGGTCGCCCGGGTCGAAGTCCACCTCGCGCACGGCGGCGAGCGGGAGCGAGCACTGACCCAGCAGTTTGAGCAGCCGGGGCACCTTACGACCACTGTCGAAGCGGATCCGGAGCGTCTCGTCGTCGAACCGCCATATCGCGTGGTGTCCGCGTATCTCCTCCATGGCTCACCATCCTATGGGGACGTTCTCGACTCCTTGGGAGGGCGATCGGCGTGAGCGCCGCCGATCCCGGGTAGAAGCAGGGGCACACCCCGTCCCACCGGCCGCACGGTGGTGGGAGGCCCGCGGGCGGTGCGCGGCGCGCCGCTCCGATCCGGAGGTCGTCGACGATGTCGAAAGAGATGTCCGAGGGCGCGCGGGAGTTCCGTGACGCACGGGACCTGCTCCTGCGCCACCGAGAGGATCAGGAGACCGCCCACAGGGAGTTCTCGTGGCCCCGTCCCGAACACTTCAACTGGGCCCTCGACCACTTCGACGAGGTGGCGCGGACCCGCCCGGACCGGACCGCGCTGTGGATGGTCCATGAGGACGGCACCGAGGTCCACCACACCTATCGCCAGATGTCCGAACGCTCCAACCAGGTCGCGAACTGGCTCTTGGGGCAGGGCGTCCATCCCGGCGACCGGATCATGGTCGCCTTGGGCGACCAGGTCGAGTTGTGGGAGACCACTCTGGCCGCGATCAAGATGGGCGCCGTGATCAGCCCGACCTCGCCGTCACTGTCCGAGGTCGATCTGGAGGATCGCCTGATCCGCGGCGACATCTCCCACGTGATCTGTTCGCCCGCCGACGCCGCCCGCTTCGAGAACGTCGACGGGCACTGGACACGGATCTGCGTGGGCTACATGGAGGGCTGGCTGGAATACCCCGACTCCGAGCACGCCGCCCTGGACTTCACCCCGCCGCGTCCGACCTCGCCCGACGACCCGCTGCTGCTGTACTTCACCTCGGGGACGGCCGCCCATCCCAAACTGGTCTCCCATACGCACGCCTCCTACCCCATCGGCCACCTGTCCACCATGTACTGGCTGGGGGCCCGCCCCGGGGACGTGCACATGAACGTGACCGCGCCCGGTTGGGCCAAGCACGCCTACAGCAGTGTCTTCGCCCCCTGGAACGCCGAGGCCACGGTGCTCGTGCTCGCCCGGGAACGCTTCGATCCCGAGGCCCTGATGGACACGATGGAGCGCTGTGGGGTGGCCACCCTGTGCGCTCCTCCCACGGTCTGGCGGGACATCTCCCGCGCCGACCCGGAGGCGTGGCCGGTCGCGCTGCGCGAGGCCGTCGCCGCCGGGGAGCCGCTCGACCCCGCGGTGGTCGAGAGTATCCAGCGGGCCTGGGGCATCACCATCCGCGACGGCTTCGGGCAGACCGAGACGACCCTGCTCATCGGCAACGGCCCCGGGCAGCCGGTGCTCTCCGGGTCCATGGGAAGACCGATGCCCGGGTACGACATCGTTCTCATCGACCCGGTCACCGACGAGCCGTCCGATCTCGGCGAGATCTGTGTGGATCTCTCCGACGATCCGGTGGGGACGATGCGCGGTTACGTCGACGATCCGGAACTCACCCGAGAGGCCACCCGTATGGGTCTGTACCGGACCGGGGACATCGCCTCCCGGGATTCGAGCGGTCACATTACCTATATCGGTCGTATCGAAGACGTGTTCACGGCATCGGATTACCGCATCTCACCATTCGAACTGGAAAGCGTTCTCATCGAACACGAATATGTGGAGGACGCGGCCGTGGTCCCCTCTCCCGACCCGTTGCGGCTGGCGGTGGTGAAGGCGTACGTGAGACCGGCCGAGGGCGTGGCCCTCGACGCCGAGAGCGCCCGGGCGATCATGCGTCACGCCCGAGATCGTCTGCCACCGCACAAGAGGGTGCGCCGCCTGGAGTTCGCCGAGCTGCCCATGACCGCCTCGGGTAAGATCCGAAGGGTGGAGCTGCGGCGGATCGAGGCCGAACGCGGCACGGCCACCGAGGGCGCGCGCCGTCCCCGCGAGTTCTGGGAGGAGGACCTCCCCGGGCCGGAGGAATGACCGCTCCAGGCCCGCACCGGCTCTCGACGGGAATGGCCTCGGCCCATTTCGTCTCGCACCATGAGACGCCGTTCACGCCAATGTCCGAATGTGGCCCTTCCCATCCTCGGAGAGCGGTGGAATTCCTCACGTGACCGTGTCCGAGGAAGGACGTCGCGCTACGGTTTGAGCGCAGGACGATCAATCGGACGGGATCTAGGGGAAACGATGACGAGCACCAACGACACACGTGTGGCGAGCTACAAGCCGCTCATCGCACCCCGGGACCTGCTCGCGGAGCTGCCTCTCGGCGAGGAGAGCACCGCCCTGGTGGAGAACTCCCGCGCCGAGATCAAACGGGTCCTGGACGGTGAGGACGACCGACTGCTGGTCGTCGTCGGCCCCTGCTCGGTGCACGACACCGAGTCCGCGATGGACTACGCGCGACGCCTGGCCGAGCTGGTGCCCTCGGTCGGCGAGGAGCTGTGCGTGGTCATGCGCGTGTACTTCGAGAAGCCCCGCACCACGGTGGGTTGGAAGGGCCTGATCAACGACCCGGGCCTGGACGACACCTACGACGTGCACCGCGGTCTGCGCACCGCCCGCCGGCTGCTCCTCGACATCAACGCCCTGGGGCTGCCCGCCGGAACCGAGTTCCTCGACCCGATCACCCCGCAGTACATCGCCGACGTCGTCTCCTGGGGCGCCATCGGCGCCCGGACCACCGAGAGCCAGGTCCACCGCCAGTTGAGCAGTGGCCTGAGCACCCCGGTCGGGTTCAAGAACGGCACCGACGGCGACGTCCAGGTCGCGGTCGACGCCGTGGGCGCCTCCGCCGCCTCGCACACCTTCTTCGGGGTGGACCCGACCGGCGCCGGTTCGGTCGTGGTGACCGAGGGCAACCCGGACTGCCACGTCATCCTGCGCGGTGGACGCGGCGGCCCCAACCACGACCCCGTCTCCGTCGGGTCCGCCCTGGACGTCATCGGCGGCGCCGGTCTCCCCCGTCGTCTGATGATCGACGCCAGCCACGCCAACAGCGGCAAGGACCACGTCCGCCAGGTCGGGGTGGCCCGGGAGATCGCAGCCCAGGTCGCCGAGGGGCAGCAGGGCATCATCGGCGTCATGCTGGAGAGCTTCCTGGAGGAGGGCGCCCAGAAGCTGGGCGACCCCGCCGACCTCGTCTACGGACAGTCGATCACCGACAAGTGCATGGGGTGGGAGACCACCGAGGGCGTGCTGGCCGACCTGGCCGACGCCGTCCGTCGGCGCCGCAAGAACGTCGCCTGACCCCTTCCCCGCACGACACGGGCGCCCGGAGGAACCTCTCCGGGCGCCCGTCGTCTCCCCGGGTCCCGGTCAGGCGCGGGTGTCCTTGACGACCTTCCCGCCCTGGACGACCAGGACCACGTTGTCCCGGTCCCCCAGCAGGGAGATGTCGGCGAGCGGATCGCCGTCGCAGACGACCAGGTCGGCCACCTTGCCCGCTTCGACGGTGCCCGCCCGGTCGGCCACGCCGACCAGCTCCGCGGCGTTCCGGGTACCCGCGACGATGGCCTGTGTCGGGGTCAGGCCCACCCGGACCAACTGCGCCAGTTCGCGCAGGTTACGGCCGTGTTCGGAGATGCCCGCGTCGGTCCCCATCGCCACGCGCACCCCGCGCGCGACCGCGTGCGAGACCCGCTCGTAGGTCTCGTCGGTCAGGGCCCGCTTGGTCTCGATCGACTTGCGGGACATCAGGTGGATCCGGTCCTCGAAGTCGAACGTGGTCAGGGTCGGCACCAGGAAGGTGCCGCGCTCGAGCATCAGGTCGATGCCCTCGTCGTCGATCAGGTAGCCGTGCTCGATGCTGGCGACCCCGCCCCTGACCGCGTTGCGGATCCCCGCCGCCCCCTGGGCGTGGGCGGCGACCGGACGACCGCCGTGCTTGGCGGTCTCCGCGACGATCGCGGCGATCTCCTCCTCTCCGATGCCCTCGTCGGTGGGCCCGTCCGAGGGGCTGGAGAGCCCACCCGTGGCGCAGACCTTGATGACGTCGGCGCCGTCGCGGATGAGGCGACGCGTGGACACGCGCGCCTCCTGCGGGGAGTCGGCGATCTCGGCGGCGGTGTGCTCGCAGTCGTGCGCGTTGAACCCGGAGGGCAGGGTGAAGTCGGCGTGCCCTCCGGTGTGGCTCATCAGGCGGAGCGCCATGCTCAGGCGCGGGCCTCGGATCAGGCCCCTCTCCTGGGCGATACGGAACCCGGCGTCGGCCCCTCCGAGGTCGCGCGCGCCGGTCACACCGGCGTCGAGGGTCACGCTCATCCGCTCCGCGGACTCGAAGGCGTGCAGGCTCCGGGAGATCTCCGCGTTGTTGGTGGCCAGGGCCCGACCGTCGGCGAACCCGAAGTGCACGTGGGTGTCGATGAAGCCGGGCAGCAGGGTGCGTCCGCCCAGGCTCTCGACGGTGTCCTCGGGGTCCGTCGCGGGGGCGTCGGCCGCGGGACCCGCGTAGACGATCTCCCCGTCCTCCACGAGCACGGCGGCGTCCTCGACCGGGGCGGCCCCGGTGCCGTCGATCAGGGTGAGGTCCCGATACAGGGTCCTGGAGCCGGTCATGGAATTGTCTCCTTACGTCGATGCGCCGGTTCGGCGACAGGGTGCGGCCGGAGCCCGTTCGGGCCCCGGCCACGGTCGGGGATCGATGGTTCAGATGTGCGCGTACATGCCCGGTCCGATCGGCAGACCCAGGAAGTAGAACAGGGCGAGGACCGTGGTCCACAACAGCAGGAAGGCCAGGGAGAAGGGCAGGGCGCGGGCGATGACGGTCCCGATCCCGGCCTTGGGCTCGTACTGGCGCAGGAAGCCGAGGATGATCACCACGTAGGGGCTGAGCGGGGACAGCACGTTCGAGGTGGAGTCTCCGATGCGGAAGGCCGCCTGGACGAACCCGGGTTCGTAGCCCAGGAGGGCGAACATCGGCACGAACACCGCGGCGAACAGGGCCCACTGCGCGGAGCCGGAGATGATGAACAGGTTGATCAGGAACGCCAGCAGGATGAAGCAGACGATGGCCCCGAACCCCGTGAAGCCGGTGGCCTCCAGCCCCTCGGCGCCTCTGATCGCGATCCAGGTGGAGACCCCGGTCCAGTTGAAGAGCTCCAGGAACTGGGCCATCACGAAGGCCAGCACGATGAACCCGGACATCTCCTTGATGGTGTGACCCATCATCCGGGGGACGTCGGCCCCTCGGGAGATCGTCCCGGTGACCAGCCCGTAGGCCACGGCGGGGATCGCCAGGGTGAGGAAGACCAGGAAGACCACCGAGCTCAGCAACGGCGAGGTCGGCAGGAAGGCCCCGTCCTCGTTCCGCATGGGAGCTCCAGCGGGCAGTGTCACCAGCAGGACCGCCACGATGGTGATCACCAGGGCGATACCGGCCCAGCGCAGCCCCGACCGCTCGATCCGGTCGAGCTCCGGATCCATCCGCATGTCGGGGCGGTCCGCTCCCTCACGGACGTCCTCGACCACGACCTGCTCACGGGTGACCCCGCCACGCTCCATGGCGGGCTCGAGAACCCGATCGATGAGCAGACCGCCGACGAAGGTCAGCAGGACCGCGATGGTGAAGGTGAGGAAGTGGTTGGAGACCGGAGTGACCGTGGTGCCCAACCCCACCGAGGCGCTCGCGGTCTGGGTGATGCCGGACAGCAGGGCATCGGTGCTGGTGATGAAGGGGCTGCAACTGAACGCCGCGGTGGCCACCGCGAAACCGCCCAGCAGACCGGCGACGGGGTGCCTTCCGGCGGCTTTGAAGACCAGGGCGGCCAGTGGAGGGATCACCACCATCGCGGCGTCGCTCATGATGCTGCCGGAGACCGCGACCAAGGCGACGACGTAGGGCAGCAGCCACTTCGGCGCACGCCCGAACGCCCCTCGGACCAGAGAGTTGAGCAGACCGGTCCGCTGGGCCAGCCCCACACCGAGCAGCACCGTGAGGACCACGCCCAACGGCGGGAAACCGATGAAGTTCGAGACCAGGTTGGTGGTCAGCCAGGTCAGTCCCTGGGCGGAGAGGAAGCCCTGGATCTCCTGGGCCCCCTCCTCGCTGCCGGGCACCTCGTAGGTGGTGCCGAGCGACGCCATGATCGTGGAGGCCACGGCCACGATCACGAAGAGCAGCAGGAAAAGGATGAAGGGGTCGGGGATCCTGTTGCCGACGCGTTCGATACCGTCCAGCATGCGGGCGAAGAGGCCGGGACGTGGTCCGGAGGATCCGTCCGTTCGGCTCCGCTTCGAACTCTTGGTGCTCATGGTGTCACCTCGGAATGGGTCACGGGGAGGGGTCGGGGTCGGTTCGCGGGGGTCCGGCGTGCGGTGTCCTTGTGGACGACACCGTCCTTGAGCACGACGGTGATGTTGTCGGGGTCGCCGGGCAGGGTGATGTCGGCGAGGGGGTCGCCCGCGCAGACGACGATGTCCGCGCGTTTGCCGGTTTCGAGGGTGCCGATCTCGTCGGCCAGCCCGAGGAGGGCGGCGGCGTCGCGGGTGCCGGCCAGTAGCGCGCCCATGGGGGTCAGCCCATGCTCGACGAGCAGCGCCAGTTCGCGCAGGTTACGGCCGTGCGGGCAGATGCCCGAGTCCGTGCCCATGGCGACGCGGACGCCCGCCCTGACGGCGGTGGTGATGTTCTCGCTCAGGTGCTCCTGGAGCTTGAGCTTCTTGGCCACGGCGTAGGCGGCCGACCTGGTCGGATCGGGCGGGGTGGTGGCGGTCGACAGGGTGGGCACCAGGTAGGCGCCGCCGTCGAGCATGGACTCGATGCCGGGCCCGTCGATCTCGTAGCCGTGTTCGATGCTGGTGACACCGGCGGCCAGGGCGTTGCGGATACTGCGCGCGCTCTGGGCGTGCGCCGCCACGGGAACGTCGTGGGCGGCGGCCTCCCGCACGATCACCGACATCTCCTCGATGTTGAGACCGTCGTGCCATGGGGTGTCCTGGGGGCTCCAGACCCCGCCACTGGCCATCACCTTGATGACCCCGGCCCCCTTGCGCATGACCTCGCGGGTGGCGCGCAGGGCCTCGGCCGGCCCATCGGTGTTGATCGAGACCGCTCCATCGGGCCCCAGGACCGTCCCGTAGTCGAACCCGCAACAGGTGCGGAAGTCGCCGTGCCCACCGGTGGGGCCCAGGGCCCGGTAGGCGGTGACGATCCGCGGACCGGCGACGATCCCCTCGTCCACCGCGCGCATGACGGCCTGATCGAGTCCGGCCAGGTCGCGGACGCTGGTGACGCCCGTGTCCAGGGTGGCCCGCAGGCGCGGGATCGCGGTGAAGTAACCGTAGTGAGGGGGCTGATCGACCAGGTCGGCGGGGTTCATCCCGTCGCCGGACATGGTCATGTGCACGTGGGTGTCGATGAACCCCGGAAGGATCGTCCCGCCGGCGGCGTCCACCTCATGGTGGGGGCCGGTCACCTCCGGAGCGTCCGCGTCCGGACCGATCCAGTCGATCCGACCCTCGCGGGCGATCACCGTCAGACCGGGACGGGGGTCGGCCCCGGTCCCGTCGATCACGGTCCCGCCACGCACCACCACGGTCTGCTCGGCCGAGATCATCGACGCCATCCTCTCCCTCACCGCCCACGGGTGCCCGCGGCTCCGTGTACGGAAGGGCGGGACACGCACGAGCTCGTCGTCCATCGAGAACACGCAGCTCACGGCTGCGTTCCGATCTTGCGAAAACCTAAGCTGTGATGTGGTTAACCCCGCGAAAACGCAGGAAACGAGTTTCGAGAAGGTGAACGATGCCGGAACCCACCGTTCCGAACGAGTTCGATCTGACGCTGATCAACGCCCTCCAACTCGCGCCGAGGGCCACCTGGGCCGAACTGGGGCCGATCCTGGGCGTGGACCCCACCACGCTCTCCCGACGTTGGAAGCGCTTGGAGGACGAGGGTCTGGCCCGTATCGCGGCGTTCCCGCGCCGACGCGTGATGGCCCGCCGCAATCTCAGCTATGTCGAGCTGAGCTGCCGCAACGGAACGGTGGAGCGGGTCGCCGCCGTCCTGGCCGAGGACCGGGACACCCTCAGCATCCAGTTCGTGGCCGGCTCCCACCAGCTCATGCTCACCGTGGTGCCCGGGGCTGGCCTGGCCGACTACCTGCTCAACGGGGTGGGCGGCATCCCCGACGTGGTGTCCTACCGGGTCCACGTGGTCACGGAGGTGCCGCGGGAGGCCTACCTGTGGCAGGTGCGGGCGCTCTCCCCCGACCAGCGCAGGCGCCTGCACGCCCTCTCCCCGGCGCCCAGGGACCCGGTCGGCAACGAGCAGGTCACCGAACTCGACCAGCGGATCGTCGACCTGTTGTGCGAGGACGCGAGGCTGGGCTATCAGACCATCGCCGAGCGTCTGGACATCGCGCCCACCACGGCCGCGCGACGCCTCAACCGGCTCCTGCGCGACGGTCTGCTCGGGCTGCGCTGCGACATCTCCCGGGTGCACATGGGCTGGCCCAGCGCCGCCACCCTCTGGGGCAACGTCGACCCCGAGACCCTGGACTCCACGCCCGATCTGGGCGAACGCATTCCCGAGGTGCGACTGTGCACCAACATCGCCGGGCCGGAGAACACCCTGTTCATCCTCTGGCTCCGTGACGCCCCCGACCTGACCCGGGTGGAACGACGCCTGCTGGAGGAACTCCCCGGGCTGCGCATCGCCGACCGCAGGATGACCCTGCGAACCTTCAAGTTCATGGGCGGGGTGACCGACGCCGCCCAGCGCTTCTCCCGTTCCGTCCCGATCCAGCTCCGGTGACCGTCAGGCCTCCGCGGCCTCTCCCGGAAGCACGTCCAGTTCCACCAGGAACCCCCGGCCCAGCGACTCGCGCAGCTCGGCGTCGCCCTCCGAGCCCTCGTCCAGGCGCAGCGCGAACGTGTGCAGTTCGTCGGAGCGCTCGACCCAGCCGACCCACCAGCCGTGGGCCTCGTCGTCCTCACCGTGGCCGGTGGGGCCGAAGAGCCGGTAGTCGCTCCCCTCCTCCAACGCCACCAGCTCGCGAAGGGCCTCCTGGTGTTCCACGTCCACGGGAAGCTCGGCCCTCGCCAGCCCGGCCAGGAAGGTGGCCTGCTCCAGCGCGGAGATCTCCAACGGACCCTCGGCCCAGAAACGGCCCAGGTCGTCCTCGTCCCCGACACCGCGGTTGCCGTAGTCGAACCGGTCCACCCAGGTGGACATGCGCTCGTGTCCGATCCGCTCGGCGACCTCGTGGTGCACCGACGTCCCGGAGGCGGACAGGTCCGCGCGCAGGCTCCGCCCCTCTCCCCGATCCGGGGAGATCGTCTCGTCGACGTCGGAGACCGCTCCGGTCTGGAGGGCGATGAGCGTGTTCGGGAGTTCGAAGGTGGCCCCGGGCACGGCGCGCTCGTGGGCGCCGTCCGCCCCCACCAGCACCGCCGATCGGCCGTTGGCGTCGTAGAGCACGAACGTCCCGTCCACCCCGGCGTCCTCGAACAGGGACTCCAGGTCGCCGCGCTCCACGGCCTCCACGTCGCCCAGCTCGACGGGCTCGCCCACGGCCGAACGGTCCGGCTCGCCCTCCTCCTCGGTCCCACCGCAGGCGACGCCCGTGAAGAGGGTGAGCGCGCACCCCGCGGTCAGGGCGTATCCACGGGTCCTCCGGGACCTTCTGGGGGCGGATTCGGTGTCGGTACGCACTCGGCTCCTCCAGGCGGTGATCGAGGGGACGTCCGTCCTCCAAACTAGCCCACGGACCACCGATCACCACCTCGAAACGACACGCTCCGCACGCGCGTCGCCCCGTCCGGTCACCCGTCATCGACGACGAACGCCGACCGTCGAGCGCGAATCCGTCCCCGGACCCGCCCCACCCCTCCCACCCTCACCACCCCGTACGTGACCCATCCCTCGCGCCGTGCCCCTCCCACGACGAGGGCCCCGGCTCCCCTCGCCCCACGACCTCACGGGCCCGAACGACGGAGCCGGGCACGGAACCCCTGGTCCCACGCCCTTCGCGGCCGCGCGACGACCGTCGTCCACAACCCGTCGGGCGGTCTTGGGAGCCCCATCCCGCCGCTGCTAGGCTGAACCTGTTGCTGACCCCGTACGGGAGAGTGTCCGCGTATCCAGCGTGGGCCGCCGAAGGAGCAATCCCTCCCCACAGACAACCTCTCAGGCACAGCGGACCGTACGGGCGAGACCACTCTGGAAAGCAGGGACGCACGTCCCTCGCCGAAGGTGCAAGCCACGCCGAGCGCGGGGCGAAGCTCTCAGGCACCGATGACAGAGGGGGAGGATGGCAACGCCTCAACCGACACCGCCCATCCTCTCGGGAGTGCCCATGTCAGAGCCCACCTCCTCGCCGCGTCTCACCGCACTGCACAAGATCCACGAAGAGGCCGGGGCCACGCTCGTCGACTTCGCCGGGTGGCTCATGCCGCTCCGCTACGGCAGCGAGACCGCCGAGCACAAGGCGGTCCGCGAGGCCGCCGGGCTCTTCGACCTCTCCCACATGGGCGAGATCCGGCTGACCGGCCCCCAGGCCGACCAGGCCCTCGACCACGCCCTGGCCGGCTACCTGTCGAAACTGAAGGTGGGCCGGGCGCGCTACACCATGATCACCGCCGAGGACGGCGGTGTCCTGGACGACCTCATCGTCTACCGTCTCGGTGAGCGGGAGTACCTGGTCGTGGCCAACGCGGCCAACGTCTCCGTCGTCGCCTCCGCCCTGACCGAACGCGCCGCCGGCTTCGACGTCGAGGTCGTCGACGAGTCCCCCGAATACTCGCTCATCGCCATCCAGGGCCCGCGCGCCGTGGAGATCCTCGCCCCGCTCACCGACGCCGACCTCGACGAGATCCGCTACTTCGCCGGTTACGAGCACACCGTCGCCGGTGTCCCCGTCCTGCTCGCCCGGACCGGTTACACCGGTGAGGACGGCTTCGAGATCTTCGTCAAGCCCGCCGACCGCGCCCCCGAGATCTGGTCCGCCCTCATCTCCGGCGGCGCCGACCTCGGTCTGGTCCCCGCCGGGCTCTCCGCGCGCGACACCCTGCGCATGGAGGCGGGCATGCCGCTCTACGGCCAGGAGCTCACCTCCGACCTCACCCCCTTCGACGCCGGCCTGGGCCGCGTGGTCAGGCTCGACAAGTCCGGTGACTTCGTCGGCCGCGCCGCCCTGGAAGAGGCCTCCCGCACCGCGCGTGACAAGCGCCTGGTCGGGTTCGTCGCCCGCGGCCGCCGGCCCCTGCGCAAGGGCCAGGACGTGCTGCGCGACGGCTCCGTCGTCGGAACCATCACCAGCGGCGCCCCCTCCCCCACCCTGGGCCGCCCCATCGCCATGGCCTACGTGGACGGCGACCTCGACACCACGACCGGCACGTTCACCGTGGACGTGCGTGGCCGGGGAGAAGAGGTCGACGTGGTCGAGCTGCCGTTCTACAAGCGGCGGTCGTAGGAGGGGGTCCCACGAGGATCCTCGACGACCGGTACACGCCTCGGTGCCGTTCCCCCAGGGGGGCGGCACGGACGGGGCGTGGCCGGACATAGGCCGGGCCGGGTCGCCGTACGGGCGCACGGCAGACAAATGGAACACCTCCAAGGAGAGTTGAAGTGAGCGTTCCCACGGAGCTGGGTTACACCGCCAAACACGAGTGGGTCGCGGTAGAGGACGGGATCGCCACCGTCGGGATCACCGCGTTCGCCGCCGAGTCGCTGGGCGACATCGTCTTCGTCGAGACCCCCTCGGTCGGCGACGAGGTCACCGCGGGAGAGACCGCGGGAGAGGTGGAGTCCACCAAGTCCGTCAGCGACATCTACTCCCCCGTCAGCGGTGAGGTCGTCGAGGTCAACGAGGCGCTCGAGGACTCCCCCGAGACCATCAACTCCGCGCCCTTCGAGGGCGGCTGGCTGTTCAAGGTGCGCTTCTCCGAGGAGCCCGCGGACCTGCTCTCCGCCGAGGAGTACACCAAGCTGACCGAAGGCGAGAACTGATATGACCGGCGACAACCTTCTCAACCGGACCCTGAGCGAGCTGGACCCCGAGGTGGCGGCCGCGGTCGACGCCGAACTGGCGCGCCAGCGCGACACCCTGGAGATGATCGCCTCCGAGAACTTCGCCCCCCAGGCGGTTCTGGAGGCCCAGGGCACCGTCCTGACCAACAAGTACGCCGAGGGCTACCCCGGCCGCCGCTACTACGGCGGTTGCGAGCACGTCGACGTCGTCGAACAGCTCGCGATCGACCGGGCCAAGGAGCTCTTCGGCGCCGAGCACGTCAACGTGCAGCCGCACTCGGGCGCCCAGGCCAACACCGCGGTGTACTTCGCCCTGCTCAAGCCGGGCGACACCATCCTGGGCCTGGACCTGGCCCACGGTGGTCACCTGACCCACGGCATGCGGATCAACTACTCCGGCAAGATCCTCGACGCCGTGGCCTACCACGTGCGCGAGGACGACGGCACCGTCGACTACGACGAGGTCGCCGCCCTCGCCAAGGAGCACCGCCCCAAGATGATCGTGGCGGGCTGGTCGGCCTACCCGCGTCAGCTCGACTTCGAGCGCTTCCGGCAGATCGCCGACGAGGTCGGCGCCCTGCTGATGGTCGACATGGCGCACTTCGCCGGTCTGGTCGCGGCCGGACTGCACCCCAACCCGGTGCCGTTCGCCGATGTGGTCACCACCACCACGCACAAGACCCTGGGCGGTCCGCGCGGCGGGATGATCCTGTCCAAGGCCGAGCTGGGCAAGAAGATCAACTCCGCGGTCTTCCCCGGCATGCAGGGCGGCCCGCTGGAGCACGTGATCGCGGCCAAGGCGGTCTCGTTCAAGGTCGCTGCGAGCGAGGAGTTCGCCGAGCGTCAGCGCCGCACCCTCGCCGGGGCGCGGATCCTCGCCGAACGGCTCACCCGCCCGGACACGACCGAGGCGGGCGTCAAGGTCCTGTCCGGCGGCACCGACGTGCACCTGGTCCTGGTGGACCTGGTGAACTCGCCGATCAACGGCCAGGAGGCCGAGGACCTGCTCGACTCGGTGGGCATCACGGTCAACCGCAACGCGGTCCCCAACGACCCGCGGCCGCCGATGGTCACCTCGGGTCTGCGGATCGGCACCCCGGCGCTGGCCACCCGCGGCTTCGACGAGGACGACTTCACCGAGGTCGCCGACATCATCGCCGAAACGCTCAAGCCCGAGCCCGACATCGCCGCCCTGCGCGGACGTGTCGACGCGCTGACCGCCAAGCGCCCGCTCTATCCCAACCTGTAGCGGTATCCACGCCGTGCGGGTCCACGCGGGCCCGCACGGCGCCCACATCCCCCACGGCCCGACCCCTGTGCTCGATGAGGAGGACGGTCTCATGGCCATCAGCACCTTCGACCTGTTCAAGATCGGTATCGGACCGTCCAGTTCGCACACCGTCGGCCCGATGAAGGCGGCCCGGACCTTCGCCTCCGGCCTGATCGACCGAGACCTGTCATCACGAGTGACGCACGTGCGCGCCGAGCTGTACGGATCCCTGGCCCTGACCGGTAAGGGGCACGGCAGCGACACCGCGGTGATCCTGGGCCTGTCCGGGCACACCCCCGAAGGCGTGGACGTGGACTCCGTCCCTTCCCTGGTGGAGGAGGTCCGTTCGTCGCGGACCCTGCGACTGGGCGGCCCCGACGGCCCCTCGGTCTCCTTCGACCCGGCCGTCGACGTGGACTTCCGCCGCAAGGAGAGCCTGCCCGACCACCCCAACGGGATGCGCTTCGTGGCCCTGGACGCCTCGGGGGTCGAGGTGGCCGCGAAGGTGTACTACTCGGTGGGCGGCGGCTTCGTCGTGGACGAGCGGGCCGCGGGCGCCGACCGGATCAAGCCCGACGACACGGTACTGCCCTACCCCTTCTCCTCCGCGGAGGAGCTGTTGGGCCTGTGCGAGCGCACCGGAATGTCGATCAGCGCCCTGATGCTCGCCAACGAGGGCGCCTTCGGCCGCACCCCGGAACAGGTCCGGGCGGAACTGCTGGAGATCTGGTCGGTGATGCGTCTGTGCGTACGCCGCGGGGTCATGACCGAGGGCACCCTGCCCGGTGGCCTGCGGGTACCGCGACGGGCGCACCGGCTGTACCGCCAGTTGGGCGGCAACTGCGACGAGCGGGGGCTGTCGGCACCGACCCGGGTGGATCCGGACCCCATGCACGGCAGTGACTGGATCACCCTGTACGCGCTGGCGGTCAACGAGGAGAACGCCGCGGGCGGCCGTGTGGTGACCGCGCCGACCAACGGCGCCGCGGGTATCGTCCCCGCGGTGCTCCACTACTACCTGCACTTCAGCCCGGGCGCGGGTGACGAGGGCGTCGTGCGGTTCATGCTGACCGCCGCGGCCATCGGCATCCTGTTCAAGCAGAACGCGTCCATCTCCGGGGCCGAGGTGGGCTGTCAGGGCGAGGTCGGCTCGGCCTCCTCGATGGCGGCGGCGGGGCTGGCCGAGGTGTTGGGCGGCACCCCCGCCCAGGTGGAGAACGCGGCCGAGATCGCCATGGAGCACAACCTGGGTCTGACCTGCGACCCGATCGGCGGTCTGGTCCAGGTGCCGTGCATCGAGCGCAACGCGCTGGCCTCGGTGAAGGCGATCAGCGCCACCCGCATCGCGCTGCGCGGGGACGGCAGCCACTTCGTGAGCCTGGACAAGGTCATCAAGACCATGCGCGACACCGGGCGCGATATGCACGACAAGTACAAGGAGACAAGCCGCGGCGGCCTCGCCGTCAATGTCATCGAGTGCTGATCGGCGGGGCACGCTCCGCCGACGACCACGACCCGGTCCGCGAGGCCGAAGACAGGCCTGTGTCACAGGACGTCCGTGATCTCTCCTCATGACCGCCTGCGGCCACAGCGGGCGCGGAGGTGGTGAGTAATGCGGTGGAATGTTCTGATTCATCTCTTGGTTGCAGAAGAGGCGACCGATGGCCGGGCTCGAGCTTCCACCCGCTCGCCCACGTCGGTCGTCACCCCGGGTCCGGTGGCTCGAGCTCCGCTCGCCGCCGGACCCGCCCCTTTCCGGGCGGTATCGTCCCGGGCCGGCTCCTGGGCCGGCCGGCTGTGGCCCGAGGACGAACGACGGGGGCCGGCGCACCATCGGGCGCGCCGGCCCTCGTGTGTCGGAACCGTCTCAGGCGAGACTACGGCGGGGGTTCTTGGCGGGCGCGGTCATCGACATCCGCACGACCGCGGGCACCCGTTCCAGATCCAGCGAGGTCTGGAGGTTGGCGAGCGCCTCCTCCCTGACCCGCTGCCATATCCCGGCGACGTCGGCGTCCTCGTCCAGGGTCAACGACAGCCTCAGGTGGGGGTCGTCCCCCGACTCGGTCAACCGGGCCCGGGCCCGGCGCACCCCCGGGTAGGAGGCGACCTCCTGCTCCAGGGCACCGCGCGCGACGGACTCGGACATCTCGACGTTGCCGTCGTCGGTCTGTTCCAGGTAGAGCCGGCCCACCGTGTCGTTCATGCCCTGCACCATCAGCCATCGCAGGGCGAGGAAGCCGGCGACGAGCGCCACCGCGACCACCACGTAGGGCGCCCACCGTTGGGCGAGCACCGCGTCGACCGCGCCTCCGAGGATCGGGGTACGCGAGATTCCGACCCCGAAGAGCCCCAGACCGGCGGCCAGGGCGACGCCCCCGGCCGCGAACAACACCACTCCGACGATCACCAGCCCGAGGCGGTTGCCCCGTGCCGATCGGCGATTCCTGTCCCGCGCCATCGTCACCCCTCCGCGTATCGGACGTGTGTGGTGATGCGCATGCTGCGCAGGGGGGCCAGTTCCGCGAGCCTGTGCTCCACCGACCTGGTCACCTGGGTGGGCAGCCCTCGCGCGTCGCGCATACCGGTGCGCACGTGGATGCGCAGCCTGTTGCCGCGGACCGTCACGTGCGCGTGCTCGACCCCGCTGATCTCCTGGGCCGCCGCGGAGACCGCCCTGCGCAGTGCGGGGCGGGTCAGGCCGACGACGAACGCGGGGTCGTCGGTCCGCAACGCCGTCCAACGGCCTCGACCGGGCACGAGGGCGACCACGATCAGCGCCGTCCCGATCAGCGCCAGGACGGCCGAGGCGATCAGCACGGAGGGTTCGGACCAGGTGGTGGTGGTCGCGTAGTCGGTGGCCGGCCCCACCGGGATCAACCGCAGAGGGTTTCCCGCCAGTGCCGCGATGACCTCGGCCGCGGCGATCACCGCCACCGCCAGGATGACGAGGCCGGTGATCACCGCGGGCCAGGAGCGGCGCGGTCGGAACGTGTGGACGGCGACCCGTTTGGCTCGACGGTCGACCTCTTGGACCGGGCGTCCGAGCACCTCTTCCACGGTGGTCATGTCAGCGCACCAACTCCGAGATCTCTATGTCGATGTGGTTGACCTGTTTGCCGGTGATCCGTTCGACCCGGCTCTTGACGTGTTCCCGTACCGCTCCGGCGACCCGACGGACCGGGAGCGGATAGTCCACGTCGATCCTCAGACGGAGAAGGACGACCTCGCCGCTGACGCGGGTGCGGGCGGCCCTGGAGCGGGACGAGCGCGCTCCAGGGACCTCTCCGACCGCCCGTGCCGCGATCTTCCCGATCACGGCCCCGGGGATGTCCGTGTTCCCTCCGGGGTCACGTCCGCGGACGTGCCTCCCGTCGGGCCGTTCTCGGACCCCGGGCATCCGCTGCCGAGGGACCGTGTCGCTGCGCACCCCGACCACGATCACGCTCCTTGTCTAGGCCGAACGTCGTGTGAACATCTCGGCGAGGTCGAGTTCACCCTCCATCGCCCGGCCCGCGACGAACCCGACCAGGCCCAGGACCAGAACCAACGCGAAGGCGGCGAAACCGCCGAACGCCGCCGCGAGCCCCAGCACGGTCCCGTAGGACAGTCCAACGATGGGCCACATGGCTTCCCCTCTCATCCAACGTCCTGCCTCCCGGTCGGTGTTCGACCGGTCGTGCTCGTTCGTTCGTCGATCCCGGCGACCACGTCCTCCACCGATACGTGGAGGGCGCGGCCGCCGGTCAACGGGGCCAGTTCTCGACGGATCCCGGCGGCGATCTCCGGTAGCGGCCGCCCGTATTCGACGACCACCCCCACCTCGACGTGGTCGTCCCGGACCACGACCCCTCGGATCCGACCGCCCCGCACGGGCGTGCTCAGGGTTCCGAAGGAGCCCGAGGACAGTTCCACCACCTCGGGCAGGCGGACCGCGGCCTCGGCCACGGTCCGTGCGAGCTCTTCCCGTTCGTCGCCGCCGGTCATGACTACCGGACCCTGGGCTCGGAGTCGCCGTCGTCGGCGTTGTCGTCCTCCGGCAGGTGGATGTCGTCCACCTTGATGTTGATCTCGGTGACCTCCAGGCCGGTCATCCGCTCGACCGCGGTGGTGACGTTGCGGCGCACCGCCGCGGCGAGGTCCTGGATGGCGGCCCCGTACTCGACGACCAGGTCGATGTCGACGGCGGTCTGGCGTTCTCCGACCTCGACCGAGACCCCCTGGGCCACGGAACCGGAGCCTCCGCCTCCGCTGACGGCGTCGCGGACGGCTCCGACCATGCGGGCTGCTCCACCGCCCATCGCGTGGACTCCGCCGATCTCACGTGCCGCCATTCCGGCGATCTTGGCGACCACCCCGTCGGCGATGTGAGTGGTGCCCTGGCCGTTCCCGCTCGAGGAGTCGCGTTTACCGCCCGACTCTCGCGCGCTCGGCACCGACGCTTCGGTCTTCATGTCCGACACTGGCTCCCCCTACACAGTGTTGCGCGACCTTTGCGGACCCTCTCGGGTCGCCTAGTCGCGCTTGAAGACGTCCTTGATCTTGTCGCTCGCGGACTCGAAGGCGTTCTCGGCCTTGTCCTTGAGCTCCTCGGCCTTGCCCTTGGCCTTGTCGGCGGCGTCCTTGGCGCCGGCCTTGGCCTGGTCGGCCTTGCCCTCGGCCTCGGTGCCCCGGTCTCCGGTGACCTTGCCGAAGGCCTCCTTGCCCTTGCCGGCCGCGTCGTCGAAGTGCTTACCCATTGATGCCCCCTGGTCTGAACCGTTTGGCTCTGGGTTTTCAGGCCGAAACTCTCGCCGCCCCCGCTGTGGGGCAGGCGAGGCGTTTCGACCCCATCACACCATATAAGCACTCTATGTAGCCAACAAGAAACTTAAAGCAATGCTTTGCAGGTGAGAAGGGTCATGTCTACACCACCCCTGCCCCAACCCCACCCCCTGGAACCCCGGTGAGAGCAAGAAGAACGCCAGGATCTCCTTGGGAAACCCTGGCGTCCGAAAATTAATTCACCCAGAAAAAGAATGGATTGGGGATATCAGTCGAAAATGACCGTCTTGCTCCCATTGAGGAGCACGCGACGCTGAGCGTGCCAGTTCACGGCCCGTGCCAGGGCGACCGACTCCAGATCCCGACCGATCGCGGTGAGCTGCTCCGGGCTGTGGGTGTGGTCGACCCGGGAGACCTCCTGCTCGATGATCGGTCCCTCGTCCAGGTCGGCGGTGACGTAGTGGGCGGTGGCGCCGATCAGCTTCACCCCGCGCGTGTGCGCCTGGTGGTAGGGCCGGGCCCCCTTGAAGCTGGGCAGGAAGGAGTGGTGGATGTTGATGACCCGACCGGACATCTTGGCGCACAACTGCTCGGAGAGCACCTGCATGTAGCGGGCCAGAACCACCAGGTCGACATCGTAGACGTCGACCAGCTCCAGGAGGCGCTCCTCCTGCTCCTTCTTGTTCCGCGGGGTGATCGGGAGGTGGTGGAAGTCCACCCCATAGGAATCGGCGAGGAACTCCAGATCGGGGTGGTTGGAGACGACGGCGGCGATGTCGATGTCGAGCAGTCCGCTGCGCTGCCGGTAGAGGAGGTCGTTGAGGCAGTGCCCGAACTTGGACACCATCACGATCATGCGCGGGCGCACGTCACGTGCCTGGAGACTCCATTCGACGAACGAACCGTTCTCACCGCGCCCGAAGTCACCCGCGAGGGAGGCGAAGGCGGCGCGGAGGGTGTCCTCGTCGGCGGGGCCGCGCTCTCCGGCCTCGGCCACGAACTGCATCCGCAGGAAGAACCGTCCGGTGTAGTGGTCCCCGTACTGCTGGCTCTCGGTGATGTTGCATCCGTGGTCGGACATCAGGTTGGCCACCGCGGCCACGATGCCCCGACTGTCGGGACAGGACAGGGTCAGTACGTACTCGCGCTCACTCATCGAAGGAACCACTCCCGGGGATCGTCGGCCGAACAGCCTGACGATCCAGGATATCGAGGTCATCGGCCCGGCGAGGTCGTTCCCGGGGGTATCTCCCGTCACCCGCCCACCCGAGGGCGGGAGGGTTCGGGCGCTTCAGACAATATGAAAGACATTCATGTTCTGGCATGCTCTGTGGCATGACAAGCCTGCGTGAGAAGTACGAGGCCGCCACCCGCGATCTCCAGGCGCCTTTCGCCATCGTCGACCTGGCCGCCTTCCGCGCCAACGCCGCGGCCCTGACCCGCCGCGCCCACGGCCGCCCGATCCGGGTCGCCAGCAAGTCCGTGCGCAGCCGGGAACTGCTCCGCCGGACCCTGGCGCTGCCCGGCTACTCGGGGGTCATGGCCTTCACCCTCCCCGAAGCCCTCTGGCTCGCCGCTCCGGGCCCCGACGGCCCGGTCGACGACGACATCCTCGTCGCCTACCCCACCGTCGACCTCCCCGCCCTGGACGAACTCGTCCGCTCCCCCGAGGCGGCGCGGATCATCACCCTGATGGTCGACGACACCGCCCACCTGGATCTGATCGACGCCGCCGTCTCCCGAGCCGACCGGGGTCCGGACGCCCCACCCGTACGCGTGTGCCTGGACATCGACGCCAGTTGGCAACCGCTCGGCCCCTCTCTGCGCGTGGGCGCCTACCGCTCCCCCGTCCGCACCCCCCGTCAGGCCGCCGCCCTGGCCCGGGCGGTCAAGGCCCGCCCCCACCTGGAACTGGACGGGATCATGGTCTACGAGGGACAGATCGCCGGCGTGGGCGACGCGCCACCCGGCCGTCCTCTGTACGGGCGCCTCCTCCACTCCATCCAGCGCCGCTCCGCCCTCGAACTCGCCAGACGCAGAGCGGCCATCACCAGAGCCGTGCGGGCCGTCACGGACCTGCGCTTCGTCAACGGCGGAGGCACCGGCAGCCTGCACACCACCGGACGCGAACGGGCCGTCACCGAAGTGGCCGCCGGTTCCGGGCTGTACCAGCCCCACCTGTTCGACCACTACCGTTCGTTCCAGGGCCTCCCGGCCGCACTGTTCGCCCTCCCCGTGGTCCGCCGTCCCGCTCCGGGAGTGGCCACGGTGCTGGGCGGCGGATACCCCGCCTCCGGCCCCGTCGACGCCCACCGGGCACCACGCCCCCACCTCCCCGAAGGGCTCGCCTACAGCGCCAACGAGGGCGCCGGAGAGGTCCAGACCCCCCTGCTCGGCGAGGCCGCGCGCGGGCTGAGGGTCGGAGACCGGGTGTGGATGCGCCACGCCAAGGCCGGTGAACTGTGCGAACGCTTCGACACCCTGCACCTGATCGACTCCGACACCGGCACCTACGAGGGCTCGGTGCCCACCTACCGAGGAGAAGGCCGCACCTTCCTCTGAGCCCGAGCACGACGTGAGGGGGCGGGGTCCACGTGGACCCCGCCCCCTCACGTCGTCGTACCGCGGTCTCAGCCGCGCTTGCGGCGCACCGCCCAGGCCACCACTCCCACGGCGACGATCGTGCCCACACCGGCGGCCAGGATCAGCGCCTCGGTGGGCAGCCGACCACGCGACTGGTAGGTGGTCACCACCTTGTCATCGCCCTTGAGCACGATGCTGCCCTCCTCGGGCCGCACCACGCGACTCTCCACACGCACCGCCCCGCCGCCGACCACCAGGGCCCGCGCCTCGTCGAGGATCCGCGCCCCGCGCTCCTTGGCACGGCCGATCTGGCGCTTGGCGATGTTGGACGGACGGGCCTGTTCGCTGAGCTCGTCCAGGGTCTCGGCCAACCGTCGTTGTTCGCGGTCGATCTCGGCCTGAAGCTCCTCGGGGGTCTGGCGCGGTTCGGTGTCGCTTCCCGCCATAGTGTGCCTCTCTCCACTAGCGCACGGTCGTCTGGGAATCCGTGTCCGTGTCCGAGTCGGTGTCCCGACCGTGTTCTTCCGCGCCGTCGGACGGACCGGAGAATCTCAACGCGCCATCGATTCCATCGACCACACGGAAGAAGTCCCGCGTGGACAACCACAGTTTATAGATGATGGCGATCTCGAAGGCGAGCAGCAAAACACCGACGAAGGCGGTGATCCAACCGATCGCCTCGGGGGCGATCAGCGCCGCCGCGATGGGCGCCACCACGAAGACCGCCATCTGGAACTCGATGCCGCCCACCAGGTGGGTACGGATCCGTCGGGCGTTGAGCGCCGCCCAGAACCGCTGATACCAGGGGAAACGGTTCCGGAATTCCTGGTGCAGGTCGACCTTGGGCAGGGTCAGGTCCGGCTGCTTGCCGGCGGTGCGCTGATTGCGCGCCTCCCGCTCGTTCTGGCTGCGCAGTATCTGCTCCAGCACACCGATGCCGTGACGCAGCACCGCCTGCTCGCCGCCGTCGCTCATCGTCCGGCCGCCCCGACCGGTCGCGCTGCCGGTGTCGTCGCCCTCGGGCTCCAGCATCGACAGGGTCGCCCGGGCCCGCTCCAGCGCCGCGGCCAGGTGGGAACGCATCTCACGGCGCACCTTGTACACCTGGAGCGCGTTCAGGTAGCGCAGCATGTCCAGGAAGACCACGGCCAGCGCCAACCACACGAACGCCACGTGCCCGGTCTCCCGGTACTGGCCGCCCATGAGGGCGACCACGCACACCAGGACACGGAAACGATCCGACACGTAGTCCATCCACGCCCCGAAGAGCGTCTCCGAACCGGTCAGCCTGGCGAGCTTGCCGTCCATGCAGTCCACGAGGAAGCACAGGTAGTACAGCAACGCGCCCAGGATCAGGAGCTGCCAGTAGCCGAAGGCGAAGCACACGGCGGCGCCCAGGCCGAGGAAGAGCGCGACGACCGTCAACTGGTTCGGGGTGATCGACGTGCGACCGGCGATCGAGCGGACCAGCCGGACCGCGATCGGGTCCACCATGTAGACGGTCCACCAGGAATCGCGCTCCTTGAGAGTACGAGCCCGGACCTCGTCGAGTGTGAATCCAGCCATCGGCGCGAACTACTCTCCAAGCGAAACGGATGTGCTCCGGCCCGGCGGGCGGCCGGACATGCCGTCAGGTCATCGGCGACCACGCACGGTACGGCATGAGGTCGGGAAGAGGCCAACCGAGAGCGTCCGGTCAACAATAGGTGATCGAACCGCTGGTCATCCCCCGAAGCGGACGAACCGAACCGGAATCGCAACCGAAGGCCGCCCACCGGCGAGGACATCGCAGAGAAAGCGGCCACCTGCATCCCTCCCCCCACCATCTCGTACTGTGAGGCGTGAAGGAAGTGGGGTGGAACACTCTCCACCCCGCCCGAAGAAGACAGGAAGCACCACGTGAGCGAGAGCATCCGCCTGGCGACCGGCGACCAGGCCCCCGACTTCACCCTCGACGACGCCGACGGCACCCCCGTCACCCTGAGCAAGGTCCTGGCCGAGACCGGCAAGAGCGTCGTCCTGTACTTCTACCCGGCCGCCATGACCCCGGGCTGCACCACCGAGGCCTGCGACTTCCGGGACAACCTCACCGAGTTCGCGGACGCGGGCTTCACCGTCCTGGGCGTCTCCCCCGACCAGCCCGCGAAGCTGGCCGAGTTCCGGGACAAGGAGAGCCTGACCTTCACCCTGCTCGGCGACCCCTCCAAGGAGACCCTGGTCGCCTACGGGGCGTTCGGTGAGAAGCAGAACTACGGTCGCACCGTCCAGGGCGTCATCCGTTCGACCTTCATCGTCGGCACCGACGGCAGGATCCAGAAGGCCTTCTACAACGTGAAGGCCACCGGTCACGTCGACCGGATCAAGCGCGAACTGGGCGTCTGATCCTCGGCACGGTCGTCCGGTCACCCCAGGACCGGACGACCCGCCACCCCGCTACCCCGTCCTGTCCCGGCCCCGGTAGAGTGGCCCCGTCGGGGCCGTAGTCCAACGGCAGGAGACGGCAGCTTTAGGTGCTGTACAGTGCGGGTTCGAATCCCGCCGGCCCCACTCTCATCGGGACGACCCTCTCGCGTGCCCACGGCCGCGGGGTCGTCCCTTTCCCGTTCCCGCCCCCGGTGGGCTGCGGTCACAGCGCCAGCAGGGCCCACATGACCAGGGCCAGCAACGCCAGTACGCCCACGCCGACGGCGATCGCCATCGGCAGCCGACTCTTCTCCGCGTGCTTGCCCGAACTGGTCAGACCGAGGGTGTCCGTCGACTCGCGGATCGACGTCATGATCGTGTTCATCGCCTCGGGGCTGTTGCGCAGCCGCTCGCTGATGGACTCGGCCAGCACGTGCGCCCCCGCGCGGAAGTGCTCACGCGCGGATTCGCGGTCCGCGGACCGATCCCCCTCGTCGGAGTCCTCGGCCGCACCGTCCACGACCGCTTCGACGGCCTCTTTGGTGGGCATCGTCGGGGCCCACGGGGCCAACGCCGCGATCCGCAGCATCTTGGCCGCGTTCTCACCGGTCAACCGCTCGGCGGGTTCGACCTTGAGCAGCCCCGCCAGCACCGGCGCGAGCGGGCCGGCGTTGGCGGCCTCCTTCGGCTCGTCCAAGGGCTCCTGGCGCAGGATCTTGATGTAGCCCTTCCGGTCGTAGGGCGGGTAGCCCTCGACGGCGGCGTACAGGGTGGCGCCCAGGGACCACAGGTCGGACTCGGGCCCCACGGGGCCGGCCTTGGCCCGCTCCGGCGGGATGTAGGCGGGTGATCCGATGATCCTGCCGGAGGAGCTCAGCGCCGATTCGCCGTTCCAGGCGGCCAGGCCGAAGTCGGTCAGGACCACCCGACCGGCGGCGTTGATCATCACGTTGTCGGGCTTGACGTCGCGGTGGACGATGCCCTCCTCGTGCGCCACCCGAAGGGCGTCGATCAACTGGAGCCCGATCTCGGCCACGCGCTGGTAGGGCAGAGGGCCGCCCACCTGGATGATCTCCTCCAGGGTGGAGGCCTCCACCAGCTCCATGACGATCCACGGCCGCTCGTCCTCGTCCACCACGTCCAAGACCGTGACCAGTCCGGGATGGGTCAGCCGGCCGGCGACACGGGCCTCGCGCGTGGTGCGCTGCAACAGGGACTCGCGCTCGGAGCGACTCAGGTCCGCCGGCAGACGTAGCTCTTTGACCGCCACCTCGCGCTTGATGACCAGATCGGTGGCGCGCCAGACCGTCCCCACACCGCCTCGGGCGATCTCCGAGGTCAACTGGTAGCGCCCCTTCAGCAGCCGGCCGGCGGGCTCAGCCACCGCCGCGTCCGGACGCGCCGAATCGAGCGACGTCTCGGGCCGCTGCGTGTGAGGGTTGTCTAGGGAGGACACGGTTATCCACGGGTCCATTCACCGGCCATGGTGGCCTCCTGCGGAGCATTGCGGTCGCTGTCACCACGTAGGTGCACGGATCACTCGTTATACCAGCATGACGCCGGGGCCACCTCGAGGGTTGGCCGATGGTCGTCACATAGGTTCGCTTTCGTTATGTCCGAGCAGGAGCGACACATGCCATGACGAGGATCTCCCTTGCCGATCCTTGACTCGGACGCGGGCTTCGTGCACGCGCGGACGCGCGTGCACGAAGCCCGTGCGCTCAGCTCCAGAGGGACTCCGGAGAACGCACCTCGACCGGACCGACCCCGGTCTCGGTCAGCGGCCCGCGCAGGCTCTCGGCGTCGCCGACCACCACCACGACCGCCTCCTCCGGGCGAAGGTACTCGACGGCGGCGGAGTTCAGGTCCTGCGCGGTGAGCTTCTCGTAACCGGCGCGGACCCGGTCGACGTTGTCGTCGGGCAGGTCGTGCACCACGATGTCCACCAGGGCCCCGGCGACCGCCCGGGCCGTGGAGTAGGCCACCGGCAGGCCCACGATGTTGGACTCGCGGACCGCGGCCAGCTCGTCCTCGGTGACCCCCGAGGCGCGCAGCTTGGCGATCTGTTCGAAGGAGGAGGTCACCGAGTGCGCGGTGGTGCTCGCCTCCACCTGGGTGCTCATGAAGAACACACCGCTGTCGCGACGCAGGTCGAAACGGCTTCCGGCACCGTAGGTGTAACCGAGGCGCTCGCGCAGCTCCATGTTGAGGCGAGAGGTGAACATCCCGCCCAGCACCTCGCTGATCCCCTCGGCGCGCGGCAGTTCCACCTGCGAGCGCGAGGGGGCGCGGTGCGCGATGACCAGGGCCGACTGCACCGAACCGGGCCGGTCGACGACCAGCACGCGGGGCAGCTCGCCGGGCGGCGGGGCGGGCTCGGTGATCCGACGCTCGGGCACGGCCGCGGTGTCGCCGAAGACGCCCCGGCCCAGCTCCTCCAGGTCGACCCCGGAGAGGTCGCCGACGACCACGAGGGTGCCCGCGTAGGCCGCGATCGTGTCGGCGTGGAAGGCCGCCACCCGCTCGGGGGTGATGTCGGCCAGCTTGACGGGACCGCCCGCCAGCGGGGTGGCGTAGCGGCCGGTGAACAGCTGCCCGCCGAGGCTGCGCATGGCCAGGGTGGACGCCGAGGCGGCCTCCAGCCAGAAACGCTCCAAGAGCTGATCGCGACGGCGGACGATGTCGTCGGCCTTCAGCGCCGGGCGACGCACGGCGTCGGAGAACAGCCCCACCGCGTCGCCGAGTCGGTTGATCGGCGCGTCCAGGCCGGTGATGAAACCGTCCCAGTTGGCGCGGGCGACCCATTCGGCGCCGTAACGCTCCAGGGCGGGGGCCAGAGAGCTGTTCCCGTCCGGCCCGTCTTCGAGGACCTCACTGGTCAGAGCGGTGACGCCCATGGCGTCCAGAGGCTCGACGGCCCCACCGAAAGGGTGGACGAGGCGGAGGGAGATCAGCTGCTGGCCGGGAAGGTCCACGGCGACGACCGTGCCGTTGCCGACACGGACGCGCTCGGGCTTGGGAAAGGAGTAGGAGGAGGCGGCGCCGAGGTCCGGGCGGGTCTGCTGCATGCTGCGGCTCTTTCTGCGGCTAGGGAACGACTGGGGCCTTCGGTGACGAGGCTCAGGCCTCGGCCTCGGGGTCGAACCGGACGACCAGCATGTTCTCGTCGACGAGGAAACGCTCGGCCGCGGCCCGCACCTCCTCGGCGGTGATGTCGGCCCAGCGCCGGGGCCAGGTGAAGGCGAGCTCCGGGTCGTCGAACAGCTGGGTGCAGCTTCCGATGGTGTCGGCCAGCCCGGAGGGACTGGAGATGTGGTGCAGGTGGTCGCGCTCCAGGACGGCGCGGGCCCGCTCCAGCTCGTCGTCGGCGATCCCGTCGGCGAGCTTGGCGACCTCCTCCCGGATGGCCTTCTCCAGGATGTCGCCGTCCACGCCCTCGCGCGCCAGCATGTTCACCAGCAGCAGGCTGTCGGTGTAGCGGAACGGCAGGATGTCGGCGCCGGCCCCGCCGTCGTCGGCGGCGATGGGGCGGTCCACGACCAGGGAGCGGTACAGCCGGCTGCCCTGCCCCTGGCCCAGGACGGCGGAGGCGAGCTGGGCGGCGTCGTGCCCGCGCTCACCGTAGGCGGGGACACGGAAGCCGATGAACACGCCGGCGGCGGGCACCGTCTCGGTCACCGAGTCGCGGACCGGGCCGCCCATGGGGACCCGCAGGACGGGGTCGGGGACCTCGGGGATGTCGTCACGGGCCGGGATGTGGCCGAAGTACTTCTCCACCCGGGCCAGGACGTCGGCGGACTCCAGGTCGCTGACGATGGTCAGGACACAGTTGTCGGGGCCGTAGTGCAGCTTGTGGAAGGACTTGACGTAGTCCAGGTCGGCCGCGTCCAGGTCGGCCATGGAGCCGATCGTGGGGTGGTGGTAGGGGTGCCCGACCGGGTAGGCCAGGCGCAGGATGCGCTCCAGGGCCGTGCCGTAGGGCTGGTTCTCGTAGCGCTGACGACGCTCGTTCTTGACCACGTCGCGCTGGTTGTCCAGGACCTCCTGGGTCATGCCCTCGCGCAGGGTGGCCAGACGGTCGGCCTCCAGCCACAGGATGAGGTCCAGGGCGTGGGTGGGGACCGTCTCGAAGTAGTTGGTGCGGTCGGTGGAGGTGGAGGCGTTGATGTCGCCGCCCAGCCGCTCGACCGCGTCGAAGTGGTCGCCCTTCTCGGTGTTCCCGGTCCCCTGGAACATCAGGTGCTCGAACAGGTGGGCGAAGCCGGTGCGTCCGGGCACCTCGTGGCGTGAACCCACCCCGTACCAGAGGTTGACCGAGGCGACCTGGCCGGTGGAGGCCGGCGCCGTCACCAGACGCAACCCGTTGTCCAGCGTGTACTGATCGACCCGTCCCGCCGTTCCCATAGTGGTCACCAGCGCATGCACCCCATCAAGTTCCGTTGGTCGCTTCGACGAGTACGACCCTACGGCCTCGACACGCCTCGGGGACACGGGTTCGGGTAAGCCGTGGGCGATTTAGCGCCGTTCACCCCTTCTAGCGACCGGCGCGGTACTCCGTGCTGTCCATGGAGGCGGCGATCTCGTCGTACACGCTGCTGTACTGGGCGTCGACGGACCAGACGTAGAGCAGGACGTCGCTTTCGGGGAGGAACCACATGCGCACCTCGAAGGTGTCCTCGTTATCGCAGGTGACGCTCCAGACCGAGTGGTGGGACTTGAGCCCGTCGGCGTGCTCGAAGACCTGGCCGTTGTCGGAGGTCAGGGTCGCCTTGTCCACTCCGATGTTGCCGGAGGCGGCGGTGTTGAGGCTGCGGCAGCTGCTGGTGTCGTCGGCCCAGCCGTCGTCGTCGTAGAAGGCGTCGTCCTTCTTGGGCCAGCTCTGAGGGTGGTTCTCGGCCTGTTCGGGGACCAGACGGATCGAGCCGTAGGCGCAGGCGCTCTGTCCGGGCGGGGTCAGGCACAGTTGGCCGCCCTCGTTCTGGACCTCCCAGTCCTCGGGGGCGTCGATCTCGACCCCGGCGACGTCGACGTTGTCGAAGCCCTCCGGGCCCGGGGGTTCGACCGCGGGCAGCATGCCGCTCTCGCCGCGTTCCAGGCTGATCTCGTCGGATCCCCCGGAGGAGCAGGCGCCGAGGGTCAGCAGAGCCGCGGCCGCGACCGCGACCGAGCGGCCACCGGTCCGTACACGCAGCCGTTCCTTGTCCGTCGCGCCCGCCATGGTTCGTCCTGCCCTTCTTGGGGTTCTTCGCCCCTTACACGCCCATCCGGTTCGGAGCACAGTCGACCTTAGCGTCCCTCGCGCGTACAACGCACCGGGGAGTCGTCGGCACTACTCTGGGTCCATGGTGGACCTCGCGAAGATCACTGAGCCCTTGTCCCTCAAGCGCTTCGGGCCTCGTACCCAGGGCCCGTTGGTACTGGAACTGGATTTGACGGAGGGGGTGGTCGACGAGGCTCCGAGCGATCCGCTCAGCCAACTCATGAATCGGCGCAAACAGCACTATCTGGAGGTGCTGGAGGGGATCCGCAGAGGCGCCCGCGACCCGGAGGTGGCCGCCTTGATCGTGCGGGTGGACGCGCGCGGCCTGGGTCCGGCGAAGGTGCAGGAGCTGCGGGACACGGTCGCCGACTTCCGTGCCACCGGCAAGCCCACCGTGGCCTGGGCCGACACCTTCGGTGAGGCCGGCTCCGGCAACCTCCCCTACTACCTGGCCACCGCCTTCTCGCGGGTGGTCCTGTCCCCCACCGGCCTGGTGGGGTTGAGCGGCCTGATGTCGCGTTCCACGTTCTTCAAGGGCGCTCTGGACAAGCTCGACGTTCGTTTCGAGGGCGGGGCCCGCCACGAGTACAAGAACGCGGTCGACCCCTTCACCCGGACCGGCTACAGCGACGCCCACCGTGAGGCGACCGGTCGGATCGTGGAGTCGATGAACGACCAGATCGTCGAGGCCGTGGCCGAGAGCCGGGGACTCACCGCCGAGCGTGTGCGCGAGCTGATCGACACCGCCCCGATCCTGGCCTCCGAGGCCCTGGAGGCCGGCCTGGTCGACCGGCTCGCCTACCGGGACGAGGTCTACGCCGAACTCAACGAGCAGGTGCGCGGCAAGGCCGACAAGGCCCCGGACCCCGCGCTCCAGTTCGTCACCCGTTACCACCGCCGCCACACCTCGCCGCCCAAGCCGAGGATCGCCGACCAGGAGGCCCACGTCGCCCTGATCTCCGCGAGCGGCGGCATCTCCCTGGGCAAGAGCCGTCGTTCGCCGATGGGCGGCACCGTGATGGGCTCGGACACCGTCTGCGCCGCCTTCCGCGCCGCCCGGCAGGACCCCCGTATCAAGGCCGTGGTGTTCCGCGTGGACAGCGGCGGCGGCTCCGCCATCGCCTCGGACCTGATCCGCCGCGAGAGCCAATTGACCCGTGAGGCGGGCAAGCCGGTCGTCACATCGATGGGCGACGTCGCCGGCTCCGGCGGCTACTACGTGGCGTTGGGTTCCGACGCGATCGTGGCCGAGCCCGCCACCATCACCGGTTCCATCGGCGTGCTCACCGGCAAGCTGGTCCTGGGCCCGCTCAAGGAACGCTTCGGGATCACCTCGGACTCGGTGAGCGAGGGCGCGCACGCGGGCATGTTCGACTCCGAGGAGGGTTTCGACGAGTCCGAGTGGGAGCGGATCAACACCCTTCTGGACGACATCTACCAGGACTTCGTCTCGAAGGTCGCCGCCGCGCGCGGCCGGACCTGGGACGAGATCCACGAGGTCGCCAAGGGCCGGATCTGGACCGGGGCCGACGCCCGCGAGCGCGGTCTGGTGGACGAGCTGGGCGGGATCGAGACGGCCGTGCGTATCGCCAGGGCCAAGGCCGACGTCGGTCCGCTGCCGCTGCGCGTCTTCCCGCGGCCGCATCCTCTGGACCGCCTCCGTCAGCACGAGTCCAGCGAGGACCTGGCCTCCTCCGACCCGCAGACCGTGCTGAGCGCCTGGGGCCCGTTGGAGCACATGGCGGCCCGTCTGGGTCTGCCCGCCGCCGGCCCGTTGACCATGCCGGGGTCGTGGGAGATCCGTTGAGCGTGGACGGCGGGGCCTACCTGGAGGCCATGGCGTTGGCTCCGACCGGGGTGACCGTGGTGACCATCTCCGACGGGCGCGACGACATCGGGGCGACCGTGAGCTCGTTCGTGTCGATCTCGGTCGATCCTCCGGTGGTGATGTTGAGCGTGGACGCCGAGGGGTACGTCGCCGAGGTCGTCGAGGAGGTCGGCGCCTTCGCGGTGAGCGTGCTCCACGCCGACCAGCTCGCCCTGGCGGGGCGTTTCGCCGCCGAGGGTCGACCCAGCGCCCGCCTGTTGGTGTCGGGGCAGCCGCACCACCGGGGCGAACATACGAACGCGATCGTCCTGGACGAGGCGTTGACCGCCCTGGAGTGCTCGGTGCGCCAGAGGGTGGAGGTCGGCGACCACGTGGTGTTCTTCGCCGACGTGATCGGGATCCCCGTGGCGGGGTCCGGACGGAACGAGAAGGCGATGGTGCGCTGGGCCGGCCGCTACCACGCCGTGGAACGCTGAACGGGGCGGGGCCGACGTCGATCGGCCCCGCCCCGTCCCGTGCGGTACCGCTCAGGCCAGGTTCTCGCCCTCCAGCCATTCTCGGGCGACGTCGGCGGGGCTCTCGTTGTCGACCATGACCTGCTCGTTGAGCCGGGTCAGTTCCTCTGTGGTCAGCGCGGCCGAGACGGTGTCGATCTTGTCCCGGGCCCGGTCGTCGACCTGGTCGGTGTTGATCAGCGGCGTGATGTTCTGCGCGCCGAAGAGGTTCTCCGGGTCCTCCAGGACGACGAGGTCCTCGACCGCGATCAGCGGGTCGGTCGTGAAGAGGTTGGCCGCCTGGATGTCGCCGTCGGAGAGCGCCTTGGTCAGGAGCGCGGCGTCCAGGGCGCGGAACCCGCCGAACTCGACGCCGTACACCGATTCCAGTCCGGGAACGCCCTGGCGTCTGGTCTCGAACTCGGGGGGCGCGCCGAGGGTCATGTCCCCGGCGACGTCGGCCAGGTCGGCGATGGTGGTGAGGTCGTTCTCCTCCGCGGTCTCGCGGGTGACGGTCACCGAGTCCTTGTTCTCGGCGCTGGAGGAGTCGAGGATCTCCAGACCGTCGGGGAGCGCCTCGGTGATGGCCTCGTTGGTCTCCGCGCCGTCACCGATCTCGGCGTCGGGGTCGAGGTAGAAGAGGATCCCGCCGTTGTACTCGGGGAAGAGCGAGAGCGCTCCGGACTCGATCTGGTCGTAGTACACCTCGCGACTGCCGATGTTGAGCTGATACTCGACGTCCACGCCCTCGGCCTCCAGGGCGCGTCCGTAGATCTCGGCGAGCAGGGTGCTCTCGGGGAAGTCGGCGGAGCCGATGACGATGGCTCCATCACCACCGCCCCCGCCTTCGGTGTCCTGGCCCTCCTCGAAGGGGTCGCTGCCGCCACAGGAGGTCAGCAGGACGGCCGCAAGGGGGAGCCCGATGAGGGCGAACCTCGTGTTCATGTGCGTTTCCTTAACTCTGAGATCGGTCGCCGATCCGTTCAGCGCGCCGCCGCGGCCTCGGCCCGCAGTCCGGGTGCGACGAGGAGTCGCCGCAACCCGGCGAACAGGAGTGTGGTGAGCACGGCCAGCCCCACCACGAGTACGGAGCCGCCCAACAGCATCGACAGGTCCTGGCGCGCCTGCCCGTCGACGATGTAGCGGCCCAGACCGCCCACGCCGACGTAGGCGGCGATGGTGGCGGTGGCGATGACCTGGACGGCGGCGGTGCGCATGCCGAGCAGGATGAGCGGGGTGGCCACCGGCAGTTCGAGCTTGAACAGCACCTCGCGTCCGCGCATCCCCATGCCCAGGGCCGCGTCCTTGAGCCGGGCGTCCACGCCCCGCACCCCTTCGTGGGTGTTGACGAGGATCGGCGGTACGGCGAGCGCGACCAGGGCGCACACGACCGGGACCAGGCCGATGCCGGCCAACAGCACGATGAGGAAGAGCACGCCGATGGTGGGCAGGGCCCGGGCGAAGTTGGCGAGGCTGGTGGTGAGGAACCCGCCGACCCCGGTGTGGCCGGTCAGCAGGCCCACGGGAACGGCGATGGCGGCCGACAGGGCCAGGGCGAGCAGGGAGTAGTAGACGTGTTCGAGGACCCTGGTCGGGATCCCCGCGGGTCCGGTCCACTGGGCGGGGTCGCTGAACCAGTCGACCAGCAGGGTCATGACGTTCACGGTGATTCCCCTTGCTCGAGGGCGGTTCCGTCTCCGGCCGCGGCGGTCTCCGCCCGTACCGCCTTCTTGCGGAACGTACGTCCCCCGCCCGTGTGCGCCCAAGGGGTGAGCAGGCGTTGGGCGATCACGAGCACGGCGTCGGTGGCCAGTGCCAGCAGGACGATGAGGACGATGCCCACCACGATGGGCGCGTCGAACTGGCGGCGGAAGCCCTCACTGACGATGAGCTGTCCCAGACCGCCCAGGCCGACCAGCGAGGCGACGCTGACCATGCTGATGGTGGCGACCGACGCCACCCGCAGTCCGGCGATGATCACCGGTACCGCCACGGGCGTCTCCACGAACACCAGGCGGCGCAGCGGGCCGAAGCCCATGGCGACGGCGGCCTGACGAACGTGTTCGGGGACCTGGCGCAGACCGTCCACCACGTTGGGCAGCAGGATCACCAGTGTGTAGAGCGCGAGCGGTACGACCGCGGTCCAGTCGCTGAAGCCGGTGTAGGGCAGCATCAGGAAGAACAGGGCGATGGAGGGCACCGCGTAGAGCACGTTGACGCCGGTCAGGACCGGTGGGTAGACCGGTCTCCAGCGCACGCAGGCCAGCCCCAGCGGCAGCGCGATGATCAGCCCGATGAGAATGGACCCGTAGGCGAGCCGCATGTGCTCCAGTAGTCGGGGCAGGATGCCGCGGTTCGGGTCGCCCGGGTGGCTCCAGTCGGCCACCGCCCAGTCGACCACTCTCAGCACCCAGTCGAGGACTCCCGCTCCCCCGGACGCGTCCGCGGCGATCACTCGGACACCGACCAGATCGCGGCGCCCAGGTCCTCCTGGGAGACCACTCCGAGGACGGCGCCCTCGTCGTCGACGCCCACGGCGCGTCCCGCCGGAGAGAGCACGGCCGCGTCCAGCGCGGCGCGCAGCGAATCGGTGGCCACGTCGAAGGTGTGCCCGTAGGGGGCCATCTCCAGCGTTCCGAGTGTGAGGCCGGCGGGCTTGTCGATGAGCTGGGCGGCGTCGACCCATCCCAGGGGCGCGCGGTTCTCGTCGACGACGAGCACCCAGGGTTCACCGTCGCCCTCGACCACGTCGCGGGCCCGTTCGACCCGGTCCTCGGTGTCGAAGACGACGTCCTGACGTAGTGAGAGCTGCCGCGCGGGGAAGAAGGACAGGCGGCGCACCCCTCGGTCGTAACCCACGAAGGACTCCACGAAGTCGTCCACGGGGCGGGCCAGGAGGTGTTCGGGCGCGTCGTACTGGGCGAGCTCGCCGCCGGGTCGGAAGACCGCGATCCGGTCGCCCAGTCGCACCGCCTCGTCGATGTCGTGGGTGACGAACACGATGGTCTTGTGCAGTTCCTGTTGGAGGCGCAGCAGCTCCTCCTGGAGTCCGGCGCGTACGACGGGGTCGACCGCGCTGAAGGGTTCGTCCATGAGCAGGACCGGGGGGTCGGCGGCCAGCGCCCGGGCGACCCCGACCCGTTGTTGTTGCCCGCCGGAGAGTTGGTGGGGGTAGCGCTTGGCCTGGGAGGCCTCCAGCCCGACCAGTTCCATGAGTTCGGCGGCGCGGGCCCGCGCCTTGCGGCGGTTCCATCCCAGGAGCAGGGGGACGGTGGCGATGTTGTCCAGGATGGTGCGGTGCGGGAAGAGTCCGGCCTGCTGGATGACGTAGCCGATGGAGCGGCGCAGCAGGGCTGGGTCCTGGTCTCGGATGTCGGCGCCGTCGATGCGGATGGTGCCGTGCGTGGGCTCGACCATGCGGTTGATCATCCGCAGAGAGGTGGTCTTGCCACTACCGGAGGGCCCCACGAAGACCGTCGTCCGTCCGGTCTCGACGGTCAGGTCCAGGCCGGCGACGGCGACGGTTCCGTCGGGGTAGATCTTGGCGGCGCCCTCGAACGTGATCATCGGGCTCTCCTTCGGGGGCGGATGGTGCGGTGATCGCCCGGGTTACGGGGTCCGGGAACGTCGGGCGGCCGGAGACCGTTGCGACGTTACCCGAGCATGCGATGGACAAACCGTTACGACGCGGTCCGTGATGGGACCGTCCACCATTTCCTACATTATAAGTAGGGAATATGTTCGCGAGGGCGCGCGCCGCATGGGGCGGGGCGGCACCTCAGGCCGCGCTCCGAGAGATCGCCCATGCGGCGAGACGGTGCAGATCGTCCACGATCACGTCGGCCTTCTCCGCCTCCGGGAAGGCCGCGTGACGGTAACCGTAGATCCCACGACGCAACAGGGCGGCGCTCATGCCGGCGGCCCGGGCGGGCAGGACGTCGTTGTCGACACGGTCGCCGACGTAGAGGATCTCCTCCGCGGAGATCCCGGGCGTATGCTCGACCGCCAGTTCGAGGGTCCGATCGAAGAACCCTGAGGCGGGCTTGGCCACGCCCCAGGTGTCGGAGATGCCGATGCCGGCGACTCCGAGGTTCATCGACTCCAGCTTCGGACCGGCCTCGACCGGCTGGTTGCCCGCGATGAGGAGGGTCAGACCGGCCTCGCGCATCGCGGCGAAGGCGGGGCGCACATCGGGGTACAGATCGGACTCGCCGAAGTGCTCGCGTTCACCGTCGGGCTCCTCCGCGCGCCAACGGGCGCTCTCCGACTCCAGGTCGAAGCCGGGGACCAGGAGCCGGAACCCGTCGGTGAGGGTGCCTCCGGTGGCGATGACGCCACCGATGGTGCCGAAGAACGCCATGTGCGGGATCGCGAAACGGTCGGCCCAGCGCGCGAAGATGCGCGTCTCGTCGACCAGCGTCTCTCCGACATCGAACACCACAGTACGAATTGCCACGATTAGGGAGTTTACACAGCGCCCTCTTCCGGTTCCTCCGCACGAGCGCCCCATCCGCGCGGGTGTGACGAGCGCCCCGCCGTGCGCCCGCGACCTCAGTTCGGGGGGCGCAGGACGGCGAAGGCGTCCGTGATCTCCAGTTCCCTCGCCCGAAAGCGGAAGAGCGCGGCGGGCCGCCCACCGGAGCGCCCCGAGGGCACGGAGCGACCGGTCTCCTCGATCTGCCCCCGCCGGATCAGGACGCGGCGCAGATTGGTGGCGGCCACGTCGTGCCCGAGGGCCGCCCGGTAGTAGCCGGACAGCTCGGACATGGTGAATTCGGGCGGGGCCAGCGCGAAACCGACGTTGGTGTAACTGAGCTTGGCGCGAAGGCGCCTCCGTCCGGAGCGGACGAAGGTGGCGTGGTCGAAGGCCATCGGAGGCAGATCGGCGGCGGGGTGCCAGCCGGTGTCGTCGGGCACCACGGGGTCGATGTGCGCGGGGACCAGCCCCAGGTAGGCGGTGGCGAGGGTGCGCCGCTGGGGATCGCGGTCGGGGTCGCTGCGGGTCTCCAGTTGTTCGAGATGGTTCAGGTCGCGGACGTCGACCTTCTGGGCGAGTTGACGCCGGATCGAGGAGCCCAGGCTCTCGCACGCGCCGAGTCGCCCTCCGGGCAGGGCCCAGGCCCCCTCGAAGGGCGGTAGGGCCCGGCGCCACAGGAGGACGCACAGCTCCCCCGCGCGGATCTGGAGGACGACGGCGAGCGCCTCGTGCGCCGCGAGCGAACCTCCTCCGCCTCCGGAGTCGTTCGTGGCCGCTCCTACCGCGGCGGCCTGCCCGTTTACCTCCGAGATGTCCACCCTGTCCCTTCCGTTCCATGCCATGTTAAGCTTCAGCAGGTTTGTGCCTGCCAGACGAAAACCTGGTCTCGCGCACCGGTCTCCCAGGGCGCGGCGCCCGTAAGCCGCGTCCACAGCCTCAAGGAAGTAGTCGGACATGGCATCGGTCACCGCGACGGCGGACACCATGACCAGGCAGGAGTGGGCCGCCGAGGTCCGCCGCCTGGCGGACGAACGCGACGCTGTCATCCTCGCGCACAACTACCAGCGTCCGGAAATCCAGGACGTGGCCCACCACACCGGTGACTCCCTGGCCCTGTCCCGCCTGGCCGCCACGGTCGAGGCGAGCACGATCGTCTTCTGCGGCGTGCACTTCATGGCCGAGACCGCCAAGATCCTCGCACCCGAGAAGACCATCCTGCTGCCCGATCCGAACGCGGGCTGCTCGCTGGCCGACACCATCACCGCCGAGGACGTGCGGAACTGGAAGGCCCAGCACCCCGACGCGGTCGTGGTGGCCTACGTCAACACCACCGCGGCGGTCAAGGCCGAGACCGACATCTGCTGCACCTCCTCCAACGCCGCCGACGTCATCCGCTCCATCCCGGAGGACAAGGAGATCCTCTTCCTTCCGGACCAGTTCCTGGGTGCCCACGTCAAGCGGGTCACCGGCCGCGAGAACATCCACGTCTGGATGGGCGAGTGCCACGTGCACGCCGGCATCGACGGCCACACCCTGCGCGAACGCGTGGAGTCCGAGCCCGACGCCGAGGTGTACGTGCACCCCGAGTGCGGCTGCGCCACCTCCGCCCTCTACCTGGTCGGCAGCGGCGCGGTCCCCGAGGACCGGGTCAAGGTGCTCTCCACCGGCGGCATGCTCAGCGCCGCGGAGAAGACCAGCGCCTCCAAGGTGCTCATCGCCACCGAGACCGGCATGCTGCACCAGCTGCGCAACGCCAACCCGAACACCCGGTTCGAGGCGGTCAACTCCCGCGCCGAGTGCCACTACATGAAGATGATCGACGCCGACAAGCTCCTGGGGTCGCTGCGCCACGGCACCACCGAGATCACGGTCGACGCCGAGACCTCCGAGCGCGCGCGTCGTTCGGTGGAGCGGATGATCGCGATCGGTCAGCCCTCGCGCGGCGGAGAATGACCCTCTCGACCCGATACCGGTAACAGAAGTCTCACCTTCAGGACACAGGTGCTCGATTCCCGCGCACCACGCTCCCCCTGTCGCTAGCGTCACCACAGACGGCAGGGGGAGAATCGTGACCAGGGGCGACGAAAGAGACGAACCAACGGCGGTGTCGGCCGAGGCTCTTCACGATGCCCACGCCCCCGCGCTGTACCGGTACGCGTGGTCCCTGCTCGGCGACGGAGGCTCCGGAGGATCGGAGGACCCCGTCGCCGAGTCCGTGTACGAGGGACTCGTCGCCGGAGTGGTCTCCTTCTCCTCGCTCACCGACCCCGACGACCCGGGCCCCTGGCTCTACGCCCTGGTCCGCTCGGCCTGCCAGCGTCGTGGTCTGGGCCGGACCCACCCCTACACCGGACTGGCCACCGTCGCCGCCGAGGAGCCGGTGGCCCGCATGTTCTCCCGGCTGCCCGCCAGCCAACGCGAGCTGGTCGAACTGACCCTGCGCCATTCCCTGCCCACTTCGGCGATCGCGCGGATCCTGGATCTGGAGCCCGGCATCTGCGGCGAGCTGTCCCGCACGGCGATCCGCCGCGCCGCCGAGGAACTCCACCAGGGCTCCGGAACCGCACCCGAGCCCGCCGACGGAGAGGACCCCGAACCGAACGGCCCACTCTGGCGCGCCCAGGTGGAAGGGGTCACCGAGGCCCTGTCCCTGTTGTGCCCGCCGGGCCCGCCGCCCGGACTGCGCGAACGCGTCCTGGACGTCTGCGGCTCCCCCACCTCCGAGGCCGCCGCCGAACGACGACGGGTCGCCGCGCTCATGCGTCCACTGGCCGCGGACGGCTACCCCGTGCACAGGGCCCGCACCGACGGCGAGGCCCCCGCCGAAGCCCTCATCGCGGAGCCGGCGCCGAACGTCCCGGTCTCTCCCAAGGCCCTGCCCGAGGATCGACTGACCACGCGGGACCATCCCGCTTACGAGGGCACCCGCTCCCTGCTCCCGGGTCCCGACCACGACCCGGCGTCCGATCTCCTGGCCGAGCGACGACGGTGGCCGCTGCCCGCCGTCTCCGGTCTGGCCATGGTCGTGATCGTCCTGCTGCTGTGGTGGTGGGCGGGTGTCATGGGCGCGCCCCGGACACTGATCGACGCCGGGCCCGACGGTTCCCCGCCGAACAGTGAGAGCGGCGAGGTGGAGGCGCTCTCCACCGCCTCCGACGGTCGCCCCGGCGGGGCGCCCGACCCGGGCACGGACCCGGAGCGCTCCTCGACGCTCCCGCCAGACGAACCCGCCGGAACCGGGGCCGACCCCGACGAGCCACCCGAGGAGAGCGCGGGCCACCCGGAGGAGGGAACGGAGCCCGCCCCGGGCCGGACCCCCGGCACACCACCGGACGCCCCCGCGCCGAACCCGCCCCCCGCCGACGAGGACGAGGATCGGCCACCCTCGAACGAGGAGCCGGTGGAGGAGGATCCCGAGGAGGAACCGGGAGAGGAGGCGCCCGTGAACGGTACGGGCGGTTTCCTCGACGGCCTGCTCGGGCTGTTGTTCGGCGGCGACTGACCGGGGCCGCGTCTCAGAAGGAGGAGAGCAGCCGCTCCGCGGCCACGTGCAGACGCCGTTCGACCTCGTCGATGTCGCGGCGCCCCTTGAGCACCTCCACCAACTCGAAGATCCACACGCTGGTCAGGGAGCCGGCCAGGACGTATCCGATGCTCTCCCGGTCCACCTCGACCTCCTCCCGCGTGTCGATCTCCTCGGCGGCCTCCAGGTCCCCGGTGGCGACCCGCCACACCAGGTCGGTGATGCGCACGTCCAGCTCGATCTTGACCTCGGCCATGATCAGGGATCGGACCAACGCGTCGGCGAGTTCGGGCTCGCGCATGAGGCCGCGGGTGGCGCGCAGCAGGACGTCGACCGCGCGGCCGGAGGCGGTGTCGGAGGTGGGCGGACGACGGACGATGCCGCCCTCCAGGAGGTCGAGCTCCTCGGTGACCACGGCCACGACGAGATCCATCTTGGAGGGGAAGTACCGGTACAGGGTGCCCAGGGCGACCCCGGCGCGCTCGGCCACCGAGCGCATCTGCATGGCCTCGACGCCTCCGCGGACCGCCAGAGCGGCCGCGGTCTGGACGATGCGCCGACGACGCTGGGTCTGATTCCTCGTCATCGTTCCGATCGGTGCAGGCACCGCCACTGGGTCTCTCCCCTTCGTCGTCGGTCCGGGCACCTTCCGGTGGCCGCGGATCGAGGGTCGGCTCATCGGGGCCGGCACACCACCACCGGCCTTCATGAGAACACGTTATCTAACGGCTTCCCTCGCTCGCAGTGCTTCGAACCCATGATCCGCGCCTCATCGCCCGACGTGGCAAAGGCAATACGAGGTCTTGGCCCGGGCTTTCGGATCACCCGCCCGACCTGAGTAGAATACGTTCTATTTGCCTGAGCCGAAGGGTCTGGAACCCGTTCGCACCGCTTTGCCACCCCTCCCCTTCCTCTCGCACGGACCCTCCCTAGAATAGAATCAGATTCGGTTTTCGATGGAGAGGTCGACCCGGGATGCGCGACGTTCCCCCACCGGAGGACTTGGGCGAAGGACTGTGGAGCATCCCCGTGCCCGTCCCCGACAACCCGATCGGCTTCACCCACGTCTACGCCCTCCCCACCCCCGAGGGGCCCGTCCTCATCGACACCGGATGGAACCACGACACCTCCTGGGACGCTCTGGTCTCCGGTCTGGGGAAGGCCGGGCACACCGTCGACCGGGTCGTCGGCGCCGTCATCACCCACTTCCACAACGACCACTCCGGTCTCACCGGCCGACTGCGCGAGGCCTCCGGCGCCTGGATCGCCATGCACCCGCGCGACATCGACGTCCTCGACCGACTCTCCGAACACGACCCACGAGAACGCGCCGCCTCCGTGATCGCACAGATGACACGCGCGGGCTTCCCCGACGAGGACATCGAGGCCTTCCGGGCCTCCCCCACCGTCTTTCGGCCCCCGGCCCGACCGGACCTGGCCCTGAACGACGGCGAGCGCGTTCCCGTCACCGGCCTGGACCTGCGCGCCGTATGGACCCCGGGTCACACCCCCGGACACCTGTGCCTGCATCTGCCCGACCGGGCACTGCTGTTCACCGGCGACCACGTCCTGCCCCGCATCACCCCCCACGTGGGCCAGTTCCCCCTCGACTCCCCCGAAGGCGACCCGCTCGGCGACTTCCTGACCGCACAGGCCGGGATCGGAGGCCTCCCCGACGCCGACCGACTGCTATGTCTTCCCTCACACGAGACCCGCTTCACCGACCTGCCCGGACGCACCCGGCGGATCGTCTCCCACCACGAGGAACGGCTGACGGCCATGGCGGCCCTGCTCTCCCAGGGCCCCACCACACTGTGGGAACTCACCTCCCGGCTGGAATGGCGCCGCCTCTGGGAACACATGCGGATCACGGCCCGCCACATGGCCGCCTCCGAGACCGCCGCGCACCTGCGCACCCTGGAGGAGAGGAACCTGGCCGCCCGAAAGGGCCCGATGGACCTGCCCCGATGGGTCGCCGTCGATCGATCGCATCGCCCCGAATAGGATTCCCTGGACCCGAAGCCCGACGCCGCCCCCGAATGAACTCACGAGTAACATATGGGGTACGCCCACACGGCCCGGCGGCGACCACGATCGCCCACGCGACAGCGCCCACCGGGGTCCGGAACACCGGCGGCACACGACGGCGCACGGGCACGCGACCCAACGAAGAGGTGGACTCTTGACCCAGTCGGGCACAAGCACGGGACCGACCCCACGGCCGTCCGGCGACCGCCCCCTGCGCGTCGCACTCCTGTCCTACCGGAGCAAGCAGCACGTGGGCGGCCAAGGCGTGTACGTACGCCACCTCTCCCGTGAACTGGCCGCCCTCGGCCACCAGGTCACCGTGTTCTCCGGACAGCCCTACCCCGTCCTGGACGAGGGCGTCACCCTGGAGAAGATCCCCTCCCTGGACCTCTACAACGACGCCGCCCCCTTCGTCGCCCCGCCCGTACGCGAGTGGCGCGACTGGATCGACGTCCTGGAGGTCGCCACCATGTGGACCGCCGGATTCCCCGAACCCCTCACCTACTCCCTGCGCGCCAACCGCGAACTGCGCCGCCGCCTCGGCGAATTCGACGTCGTCCACGACAACCAGACCCTGGGCTGGGGACTCCTCGGCATCAAATCCGCCGGCATCCCCCTGGTCACCACCATCCACCACCCCATCAGCGTCGACCGCCGCATCGAACTCGACGAGGCCAAGGGGCTCCAGAAACTCTCCAAACGCCGCTGGTACGGGTTCGTCAAGATGCAGGCCAGGGTCGCCCGCAGGCTCGACCCCATCCTGGTCCCCTCCCGCTCCTCCGCCGACGACATCGCACGCGAGTTCGGCGTCGCCCCCGAGGCCATGGAGGTCACCCCCCTGGGCGTGGACACCCGCCACTTCCACCCCCGTCCCGACGTGGAACGCGTCCCCGGACGCATCGTGTGCACCGCCAGCGCCGACAGCCCCCTCAAGGGCGTGGGCGTCCTGTTGCGCGCCGCCGCCCGACTGGCCGCCGAACGCGACGTCTCCCTCACGATCGTCAGCAGGCCCCGCCCCGGCGGCCCCACCGACCTCCTCGTCGACGAACTCGGCCTACGCGATCGCGTGGAGTTCGTCAGCGGCATCGACGACGAGGAACTGGGACGCCTCATCTCCGGCGCGCAGATCGCCGTCGTCCCCTCCTTCTACGAGGGCTTCTCTCTCCCCGCCGTGGAGGCCATGGCCTGCGGCACCCCGCTGATCGCCAGCCACGCGGGCGCCCTCCCCGAGGTCGTCGGCACCGACGGTGACGCCGGCCGCCTCATCCCCCCGGGCGACCCCGAACGACTGGCCGACGAACTCGCCGCGCTGTTCGACGACGACGCCGAACGCGAACGCATGAGCGCCGCCGCCTGGCGCCGCGTCCAGGAACGCTTCACCTGGAAGGCCGTGGCCGAACTGACCGCGCGCCGCTACGCCACCACCATCGACGCCGTCAAGGGCACCGAGGCCCACGCCGAGGACGACCGTACGCCCGCGCCCGAGCGGGCCCGCGCCAACGGCGCCTGACCCGACCGGCCTCGCACACCACGTCCCACAGCATCGTCCCTAGGGAGCCTCCACTGATCACCGTCGACTTCAACCTGTTCCCCGTCGGTCCGGGCCACCGCGTCCTCGACCTGGGCTGCGGCGGCGGCCGCCACGCCTTCGAGATCTACCGCCGCGGCGCCGACGTGGTCGCCTTCGACCAGAACGTGAGCGACCTCGCCGAGGTCGAGACCATGTTCGCCGCCATGCGTCACGAGGGAGAGGCCCCCGAGGCCGCCTCCGCCGAGACCGTCAAGGGCGACGCCCTCGACATGCCTTTCGACAACGACCACTTCGACCGTGTCGTGGCCGCGGAGATCTTCGAGCACATCCCGCACGACACCGCCGCCATGAAGGAGCTGTACCGGGTCCTCAAGCCCGGAGGCATCGCCGCCGTCACGGTCCCCGGCTTCCTGCCCGAACGCCTCTGCTGGGCCCTCTCGGAGGAGTACCACACCAACGAGGGCGGCCACATCCGCATCTACACGCGTGCCGAACTGGAGGCCAAGCTCAAGGCCACCGGCTTCGAGATCGGCCCCCACCACCACGCCCACGCCCTCCACTCCCCCTACTGGTGGATCAAGTGCGCGGTCGGCACCGACAACAACGACCACCCGCTGGCCAAGGCCTACCACGACCTGCTGGTCTGGGACATGCTCCAGGCCCCCAAGGTGACCCGGGTGGCCGAGCGGCTCCTCAACCCGGTCATCGGCAAGAGCGTCATCGTGTACGTCCGCAAGCCGCTCACCGACGCGGCCTCCTGATGTCCGCCGTGCCCGCCCCGCCGGCCTCCACACCCCTCCACCTCCCCGGGGTCCTGCGCGCCGAACAGCTCCACCGGAACGCGGACTACCTGGCCCGCGCCCAAGAGCCCGAAGGCGCCATCCCCTGGTTCCCCGGCGGGCACACCGACGTGTGGGACCACGTGGAGTGCGCCATGGCCCTGACCGTGACCGGACTGCTCCACCCCGAGCACGCCGAGGCCGCCCGACGCTCCTACCTGTGGCTGGACACCTGCCGTCACCCCGACGGCGGCTGGCCCGCCAAGTTCCGCCAGGGCGTCCCCGTCACCCGGCTGCGCGAGGCCAACCACGCCGCCTACCCCGCCGTGGGCGTGTTCCACCACCTGCTCACCACCGGCGACACCGCCTTCGCCGAACGAATGTGGCCTGTGGTGGAGAGCGGACTGGAGTTCGTCCTGGGGCTGCGAGGCGAGCACGGGGAGATCCTCTGGGCCCGCTCCGAGGACGGCTCCCCCGGCGACCACTCCCTGCTCACGGTGTGCGCCAGCGTCCACCACGCGCTCCGCTGCGGAACCGCGCTGGGGGCACGACTGGGCCGGGAGCGCCCCGAATGGCGGACGGCCGCCGACCGGCTCTCACTGCTCATCAACGAGCGCGAGGACCTGTTCTCCGACCGCAGCCGCTTCTCGATGGACTGGTTCTACCCGATCCTGGGCGGCGCCGTACGCGGGGAGGCCGCCAAGGAGCGCATCGCCGAACGCTGGGACACCTTCGTCGTCCCCGGCCTGGGGGTGCGCTGCGTGAGCGACCAGCCCTGGGTGACCGCCGCCGAGTCCTCCGAACTCGTCCTGGCCCTGGCCGCCATGGGAGAGATCGACCAGGGGATTCGGATCCTCCGGGACGTACAACACCTGCGCGACGCCGATGACGGCGTCTACTGGACCGGCTACCAGTTCGCCGAACAGGTCCGATGGCCGGTGGAGCGCAGCACCTGGACCTCGGCCGCCGTCATCCTGGCCGTGGACGCCCTCACCGGCACCACACCGGGATCCCGGGTCTTCCTGCACGGATGGGACCGGGCACCGGACGCCGCCTGAGACACGAACCCGTCTCGCGACACCACGAAGGGCCCCGTACCAGGCGCTACGGGGCCCTTCGTGGTCATCACCCCTGGATCAGGGGCCTTCCTCACCTCGACCGGGCGGGATGTCGGGGAAACCCGTCTCCGGCTCGTCCGGCGGCGGCCAGTCCGGCTCCTGCGGCTCGGTCGGCGGTTCGATCGGCTCCTGAGGTTCCTGCGGTTCCTGAGGCTCTTGCGGTTCCTGAGGTTCCTGCGGTTCCTGAGGCTCTTGCGGTTCCTGAGGTTCCTGCGGCTGCTGGGTGGCCGGGTCCGGCGCCCAGTTCTCCGTGTTCCCGCTGAACTCCGGGCTCGGGAAGGATCCGCGCTCGTACCCCTCCATCGCCCGGGTCATGTAGCGGTTCCACATCGTGGCGGGCAGTCCACCACCGGAGATGTTGTGCCCCGGGATACTGAAACTCTCGTTGTTCCCGCTGTAGACACCCACCGCCGTGGACAACTGCGGGGTGTACCCCACGAACCACGCCGCCACGCTGCCGTCGGTCGTACCGGTCTTACCCGCGACCGGGTGATCCCACAGCCGCGCGGCCGTACCGGTACCGCTGTTGACGACCTGCTCCAGGGCGTAGGTGACGTCCGCCGCGGTGGAGTCCTTCAGGGCCCGCTCGCCCTCCACCTCGGGACGCTCGTTCTCCCCGTCCTGGTTGACGATCTCCCGGATGACGTGCGCCTCCATGTGCACGCCACCGTTGGCGAAGGTCGCGAACCCACTGGCCTGGTCGATCGGACGGACGCTGGTCGCGCCCAAGGGCATGACCGGCACGAGCTGGTTGTCGTCGATGCTGCCCTCGGGCAGACCCACGTCGTAGGCGGTCTGACGGATCTCCTCGAACCCGACCTCCTGCGCCAACTCCACGAAGCCCAGGTTGTTGGAGACCTGGGTCGCCTGGGTCAGCGTCATGACGCCACCCGGAGAGTTGCCCGCGTTCTGCACCCGGGACCCCTGGATGTCGCGCGGACCACGACCGTCCACCGTGGAGTTGAGCCCGTAACCCTGCTCCAGGGCGGTGGCCAGCACGTAGGGCTTGAACGCCGAACCGGCCTGCGCGGCGCCCAGGAAGGAGCTGTCGTACTGGTTCTCGATGTAGTCGTGCCCACCGTAGAAGGCCACGACCTCACCGGTCGCCGGATCGATGGTGCTCACCCCGATGTTCACGCCCTCGGGGAGGTTCTCCTGAGGAACCATCTCCTCGACCGTCTCGTAGGCCGCGTCCATCATGTCCTCGTCGAAGGTCGTGACGATCTTGTAGCCCTGACGGTTGACGTGGTCCTCGGTGTAGCCGAGCCGGTTCAGCTCGTTCATCGCCTCCTGGAGCATGTAGCCGTTGTAACCGGACACGTCGGCGCCGGTCATGGAGCGCTCCGGCTCGGGGGCCGGGAACTCCATCTCGTCGGCCTCCTCCTGGGTGATCGCCCCGGTGGTGACCATGCCGTCGACGACGTACTGCCAACGGTTCTCCATCGCCGGCGTGGTCTCGACGTCGGCGTAGCCGAAACGGGTCGGCTGCTGAATGGCCGCGGCCAGGAAGGCCGCCTCGCCGGGGGTGATCTCCTCGACGTCCTTGTGGTAGTACGCCTGAGCGGCGGCCTGGACACCGTAGGCCTGACGACCGAAGTAGATGGTGTTGAGGTACTGCTCCATCACCCACTCCTTGTCCTCGCTCTGGTCCACCTTGATCGCGATGATGATCTCCTGGACCTTGCGGGACACGGTCTGCTCCAGCGACACCCCTTCGTAGTAGTTGCGCACCATCTGCTGGGTGACGGTCGAGCCGCCCTGGACCTGCTCACCGCTGACCGTCGACCACACCGCACGCATGGTGCCGCTCAGCGAGACACCGGGCTCGTCCCAGAAACCGCGGTCCTCGGCGGAGATGACCGCCTCGACGACGTGGTCGCCACCAGCGACCATCCGGTCGTAGTCGATCACCTCACGGTCGGTACCCCGGTAGGCGAACTCGGTCTCCCCATCGGAGAAGTAGAAGGTCGAGCCCTGCTCCACGGCGTCGGCCTTGGCCGCGTCCGGGACCTCCACGGTCATGTAGAAGAAGGCGAACACACCGCAACCGGTCACGATCATCAGACCGATCACGATGAGGACGACCCGCAGAATCCGCCACCACAGCGGCTTCTTCGCGCCCTTCCCCTTATTCTTGCCGTTCTTTCCGCCGCCCGACCCCTGCGAGCCTTCAGGGCCGTCCTTCGGACCATCGGGCCCACCGGGTCCACCCGTGCCCGCGCCGCCGCCGGCGGCGGCCACACCCGCGGCCCCCGCGGCTCCGGCGACGGCACCCACCACGCTCGTGGCATCGCCGTCGCCCTTGGACTCCTCCTCCGACACGTAATCGGACAGACGTCGAGGCTTCGGCCACAGGGATCCGTCGCCATCCGCCTCGGAGTTCGTCTCGGACTCCCCAGGGCCCGTGTCCTCGGTCTCGGCGGGGGTGGACGGCTCGGTGCCGCCCCCTTCCTCACCGGAGGCCCGGTCCGTGAGCGGACCTCCCACCGGCATGGCCTCGGTCCGCGGGGCCTCCTGCTCGGAGTCCTTCTTCGGAGGGGTGAAGGGAAGAGTGTTCGGACCGGCGTCGGCCTCGGCCGGCTCCGTGTCCTTCTCGGAGGCCTCCGCCCCCTCGTCCGTGTTCACCGAGGCCGCGGAGGCGACGGCGTCCGCCGATTCCGCGCTCCGGTCCTCGGGTCTTCCCGGTTCCTCCGCCGACACCGGCTCCGAGGTCTGCGTCCCGGAGGTCTCCGGGTCCCCCTGGGGGTTCTCATCATCAGCCGAGGACGAGGGATCCTCGTCGTCGGCCGCGGAGGCCGTCTCCGATGCCCCGGAGCCGCTCGCGGAGGACTTCTCCGGGTCCTCGTCGGGCTCGCCCTTCGAAGTAGTGGGCTCGCCGTCGAGGTCCGACCCGTCGGACACGTCGTCGGCCTCCTCCGCGAAGGGGGCGGAGGAGGTGGTCGTGTCGGTGTCGTCGTTCCCGGCCTCGTCGGTCCGGTCGCTCGTGTCGGTCTCGTCCTCGGCGGACGCCCCCTTGGAATCCCCGGAGGCCTCTTCCGTCGATTCTCCCCCTAGTTCGAAACCCTGTTCCGCGAGGGTCTGCGCCACCCGGTCGCGGAAGAAGGTGCCACTGGTCTTGAACGCGGAGGCACCCGCGATGAATTCGGGTTCGGGCGTCTCCCCGCCCCCCGAGTCCTCCTCTACGGATGAGTTCCCATCGGATTGATTCTCATCGGTAGCGGGTAGGTCACTCCGGGGTGTCGTCTGATTGGACAGTTCCTCGGTAGAGGTGTCTTTCGTCTCCGGCGTGTTCGACTCGGGACGCTGTCCATCCGTCCCGTCGTTGCCGCGTGTGCTCTCGCTCAGCTCCCCGCCCCCATGGCAAATCACGTCCGGCACTGTGCCGTCCTGCTATTCGACGCGCGAGTGCCCCTGATCGTTCAGTTCGAGTCAGGTCTGAAGCGGTATTCCGGGGAAAATCGCCACCATCGCTCCACCCTCACCGCCACGATACCCGCCCGTAACCGCGCTAAGGTCGAATCCGTAACCGCGCGGTGACTTCTTACCCAAGGCTTACCCTTACCCGGCGTGTTCTGCGTGACGTACTCATCACCCTGTGATCCACACCAAGGGGAACGGGGCCCGGGAGACGAGCCCCGAAGATCCTCGGAATCAGGAAGTGCGTTCGAGGACGCGCATGGAACCGACCACGCGCACCTCCTCGAAGCGCCCACTGTCCAAGGCCCGGCGGTAGATGTTGTAGGGAGGGCGACCGCCGTCCGCGGGGTCGGGGAAGACGTCGTGGATGACCAGGGCCCCTCCGATCGCGATGTGCGGGGTCCAACCCTCGTAGTCGTTCTGGGCGGCCTCCTCGCTGTGACCACCGTCGATGAACAGCATCCCGAGCTCGGTGCCCCAGATCGCGGCCACCGCCACCGAGGCGCCCGCGATCGCGATGACCTCGTCGTCCAGTCCCGCCTCGGTGATGGTCCGCCGAAAGTGCGGGAGGGTGTCGAACCTCTTCGTCACCGGGTCGATGAGGGTGGGGTCGTGGTACTCCCAACCCTCCTGGTGCTCCTCCGAGCCCCGATGGTGATCGACCGTCACGACCTTGGCACCGCTAACCCTGGCGGCGGCGCCGAGGAAGACCGTGGACTTGCCACAGTAGGTACCGATCTCCACGATGGGACCGCGATCGGCGTAGGCCAGGGCCGTCTCGTACAGGGCCAGACCCTCGTCCGTGGGCATGAAGCCCTTGGCCGCCTCGGCTGCGGTCAGGAGCTCCGCGGGAATCGTCTTCGTCATGACGGAATTCTCCCACTCCCTTGAACGAGGCCGCCCACCGCACCGTTCACAAGGAACTTCCGGGCATAAAAAAGGGGGGCACCCCAAGGCACCCCCCAACACACAAAAAAGAAAGGGACACCCCCACAACAGGGGCGCCCCTTCCTCCAAGAAAAACCGTGGCAGCGACCTACTCTCCCACCCCACCACAGGGCAGTACCATCAGCGCAAAGAGACTTAACGACCGGGTTCGGAATGAGACCGGGTGTGACCCTCCAGCAATAACCACCACGGAAACCAACCCCCACACCCCAGACCACCCACCAGGCAACCAGGACACGGGGAAAAAATCCGTGAAAAATGTGCGCGAACATCCAATTATCTGCAGCGGACAAGCCCTCGGCCTATTAGTACCGGTCAGCTCCACCCCTCACAAGGCTTCCACACCCGGCCTATCAACCCCG
>NZ_JAYLVW010000004.1:0-397356 GCF_035818715.1 Nocardiopsis sp. LDBS1602 | reverse complement strand
CGGGCGGCGGTCGCGGTGGCGGTCGTCCCGGTGGCGGCGGTGGCCGCGGTCGAGGCGGCGCTCCGGCCGGTGCCGGTCCGCGTCCCGGCGGTGGCGGCGGCGGTCGTCCCGGCGGTTTCGGTGGTCGTCCCGGCGGTCGTGGCCGCGGTGGCGGCACGGCCGGCGCGTTCGGTCGTCCGGGCGGTCGTCCCGGACGTGCCCGCAAGTCCAAGAAGCAGCGGCGTCAAGAGTTCAACGATCTTCAGGCCCCGTCCTTCGGCGGCGTGAAGATCCCGAGCGGCAACGGCCAGACCATCCGTCTGTCCCGTGGCGCCTCCCTGTCGGACTTCGGCGACAAGATCGACGTCAACCCGGCGTCGCTGGTCCAGGTCATGATGCACCTGGGCGAGATGGTCACCGCGACCCAGTCGCTGCCCGACGAGACGCTTCAGCTCCTCGGTGAGGAACTCAGCTACCAGGTCGAGGTCGTCAGCCCCGAGGACGAGGACCGCGAGCTCCTGGAGTCCTTCTCCATCGAGTTCGGCGAGGACGAGGGCGGCACCGCCGAGCTGCGTCCGCGCCCGCCGGTGGTCACCGTCATGGGTCACGTCGACCACGGTAAGACCCGACTGCTGGACACCATCCGCAAGACCAACGTCGTCAGCGGCGAGGCCGGCGGTATCACCCAGCACATCGGTGCCTACCAGGTCTCCACCGAGGTGGACGGCGAGGAGCGCAAGCTCACCTTCATCGACACCCCGGGTCACGAGGCGTTCACCGCCATGCGTGCCCGTGGTGCGAAGGTCACCGACATCGCGGTGCTGGTCGTGGCGGCCGACGACGGCGTCAAGCCGCAGACGGCCGAGGCCATCGACCACGCCAAGGCGGCCGAGGTCCCGATCGTCGTCGCGGTCAACAAGATCGACGTCGAGGGCGCCGACCCGCAGCGTGTCCGCGCGCAGCTCACCGAGTACGGCCTGGTGGCCGAGGAGTACGGCGGCGACGTCCAGTTCGTGGACATCTCCGCGCTCAAGGGCGACAACATCGACACCCTGCTGGAGTCGGTCGTCCTGACCTCGGACGCCGCTCTGGAACTCCAGGCCAACCCGGACATGGACGCCCAGGGTCTGGCGATCGAGGCCTACCTCGACCGCGGACGCGGTTCCATGGCCACGGTCCTGGTCCAGCGAGGCACGCTCAACGTCGGTGACTCCATCGTCTGTGGCGACGCCTACGGTCGCGTTCGCGCCATGCTCGACGAGCACGGTCAGAACGTGCAGTCGGCCGAGCCGTCCCGTCCGGTCCAGGTCCTGGGTCTGACCAACGTGCCCAGCGCCGGTGACAACTTCCTGGTCGTCAAGGACGACCGGGTGGCGCGGCAGATCGCCCAGCAGCGTGAGGCGCGCGAGCGCTTCGCCCAGCAGGCGCGTTCGGCCCGTCGGGTCACCCTCGACAACTGGCAGTCCGCCATCAAGGAGGGCGAGCGCTCCGAGCTGCTCCTCCTCATCAAGGGCGACATGTCCGGTTCGGTCGAGGCGCTCGAGGAGTCGCTGCTCAAGATCGACGCCGGTGGCGACGAGGTCGGCATCCGGATCATCGGTCGCGGTGTCGGTGCGATCACCCAGAACGACATCAACCTGGCGTCCTCCGCAGACGCCATCATCGTCGGCTTCAACGTTCGGCCCGAGGGCAAGAACAGCGAGCTGGCGGACCGTATGGGTGTCGACATCCGGTACTACTCGGTCATCTACCAGGCCATCGACGAGGTCGAGGCCGCCGTGAAGGGTCTCCTCAAGCCGGTCTACGAGGAGGTCCAGCTCGGCAGCGCCGAGATCCGCGAGGTCTTCAAGGTGCCGAAGATCGGCAACATCGCCGGTTCCATCGTCCGCAACGGCCTCATCCGCCGTAACAGCAAGGCGCGGCTCATCCGCGACGGGGTCGTCATCTCCGACAACCTCAACGTCGAGTCGCTGCGTCGCTTCAAGGACGACGCCACCGAGGTCCGCGAGGGCTTCGAGTGCGGTATCGGTGTCGGCTACAACGATCTTCGGGTCGAGGACGTCATCGAGACCTACGAGATGCAGGAGAAGCCCCGCGACTAGTCGTGGAGCCATCCACCTGGGGCCCCGGACCGTTCGTGTCCGGGGCCCCGCCTTTGCCGGCCCGCACAACAACACCACGGGTGATCACTTGTACGTCGGGGCGTTGACCCTGGACGTGCTCCTCGGAGACGTCCAGTCGCTCAAGCAGAAACGCTCGGTGGTCCGACCGGTCGTCTCCGATCTGCGCCGAAAGTTCTCGGTGTCGGTCTCGGAGGTGGGCGAACACGACCTCTACCGTCGGGCGAAGATCGGTGTCGCGGTGGTCGCGCCCACGGCCGCCCACGCCAGGGACCAGATGGACACCTGCGAGCGTTTCGTCGCGGGCCGTCCCGAACTGGAGCTGCTGTCCGCCAGGCAGCGGCTCTTCAACGAAGAGGAAGACTGACGATGGTTGACGCCGCACGCGCGCGGAAGATCGCCGACAGGATCCAGCGGATCGTCGCCGAGATGCTGGACCGGCGGATCAAGGACCCGCGCCTGGGATTCGTCACCGTGACCGACGCCCGTATCACCGCCGACCTGCGTGACGCGACGGTGTACTACACGGTGTTCGGCAGCGCCGAGGAGAAGGCGGCGAGCTCCGCCGCTCTGGAGAGCGCCAAGGGCCTGATCCGTAGTGAGGTCGGTCGCCAGACCGGCATTCGGCACACCCCGAGCCTGACCTTCGTCATCGACGAGGTCCAGGAGAACGCCCAGCACATCGAGAAGCTGCTGGTCGAGGCGCGCAGGTCCGACGAGGAGGTGGCCAAGAAGGCCACCGGCGCCGAGCACGCGGGCGAGGCCGACCCCTACAAGGCCCCGCGTGAGGACGACGAGGCCGAGGACGAGTAGATCCGTCCCCCGAGGACGGCGGTACGAGTGGTGCCGCCGTCCTCACCCTTCCCTTTCTCCCTTCTGCACTGAGGAGTGCCATGGCCGACAGTGGCGTCGTGGTCGTCGACAAGCCCGCCGACTGGACCTCGCACGACGTGGTCGCCAAGACCAGAGGCCTGGCGCGTACCCGCCGCGTGGGGCACGCGGGGACCCTGGACCCGATGGCCACCGGTGTGCTGGTCCTGGGGATCGAGAAGGGCACCAAACTGCTCGGTCACCTGACCCTGACGGAGAAGACCTACGAGGCCACGATCCGACTTGGCCTGGTGACCAACACCGACGACGCCGAGGGCGAGCCCGGGGCCAGGGTCGACGCCTCCGCCGTGTCCGATGAGGACGTACACGCGGCGGTGGCGAAGCTGACCGGTCCCATCCAGCAGATCCCGCCGCAGGTCAGCGCGATCAAGGTGAACGGTGAGCGCGCCTACAAGGCGGCTCGCGCCGGTCGGGAGGTCGAGCTCAAGGCCCGTACGGTCACGATCGAACGGTTCGAGGTCACCGACATCCGTCGTGAGAGCGACGCCGACGGTGTCCTCGTGGACGTGGACGCGGTGATCACCTGTTCCAGTGGGACCTACATCCGTTCGCTCGCCCGGGACATGGGCGTCGATCTCGGGGTGGGCGGTCACCTGACCGCCCTGCGCCGTACCCGGGTGGGGCCCTACGACCTGTCCCAGGCCCGGACCCTGGACCAGCTCGCCAAGGAGTTCACGCAGGTGCCGCTGGCCCAGGCGGTGGCCGCGGCGTTCCCGGTGCGCACCATGGACGAGGCCGAGACCCGCGCCATCCGTCACGGCAACCGCATCGGTGAGAGCTCTCTGGGGGAGGGGCCGATCGGACTCTTCGCCCCCGACGGCACGGTGGTGGCCCTGGGCGAGAACCGGCCCGGCCACATGAAGCCGGTGGTCGTCTTCGACCCCGCCTGACACCGTTCCGCCGTCCTCCCGGCCTACCGTCGGGACGTGTCCCTTCCGAGGGTGGTCGAGGAGGGGGAGACCTCCTCGTCCAGGAACTCGGCGAGGGCGGCGGTGAGCTCGCCCGGACGCTCGACCGAGGGCAGGTGTCCGGTGTCGGGCATCGTCAGCGAACGGGCGCCCGGGATCCCCTCCATGTAGAGGTCGGCGACCTCTTGGACGGCGGCGACCTCGGACAGACCCTTCACGACCAGGGTCGGTACGGTGATCTCGCCCAGCCGGTCCACGGCCGGACGTTCGGGCCAGGCCGGTTCGTTGGCCGGACTCGACCAGCGGCGGGCGAAGAGTTCCCGCAGCATCAACAGGGACAGGTCCCAGGCCTCCAGCGGTAGGTCCTCGGGGGAGCGGTCCGGCCCCAGCACCATGAACCGGGCCTGGGCCTCGGCCATCGCTGCGACGTCCTCCGGCAGTACCACGGCGTCGCCCGCGCGATAGGTCGCCAACCGGTCCGGGGGCACGGCGGCCAGGATCGCCTCGCGCGATTCCCGCAGGAACTCGCCGGTCCATCTGTGACCGGACATCCCCGGGCAGACCAGTGCCAGCGCCTCCACCCGCTCCGGGGCGGCCAAGGCGGCGTCGACCGCGTAGGCGCCCCCGAACGACGCCCCCACCAGGGTCGCCGACCCGATCTCCAGGGCGTCCATCAGGTCCAACAGGTCCTCATGGTGGGGGACCGGGCCCTCGTGGTCGGCCGAACCCCCGTATCCCCGCTGGTCGTAGCGGATCACCCGGTGGGTCCTCGACAGGTTCGTGAACTGGTGGTCCCACATACGCCGATCGGCGATCCCCGCGTGCGCGAACACGACCGCTGGACCGTCGCCGGCCTCGTCATAGGACAGACGAGTCTTATCGGTGCTGATCATCGCCATCCCGGAACGGTAAACCGAGTGTCCGCCCCGGGCCAAGTCCCCTTTGCCGAGGGCGGAACGGACGTCCTGCGTGGTGGGCGGCACCGGTCGGCTGTCGGAAGTCGCCTCCGCGACGTGGCACGCTGGACTCGGAACGACTTCACCATGACGGACAAGGGGAACCGAACGTGCGGAGATGGGACGGGCTGGGGGACATTCCCACCGATCAGGGACGCTCCGTGGTGGCCATCGGTGTCTTCGACGGTGTGCACCGAGGCCATCGGGCCCTCCTGGCCACCGCCGTCGAGCACGGACGCCGTCTGGGACTCCCGGTCGTCGTGGTCACCTTCGACCCCCACCCGGAGCGGGTCCTGCGCGGGCACACCCCGCCGGTGCTGACCTCGATCGATCGACGGGTCGGGCTCCTGGACGACCTCGGGGCCGACGCCGTGTGCGTCCTGCCCTTCACCAAGGAGCTCTCTTCGCTGAGCCCCGAGGACTTCGTCCAGCGGGTGCTGATCGACCGCCTGGGCGCGGCCGCCGTGGTGGTGGGGGAGGACTTCCGCTTCGGTCACCGCGCGGCGGGCGATGTCGCCGTCCTCGCCGAGCTGGGCGAGCGGTTCGACTTCGTGGTGGACGGGGTCCGCCTCGTCGCGGAAGGGGAGACCATCACCTCCACCCGGATCCGCGCCCTGCTGGAGCGGGGAGACGTGAGCACGGCCGCCGAGCTTCTGGGGCGGCCACATCAGGTGGGCGGGGAGATCGTCCACGGGGCGGCCCGGGGCCGGGAACTCCTCGGATTCCCCACCGCCAACCTGGACCTGGACCCGGACACCGCCGTTCCCGGAGACGGGGTCTACGCCGGGTGGCTCGGACGTCGGGAGGCCGGGCCCGGGCACGAGTCGCGCTGGCCCGCGGCGATCTCGGTCGGCACCAACCCGACCTTCGACGGCACCGAACGCACCGTCGAGGCGTACGCGTTGGACCGCGACGACCTCGAACTGTACGGGGTGGACATGACGGTGGACTTCGTCGCGCGTATCCGCGGTCAGGAGCGGTTCGAGGATCTGGACGATCTCATCGTCGCGATGCGCCGCGACGTCGACCGTTGCCGCGACGTGCTCGCCCCGGAGACCGGCGACACCGTCTGAGGAGTGCGGTATCACCGAAAGCGCGGGCGTTCCACCTCGTCACCTGGGGTAGGGTGGGTCACGTTCACGTGTGTCCACGTTCGGTCACGCCCGTTCGGGCGGGGTCGACGGGAGCGCGGCGCACCCACGCCATCGGCGGCGGGCCGCGCGCACCGCACACGACGGTGACTGTTCGTACGCGCGGTCACCGCGTCTGAACCCCTGTCCTCATGTACCGGGGCTCGCCCTGCGTACCGATTCCGGAAGAAGGAGCGTCGTGTCGATCGACACCGCCACCAAGGAAAAGATCATCGCCGAGTACGCCACGAAGGAAGGCGACACCGGCTCCCCCGAGGTCCAGGTCGCGCTGCTCACGCACCGCATCACCGAGCTCACCGAGCACCTCAAGGACCACAAGCACGACCACCACAGCCGTCGTGGCCTGCTCCTGATGGTCGGCCGTCGCCGCCGTCTCCTCAAGTACATCGCCAAGCAGGACATCACCCGCTACCGCTCGCTGATCGAGCGCCTGGGTCTGCGCCGCTAAGGTGAAACCGGAGGGAGTGGCTTCGGCCGCTCCCTCTTTGTTAGTAAGGTGTGATCGGAGTGGTGCCCGCCACGGGCTCCACCCGACGAACCGCACCCGTGCCGTTCCCCCGGTCAACAGGGGTCGGTCCTCGGTAGTGGTCTCCGGACACCGCCCTTTCGGGGGAGGTTCCGTGGGCTTCGATCGATGACCGGCCGTCATCACCTCCGGGGCACGACGCGGGAAGACAGAAGACTGTCGCGCATGCCGGAACATCGGACGCGACGTGACCCGATGTGTAACAGGAGGTCGCCCATGGAGGGCGTTTTCTCTGCCGAAGCCGTCATCGACAACGGTGGGTTCGGCACCCGCACCATCCGCTTCGAGACCGGCCGTCTGGCCCGTCAGGCCGCCGGTTCGGCCACGGTCTACCTGGACGACGAGACCGTCGTCCTGTCGGCCACCACCGCCTCGAAGCGTCCCAAGGACAACCTCGACTTCTTCCCGCTGACGGTGGACGTCGAGGAGCGGATGTACGCCGCCGGCCGTATCCCCGGCTCGTTCTTCCGTCGTGAGGGCCGTCCCTCCGAGGACGCCATCCTCACCTGCCGTCTCATCGACCGGCCGCTGCGTCCGTCCTTCAAGAAGGGCCTGCGCAACGAGATCCAGATCGTCGAGACGGTCCTGGCCCTGCACCCCGAGCACCTGTACGACGTCGTCGCCATCAACGCGGCCTCGATGTCCACCCAGATCGCCGGGTTGCCCTTCTCCGGCCCGATCGGCGGCGTGCGCGTCGCTCTGATCGACGGCCAGTGGGTCGGCTTCCCCACCCACGCCGAGCTGGAGAACGCCACCTTCGACATGGTCGTGGCCGGCCGCGTCCTGGAGGACGGCGACGTCGCGATCATGATGGTCGAGGCCGAGTCCACCACGCGCACGCTGAAGCTGGTCGCCGAGGGCGCCGTCGGCCCCAACGAGCAGACCGTGGCCGAGGGCCTGGAGGCCGCCAAGCCCTTCATCAAGGTGCTCTGCAAGGCCCAGCAGGCCGTCGCCGAGCAGACCGGTCGTGAAGAGGGCGAGTTCCCGATCTTCCTCGACTACGAGGACGACGCCTACGCCGCCGTCGAGGGCGCGGTCCGCGAGGACCTGGCCAAGGCGCTCACCATCGCGGACAAGCAGGACCGCGAGGCCGAGCTCGACAAGATCAAGGCCGAGGCCGGCGAGCGTCTGGCCGCGGACTTCGAGGGTCGCGAGAAGGAGGTCGGCGCCGCCTTCCGCAGCCTGAGCAAGCAGCTCATGCGCGAGCGCGTGCTGCGCGACCAGGTCCGCATCGACGGTCGTGGCCCCAAGGACATCCGCCAGCTCAGTGCCGAGGTGGGCATCCTGCCCCGCGTGCACGGCTCGGCTCTCTTCGAGCGCGGTGAGACCCAGATCATGGGCGTCACCACGCTGAACATGCTGCGCATGGAGCAGACGGTCGACACTCTCAACCCTGAGAAGACCAAGCGCTACATGCACAACTACAACTTCCCGCCCTACTCCACCGGTGAGACCGGTCGGGTGGGCTCGCCCAAGCGGCGCGAGATCGGGCACGGCGCCCTGGCCGAGCGGGCCCTGCTGCCGGTGCTGCCCTCCCGCGAGGAGTTCCCGTACGCGATCCGTCAGGTCTCCGAGGCCCTCGGCTCCAACGGCTCCACCTCGATGGGTTCGGTCTGCGCCTCCACCATGTCCCTGATGGCGGCCGGTGTGCCCCTCAAGGAGATGGTCTCCGGTATCGCCATGGGTCTGATCAGCGAGGGCGACGAGTTCGTCACGCTGACCGACATCCTCGGTGCCGAGGACGCCTTCGGCGACATGGACTTCAAGGTCGCCGGTACCCGTGACCTGATCACGGCCCTCCAGCTCGACACCAAGCTCGACGGCATCCCCGCCGAGCAGCTGGCCCTGGCGCTCCAGCAGGCCCGCGGCGCCCGTCTGGCCATCCTGGACGTCATGCAGGAGGCCATCGAGCGTCCGGCCGAGATGAGCCCGAACGCTCCGCGCATCCTGACCGTCAAGGTCCCGGTGGAGAAGATCGGCGAGGTCATCGGCCCCAAGGGCAAGATGATCAACTCGATCCAGGACGACACCGGCGCCGACATCACGATCGAGGACGACGGCACCATCTACATCGGTGCCACCGACGGCCCCTCCGCCGAGGCGGCCCGGGACACGATCAACCAGATCGCCAACCCGACCATGCCCGAGGTCGGCGACCGCTACCTGGGTACCGTCGTCAAGACGACCACCTTCGGCGCGTTCGTCTCGCTGCTGCCCGGCAAGGACGGTCTGCTGCACATCTCGCAGATCCGTAAGCTGCACGGCGGTCAGCGGATCGAGAACCTCGACGACGTGATCAGCATCGGCGAGAAGATCCAGGTCGAGATCCGCGAGATCGACGACCGGGGCAAGCTCTCCCTGGTCCCGGTCGAGGTCGTCGAGGCCGAGGCCGCCAAGAACGAGGGCGGGGAGTCCTCCGAGTCCGCCGCCAAGGGCGAGGACAAGGGCGACGACGCCAAGGGCGAGGGCGCCCCGCGTCGCCGTCGTCGTCGCAGCTCGGGCGGGCGTTCCGAGAACACCTGATCCTGACTGACCCTGTACGGGGCGGTCGCGTCTTCGACGATGCGGCCGCCCCGTCGGCGTACGCCGCATATGCTCTGCTGGATGTTCCGACGCGAAGAAGAAGGATTCATGAGTTCTGTCCCCACCGCCGCCGAGCAGGAGCCGGGCACCACCGTGACGCTGCTGGAGCCCGACGGCGGTTCCGGTCTGGTACGTCGGACGGTGCTTCCCGGCGGCCTGCGCGTGGTCACCGAGAACATCCCCGGCGTGCGTTCGGCCGCCTTCGGGATCTCCGCGACCACCGGCTCCCGTGACGAGGACTCCGCGCACGCGGGCTCCGCTCACTTCCTGGAGCACCTGCTCTTCAAGGGGACCCGGACCCGTTCGGCGTTGGAGATCTCCGCGCTGCTGGACGGGGTGGGCGCCGACCACAACGCCTACACCACCAAGGAGCACACCTGCTACTACGCGAAGGTGCTCGACCGTGATCTGCCGCTGGCCGTGGACGTGGTCGGCGACATGGTCGCCCACTCGGTCCTGGACGAGGGAGAGGTGGAGACCGAGCGCGGCGTGATCCTGGAGGAGATCGCCATGTACGAGGACGAGCCCGCCGACCTGGTGGACGACGTCTTCGCCGAGCACTTCTTCGGGGACACCCCGCTGGGCCGACCCATCCTGGGCACCACCGACACGATCAAGGCCCTGCCGCGCGAGCGGATCGCCGAGCAGTACCGTGACGCCTACGTCCCCTCCGAGCTCATCGTGACGGCCGCGGGCAGTCTCGATCACGCCGAGGTCGTGGACCGGGTGGCCGCGATCTTCGCCGAGCAGTCGGCGGCGGCCGGGGACGCCCGTCCCTCCGGTCCTCGCGGCCCGGGCGAGCCCGTGCGCACCTTCGACGGGACCATCGTGCAGCCCCGTGAGACCGAACAGGCGCACATCATCCTGGGGTCGGAGGGCATCGTCCGCACCGACCCGCGCTGGCACGCGCTGCGTCTTCTGGGCGCCGCTCTGGGCGGGGGCATGTCCTCCCGCCTGTTCCAGGAGGTTCGGGAGAAGCGCGGGCTGGCCTATGCCGTGCACGCCTACCACACCGCCTACGCGGACACGGGCACCTTCCAGATCTACGCGGGCTGCCTTCCGGAGAAGGCCGACGAGGTCATCGGCGTGTGCCGTGAGGAGCTCGCCAAGGTCGCGGCCTCCGGTATCACCGAGGAGGAGCTCGTCCGGGCCAAGGGCCAGATCCAGGGGGCCATGGTCATGGGCAGCGAGGGCACCAACGCGAGGATGGGGCGCCTGCTCTCGCACGAGCTGGTGCAGCCGCGTCACTTCTCGATCGACGAGGACCTGGCCCGCTTCGACGCCGTCACCCTGAACGACGTCTCCGAGGTCGCCGCCGACATCCTCACCCGGCCGCGCGCGCTGGCCGTGATCGGCCCTTACGAGGCCGACCGGGTCTTCTGACCGTTCGAGGAACGACGAAGGGGCCGTGTGTTCTCGCGAACACACGGCCCCTCACGCTTGCGGCGGGGTGTCTACTTTCCGGGCTTCTTACGGCGCTTGATGGCGATGCGCCTGGGGGCCGACGCGTTCGCGGCCCCGTGCACGGTCACCTCCAGGAGACCCTCGCCGTAGCCGGCCTCGATGTCGCTCTCGGTCACCCCGTCGGGGAGGCTGATCTCCCGTCGGAAGGTGCCCATGAACCGCTCCGAGGAGTAGTAGACGACATCGTCTCCGTCGCGACGTCGTTCACCGCTGATGGTCAGGACCCCGTGGACGAGGCTGACCGTCACGTCCTCTTCGAGCACCCCCGACACCTCGCATCGGATCACCAGGTCGTTGCCCCTGGCGAGGATGTCGGTGGGCGGGCTCCAGGCGTCGGCGAAGCCGCGCTGGCGGTCACCGGCCTGACCGTTCTCGATGGAGGTCATGGTGTCGGAGATACGGTTCATCTCCGTGATCATGTCCACCACCCCGTAGAAGGGGTTGCCGAACTTCTTGGGCGTCATGTGCCGTCTTCCTCCTTCGGAGCGTTGTCACCGCCCTGACGGGCCGTCCGTCCGGCGTCGACCTTCGAACGGGAGGAGTCCCCGTTCTTCTTCAGGGCCACACCGGGTTTCGGTTCCTTCGCGAGCCCCTTGAACAGTCCCCACAACATGAACACGAGGATGACCGCGAAGGGAAGCCCCGTGACGACCGAGGCCGCCTGAAGGGCGCCGAGCGCGTTCGCGCCGCCCAGGACCAGCAGGATGAGCGTCACGCCGCCCTCGCTGATGGCCCAGAACGCGCGCTGGAGCTTGACCGGCTTGGTGTCGCCCCCGTTGGTGAGGGTGTCCACCACCAGCGAGCCCGAGTCGGAGGAGGTGACGAAGAAGACCGCCACCACGACGATCAGCAGCACGGAGGCGATCGTCGCGACGATCGGGGTCAGCGGCAGGGCGTCCAGTAGGTGGAACGCGGCCGAGGCCTCGTCGCCGTCCTGGAAGCCGCCCTCACCGAACAGCTCGTAGTACAGGCCCGAGCCGCCGAAGACGCCGAACCAGAGGATGGAGACCACGACCGGGGCGAACAGGGCGCCGATGATGAACTCGCGGATCGTGCGGCCGTACGAGATGCGGGCCAGGAAGATACCGACGAAGGGCGACCAGGAGATCCACCAGCCCCAGTAGAAGATGCTCCAGCCGGTGGTGAAGGTCGCGGCGGTCTCGTCGGCGAGCGGGCTCGGGAAGGACAGGCTCCACTGCACCAGGTTGCCGAGGTATTCGCCGGCGCCGGTGAGCATGGAGCTGACGATCCACAGCTTGGGTCCCACGGCGAAGATGAACGCCAGCAGGATGAAGGCCAGCCACAGGTTGATCACCGAGAGCCGCCGGATGCCCTTGTCGATACCGGCCATCACGCTGTACAGGGCGATACCGGTGATCACGATGATGATGATCGACTGGGTCAGCGAGTTGTTGGGCATCCCGGTGACCTGGGTCAGGCCGCTGTTGATCTGGAGCGTGCCCAGACCGAGCGAGGTCGCCAGACCGAAGATGGTGCCGAAGACGGCCAGGATGTCCACGATGTGGCCCGGCCAGCCGAACGCGCGGTCGCCCAGTAGCGGGTAGAGCGCCGACGCGGGACGGAGTGGGAGGCCCTTGCGGAAGGCGAAGTAGCCCAGGGACAGGCCGAGGGCGATGTAGATGGCCCAGGGGTGGAAGCTCCAGTGGAAGAAGCTCAGGCCCAGGGCCTCGCCGACCCCGGCGGGGGAGGGCGCGGTCTCGGCGAGCTCCTCGCTGCGGGGAGCGTGCAGATGGGTCACGGGTTCGGCGACGCCCCAGAAGACGAGACCGATGCCCATACCCGTGGTGAAGAGCATCGCGAACCAGGCGACGGTGCCGAACTCGGGCCTGGAGTCGTCCGGGCCGAGTTTGATGCTTCCGAAGCGGCTCAGCATCAGGAAGATGGCCGCGCCGAGGAAGAAGGTGGTCGCCAGGACGTAGAACCAGCCCAGGTCGGTTCCGATCCAGTCTCGGACCTTGGTCGCCCCGTCCAGTAGGGGTTCGGTGTAGGCCACGCCGAGAACGACGAAGGCGATGATCACCAGACTGGAGACGATGAAGACGGGCGGATTCGTGTGTTGGCGTATGTAGTTGCGCAGGGCTGAGATGTCGACTCCTTCCCATCCCCGCCGGACAGGCGCGTACGGGGGTGGAGATACCGGTTCCTGCTACCGGCTGCGGATGGGTACCGTGGGATGGTAGGGGCTTACTACCAGGTAGTAAAGCGACCGTCACTACACGGACAGCTCCGACAAAGAGTGTGATGTCGGATTCGGTGGGTGGTGCGCGTCGTGTGCGCCTTCCGGAGGTCAGCCGGTCCCGTGGGGAGGTCTCTGGGCGACGAGCTCGTCCAGAACGGCGTTGACCTGGTTCAACCAGCCCACGATCACCTCCAGGTCCTCCGCCGGATAATCCTCGTGCATGGCGGTCATGACCTCGCGCATCCCCGGAGCGGTCCGCGCGGCGAGACGCTCGGCACCCTCCACGAGACGAACCGCGATCTTGCGCCGGTCCAGCGGGTGCGGGGCGCGTTCGACGAGACCGCGCGCCTCCATCCGGTCGATCACCCCGGTCACCGAACCGGTGGACAGACGGAGGCTGTCGGCGATCTCCCCGGGCGTCATGGACCCCGAGACCCGGAGCAGCGTGTAGCACTGGAAGTCCGTCGGGTTCATGCCCGAACGCTCCGACATCCGGTGCAGCAGCCGGACCAACCCCACCGCGAGCCGCTGACCGTCGTTCTGGAGCTCCGTGTACAGCTCCGACCGCGGGCGCGGGCCGCCCCCGTCGGGCCCGTGCGGTTCGGCCGTTCCGGACACGGTGTCCATGGGTCTCCCAACGTCACGACGATCGGCCCCTCCGGCCACTGGGGACGAGTTTACGGGCGCCTCGAAGTGTCGCGCGGCCTGGAAAGTGACCATGTGAAACAGTGCGGATGACGAGAACGGCGAGCATCGGGCCCGTACGGGTCCCGGACCTCGCCACGAGGCCGTCACCACCAGCGCCGGGAGGGGGAGCCTCTGTGACCGGGCATGCCCTGCTCACGGGCGTCGAGGACATCCGAGAGGCCGTCGGCGAGACCTTGCGTCGGTATCTGACGGAACGGGTCCGCGAGGTCGGCGCCCTCGACGCCGAATGCGGTCGTGAACTGGCCGACCGCGTCACCTCCTTCGCCCTGGGCGGCAAACGGATCAGGTCGACCCTGGTCTGGTGGGGCCGGCTCGCCGGCGGCGGAGAGGACCGGGGTACCGGGGCCCGGATCGCTCTATCGGCCGGAGCGGCGATCGAACTCTTCCAGACGTTCGCGCTGATCCACGACGACGTCATGGATTCGGCTCCGGAGCGGAGAGGCGAGCCCTCGATCCACGTCCTCCACGCGGCCCGCCACCGTTCGCGCTCCTACGCGGGCGATCCCGAACGGTACGGCGACTCGATGGCGATACTGACCGGAGACCTGGCCCTGGCCTGGGCGGACGACCTGCTGTACGAGGCTGCGGCCGGCCGGCCGCGGGCGCTGCGGATATGGCGCGACATGCGGACCGAGGTGATGGTCGGCCAGTACCTCGACCTGCGCTCCCAAGCGCGCACCGAACGCTCCGTGGGACGGGCCCTGAGGATCGACCGGCTCAAGACCGCGTCCTACACCGTCGAACGACCCCTCCGACTGGGGGCGGCCCTGGCGGGCGCGCCGGCACCGGTGGAGGAGGCGCTGCGCGGCTACGGACGCGACGTGGGGGTGGCCTACCAGCTCAGAGACGACCTCTTGGACCTCTACGGCGACCCGGCCCGGACCGGGAGGGAACCGGGGGAGGACCTGAGAGAGGGCAAGAACACCATGCTCCTGGCGTCGGGGATCGACCTGGCCCGGCGGAGCGGCGACACCGCCGCCCTGGCCCTGCTGGAAGGGGTCGGAACCGTTCCCGTGGACCCGGCGGAGGCCGCCGAGACCCTCGAACGGCTGGGCGCCAGGGACCTGGTCGTCGACCACTGCCGCTCCCTGGCGGACCGGGGGGCCTCCCGGATCGCCGGCCTCGACATCGATCCGGGCGTCCGCGACGGACTCCTCGACTTCGCCGAGAGCGCGGCGCGCATCTGACACTCCCGGTCCACGAGCGGAAGGGATCCCTTGACCCCTGATCCGAAACCCCGTCGAACGGCCGGCCCGGCCCCGTCGGACCGCGGCCCGGTGGTGATCGTCGGCGCCGGCCTGTCCGGCCTGGCGTGCGCCCTGCACCTCCTCGGCGCCGGACGCGACGTGACGATCATCGAACGCGAGGAACACCCGGGAGGCCGGGCGGGACGTCTGGACATGGACGGCTTCCGCGTCGACACCGGCCCCACCGTCCTGACCATGCCCGAGATCCTGGGCGAGGCCTTCGCGGCGGTCGGCGAGGACATGACGGACCGGCTGGAGCTCCTCCCGCTGGCACCGGCCTACCGCGCGGCCTTCGCCGACGGGTCCACCGTCGACGTGCACACCGATCGTCGACGCATGACCGCCGAGGTGGCGCGCGTGGCCGGGGTCCGTGAGGCCGTCGGCTACCTTCGGCTGCGCGAGTGGCTCACCCGCCTGTACGAGGTGGAGATGCGCTCCTTCATCGACGCCCGGTTCGACTCGCCCCTGGACCTGCTCCGCCCCGACCTGGCGAGGCTGGCCGCGTCCGGCGGCTTCGGCCGTCTGGCCCCCGCCATCGGACGCCACCTGCGGGACGAGCGCCTGCGCAGGATCTTCTCCTTCCAGTCGCTGTACGCGGGGGTGTCGCCCCGCAAGGCTTTGGCCGCCTACGCCGTCATCGCCTACATGGACACCGTCGCGGGCGTGTACTTCCCCAAGGGCGGGATGCGGGCCATCGCCGACGCGATGGCGGAGGCCGTCACCGGCGCGGGCGGACGGCTGCGCTACGGAGAGAACGTCACCCGCGTGGAACGGTCCGGCGACCGGGTCACGGCCGTGGTCACCGAGGGCGGCGAACGGACGCGCTGCGACCACGTCGTCCTGACCACCGACCTGCCGGTCGCCCACCGCCTGCTGGACCACCGTTCACGCCGGCTCGTCCCGCACCGGTTCTCGCCCTCGGCGGTGGTCCTGCACCTGGGGACCGACCGCACCTGGGAACAGCTGTCCCACCACACGATCTCCTTCGGAGACGCCTGGGAGAGCACCTTCACCGAGATCATCGACCAGGGCCGCACGATGAGCGACCCGTCCCTGCTGATCACCCAGCCCACCCGCACCGACCCCGGGCTGGCCCCGGAGGGGCACCACCTGTTCTACGTCCTGGCGCCCGCGCCCAACCTCGCCGCGGGCGACATCGACTGGGACCGTGAGGGCCCCCGCTACCGCGACGAGATCGTCCGGACCCTGGAGAAAAGGGGGATGAACGGCCTGGACGCCTCCATACGCGCCGAACGGCTCGTCACCCCCGTCGACTGGGCCCGCCTCGGACTGGCCCGGGGGACGCCCTTCTCGTTGGCGCACACCTTCGCCCAGACGGGCCCCTTCCGTCCGCGGCCCGTGGTGCCCGGGATCGCCAACGCGGTCCTCGCCGGATGCGGCACCCATCCCGGCGTCGGGCTGCCCACCGTGCTCCTCTCGGGGAGGCTGGCCGCCGAGCGGATCCTGGCCGCCTCGTCCCGGAGGGGGCGCCGATGAGCTCCGCCACCGCCGAACTGGACGCGGCCGGGATCACCGCGCGGGTCCTGCGCGAGGACTACCTGCGCTGCCGAGGGCTGCACGCCCACCACGGCCGTACCTACTACACGGCCACGCGTGTCCTGCCGTCGGCGCGGAGGCCCCACATCCACGCCCTCTACGGTTTCGCCCGCTGGGTGGACGACATCGTCGACGAACCCGGCCCCGGGACGACCGTCGACGACCAGGCGGCCCGACTGGACGCCATCGACGCCGACCTGGAGCGGGCCCTGTCCGGGCGGGAACCGGACGAACCGGTGCTGCGGGCCTTGGCGCACACCGTCGACCACCACGAACTGGACCCGGGGTACTTCACGGCCTTCATGGCCTCCATGCGCATGGACCTGACGACCACCGAGTACCGAGACCTCGACCACCTGCGCGAGTACATGTACGGCTCGGCCGCGGTCATCGGACTCCAGGTCCTGCCGGTCCTGGGCACGGTCGCGCGACGGGAGGAGGCCGCGCCGCACGCGGCCGCCCTGGGCGAGGCCTTCCAACTGACCAACTTCCTGCGCGACGTGTCCGAGGACCTCGCGCGTGGACGCGTCTACCTGCCCGCGGACGTCCTCGCCGGCCACGGTGTCGATCGTGAACGGCTCGCGGACTGCGCCCGCAGACGGGCGCCGGACCCGCCGGCGCGTCGGGCCCTCGCCGAACTCGTCGAGGTCAACCGGGACCTCTACCGCCTCGCCGAACCCGGGGTGGCGATGCTCGAACCGGTCTCCCGACCGTGTGTCTCCACCGCCCTGCGGCTCTACCGGGCCATCCTGGACGAGATCGTCGCCGCGGACTTCGACGTGTGGAGCGTCCGGCACCGGGTCTCCGGGACCCGCAAGGCGGTGGCGGCCATGCCGGCGCTGGCCCGCTCCCTGTGGGCCAGGGCCGTCCCACGACCACGGAGACCGACCCCCTGAGGAGAGAGCGCACATGCCCCTGCCCGATCCCGCTCCGCGACGGATCCCCCTGCGCCGGCTTCCGAAGGACACCTGGGCACGCCAGGACCCCACCTGGAGGGAGGCGACCCCCAGGGTGATCGACGCCGCCCTCGAACGGGCGCTGGCCCGCCCCTCCGGGAACTGGTACGTCCTCGCCGCCTCCGACGAGGTACGGGCCGGCGGCCCCTTCGGCCGGGTGGTGGCGGGCGTGGAGCTGGTCGCCTGGCGTGACGGAGAGGGCATCGTGCGCGTAGGGCCCGGCGCCTGCCCCCACCTCGGAGCGCCCCTGTGCCGGGGAGCCGTCGACCGAGGGCGTCTGGTGTGCCGCTGGCACGGTCTCTCCCTCGGCGCCGAGGGCTTTCCCGGATGGAGCCCCTACCCGGCCCACGACGACGGCGTGCTCGTGTGGGTGCGGTTGGATCACGTGGGCGGAGAGGAGCCCCTGGACCGGCCCGTCCTCCCGGAACGCCCCGACGCCTCCCGGCACCTCGCCGCCGTCGAGAGCCTGGCGGGCCGCTGCGAACCCGAGGACGTGGTCGCCAACCGCCTCGACCCCTGGCACGGATCCTGGTTCCACCCCTACTCGTTCGTCGGGCTGCGGGTCACCGAGGTGCCGGAGGGCCCCGACCCCGACCCGGACCGGATGGTGGTGGACGTCGGTTTCCGGGTGGCCGGTCGATGGGGCGTGCCCGTGCGCGCCGCCTTCTCCTGTCCCGATCCCAGGACCGTGGTCATGACCATCATCGAGGGCGAGGGGGAGGGCAGTGTGGTGGAGACGCACGCCACCCCGCTCGGTGTGGACGGACGGGGCGTCCCACGCACCGCCGTCATCGAGGCGACGATCGCCGTCTCCGAGCGCGGCGGCTTCGCGTTGGCGCGCGGGGTCGCGGGCGCGATCCGACCGATGATGCGGATCGCGGCCCGTCGACTGTGGCGCGACGACCTGGCCTACGCGGAACGGCGCTACCTGCTGCGTTCCAAGAAAGACCTTCCCTAGCCGCTCAGCAGGCCGGAGAGCGCGCGCAAGGGGGCGAAGCGGCCGCGGCGGGGCACGCTCCACACCGCGTGGCCCCGCCGCCCCCACTGGGTGAGCAGGGCGTTGGCCGCCAGGACGCCGGTGGTGGCCGCGCGCTCCATCAACGCCACCGGCAGGTCCACCCGCACGTGGTCTCCGGCCACGACCAGCCACGGGTCGGGGGTGGTGACCGCGCACCGGCGCTCGAAACCGCCCGGCGGGAACAGCGAACAGTCCTCGCGCAGCTCGTGCCGCGCGTCCACGATCCGGGCCGAACGCAACTCCGGATAGACCGATAGCGCCTGTTTCCACAGTGAGGCCCGCTCGGTGGCGAGATCGCAGCCCTGGGGCAGCGCGTAGGCGTGCAGCTCCACCACCGAACCACCGGTGCGCCGCGACCACGCCGCGGACTCGTCCTCGTAGCGCTCCAGCACGCTGACGTTGTCCAGGGTGGGATGCCCGGCGGTGCCCAGGAAGGCCTGGCGGTGCGGACGGACCGGGCGATCCAGCCAGTAGCGCGAGACCAGGAACGGAGGAGCCGAAGGGGACGCCGACGCGCGGGAACGCCACTCCTCGTCGCCGAGGGCGGGAGAGTCGGCCACCAGGCGGCGCAGCCCTCCCGGTTCGGTGGCCAGCACCACCCCGTCGAACCGGGCGCTCCGGTCGCCCTCGGGCCCCGTCCAGTGCACGGTGGCCCCCTCGGCCTCCGCCGACGGAACGATCCGTTCCACCCGGGCCTTCCGTCGGAATCGCGCTCCGGCCCCGCTCAGACGTTCGACCAGGGGGTCCCACAGGGCCTGAGGAAAGGGTGAACGCGGCACGTCGAAGACCAACCCCTCCGAGGAGCCGAGGAAGTAGATGTGGAACATCACGGCCATCTCCGCCGCCGACAGGTCCTCCGGAGCGGCGAAGAAGCTCCGGCCGAACACCTCGAAGGCCAGATGACGGGCGTCGGGCGGGAAACGGACGGTCTCCAACAGGTCCCGCGCGCTCAGATGGTCCAGACGCCGGTACACGTCCGGTACCTCCACGTCCAACAGTCGGAGAGCGGCGGGCACGTTCACGTCCGCCAACGCCCGGAGGGCGAAGCTCCGGCTCGTGGCCGCCAGCGCGAAGGCGTTCCACGGAGGCGTCCGGGGCAGGCCGGAGAACCGGTCGGCCGCGCCCGAGGCGTGGGCCAGCGGATAGTCGGTCAGGGGGGCCAGCCCGGACAGGTCCGGATCGGCGTGGGCCAGCAGGTCGCGCAGGTTGTAGTACTGCCGGAAGAAGGCGTGGAACCCCCGGCTCATCGTCACGGTGGAGCCGTCGGCCAGGCGGGTCTCCCAACCGCGCAGGCGGCCTCCCCAACCCTCCTCGCGTTCGAGGACCTCCACCTCCACCCCGCGTTCGGTCAGGGCACGCGCGGCCGACAGACCGGCGATGCCGGCGCCCACCACGGCCACCCTGGGCGTGCGCGTCGGCGCGGGGGCCACCGGTTCGGGCGCGGGGATCCTCTCCGCGAGTCGGTCGCGTACGCGCGCGTTCACCAGGACCCGCCGGGACGGGAGCCGAGGAACGTGTGGGTGATCCCGTACCGCCACCCCGGGAACGAGGCCCGGGCCACCGACTCCAGACCGGCCGCGCGCATCCGCTCCGAGAGGGTCTCCGCCCCGTCGAACTCCAAGACGCTGCGCCACAGGTAGCGGAACAGGTCCGCCCGGCCGGTCAGGAGCCGGCCCGCCGGGACGATCACCCCTCGGCACACGGCCGTCCAGACCATACGGGCCCCGATCGAGTCCGCCACGGAGTACTCGTGCAGGGCCACGCGTCCGCCGGGGCGCAGGATCGCCCCGATCGTCGCCAGGAGGGCATCGGGATCGGGGACGTTGCGGATCAGGTAGGCGGCGAACACCGCGTCCGCGGGGCCGCCCAGTCGTTCGGCCGCCCATGCCGGATCGAGGGACTCGGCCCGCGCCCGATGGAACTCGACGCCGCCGGGCCAGGGTTTGGTCCGCGCCACGTCGAGCATGCCCTGAGAGGCGTCCACCGCGAGGATCCGTGCCCGGGGGGCGGCTTCGACCAGGGCCGCCGTGGAGGCCCCGGTCCCGCACCCCAGGTCGAGGAGGCGCAGCCCCTCGCCGTCCCCGGGAAGGCGCAGACGCCGTACGGAGGTTCGCAGGTCACGGTGGTAGCCCGGGTTGGCCCCGACCAGCCGGTCATAGGAGCCCGCCGCGTGGTCGAACCCCTCGGTGACCGCGCCGGCCCTCGCTCGTTCCGCGTCGGTGGTCATGATCCTCCCGTGTCCGATCGCCGTTCACCCGAGGTCACCGGCATGCTGGTGGTATGGCCGACTATGACGTGGTGATCATCGGAGGGGGCGCCGCAGGGCTCACCCTGGCCCATCACATCGGCGAGGTCAACGAACGACGCGGACGACCCCTGCGCACGGCCCTGCTGGAGCCTCCGCCCGGACCGCACACCCCGCCCCCGCGTACCTGGTGTTTCTGGGAGGAGGGGGACGGTCTCTGGGAGCCCCTTCTGGCGGCCCGATGGCGCGACCTGACCGTGGTGGGCGCCGATGGGGCGCGCCACCGCTCCGCGGCCGACCCCTACCGGTACAAGATGCTGCGCTCCGACGACGTGGTCGCGTTCGTGCGCGGCCGGGCCGACGAGTACCTCGACCAGCGGGAACTGTTCGTGACCGCTCTGAGCGACGGCCCCGAACACGCCACGGTCCACGCCACCGATCCGCGAGGGGCCGACGTCCGACTCACCGCGCGCTGGGTCTTCGACTCCCGCCCGCCGGCCGCTCGGAGCGGCGGGCGCACCACCCTGCTCCAACACTTCCGGGGATGGTTCGTCCGGACCCCGAAGGAGGCCTTCGACCCCGAGAGCGCCGTGCTCATGGACCTTCGACCGCCACAGCCGTCCACCGGCGTGGCCTTCGGCTACGTGCTTCCGCTGTCCTCCCGCGAAGCCCTGGTGGAGTACACCGAGTTCGGCCGTTCCGTTCTGAGCACCGCCGAGTACGAGGCGGCCCTGGACGCCTACGGCGCCACCATCGGGTTGGAGGACTTCGAGGTGGTCTCCTCCGAGCAGGGGGTGATCCCCATGACCGACGCGCCCTTTCCGACCCGGGTGGGGCGACGGCTGTTCCGGATCGGCGCCGCGGGCGGGGCGACCCGCCCCTCCACCGGCTACACCTTCGGAGGCGCCTCACGCCAGGCGGCCGCGGTGGCCGAGGCCCTGGCCGAGGGGCGGACCCCGATCCCGCCGGTGCCGTACCGGGCCCGGCACCTGGCCATGGACGCCGTCATGCTGCGCGCCCTGGACACCGGTCGGGTGCGCGGCTCCGACTTCTTCGCCCGGCTCTTCGCGGGGAACCGGCTCGGTGACGTCCTGGCGTTCCTCGACGGTGCCTCATCCGTGCGCCGGGAGTTGGCGATGGGGCTGACCACCCCGGTCGCGGCCATGTCCCACAGCACCCTGGACCATCTGTGGTACGTCCTGCGTTCCCGGGTCGGTCGGCCCGGTCGCGGCCTCAACGGAGCAGGTGGGTCATGGCCTCGGTGAGGGAGGAGAGGTGGCCGTCCGTGATCCGGGTGAGGGGCCCCGCCTCCCGCCAGCCGGGCCCCGCCGTGTACAAGGCCGTGCGGAGGCGACCCGCGCCGGTCGCCCGGGCGACGGCCCTCAGGGTCGCGACCCCCTGATCGCCCTTGGCGTGGCACCAGAGCACCACGGCGCTCGGCGCGGTCCGCGCGATGGTGCGCACGGTCGCCTCGGCCGGGGTGCACGGGCCCAGCACCCGTTGTGGCCGACCCCTCTCGCGCAGTGCCGCCGCCAAGGCCTCCAAGGGCAGTCCGTGCATCTCGTGCGGGAGGCACGCCAGGACCACCGGCCTCGCGGTGGAGGGGACCGGGCCGGTGACCCGTCGCAGGACCGAGGAGACCGACCACGACAGCAGGTGCTCGACCTCCACGTAGCGTCGGGTGTCCTCCCACTTGCGCCCCATTCCGTACAGCAGGGGCATGGCCAGGTTCTCCCAGGTCGCCACGGTTCCGTGCTCCTCCAGCGCCGACCACAACAGCCGTTCCACGAGCTCGCAGTCCATGCGCATGGCGGCGCGGGCGATCCCCTGGAGGAGCGGCGGCGCGGGGCCCAGGGGGAGTGTGTCCCCGCCGGAACGACTTCGTGAGGGCCGGCCGGACCCGTGGTCCGAAGGGGCGAGAGAGCCACCTGATGGGGCGTATGTGGCCTCGTGTCCGGTTCGGTGTACCTCATCCGGGGAATCCTCGGATGACACGTCGGCGGACGTGGACCGGTACGTCGGGGCGTCCTGTTCCAGGACCCGCCGTGCCGCCGAGGCGGGCGGAAAGCCCTCGCCGACCAGGCGGCACAGCTCCCGCAGCCGGTCCATGTCGGCCGGCGAGTACCGGCGGTGACCACCGGGGCTGCGTTCGCCCGGACCGATCCCGTACCGCCGGTCCCAGCTGCGCAGCGTGGTCGGCGCGACCCCGAGCAGCCGGGCCGCGGCACCGGGGGTGAGCGCGTCGTTCATGGCACCTCGACACGTTGCGAAAGCGGTGCGACTTGTGACACACGTCGCCGACCTCCGACTCTAGTCGGGAGAGCACCGAAAGGGGCCACACCATGAAACTGGACACCAGGCGTCGAACGGATCGAAGGCTCGACATCGTCTACCGGGTCGGTGCCGGGCTCACGGGACTGTTCCTCATCGGCTTCGGTATCGCCGGGCTGCTCGTACGGCTGCCGTTGTTCGACACCCAGGGCGAGGTGATCGCGGGACTGTCCACCAACGGGGCGTTGAGCTTCCTGTCGGTCGCGATCGGTTCGCTGCTGGTGGGCGCGATGGTGTTGGGCGGAACGTTCGCGTCCACCGTGTGCGTCGTGGTCGGGGTGGCCTTCGTCGTCAGCGGCCTGGTCAACCTCTACCTGATGAGCATGGGACCGAACATCCTCGCCTTCTCCATGCCCAACGTGATCTTCAGCTTCGGCGTGGGGCTGGTGGTGATGACCTTCGGCATGTACGGCCGGTTCAGCGGAGGGTTGGGCGAGGACAACCCCTACCGCCGACAGCGGGAGGCCAGGCACCACGACGCGGTCCCCGCGCCGCGCACCGAGGACTCGGGCGCGACCGCTCCCGAGGCGGGCGGCCGACACGAACACGGGGAGACCTCGGACGACGACGCCTACCGGGCGGGATACGAGTCCGGGCGGGCCGGTGAGAACGGTGACACGGGCGACCACCGTCGCGCGAACGGTACGGCCGACGGACGGCGCTCATGACGGCCGCGGACCCCGGGGGAGGGGGAGACGCCCGCCGACAGGGGCGCGGGCGCCTCGCCCTGGTCACCGGGGCCACCGGTTACATCGGGGGCCGACTGGTCCCGGAACTGCTCGACGCCGGCTATCGCGTCCGATGCCTGGCCCGGTCACCGGACAAGCTCCGCGACCACCCGTGGCGCGATCGGGTCGAGGTGGTCCGCGGCGACGTGGTCTCGGGGGAGGGGCTTCCCGAGGCCCTGGCCGACGTGGACGTCGCCTACTACCTGGTGCACTCCATGAGCGGGGGCGGCGACTTCGGCAGCGCCGACGCCGAGGGCGCCCGCACCTTCGCGAGGGCGGCGGGCGAGGCGCGGGCCGGCCGTGTGGTCTACCTGGGCGGACTCGCCCCGGAAGGGGTGCCGCTGTCGCCGCACATGGCCTCCCGGAAGGAGGTCGCCGACCTCCTGCTGGCCGGGCCGGTGCCCACGGTCGTGCTGCGCGCGGCGGTCATCATCGGCTCGGGGTCGGCGTCCTTCGAGATGCTGCGCCACCTGACCGAGCGTCTGCCCGCCATGACCACGCCCAAGTGGGTCCTCAGCCGGGTACAGCCGATCGCCGTGCGCGACGTCCTGCGCCTGCTGGTGGAGGCCGACACCCTGCCCGCCGACACCGATCGGGCCTTCGACATCGGCGGCCCCGAGACCCTCACCTACGTGGAGATGATCCAGCGGTTCGCCGCCGAGGCCGGGCTCGCCCGCAGACTCGTCATCCGGGTTCCCGTCCTGTCCCCGGGGCTGTCGAGTCTGTGGGTGGGGCTCGTGACGCCGATACCGCCGTCGATGGCCCGGCCCCTGGTGGAGTCGCTCCGTCACGACGCGGTGATGGGGGAGGACGACCTGTCCGACCTGCTGGACGACCATGAGCGGATCGGTTTCGACCGGGCGGTGGCGTTGGCGCTGCGCCGGATCGACGAGGACAGGGTGGACACCCGCTGGTCGTCGGCGTCCTGGCCCACCGCGCCCTCGGATCCTCTGCCCACCGACCCGGACTGGGCCGGTGGCAGCCTGTACTCCGATCGTCGCGCCCGTGTCGTGGACGCTCCTCCCGAGGTCGTGTGGCGGGTGATCGAGGGGATCGGGGGGAGACGGGGCTGGTACTCGTGGCCGCAGGCCTGGGCCGCGCGCGGCTGGATCGATTTGGCCGTCGGCGGTGTGGGGCCGCGCCGCGGGCGCCGTGATCCCGAACGTCTCCGTGTGGGGGACTCCCTGGACTTCTGGCGGGTGGAGGAGATCGTCCCGGGGCGGTTGTTGCGCCTGCGGGCCGAGATGCGTCTGCCCGGACTCGCCTGGCTGGAGTTGGGCGTGAGCGAGGTGGACGGACGCACCGTCTACCACCAGAGGGCCCTGTTCCACCCGCGTGGACTGCCCGGACACCTGTACTGGAAGGCGGTCACCCCCTTCCACGGGGTGGTCTTCGGGTCGATGGCGGCCAATATCGCGGACCGCGCCGAACGTACGGCGGAGGAACGAGGGTCCACACCGGTGGGCACCGGCGAGGCCTGAGCCGCCCCCGTTCGCGCGGAACGCGCGAACGGGGGTAGCGTGTACCCGAAATTAGCTAGATTTCCGAGAAGCTTGTTTTTCTAGATATCTGTAGAGCGCATGAGGAAGGACCCCTCGGTGAGCACACCAAGCCAGAACCCGCCTCGACGATCACGATGGTGGGCCGGGGCCGCGCTCCTGGTCACGATCGTGTGGCTCCTCGGCGCCGGCCCCCTCGGAGCCTTCCTCGGCAGACTCGGCGAGGTCCAGACCAACGATCCCGCCGCCTTCCTCCCCGACGGCGCCGAATCCACCGAGGCCGACCGGATCGCCCAGGACTTCGACCGCGCCGACGGGGTCCCCGCCTTCATCGTGCTCTCCGGAGACGAGGCCATCACCGGTGACCGACTCGCCGAGGCCGAGACCCTCGCGGAGCGGATCGGCGAACAGCCCTGGACGACCGGCCCGGTCATCGGGCCGATCCCCGGTACCGAGGACCCCTCCGTCGCCCGGATCATCGTCTCCATCGACGACCGCCACGACACCGGCGACTCCGTGACCGAACTGCGCGCCCTCCTCGCCGACGAACCCGTCGACGGCCTCCGAGCCCAGGTCACCGGCCCCGCCGGCTACGCGGCCGACCTCTCCGCCGCCTTCGGAGGCATCGACTCCACCCTCCTGATGGTCGCGGTCGTCGCCGTGCTGGTCATTCTCATCGCCGTCTACCGCTCGCCGCTTCTACCGATCCTGGTCATCGTCGCCTCACTCCTGGCGCTCGGACTGTCCGGAGCCCTCGTCTACGCCGCCGCCGACAGCGGCCTGATCAGCCTCAACGGTCAGAGCCAGGGCATCCTGTTCATCCTCGTCGTGGGGGCCTGCACCGACTACGCCCTCCTACTCGTGGCCCGGTACCGGGAGGAACTCGCGGCGAGGGAGAGCGTCACGGACGCCGTGCTCGCCGCCGTCCGAGGCGTCACCGGACCGGTCCTGGCCTCCGGCGGCACCGTCATCCTCGGCCTGCTCTGCCTGTTGGCGGCCGAACTCAACTCCACGAGCAGCCTCGGTCCGGTGGTCGCCATCGGTGTCGTCGCCGCCATGCTCGCCGCGATGACGTTCCTCCCCGCCGCCCTGGCCCTGTGCGGCCGCGCCGCCTTCTGGCCCGTCTCCCCGCACCGTCTCGGACGGGTCGAGGAACAGAGCACCGACCGGATCCTGGAACGCCACCGTCTCTGGGGCGGGATCGCCCGTCTCGTCGGTCGCCGTCCGCGCCTGATCTGGCTGTCCACCACCGCGCTGTTGCTGGCCGCGGCCGTCTTCGCGCCCCTCTTCACGGCCGAGGGCACCGGTCAGGCCGACGTGTTCCGCACCGAGGTCGAGGCGGTCGACGGCCAGGAGACCCTGGAACGCGGCTTCGGCCCCGACTCCGGGGCGGCCCCGGCGTTGGTGGTCACCGACGCCGATCGGGTCGACGAGATCGTGGCCGCCGCCGAGGACACCCCCGGTGTGGAGGCCGCGACCCCCGTGAGCGAGCCCGGGCCTCCCGGTGCGGAGGGCGCCGTACTGGTGGAGGACGGGCGGTCGCTGGTCGAGGTCGACCTGGCCGCCGCGTCCGAGACCACCGCCGCCGTCGACACCGTGCGCGATCTACGTGAGAGCGTGCACGCGGTGGCGGGGGCCGAAGCCCTCGTCGGCGGGGTCGACGCCACCGACCTCGACACGCGCGAGACCGCCCGGCGGGACTTCGCCGTCGTGGTGCCGCTCGTGCTCGTGGTGGTGTTCCTGGTGCTGATCCCGCTGCTGCGTTCGCTGGTGGCGCCGCTCCTGCTCATGGCCGTCAACGTGCTCTCGTTCGCCACCGCCCTCGGGGTGGGCACGCTGGTGTTCGATCACGTCCTGGATCTGCCGGGCGCCGACCCCGTGGTGCCGCTGTTCGCGTTCGTGTTCCTGGTGGCGCTCGGTATCGACTACAGCATCTTCCTGATGTCGCGGGCCCGCGAGGAGACCCTGGTCCACGGTCATCGGGAGGGTGTACTGCGCGCCCTCACCGTCACCGGAGGGGTGATCACCTCCGCCGGTGTGGTCCTGGCGGCGACCTTCGCGGCGCTCGCGGTGATCCCGTTGTTGTTCCTGCTCCAGTTGGCCTTCCTGGTCGCCTTCGGGGTGCTCGTGGACGCCCTGCTCGTGCGCACCCTGCTCATCCCCGCGCTGGCCCTGGACGTGGGCCCCCGCCTCTGGTGGCCCGGCCGCGCCGGAGAACAAGACCGTCCCTCTCACCAGAGGGTGTGACCGTCACGCGATCTCCCACACCAACCCCCTGTGGTGACGGCCACCCGCCCTCCCGCCTCGACTCCGGAGATCCCGAAGCGCCGGCGGAGGCGCAAAGCGAACACAGCCCTACAACAGCTCTCCCCGAATCTCCTCGTAGGCCTTGACGAGGGCGTCGAGGTATCCGGCCCGGGGCAGCTGTACGCCGTCGATGGCGGTGACCGGGCGGACCCCGGAGGCGGCGTTGGTGATGAAGGCGCCCGACATGCGGGTGGCGGTGACGGCGGTGAGCGGGCGGGTGGAGGCGGGGATGCCGAGCGTCTCGGCGGCCTGTTCGACGAGGCGCATGGTGACGCCGGGCAGACAGGGGGCCTGGGGCCAGACGAGCCCGGAGTCGTCGAGGAAGCCGATGTTCCAGGTGGGGCCTTCGGAGATCCGGCCGTCCACCCCCATGAAGAGGGCGTCGTCGAAACCGTCGGACTGGGCGGCGCGGCGTTGACGGATCTCGCCGAACAGGCCGGTGCTCTTGATGGTGGGGGCGTCCCGGGCGTACGGGCGGGTGCCGAGTCGGATCGGTTCGGAGGAGGGCGTGGGGGCGGGGCGGGTGGAGATGAGGATCTGGGGGAGGGGGCGTGCGGCGGGGTGGGCCAGGTCCAGGGAGGGGTCGTAGACGGTGACCCGGACGACGGAGGGCGAAGGGTGCGCGCGGGCCGCGCGTCGGGCGAGTTCGCGTACGCGGGGGATGTCGAGTTCGGTGCCGAAGAGGGTCGCGCAGTCCCGGGCCAGGCGTTCGGTGTGCAGACGCAGACCTCGTACGCGTAGATCCGTGACCAGCATGGTCGTGAAGTGTCCGTAGCCCTGGAGGGCGAGGCCGGCGAGTTCTCCCGTGCTGACGGGGCGTCCGTTCAGTTCCATTACGTGTCCCATTCTGGCACTTCGGGACCTCTGGCGGAGGAACTTGGGACCAAGATCCGTGGTGACGGTGGGGCCCGTGTGGTGTCACGGGTGGGATCGGAGCGCCGTCCCACGCCTCGCTCAGGTCTCCGCGGCGGGGTCCATCGCGTCGAAGGCCCTGATCAATTGCTCCTCGGAGGTCGCCAGGTACTCCGTCAGCTCCGCGACGGCGTCCTCGGTGTCCTCGGCGACCAGCGCCAGGTGGATACGGCGGTTCCACGGCAGATAGGGGTCGTGGAACTCCTTGGGCGCGGCCATCACGTGGAAGACGAGGCGGGTCTCGGCCAGGACCTGACGCATGAACTCGTCGACCCGGGCGCTCCTGGCCAGCCCGGCCAGGGCCTCGTGGAAGCGCATGTTCGCGCTTCCCATCCGCCACCAGTCCTCTTCGGCGCGGGCGGCCTCTCCTTCGGTGACCGCGGCTCCGACCGCCTCGACCAACTCCCTCGGGGCCCGGTCCGCCTCGCGCACGGCGGGCAGTTCCAGGGCGCGTCTGGCTCTGAAGAGGTCGCGGACGTCCTCGCCGGTCGGGCGGGCGACGAACACGCCCCGGTGCATACGGTGCACCAGCAGACGCTCACGGCTCAGCAGGCGGAAGGCCTCGCGCAGGGTGTTGCGGGAGACCTGGTACTTGCGGCTGAGTCTTTCCTCGGACAGGCGCACCCCGGGGGCCAGCTCGCCTTCGATGATGAAGGTGCGGAGCATGTCGGCGACACGTTCGGCCTGGCTGGTGGGCCTGGTCAGCGCGGGTGCGGGCAACCGGTCGATGTGGTCGTCGGTCGCCGTCACGTGAGCTCCCTCGGCTGCTCGGTCGCCCGTGCGGGGCGTGGTCGTCCCTCAATGTTACGCAGCGGAGTCGGGATGTTTTTACCGGCCCGACCCTTATCAGGGATCGTCGGATTGCAGTATTGTTCAACGATCCAACAATGAGGTTGGCCACATCCCACCCCTCCCGGAGTACCTGGAGAACCGCATGAGCGACCAGACCTCGGGGTCGTCCCCGACCCCGGTGCGTCCACGTTTCGGTCGTGTGGCCCTGAGCAGTGGCCTGCTCGGCGCCATGTTCCTGATGGCCACCAGCGCCATCGGCCCCGGCTTCATCACCCAGACGACCACCTTCACCGCCCAGCTCGGTGCCGCGTTCGCCTTCGCCATCCTCATCTCGATCCTGGTCGACATCGCCGTCCAGCTGAACGTGTGGCGGGTCATCGGCGTCTCGAACATGCGGGCCCAGGACCTGGCCAACAAGGTCCTCCCCGGAGCCGGCTACCTGCTGGCGGCCCTCATCGTCTTCGGCGGCCTCATCTTCAACGTCGGTAACATCGCCGGCACCGGCCTGGGCCTGGACGCGATGATCGGCCTCGACACACGTGTCGGCGCGATCCTCTCGGCCCTCGTCGCCATCGTCATCCTCGCGGTGAAGCGGTTGGGCGCGGCCCTGGACCGTGTCCTGGTGGTCCTCGGTCTGCTGATGATCGCCCTCACCCTGTACGTGGCCGTCGTCTCCCGGCCTCCGGTGGGCGAGGCGCTGCGCCAGGCCGTGCTGCCCGAAGCGGCCGCGAGCGACCTCTTCCTGGCCACCATCACGATCATCGGCGGCACCGTCGGCGGGTACATCACCTACGCGGGCGCCCATCGGCTCATCGAGCAGGGGCGGGGCGGCCCGGAGAACGTCTCGGCCATCACGAGGGTCTCCGTCACCGGCATCATCGTCACCGGGATCATGCGTGTGGTGCTCTTCCTCGCGATCCTCGGGGTCGTCGTCGGCGGGGTCTCCCTGATGGACGCGCCCAACCCCTCGGCCGAGGCCTTCTATCAGGCCGCCGGAGAGGTGGGCCTGCGCCTGTTCGGCGTCATCCTGTGGGCGGCCGCGGTCAGCTCCGTGATCGGCGCCTCCTACACCTCGATCTCCTTCGTCACCACGTTCTCGCCGTGGCTGGAGCGGCACAAGGGCAAGCTGGTCACCGCCTTCATCGGGATCTCGCTGGGGATCTTCCTGATCTCCGGACAGGCCCCGGGCACCCTGCTGGTCATGGCCGGAGCGCTCAACGGCGTCATCCTGCCGGTCGGCCTCGGTCTGCTGTTGTGGGTGGCCTACCGGCACTCGGCGACCCTGCTCGGCGGCTACCGCTACCCGCGTTGGCTGCTCGTCGTCGGTGTCCTGGCCTGGGCGCTCACCGTCTACATGGCGGTCAGGTCGCTGGGCGGGATCGCCGAACTCTGGCAGTGACGGACCCCATCGATCCGGGGTAGGTCGTGTTCTGTGGATCATTCCGTGCTCGCGTGGCCGGGCTTCCTCTCGCGGCGCCGACGTCGCTCGGACAGCCGAACCCGGGCTGACCTTCGCTCGTCGTCTGGCGAGAGATCGTCCGGCGGCCGCTCGCCGAGGATCGGCTCCGCCGATGCCGAACGAAAGCATCCAAAGAACACTCCCTAGACCCCCGAAAAGAGGAGCATCACGATGCGCATCGACCTCAACTCCGACCTCGGAGAGAGCTTCGGACGCTGGGAACTGGGCAACGACCGGACCCTGCTGTCCATCGTCACCAGCGCCAACGTCGCCTGCGGATTCCACGCCGGCGACCCGTCGACCCTGCGGCGCACCACCGCCGAGGCGGCCGCGCGCGGGGTGGCCGTCGGCGGCCACGTCGCCTATCGGGACCTGGCCGGGTTCGGCCGTCGCTTCGTCGACGTGCCGCCGGCCGAGCTCACCGACGAGGTCCTCTACCAGCTCGGGGCCCTGGCGGCGTTCACCGCGCTGACCGGGGAGCGCATCCGCTACGTCAAGCCGCACGGGGCCCTCTACAACGCGATCGTCCACCACGAGGCGCAGGCCGCCGCGGTCGTGGAGGCGGTCCGCGCCTTCGACCCGGAGCTGCCCGTGCTCGGCCTGCCCGGATCCCGGTTCCTGGAGAAGGCCGAGGCGGCGGGGCTGACCACCTACCGCGAGGCCTTCGCCGACCGCGCCTACACGCCCGAGGGCACCCTGGTCTCCCGGCGCGAACCCGGCTCCGTCCTGCACGACCCCGAGGCCATCGCCGCCCGCTGCCTGCGCATCGCCCGGGGAGAGCCGATCACCGCGATCGACGGCACCGAGATCCTGGTCGAGGCCGACTCCCTGTGCGTGCACGGCGACAGCCCCGGCGCCGTCGACATCGCCCGGGCCGTGGCCGAGAGGCTGCGCGCCGAAGGGGTCGACATCGTCCCCTTCACCGGGGCCTGACCGACCGCCGCGTCGGCGCACCGCCGACGACCGACCACCACGGGGCGGGCCCGCGCGCCCGCCCCACCGGAACTGGAGCAGTCCTTGCGCATCCTGAACTGCGCGGACACCGGGGTCCTGGTCGAGGTCGCCGATCTCGACCAGGTCATCGCCCTCGGTGCCGCGCTGGAGACGGCGCCCCCGCCCGGCGTGTCCGACGTCGTGCCCGCCGCTCGTACCGTCCTGCTGAGGCTGGAGCCCGGCACCGACCCCGACGCCGTCGCCTCCGCCGTCTCCGAGCTCACCCTGGACACCGACGTCGTCCGGGGGAGCGGGGAGACCGTCACCGTCCCGGTGCGCTACGACGGAGAGGATCTCGACGACATCGCCGCGCTCACCGGGATGAGTCCGCGCGAGGTCGTGCGGGCCCACACCTCGGCCACGTGGACCGTCGCCTTCTGCGGGTTCGCGCCCGGCTTCGGCTACATGGTCGGCGACGACCCTCGCCTGAACGTCCCACGACGGGGCGAGGCCAGGACCAGGGTCCCCAAGGGCGCCGTGGCGCTGGCCGGGGAGTTCACCGGTGTCTACCCGCGTGTCTCCCCGGGAGGGTGGCAGTTGTTGGGCCGTACCGACCTCGTCACCTGGGACCTGGAACGGGACCCGCCCGGGCTGCTGCGTCCCGGGGTACGGGTGCGCTTCGAGGAGGTCGTGTGAGCCGCCTGGAGATCCTGGCCACCGGCCCCATGACCACGGTGCAGGACATCGGTCGCCGTGGTCACGCAGCCCTCGGTGTGGGGCGCTCCGGCGCCGCCGACCCCCGTTCCCACGCCCTGGCCAACCGGCTGGTCGCCAACCCCGTCGGAGCCGCCACTCTGGAGGTTACCCTCGGCGGGCTCCGCGTCCGGGCCCGCGGCCCGGTGACGGTCGCGGTCACCGGTGCCCCGACCCCGGTGCGGGTGGACGGGCGCGGCGCCGCCCTCGACGAGGTCCTGCACCTGGCCGACGGGGCCGAACTCTCGTTGGGCACCCCCGCCCGAGGGCTGCGCACCTACCTGGCCGTACGCGGAGGGGTGGACGTACCGCCGGTCCTGAGGTCGCGCAGCACCGACGTGCTCGCCGGCCTGGGCCCCGCCGTCCCCGGTCCCGGCGACCTGCTCCCGGTCGGTCCCGCGCCGGCGGCCCTCCCGAACCTGGACCACGCCCCCACCGCCCCGGTCGGGGCCGACGAGGTGACGCTGCGGGTCCGTTTCGGCCCGCGCGACGACTGGTTCACCGAGGACGCCCATCGGGCCCTGCTCTCGTCCCCCTACGAGGTGACCTCCCGCAGCGACCGGGTCGGCGCCCGCCTCTCGGGCCCCGCCCTGGAACGGGCGCGCGAGGGGGAGCTGCCCAGCGAGGGCATGGTCCCCGGCTCCCTTCAGATCCCGCCCGACGGCGAACCCGTCCTGTTCCTCGCCGACCATCCGGTCACCGGCGGCTATCCGGTGATCGCCGTCGTGTGTTCGGACGACCTGCCCGACGCCGCCCAGGCCCGCCCCGGCACCCGTATCCGTTTCGTCCCGTGGAGGTAGAGCCATGAGCCCCGCACCGCCCCGTGACCCGGCCGCCCTGTCGCCCGCGCAGGCCCGGGAACTGTTCCGCGCCGGTCTGCGCGTACCCACCTCCGGTTACAGTCCCGGCCACGCCCAGGCCAACCTGCTCTGCCTACCGCGCGATCTGGCCTTCGACTTCCTGCTGTTCGCCCAGCGCAACCCGAAGTCCTGCCCGGTCCTGGACGTCACCGAACCGGGTGAGGTCTCCGCCTCGGTGTTCGACGGCGATCTGCGCACCGACCTGCCCGCCTACCGGGTCTACCGGAACGGCGAGTACGTCGAGGAGCGCTCCGAGGTGGTCGACCTGTGGCGCGAGGACCTGGTCTCCTTCCTCATCGGGTGCAGCTTCACCTTCGAGACACCTCTCCTGGAGGCGGGGGTCCCGGTCCGGCACATCGAGGCGGGTACCAACGTCGCCATGTACAGGACCGACCGCCCCTGCCGGCCCGCCGGCCGCTTCTCCGGGCCGCTCGTGGTGTCGATGCGACCGATCCCCGCCGACCGGGTCGCCGACGCGGTGCGGATCACCTCCCGCTATCCGGCGGTTCACGGCGCTCCGGTGCACGTCGGCGACCCCGCGGCCCTGGGCATCGGAGACCTGGCCGAGCCCGACTACGGCGACCCGGTGGAGATCCGTGAGGGCGAGATCCCGGTCTTCTGGGCCTGCGGTGTCACCCCGCAGGCCGCCGTCATGGCCTCGGCCCCCGAGTTCGCCATCGGCCACGCCCCGGGCCACATGGCCATCACCGATGTCCGCGATTCCGAGTACCAGGTGCCCTGAACCGGAACCCGGGCCCGGAGCCGGAGCCGGAGCCGGCCCCGGGCGACTCAGGCGGGGTCCAGGGCGCGCAGACGTCCGTCGCGCATCTCCAGGATCCGCGCGACCGTCCCCAGGTGTTCGGTGTCGTGGGTGACCAGCAACGTCGCCACCTCGAAGGTCCGGGTCGCCTCCTCGATCAGCTCCATGATCCGCGCCCCACGGTCGTGGTCCAGAGCGGCGGTCGGCTCGTCGACCAGCAGAGCGCTCGGACGTCCGACCAGGGCCCGTGCGATGTTCACCCGCTGGCGTTCTCCACCGGACAGCCGGTGCGGGTGACGGTGCTCCTTGCCCGCCAGACCCACCGCGGCCAACGTCTCCATCGCCGACGCCCGGGCCTCGCGTACCGATCGGGCCCGCATGTGCTCGGTGACCAGGAGCTGATCCACCACGGTCAACGAAGGGATCAGGTTCGGCTGTTGGAAGACGATCCCGACCTTCGACAGCCGGAGCGCCGCCAGTTCCCGGGGCCGCAGCCCCAGGGTGTCCACGTCGCCCACGGTCACACGTCCCGAGTCGGGGCGGATCAGGGTCGCGGCCACCGCCAACAGGCTCGACTTCCCCGAACCGGAGGGGCCGATCACCGCGGCCAGCTCACCGGGGGCCACCCGGACCGACACCCGGTCCAGGGCGGTCACCACCCCGTCCCCGTCGGGGTAGGTCAGGGTCACGTCGTTCAGTTCCAGGCTCATCGGACGCCTCCCAGGGCGGTCAACGGGTCGACGGAGGTGATGCGGCGGACGGCCAGCGCCGCGCCGAGCATGCCCAGCACGACCATGGCGGCCACCGGGCCGACCGTGGTGGCCACGGTCGAGGAGAAGGGGAGAACGGAGCCGGCCAGAGCGCCCAGTCCCACCCCGACGGCGCCACCGGCGGCGGCGCCCGCGAGCAGGACGATCAACGCCTGGGCCAGGGCGTCGCGCAGCAGGTAGCGGGTGGACCCGCCCAGTGCCTTGAGGATCGCGATGTCCCCGGCGCGCTGGATCGTCCAGACGGTGAGGAACGCTCCGATCACCAGGGCGGAGATCGCGTACAGGAAGGCCTGCATGGTGACCAGCGAACCGTTCTCGGAGGAGAAGGACCCGATCGCGTCCAGACTGTCCGCCAGAGGCACGGTGACGGTCCCGGCCACCTCGTCGGTCGGCGCGGTGTCCGTTCCCGAGGCGAGGCCGAGGGCGACGACGTTCGCGACGGGGGAGTCCGCGCCCTCGGCGTGCCGTAGCCGCGGATCGATCTCCCGCCAGGTCTCGATGTCGGCCCACACCGCCGGGGTGTGGCTGTAGGAGCCGGTGGGCGCGACGGCGTCCACGGTCAGCTCCGTGCCTCCCACGGTGACGGTGTCCCCCGAGGCGATCCCGTACTCCTCGGCGAGCTCCTCGCCCACCACCAGCCCGTGCGCCGTCGTTCCCGGGACGGACGCGAGCCGCCCTCCGGAAGGGGCGCCGAACAGGGCCACGGCGGCACCGTCCCCGTTCGAGAGTTCGAGCCGACTCTGGGTGACGCCGAGCGGCTCCGCCCACTCCACCCCGTCGGTCCGGGCCCAGGCGTCGACCTGGGCCCGGGTGACGGTGCTGTCGGCGTAGGACTCCTCGGGGGCCTCCTCGCCGGAGGTGCCGAACACGATGTGGCTCGCCGGAAGTCCCTTGATCGCCGAGGTGGACTGGTCGGCCAGGCCGGCGGTCAGCCCCGACAACAGGACGATGAGCAGGGTGATCAGAGCGACGACGGAGCCCATCAGTGCGAATCGCCCTTTGGCGAATCGGATGTCACGAAGTGCGACGAACACGGCGGCCCTCCTTTCGAAGACACGGGCGGTGCTCGGGCACCGCGGTGGACGTGTTTCCAGCCTGGTCATCGGGGGAGCCGTCGTCATCGGGCGAACGGAGCGTTCTCGGACGGGGAGAGGTGGAGCGCGAACTCCATCGAACGGTTGATGCCGGAACGGCGGCCCCCGTCGTACGCTGCGGTGATGCGGTACAGCACGGAGGGACGGGCCGAGCCGCCCGGGGTGACGGCGGTGCTCAGGGCGCTACGACTGCTGTTGCACGCCTGCTTCCTCTTCCTGCTCGGGTGGGCGACCGTCCGCTACGCGGCGGGTCCGCTCGAAGGGGGCGGGGCCCACCCGGCGTGGATCCGGTGGTCGGTGCTCTGCGGGGCGATCCTGCTGGGCCTGGTCTACTGCCTCGGCGCCCTGGCCGTCCGGCACGGCGCGCACCGCGTCCTCTCCCTGGTGTGGCTGGCCGCCGTCACCGCGCTGTGGGCCCTCCTGGCCTGGGCGGATCCGGATTTCGTCTGGCTGGCCTTCCCGCTGTACTTCCTGCACCTGCATCTGCTGCGCGGAGCGCACTCGGTGGTCGCGGTCGTGGTCATCACCGGGACGGTGGTCCTGGGGCAGGCGTTGCACCAGGGGGACCTCACCGCCGGGATGGTGCTGGGACCGGTGCTCGGCGCGATGTTCGCGCTGGCCATCGCCGCCGGGTACACGGCCCTGTACCGGGAGAGCGAACGGCGCCGGGAGCTCATCGACACCCTCACCAGGACCCGCGACGAACTCGCCGCGTCCCAGCGCCGCGCCGGGGTCCTGGACGAGCGCGAACGGCTGTCCCGGGAGATCCACGACACCCTCGCGCAGGGGCTGTCCGGCATCGTCCTGTTGTTGAGATCGGCGGAGAACGCCCTTCCGGACGATCCCGATCTGGCCGTCACCAGGATCGCCGAGGCCAGGGAGAGCGCCTCCGACAACCTGGCCGAGGCGCGCGGGTTCGTTCGGGACCTCGCCCCGCCCTCGCTGACCGGGGCGAACCTGCCCGAGGCGCTGCGCCGACTCTGCGCCGTGGCGACCCGTGCCGACGGGGTCGAGCACCGTTTCCGGCTGGACGGCGCCCCCGTCGAACTGCCCCCGGGCTACGAGGTGGCCCTGTTGCGGGCCGCGCAGGCCGGGCTCGCCAACGTGGCCGCGCACGCCCACGCCACCACCGTGGTGGTCACCCTCGGGTACCTGGACGAGGAGGTCACCCTGGACGTGTACGACGACGGTGTGGGGTTCGTGCCCGAGGAACAGGGGCCCCGGCCGGACGGGACCGGTTACGGGATCGCCGCCCTGCGCGAACGCGTGGCCGCCCTGGGCGGAGCCCTGGAGGTCGAGTCGGCCCCGGGGGAGGGCACCGCCGTCGCCGTCCGCCTGCCGTTGACCATGGAGGAGAGCACGTGACCGAACGCCCCCTGCGCATTCTGTTGGTGGACGACCATCCGGTCGTACGCCATGGACTCAAGGCCATGTTCGCCGAGATCCCGGACATGGGCGTGGTCGCCGAGGCCGCGGACGGGGAGTCCGCCCTCGCCGTACTCCGCTCCGGGACCGAGGTGGACATCGTGCTGATGGATCTGCGGATGGGCGAGGGGATGGACGGGGTCACCGCCATCCGGAACGTCAACGACCTCCCCGACCCGCCGCAGGTCCTGGTCCTGACCACCTACGACACCGACGCCGACATCCTCGCCGCGGTCGAGGCGGGGGCCACCGGTTACATGCTCAAGGACGCGCCGCCGGACCAGCTCCGCGAGGCGGTGCGCACCGCCGCTCGAGGACGGACCGCACTGGCCCCCGACGTCGCCGACCGACTCATGGACCGGCTGCGTTCGCCGCGTCCGTCCCTGAGCGGGCGGGAGCTGGAGATCCTCCGGTTGCTGGCCCGAGGGCTGTCCAATCGGGCCATCTCCCGGGAGCTGTTCATCAGCGAGGCCACGGTCAAGACCCACCTGGTGCACGTGTTCGACAAGCTCGGCGTGGACAACCGGACCGCCGCGATCACCACGGCTCTGCGGCGCGGCGTCATCCGGGTCGACTGACCCCGGGTCCGGTCCGTCTCCCCGTCACCCGTTCCGTCCTCCTCACACGCGGGCGCGGTCGTGGCGGTCCAGGAAGTCGCGCACCAGGGACAGCCAGGCGTCGGGGGCCTCGTCGGCGATCAGGTGGCCGGACCCCACCTCGGCGTACTCGGCCCCGGGGATGCCCTCGGCGAGTTCGCGCGAGGCCTCCGGGGGGACCAGACGGTCCAGGGTGGTGGCCACGACCAGGGTGGGCACGGTGATCCGGGGCAGGTCGTCGCGGGTGTCCACCGAGGCGGCCAGGTCCACCTGTTCGGGGCTCCCTTCAGGTACGAAGCCCTCGGCGGCGCGCAGCCGAGCCGTCAGTTCCTCGGCGGAGAGCGCCTCCAGGGTCGGGGCCCCGGCCGCGACCAGGGTGGCGAAGCGGGCCAAGAGCGCACGGTCGCCGTCCAGCAGCTCCCGCCACAGGCCCAGGGCCAGTCGGGTCCGATGGTCGGGGCGGGCGAACCCCGCCGTCAAGACCAGCCCCTCCACCCGGTCCGGATGCCGGGTGGCCGCGCGTACCGCCACCGCGGTCCCCAGGGAGTAGCCGAGGACGGTGAAGCGTTCCACCCCGGCGCCCACGGCGGTGGCGACGAGGGTGTCGGCGACCGTGTCGAGGTCGAGAGGGGAGGCGGAACGCGGTGTGGCGCCCGCCCCGGGCAGGTCGGGGCCGACCACGGTGTGCGTGCCGCGCAGGTCGGCCATGAGCGGACCGAAGTTCGCCTCGATGCCGCCACCGGCCCCGTGGGCGAGGAGAAGGCCTGGTCCGGAGCCCTCGATCGTGTACGAGTACTGTTCGTTCATGGGTGTGAAGCTAGATCGTCACACCGGTGTGAGGGTCAAGGTGAGGTGGGCCACGGCATGCGGATCGGTGAGCTGTCCGAGCGTACGGGCGTCAGCCGCAGACTTCTGCGCTACTACGAGGAACAGGGGCTGTTGGAGTCCACGCGTTCGCTCAACGGATACCGGGTCTACGAGGAACGCGCCCCGCGCGTGGTCCTGCGCATCCGGGCCCTGCTGGACATGGGGTTGACCACCCGCACCATCGCCTCGGTCCTGCCGTGTGTACGGGAGGGCTCGGAGGAGCCGATCGACCTGGAGATGTGCCCGGACCTGCTCGCCACCATCCGCCGGGAGGTGGCCGCGCTCGACGCGCGCATCGACGAGCTCGAACGGAACCGCGACTCCCTGTCCCGGCTGGTCCGCGTCTGATCGTCGAAGGGCGCGGAGAGGGGCGGGCCCGAGGACCCGCCCCGGGGCTCAGCCGGTGATCTCGCCGCGCTCGATCGCCGCCAGTCGTCGGGTCTCCACGTCGGCGACGAGCAGGTCGACCATCTCCTCGGTCACGCCCTCCCCGAAGGTGGCCAGGGCGACGATCGGCAGCGAGTCGGCCATGCGCATCAGTTCTTCGGGCACCGCGTCCAGCCCCTCCATGCCCGCGCGGATCTCGGCCAGGACCGGGCCGCCGATCGGGTGCGAGCTCCACTCCTTCAGGGTGGAACGTCGGGTCAGCGCCGGCGCGAACCGGTCGCCGGAGGTCACCGCCTCACCGGTCAGTCGTATGTCCCGCGAGGAGGCGCCCACCGACACCGTGTACGTGCCCGCGGCCAGGGACCACCGTCCGTGCTCGGGGTCCCAGGTGGACAGGTCGCGTCCGGTCAGCGGCAGTTCCACCCGGGCGCTCTCGCCGGGTTCCAACGCCGTCTTCGCGAAGCCGCGCAGTTCCCGGACCGGGCGGGTCGGGTGGCTCTGGGGCAGGCCGACGTACATCTGGGCGACCTCCTGTCCGGCCCGTCCACCGGTGTTGGCGACGGTGAACGCCACCGTCCACGCGTCCCCTCCGGTCTCCGTCACCTCCAGGTCGGAGTAGGCGAACGTGGTGTAGGTGAGCCCGTGACCGAAGGGGTGGGCCACCGGTCGGTCGAGGGTGTCGAAGTACCGGTAGCCCACGAACACCCCCTCGCCATAGCGCACGTGTCCGTGCTCTCCGGGGAAGTTCAGGTAGGACGGGTGGTCGGACAGGCGCAGCGGGACGGTCTCGGTGAGCCGTCCGGACGGCGACGCCGCCCCGGTCAGTACGTCCACGACGGCCGCGCCGCCCTCCTGCCCGGGCAGCCATCCCTCCAGGACGGCGTCGGCGTCGTCCCGCCAGTCGGCCACCGACACCACACCGCCGTTGGCCAGGACCACCACGACCCGCTCGCTCACCCGACGCACCCGGGCGAGCAGCGCGAGCTGTTCGGCGGGCAGGTCGATGTCGGTGCGGTCGAAACCCTCGGACTCCAGGGATTCGGGGAGCCCCAGGAACAGCACGGCGACGTCGGTCTCCTCCGCGAGGGCGACCGCCTCGTCGGCGAGACCGGGGGCGTCCGTCCCGTCCAGGGTGAACCCGGGAGCGAACCGCGCCGCCCCCTCCGGCAACGCCTCACGGAACGCGGCGAGGGCGTCGGTCACCCGGGTCGGCACCACGTGGGAGGAGCCGCCGCCCTGATAACGGGGGGTGCGGGCGAACTCGCCCACGACCGCGATCGAGAGTCCCGGCTCCAGGGGGAGGGCCCCGTTCTCGTTCCTCAGCAGGACCAGCGCCTCTCGGGCGGCCTCGCGGGCCAGTTCCCGGTGCGCCTCGTGTTCGGGGGGCCGTGAGGTGTCGGAGGACACCCGTTCCTGGAGCCCGCGCAGCCGTTCCACGACGGTGTCCAGGACCGATTCCTCCAGCCGCCCCTCGACGACGGCGTCGACGATCCGCCGGTCGGTCCCGCTCGGCGGCATCTCCAGATCGAGGCCTGCGCGCACCGCCTCGACCCGGTCGACCACGGCGCCCCAGTCCGAGACGACCACCCCGTCGAAGCCCCACTCCTCGCGCAGCACGGTGGTGAGCAGCCACGGGTCCTGGCTCGTGTACACCCCGTTGAGGCGGTTGTAGGAGCACATCACCATCGCCGGAGCGGTGGTGCGCACGACCTCCTCGAAGGCCGAGAGGTAGATCTCGCGCAGCGTGCGCTCGTCCACGTCGGAGCTGGACCGCATGCGGTCGGTCTCCTGGTTGTTGGCGGCGAAGTGCTTCACGCACGCGCCCACGCCCTCGGACTGGATCCCCTCCACCAGGGCGGCGGCGATCCGCGCGGTGACGTGCGGGTCCTCGGAGACGTACTCGAAGTTGCGCCCGCACAGGGGGGAGCGCTTGATGTTCATGCCCGGTCCCAGCACCACGTCCACGCCCATGGCGCTCGCCTCGGCGCCCAGGGCGGCGCCGACCCTTCGTACCAGCTCGGGGTTCCAGGTGGAGCCGAGGGCGACGGCCGGAGGGAAGCAGGTGGCGGGCGCGCTGCCGGCGATGCCGAGATGGTCTCCCTCCTCGGTCTGCTGTCGGATCCCGTGCGGTCCGTCGGTCAGGTGCAGACGGCGCAGGACCCCCGGGAGCGGGGTGGTGTGCCAGACACCGGAACCGGAGGTGACGGAGGCCTTCGCGATCAGGTCGGGGGGAGGGGCGTCACTGCTCATACGTGCCTTTCGTCGGTGGACGGGGCTCTCGGCGGGGTGATACCGAGGGTGCGTAGGAAGGAGACGACCGCGGCACGCATGTCGACGGCGCCGGGGTCGAGGAGCCACTGGACCTGGAGCCCGTCCTGGAGGGCGATGAACTGGCGGGCGGCCAGCTCGGGGGAGGGGCCCGCGCGGTCTTCGAGCAGGGAGGCGAACGCCGGGACGAGGTGTTCCCGCAGGATCCGGTAGCGACCGTAGAAGTAGGTGTGCGCCGGGTGGGCGGGGTCGGTGGCCTCGGCCGACAGGTTGACGTAGAGCGAGACCAGCCAGGGGGTGCGGGTGTTGCGTTCGACGATCCGGACGAGGTTGTCGATGAGTTCGGCGGGGCCCAGGTCCGGGTCCAGTACGAGCGGGGCGTCGATCTCGTCGCGTCGGCTCAGCACATGGATGAGGGTGGACTCCTTGTTCGGGAAGTGGTGGAGCACCCCCGAATGGGTGAGGCCCGCGTGCGCGGCGATGTCGCGGAGGGAGACCGCCCGGTAGCCGGACCGGGAGAAGAGTTCGGTGGCGGAGTCGAGGATCCGCCGCCGCGTGCGTTCGCCCTTGGGCTCGTGTCGTGGGCTCTCGGTATCGGTCACGGCACTCCTCGCGGGTCGTGCGTGGCGGCCCCGCCGGTGTCGGCCGGCGGCCGGCCACGAACCTACCACTTGGTCGAATTGTGACGCCAGACACTCGAAGCTTTCTTTGCGGGCTCTCGGACCCGCCTTGGTGCGGCGGGGCCCGGTGGGCGAGGCCGGGCCCCGGAGATCACCGGGCCGACCAGACGCCGGTGCCGACCGTGCGGGAGACATAGGCCTCGAAGCTCCCGGCGGGGCGTCCCAGGGCCCGCTCCACACCGTCGGCGATCCCCGTGTTGCGCCCGTCGAGGACCTCCCCGAACAGGGCGGCCAGGCCGGCCGCGGCCTCCTCCGGAACCCCTTCGGCGACGGCCCCGGCGACGAACGCCTCCGGGGGAACGCTCACACAGACCACCTCGCGACCCGCCGCCGTACCCACGACCTCGGCGGCCTCGGTGAAGGTCAGGGCCCGTGGTCCGGTCATCTCGTACAGTCGTCCGCTGTGCCCCTCCTCGGTCAGGGCCCGCGCCGCGGCTTCGGCGACGTCGTCCAGGTCGACGAAGGGTTCGGGCACGTCCGCCACGGGCAGGGCCAGGACCCCGGAGTGGACCGAGCCCAGGAAGAAGCCCTCGGAGAGGTTCTGGGCGAAGAAGGCACAGCGCACCACGGTCAGCTCGGGAAGGACCGCGCGTACCTCCTCCTCGGCGCGTCGGGCCAGGGGCTCCCCGCGGCCGGACAGCAGGACCGCCCGTCGTACGCCGCGCGAGACGGCGCGCGCGGCGAACGCGGACACGGTCTCGGCGGCCCCGGGAAGCGCCAGGTCGGGCGAGTAGCAGAGGTAGACGGCGTCGACCCCCTCCAGGACGGCGTCCCAGGTGTCGGGGGCGTGCCAGTCGAAGGGAGGGGTGCCGGTCTCGGCGTGCCCGGACCGGGAGGCGATCCGATGGTCGACGCCGCGCTCGGACAGAAGGCGGGCGACACGGCCTCCGGTCATGCCGGTGCCGCCGGTGACGAGGACGCGTGCGGTGCTGTGGTTCGTTGTCATGTCTCCACTACAGCGGAGAAGACTCGTACGATCCATGGTCTATGAACCGGATTCCATAAGAGAAAGTCCGGATCTACTCTGAGTGCATGGACCCTCTCGTGCATCTGCTGGACGGCCCCCGGGCCCGCGGCGCCTTCACCCTGCGCGCCGTCATGAGTCCCCCCTGGGCCATCGATATCCGTGCCGGAGCCGCCCTCGACCTGATCGTGGTGACCTCGGGGCGTCTGTGGTTGGCCACGGGCGCCGAACGGATCGAGGCGGGGCGCGGCGACGTCGTCCTCGTCCGAGGTCCGGAGCCCTACGTGGTGTCCGACCGCCTCGGGCGTCGCCCCGACATCACCATCGAGCCCGGGCAGCGCTGTGTGGCCGCCGGAGGTGAGGAGGTCCACCTCACGATGGGCCACGGTGTCGGGACCTGGGGGAACGATCCCGACGGTGAGGACTCGATGGTGATCGGCGTCTACGAGGACGCGGGAGAGGTCGGCCGTCTGGCCCTGGCCGCCCTGCCGCCGCTGACCCTCCTGCCGTCCGGTGCCGTCGAGCCGTCCCTGGTCGACCTGCTGTCCCGGGAGGTGACCACAGAACGGGTCGCCCGGGGCGCGCTCAACGACCGGCTGCTCGACTGTCTGCTCATCATGGCGGTCCGGGCCTGGCTCGAGACGCACCCGGACACCGGCCCGAACCGGCTCGGCGCGCGACACGATCCGATCGTGGCCCGGGCCCTGGACCTGATGCACGAACGCCCCGAACACCCTTGGGGACTGGAGGCGCTGGCCGCCGAGTGCGCGGTCTCGCGGACCACTCTGTCCGCCCGCTTTCAACGCGCGGTCGGTGACCCTCCCATGACCTATCTGCGCTCTTGGCGGCTGGCCCTGGCCTGCGACCTGCTCGTCGCCGAACCCGCGCTGGGGCTCGAATCGGTGGCCGCGCGGGTGGGGTACGGAAGCGCGTTCGCGTTCAGCGCGGCCTTCAAGGCCCACCGCGGGGTCAGCCCCTCAGAGTACCGAAGGGACCGCGCGGCCTGACCGTCGATCGAAGGAGGGCGGCGGGCCGGGGCGCCGGCCCGCCGAGGCGAGGCTCTGGTATCAGAGGTCGGGGGTGTATCCGGAGGAGTCTCCGACCAGGGAACGGCTCGTGCTTCCGTCCACCCCTCGGGGGAGGTCGCCCGCGACGGTGATCCGGTGCATGAGACGAGGGTGGTCGCCGTAGTCGGCCACCGCGTAGTGCTGGGTGGCGCGGTTGTCCCACACGGCCACGTCGCCCTCGCGCCAGGTCCAGCGCACGGTGTTCTCCGGTCGGGTCACCCGCTGCTGGAACAGTTCGAACAGGTACTGGAAGTCCTTGGTGCTCAGGCCGGGGAAGCGCTGGGCGAAGTGGCCGAGGAACAGGGCCCGCTCCCCGGTCTCGGGGTGCACGCGCACCACGGGGTGCTCGGTCTTGTACACGGTGGAGACGAACGCGTCGCGGTATCTCTTCAGGTCGCCGGTCGGTGCCCGTTCGGGGGTGACGGCGGCGTAGTCGTAGTCGTTGCCGTGGACGGCGCGCAGCCCGTCGGCGAGAACCCTCAACGGTTCGGGCAGGTCCCGGTAGGCGGTGACCGTGTTGGCCCAGGCCGTGTCGCCGCCGTGCGGGGGCAGGTGGACCGCTCGCAGCACACTCGCCTGAGGGGGGCGGTCGACGAAGGTCACGTCGGTGTGCCAGCTGTCGGCCCGGCCCTTCTCGGAGTCGATGGGAAGGACGTGATGCTCTCGCCCGAAGGTCGCTCCGGTGGTGGGGTGCGGGGTGGTGAGGGGGCCGAGGAGGGAGGCGAAGCCGGCCTGGGTCTCGTCCGTGAGGTGGTGCTGGTCGCGGAAGAAGATCACCTTGTGGGCGAGGAGGGCCTCGCGGACCCGTGCGAGCGTGTCCCCGTCCAGGTCGGGGCCGAGCGCCACACCGGTGATCTCGGCGCCGACGCGCCCGGTGAGTCGACGGACGGTCGTGGTCGTGGTGGTCACGGTGGTGCTCCGTTCGTGCGGGGGTGCGCGGAGGTCACCTCACGCGTCCGGTCGCGGCCCGTTCGCGGGGAGTGTCTCGACGGTAGGGTTCCGATACGGTTGAAGTCAACCGAATCAGTAGGAAATTCGAAGAGGGCGATTCCTCCGATTCCGCGGGGCCCTCCGTAGGATGCGGGTCAGTGGACCCGTCTCCTGAGGAGAGCGCGCATGAGCGACCGGACCCAGGCCTTCGCAGGCCTCGCCGAGAACTACCGGGCCCACCGGCCGGGCTACCCGGACGAGATCCTGACGACGCTGCGCGACCACGTGCTCGACGGGGTCGGGCCGGACGGCGTCCGGCTCCTGGTCGACGTCGGATCCGGCACCGGGATCTCCACCCGCGCCCTTCGCTCCCTCTTCGGGACCGGTCCCAGGGTGATCGGAGTGGAACCGGGGGACGACATGCGCGCCGCCGCCGCGGCCGAGGGCGGCGAGGTCGAATACCTGAACGCCCGGGCCGAGGAGATCCCGCTTCCGGACGCCTCGGCCTCCCTGGTCCTGACCGCGCAGGCCCTGCACTGGTTCGACCGCCCCGCCTTCTACGCCGAGGCCGCCCGCCTTCTGGAGAGGGGCGGGAGTCTCGCGGCGCTCGCCAACGACCGTGACCTGGACTCCCCGTTCATCGACGACCACGAGAGTCTGCTCGAACGCCACAGCCCCGGTTACGACCGCCACTATCGCTCCTACGACCTGGTCGGCGAGTTCTCGGCGGTCCCGGGGCTGACGTCGGTGGTCGAGCACACCCGGTCCTGGGTCAGGGAACTCACCCCCGAGGGCTACCTCGGCATGGCGATGTCCTCCAGCAGGGTGGCGGCCGCCGTACGCGCGGTCGGTGAGGAGCGCGTCCGTTCCGAACTCGAGGCCATCGTGGAACGGAACTTCCCCGACGGTCGGGTCCTGATGCCCTACGTCACCCGTCTGGTCCTGGCCCGCCGCGACCGTGGAGCGACCGACGGTCGGTGAGGTTTTGCGTGATACGTCCCCGCCGGTGACGTTGGCCAGAGCCGTCCTCGGAAAGGCTTCTCCGGACGGGGTCCGTGGTCCACGGGCCGACGACCGGCGACGACAGGGGAACGCACACCCATGGCGCAACTGATCGTACTCGGGGTGGCCGATCGCGACACGGCCGAGCAGGCGCTCGACATCGCCTCCGACCTGAACAGACGGGAACTCCTCCAACTCGAGGACGCGGCCTACGCCTACAAGGACCACAAGGGGCGCCCCCGGATCCATCAGACGGTGAACCTGACCGGATACGGAGCCGCCGGCGGGGCCCTGTGGGGCACCCTCATCGGACTGCTGTTCCTCAACCCGCTCCTGGGGCTGGCCGTCGGCGCGGGCGCCGGAGCCGTCGCGGGCAGGCTCACCGACATCGGCATCGACGACGACATGATCAGGGAGATCGGCTCGGAGCTCCGACAAGGCCGGGCCGCGGTGTTCCTGCTCTCCTCCGACGCCACCATCGACCGTGTCGTCGAGGCCTTCCGGCCGCTGGACCCCACCGTCATCCAGACCAACCTGTCCAGGGACACCGAACAGGAGCTCGTCGAAGCGCTCCGCTCCTGAGGGTCCGGGCCCCGAGAGTCCGTCCACGCCGCCGGCACGAGCCACTCGGGCCGGCGGCGCCCGCCCGCCTCGGCGCGAACGCCTTGGCCGACAACTGGGTCGGGCGTTGCACTCCACTGAACGCCCCTCCGTGATCATGGTCGTGCGCCCGGACCCGCCACCGCCGTTCGGCCTCGGCCCGACGAGGAGAAGTGATGACCGGTAACGGAAACGAGTACACGGACCCCGACGACCCCGTCGGCTCCGAGCCCGCGGACCCCGTCACCGACGACTTCGCCGACGCCGATCGCGGCCTCGTCGCCCGTCTGGAGCCGGGGGTCGTCAAGGACGACCGGGGGCGGGTGGTGTGGGACACCGGCGCCTACGCCTTCCTGGAGGAGGAGTGCCCGGACACCGCCAACCCCAGTCTGTGGCGCCAGTCCCGACTGTGCGCCAAGCAAGGTCTGTACAAGGTCACCGAGGGCATCTACCAGGTGCGCGGCCTCGACCTGTCCAATATGACCCTGGTCGAGGGGGACCAGGGAGTCCTGGTCATCGATCCGCTCATCTCGGCGGAGACGGCCCGGGCCGGCCTGGATCTCTACCGGTCCCGACGCGGTGACCGTCCGGTCAGCGGGGTGATCTACTCGCACTCCCACGTCGACCACTTCGGCGGGGTCGGCGGGGTCACCGAGGGCAACGTGCCCATCCTGGCCCCCAAGGACTTCATGGAGAACGCGGTCTCCGAGAACGTCTACGTGGGACCGGCCATGGCCCGCCGGGGCCTGTTCCACACCGGCGCGCGCATCCCGCCCGGGCCGCGCGGCCAGATCGGCGTGGGGCTGGGGCAGGCCGGTTCCACCGGCACGGTCACCCTCATCGCGCCCAACCGGGCCATCACCCGTACCGGCCAGGAGGAGGTCGTCGACGGGGTGCGCATCGTCTTCCAGATGACGCCCGGCACCGAGGCCCCGGCCGAGATGAACTTCTACTTCCCCGAACACCGGGCCCTGTGCATGGCCGAGAACGCCACCCACAACCTGCACAACCTGTTGACCCTGCGCGGGGCCCTGGTGCGCGACGCCCGCGCCTGGTCCGGTTATCTCGACGAGTCCATCGAACTCTTCGCGTACGACTCCGACGTCCTGTTCGCCTCGCACCACTGGCCCACCTGGGGGACCGAACGCCTGGTCTCCTTCCTGAGCCTGCAACGCGACCTCTACGCCTATCTGCACGACCAGACCGTGCGGATGATGAACCAGGGACTGGTGGGGTCGGAGATCGCCGAAACCCTCCGCATGCCGCCCGGTCTGGAACGGTCCTGGCACACACGGGGCTACTACGGTTCGGTCAACCACAACGTCAAGGCGATCTATCAGCGCTACATGGGCTGGTTCGACGGCAACCCCGCCCACCTGTGGCCGCACCCTCCCGAGGCCGCGGCCGTTCGCTACGTGGAGTGCATGGGAGGCGTGGCCGAGGTGGTCCGCAAGGCCGGCGAGTACCGTGACCGGGGCGACCTGCGCTTCGCCGCGACCCTGTTGGACCACGCGGTCTTCTCCCGCCCCGACGACGAGGAGGCCCGTCTCGCCCTGGCCGACGTGTACGAGCGGCTGGGGTTCGGGGCGGAGAACGGCACCTGGCGCAACTTCTACCTCCAAGGCGCCGCCGAGCTGAGAGAGGGAGGCCAGGGGGCGTCGATACCACAGGTCACCGGGTTGACCTCGGCCCTGTCGGTGGATCAGCTCTTCGCCTCGCTCGCGATCCGCGTCAACGGCCCCCGTGCCTGGAACGAGTACTTCGTGATCGACTGGGTGTTCACCGACCTGGACACCATCCACCGCACCACGCTCTCCAACGGGGCTCTCACCAGCAGGGAGAAGCCGCGCCGGGGCGAGCCGGACCTGACCGTGACCCTGAACAAGTTCCGGCTGCTGCGCCTGCTCGCGGGAAAGGGGACCGAGGGCATGGTGTTCTCGGGGGACGAGGGGTTGGTGGACCGTCTGATGGGGCTGCTGGACGAGCCCGACCCCACCTTCAACATCGTCATCCCCTGACCCCGCTCGGCACGGTGCTCAGGTCAGGGGCTTCTTGAAACCGAGGTGGCTCCCCACGTAGCCCAGGCGCTCGTAGAAGCGGTGGGCGTCCTCTCGGGAGGCGTCGGTGGTCAGCTGGAGCAGCGCGCAACCGCGCTCCCGCGCCTCCCGTTCGGCCCACTCCAGCAACTCCCGCCCCAGGCCGTGCCCGCGCTCGTCGCGACCCACCCGGACCGCCTCGACCTGGGCACGGGTGGTGGCCGTACGCGAGAGACCCGGGAGCACGGTCAGCTGGAGGGTTCCCACCACGCGGCCGTCCCGGCGGGCCACCACCAGATGTTGGTGGGGGTCGGCGTCGATGACGGCGAACGCCCTCAGGTAGGGATCGAGGTCGTCGGGTGTCTCCCGTCCGGCCCCCAACGGGTCGTCGGCCAACAGGGCGACGATCGAGGGGACGTCTTCGACACGAGCACGTTCGATGGTGGGCATGGTCCCGAATCTACGCGGGGGTCGGGGAGCCCCCTCAGGCCCCCTCGGCTCGGCGCAGGGCTCCGGTGAAACGCTCCATACGCTCTCCGAACCCCTCGGCGTCGCCGAACCACACCGCGACCGCGTCCGCTCCCACCTCCACGAGAGAGCGGAAACGCGCCACGGCCTCCTCCAGGCCCTCCTCCTCACCGCTCCAGGCCATCCGCGCCCCGGTCTCCATCGGACGTCCCGCGGCGGCGAGCAGCCGTTTCCGCGCCTTCCCGAACGCCTCCGGATCCGGGTCGAGCCCCTGCCACTCGTCGGCCCACGCGGCGGCCCGGCGCAGGGCGGCGTCCGAGCCACCGCCCACCATCACCCGGATCCGCCCGCTCGGGCGTGGTTCGAACACCCCTCGCCCATAGGAGTGGAACCGACCATCGAAGGCCCCTTCACCTTCGAACAGGTGCCGCAGCAGGGCCAACGCCTCATCGGTCCGGGCGCCCCGGGTCGAGAAGTCCGACCCCACCGCCGCGAACTCCTCGCGCGACCAGCCCACGCCCACCCCGAGCGTGAACCGGCCTCCGGACAGCCGGTCCAGGGTGGCGACCTGCTTGGCGACGGTGAAGGGGTCCCGCATCGGCAGCACCAGCACCGACGTGCCCAGCCGCACCCTCCGTGTACGGGCGGCCAGGTACCCGAGGGTCACCAGGGGCTCGTACACCCCGCCGAAGGTCCGGCCGTAGGGGCGGGGCGGAAGCAGGTGATCGGGCAGCCAGAGGGCCCGTGCTCCGAGTTCCTCGGCCCGTACACCCAGGTCGACCAGGGTCGATACGGGCATGTCCGGGGACTCGTCGGGCAGGACCACCTGGAGACGGGTTCCGCTCGTGGACGGGGTCGGCTCGCTCATGCGGCGACGGTAACCCCTGCCATCGGTGTGAGGGTCAAGGCCGGGCGGGGCTACTCTCCGGGAAGGGTCAGGTCGGCGACGAGGGCCCGGTGGGTGGTGCCCTCCACGTCCAGGAGGTCCAGACCGTCCACGGCCGCCCGGTGGTCCACCAGCACGTGGTCGAGGGCCACCTTGGGGACCGGCTTGCCCACCGGCCAGGTCCCGGTCAGCCCCTGCCCGGTCACGTCGGCCGCGTCGACGTACCCCTCGAACACGACGTGGCGCATCGCCGCGTGGTCGAGGGTGGCGTTGAAGTCGCCGGCGAGGATCCGCGTCGCGTCCTCCGCCGCGGGAGGGAGCATGAGCAGGCCCCACTCCCAGGCCTCCATGCTGGAGGGTCGGCGCGGCGACATCGGATGGACCGACACCACCTCCACCGGGCGTGCGGTGCCGGGGACCTCCAGGGACGCGTGGGGCATGGAGAGGGAATCGATCTCGCGCCCCGGGTCGCCCACGGGGGTGAGCGGATACACCGAGTGCACGGTCCCGCCGGCCGCCGCCGGCGCGGAGTGGTCCATCGAGTACGGCAGCACCTCGGCCAGGCCGGCCTCCTCCAGCCCCGCGTACAGCTCGGGGGTGACCTCCTGAAGGGTGAGGACGTCCATCTCGTGCTCGCGCGCCAGGTCGACGATGGTCTCGGGGGCGACCGAGCCGAAGTGCGTGTTCAGGGTGAGCACCCTCAGCTCGGGACCCGGAACCTCGGGAGGGATCGGCCCCTCGTCGATGAGTCGGGGCAGGATGGGGACCGCCAACAGCGCGAACGCGACCATGGCCGCACCGGCCGCCGCGAACCGCCTCATCAGGAGGAAGGCCACCACGAGGACGGGGATCGTGAAGAGGACCAGCGGCGCGTAGGCCATCAACGGCACCAACGGGAAACCGCGCTCCAACCCGACCAGCCGGAGGCCGGAGAACAGGAGAAGACCCACGGCGACCGCGACCACCAGGCCGCTCACCCACTTGTTCCGGGGCCGGACCCCGTGGGGCGGGGCGTCGGAACGTCTCGGACGGAACGGCGGCATGCGCTTCTCCCAGGGGATCGGGGGATCGATACCGGAGTGGGACGCGGGCACGGGGCACGTGGTTCCGATGTGAACATCGGAACATCGGGTGAGCGGACGGCCCATGACGGGTATCGGGGGAGGACACGCCCCCGGACGGTTCGGGAAACGGGCCGAGACGCCCGTTGGTCAACGTTCGCGGTCCGGGGCTACGCTCGAGGGCGCGGCCGAGCCCGCACGCCCCACCACCTCGCACTCAGGGGGAACACCATGCCCGTCTCCAAGGAAGTCCACCTCGTCGCCCGTCCCGTCGGAGAACCGACCCCCGCGGACTTCGCCCTGGTGGAGACGACCGTCGCCGACCCCGGTCCGGGCCAGGTCCTGGTCCGCAACGACTGGATGTCGGTCGACCCCTACATGCGCGGTCGCATGAACGACGTGAAGTCCTACGTCCCGCCGTTCCGTCTCGATCAGGCCATGGAGGGCGGCGCGGTCGGCACCGTCGTCGCCTCCGAGAGCCCCGAGGTGCCGGTGGGCGCCACGGTGCTGCACTTCCAGGGTTGGCGCGAGTACGCGCTCGTGGACGGCGCCCACGCCACCGTCGTCGATACCGAGGTCGCGCCCGCCCAGGCCTATCTCGGCGTGCTCGGCATGGTGGGCCTGACCGCCTACGCCGGGCTCACCGCCGTCGCCGGCCTCCGGGAGGGCGACGTCGTGTTCGTCTCCGGCGCCGCCGGGGCGGTCGGCAGCCTCGCGGGACAGATCGCGAAGCGGCTGGGCGCGTCCAAGGTGATCGGCTCCGCGGGCGGCCCCGAGAAGGGGCGTCGCCTGTTGGAGGACTTCGGCTACGACGCGGCCATCGACTACCGGAACGGAGACCTGGAGGGGCAGCTCGCCGAGGCCGCCCCCGATGGGATCGACGTCTACTTCGACAATGTCGGAGGCGACCATCTGCGCGCCGCCGTCCAGGCGATGCGCGTCCACGGTCGGGCGGCCCTGTGCGGGGCCATCTCCGTCTACAACGCCACCGAGCCCGTCCCCGGGCCGGACAACCTCGCCCTGCTCGTCGGCAAGAGGATCCGGCTCCAGGGCTTCCTGGTCGGCGACCACGGGGACCTCGCGGGCGAGTACCGCGAGCGGGCCGCCCGCTGGCTCGCCGAGGGCGGTCTGTACGCGGAGGAGACCGTGGTCGACGGGATCGACCACGCGGTCGACGCGTTCCTCGGCATGATGCGCGGGGCCAACACCGGGAAGATGCTCGTGCGTCTGTCCTGAACCACCACACCACCATCCCCATCGCGCCACGGCGGTCCTCGCCGTGGCGCACGCCCCATCCCCATCGAAAGGCACGACACCCTTGCAGTACGTCACGCTGAACAACGGCCTCACCATGCCCCAGTTGGGTTTCGGCGTCTGGCAGGTTCCCGACGATGAGGCCTACGCCTCGGTCAAGACCGCCATCGAGGTCGGCTACCGCAGCATCGACACCGCGCGGATCTACAACAACGAGGAGGGCACCGGCCGCGCCATCGCCGACTCCGGCGTGGCCCGTGAGGACATCTTCCTCACCACGAAGCTGTGGAACGACGACCAGGGCTACGACAAGGCCCTGGCGGCGTTCGACGCGAGCCTGAAGCGTCTGGGCACCGACTACGTCGACCTGTACCTGATCCACTGGCCGACGCCCGCCCACGACACCTACGTCGACACCTGGAAGGCGCTGGAGCGGATCCTCGCCGAGGGCCGCGCCAAGGCCATCGGCGTGTCCAACTTCACCCCCACCACGCTCGAGCGTCTGCTCGGTGAGGCCGAGGTGACCCCGGCGATCAACCAGATCGAGCTGCATCCCTACTTCTCGCAGGGGCGGATGCGCGCCCTCAACGCGGAGAAGGGTCTGCTCACCGAGGCCTGGAGTCCGCTGGGTCAGGGCAAGGGGCTGCTGGAGGACCCGGTCCTCGTCGAGATCGGCGCCGCCCACGGCAAGTCGGCCGCCCAGGTGGTGCTGCGCTGGCACCTCCAGCTGGGCAACGTGGTGATCCCCAAGTCCGTGACCCCCGCGCGGATCCGGGAGAACTTCGAGGTGTTCGACTTCGAGCTCTCCGCCGAGGAGATGGAGCGGGTCGCCTCCCTGGACGGCGACGGCCGGATCGGCCCGGACCCCGACGAGTTCAACTAGTCGGGCGGGGCGTGTTCCGCCTCACTTCTTCGCGGGGTCCCGCGTGCCCTCCGGCGCGCGGGACCCCGCCCCGTTCGACCCTTCGGAGGGGGCGGAGCGGCGCCCCTCTCATCCGATGACCGGGCCTATCGATCGTCCGGATCCGCCCGCCGTGGAGCGGTCGTATCCTGACTGGACGTCGGTGCGACCGCATGGCCGCTTTCGGTCGGGACAATCCCACCCGTACCAGGGCGAACGCTCCCAACACGGGACACTTCGCTAGGGGTGGGCGGCTCTCGGAGGCGGCCGTTCGACACCGCCACGACGGGGTTCGCGCCCCTGAGTGGCGAGGGGCCGAACAGAGGCGTACAGTCCTCTCTTGGTGCGCCGAGAAGTCAGGGCGGCGAACACCTTTCTCTCTCTACGCGAAACCAGATCCATGACCGTCGTCCCTCTTCGCGCCGCGCGTGTCTACCGCTCGGAGAACTCCGAGCGCTCCGTGCACGCCTGGTGTCACAAAGCCCTGAGTCAGTGGCCCGAACTCGGCCCCCTACCGCTCGTGGAGACCCGTATGGGCCCCACACAGGCCTTCCGGGCCTCGGGCGGGAGCGGTACCCCGGTTCTGGTCCTGTCGGGGACCAACCTCAACGCCGCCACCACGGTTCCCGCCGCCCGCGCGCTCGCCGCGGATCGGCCGGTACTCCTGGTCGACCTTCCGGGGCAGCCGGGGCTGAGCTGTAGTCAGCGCACCGCCGGTGCCCGGACCGAGGCCTACGGTGCGTGGCTCGACGAACTCCTGCCGATGATCACCGACCGTCCGGTCATCGTCCTGGGGCATTCCCGGGGCGCGGCCATCGCACTGGCCTCGACCCCGAACCCGCTGGTCGCCGGGTTGCTGCTGCTCAACCCCGCCGGGTTGACCGCGGCCGGTGTCAGCTCGGAGTCGATGCGCGCCACCCTGCCGTGGATGATCCACCCCAACGAGCAGACCAGCAATCGTCTGATCGAATTCCTCAGTGGGCCGTCCGAGACCGCCTGTGAGGAGTACAGCTCCGAGAGGGAGTGGCTGACCCTGGTGGCCCGCCACTGCCGGACCAACACCACCCCGACCCCGCTCAACGCGGAGGCCTTCCGGGCCTGGTCCACGACCCCGATCACGGTGGCCACCGGCTCCCACGACCGGTTCTTCTCACCGGCGCGGCTGCACGGCCCGGCGCGGAGGTTCCTCGACGCCGAGGTCCGCACCATCGAGGGCGCCGGACACCTGGCCCTGCACGAGCAGCCGGAGAAGGTCGCCGAGCTCCTCCGCGAGTTCGACGCCTGAGTCGGCGGATCGACCCGCGCGTCCGGTGGAGACCGGACGCGACGGGATCGCCGTCCTCACTCCGCGGTGAGACCGCCCTCCTTCAGGACCCGACGCAGTTCGGGCACGGACGTGAACACGTGTCCGTGGAGACCGAGTTCGCGCGCGGCCGCGACGTTGGCGGTGTTGTCGTCCACGAACAGGACCTCCTCCGGGGAGGTTCCGAGTCGTTCCAGGCACCAGTGGAAGGCGTCGGCCTCGGGTTTGGCGTGGCTGATCCGGCACGACAGCCCCAGCACCGGGAACAGGTCCAGCACGCGCCGGTGCCGTTCCTCGAAGCGGGCTGCGAGTTCGGTGGGGATGTTCGACAGCAACCCCAGCGGGACGCCGGCGTCGGACAGGCTTCGCACCAGCGCGACGGAGTCCTCGTCGACCCGGGACCAGCTCTCCAGGTCGAGGGCGATCAGTCGCTCGACCTGTTCGGGGGTGAAGGGGGAGCCGAGACGCTCGCCCACGGCCCGCCAGTAGGCGGGGCCGTCCAGGTCGCCCCGGTCGTAGTCCTGACGGGGCGCCCAGTAGGCGGACCAGAAGTCGGACGAGGCGTGGCCGGAGTGGTCCACCATCGTCTCGCGGACGCTCGGCGACTGGTCCATGGCGACCACCCCGAACATGTCGAACAGTACGGTCCTCACGGTTCTCCCCTGGGTCGTGCGGTCGGTGCGGAGCGGCTGCCCGCTCCACGTTAGGACACCATCGGCCGGAGAGTGTCCGAGAGGAGATCCGGGGAGCGGACGTCGGTCCGCCTCCCTCCCGGGTCCCGGAGAGCGGGCCCGGTCCGCGTCGCCCCCGCTCCCCGACACTCCGACGACATCCGAGCGCCGCCCGGCACGCCGAGAGATCGGATACGGTGCCGACGCCCCGGAGAAGGCCCTGGAACCCGCCTCTCCCGCATGACAGAACGGGCGCTATGCCCGAATAAAGTTATTTCTGACAATTCTGGGATGTTTTTTAAAATGCGGTTCTATGTGTCGAGAGCGGGGATTTCGCTCTTCATGTAAGGGTAAGGGGTAAGGGGTAAGTCCCTCTAAGGTGCGTGTTCTCACCCGATGGCGAAGGGGCGGTGACGAGGATCCCCCACCCCTGACGAAAACCCCGGAAACCAGAAAGCAGTCGGCATGTTCGCAAAGCTGGCAGGCAAGCTGGGTATGGACACCAACCCGGCGATCTTCTTCATATCGGCCGCGCTGACCATCCTGTTCGTGGTGTGCGCCATCGCCTTCACCGACACGGTGGACGCGATCTTCGGCGCCACCTCGGGGTGGATCCTGTCCCATCTGGGGTGGGTCTACATCCTCGGGGTGACGACCTTCCTGATCTTCCTGATCTGGATCGCGTCCAGCAGATTCGGGAACATTCGCCTGGGTCCGCCGGACAGCAGGCCCGAGTACGGCAACCTGGCCTGGTTCTGCATGTTGTTCGCGGCGGGCATCGGGAGCATCCTGATGTTCTGGGGCGTCGCCGAACCCATCAGCCACTACGCGAATCCCCCGCAGCAGAACGTGGCTCCGGAGTCGGTCGAGGCGGCCCAGCAGGCCATGGGCTTCACGCTCTACCACTTCGGTCTGCACACCTGGACGATCTTCTGTCTGCCCGCGTTGGCCTTCGCCTACTTCGTCTATCGCAAAGGGCTGCCCTTCCGGGTCAGCTCGATCCTCCACCCGTTCCTCGGGGACGGCATCAACGGGCCGGTGGGACGCTTCGTCGACATCTTCGCGGTCCTGGGCACCCTCTTCGGGGTGGCCGTGACCATCGGCCTGGGCACCATGCAGATCAACAGTGGGCTGAACGCGCTGTTCGGTATCGAGGAGAGCCGTCCCACCCAGATCATCCTGATCGGCATCGTCACCCTCATCGCGGTGATCTCCGTGGCCACGGGACTGGACACCGGGATCAAGTGGCTCTCCTTCATCAACATCGTCATGGCGGTCGGCCTGATGATCTTCGTGTTCGCGGCCGGCTCCACGCTGTACCTGGCCAAGGGGATCATCGAGACCACGGGCGTGTACCTGGACCAGCTCATACCGCTCTCGTTCTGGAACGACACCTTCGGCAACACGGGGTGGCAGGGCAGTTGGACGGTCTTCTACTGGGCCTGGACGATCACCTGGTCGCCGTTCGTGGGCATCTTCATCGCCCGCATCTCCAAGGGCCGCACCATCCGTGAGTTCGTGCTGGGCGTGCTCGCCCTGCCCACGGCGTTCAGCATCGTGTGGTTCAGCGTGTTCGGTATGTCGGCCTTCGACATCGAGATGCACCAGGGCGGCGGACTGGTCGAGGAGGTCGTCGTCCAGGAGGACATCCCGGGGGCGCTGTTCTCCTTCCTGGGGCACTATCCCCTGGCCACGTTCGTGTCGGTCATGGCCATCGTCATCGTGGTCATCTTCTTCACCACCTCGTCCGACTCCGCGTCCCTGGTGGTGGACATGCTCTGTTCGGGAACCCCGGAGTCGCCCACGCGTCAGCGCGTCTTCTGGGGCGTCACCCAGGGGGTGGTCGCCGCGACCGTGCTCACGGCCAGCGGTGTGGGAGGTCTGGACGCGCTCCAACAGACGATCATCGTGTTCGGGCTGCCCTTCTTCGTGATCGGCTTCTTCATGATGATCGCCCTGGTGAAGTCGTTGAAGGAGGAGACGGCGAAAGGGTCGGGGGCGCATCGGCAACGCACCATACCCCTCCAGGCCAGGTCCAGGAGGATGCGCCGCGACCAACTGCGCGAGCAGCAACGGGAACAACAGCGAGAACAGCAGCGCGACAACGGTTCCGGGGGCGACCACCTCGGCCCCGAGGCCAAGGACGATGTCTGAGGGGCCTCGGTCCGCACACGAAAGCCGAAGGGCGGTCCGTCTCCGGGCCGCCCTTCGGCGTGCGGGGTCAGGGGCGGGGAGCGTCCGACGTGATCCCCAGGACGGGCAGCAGGATCTCGTCGACGATCCGGGCCTCGTAGTTCTCGGGAGGGAGCTCCCCCGGATGGTCCACGGGGTACTTGAGCATCAGGGCCTCGCCGACGTCGAGGCTCAGGTCGGTGACCCTCGTCGGGTCGATCCGGCCCAGGTCGGCGTAGTGCCGTAGCACGATCCCGGTGAAGCGCCCCCCACGAGGCTCGTAGACCTCCTCGGACACGCGCCGGGAGAGCTCGGGGCGGCGCGTGGTCTCGGCGGCCACCGCCAGGAGCACGCGACCCAGGAGCGGGTCCTCCATGAGGCCGCGCAGGAGGCCCAGCGCGCGGACGAGGTCCCCTCTGAGGTCATCGGCCCCGGGGGTGGGGGTCTCCTGCGGATAGTGCCGATGGAGGGCTTCGATCAGGATGTCCTCCGGAGACGACCAGCGACGGTAGAGCGAGGTCTTGGCGGTCTCCGCGCGGCGGGCGATCCCCTCCATGGTCAGGCCGGGCAGGCCGGTCTCGGCGGCCTCGGCGAGGACGGCCGTGTGGATGGCGTCGAGGAGTTCTCGTCCGCGTTTGCGCGTGGCCTTGGTGGCCGGTTCCGGCCGCTTCCGGTCGGTCATGGATATCGAGTTCCTAGGAAACGCTTGCGTATCTTATTCTCTCAAGGAGATACGCCACCGTATCCAATGAACGGAGATCCCCATGCCTCGAACACCCCTGCCACCCACCACCGAGGTGACGGCGACCCCGGTCGAACGCCGTTCCCTCGCCCCCGACCTGGCGCGCGGCCTCATGCTGCTGGTCATCGCCACCGTCCACGCCCACATGTTCCGGCAGCTCGCGACCGGCGGTGAGACCTTCACCCTGGCCGGCACCCTGGACACCGCCGTCACCGCCTTCATGACGCTCTTCGCCGAGGCCCGCGGCTACCCGATGTTCGCCGCCCTGTTCGGCTACGGGCTCGCCCTGATATACCTGCGACGCACGGCCGAGGGCAGACCCCGGCCCTGGGTCCGTTCCCTGGTGCGCCGGCGCGGTGGGTGGATGATCCTCATCGGGTTCCTGCACACCGCTCTCCTGTTCTACGGCGACGTCATCGCCACGTACGGGCTCATCGCCCTGCTGCTCGCGGGGCTACTGCACCGGAGCGACCACCGTCTGCTCGCCCACGGGTTCGCCTGGGCGTCCGTGGGCACCCTGCTGTACGCCATCGCCGAGGGGCTGCTCGCAGTGTCCGGGGCCCAGACGAGCGCGGTCGAGGTCGACCCGTCGACGGACCTGTTCCTCAGGCTCTCCGCCTGGCCCGTACTGACCCTGCTCATGGTCGGCATCTCCGTTCTCCCCTTCACCGTCGGGGTCTGGGCGGCCCGCCGTCGCCTCTTGGAGGAACCCGAACTCCACCTCCGGTTCCTGCGCCGGGTCGCCGGAGGAGGCATCGCCCTCGCGGTGATCGGAGCGATCCCGCACATGTTCGTCATGATCCGGGTGTGGAACCCCGAACTCCCCTTCCTGATCGGTGCCAAGTGGCTGCACGTGGTGTCCGGGTACGCCGGAGGGTTCGGGTACGCGGCGCTCATCGCCCTGGTGGCGGTGGCGATCGGAGACCGGCGAGGCCCGATCGTGGGGGCCCTGGTCGCCACCGGGCGGCGGTCGATGACCTGCTACCTGCTCCAGTCCGTGGCGTGGGTGGCGCTCTTCCTCCCCTACACGATGAACCTGGCCGAGCGGCTGAACGACGCCCAGGCGGTCCTGGTCGGTGCGGGGGTCTGGGCGGCCACCGTGGTGATCGCCGCCGTGATGGAACGGTTCGGCCTTCGAGGACCGGCGGAGACCTTCCTGCGCCGGATGACCTACGGCGGGGCACGGCGGAAAGCCCCGGTCCCGGTCGCCTCGGGCACGGACGGGACCGGAGACGGGGCACGATAGCCACCGGCGGAAAAGGGGGAGCGGGCGCGCCGGCCGACCGGCCATCATGGAGGGATGACCCTCTCCGACACCGACGAACGCTTCCTCGCCGCCACCACCGACCGTCTCGCCTCGCTCCCCGGGGTGGAGGCGGTCGCGCTCGGCGGCTCTCGAGCCCAGGGCACCCACCGCCCCGACAGCGACTGGGATCTCGCCGTGTACTACCGGGGCGGCGCCGGGCTCTTCGACCCACGTCACCTGCGAGAGGTCGGCTGGGAGGGCGAGGTCTCCGAGATCGGCGGCTGGAGCGAGGGGGTCTTCAACGGCGGGGCCTGGCTGCGGATCGACGGACGCCCCGTGGACGTCCACTACCGCGACCTCGACGTGGTCGAACACGAGATCGCCGAGGCCGAGGAGGGCCGCTTCCGAGTCGAACCCCTCATGTTCCACCTGGTAGGGATCCCCACCTACCTGGTGGTCGCCGAACTCGCCCTCGGTCGGGTCCTGGCGGGCGACCTCCCCGCCCCCGGCTACCCGGAGGCCCTGCGCCGGAACGCGCCGCCGGTCTGGCGCGGCTTCGCCTCGGCCACCCTCGCCTACGCCGAACGGAACCACGCGCCCCAAGGGCGGGTGGCCCAGTGCGCGGGACTGGTGGCCCAGGCCGCCGCGCAGGCCGCGCACGCGGTCCTGGCCGGGCGCGGGGTGTGGGCCACCAACGACAAGACGCTGCTCTCCCTGGCCGACCTGGAGGAGACGGACCTGGTGGTCGCCGGTATGACCGCCGACCCCCAGGACCTGCTCTCCGCCGTAGCCGAGGCCGGCCGGATCATCTCCATGACCCGCTGACCAGGGCGCGCCGAGCTAGGGCCGCTCGCCGGTCATGGTGAGCAGCTCGCTGAGGACCTCGTAACCCGCCCGACGGAAGGCCGCCGCCATCGGCCCGTTGCCCAGGTCCGTCGCGGCGCGCACGTACTCGGCCTCGCCCTCCTCGCGCAGGACACGGCCGCCCTCGGCGAGAAGATCGTCGATGTGTCCGTGGCCGCGATGCTCGGGGAGCACGGCGATGTAGGCGATGATCGGGTGGTAGGCGTTGCGCGCCGGGATGACGAAACCGACCGGTTCCCCGTCGGGGAGCGTCGCCACCCGCCACCAGGAACGCGGAGTGGTGTACTCGGCGAACTCGTCGGCGAAGTTGGCCGCGGCGACCTCCTCGGCGCTCTTGTCCCGAAGATCGGCACGGTCGTGGGCGTCCAGGGTCCCTTCGAGGGCCCGGGTCATCAGCCCGAGGATCTCGTCGGTGTCCTCGATCTCGCGGAACCGGAGACGGCCCCCGGGGCGAGGGGCGGGGGTGCCCGCGGGCAGCTCGAAGCGCAGGCGTTCGGCGAGCGGGGAGTACCCCTCGCCCTCCAGGACCTTCATCAGGTCTCGGACCATGGAGGCCTCGGCGGGGTCCTCGCGCCATCCGGCCGGAAGGAAGCGCAGGAACTCGGGGAGACCGGCGTCCGGGGCGAGCGTCGCCGCGGAGGCGGTCCGCAGCAGGTGCCGGGCCACGTCGGTCCGGTCGATGTCGGGGGAGTCGACGACGTCGAACACGTCGAGCAGGAAGGGGGCGTCGTCCTGAGGGCGGCACCACCAGGACAGACGGCCGATCAGGCGGTCCCCGTGCAGGGCGACCCACATCCAGGAGGGACGGCGACGGCCGTCGGCGATGTCCCGGGGGAACTCCTCGTTGAGGAGGTAGGGGAAACGGTCGAAGAGCGAGAGCTCCTCGGAACCGGCGAGAGGACGGATGGTCAGGTCGTTCGAAAGAACGGTCAAGGCGACACCTTCGGTGTGGTGCGCCCGTGTCGAGGTCAGCGTCGGGCCGAGGCCTCGGAGGGCGCGGTGATCACGGTGAACATCGGATGCGCCTCCTCTCGGGTCAGGGGCCGGCACCGTCGTTCGGTGCGGCGGGTCTCTTTATAGGGGCGCTTCGAGTGCTCGCGCAAGGCCCTTTTCCGCGCTCCGACGATCGTGTCACCTATCCGCCAGGGCCACCACCAGGCCCTTTCCTCGGATCCGGAGAGTGGAAAACCCGTTGTCCGGATGTGGCCGTCTCGTCAGGATGGGCGTATGAGACGGGATTTCGACGCACTCGTGGCCGAGGCCGAGGCGGAGCCCACCGCGGGCTGGGACTTCTCCTGGTTCGAGGGCCGGGCCACCGAAGAACGACCCTCCTGGGGGTACCAGCGTCTGATGGGGGAGCGGATGGCGCGCGCCACCGCCGCCCTGGACGTCCAGACCGGAGGGGGAGAGGTACTGGCCGGGATCCCCCGGTACGCGCCGTCGACGGTCGCCACCGAGGGGTGGCCGCCCAACGTCGAGGCGGCCACGCGGCTGTTGCACCCCCGGGGCGTGGTCGTCGTGGCCTGCCCGGACGAGCCCGCGCTGCCCTTCGCCGACGGCGCCTTCGACCTGGTGGTGTGCCGTCACCCGGTGACCGTCCACTGGAAGGAGATCGCCCGGGTCCTGGCCCCCGGAGGCACCTACCTGGCCCAACACGTGGGGCCCGCCAGCGTCTTCGAACTGGTCGAGTACTTCCTCGGCCCCCAGCCGCGCGAGGTCCGCGAGTCCCGCCACGAGGACCACGACCGGGCCGGGGCCGAGGCCGCCGGACTCGATGTGGTGGACCTGCGCACCGAACGCCTCCGGATGGAGTTCCTCGACATCGGGGCGGTCGTGTACTTCCTGCGCAAGGTGGTGTGGATGGTCCCCGGGTTCACGGTGGACGCCCACCGCGAGCGGCTGCGGGAACTGCACGAATCGATCGAGGAGGAAGGGCCCTTCGTCGCGTACTCCTCCCGGATCCTGGTGGAGGCACGCAGGCCGGAGTGAACGGTCGGAGGTCACGAGGAGCGTCCCCCGGGCGAAGAGCCGGACGCCCGGGGGTACGGGTGCGCGGCTCAGTCCCGCGCGGTCACGTGCTGGACGACCTCGAAGCCCCAGATCTCACTGCCGGTCGCCGCCGGGCCGCCGTGCCCGCCGTGGGCCCGGCCCTCCTTCTCCGCGTCGGCGGCCGCCTGGGCGTGCCCCTTCGCGAAGGCCCGACCCTCGACCCACTTCCGGAAGTCCTCCTCGGACCGCCAGCGGGTGTAGACGAGGTACTTGTCGGTGCCCTCGACCGGGCGCAGGAGCTGGAACTCCTCGAAGCCCTCCTGGTCCTCCACCAGCCCCGCCCGCTTGGCGAAGCGCTCCTCCAGGGTGGCGCCCCCGCCCTCGGGGACGGTCAGCACGTTGAACTTGACGACACTGGTCACGGGTTCCTCCGGTCGGTTCGACACCTGTCGTGGCCAACCTAAGGGACCGCTCCGAGAGGGCCGCGCCGACCCGGCCGACGAGGGTCAGCGGAGACCGTGCTTGCGGGCCACGATACGCAGCATCACCGAACGCGGGAGCAGTCGTCGCAGGGCGAACACCAAGGGCGCGTTGCTGCCCACCGCGTACAGGGGGCGTGGCGAGCGGGCCTCGATCGCGCGGAGCACGGTGGCGGCCACCGCCTCCGCGGAGATCCCCCGGGCCTCGTTCGCGTTGAGCGCGTTCACCATGGTCCGGTACTCCTCCTCGAACGGGGAGCCCTCGCCCACGTACTGGGTGCGCCGCTCGCTGATGCCGGTGTTGATCGACCCCGGCTCCACCGTCGTCACCCCCACACCGAACGGCGACACCTCGCGCCGGGCCGCGTCCGCGAACCCCTTGATCGCCGCCTTGGTCGCCACGTAGGAGGACCGGTAGGCCAGGGGGAAGCTCGCCAGCATCGACCCCACCATCACCACCCGGCCGTACCCGCGCGCACGCATCCCCGGCAGCACCAGTTGGGTCAGGCGGACCGCGCCGAACACGTTGAGCCGGAACACGCGCTCGATCGCGTCCATCGGCAGTTCCTCGATGGGGCCGTTCTGGCTCTCGCCCGCGTTGTTGACCAGGATGTCCACCTCGCCCGCGGCCGTGGCGCAGGCCTCCACCGACGCCGCGTCGGTCAGATCCAGGGCCAGGTACTCGACCCCGGGGATCGGATCGGAGATCCCCTCCGGAGAACGGCTGGTCCCGTACACGCGATGGCCCCGCTCCACGAGGGCGGCGGCGACGGCGGCCCCGATGCCGGAGGAGGCCCCGGTGACCAGGGCTGTACGACGGGTGGTGGGGGAGGACATGGCGGGCCCTTCGGGTCGGAGGGGGTGAAGGTCCGACCCACGGTAACCGACCCTCTCCCCGGAGACCGGTCCAGGGAGGCCCGGACCCGTCGACGGGTGGGCCCCGGAGCCAGGGGACGCTCGCTCCGGGACCCGGTCACGCGGGGGTCAGTCGCCCTTGTGACAGTGGTCCTCGCACTCCTCCAGGATCAGCGCCAACCCCGCCCCCAACAGCCACAGGTCCTTGGACAGGCCGATCCCCTCCTGGGTCGGTGCCAGACTGCGGGGCTTGTGCATGCCCGGGGTGCGCAGGTACAGCCCCAGCAGGCCCGCCGCGAACGCGCTCAGCCCCGCCCCCGCCAGCCGGTTCGGCACCAGCGGGACCAGCAGCGCCGATCCCAGGGCGATCTCCCCGGCCGACAACAGCCGGGTGAAGGTGGCCGGGTCGATCTTGTCGAGGAAGGGATAGGTGCCGACCGCCATGCCGTGCAGGGACACGGCGGTGTCCTCGTCGGCGCCGCGCTTGTTCAGGCCGGAGTTGAGGATGGAGGCGCCGGTGGCGAGGCGCAGGATCAGTTGGTGCGGTCTGACGGGCGACTTCATCAGGGTTCTCCCTGCCTGTTCGACAACCATCTGTCACTGTGTGCGATCGAAATGCTACGCACGATGATGGTCGTGGTCGCCTGTGCGCGCCGAGCGTCGACGCTTCTCCCCGAGGACGCGTACGGGGCGGCGAGGGTGACCCGGTGTCCGGAAGCGGACACGAGCGTTTTTCGAAGGGTTTTCGAAGCCCTTTTATTGCAGCAGAAGAAAGCGGGTCTCCATTTCCGTGCGAGCGCCGGAGGCGTCGTTTCTCCTGCTTTTTTCTTCGTGAACGGTTGCTACTGTGCTCGGTGAGGAAGACCCGGGAGGCGATATGGAATTCGAAGAGCGTGTGGCCGCCGTGGCCGCCAAGGTCCGGCAACAGCAGGGGATGATCGAAACCGAAGAGGCCACGAAGAACGCCTTCGTGATGCCGTTCATTTCGACCGTCCTCGGGTACGACGTCTTCGACCCTCATGAGGTTGTCCCGGAGTTCACCGCCGACGTCGGGGTGAAGAAGGGTGAGAAGGTCGACTACGCCGTCGTTCAGGACGGCGAAGTGCGCATCATCATCGAGTGCAAGAAGGCCGGTGCGGAGCTGTCGGTCGAGAACGCTTCGCAGTTGTACCGCTACTTCGCGGTCACGAACGCTCGAATCGCGGCCCTCACCAACGGTGTGGTCTACCGGTTCTACACCGATCTCGAAGCGCCCAATCGGATGGACTCGACACCTTTCCTGGTTCTGGATCTCAGAGAGATAGACGAGGCGCTTCTTCCGGAGCTGCGCAAACTCACCAAAGACGCCTTCGATCTCGATTCCGTGATCAACGCGGCCGAGAAGCTCAAGTACATCGGTGAGATCAAGCGGATGTTCAACGCGCAGTTCAACGACCCGGAGGAGGACTGGGTCAGGTTCTTCACCACCCGGGTCTACAACGGTCAGTTCACTCGCAGGGTGCGCGAGCAGTTCACCCCGTTCGTGCGCGAGGCCTCGGCCCAGTTCCTCAACGACCAGGTGAACAGCCGACTGAAGAGCGCGTTGAACACGTCCTTCACGGTCACGGAGGTGGAGGAGCCGTCGGTGGAGGAAGGGGAGGAGGAGCCTCCCACCTCCGATGACGGCATCACGACGACTTTGGAGGAACTGGAGGGCTACAGGATCGTCAAGGCCATCGCCTGTGGCGAGGTCCCTCCGGACCGCATCGCCTATCGGGACTCCAAGTCCTACTTCGCGGTCCTGCTGGACGACAACAATCGCAAGACCATCGCGCGTCTGCACTTCAACGGGCGTCGACGTAAGTACCTGGGCACCTTCGACGAGGACAAGCGGGAGACCCGACACCTGCTCGGTTCGCTGGAGGACATCTACACCCACGCCGAACTCATCCGCAAGACCGTACGCGGTCACATGGCCTGAGACGCCGGTGGCCCCGGTCCCTCGAGGGGCCGGGGCCACCGGGGCGTCGTGCGCGGCGTCAGCCCTCGCCGGTGAGGCGGCCGCGGATCTCGTCCGCGGCGGCGCCCATCGGGTCCTCGGCGACACCGCTCCAGGTCTCGGCCTGTTCCTGGAATCCCTGGGCGGTCTCGGTGACCTCGCCCAGGGCGCCCTCCTGAAGATCCTGGGCCGCCGCGTCCAGCCCGCTGTCCTGGAGGAACTGCTCCCCGACCACTCCCTCGCCGAAGGACTGACCCGCCTCCTGGGCGGTGCCCATCAGGTCCTCCGCCCCCGCTCCGGCCTGGTCCAGGGCCCCGCTCGCCCCGTCGACCAGCTCATCGGCGCCTCCGCCGAACATCCCTTTGAACCACTCGATCACATCACCGAACATCGCTCTTCGTTCCGCCTCCGGCGGGAGCCCGGGCCCCCATGTGTTGTGTTGTCCCACCAGCCTTGCCCACAGCGGGTAAGCCGTCGGTAAACGGCCAGGAGAAGGCGTTTCCGTCCTTTTTCGGGGTTTTCTGCCGGCCGATTCGACGACCTCGATCAGTGGTGGCGGAACCAGGTGTGGTGCACCCCGCCGTACCGCTGATCGCTCGGGGGGTGCGGGCCGAACTCCAGGGCGCAGTCGGCGGCCAGCCGGATCACCTCGTCGCGCACCTCCAGGGCCGACTGCCAGTGTCCGGGGAAGGCGTGCGACCCGTAGCGGGCCCCGATGAGGCCGCCGCAGATCGCCCCGATGGTGTCGCTGTCCCCCGAGTGGTTGACCGCCAGCGGCAGGCAGTGCGCGCCCACGTCGGCCACACCGCGAGAGAAGTGCCGGGAGGGCTCCCGGGCCAGGACGGCCTCGGCGCTCAGGGCCACGCACATCGCCACCGCGAGCGCCTCCTCGGAGGTCCAGCCGTCCCCCAGTTCGGCCAGGTCGCGGGCCTCGGGGATCCCGCGCTCGGCGACCGCGACCGCCTTGTCGAGGGCACTGGAGACCTCCTCGTGTCCCGTCCGCCCCTCCAACTCCTCACGGGCCGTCTCCAGCGCGGAATCCAGGGGTTCGTCGCGGACCAGGCCCCATACGGTGGCCGCCAGGGTCCCGGCCGCCAGGTGGGCGGTCCTGTGCCCGTGGGTCAGGGCGGCGACCTCGCCGCCGAGGTCGAACGCCTTCGCGGGGGACACCGTGAGAAACCCGCACGGGGCGACACGGACCACCGCGGCGCAGCCCTTGGAGTTGTTGATCGGGGCCTTCGGCGTGCCCAGCGGCACCCATCGCCTCTCCACGCGGGCGGAGGCGGCCCGAAGCGCGTCCACGGTGGCGGCCCCGTATCCTCGCCGGGCCCGCAGCGCGGCACCCCCGAACCCCGGGCCGACCTCCTCCTTCTCCAGTGAGGCGCTCGGCATCTGGTGGTTCAGCCATTCCAGGTAGGAGGCCTGCACCATCCCCAGGGCGGCCCCCTCGATCCCCTTGTCCCGGGCCCGCATGTGGGCCCGGAGGAGCGCGTCGGCGGTGCGCAGGGTCAGCTGGGTCTCGTCGGTGATGGCACCGACCCCGTAGGACCCCTCGACGTAGTCGCTCAGGCCGGTCGTCCCGTAGCGTTCGCGGATCTGGTCGAGCCCCAGACCTTCGACGGGGGCTCCGAGGGCATCTCCGACGGCTCCACCCATAAGGCAGCCGGTCAGTCGGTCGGGAAGTGGTGAGGAGGTGCGCATTTCAGGATGCTAGGGGCCCGGCCGGACGACCACAAGCCTTACGTGGTCGGGCTTTCCGGCGCTGCTCGGAGGGGTGTGCCGGGATTCGGTGGGGGTGTCCGGTTCGGCGGGGTGGGTCGATGGATGTGGGTCCGGTCACTCTTGGAGGCGGTTCGTTGGCGAAGGGTGTCGTGTGGGATCCTGATGTCGTTCGACCTCCTTTGTCAGGGCTGGTCAGGGCGTGTGCACTTGGTCACGGACACTGGACTTCCGAGGTAATCCCGAATTTAATATCGGGAAAATAGGAAATGCGGGGAGAAAGTTCCCGCGTCCTCTCCGGTCCCGTCTCCCAGCAGCACTCGAAGGACACTCATGCGCCGCTCCGTCATCGTCGCCCCCGTAGCCCTGGCCCTCCTGGCGGCGACCGCCTGCGGCGCCCCCTCGGAGCGGGGTTCCGAGACCACCGAGGGAGAGGGCCCGCTCGCGGTGGGCGCCACGGCCGTCCCGGCCGGCGACATCCTCCGGTTCGTCGAGTCCGAACTCGCCCCCGGGGCCGGACTGGACCTGGAGATCACCGAGTACTCCGACTACATCGCGCCCAACGCCGCCCTCGCCGAGGGACAGCTCGACGTCAACCTCTACCAGCACGAGCCGTTCCTGCTGGAGTACAACGAGGGCAACGGCACCGACCTCGTCGCGGTCGAGCGGATCTACCTGCCGCCGCTGGGCCTGTACTCCAAGAGCGTGGACGAGCTCTCCGAGCTGGAGGCCGGCTCCGAGATCGCGCTGCCCAACGACCCCACCAACGAGTTCCGCGCCCTCCTCCTGCTGGAGGAAGGCGGCCTCATCACCCTCGCCGAAGGCGCGGACGAGGCCTCCTTCAGCCTCTCCGACATCGAGGAGAACCCCTTCGACCTCGACTTCCGCGAGGTCGAGGCGGCTCAGCTGCCCCGCTCCCTCGACGACGTCGACGCCGCGATCGTCAACAACAACTACGCCCAGGAGGCCGGGCTGGACTTCGAGAAGGACTCGATCCTGCTCGAGGTGGTCGAGGACAACCCGTACGTGAACATCCTCGCGGCCCGTCCCGACAACGTCGACGACCCGCGGGTGGCGACCCTCGCCGAGCTGCTGACCTCCCCGGAGACGGTCCGCTTCATCGAGGAGACCTACCAGGGCAGCGTCATCCCCGTCGCCTCCGAGTGACGCGCCCCGTCGGGGCCGGATCGCACCGGTCCCGACGGGTCTCGGGCATCGAGAGGGCGACCGGTCACCAGGCGTCGAAGCCGGCGCCCTCGTCGGTGGACCGGGCCACGTGCAGGTCGGAGACCACGATCACCTGCTCGTCGTCGGCGTAGAGGGCCTCCGGGGTGCCCGGCAGCGCGCCGGTCCGCTCCCAGGTGAGCCCGGCGTCCTCGCTCAGGTGCACGGTGCCGTCCAGCGTGATCGCGAAGACCCGGTCGCCGCCGCGGACCCAGGAGACCAGGGCCGGCATGGGCGCGTCCGGGACGGCCTCGAAATCGGCACCGCCGTCGGTGGAGCGGAGCAGGCCCCGCTCGGTGGTGGCCAGGACCGTCTCGCCGTCGTCGGAGACGGCCAGGGAGAAGGCCTGTACCGAGGGGTCGAGGTCGTCCCAGTCGACGCCGTCCCCGGTGGCGCGCAACGCGCCGTCGAAGCCGAACACGCGGTCGTCGTTCGAGGTAAGAGCGTGGAAGTCGGATTCCCCCGCCAAGGACAGGGCCTCCCAGCTCCGCCCACCGTCACGGGTCTCGATCAGGCCGACCGGGTCGGGCATGTCGGTGTCGCCCTCCGGATGGCCACTGGCCAGATAGTGCCCCGGCCCCTGGACCGCGAACCCCATGAGGTCGATCTCGGGGCCCACGTGCGTCGGCTCGACGTCTCCGTCGCCCGCCTCGTCCGGCGCGGGCAGTGTGTACAGGCCGGCGTGGGAGGCCACCAGAACCTCGCCGGTCTCGGGGTCGACCCCCGCGCCGTGCACGTGCCGTGCCTCATCGGGCAGGGCGACCCCGACCGTGTTGCGGGGCCGGTCGCCCTCGGCGTCCCCGAGGGCTCCGGGCACCGTTCCCGGGGCCGAGCAGGCGGTGGCCAGGGCGATCAACCCGACCGAGGCGAGTACGGCGCGGTAGCGGCCCCCGGGTGTTCTCCCGGTGCGGGTTTCGTGTGTTCCGGGCATGCGTTTCGCGTCCTTCTTTCGAGGAGGTACGTCCATGACCGGGGCGGGGCGCGCCCCTTCGCGCGCCCCGCCCCGTGGGAGAGGGGTCAGCGGTCGTCGCCGCCGTCCTCCTCCTGGACGTCACCGTCCGTGCCCAGCAGGTCGTTCATCAGCTCGATCTCCCGCTCCTGAGCGTCGATGATCTCCTGGGCCAGCGCACGGGCCTCCTCGTTCACCCCTTCGTCGAGCTCGGTCTCGGCCATCATGACCGCGCCCTCGTGGTGCAGGACCATGTACTCCATGAAGAGGGTGTCGAAGGCGTCCCCCTCGGAGCCCTCCAGCTCGGACATCTGATCCTCGGAGAGCATGCCGTCCATGTCGGAGGGGTCCATGCCGTGTTCGGCCTCGGCCCCCCAATCGTCGAGGAAGCCCTCCATCAGCTCGATCTCGGGACCCTGCGCGGCACGGATCTCCTCGGCCAGCTCCCGGACCTCGTCACCGGCCCGGTCATCGGCGAGGTCGGCCATCTCCACGGCCTGCTCGTGGTGGGGGATCATCATCTGGGCGAAGTGCACGTCGGCCTGGTTGTACTCCGCGGCCCGTTCCCCGCTCTGGGAGGTGTCGGCGTTCTCCGGTGCGGAGTCGTCCCCGCCGCAGGCGGCGGCGAACAGGGCGGTGGCCAGGGCGGTGGCGATCATCGCCGGCACACGGCGGTTCAGGGCACGCTGCTGAAAGGTCATGTCGACCCGTTTCCTCTCGAATGTCCTCCGTGCGGAACCCGGTTCCGGCACGGCTGTCGTAGGTGCGCGTGGAAGCGGAGACGGGCCGGGTCGGCCGCGTCCCGCGGGCATCTAGATGCGCAGCACCTGCAACAGGGACAGCGAGGGTCCCTCACGTGGGGGGAGGGCGGACGGGGGCGGTCGGTTGACCGGTCCGGCCGAGCGCGGGGGGTTTCCGGGCCAGCGGACGAACGCCAAGGCGGCCACACCGATCAGGGTGGCGGTGAGGGCGCCCAGGGCCAGGCAGATCGAGGTCGGGTCCAGGTCGGGGAGGGCGGCCGCGTGCTGATCGTCGTCGCTCGCGGTGTGTCCGCCCTCGGAGTCGGACAGGGGGAGCCCGTCGGCGGCCATGACCGGGGCGGGACCCTTGGTCTCGGTGGAGGCGTGCGCCTCGTGTTGGACGTGGCCCAGGGTGTGCATGGCGCCGATACCGAGCAGCAGCGCGGCCAGCAGCAGGAGGCGCACCCAGGCGCGTCCCGTGCTGCTCCGGAGCGGCTCGGACGACATCATGTCCGCCAGGGTACCCGTACCCCGTGAGGGTATGGAGCGTTTCAGGGAGAAAATCGGGGCCTATGGGGCCCGTGTTCCGAGTCTGCCGCCCCGTTCGGCGAGGCGCGCGGCGGGGGTGGGAAAACCCTTCGCGCCGGCCCGGATCGGGTTCTAACCTGGCGTGATGCACGAAGACGAACCCTCCTCGGGCCGGATGCCGGTCGACCTTCGACCGACCCGCGGCCCCGTCGAATACGACGACCTCGTCGAGGTGTGGCGCCAGGCGGTGGTGGCCACCCACGCCTTCCTCACCCCGGAGGACATCGAGGACTACCGGGTCCGGCTCGGTGAACAGTGGCTGCCCGCGGTGGAGCTCCACGTCGCGGTCGACGCAGACGACCGTCCCGTGGGCTTCCTGGGCATGGACGGGCACCGTGTGGAGATGCTGTTCGTGGCCGACCGGGGTCGAGGTCGGGGTGTGGGCACCCGGCTGATCGAGTGGGCGGCGTCCCGCCATCCGGTGCTGGAGCTGGACGTCAACGAGCAGAACCCGGGCGCCCTGGCCTTCTACGAGAGTCGTGGCTTCCGGGTGGTCGGGCGTTCTCCGCTGGACGGGGAGGGACGTCCGTTCCCGCTGCTCCACATGCGCTGGAACGAACAGGGCTGACCCCGGCCCCGGCGCGGGAGGGGCCCGGCGGTCCGAAGACCACCGGGCCCCTTCATACATGGTTCACGACCTAGGGAGCGTGCACCGGAGAGCTCGCGCGGCTCTCGTGGTGCAGTCGGTCCAGGGCGGTCACGTAGTACGTGGTGTCGGCGTCACCGGGGACGTCGAAGGTCGCGGCCCCGTCCTCGTCGGCCCGCACCGTGCCGAGCATCGCGCGCGGGTCCTCGATGCCGCAGCGGGCCCGCTCCCGGTCCGGGGCCCCGTCGAACGCGTACACCGCGTAGTAGGCGGGCTTCTCCCCGGGGCCGGAGGCGATGCTCAGGGTCCCGTCCTCGCCGCCGCTCACCCGCGGAGGAGCGGGGACGGTGCCACCGAGATCGTCCTTGATCGGGATCAGGGCGGGAGAGGAGTAGTGGTCGGCCACCAGGATCTCGGTGGCCTCCTCGGCGTTGGTCCTCAGCGAGGTGGCGCTGAAGTAGACGTCGCCCTGGACCCCTTCGTGGTCCCGGTTGAAGTCCAGGTGCCGGGAGAGTTCGTTCGGGTCCTCCCAGGCGCCCGCGTTGCCGACCTTGTAGGCGGCCTGCCCGATGTACAGGTGGGTGTCGGTGGTGGAGGCGACCTCCTCCCACCAGGGCACGAGGACCGAGTAGTCGGCCACGGGGAGCCCGATCTCCCAGTAGATCTGCGGGTTGATGTAGTCGAGCCACCCTTCGGTGACCCACTTGCGGCTGTCGGCGTACTGCTGGTCGTAGGACTGGAAGCCGCCGGTGTCGGAGCCCTCCGGGTCGGTGGAGGAGTTGCGCCAGATGCCGAAGGGGCTGATGCCGAACTTCACGTGCGGCTTGACGGCGTTGATCGCCTCGCTCATGTCCCGCACCATGAGGTCGACGTTGTCGCGTCGCCAGTCCTCGATGTCGTCGAAGTCGCCGCCGTGCTCGGCGAAGGCGTCCGCGTCGGGGATCTCCTCGCCCTCCACCGGATAGGGGTAGAAGTAGTCGTCGAAGTGCACGCCGTCGATGTCGTAGTTCTCGACGGAGTCCATCATCGCCCGGATCACGAACTCGCGGACCTCGGGGATACCGGGGTTGTAGTAGAGCTTGCCGCCGTAGGCGAAGACCCAGTCCGGGTTCCGCCGCGCGGGGTGGTCCTCGACCAGGCGCGCGGGATCGTCGTGCATGGCCACCCGGTAGGGGTTGTACCAGGCGTGGAACTCCAGGTTCCGCTCGTGGGCGGCCTGGACGGCGTACTCCAGCGGGTCGTAGCCGGGATCCCTGCCCTGCTCGCCGGTCAGCCACTCCGACCACGGTTCGTGGGGTGAGGGCCAGAAGGCGTCGGCGGTCGGCCTGACCTGGACGAAGACCGCGTTGAGCCCGTTGGAGACGGCCTCGTCGTAGAGTCCGTCCAGCTCGGCCTTCTGATCCTCGACGCTCATGTTCTGACCGCTGGGCCAGTCGATGTTCTGCACGCCGGCGATCCACTCGGCCCGCATCTGCCGTTTGGGCGGGGCCTTCGGGTCGACCTCGCAGGCGTTCCTCGCCTGCGCCGGGACGGCCGCGGCCTGGGGGACGTGCAGTAGCGAGGCGGTGAGCGCGGCGGCCAGGGCACCGCCGAACAGGGCGGCGCGCGCGGCGCCGCGGGGGAGTGCGGCCGGGGACGGCGCGGTGCGCGGTGCCGGGCGGTTCCGGTTCGAGTACGCCAAGGTTGCTCCTTCAGGCTTCTGTCGTACGGGCGGGGGTCGGAGACGGTCCGACCCGTGTGCGACGTTCAGCTCGGGCTCGGGGCGTGTGCTCCGGAACGTTCCGGTCGGTGTCGTCCCGCTCGTTCTCGCGGTGCCGCCCCACCCGTGAAGGACGAGGTCGGCCGGGTCGCGATCGATCCTCGTCGACCGCGGCCCGACCGTCGCCGGTGCCGGAGAAGGCTCCGAAGAACACTCCCTAGGAGAAAACCTTCATGATTTGCCCACCGAATGCAACACTCCTACGTGAGGTTGCCGGTAATGCGATCAATGGGTTTTTTATGGCGCTTTGTCAGTTTCTGTTGGTGGTTATGTAGGGGGAAATGGGTGTTTTCGGTGTATTTATGGCTGTGGTGTTCTCGTGCCGCACCGATTCCGTTCAGAGCGCTTCGGCGATCTGCGGCACGAGGGAATCCACCGCGAAGGGGACCGAGAGCACGGAGTTGTAGGTGACGGCGCCCCGCTCGTCCAGGCTCGTCGTGACGACGGCGTCGTCGCGCACCACGTCGAGGTCGTCGAACACGGCGACCCCCTCGGTGATGTCGAAGTCCTCGTCGTCGCTCATGACCAGGAGGAGGTCGCCGTCCATCATGTCCACGCGCTCGGTCGACAGCTCGACGAAGAAGCTCTCCCCCGTGTCCTGTTCGGTGATCGCCTCGGGGACCTCGAAGCCGAGCGAGACCAGGAAGCGTCCGCGCGCGTCTCCGGGCAGGTAGGCGCCGTACTTGCCCTCGTAGGGCAGCACCGCCGTACCCTCGAGGCCCTCGAACTCCGGGTGGTCCTCGCGGGTCTGGGACAAGAGCGTGTCGGTGGCCTCGTTGAGGGCGGCGCCCTCCTCGGGTCTGCCGAGCGCGGTCGCGATGATCTCGGTGGCCTCGTCGCGGGGCACGGTGTAGGCGGTCGATCCGGCCGGACGCGCCACCACGGGGGCGATCTGGGAGAGCGTCTCGTAGACGCCCTCGTCGAACCCGGCGGAGACCCCGATGATCAGGTCGGGGGCCAGGTTCGCGATCTGTTCGACGTTGGGCTCGGAGTCGGAGTCGATGCGGGTCAACTCGGCGTCGCCGACCAGGTCGTCGGTCCACGGGCCCAGACCGGACTCGTAGAACGTGTATCCGGTGTTGCCCACCGGGACGAGGCCCAGGGCGAGCACCGGGTCGGCGTCGGTCACCCCGAGGGTGACGATCCGCGTGGGCTCCTCCTCGATGACGGTGCTGCCGAACTCGTGCTCGATGGTCACGGGGAAGGCCCCCTCCGACGCGGTACCCGGTGCGTCGGTCTCCTCGGTCCCGCCTCCGTTACCGCAGGCCGTGAGGGTGAGGAGGAGGGCCAGGGCGCCCGCGAGCGCGCGTGGTGAGGAGGACATCGGACTCCGATCATCTGAGGTTAGGCTTGCCTACTCTAGTCATCGGTGTCCTGGCGCCGACGCCCGGATCCCCCTTTCGAACTGCGACGACGCCCCGGGACTCATCCGCCGTCCTCGACCCGGCGGGCCCCGCCGTCCCCGCGTGCGGCCAGGGCCACCGCCAAAGCGCACAGAGCCACCACCGTGGCCGCCGAGTACACGATCGGATAGCCGCCGACGAGCGAGGAGGCGAGTATCGCTCCGGTGGCCGCCAAGAGGAGAGAAGAGCCCATCGCCTCCGAGATCTGGAGGGACGAACCGTGCTCTCCCCGCCGTTCGACGGGGGACAGGGCCAGGACGGACGCGCTGATCCTCGGGTAGGCCGCCCCCATCCCGAACCCCATCAGCACGCAGCCGACCACCGCCGCCGGGACCGGGAGGACCCCGCCGACGACCAGTGCCGCGCCGAGCGGCCCGCACGCGACCAGGACGCCCGCGCGCCATAACAGGCCGGGGTCGTGCGGGTCGGCGGTGGACCGCCCCTGGAACCAGGCTCCCGACGCCCAGCCCAGGGCCCCGACCGCGACCACCAGCCCGGACATCGTGGGCGTGTACCCGAGGACGTGCTGGAGATAGGGCGGAAGGTGGACGTCGGTGGCGGTCACCGAGGCCCCGAGCAGGGTTCGGAGGGCGACCAGACGTGGGATCCCGGCCCGGGCGCGCAGAGTGCCCGAGGGCAGGAGCGCGACCGCGGCCACGAGGAGGAGCACCGTGGACCCCGCCATCGCGGCGATGCCCACGGTGCCCCCGCCCGGTCCGGTCAGATGGAGCCCGAGGAGGGCGGCGGCCGCGACCGTCGCCCACAGCTCCCGCCTTCCCAGGACGGCGCCGCCGGTGCCCGAGGACGGGGAGCGGCGGACCACGTTCACCAGACACGCCAAGGAGAGCGCCGAACCGGCCAGGACGAACGCGAACGCCGTCCGCCAGTGGACCAGCTCCACCAGCGCGCCCGAGATCAGCGGACCCGCGAGCGAGGGCAACAGCCACGCGGCCGTCAGCAGGGCGAACATCCGATGCCGTACGTCCTCGTGCACGAACCGCGCGATGATCACGTACAGCACGACGGAGTCGATCCCGCCGCCGATCCCCTGGAGGAGCCGACCGAGGACGAACACCCCCATCCCCGGGGCGGCCACGCACAGCGCCACCCCGAGGAGGAACGTCGTCCCGCCGAACAGGAGCGGACGCAGGGGGCCGCGCCGGTCGGCCCAGGAACCGCCGACGGTCATCCCGATCAGCCCGGCGGTCAACGTCGCGGCGAAGGCCGCCGCGTACCAGCGCTCCGCGTCCAGGTCCCGCGCCACCACGGGGAGCGCGGTGGTCACCGCGAAGGACTCGAAGGCGATGAAGCCCATCAGCCCGAACACGCCGAGCACCACGGGTCGACGCTCCGGGGTCAGGAGCCGTATCGAGGGGTCGGGCGCGTCCGACGTCGTGCTCACGGTCTCCCGCCGTCCGCGGGCGAGGGGCCGGGGACGTCCTCCGACACGACCAGGACGATCTTGCCCCGACCGTGTCCGGTCTCCACGTCCCGGTGGGCCCGCGCGACCTCCTCCAGAGGGAGCGCGGCCCGGACGTGCACGTTCAGGGAACCGGCGGCGCACAGGTCCAGGAGCTCGGCGAGTCGTGCGGCGGAGCGGTCGCTGCGGATCCACCGGCAGCCCAACAGGCTCTGGAGCCCCACGTCCACGATCGTGCCGATCCGGTCGCGATCGGCGCCCAAGTGGACGGCGGTGAGGAGGTTGTCGTGGCCGGCGGTGTCCAGGACCGCGTCCACGCCTCGGGGCGCCGCGTCCAGGATCCGCCGCAGCTGCCCCTCGCCGTACTCGACCGGTTCGGCGCCCAGGGAGCGTACGTACTCGTGGTTGACGGCGCTCGCCGTCCCCACGACGTGGGCCCCGCGGGCCACCGCCAACTGGACCGCCATCGAACCGACGCCGCCCGCCGCGCCGTGGACGACGAGCGTCTCCCCCTCACGGACGTCCAGGAGTTCGAGCGCCGTGTGCGCGGTCTGGCCCGAGGCGGACAGCGCGCCCGCCGTCTCCCAGGGGACGGTCGCGGGCTTGCGCACCACCTGCGTGGCGGGCACCGCGACGAAGTCCGCGTAACAGCCCAGTACACGGAAACCGGCGACCTCGTCGCCCACCCGCAGGTCGCCCACCTCGGAGCCGACGTCGACCACGATCCCGGCGAACTCGTTCCCCAGGGTCTGCGGGAAGTCGATCCGCGCCCCGGGCGGGGTCCAGCCAGCCCGGATCGCGGCGTCGGTCAACTGGACCCCGGCGGTCCTGACCCGGACCGTCACCTCGTCCGGCCCTGGCAGGGGGCGGGGGATCCGTCTGATCTCCAACGCCTCCGCCGGGCCGAAGGCGTCGATCAGGGCGGCCCGCATCGTGGTGTCCTCCATACGCTCGGCGCCCTCGCTCATCGGCCGACCTCCTCGGCGCCGACCCGCAGCAGTTCCACCAGTTCGTCCACGCTCCGGGCCCCGCTCAGCGTCCGGTCGCCCACGGCGAAGGTCGGTACCGCCCGCACCCCCGCCTCGATGGCGGCCCGATGGTCGGCGTCGACCTCGGCGGCGAACGCGGTGGACGACCACAGGGGGTCGGTGTCCTCGGCGGTGAGACCCATCTCGACCGCCAGGTCGCGCAGGACCTCGGGGTCTCCGAGGTCGCGGTTGTGCTCGAGAAGGGCGGAGAAGGCCAGGTCCCAGGCGTGTTCGGGGTCCACGCCGCGCGCTTGGGCGAGCTTCAGCAGCCGGTGCGCGGGCCGGGAATCGATGGCGGGGACCCCGTCCATCCGAATCCTCAGGCCGAACGCGCGGCCGGCGGTCTCCACCCGGTCCCGCATGGCCCGCCAGCCGTCCTCGTCCATTCCCCAGGAGGCCAGGGCCACTTCGCGCACCGTCCGCCCCGGGTGTCCCTCCCCGTGGGGGTCGAGGAGATAGCTCGCCCGCACCACCGGTTCCCTCCGGTCCCTTCGCTCCAAGGCCGCGGCCAGGGAGCGGTGCCCCATCCAGCACCAGGGGCATCTCACGTCGGCCCAGACGGTCGGTGTCATCGTCCACTCCTCGATCGATCGGCGCCCCGCCGTCCGGACCGCCGTCGCGTAGAGTCCACTACGTCAAGTGGACTTGATGTCAAGCACGGTCCGAGAACATCGGACCGCCCAGGACGAGGAGGTGGACCGTGCCGCCGTTGGACCCGGAGATCACCTGGCTCAAGCCCGGCCAGATCGCCGAGCGCGCGGGCGTGGCGGTCTCGACGCTGCACTACTACGAGAGCCTCGGGCTGATCGACAGCAGGCGTACGGCGGGAAACCGTCGTGAGTACCGCCGGGACACGCTGCGGATCATCGCGTTCATCCGAACGGCCCAACGTCTGGGGATGTCCCTGGAGCGCATCAAGGAGGCCCTCGACGGTCTCCCCGACGAGGGGCTGCCCACCAAACGCGACTGGGCCCGGATCTCCCGCGAGTGGTACGACGACCTGTCCGGGCGTATCGAGGAGATGACCGCCCTGCGCGACCGGTTCTCCGACTGCATCGGCTGCGGCTGTCTGTCCCTGGTCTCCTGCCCCTACTCCAACCCGGACGACGTGCTCGGGCGGGACGGCGCAGGCCCCCGACGCTTCCCCTGATCGTCACAGCGGTCCGGTAGGGATGGAAAAGACGTTGTGATCCCGGCACGTCCTCCGTGATAGTGGCCGGGACACCATCCGCATCGACACCTCCCCCCAGGAGTCCTTTCATGTCCACCCTCCGGGTCACCGCCGAACGACTCACGATCCTGCCGCACCCCGACGCCGACGCCCTGGAGCTGGCGAAGGTCGGGCTCTTCCACGCGGTCGTGGCCAAGGGCGCCTACCGGACGGGCGACTGGGCCGTCTACATCCCCGAGGGGGCCCTCCTGCCCGAGGACCTCATCGAGGAGATCGGTCTGACCGGACGGCTCGCGGGGTCGAAACGGAACCGGGTCAAGGCCATCCGGCTCCGAGGCGAACTCTCCCAGGGCATCGTCTGCCGTCCCGCCGCGCTCGCCGACCGCGACCTGGCGGCCGAGCACGAGGCCGGCACCGACCTCTCCGCCGAACTCGGGATCACCAAGTGGGTCCCGGAGGTGCCCGTGCACCTGAGCGGCGACGTCGTGGCCGCCCCGGATCTCCTCCGGTGGATCGAGATCGAGAACGTCAAGCGCTACCCGGGCGTCTTCGAGTCGGGCGAGCCGGTCGTCGCCACCGAGAAGATCCACGGCACCGCCTGCCTCTACACGCTGCTGGCCGAGAGCGGCGAGGAGTTCGTCTCCTCGAAGGGACACGGTGGCAAGAACCTCGCCCTGGCCCCCGACGACGGGAACCTGTACTGGAGGGCGGTCCGCGCCGCCGAGGTCGGCAAGGCCGCCCGCGCCCTGGCCGAGCGCTTCGGAGCCCGCAGGGTCGGCGTGTTCGGTGAGGTCTTCGGCTCAGGTGTCCAGGACCTGGGCTACGGAGAGACCGGTCGGACCGAGGAGGCGCCGGGGTACGCCGTGTTCGACGTCGCTCTGGACGTGGACGGTCGACGTGTCTGGGTCGACTCCGCCGACCTGGGCGGTCTCCTCGCCGAGGTGGGGCTGCCCGCGGTCCCCGTGCTCCACGAGGGCCCCTACGACGAGGCCCTGCTGATCGCGGCGGCCTCGGGCGCCGAGACCTGGAGCGGGCGCGCCCTGAACATCCGTGAGGGCCTCGTGGTCCGACCGGCCAGGGAACGGTTCTCGAAGGAGCTGGGCGGTCGCGCGATCGCCAAGTTCGTCTCCGACGCCTACCTCACCCGCAAGGGCGGCACCGAGTACGAATGATCCGCGCCGTCCGGGACGGGACCGTCGTGGCCCCGTCCCGGACCGCGGCTCAGGGGCGCTCCTCCTCCAGTGGGGAGGGGCGTTCCGCCGTCTCGATCTCCGGGGCCTCGTCCCGATGGCGCAGGGACAGCAGGGCGCCCAGACCCACGGTGATGGCGCTGCCGATCGCCGTGTACCAGGTGAACCCGACCAATCCCGGGGCGAACAGGAACAGCCAGGCCATGGTCGCCACGGCCACCGTGAAGGCGACGGCGGCGTCGGCCTGGCGGGCCCGGCGCACCCACAAGCCCAGGAAGAACGCCCCCAGCAACCCTCCGTAGGTGATGCTGGCGACCGACAGCCCCAGTTCGACCACCGGGTTGTCGGTGCCGGTGAACATCGCGGCGGCGACGATGAACACCAGACCCCAGCCCAGGGTGAACAGTCGGCTCAGGCGCAGGGCCTCGCCGTCCGAGAGCGTCCGGCGCGAGAACCGCTGGTACAGGTCGGACATGGAGGAGGACGACAGCGCCGACAGGGACGACGACAGGGTGCTCATCGCGGCGGCGATGATCCCGGCCAACAACAGCCCGGACAGACCGGGGGGAAGCCCTTCGGCGATGAACACCGGGAAGAGCTCGTCGGAGGTGCCCATCCCGAGCCGTTCGATCGTGGCCCGCTCGAAGTAGGAGTAGAGCGCCAGCCCCACGGTCAGGAACAGCGCGAACTGGGCGAACACCACGACCCCGCTGACGATCACGGCCTTCTGCGCGTCGCGCAGGCTGCGACAGCCCAGAAGCCGCTGCACGATGATCTGGTCGGCCCCGTGCGACGCGGTCGACAGCAGGGCCCCGCCCAGGACGGCGGTGACCGTCGCGTAGGGGGAGGAGACGGGGTCGGAGGTGAGGTCGAGGAACCGGGTCTTGCCCTCCTCCGCCGCGACCGACAGGAAGTTCACGTCCAGGTTCACGGCGATGACCACCAGGGCCACGATCCCGCCGAGGACGTAGAGACCCATCTGGAGCACGTCCACCCACACCACCGCGCGGATCCCGCCGACCAGCGTGTACAGGATGGTCACGGCGCCCATCACCGCGACGATCGCGAAGTAGGAGACGCCGAGACCGAACGAGTCCAGGACGATCTTCATCGGGATGGCGGCGGCGAACAGGCGCACCCCGTCGGCGAGCAGCCGGGTGAACAGGAAGGTGACCGAGGCGGTGGCCTGCATGCCTCGACCGAACCGCAGCCCCAGGTAGGCGTAGGCGGTGGTCATCTCGCCCCGGTAGTAGCGGGGCAGCAGCAGGAAGGCGACCACGATCCGGCCGACCAGGTAGCCCACGGCGACCTGGAGGAAGGTGACGTCGCCCAGGTAGGCGATCCCGGGAACGCTGATCACGGTGAGCGCGCTGGTCTCGGTGGCCACCACGGAGAGGCACACGGCCCACCAGGGCAGCCGCCGATCTCCGATGAAGTAGTCCTTGATGTCGCGTTGGCGACCGGACAGCCTCAGCCCCAACCAGGCCGAGCACAGCAGATAGAGGACGATGACGACGATGTCGATGGTCTGCACCGGGCGGTTCCTCCGGAGGGTCGACGGGGCGGGCGGTGGGCTCCGGGGACGGGGGCCGGGTCCGAGGTCCCGTGAAGGTCGGCGACCCGGATCAGGGGGCCGGTTCGACGCGTAGGAGTCGCGGGGGCCGATCGGCCGGTTCGGGGAGCCGGAGCGGCCCGGATCCCGGGGTGAAGGAGCCCGCGATGGCGGAATGGCGGGCCCCGGTGCACGCGGGGAGTGCGGCGGGGAGTCCGTGCGCGCTCAGGAAGCCGATCAGGGCGAACAGGTAGGCCTCCTTGGCGTCGCCGTCCAACCCCAGGGCGTCGACGGTGTCCAGCCGGGCCGGTCCGAGCCGGGCGGCGAGCCGATCCATCAGGGCCGGGTTGCGGGTGCCACCTCCGGAGGCCAGCACCTCGACGACCCCGTGGGGGCGCAGGGCGTCGGCGACGGTGACGGCGGTGAGCTCGACCAGGGTGGCGAGCAGGTCGCCGTCGTCGGGGCGGCCCGTCGCGCGCAGGGCCGCCTCCAGGTGGTCGGGCCCGAATAGCTCCGGACCGGTCGACTTGGGCGGGGCCTGTCGGTAGTAGGGCTCGGCCAGCAGGTGGTCCAGGAGTTCGGGGACGGGGGCGCCGGAGCGGGCGAGCCGCCCGTCGACGTCGAGGTCGATCGCCCCGTCGGTGATCAGCCGCATGGCGGAGTCGAGCAGGGTGTTGGCGGGGCCGGTGTCGAAGGCCAGGGGGTCTCGCCCCGGGCGTACGACGGTCACGTTGGCGATCCCGCCGAGGTTGAGCGCGGCGGTGGCCTCGTTCCGCTCGCCCAACAGCAGGGTGTCCAGGACGGCGGCCAGCGGGGCGCCCTGGCCGCCCGCGGCGACGTCGGCGGTGCGCGGGTCCGAGAGCACGGGGACCCCGGTGGCCTCGGCGATCCAGGCGGGTCCGCCCATCTGGAGGGTGCCGTGCACGGTGGGCCCCTCGGCCCAGTGGAAGAGCGTCTGCCCGTGCGAGGAGATCAGGTCGGCCCGGCCCTCGGTGAAGGCCTCCATGCCGGCCAGCGCGGCCCTGCCGAACTCGCGCCCTATCAGGGTGTCGAGCCGGCAGACCGTCTCCAGGGTGGTCGACGCCGGAGGCAGGGCCGAACGGAGCTCCCGCCGCAGACCGTCGGGGTAGGGGTGGTCGAGGTGGCCCAGCGGGGTCAACCGGATCAGGTCGCCGTCCAGGGCGAACCGGGCGGCGGCGACGTCGATCCCGTCCGCCGAGGTGCCGGAGGACACACCGATGACGATCATGCGGCTCCCGGGGCGGGGAGGGGGCGTCGGGGTCCGTCACCCGCCCCTGCCGTGCGCGGACCCACCGTGTGACAGCGATATACCGCGCCTCCCCCCGCGTCAACACCCCCTCGTCGTTCTGGTCGGAGCCGTGATGGGACGGTGGCCGGGGCGCGGGGTCGTGGTCGTCGCCGGGGAGCGGAGGAAGGGGGTCCGGTCGAACCGGGCGGCCCGGTTTCGGAGGGTGGTACCCGCAGGTCGGGGGTGGTGGGATGACGAGGGTCACAGGATCGCGCGCCGATCCGAATTGCATGTTCATTCATAAGGGTGCATGCTTATTGTCATGTCCAAGGTACTCACTTCCCTTCCCGCCGGCGAGCGCGTCGGAATCGCCTTCTCCGGAGGCCTCGACACCTCGGTCGCGGTCGCGTGGATGCGCGAGAAGGGTGCCGTCCCGTGCACCTACACCGCTCACATCGGCCAGTACGACGAGCCCGACATCGAGTCGGTGCCCGGCCGCGCCTCCGACTACGGCGCGGAGATCGCCCGCCTGGTCGACGGTCGCGCCGCCCTGGTCGAGGAGGGGTTGGCCGCCTTGGCCTGCGGTGCCTTCCACATCCGTTCCGGTGGACGGCCCTACTTCAACACCACCCCCCTCGGCCGCGCCGTCACCGGCACCCTGCTGGTCCGCGCCATGCTGGAGGACGGGGTCCAGATCTGGGGCGACGGCTCCACCTACAAGGGCAACGACATCGAGCGGTTCTACCGCTACGGTCTGCTCGCCAACCCCTCCCTGCGTATCTACAAGCCGTGGCTCGACGCCGACTTCGTCAACGAGCTGGGCGGCCGCAAGGAGATGTCGGAGTGGCTGGCCGAGCGCGACCTGCCCTACCGGGACAGCACGGAGAAGGCCTACTCCACGGACGCCAACATCTGGGGCGCCACCCACGAGGCCAAGGCCCTGGAGCACCTGGACACCGGCATCGAGCTCGTCGACCCGATCATGGGCGTGCGCTTCTGGGACCCCGAGGTCGAGATCGTCCCCGAGGACGTCACCATCGGCTTCGAGCAGGGCCGGCCGGTCACGATCAACGGCAAGACCTTCGCCTCCTCGGTCGACCTGGTCCTGGAGGCCAACGCCATCGGCGGCCGCCACGGTCTGGGCATGTCCGACCAGATCGAGAACCGCATCATCGAGGCCAAGAGCCGCGGCATCTACGAGGCCCCGGGCATGGCGCTGCTGCACGCCGCCTACGAGCGGCTGGTCAACGCCATCCACAACGAGGACACCCTCGCCAGCTACCACAACGACGGTCGGCGTCTCGGCCGGCTCATGTACGAGGGGCGCTGGCTGGAGCCGCAGGCCCTGATGGTGCGCGAGTCGCTCCAGCGCTGGGTGGGCACCGCCGTCACCGGCGAGGTCACCCTGCGGCTGCGTCGGGGCGAGGACTACTCGATCCTCGACACCACGGGCCCCTCGTTCAGCTACCACCCGGACAAGCTGTCCATGGAGCGCACCGAGGACTCCGCCTTCGGTCCGGGCGACCGCATCGGCCAGCTCACCATGCGCAACCTCGACATCGCCGACTCCCGCGCCAAGCTGGAGGACTACTCCCGGCTCGGCATGGTCGGCAGCGAGCACCCGACCTCGATCGGCGCCGCCCAGGCGGCCTCGACCGGTCTCATCGGCGCCATGCCCGAGGGCGGCGCCCAGGAGATCGCCTCTCGCGGCGAGGTCGACGACGCCGAGTGGCTCGACCACGCCGCGATGGAGTCCGGCACGGACTGACCCTCGCGACCACCGCGCCGCCACCGTCCCCGAGGCTTCCGGGGCCGGTGGCGGTCGCATGTCCGGGGTCGGTGAATGTGAGATCCGCCCCCGGGCGCGGCCCTCTCCGCCGGTGGGTTCGAGGGCCCCGAGGGAATGGCGTGCGGGGTCCGGATGTTCGGAAAGCCGGGCCACGCGCATGATCCGGGCCGGATCGGGAGAACGATCGGGCATAGGGTGCGCTCGAGGGTCGGGTGATCCGCGCGCCGCCGCCGACGTCGATCACGGTGACAGGGGTGTGGGCAGGCCCGGCGGAACTCTCGCCCCATTAGAATGGAACGATCACATTATTTGAGTTGATCCAGAAAAGACGGAAGGTCCAACGAGTATGCCGACCCCCTCGGACTTCGAGCGGATGTTGCGCGAGTCCGCGCTCCGGGTGACCGGTCCCAGACTGGCCGTCCTCTCCGCCGTGCACGCCCACCCGCACGCGGACACCGATTCGATCATCCGCGTCGTGCGCGAAGAGATCGGCGCCGTGTCCAGCCAGGCCGTCTACGACGTCCTCAAGGCCCTGACAGGCGTGGGTCTGCTGCGCCGCATCCAACCGCAGGGCACGGTGTCCCGCTACGAGACGCGGGTGGGGGACAACCACCACCACGTCGTCTGCCGTTCCTGCGGCGCCATCGCCGACGTCGACTGTAGCGTCGGCCACGCTCCCTGCCTCACCGCCTCCGACGACCACGGGTTCGAGATCGACGAGGCCGAGGTCGTCTACTGGGGCCTGTGCGGCTCCTGCTCCGAGGCGCGCGTCTCCTGAGAGCCCCCTCCCTCGATCCCCAGGGCGCCCTCCATGGGCGTGCCGGCCCTGTGGGGTCCCCTTCGCCGTGCCCACCGCTCTCCTGATCACGTCTCCCGGCCCTCGAGGCAGGGTCCCCGCGGCCCCGGGACGATCCGCTCGAACCGGACACGGTAATCTCGTCTGGCCAGTCGAACTCCACCTCATGGAGCAGGGAACCCGGTGCGAATCCGGGACTGACGCGCAGCGGTGAGGGTGACGGGCGGACGTGTTCCGGGACCGAGGTCCCGGGACGGCCACTGGGCGGGGAGCCCGGGAAGGCGTTCCGCACCGGTCGACCCCGAGTCCGAAGACCTGCTGGCGCTGGCGGTGACGGTCCGCCAGGTTCCCGCGGGCCTCGCGAACGGGCCCCTGATCGAAGGACCCGCATGTCCCCGACCGCCGTGCCCCGAACCCGGCACGACCGCTGCCCCGGAGCCCTGCGCCCCTGGCCCGCCGACGACGGCCTCCTGGTCAGACTCCGCCTCATCGGAGGCCGCGTACCCGCTCCGGCGCTCACCGCCCTGTCCTCGGTGGCCGAGGAGTACGGCGACGGGCGGGTCCACGTCACCGGTCGGGCCAACCTCCAACTGCGCGCCCTGCCCGGACGGGAGGGGAGGCTGGACCCCGAGGCGCTCCGTTCCCTGGAGGCGACCGGACTCCTGCCCTCGCGCACCCACGAACTGGTCCGCAACGTGATGGTCTCCCCGTGCACGGGCACGTCGGGAGGGCGGGCCGACCTACGGCCGGTCGCGGCCGAACTGGACCGGCTGCTGTGCGCGAACCCTCGTCTGGCCTCCCTTCCGGGCCGTTTCCTCTTCGTCCTGGACGACGGCCGCGGTGACCTGCTCGACCGCACCTGTGACCTGGGCCTGACCGCCCTCGACGACCGGTCGGCCCAGCTCCGGGTCGGCGAACACCCGGGCGCGACGGTCCCCCTCGACGAGGCCGCCGGGACGCTGATCCGACTCGCCGAGACCTTCCTCGAACGGCGTGGCTCCGGTCCCACGGCGCCCTGGCACGTCACCGAGCTCTCCTCCCCCCTGGCCGAACCGGCCCGGCCGGACCCCCGCCTGCCGGACCCGGCACCACCCCTGCCGCACGGCCCGCTCCCGGACGGCGGCCGCCACGTGGCCGTGCCAGAGGAGGGGCTGGACCGTGCCGCGATCACGGAACTCGTGGAGGAGGCCCGCGCGGCCGGCCACGACGCACTCGTCGTCACGCCCCGGCGTGGCGTCCTCATCCCCGGAGGGACACGGTGACCACCCCGAAACGCCCGCCCAGACGCTACGACTACATCGACGACGGACCCGCGATCTACGTCGACTCGTTCGCGACCATCCGGAGCGAGGCCCGGCTCGACCACCTGCCCGCCGACGCCGAACGGCTCGCGGTGCGCATGATCCACGGCACCGGTCAGGTCGACCTGGCCGAGGACCTGGTCGTCCATACCGGTCTGGTGTCCGCCGCGCGTGCGGCGCTGCGGGCCGGCGCGCCTATCCTGTGCGACGCCACCATGGTCGCGACCGGGGTGACCAGGAGCCGGCTACCGGCCGACAACGAGGTGCTCTGCCTCCTCGGAGACCCCCGCGTGCCGGCCCTGGCCCGAGAGTGGGGCACCACCCGCAGCGCGGCCGCGGTCTCCCTGTGGGAACCGATGTTGGAGGGCGCGGTCGTCGCCGTCGGCAACGCCCCCACGGCCCTGTTCCACCTGATGGAGATGTTGATCGACGGGGCCCCGAGGCCGAGCGCGATCATCGGCTGCCCGGTCGGGTTCATCGGCGCCGCCGAGTCCAAGCAGGCCCTCACCGAGCTGGCCGAACGGCATGGGATCGACGTCCCCCACGTGGTCGCGCTCGGCCGTCGGGGAGGATCGGCGATGACCGCCTCGGCCCTCAACGCCCTGGCCAAGGAGGAAGAGTGACCGGACGTCTTCGAGGTGTCGGTGTGGGTCCGGGAGACCCCGAACTGATCACCCTCAAAGCGGCCCGCCTCATCGGTGAGGCCGACGTCGTCGCCTACCACGCGGCCTCCGGGCGAGGGTCCAACGCCCGCCGGATCGCCGCCGACCTGATCCCCGAGGGGGCGATCGAGGAGCGGCTCACCTACCCGGTGACCACCGGCGCCACCGACCATCCCGGCGGCTACGAAGGGGCCCTGGCCGACTTCTACGAGGAGTCCGCCGCGCGCCTGGCCGCCCACCTCGACGCCGGCCGGGACGTCGTCCTGCTCTCCGAGGGCGACCCGCTGTTCTACGGCTCGTACATGTACATGCACGACCGGCTCTCCGAACACCACGAGACGGAGATCGTGCCCGGCGTGCCCGCGTTCACGGCGGCCACGGCCACGGCGGCGGCGCCCCTGGCCCGCCAGACCGACGTGCTCACGGTCCTGCCCGGCACCCTGCCCGAACCGGAGTTGGCGCGGCGGCTCGCCGACACCGACGCGGCCGTGATCATGAAGCTGGGCCGGACCTTCCCCGCCGTCCGTCGGGCGTTGGAGGCGGCCGGCCGGTTGGAGCACGCGGTCTACGTCGAGCGCGCCTCGATGGATCGTGAACGCCGTCTCCCGGTGGCCGAGGTCGACCCCGACACGGTGCCCTACTTCTCCCTGATCCTGGTCACCGGGGACAGCCTCAACGGTCGGCGCTCCAGGGACGGCGCCGTGACGGAGGCGCGGACCCCGGAGTCCGCGACGGCCGAGGCCGAACTGCTGGTCGTCGGCCTGGGGCCCGGCCCCGACCACTGGATCACCCCCGAGACCACGGCGGCGCTGGCCGAGGTGGACCACGTGGTGGGCTACGGCCCCTACGTCGACCGGGTCCCCCAGCGCGCGGGCCTGACCCGCCACTCCTCCGGCAACACCGTCGAGATCGACCGCGCGCGTCTGGCCCTGGACCTGGCCCGTCGGGGCGAGCGCGTCGCCGTGGTCTCGGGCGGGGACGCCGGCGTCTTCGGTATGGCCACCGCCGTGTTCGAGGCGGCCCAGGACCCCGTCCACCGGGACGTACCGGTCCGGGTGCTGCCCGGGGTCAGTGCCGTCCAGGCGGTGGCGGCCCGTGCCGGCGCGCCGATCGGTGGGGACTTCGCGGTGATGAGCCTGTCGGATCGGCTCAAGCCCTGGGAGGTGATCGAACGCCGGCTCCGCTCCGTGGCCGAGGCCGACCTGGTGCTGGCCGTGTACAACCCGGCCTCCCGTTCTCGGACCGAGCAGATCGCCCACGCCCGACGGATCCTGTTGGAGCACCGCGACCCCGACACCGTGGTCGTCGTCGGCCGCGACGTCGGTCGGGAGGGAGAGACCCTCCTGACGACCACCTTGAAAGAGCTCGACACCACCACGATCGACATGCGCTGTCTGCTGATCGTGGGCGCCTCCGGGACCCGGGTCGACCCGGCCGGCCGGGTCTGGACCCCCAGGTGGGTGAGGACGTGACCGTCCACTTCGTGGGGGCGGGCCCCGGCGCCGCCGACCTGCTGACGCTGCGCGCCGCCCGCATGCTGGCGGCGGCCGACGTGGTGCTCTACCCCGGCACCTACGTGGACGCGGAGGTCCTCTCCCACTGCGCGTCCGACGTCGAGGCGATCGACACCCAGGGTCTGGACCTGGACCGCATCACCGAACTGTTGGTCGCGGCGCACTCCGGGGACCGCGAGGTCGTGCGGCTCACCTCGGGCGACCCGTCGCTGTACTCCGCGTTGTCCGAGCAGACCCGCCGACTCGACGCCCACGGCGTCCCCTGGGACGTCACCCCGGGGGTGCCCGCCTACGCGGCCGCCTCGGCCCTGGTCGGCCGGGAGCTGACCGTGCCGCTGGTGGCCCAGTCGGTGGTGCTGACCCGGACCCGGGCCCGTTCGACGGCGATGCCGGACACCGAGAGCCTGTCCGCGTTCGCCCGGACGCGGGCCACCCTGGTCCTGCACCTGGCGATCCGCCGCGTCCGGGAACTGATGGTCGAGATCGCCCCCGAGTACGGCGACGACTGCCCGGTGATCGTGGTGCACAAGGTCGGCCATCCGGACGTGTCGGTGCTGCGCGGCACGGTCGCCGACATCGCCGACCTGGTGGAGGGGGCCGGACTCCGGCAGGCGGCCGTGATCCTCGTGGGCCGGGCCCTGGACCCGCGCGGGGGAGGGGAGTCCCACCTCTACGATCCGTGCCGCCCCAGGGTCAAGGGTCGACCGTCAGAGCCCACTGGGTGACCGTGCGCGCGGGCGTCCACCCGGTGAAGGTGCCGACGGGCGCGGCGGTCTCGACCTGGATCCGGGTGAGCTCTCCGCCGTGACGACGGCGGGCGTCCGCGAGCAGGGCCTCGGTCTCCAGGGTCACGCCGTGCACCACGAGCCGGCCGCCCGGCGACAGGGCGTCCAGGCAGGCGTCGAGTACGCCCGGCCGGGTCGCGCCACCGCCGACGAACACCGCGTCGGGCCCGGCGAGATCGCCCAGCGCCTCCGGGGCCCGGCCGGTGACCACCCGGAGACCGGGGACCCCCAGCCGTCCGGCGTTGCGTTCGATCCGCGCCGCCCGGTCGGCGTTCGCCTCCACGGCGTCGGCCGAGCAGGTCGGGTGGGCGCGCATCCACTCGATGCCGATCGATCCGGCCCCCGCGCCCACGTCCCACAGGTGCTGTCCGGGCGAGGGCGCCAATCGGGCCAGGGCCGAGGCGCGCAGGTCCCGTTTGGTGAGCTGGCCGTCGTGTTCGAAGGCGTCATCGGGAAGTCCGGTGACCAGGCCGTACCCGACCGGTCCGGCGAGTTCGAGGGCGAGCACGTGCAGGGCGGAGACCTTCTCGACGGGGATGGACGCCCATCCTTCGGCCGTGCCCTCCAACCGTGACTCCGAGGGCGCGCCCAGGTCGCCCAGGACCGTCATCCGGCTCTCTCCGTACCCGGCGCCGACCAGCATCCCGGCGACCGTCGCGGGCGTGCCCGCGTCGGAGGAGAGCACCAGGACACGACGTCCCGGCGCGAGTCTGCGCAGAAGCGGGCGGGGGTCCCGGCCGACGAGGCTCACCACGGCGCACCGTTCGGCGGGCCACCCCATACGGGCGCGGGCCAGGGCGACGGAGGAGACGGCCGGTTCCAGACGTACGGTCTCGGGACCCAGCGCGTCGATCAGGGTGGTGCCGATCCCCGACACCAACGGGTCTCCGGAGGCGAGCGCCACCGTACGGGCCCCGTCGAGGGAGGCCAACAGGTCGGGCAGCCCCTCACGGAGCGGGGAGGGCCAGGGCTCGCGGCGTTGCCCGGGCGTCTCCGGAAGCATGGACAGGTGCCGGTGGCCGCCCAGCACCACCTCCGCCTCCAGAACCAGCGTGCGCAGGCGTTCGGGCAGCCCGGACCAGCCGTCGGCCCCGACACCGACGACGGTGATCCCGACCCCTTCGGCGGGGAGGGGCGTCTCGCCCGGCAGGGCCCGGCCGGGCGCCCGACGGGGAGGGCGCGTGTCGTCCTTCATGGCCCTGACGCTATCGTGGCGGGCAACAGGCGCGAGGTGCCCCTGCCCGCCCGGCCATCGGAAACGGTGGTGACGGCGGGAGGGGAGAATCTGGGAAGCCCGGTGAGATTCCGGCACAGGCCCGCTGCGGTGAACCGAGCCTCCGTGAGGAGGACCCGGCAAGTCCGAAGACCGGCCTCGCGCCCGCCCATGACGTATGGCGAAACGAGCGGGAGCCTCACATGCCATTGCGGTCTTCGCACTTTCCCTTCTCCGCGATCGTCGGTTGCGACACCGAACCCCTCGACGACCTCGGACTCTCCCTGGTCCTGACCAGCGTCTCGCCGGAGATCGGCGGCGTCCTGGTCCGCGGCGAGAAGGGCACCGCCAAGTCCACCGCGGTGCGGGCGCTGGCCTCCCTGCTGCCGCCCATCGACGTCCATTGCGGGGACCGCTTCTCCGTGGATCCGGCCGACCCCGGACAGCACTCGCCCGATGGTCCCTTCGGCCCCGAGACCCCGGTGGAGAGCCGGCCGGTCCGGCTGGTCGAACTCCCCGTCGGCGCCACCGAGGACCGGGTCCTGGGCTCCCTGCACCTGGAGCAGGCGCTCACCCGAGGACAGGTCGCCTACGAACCCGGACTACTGGCCCGAGCCCACCGCGGGCTGCTCTACGTCGACGAGGTCAACCTCCTCCACGACCACCTGGTCGACCTCCTGCTGGACGCGGCGGCCACCGGCCGGGTGACCGTCGAACGCGACGGCTTCTCCGTGGAGCACACGGCCCGCTTCCTGCTCATCGGCACGATGAACCCGGAGGAGGGCGAGCTGCGCCCGCAGCTCCTCGACCGCTTCGGGCTCACCGTGGAGATCGCCGCGCCGACCGAGCCCCGTGCCCGCGCCGAGGTGGTCCGACGCCGGATGGCCTACGACACCGACCCGGCCGGCTTCGCCGAGCGCTACCGTGAGACCGAGCGGGCCCTGTCCGCGCGTATCGCCGAGGCGCGCGACGCCCTGGACCGGGTCCGGCTGTCCGAGGCGGCGCTGCTCAAGATCGCCGAGGTGTGCGCCGCCTTCGAGGTCGACGGTCTGCGCGCCGACATCGTCACCGCCCGCACGGCGGTCGCGCACGCCGCCTGGGAGGGGCGGACCGAGGTGACCCGCGCCGACATCCGCCGCGCCGCCACCCTCGCCCTGCCGCACCGGCGCAGGCGCAACCCCTTCGACGCCCCGGGGCTGGACGAGGAGCTCCTCGACCGGGTCCTGGGCGAGGAGGAGCTCCCGCCCGATCCGCCGGAACCCTCGGGCCCGGACGGCGGCGACGACCCCGTCGACACCCCGCCCGAGGGCGACGGCGCACCGGACGCCGAAGGCCCCGAACCCACCGAGGGCCCGGCCGACGGACCGATCGGTGAGGAGACCGGCCCGGAGCCGGAGACGATCCCGGAGCCCGCTCCGCAAGAACCCGTGGGCGAGGATCGCCCCGACTCCGAGTCCCGGCCGTCCGCCGCCCCGCTCCCCACGGCCAAGGCGGCCGCCCCCTACCGCCCCCGTACGTTCACCGTGCGGGGGACCGGAGAGGGCGCCGACGGTCGACGCAGCCGCGCCATCGGAACCCGGGGCCGCCGGGTCGGCGCCTCCCGCCCCGGCCCGGGCCGGGGCTCCTCGCTCCACCTGGTGGAGACCGTGCGGGCCGCCGCCTCACGACCGGGCGAGGGGGAGCGGATCCGGCTGCGTCCGGAGGACCTGCGCGTCGCGATCCGGGAGGGCCGGGAGAGCAACCTGGTCCTGTTCTGTGTCGACGCCTCCGGCTCCATGGCCGCGCGCAAACGCATGACCGAGGTCAAGACCGCGATCCTCTCGCTCCTGCTGGACGCCTACCGCAGACGCGACAAGGTCGGCCTGATCACCTTCCGGGGGAGCACGGCCGAACTCACGCTGCCGCCCACCCGTTCGGTGGACGTGGCCGCCGTCCGTCTCGACGAGATGCCCGCCGGCGGCCGCACCCCGCTCGCCGAGGGGCTGCTGGAGGCTGCCCGGGTGGTCCGACGGGAACGCCTGCGCGACGCGCGCCTGCGTCCGCTCCTGGTCGTGGTCACCGACGGCCGGGCCACCGGGGGACGGGGCGCCGTCGGTCGTGCCCTGGACGCCGCCGACCACGTCGCCGGCCTCGGGGTCACCACGGTCGTGGTGGACAGCGAGTCCGGCCCCCTGCGTCTGGGGCTGGCCGCCACCCTCGCCGCCCGCCTGGACGCCGACCATCTGCCCGTCGGCGAGGTCGACGCCGACGCCCTGAGCGACGCCGTACGAGAAAGGGCCGCCTGATGCCCCAGGGACAGCCGTCCGTCGTCCCCGACGACGGACTCACCACACGCCAACGCCGCAACCTTCCGCTCCTGGCCGTCCACACCGGTGACGGCAAGGGCAAGTCGACGGCCGCGTTCGGTCTGGCCCTGCGCGGCTGGAACCAGGGCTGGCGGATCGGGGTGTTCCAGTTCGTCAAGTCGGCGAAGTGGCGCATCGGCGAGCAGACCGTCCTGGAACGCCTGGGCCGGCTCCACGAGGAGACCGGCGAGGGCGGCCCGGTCGAATGGCACAAGATGGGCTCCGGCTGGTCCTGGATCCGCCACCGCGACGGGGCCGAGGACCACGCGGCCGCCGCCGCGCAGGGGTGGGAGGAGATCAAGCGCAGGCTCACCGAGCAGACGCACGACCTGCTCATCCTCGACGAGTTCACCTACCCGATCGCCTGGGGGTGGGTCGACGTCGAGGACGTCGTCGCCGCCCTGGAGAGCCGTCCCGGACGCCAGCACGTGGTGATCACCGGCCGTCGGGCCGACCCGCGTCTACTGGAGGCCGCCGATCTGGTCACCGAGATGACCAAGGTCAAGCACCCGATGGACGCCGGCCGGAAGGGCCAACGAGGGATCGAATGGTGACGTCCCCCCTCCGCCCGGAGGGGACCGCCCCGCCCCGGTTGATGATCGCCGCGCCCATGACGGGGCAGGGCAAGACCACGATCGCGACCGGGCTGATGGCGGCGCTCCGGGCCGCCGGTCACACGGTGAGCGGGCACAAGGTCGGGCCCGACTACATCGATCCCGGTTACCACGCCCTGGGCACCGGACGGCCCGGCCGCAACCTCGACCCCCACCTGGTGGGCGAGGAGCGGGTGGCGCCGCTGCTCCTGCACGGGGCGCGCGGCGCCGACATCGCCGTCGTCGAAGGCGTGATGGGGCTGCACGACGGACGGATCGGCACCGACGGGTTCGCCTCCTCCGCGCACGTGGCGGCCCTGACCGCGACCCCCGTGGTGCTGGTCGTGGACGTGTCCCGCATGTCGCGTTCGGCGGGGGCCCTGGTGGCGGGGATGGTCGCCTACGATCCCGCGGTCGAGGTCGTCGGGGTCATCTTGAACAAGGCCGGGTCGGCCCGCAACGTCGCCGAGATCGCCCGGGCCATGCCTATCCCTGTCCTGGGGGTGGTCTCCCGCGACGAGGAGATCGCCGCGCCCTCCCGCCACCTGGGGCTGGTCCCGGCGGCCGAACGGGCCGAGTCGGCCCGCGCCGTCGAACGGCTCGGCGAGCGCGTCGCGCGCGACGTCGACCTGGACGCGCTGGTGGAGCTGGCCCGTTCCGCCCCGGCCCTGGACGCCCGCCCCTGGGATCCCGCCGACGAACCGGGGATCGCCGCCGCCGACGGTCCGCGGCCGGTGATCGCGGTGGCCGGCGGCCGGGCCTTCACCTTCCGCTACCCGGAGACGGAGGAGTTGCTCACCGCCGCCGGATGCGAGGTCGTGGCCTTCGATCCGCTCGTGGACACCGCGCTGCCCGCCGGGACCCGGGGCCTCTACCTCGGCGGCGGCTTCCCCGAGGTGTACGCGGGTCGGCTCGCCGCCAACCGGGCCCTGCTGACCGAGTTGCGCGACGCCGTCCGCTCCGGGGTGCCCACCGTCGCCGAGTGCGCCGGCATGCTGTACCTGGCCGGGTCGCTCGATGACAGGGCCATGGCCGGGGTCCTTCCCGCGCACGCCCGGATGACGGAGCGGCTCACCCTGCGCTATCCGGTGGCGACCGCGCCCGGAGACACGCTGCTCACCCGCGCGGGCGAGAGCGCCACCGGTCACGAGTTCCACCGCACCCGCATGAGCCCCGGAGCCTGCGCCGAACGCCCGGCCTGGGTCGTCGATGGAGCTCCGGAGGGCTTCGCCTCCGACACGCTGCACGCCTCCTACCTGCACCTCCACTGGGCCGGCCGTCCGCGTTTCGCGGCACGTCTGGCCGACGCCGCGCGCGCGACCCCGCCACCCGCGCCCGCCTCCGTCCCGGCACCCGACCTCGTGTCCCTGAAGGCGGAGGCGGTGGCGGAACCCGTCGCCGACCCGCTCCGCCACCACGGTGACGTCGAGGTGGGCGAGGGGATGCTGGACCTCGCCGTCAACGTCCATCCGGGGCGGCGTCCCGTGTGGCTCGACCGCGCCCTCGCCGAGAGCCTGCGCGAGATCGACGCCTACCCCGACCCCGCACCGGCCCGGGCCGCGATCGCCCGTCGTCACGGGCGCGGGGTCGACGAGGTGCTGCCCACCGCCGGAGCGGCCGAGGCGTTCACCCTGATCGCGCGGCTCCGTTCCTGGCGACGGCCGGTCGTGGTCCACCCCCAGTTCACCGAACCGCACGCCGCGCTCGAACAGGCCGGACACGCCGTCACGAGCGTGCTCTGCCCGGCCGAGAGAGGTTTCGTCCTCGACCCGGACGCCGTCCCCGACGACGCGGACCTGGTGGTCGTGGGCAACCCCACCAACCCCACCGGAGTTCTCCACCCCGCCCGTGACCTGCGTCGACTCTGCCGCCCCGGGCGATTGGTCGTCGTCGACGAGGCGTTCATGGACGCGGTGCCGGGGGAGCCGGAGAGCCTGGTCGAGGAGCGGTTCGAAGGGCTGGTGGTGTTGCGCAGTCTCACCAAACACTGGTCGATCCCCGGGATCAGGGCCGGATACCTCGTCGGCGACTCCGAGGCCGTGCGCGGGCTGGAACGGGCGAGCACGCCCTGGTCGGTGTCCACCCCCGCGATCGCGGCCATGATCGCCTGTACCTCGGAGGAGGCGGTCCCCGAGGCGGAGCGCCGCGCCCGTGAACTCGACGGATGGCGCTCCCATCTCGAAGCCGGGCTGCGCGAGGCCGGGGTGGGGTTCGTCCCCTCACGGGCTCCGTTCGTCCTCGTGCGGGCCGGGGAAGGGGCGCACGCGCGCCTGCGCGCCCAGGGGATCGCGGCGCGCAGGGCCGACACCTTCCCGGGGCTGGACCCCTCCTGGATCCGAGTGGCGGTACGCCCGCCGGAGATCACGCGTCGTTTGACGGCCGCCCTGGCCGGCCTCGTCCCGGACACCGCCCCTTCGGCCTGATCCGGGACGGGCCGGTCGCGTTCACCCCGTTCTGTCCTCGCCCTGTGTCACGATGTGGCGCGTGGCCGAGGAGGGCGTCGAGCAACGGCGACCGTGTGGCCGGACAGGCGACCCGCCCGGATCGGTGTGGACGTCGAGGAGGTCCAGGGGATGGAAGAGACGATGAGCACCGGTTCCGGACACGCCGCCGACGGCCACGACCTGATCCGCGTGCGGGGCGCGCGGGAGAACAACCTCAAGGACGTCGCCGTCGACCTGCCCAAGCGCAGACTCACGGTGTTCACCGGGGTCTCGGGATCGGGCAAGAGCTCGCTGGTGTTCGACACGATCGCCGCCGAGTCGCAGCGGATGATCAACGAGACCTACAGCACCTTCGTCCAGGGGTTCATGCCGCGCACGGAGCGGCCCGACGTGGACCTGCTCGACGGATTGACGACCGCGATCATCGTCGACCAGGAGAGGATGGGCTCCGACCCCCGCTCCACGGTCGGTACCGCCACCGACGCCAACGCCATGCTGCGCATCCTCTTCAGCCGGCTCGGAACCCCCTACGTCGGCCCGCCCGGGGCGTTCGCCTTCAACGTGCCCTCGGTCAAGGCGAGCGGCGCCATCACGGTCGAGCGCGGGGCGAGGAAGGCGGTCAAGGCGACCTTCAGCCGGACCGGCGGCATGTGCGTCACCTGTGAGGGCCGCGGCACGGTCTCCGACATCGACCTCTCGCGCCTCTACGACGACACCAAGGCGATCTCCGAGGGCGCCTTCACCATCCCCGGATGGAAGTCGGACAGCTTCTGGACCGTGCGTCTCTACGCCGAGTCGGGGCTGGTCGACCCGGACAAACCGATCCGCGAGTTCACCGACAAGGAGAGGTGGAACCTCCTCCACCACGAGCCCGTCAAGGTCAAGATCGACGGGGTCAACCTCACCTACGAGGGGCTGATCCCCAAGATCCGCAAGTCGTTCCTGTCCAAGGACCGGGAGGCGATGCAGCCGCACATCCGGGCGTTCGTGGACGAGGCCGTCACCTTCACCACCTGCCCCGACTGCGACGGGACCCGCCTCACCGAGAGGGCGCGCTCATCGCGGATCAGAGGGGTGAACATCGCCGACGCCTGCGCGATGCAGATCAGCGATCTGGCCGACTGGGTCCGGGGGCTCGACGGGATCGAGGAGAGCGCCGAGGCCGGAGGAGGCGAGGCGCGCGGCACGGTGGCGCCGCTGCTCACCACCCTGCGACGGACCCTCGACTCGTTCGTGGACATCGGCCTGGGCTACCTTTCCCTGGAACGTCCCTCGGGCACCCTGTCGGGCGGCGAGGCCCAGCGCGTCAAGATGATCCGACACCTGGGCTCCTCCCTCACCGACGTCACCTACGTCTTCGACGAGCCCACCATCGGCCTGCACCCCCACGACATCGGTCGGATGAACGAACTGCTGCTGAACCTGCGGGACAAGGGCAACACGGTGCTGGTCGTGGAGCACAAGCCCGAGACGATCGCCATCGCCGACCACGTCGTCGACCTCGGACCCGGGGCCGGGACGGAGGGCGGAAGCGTCGGTTTCGAGGGGGACGTCGAAGGACTGCGCTCCTCCGGCACCCTCACCGGACGCCACTTCGACGACCGGGTCCGGGTCAAGGAGAGCACGCGCACGCCCACCGGGGTCCTGCCGATCCGCGGCGCGAAGGCCAACAACCTGCGCGACGTCGACGTCGACATCCCGCTGGGGACGCTCGTCGTGGTCACCGGCGTGGCCGGCTCCGGCAAGAGCTCCCTGGTGCACGGCTCGATCTCCTCCGACGCGGGCGTGGTCTCGATCGACCAGGGCGCGATCCGCGGTTCCCGACGGAGCAACCCGGCCACCTACACCGGGCTCCTCGACCCGATCCGCAAGGCGTTCGCCAAGGCCAACGGGGTCAAGCCGGGACTGTTCAGCGCCAACTCCGAGGGGGCCTGCCCCAACTGCGGCGGGATCGGGGTGATCTACGCCGACCTGGTGATGATGGCCGGTGCCACCGTCACCTGCGAGGAGTGCGAGGGGCGGCGGTTCCAGGCCTCGGTCCTGGAACACCGCTTCGGTGGACGCGACATCGCCGAGGTGCTCGCCATGTCGGTGGCCGAGGCCGAGACGTTCTTCGGCGCCGGTGAGGCGAGACTGCCCGCCGCCCACCGGATCCTGGGCCGGCTCTCCGACGTCGGGCTCGGCTATCTGCACCTGGGACAGCCGCTCACCACCCTGTCCGGAGGCGAACGCCAACGGCTCAAGCTCGCCACCCACATGGGCGACAAGGGCGGCGTCTACGTCCTGGACGAGCCGACGACCGGCCTGCACCTCGCCGACGTCGAACAGCTGCTGGCCCTCCTGGACCGGCTCGTCGACTCGGGGAAGTCGGTCATCGTCGTCGAACACCACCAGGCGGTCATGGCGCACGCCGACCACATCATCGACCTGGGCCCCGGCGCCGGACACGAGGGAGGCCGGGTCGTGTTCGAGGGGACCCCGGCCGAGCTGATCGCCGCGCGCTCCACCCTCACCGGCGAGCACCTGGCGGCCTACGTCGGCGCCTGAGAGCCCGTGTCGTCGGGGCGGGTTCCATGGACGGGCCCGGCCCGGTCGAGGTCGTCGCCCCGCTCCAGCGCGATCACCCAGGCGAAGGCGGTCTCCACGTCGTGGACGGTGGGGACCCCGATCGGGTCCGGTGGACGCCGCACCACCACGACGGGGACGTCCAGCTCCCGAGCCGCCGCCATCTTCGGCCAGGTGTAGGTGCCGCCGGAGTCCTTGGTGATCAGAACGTCCGCCCGGTGCCCGGTCATCAGCGCGCGTTCGCCGTCCAGGGTGTAGGGACCGCGGCTCGTCACCACCCGCCAGGCCGCCGGGGGAGCGGGCTCCGGCACGTCCACCACCCGGGCCAGCACCGCGCGGTCGCCGAGGGCCGGGACCAGCCTGGACAGCTCCTGTCGGCCGACCGTCACGAACGGACGCGCCCCCAGCGCGGCCGCCCGCTCCGCGGCCTCCTCGTGGGTGTCGACGTAATGCCAGGCCGGGTCGGGCTCCCAGCCGGGACGCTGCAATCGCAGCAGGGGAAGCCCGTCGTGGGCGGCCACCGCGTTCGCGCTCATGCCCAGGGCGAAGGGGTGGGTGGCGTCCACCACCGCGTCGTAGTCGACCAGGGCCGCGCGCAGTCCGGCCACACCGCCGAAGCCGCCGATCCGCACCTTTCCCACCGGCAGACGGGGGCGAGCCACCCGGCCGGCCAGCGACGACGTCACGTCCACCCCGGCCTCGACCAGCAGCGCGGCGAGCTCACGGGCCTCGGAGGTCCCGCCCAGCAGCAACAGCCTCATCGGGCGCTCCCCGCCGTGCGAGCGGGCGGGCCGCCGGGCGCCAGGACGGGCATGGGCTCGGAGCCGCCGGAACGGGCCAGCTCCAGCAGCGCGTCCACGTCCAGGTACCGCTCCACCAGATCGGCGAGCAGGTCCACCCGTCGCTCGCGCGCGGCAGGGAAGTCCACCCCCGACGGCTCCTGGTCGAGCGTCTCGGCGAGGAAGGCCGAACGGAAGGCGTCCCCCTCCAACGCCCCGTGCCACATGGTGCCGAACACGACGCCCGAACGGGCCCCGCCGGGGAAGGCCTCCACGCCGTCGCCCACGGTGATCCGGCCGTGATGGATCTCGTAGCCGTCCACGGGCGCCCCCAGCGCCTCGCCGGACGGCAGCCTCAGTGTCTTGTCCGGGGTGAAGTCGGTGCGCACGTCGAGCAGGCCCAGCCCCTCCGCGTACGCCCCGGGTTCGGCCTCCACCCCCTCGGGGTCGTGGACGTCCCGGCCGAGCATCTGGAACCCGCCGCACACGCCGAGCACCGGCCGCCCCCGGCGGGCGTGCTCGACGATCGCCGCGTCCAGCCCCCGCGAACGCAGCCAGGCCAGGTCGGCTAGGGTGGACCGGGTACCGGGCAGGACCACCAGGTCGGCGTCGGCGATGTCGCGCGGCCCCGAGGCGAAGACCACGTCGAGCCCCGGTTCCAGACCGAGCGCGTCCACGTCGGTGAAGTTGCTGATCCGGGGCAGACGCACCACGGCCACACGGCGGGCCGAGACCCCGTCCGCGCGCCGTCCCTCCAGGTCGAGGGCGTCCTCGGAGTCCAACCACAGCCGCGAATCCCACGGCAGGGTCCCGTACACGCGACGTCCGGTGAGCCGTTCGAGGTCCTCCAGCCCGGGCCGCAGCAGCTCCGGGTCCCCGCGGAACCTGTTGATCACGAAACCGGCGATCAATTCCTGGTCGGCGGGTTCCAACAGCGCCACCGTCCCGTACAGGGCGGCGAAGACCCCGCCCCGGTCGATGTCGCCGACCACCACCGTGGGCAGACCCGCGTGCCGGGCCAGGCCCATGTTCACGTAGTCGCCCGCCCTCAGGTTGATCTCGGTCGGGCTGCCCGCCCCCTCGGCGACCACGACGTCGTAGCGGGAAGCGAGGTCGTCGAAGGCGGCGTGCGCGGCCTCGGCGAGGTGGCGGCGGCCCTCCTCCCAGTTCGAGGAGGACACCTCCCCGGCCGGATGGCCGAGCAGGACCGCGTGGCTGCGCCGGTCGCTCCCCGGTTTGAGGAGTACCGGGTTCATGGCCGGCTCCGGCAGGGCGCGGGCGGCCAACGCCTGCACCCACTGCGCCCGACCGATCTCCGCGGGGCGGCCGTCGGGGCCGTGACAGACCATGGAGTTGTTGGACATGTTCTGCGCCTTGTACGGCGCGACCCGGACACCACGGCGGGCGAAGGCCCGACACAGGGCGGTGGTGACCACGCTCTTGCCGGCGTCGGAGGTGGCGCCGGCGACCAGCAGTCCGGACGCCCCGACGCGCCCCGTACCGTTCCCGCTCACCCGTTCCTCCTCAGCAGCGCGGTGTCCATCACCCAACCGGCCCTCTCCCGGGCCCGGCGCCGGGCCTCCTCGATCCGGGGCAGCACGTCGCCGACCCGGCCGGCCACCAACTCCTCGGAGTCGGTCCCCAGGTTGGCGCCCCACCACAGGGACCATGCCTCCAACCCCTCCAGACCGTGCCGGCCGGTCAGCATGACGACCAGGTTGTCCTGGCCGGACTCCACGGCCTCGCGCAGCCGACGGGCCGGGGTGATGTGGACCGGGCTCCCCACCTCGTGCAGCACGATCCGATGCCGCGCGGCCAGGAGCTGGGGCGCCCCGATCCCGGGGAGCACGTCGTAGTCCAGCGGCACGTTCCCTCGCCCGGCGATGGCCGACACGATCCGCAGGGTGGAGTCGTACAGGGACGGATCCCCCCAGACCAGGAACGCGGCGGTGCCGCCGCGCTCCGCCAACACCCGCTCGAAGGCGACCACACGGGCCCGGTGCCAGTCGGCGACGGCGGCCCCGTAGTCTGCGGGATCGTCACGGTCGCGTTCGGGATCGGGGACCTCGACCAAGGGGAGGTCGAACGCGTCGCAGACACCGAGACGCAGAGCGAACAGGTCGTCGTCCCGACGTTTGCGGGCCGCCACCGCGTAGTCGCAGCCCTCCAACGCCTCGGCGACCTCCCGGGTCAGATGTCCGGGCCCCATACCGATGCCGAGGATCCGTACCCTCATTCCGCCCGTTCCTCCAGGTCCCCCTCGACCTCCAGGTAGACCTCGGTCAGGGCCTCGAGGGTCTCCGGCTCCGGCTCCGCCCACAGGCCGCGCCGCGCCGCCTCGTGCAGACGCTCGACGATGCCGTGCAACGCCCACGGGTTGGACCGGCGCAGGAACTCCTGCGTCTCGGCGTCCAGGACGTACTCGGCGGCCAACCTCTCGTACATCCAGTCGTGGACGACCCCTGCCGTGGCGTCGAAACCGAACAGGTAGTCGACGGTGGCGGCCAGCTCGAAGGCCCCTTTGTAGCCGTGCCGGCGCATGGCCTCGATCCAGCGCGGGTTGACCACCCGGGCCCGGAAGACCCGCGCGGTCTCGTCGGCCAGGGGGCGGGTGCGGATCGCGTCCGGGGTGGTGGAGTCGCCGACGTAGGCCTTGGGCTCGGTGCCGGTCAGGGCCCGCACGGTGGCGATCATGCCGCCGTGGTACTGGAAGTAGTCGTCGGAGTCGGCGATGTCGTGCTCGGCGCTGTCGATGTTCTTCGCCGCGACCTTGATCCGCCGGTAGTTGGCGCGCATGTCGTCGGTGGCGGGAACCCCGTCCAGACCACGACCGTAGGCGAAGCCGCCCCAGTTGGTGTAGACCTCGGCGAGATCGCGGTCGTCACGCCAGTTCCCGGACTCGACCAGCTGGAGGATGCCCGCCCCGTAGGAGCCGGGCGCGGAACCGAAGATCCGCGTGGTGGCGCGCCGCCGGTCGCCGTGCGTCTCCAGATCGGCGAGCGTGTGCGCCCGCACGAAGTTGAGCCCCTCGGGTTCGTCGAGGTCGGCGACCAGGTTCACGGCGTCGTCCAGCATGGCGACCACGTGCGGGAACGCGTCACGGAAGAAACCGGAGATGCGCACGGTCACGTCGATACGCGGCCGGCCCAGCTCCTCCAAGGGCACCACGTCGAGCCGGTGGATCCGTCGGGACGCCTCGTCCCACTCCGGGCGCACGCCCAAGAGCGCCAGCACCTCGGCGATGTCGTCGCCGGACGTGCGCATGGCCGAGGTCCCCCACACCGACAACCCCACCGACTCCGGGTAGGTCCCGGTCTCCTCCAAGTGGCGGCGGAGCAGGGAATCGGCCATCGCCTGCCCGGTCTGCCAGGCCAACCGGGAGGGGACGGCGCGCGGGTCCACGGTGTAGAAGTTGCGGCCGGTCGGCAGCACGTTGACCAGCCCGCGCAGCGGAGAGCCCGACGGGCCCGCCGGTACGAAACCGCCGTTCAGGGCGTGCAGGACGTGGTCGAGTTCGTCGGTGGTCCGGGCCAGACGGGGCACCACCTGTTCGGCGGCGAACTCCAGGACCGGACGCACCTCCGGGTCCTCGCTCCGGTCGATCACGGACGCCGGATCCCAGCCGGCCTCCTCCATCCGCTCCACGAGATCGCGGGCGATCGCCTCCACCCGGTCGACCTCGACGGTGGGAGCGTCGTCCTTCAACCCCAGGGCGGAGCGCAGACCGGGCAGGGCGCGACCGACCCCGCCCCAGACCTGGGCGGCGCGCAGGATCGCCAACACCAGGTTCACCCGGGCCTCCCCGGCGGGCGCGTCGCCGAGCACGTGCAGACCGTCGCGGATCTGGGTGTCCTTGATCTCGCACAGCCAACCGTCGACGTGCAGCAGGAAGTCGTCGAACTCCTCGTCGTCGGGACGCTCCTCCAACCCCAGGTCGCGGTGGAGCTCGGCCGCGCGCATCAGGGACCAGATCTCGCCCCGGACCGCCGGCAGCTTGGCCGGGTCCATGGCGGCGATGTTGGCGTGCTCGTCGAGAAGCTGCTCCAGCCGCGCGATGTCGCCGTAGCTCTCCGCCCGGGCCATCGGCGGGATGAGGTGGTCGATGACCGTGGCGTGCGCGCGGCGCTTGGCCTGCGCGCCCTCGCCCGGGTCGTTGACCAGGAACGGGTAGATCAGCGGCAGGTCGCCCAGCACGGCGTCCGTGGCGCAGGAGGCCGACAGAGCGGCGTTCTTACCGGGCAGCCACTCCAGGGAACCGTGCTTGCCCAGGTGGACGACGGCGTGGGCGCCGAAGCCGTGCTCCAGCCAGCGGTAGGCCGCCATGTAGTGGTGGCTCGGCGCCAGGTCCGGATCGTGGTAGATGGCGATCGGGTTCTCCCCGAAGCCGCGCGGGGGCTGCACCAGGACGACGACGTTGCCGGCGCGCAGCGCGGCCAGGACGATCTCCCCGTCGTCGTTCACGTACAGCCGGCCGGGGGCGGGGCCCCACGCCTCGACCATCTGCTCCTTGAGGGCCTCGGGCAGTCCCTCGGTCCAGGCCGAGTACTCCTCCGGGGAGATCCGCACGTGGGCCTCGGTGAGCTGGGCGGAGGTCAGCCAGTCCTCGTCCTGACCGCCCGCGGCGATCAACGCGTGGACCAGGGCGTCGCCGGCCTCGGTCTCGTCCTCCAGGTCCAGTCCGGGCAGATCCTCGGGGGAGCCCAGGTCGTAGCCCTCCGCCCGCAGCCGGCGCAGCAGGCGCACCAGCGAACGGGGCGTGTCCAGCCCCACCGCGTTCCCGATGCGCGCGTGCTTGGTGGGGTAGGCGGACAGCACGACCGCGATCCGCTTCGCCTCGACCGGGACGTGCCGCAGCCGCGCGTGGGCGACGGCGGTCCCGGCCAGCCGGGCGCAGCGCTCGGGGTCGGCGACGTAGCGGGGCAGACCGTCGCGGTCGATCTCCTTGAAGGAGAACGGGACGGTGATGATCCGGCCGTCGAACTCCGGGATGGCGATCTGGCTCGCCGAGTCGAGCGGGGTGACGCCGTCCTCGGAGGCCTCCCAGGCGGCCCGGGAGGAGGTCAGGCACAGCCCTTGCAGGACGGGCACGTCCAGCGCGGCCATCCGCTCCACGTCCCAGGCCTCGTCGTCCCCGCCGGCGCTCGCGGACGCGGGAACACTGCCGCCCGCCGCCAGCACGGTGACGATCAGGACGTCGAGGTCGCCGAGGGCCTCGTACAGTTCGTCGGGCGCCGAGCGCAGCGAACCGGCGAACACCGGGACCCCGACGGCCCGACCGGTCGCGTCGACGGCGTCGGCCAGGGTGTGCGCGAAGGCGGTGTTCCCGCCGGCCTCGTGCGCCCGGTAGTAGAGGATCCCCACACGCGGCAGATCCGGGTCCACGGGCCGGTCGCGCTCGGCGAAACCCCACGCGGGCAGGGCCAGCGGAGCCTCGAAACCCTCACCGGTCAACAGCACGGTGTCCGACAGGAAGGAGTGCAGCCGACCGAGGTTGGCCGGTCCTCCCTCCGCCAGGTAGCGATGGGCCTCGGTCGCCACCCCGATCGGCACGGTGGAGTGCTCCATCAGCTCGGCGCTGGGCTGCTGCTCACCGCTGAGGACGATCAGAGGGGTGCCCCGTTCACGGACGGCGGCCAGACCGGGCCACAGGTCGTGCGGCGACCCCAGCAGCCGCACCACCACCAGATCGGCGCCGTCGACGGCGCCGGTGAGCTCCGCCTCCGTGGCGCGGGAGGGGTTCGCCCACGTGTACGCGGAACCACTGGCCCGCGCGGAGAGCAGATCGGTGTCGGAAGTGGACAGCAGAGCGACCCGTGCCGTCATGGCCGGTTCCTCCCTCGGGGTTCTCGCCCCATCGGCGGTCGGATCGCCCGAGACCAGTGTCTGGCTGACCTCCGTCATGGAGGTTCACAGTGGCGGAACCGCCCCGGACTCACACCGGGTTCCTGAAGCCACGGGCAAAGGATCATCACTGTAACCGGCGCCCCGGGTCCACACGTGCCCGGGTTCCCGATTTCGTCTCCATGGAGGAGGTCCCGGACCGGCCGCTCGGGATTTCCTACCGGAACCCCGGCGACGGTCCGACCACCCCCGTTACGATGGTCCGGCCCTTCGAACGCCCCACCGACCGGCCCCGCCTCACCGGATCGCGAGCGGATCGAAGACCCCGGATCGAAGAGAGGCGTCGATTGCACGGCCCCGACCACACCGACGACCCTCTCGGAGACGAGGCCTTCACGGTCCTCGGTCGAAGGCTCTCCGCCCGCTACGTCGAACTGCACGACCGGGCCGTGGACGAGTACGAACGGCGTTGCTGGGAGGAGCGCGTCATCGACCTGCGCGAACGTAGGAGATCGGTGGCATCGGACGACGTCGAGACCAGGAACCGCTACGTCCGCGAGTGGACGGCCCTGCTGGCGGACCTGCTCCTTCTCGACGAGGAGTGAGCCCCGGGGAGACACCGTCGAAGACGTTCCGCGACAGCGCCTCTCCGGACGGGGCTCTCTCCGGGTGGGCTCAGGGCCGGACGAGGACCTTCAACGCCTCGCGGGCGTGCATCGCCCGGTACCCCTCCGGGGTCCGCTCCAGATCGACGGACCGGTCGAAGACCAGGCCCGGCTCGACCCGCCCCTCCAACACGTCGGGCAGCAGCTCCTCGATGTAGGAGCGCACCGGGGTCGGTCCGCCGGTCAGGGTGATGTTGCCGCCGAACACCGTCGAGAAGCCGATCGGCGCCCGTTCGTACTGCGGTACGCCCACCCGGCTGACCACACCGCCGGCCCGGACCACCCCCACGGCGGTCTCGTAGGCGTCCAGGTGGCCCACCGCCTCCAGGACGGTGTGGGTACCCTCGCCGCCGGTCAACTCACGGACCCTCTCGATGCCCTCCGGACCGCGTTCGGCGACCACGTCGGTGGCGCCGAACCGGCGCCCCAGGTCGGTGCGGTCGGTGTGCCGGCCCATCAGGATGATCCGTTCGGCCCCCAGACGGCGCGCCGACAGCACGGCCAGGAGCCCCACGGCCCCGTCGCCGACCACCGTGGTGGTCTTCCCGGGCCGCACCCCGGCGGTGACCGCGGCGTGGTGGCCGGTGGTGTAGACGTCGGCCAGGGTCAACAGAGAGGGCAGCAGGGCCGAGTCCTCCTCCACCGGAAGCCTCACCAGGGTGCCCTCGGCGTGGGGGACCAGGACCGCCTCGGCCTGGGCCCCGCTGAAGATGCCGCCCTCCGGGCAGGAGGTGTGCAGCCCCTCCCGGCAGAGGGCACAGGTGTTGTCGGCGTAGGAGAACGGAGCGACCACCAGGTCGCCGCTCTTCAACCCGGTGACGTCCCACCCGGTGTCCTCGACCACCCCGATGAACTCGTGCCCCATCGGCAGCCCTTCCGGCATGGCGGGCATCGAACGGTACAGGTGCAGATCGCTTCCGCACACACAGGAGCTCACCACCCGCACGACCGCGTCGGTGCTCTCTCTCGGTTTCGGGTCCGCTACGGTCTCGACCCGGACGTCCCCCGCCCCGTACATCACTGCTGCGCGCATCTCGTCTTCCCCCGTGGAAACTCGTGGCATGGTCGGAGCGCACCCCTCGACCCTCGCGCACGGCGGGGCACTCGGGTGCGCTCGTCCCAGCAAACTAGGTTTCGCGGTCCCGCGTGGGTGAAAGTCGTAACCCGCATCGATGGTTCCGGCGGCCCGGATACCCTGTCGCCCATGCCCCAAGGGAAAGAGACGCCCTTCGAGTCCTCCTCGACCCGGATCCCGGGTGGCCCGGGGTGGTCCATGGACCACCCGACCCGGAGCCTGGCGGGGCGGGGTTCCGAGGGCAGCGCGTCCTGAGAACGCGAGAGGCCCCGACCCCGGGAAGGGTCGGGGCCCGCGGTGGCGACCGCGACCCGATCAGCCGACCGGGTTCTCGGCGAGGGCCCTGGCCTCGACCTTCTCCTTGATCAAAGCCATCTCCTTGGGGATGTTCCGCTCCAGGTTGCGGGTCATCTGGGCGTCGTCCACCGGCGCGGTCGGCTTCAGGGCGAAGTCGTGGCACCAGGTCATGAGGACCCCGTCGGGGCGGTCCTCGTACGTCCACTCGATGTTCATGTACTGGAACGCCCCGGTCTCCACCCGGTGGGCGCGCGCCACACCGGCGGCGCGGTCCATGACGCGTTCGGACACCCAGCTCCACACCCGGCCCTGCTCGTCGGGGCGCTTGGTGAGACGGAACCGCACGATGTCGTCCTCCTTGTGGAGGATCTCCACCGACTCGTGCTCGGTGAAGAGCTCGGGCCAGGAGGCGACGTCGTTGGTCATCTCCCAGACCAGGTCGTAGGGGGCGTCGATGAGGATGCTGCTCTCGGTACGTCCGGGCACGACGATCACACCCCGTCCGCGGTGACGGCGTCGCCCTCGGCGACGAAGGCGATCAGAGCGGTGGGGGAGGGCACCAGCTCGGCGTCCGGGCCCAGCTTGCGGCCCACACGGCGCTCGATCTCGGCGATGATGCCGAGGACACCGAGCGAGTCGACGCCCAGCTCCTCGAAGGTACTCGTGGAAGCGGTCGCGACGTCGGTCCTGACCCCGGCGCAGATGGAGACCAGCTCCACCAGCTCCTCGATCGTGATGTTCCTCTGGGACATGTTCCTCCTTGGAATTCCTGTTTCAGGCGTGTTCGGGATGCTTGAGGACGACCGCCGAGTTGGCGCCGCCCATACCGCGCGACAGCACCAGGGCGGTACGCGGTCGAGCGGGTCGGGGGACCCGGACGACCAGGTCGAGGCCGAAGGGCGCGTCGAGGACATGGGGCGTGGGCGGGATGATCCGGTGCTCCAGGCTCAGAACGGCCGCGGCCACGTCCAGGGCGCCCGCGCCGGCGTAGGCCCGGCCGAAGCCGGTCTTCGGGGCGGTCACGGCCACCCCCTTCGGGAAGAGTCGGCGGATCGTGGCCGCCTCGTCGGCGTCGGCCTTGGGCAGGCCCACGGCGTCGGCGAAGACGACGTCCACCTCCTCGGGGGAGACCCCGGCGCGTTCCATCGCCTGCCGGGCCGCCCACAGCAGACCCTCACCGCCGGGGTCGAAGACGCCGACACCCCCGAAGGTGCTCGCCTGCCCGGCGACGACGGCCCGGATCCGGGCCCCGCGCTCCCGCGCCACGTCGGCCCGCTCCACCAGGGCCACGGCGGCCCCCTCGGCCGGGACGTGACCGGTGGCCCCCTCGGTGAAGGGGACGTAGGCCGTGGTGGGGTCGACACCCGGACTCAGGACCTCGGATCCGACCTGGCAGGCCAGTGAGAACGGCGACCCGATCGGCGCCTCGGCGCCTCCGACCAGCATCGACGAGGTACCGCGACGCAGGGTCCGCGCGCTCTGTCCTAGGGCGTCGAGCATGCCCGGCTCGTCAGTGACCAGGACACCGCACATGCCCTTGAGCCCGTTGCGGATCGATACCTGTCCGGTGCTCGCGGCGTAGAACCAGGCGATGGACTGGTAGGGGCCGACCCGGTCGGGGCCCTCGCTCCACAGGGCCTCGATCTCGCGCTGGCCGAACTCCACGCCGCCGGCGCCACTACAGATCAGCGCACCGGTCGCGTAGGGGTCGACGGAGGTGTCGACGCCCGAGTCGCGCAGCGCCTCCTCGGCGGCGACCAGCGCGAACCGGGTGAAGGCGTCGGTCTGGACGACGAAACGTCCCTCGATGTGGTCGTAGGGGTCGAACCCGGGCACCTTCCCGCCCAGGTGGACGTGGAAGCCCTCGGTGTCGAAGTCGGGGATCGGGGCGATGAGCGTGCGCCCCTCGACCAACGCCTCCCAGTACGCCTCGACGCCCAGACCCGCGGGCGAGACCGTGCCCAGGCCGGTGATCACCGTGTCCATGGTCATCCCTCACACCCCCCTGTCCAGGACGACCGCCGACTGGAAGCCGCCGAAACCGCTGCCCACGGACAGCACCACGTCGTTCCTCTGCTCACGGGCGGTCAAGGGGACGTGGTCGAGGTCGCATTCGGGGTCGGGCGTGGTCAGGTTGGCGGTGGGCGGGACCACCCCCGTGTCCATGGCCAGGACACAGGCGGCCAGTTCGATCGAGCCGATGGCGCCCAGCGAGTGCCCCACCATCGACTTGATGGAGGACATGGGCACCCGCCGCGCGTGCGCTCCCAGAGCCCGCTTGACCGCGTCCGTCTCGTGCCGGTCGTTCTGCACGGTTCCCGAACCGTGGGCGTTGACGTAGTCCACGTCCTCGGCCGACCGCCGGGCCCGGTCCAGGGCGGTCGTGATGGCGCGCGCCATCTCGGTGCCCTCCCGCCGCAGCCCGGTCATGTGGAAGGCGTTGCCGTGGTTGGCGAAGCCCGCCACCCGGCAGCGGATGTCGGCGCCCCGACGTTTCGCCGCGGACGCCTCCTCCAGGACGAGTACCGCCGCGCCCTCGCCCATCACGAAGCCGTTCCGGTGCCGGTCGAAGGGTCGAGAGGCGTGTTCGGGGTCGTCATTGCTGTCCGACGTCGCCTTGATGGCGTCGAAGCAGGCCATGGCGATGGGCGAGATCGGCGATTCGGCGGCGCCCGTGACGACCACGTCGGCGAGGTCGTCCTCGATGGCCTGCGCGGCGTAGCCGACCGCGTCCAGCCCGGAGGTGCATCCGGTGGAGACGGTCTGGACCGGGCCGCGCGCCCCGACGAGTTCGGCGACCTCGCCGGAGAGCATGCTCGGCGTCAGCGCGCGGTACAGGTGGGGCGAGGCGCTGGAGGGGTCGACCACCCAGTCCGCCCCGCTCCGGCTCATCGTGACGTACTCCTTCTCCAGGAGTGTGGTGCCGCCGACGGCGGTGCCCATGCTCACGCCCAGACGCCAGGGCGAGAACCCCTCCAACGGGGTCCCGCTGTCGGCGAGGGCCTCCGCGAGGGCGACGGCGGTGAACTGGACGTATCTGTCCATCCGCGCGACCTGTTCCGCGTCCAGTCCGTGGGCGGCGGGATCGAAGTCGACCTCGGCGGCGATGCGGGAGCGGAACCCGGCGGGGTCGAACAGGGTGACGGCCCGGGTGGCGGTCCGCCCGGCGGTGAGCATGTCCCAGAAGGCGGTGGTTCCGACCGCTCCGGGCGCGACCACGCCGATTCCGGTGACGACGGCTTCACGCCTCATGTCGCCGCCTCCCGTCCTCCGACGAGGGGCGCGCGGGCACGGGTGGCGAGGTGTCGGGCATCGACACCATCGCGAGGTGGTGATGCTGGCTCAAGGACGTCTTCTTCCACGGGTCGAGGGCACCGATCGAGGCCGGAGGCGGGAGCGGGTCGCCGGGCGGTCCGGGGCGGCGCGGGGCACGGTCGGGACGAGGGCTGGTCGGTGGTGGAGAGCGGACACACGGGGGACGCGGAGGTCGTGTGACCAGGAGTAAGGCCTGGTCGTGGCCCGCGTTTTTACTTCCAGCACATGTCGTATCACGCTTCGTGGTCGATCGTCGTGACGAAATGCGCGTGGGTGGGCACCTGGCCGGCCGGCTTTGTCGTTCCATCCCGTTCGTCCTGTTCGAGATGGGCGGCTCGTCGCCTTCGCTCGGTTATGAAACGGACGTCGTGTCTGCGTCGGGAGGGAGGATCTCGTGGGGTGGGCGAGAAATGATCCGAAAAACACGACCTAGCCTCTGAGGCGTCCCCCGAACACACGAGAACAAGAGACGGTCGGTATGACGGACGACGGTTCGAGCGGAATGGAAGACGTCGACGCCCGAAGGGTCCCGGAGGATGCGGCATCCGCGGAACGAGAACGGGAGGATCCGCTCCCTCCCCTTCGGTCTCTTCTCGCCGGGTTCGGCGTGGCGGCCCTTTTCGCGGGGTTGATCTGCCTCTTCACGGGTGTGAACCTCTCGACCCGCTCCGACATGGCCGAACTGACCGAGCGGACCCCCATCGTGGGCTTCCTTCTGGTGGTCTTCATGACCGGGGTCGTGGTGCTGGCCCCGATGGCCGCCGCCGGAATAGGGGAACGCGGGGTCAGACGGGCTCTGGCGGTCCTCTCCGCGGTCTCCGGAACGGGGCTCGTGTACGCGCTCCGGCCGCTGTGGGTGTTCGAGTACCTGCGCGACGAACGGGCGGATCATTGGGCGTACGGTCTCGGTGACCTCTGGCTCTGGATCGGCATGGTGGCCGTCACCCTGGGGTCCGTCCTCTACGCCGTGGTCCCGGTCGGAGGGAAGGGGCTCTGGCGGAGGCCTTCGTCACTGGTCGGAGCCGGGGCCGCGTCCTTGGCGGTCGTCCTGGCCATGGTGATGGTCCGACCGATCGCGGACGAGGTCGGTGCGCGGCTCATCGAGCACACCACGGCGGCTCCTCTCGAGGGCGCGGCGCCCTCCGTTCCGGAATCGGTCTCCGAGGTCGCCTGGCGGTGGACACCGGAGGACGACCTCGTTCCCGCGGGGGCGCTGGCGGTGGAGCGCGGGGTCTTCGTGCGGCTGGTGGACGGCGGTCTGCTCCTGGACGGCGAGACCGGGGAGGAGCTGTGGCGTCATCGGCGTCCCGGCCACACCCTTCGGGCCGGGGTGGGTCCGGAGGGCACGACCGTCGCCATGGCCTTCGCGCTGCCCCACGCCCATCACCTGGAGGGAGGCGTCGGGGTCGAGTTCCTCCGTCTGGACGCCGGCACCGGGGAGATCGTCGACGAACGCACCCTCGCCCCGTTCTTCGACACCGAGGCGGGGGAGGGCGTCGTCGAGGTCTACGCGGGGACGGGCGACGACGTGGACACCGACCGTCCGCTGTCGGTCGTCCCCGCCGAGTCGGGCGATGTGGAGGACCTGCCGCCGGTGCTCGCGCACATGACCGACGATCTCCTGCTCTCCGTCGGGGGTGAGGAACGGAGCGTCCCCTTCGGTTCCGAGGAGGGGTACGCGACCGCCTACGACCTGGAGACCTGGGAGACGGCGTGGACCCTCCCCGAGGAGGAGGACTGCGTCGATCGAGGGGCCGGAGAGTGGGATCGGACGGCGCTCGTGGGCGACCTGGTGCTGACCTCCCGGCTCTGCTCGATCCCTCGCGGCGAGGAGGACTGTGAGGACGAGGACGGCTGCCCGGACCGGATGGCCGTGGCCGCCTGGGAGGTCGACACCGGGCGGGAACGGTGGCGGCACGAGTGGGAGGCGGGCGAGGACGTCGAGAAGCCGCCCGCGCTCCGGGTCGCGGGGGAGAGCCGGGGGTCGATCCAGGCTCCCGCGGAGGACCGCGGGGAGGCCGGCGAGGGCGATCTCTTCTCCCACCGGGACTTCGACGACCGGGGCGACCGTGTCCTGGTGAGCCGTGCCGACACCTGGTACGAGGGTCTGTTCGTGTTGGACGCGACGACCGGGGAGGTACTGGAGGAGGAGCGGGACGTCCCCTTCACACCCCCTGAGGACGGCGATCGGCCGGACCCCTTCGCCGAGGAACCGGTGGGGTTCGACGAGGACGCCTACTACGCGAGGGTCGGGCGTCCGAACGACGGGACGGGCGTCCGCCTGGAGAGAGTGGGGTTCGGTTCCTCGGGGGAGCCCGAACGGCTGGTCGACCTGACCCATGAGAGCGATGGCTGCCTCATGACGGCGGGCTCCGCGGTCTGCGCCTACGGTCTGAGCCGGTATCGGACCTCGGACACCTCGCCCGGGGGCGGCCATGGGCCGAGGGTGGAGGTCACCGACCTCGCGGGCGGGACCGACACGATCTCCCTGTGGGGCGTCGGCGAGGAGGGGCTCGACGAGACGGGGGAGCCGTCCTTCCTGCCGGTCCCCGGGGCGCTGTTGCTCGTGCCCGGTGGGACGTTCGCGTCCCCCTGGGTCGCGGGACGGATGGGGGCGGCGGAGGAGATGGTCGTGGGAGGAGGGGAGGCCCCCGAACCGACCCGAACGCCGATCGTCGCCCTGCGCTGATCGGGGCGGCCCTCTCGAACGGGCTCCTTCGACCCCCGTCCCCGCGAGGGGCGAGGCCGAAGGAGCCCGTTCTTCTCGTTGGAGGGTGTGCCATTGACGATAGTGTGTGTCGCACACTATCGTGTGACACATGCTGGATGATGAGCGTTGGGCCGGACATGTTCAGGAGCTGAGGCGCGGCACGGTCGTGCTCGCCTGCCTGGCCATCCTCGGCCGCCCCCACTACGGCTACGCACTGCTCGAGACCCTGGAGAAGGCGGGTTTCTCGGTGGACGGCAACACGCTCTACCCGCTTCTGCGGCGCCTGGAGAAACAGGGGCTGTTGACCAGCGAGTGGAACACCGACGAGGCCCGACCGCGCAAGTTCTACAAGGTCGGTCCGGACGGTGAGGAACTGCGCGACGCGCTGATGGGGGAGTGGCGTGCCCTCGACGGCTCGATTCGAGCTCTCATGGAAGAGGACCCCGATGGACGACCGTAAGACCGAGACCACCCTGACCGACCGTTACGTCTGGACCGTCACACGCCACCTTGGGGCGGAGGCCGGTCCCGACGTGGCCCGGGAACTGCGCGCCTCCATCCGGGACCGTGTGGAGGCCGGGATCGAGGCGGGGAACGACCCCGCGACGGCGGAGCGTGAGGCGCTCACCGAACTCGGCGACCCCGAGACGCTCGCCCGCGAGTACGGAGAGCTCCCCCGTCACCTGATCGGGCCCGCGCTGTATCCCGACTACGTGCGACTGCTGAGAGCGCTGCTCGCGATCCTGGCCCCGCTCGCCCTGGCCCTGTTGTTCGTCGACCGATTCGAGTCCGGCGCCGGTGGTCTCGGCGAGATCGGCATCGAGGCGGCCGTCGTCCTGGTGACGGTGACGGTGCACGTCGCCTTCTGGACGACCCTGGTGTTCGCGGTCATCGAGCGGGTGCGCCCCGCCGACCGGCGTGACCTGCCCCTGACCGCCTGGGACCCCGACCGGTTGGACGTCGACGTTCCCGGCGGGCGGGTCGGCCTGCCGGGGACCGTCGCCCGTGTGGCCCTCGAGGCCGCCATGATCGCCCTCCTCGTCTGGCAGTTCTCCGGTGTCTCCGACCCCGGTTCCCAGATCCAGGTCCTGGACCCCGGGCTCGGTCTGGCCTGGAAGGTCCTGCTCATCGGGACCTTGGCGGCCGGGGCCGTCACCGCCCTGGCGGCCTGGCGGGTCGGTCGGTGGACCTCGGGGCTCTCGGTGATCGATGTCCTGGTCACCGCCACCGGCGCGCTGGTGACCGTGTACCTGCTGATCCAGGACCGGTTGATCGTCTCCGACCTGTCCGAGCGTCTCTCCGAGGTGTTCGGCGGCACGATCGACCTGACGATCTCGAACGACCTCCTCGCCGCCCTGGTGATCGTCATCGCGGTCTGGGACATCGCGGACCGCCTGCGCGGTCACCGTCGGGACACGACCAAGGTCTGACCCGTCGGTCCTTCCGCTCGCGAACGGACGGCCCGGCGCGCCCCTCGACCCCGGGGGCGCGCCGGGCCGCGGGCGTGTGCCCCGGCTTCGACGGACCGTCTTCTTTCGAGGAACGGATTTACCGTTCCGAACGGTACGCGGTCTTTTTTCTCGAAGGTGCGACCCATGGGCATTCGCGGCACGGGTTTCGGAATCGGTGGAGAACGGCGCGTGTCCTGAGTGTGGAGTCCGAATTACGGATTGATCCGGGATTCGGATCTCTGGAGAGGAAAGGTCCCATCTTTCCCCTTCGAGGGAGGGTGGGATGAATCGTTACAGGTGGTGAGGGGTGATCCTCCCCTTCTTTCGATTTTCTCCTATACAACAAGGGGAACCGTTTTCCCATGGGGGTGACCGGTTCATTCTCTGACCGGAATCGGCCATGGAAATCCGGGCCACCACCCTTTGCGCGCCGTGCGGGGTCCATGTTCTTTTATGACTGGCAAGTAACCCCGCGAGCCACGAAGGATCCCCCATGACCGAGAACCCCGGATCGGGTCTGGACCGACGCGCCATCCTGCGCGGAGCCGCCATCGCCTCGGGCGCCGTCGCGCTCGGCGCGTTCGGAGCCACGAACGCCTCGGCCCAGCCCGTCGACGCCACCGACGTCGCACGGATCGCACAACCCGAGCTGTACTGGCGCGGCGCCTGGAACGCCCGCCCGCCGAGCGGCCCGATCCAGGTGCTGGCCGCCCCGCCCCGCTACATCGTGGTCCACCACACCGCGACGGCCAACAGCACCAACTACACGCTGGACCACGCCCTGGCCCTGTCCAAGTCGATCCAGAACTACCACATGGACTCCAACGGCTGGATCGACACGGGGCAGCAGCTCACCATCAGCCGCGGCGGCCACCTCATGGAGGGCCGCGATCGCACGCCGGAGTCCATCGCCGCCCGGCAGCACGTCGTCGGCGCCCACGTGGCCAATAACAACAACACCTGCATCGGCATCGAGAACGAGGGCACCTACACGAGCGCGAGCCCCACCCAGGCCCTGACGAACACCCTGGTGCAGACCCTGGCGTGGCTGTGCGGCGCCTACGGCCTCAACCCGCAGAGCGCCATCCTGGGGCACCGGGACTTCAACGCCACGGCCTGCCCCGGAGACGTCCTCTACTCGATGCTCCCCGACCTGCGCAACAGGGTCGCCCAGACCATGCTGGCCCACGACATCCCGATCGCCGCCGCCCGGCACGAGCCGGACGAGAACGGCCCGACCTATCCGGCCGTCCCGGACAACGAGCCGGAGCGCGAGTTCTACCACGGCCCGACCAGGGGAGAGGACGACTTCTCCCGGTAGAGCGGAGGCGGAGGAGGACGTACCCCCGTTCCACGTTCTCCCCTCACCTCTCGACGGCGGTGCCCACCATCCCCCGGTGGGCACCGCCCTTTCGCGTGTCACACGGGCCCCGCTCGACCACCAGACGTCACCGGACGGTGTCCGAGCGTTGGTCGACGCCTGGGGTCGTGTTCAGCCCCGTCGACGAGGGTTGCCTACCGACGGTCCCCCCGGCCGGCGATACCCCCGTATCGGAGGCGATCCCCATGCCAACGACACACTCACGACACACGCGGACGTGGAACCCCCCGCGCCCTCGCACGATGATCGTCGCGGCCCTGGCCGTGACCCTCGCGGGCTCCGTGACGACGGTGCTCGCTCCGGCCGCGGCGGCCCCGACCAAGGACTCGGAGGAGTCCGTCTACCGAGGTCAGGTCGAGGTCGTCCGCGACGCCGACGGCTCCACCGACGACTCGACCCTCACCGGTCGGGTGTTCGTCGACGAGAACCGGGACGGCACCGGTGACGAGGACGAGACCGGCCTGGCCGACGTCATGGTCACCAACGGCCGCGACGTGACGCTCACCGACGACGAGGGCCGTTACAGCCTGCCCGTGTTCGACAACATGACCGTGTCGATCACCCAGCCGTCGGGCTACCAGGTGCCCCTGGACGAGTACAACATCCCCCAGTTCCACTACAACCACCTTCCCGAGGGCTCTCCCGACCTGCGCTACGGCGGGATCGAGCCGACCGGCCCGCTACCGGCCGAGCTCAACTTCCCCGTCGTCGAGAGTGAGGAGACCGCGAAGGCCGAACAGAACTGCGTCATCGCCGGCGACCTCCAGACCTACGATGAGGAGGAGATCGAGTACGCCCGGGCCGGGGCCATCAAGGACCTGTCCGAGCGCGACGACTACGCCGGCTGCGGCACGCTGTTCGTGGGCGACATCGTCGGCGACGATCTGTCCCTCTACCCCGCGATCAAGGAGCTGGTCGGAGAGACCAACGGGCCGGCCCGCTTCCTGCCCGGCAACCACGACCTCGATTTCGACGCTCCGAGCGCCGAGCACTCCTTCGACACCTTCCGCGCTCAACTCGCCCCGGCGTACTACTCCTACGACGTCGGCGACGTGCACGTGATCGCGCTGAACACCGTCGACTATCCGTGCGTGGCCGCCGACGACAGCCCCGAGGGCATCGAGGACCACTGCTCCGACCCGGAGGGCAGCCCCTCCTACAACGGTCGGATCGGCGACGACCAGCTGGCGTGGCTCGAAAGCGACCTGGAGAACGTCGACCCCGACAAGCTGGTCGTCGTGGCCGGCCACATCGCCCTGCTCAACTACGCCGACGAGGGCTCGGCGGTGCACCAGGTCGACCAGGTCGCCCGCGTGCACGAACTGCTGGAGGGCCGCGAGGCGGTGTCCGTGGCCGGTCACAGCCACAGCATCGAGAACATGAGGACCGGTGACGACGTCGAGGGCTGGCGCGACCTCTTCGGTATCGAGGGGCTGCCCTTCCCGCACATCACCGTGGGCGCGATCTCCGGCGACTGGTACTCCGGCGAGGTCGGTGAGGAGGGCTACCCGACGGCGATCGGTCGTGACGGCGGCCGTCCCGGCGTGGTGACGCTCGACATCGAGGGGTCTGACTTCCAGGAGCGCTACACCGTCACGGGTGAGTCCGACGACGTGCAGACGCAACTGGGCATCAACAGTCCGACCTACCGCGCGTGGTTCGACGAGCGTCGGGAGTGGAACGACGACCCCGTGGGCGAGGCCCCCGAGTTGGACGCGCCCCTGGTGCTGGACCGGGACGACCTGGCCGACGGCAGCTGGCTGACCACCAACTTCTTCCTCGGCTCCACCGGGTCGACGGTGGAGGTGTCCATCGACGGCGGGCCCGTCGAGGAGGCGGTGCGCACCCAGCGGATGGAGGGCGAGGCCGTCAACGTCGGTGTCGAGTACTCCGACCCGTACGCGGTCGCCCAACAGCTGGTCCACGGCGGCAGCCTCGCCGACCGGACGATGCACCTGTGGCGCTTCGACCTGGACGAGGATCTCGACCTCGGTGAGCACACCGCCGAGGTCACCGCGACCGACCCCTACGGTCGCGCGTTCACCGACACCCTGGTCTTCGAGGTCGTCGACGAACGTTAGTCGCCCACCTGGGAGAGGGGCCGCCACCATCGGGGTGGCGGCCCCTCGTCGCGTCCACGGTGTGCGGGGGAGGGGACCGGCCGCCCGGAGCGGCTCGACCGGTCCCGCCCCCGTCCGATCCCGCGCCGACCGAGGCCGGGCCGGCGCGGGCCGGTTCTACGCCCCCGTCAGCGGGACCCGATCGAAGTCCACGGGCACGTCGAGGGCGACGTTGACGTAGTTGGTGAAGAGGTTCAGGGCCACGTGGGCGATGGTCTCGACGATCTCCTCCTGGGTCAGACCGGCCTCGCGGGCGTCGGAGATCACCTCGGCCTCGACCTGTCCACGGTGGTCGACGAGCGCGGTGGCCAGGGCGAGGATCGCCGCGGTCCTGGGGTCGTGGGAGGTACCCTTCTGCGCCTGGGCGAGCTCTTCGGCGGTGACCCCGGCCTTCCGGCCCAGCAGGGTGTGGGCGGACAGGCAGTAGTCGCAACGGTTGCGGTCGGCCACGGCGACGGCGATCTGCTCGCCGATCCTCGCTCCCAGTACCCCTTCGCCCAGAGCGCCGAAGAAGCCCCACATACCGGCGAGCGCGGCGGGCGAGTTCGCGACGGCCTTGAACATGTTGGGGACGACGCCGAAGGTCTCGTGGATGCGGGCGAAGCGTTCGGCGCTCTCGCCTCGGACGTCCTTGTTGTGGACGAGGTCGACACGGGACATGGGGATCACTCCTTGTTCTGCGGATGGTGGCGGGGGGTACCGGAATCGGGCGGGGCCCTCACGAGGGAGGGGCCTCCCCCCGGCCGGTGGTCTTCTCGGGCCAGTAGAGGGAGTCGGGGGTGGCGCGGGCGCCGAAGATCGCCTGGCCGACGCGTACGCAGGTCGCGCCCTCCTCGACGGCCACCTCGTAGTCGCCCGACATGCCCATGGACAGCTCACCCGGGCCGATGAGGTCCGGGTCGACCTCCCGTGCGCGATCGCGCAACGTGCGCAGGAGCGAGAAGCAGGCGCGCACCCGGTCGACGTCCGTGTCGAGGACCGCCAGGGTCATCAGTCCGCGCACGCGCAGGGAGGAGTAGCGCGGGAGCGCGGCCAGGAACGCGGGGAGCTCCTCGGGAGGCAGCCCGAACTTGGAGTCCTCGGCGGAGGTGTTCACCTGCACGTGGACGTCGAGTCCGCGGCCGGCGGCCTGGAGCCGGCGGTCCAGGGCCTCGGCGACGCGCAGACCGTCCAGTGCCTGGAACTCGGAGGCGAAGGCGGCGACATCGCGCGCCTTGTTCCGCTGAAGGTGGCCGATGATCGACCACCTCACGTCGAGGTCGGCCAGGGCGCGCCGTTTGCGGTCGGCCTCCTGGACCTTGTTCTCCCCGAACTCGCGGCATCCGGCTCGCGCCGCCGTGCGAAGGCGTTCCTCCGGCACGGTCTTGCCGACCGGGAGGAGACGGATCCGCGTCGCGTCCCGTCCGGAACGCTCGGCCGCCGCGGCGATGCGTTCGCGCACGGTGGCGAGGTTGCGCGCGAAGTCGTCGACCGTGCGCGCCGTCGGATAGCGCCCCTCCGCCTCGGCGGACCTGTCAGTCTTTGGCATAGGCCAAAAGTAACATAGTCATAGGACAAAGCGAAGTGGGGGTCGAAAGTGATAGGAGGTACATCGATGGACACTGAGATCACAGGGAGAACAGCGAGCGAGATCGCGGCCGACGTGCGCCGTCTCGTCGACAGCGGTGAGCTCACGGCGGGAGACTCCCTGCCCCCCGTACGGCACCTGGCCGAACGGCTGGAGGTGAACCGCAACACCGTCATGGCCGCCTACCGCCTGCTCGTCCGGGCCGGGGTGGCGGTCACCCGAGGCCGGGCCGGCACCTCGATCGTCGACCCCGAACCGATCCCCGAGGAGGGGTTCTCCCGGGACACGACCCTCCACGACCTGGGCAGCGGCAACCCCGACCCGGCGCGCCTTCCCGACCCGGCCCCGGTTCTGGCCACCCTGGCGAACGAGCCGGTGCTGTACGGGGAGCCGGTGATCGACCCCGCCCTCGCGGAGTGGGCCGCACGATGGATCTCCGAGGACCGTCCGGGCCCCTTCCGCCTCTCCGTGACGGGCGGGGCCGTCGACGCGGTGGAGCGCCTCCTCGCCCAGGCCCTGACCCATGGGGACGCGGTCGCGCTGGAGGACCCCTGCTTCCTGACCAGCATCCACACCGTTCGCACGGCCGGATACCGGACCGTCCCCGTGCCGGTCGACGGTGAGGGGATGACCGTCGACGGGCTACGGGCCGCCCTCGACGCCGGGGTCCGCGCCGTGGTGTGCACGCCCCGGGCCCACAACCCCACGGGGGTGGGCCTCGGCGCGGCCCGAGCCGAGGAACTGCGGGCCGTCCTGGCCGACCACCCCTACGTGCTGGTGATCGAGGACGACCACTTCTCCCTGCTGTCCCGTGCGCCCTATCGGACTCTCATCGGCCCCGGACACGCCCGTTGGGCGCTGGTCAGATCGGTGTCGAAGTTCCTCGGCCCCGACCTGCGCCTGGCACTGGTGGCCTCCGACCCCGAGGTCGCCACGAGGCTCGGATCACGGCTGAGTCCGGGCACCATGTGGGTCAGCCACCTGCTCCAGCGTCTGGCCGGCGGGCTGTTGACCGACCCGGAGGCCCGGCGGGTCATCACAGAGGCGCGCGACCACTACGCGCGCCGTAACGACGCCTTCGTCGCCCTGTCGGCCGAGCACGGTGTCACCGCCCACGCCGCGGACGGGCTGAACGTGTGGGTGGACGTGCGGGGCGACGCGCGTCGGGCCGCACGGCGGCTCATGCGCCGAGGATGGCTGGCCCGTCCGGGGGACGACTTCTCCCTGAGCGGGGAGGGGGCGGCGGTCCGGTACCTGCGGATGACCGTGCACGACCTCACCGATGAGCGTGCCCTGGCGCTCGTCCGGGATCTGGCGGAGACGATCACCGATCCGGACGCCCGGACGTCCCCCTGAGCGGGGGGAGACGTGTTCAGGGGAGTTCGATGAGGCCGGTGAGTACTCGGCGCACCATCCGTTCGAACAACACGTGGGTGTCCTGAGAGGTCTCGGTGCCGGGGCTCGCGGCCAGTGCCGCCGCGATGAGCGGGTGGCGTTCCTCGGTCGCGGTGGCCAGGTAGGACGTGCGAGCGCGCCCGGGGCCGTCGGGCGTGTTCCGGCGCTGGAGTTCGGTGCGCGCGAACAGCGTCACCAGCCCGTTCACCAGGCCGATGATCTCCAGGCGGGACGCCTGGGGCAGTGAGGTCGGTTCCAGGGCGCGGAGGGCATGCTCCAGGTAGTCCATGCCGCGAGGTCCCACGGTGGGCTCCGTCGGCAGGTCGAGCAGCCACGGGTGGCGCAGGTGGACCTCCTTGGCCCGGCCGGCCAGGGCGGCCAGGTCCTCGACCGGGTCGCCGCTCATCGGCGCGTCGAGGTCGATCTCCCCGGTGACGGCGTCGGCCATGAGGTCGAGGAGGTCGTCCCGGGCGGAGATGTAGCGGTACAGCGAGGCGGGGCCGGTGCCCAGTCTTCGGGCGACCTGTCGCATCGACACGGCGGCGAGGCCGCCCTCGTCGGCCAGTTCGATCGCGGCGGCGGTGAGCTGTTCGCGGCTGCGCTCCGGCGCGGGGCCCCGCGCGCCCCGTTCGGGACGGCTCCATACGCTCGTCGGTCCCTCGGCCATCGGCCCCCCTGTTCCCCTTGCCACGACGGTCCCCTATCCTAATACTGAGAACAGTGATCGCAGTATTGAAGGGAGAGCGACCATGGACCGACGAACGTGGAGTCCCGTCCGGTGGGCCCGGAACGGCGAGGTTCGACTGGCCTTCGACACCTGGGGGGAGGAGAACGGAGGAGACCCGATCCTGCTCATCATGGGTATGGGCATCAACCGGCAGTGGTGGCCGGACGACCTGTGCCGAGCGCTGGCCGAACAGGGTTTCTCCGTCGCCCGTTACGACAACCGCGACTCCGGTGAATCGACGTACCTGCCGCCCGTCAGGACCCGCAAACCCTTCACCGCCCTGATGAGGCGCCGCGGCGACGCCTACACGGCCGAGGACATGGCCGACGACGCCATCGCGGTCATGGACGAGCTCGGATGGGGGTCGGCGCACGTCTTCGGGATCTCCCTCGGCGGGGCCATCGCGCAACGCGTCGCCATCGGACACCCGGATCGGGTCCGCACCCTGACCTCGATGGCCGCGGTCCCCGCCGACGTGTCGGGCCCGGGGCTGCTGCGCTACATCAACCTCTTCTCCATGGCCCGGCTCGTTCGCTGGAACCACCCCGCCACCAGGGAGGGGGCGATCCAGGGGAGCCTCGACATCGCCCGGTTCTGCGCCTCCTCCCGGCGCCCCTTCGACGAGGAGGAGGCGCGCGAGAGGGCCGAACGCCTCGTCGACCACGGCAGCCGTGACAACCTCGCGCACAGTCGGCAGATCGGCGCCCAGTGGCACGGGCCGGGGATCGACGCCATCACGGTGCCCACACTGGTGATCCACGGCCAGGACGATCCGCTGATCCGGCCGCGCGCGGCCGCCGACATCGCCTCCAGGGTGCCCGGGGCCCGACCGGTCGTCCTGCCCGGGGTCGGCCACGACGTTCCGGGGTTCGCGCGTCGGCCCGTCGCCGAACTGATCCGGGGCCTGGCCGACGAGGCGCCCGCCTCCTCCGGTTCCCGCTGACCCTCGGGGCGGGTCGGGAGCCCCCTCTCCCACCCCGGGGGGACGGGCGGTGTGGCCGTCGTCCTTTCCGGGAACGATGACGAGAGCCGGGGAGGGATCGGCCGCGTTCGTGTTGCGATCTACTGATCGGTCAGTCGTACCGAAGGCCGCGACGACCCTGCCCCTTCTTCACCTGAATTCCCCATTCACCTGCGAAGACATGGGTCTCTTCGCGTTCGCTCGGGCGCCGTGTCTCCGTGCCCGATCGCAACGGAACATTGCGAAAATCGCCATGGCGTTGTTACGTTCACTCTCGTGAGCGATGACGCGACCGACGACGTGCGCGGTAGGGCCCGAGAGGCGATCCGCCGATCCGGACTCTCCCAGAGACGGTTCGCGGAGCGACTCGGCATCGACCCCAGCAAACTCTCCAAGTCCCTGACCGGGACCCGACGCTTCACCGCCCGGGAACTGGCCGGGATCGCCGACGAGACCGGGGTGACCGTCAACTGGCTGCTCAACGGCCAGGACGACGCCGAGACGGTCTCGGTGCCGCCCCGTGACTCCTCGGCCGTGCGACCGCCGCCCCCGGGCCTCGCGGACCGGCCCACGGCCGCCAAGGAGCACAACCGCCGGTTGCAGATCATCGAGGCCGCGTGGACGCTCATCGCCGAGCACGGATACCACTCGGTCCGCGTCGCCCAGGTGGCCCGCGCCTGCGGAACCTCCAGCGCCACCGTCCACTACCACTTCCCGACCCTGAACGACCTCCTCGTGGAGGCCCTGCGCCACTCGGTCAAGCAGGCCTTCGACCGGCAGGTCGCCGGTCTGCACACCATCGAGGACCCGTACGAGCGGCTGCTCCGGCTCATCGAACTGCAACTGCCCGCCTCCGAACGGCTGCGCCTCGAATGGTCGGTCTGGCTCCAGATCTGGACGGCCGCCGCGCTCGACCCCCGGATGCGCGCGCTGCACGCCGATTCCTACCGGCGCTGGCACGAGACCATCGCCCTCACCCTGAGCGAAGGGCGAGAGCGCGGGGTCTTCGGCGACTTCGACGTCGAGGAGACCACCCGGCGTCTCACCGCCCTCATCGACGGACTGGGCATCCAGGTCCTGACCGGGATGCCCGGCCGGTCCGTCGACCACATGCGCGCCACCCTGCGCTCGGTCATCGATCAGGACCTCCTGGCCGACCGCATGCCCCGCACCTCCTCCTGACCCCTCGGGCCCGTACCCCGACCGGTCTCGGACCTGACCCGACCCTGCCCCGCCACCCATGTCCCCGCGAAGAGACGGAGCCTCGCCATGAGCGACACCATGAACCTCAAACCCATCCTGACCTGCGCACTCACCGGTGCCGGCGACACCGTAGGCCGGAGCGAGCACGTTCCGGTGACCCCGAAGCAGATCGCCGCCTCCGCGGTCGAGGCCGCCGAGGCCGGCGCCAGCGCGGTGCACATCCACGTCCGGGACCCCGAGACCGGCGCCCCCTCGCGCGACAACGCCCTCTACCGGGAGGTCGTCGACCGCATCCGCCAGACCGGCGTCGACATCGTCATCAACCTCACCGCCGGCATGGGCGGCGACCTGGTGATCGGTCAGGACGACCCGCTCCTCTTCGAGGAGGGCACCGACCTCGTCAACGGGCTGGACCGACTGCCCCACGTCGAGGAGCTGCTGCCCGACATCTGCACCCTGGACTGCGGCAGCCTCAACTTCGGCGACGGCAGCCAGGTCTACATCTCCACCCCGGACATGCTGCGCGCCGGCGCCAAGCGCATCCAGGAGCTGGGCGTCCGTCCGGAGCTGGAGATCTTCGACACCGGCCAGCTGTGGTTCGCCAAGACCATGCACGCCGAGGGCCTCATCGACGACCCGACCATGTTCCAGCTCTGCACGGGCATCCCCTACGGGGCCCCGGCCGACCCGGGCGTCCTCATGTCGATGGTGAACATGCTCCCCGAGGGCGCGCAGTGGGCGAGCTTCTCCATCGGTCGCGGGCAGATGCCCTGGGTGGCGCAGTCGGTGCTGCTCGGCGGGCACGCCCGGGTGGGTCTGGAGGACAACCTCTACCTCAGCCGCGGGGTGAAGGCCACCAACGGGCAGCTCACCGAGAAGGCCGTGAACATCATCGAGCAGCTCGGCGCCCGGGTCGCCACCCCCGACGAGACCCGCGCGATGCTCGAGCTGCGCAGCGCCGCCTCCTGACCCCCGCACCGCCCACTCCTTGAGGAGCACCATGACAGAGAACGCGAGAGTCGCCCCCGAGGCCGTGCGCACGGTCGCCTGTATCGGAGCGGGCGTCATCGGAGGCGGCTGGGTCGCCCACTTCCTGGGCCGCGGCTACCGGGTGGTCGCCTGGGACCCGGCGCCGAACGCCGAGGAACGCCTGCGCGACCTGGTCTCCGCCGCCTGGCCCGCCCTGGAGAGCCTCGGCTTGGCCGAAGGCGCCTCCATGGAGAACCTGAGCGTCGCCGCCACCCTGGCCGAGGCGGTCGCCGACGCCGACTTCGTCCAGGAGAGCGCGCCCGAGCGCCTCGACCTGAAGATCGACCTGTTGGCCGAGATCGACGCCGCCACCCCCGAGGGCGTGGTCATCGGCTCCTCCACCTCCGGCTACAGCATGAGCGAGATGCAGGGGAGCGCCCGGACACCCGAGCGGCTGGTGGTCGGCCACCCGTTCAACCCGCCCTACCTCGTCCCCCTGGTCGAGGTCGTCGGCGGCGAGCGGACCGAACGGTGGGCCGTGGACTGGGCCTGCGACTTCTACCGGATCGCCGGCAAGTCGGTGATCGGCATGGACCGCGAGCTCCCCGGCTTCATCGGCAACCGGATCCAGGAGGCCGCCTGGCGCGAGGCGCTGCACATGGTCGCCGAGGGCGAGGCCACCGTCGAGCAGATCGACCTGGCGATGACCAGCGGGCCCGGACTGCGCTGGGCCTTCTTCGGCCCCTGCCTGACCTTCCACCTGGCCGGGGGAGAGGGCGGCATGGCGCACATGCTCGACCACTTCGGCCCTTCGTTGAAGTCGCCGTGGACCCGCCTCGAGGCCCCCGAGCTCACCACCGAGCTGCGCGACCGCATGGTGGCGGGCACCGACGAGGTCGTGGCGGGGCGTTCCACCGCCGAGCTGATCGCCCAGCGCGACCGTCGCCTCATCGCCGTGGCCCGCGCCCTCGAAGAGGTCGAACGCGCGGAGGCCGCCGAGCGGGCGGAGGGGACCGCGTGAGCGCGCCCCTCGTCCAGCGGCTCCTCCCTGAGTGGATCGACTACAACGGCCATCTCAGCGAGGCGTACTACGTCCTGATCTTCGGTTTCGCGACCGACGCCCTGATGGACCGGATCGGCCTGGACGCCGCCTACCGCGAACGCACGGGATGTTCGCTGTACACGGTCGAGGCGCACGTCCGGTACCTGAGGGAGGTCGCCGCCGACGCCGAGGTCGAGGTCCACACCCGGGTGATCGACCCGGGCACCGCCGGTCCCGGACTCAAGAAGGCGCGGATCTGCCACGAGATGTGGGTCGGTGACGTCCTGGCGGCCACCGAGGAGCTCATGACGCTCCACGTCGATCAGGGGGAGGGGCGTACGGTGCCCTTCCCCGATGAGGTCGCCGATCGGATCAGGGCCCTCGCCGAGCCCGCCCCCGACTACGCGGGACGCGCCATCGGCTGAGGCACGGGAGGGCGCCGCCGTGGTCGCGCCACGGCGGCACCCTCCTCCGGCCCGAACGCCTCAGACCCGGGGGTCGGGGGTCTCCGTCGAGGCACCGGGGGCCCAGGACTCCGCCTCGGTCAGGGCGGCGATGACGACGGGAACGTCGATGGCGACCACGGCCAGCCGCCATTTCAGGGCACCCGAGCGGAGATCGAGGATGCACGAACCGGCGAGGCCGTATTCCCGTGGTCGGAGGAGCCTGGGAGCCCTGAGCCCGAGGATCTCGATGGGGGAGGGGATCGGGATGGGCTCCGCGTAGCTCCGGAACGGTCGATACCGGCGCCAGGTGAGCGGCTCGGCGGCCCCGAAGCGCATGATGAGCAGGCCCTGCCGGTAGCGGTGTTCGGCCTCCAGATGGGCGACGGCCCTCAACGGAAGGCCCGCGCGGAGGTCGCGCAGGTCCTGGGCGGCGGCCTCCGGGTTCCCGCCTTGGATCCCCCACCACCACTGCCGGGGGTCGCGGATGACGTCGGGTATGGCTCTCGTGCCCGCGGTGTTGCGCGCCTGGGGGATCACGGGGCGCCCTTCTCTCGATGTTCCGTTTTCGAGAGAGTCTACGAAGACCCCCGCGAGGCCGGGTACGCCCGACGTGGTCTCAACCGACGCATTCGCAGTGGGGCAGGGCCACGTTGAGGACCACGGCCGCCACCGCCAACACCAGGGGCGCGGCCGTCGACACCACGGCCAGAAGGGTGAGGGCGGCACCGGCCGGAGGTTCGTTCGGGGCTATCTGGCGCCGAACACGGCGCACAGGGCAGGCACCGCCGATGGACAGGGTCGGGTCCGGAGCCCCTTCCGGAGCCGCCATCCTGCCCAGGGCGTGTGCCAGCGCGTTGGGGCTCACCTCCCGGGCCGCGTGGTCGTCCGCGACCCACTCGACCAGTTCGGAGATCTCCACGGAGGCCGCGGCGAGAAGGGGCACCCCGGGAAAGGCGCGGTCCAGCAGTCGTGCCCAAGCGGTCAGGAGGTGGTGGCGTCCTCGCAGGTGGGCGCGCTCATGGGCCAGGACGGCCTGGAGCTCTCGCCGGGTGAGGCGCTCCAGACCGCCGACACTGACCACGATGTCCTCTCCCCGCCCCGGGAGACAGTAGGCGCGTGGTCGGGGGTCGCGCACCAGCCAGAAGTCCTCGCGGTCGATCGTGCGCCTGCTCGCCTGGGAGAGGAGCCAGCGCCGATGCCGGATCAACCAGTGGTTCCGTTTCCGACGTCGGCGCACGGCCACCCAGCCCAACCGGGTCAGGGCGAGAGCGGAGGTGCCCGCGATCACGATCAGACCCGCCCCGGCGTCGTTGGCGTCGATCGCCTGTACCAGGTTCAGGCAGGCGGCGATCAGCGCCTTCACCCCAGGGCCCATGACCTGGCTCGCCAGGGCGCCCGCGAGGACCACGCAGGTCGACGCCCAGGAGGCGATGCCCAGACACCAGAGACCGAGCATGACCCGGGGCGAGGCCCTGTGCCGGTGGTGGAAGGCCCGGAGGAACCGATGCCCGTACAGACTCCAGGCGATCAGCCCGACCACGGCGAGCAGGGACCAGGTCATGCGTCCTCGTCTCGGGGGACGTCGGCGAGCAGTTCACGGAGAACGTCGAGGTCGTTCGGGTCCATACGGTCGACGAACAGCAGAAGCGCCTCGCGGGCGTCCCCGCTGTCGTCCAGGGCACCCCGCATACGGTCGGCGGCGAGGGAGTTGCGGTCCCTCATAGGGCGGTAGAACCACAGCCGTCCGACGCGTTCACGCTCCACCCATCCCTTGCGGCGCAGGTTCTCCAGAACGGTGGAGATCGTGGTGTAGGCGGGGTCCCGGCCGCTCAGCGACTCGATCACCTCGCGCACGCTGAGCGGCTCTCGGGATCGCCACAGGGCGGACATGACCTCGGATTCCAAGGATCCGAGTCCGGGGATCGGGTTGGCGTTCATCGGTGTCGAGCCCATCGTCCTCGAAGTGGTGGTCCATGGTCGATCATCGTGTTCGATCGGTGGCCAGGGCGGTGAACACCCGGGTCCGATCGGTGGTCTCCACACCCATGATGGCCGGACCGTCCTCGAGGGCGGCCACGGGAGGTTCCCTCGCGTCCCGCCACCTCTCCCCGGCCTCACCCGTTCTCACGTCGAGGGCCCGGTAAGAGCCTTCGCCCGCGAGATACAGAGTGGAGGCCACCAGGGCCCGCGGTCGTTCGTCATCTTCCACTCGCCCCAGCCGAACGGGTGCCTCTCCCGCGTCGTCGAGCCTGAACGCGTACCGGCTCTCGGGTTCGTCGACGGGGGCGGCGACGACCACCGTCCGTCCCCGCCCGGCGTCCAAGAGCACGGGGGCCCGGGACTCCGCGAGCGTGAGCAGGAGGTGCCCCGTGGCAAGGTCGTGCACCGAGTATCCCAGGATCCCCTCGGCCTCCGACGTCCACTCGAGGGCCACGGCCGCGGTGGTCCCGTCGGTGGGACGGGGGCCGGGGCCGACGCGGACCCCCGGTTCCTCCCAGAGGGGAGGTATCTCCAGGTCGGTGTGCTCCCACAGGGTACCGCCGGTGGAGTCGATCGTCCGGAGGGTGTCCACGCTCCGGGTCAGGACCATGCCGCGGTACTCGTGCAGGGGTGTCTCCCCCCGTTCCTCGTCCGCGATCACCGAGCCGGTCGCCGGGTCGAGCGCGACCTTGGGGCCGGTGCGGTCGCTCATGACGCTGCCCTGCACGGCCGCGAAGATCAGCCCCGGCCCCACCAGGGTGCCCGGAACGTCCACGGGGCCCCATACGCGCCCGCCGTCGTCGGGGTCGAAGGCCGAGGCCGTGGTCACGGTGGCGAGAAGACCTCCCTCGGGGTCCTTCTCCTTGTCGAGCAGGACCACCGGTTCCGAGCCGTCCCGAGGGTCGTGGGCGATGGCGAACCCGGTGCACTCCGGGTCGCGTTCGGCCGCCCACCTGGTCCGGCCCTCGGCGTCGACGGCCAGGAACCGGAGCCGTTCGCCCGCCGACCCCTGGGCCACGCCGATGAACATCGACCCGGCGGCCTTGGGTTCGGAGGTGAACGGCGCCGTCCACAGGGGCTCTCCCCGGAGCGGCGGGGGAGGGGAGACGGAGACCTCGGGCGGGGGAAGGGCCGGATCGTCCACGAGCCGCACGGCGGCGTCCTCCGTACCGGGCGGCGCGCACGCGCCCACCAGCAGCGTCACCGCCAAGACCACCGCGCGGCCCGCGTTCGAGGGCACGATCACTCCCCTTCCGAGGTCTCGCGCGCGCTCGGGTCGCGGTCCGTCGTCCTGGCGTCGTCGGAGGCGCTCGCGCCGCCGCGCCGGGCGAACAACGCCAGTGCGCCGAGCAGGACCGCCACCAGGACCAGAGCGATGACGTCGGTCGTGCTCCCCAGCCGGGACAGAGGTTCCTGAGCCCGGTAGGCGACCTCCTCCAACCACCGCATCCCCGGAAGGCCGCTCATGGACGCGGTGCCGTCGAAGACCAGGAAGATCACCCCGACCCCGATGAACAGGGCGCCGCTCAGCACGGCCGTGGTGTGCGTGGTCAACGGACCCACGCGCAGGGAACGGCCGCGCAACCAGCGACGGCGTCCCAGGTCGAACCGGTCCCATCCCAGGGCCAGGAGGAACATGGGAAGGACCATGCCCAGGGCGTAGGCGGCCATCAACAGCATGCCGCGCGCCGGGGTCCCGGTGGCCGCGACGGTCAGCACCGCCCCCAGGATCGGTCCGGAGCAGAAGCCGGCCAGACCGTAGACCGCCCCGAGCCCGAGGACCGACAGACGTCCGCGCCCCGAGGCGAAACGCGACTGGGCCCGGGCCAGAGGACCCCAGGTGTAGCCCCACCCCAGGATCTGGATGATTCCGAAGGCGATGATGACGCCGCCGGCGATGCCGATGAGCGTCTCCCTGTGCCCGTAGAACAGGACGCTGACCATGGCCGATCCCGCCCCGAGCGGGATCAGGGTCAGGCACAGGCCGATGTAGAAGATGCCGGTGTGGAGCAGCAGGTGCCCCGGGTTCCGGAAGGCGTAGGCGAAGAACGAGGGCAGCAGCAGGGCGCTGCACGGGCTGAACAGGGCCAGGACCCCGCCCGCCGTCGCCGCCAGGAGACCGATGTCCATGGGTTCACCCCTCCGCGGCGTTCAGGGCGGACTCGATGCTCTCGACGAACACCGGCAGCGGCTGGGCCCCCATCACGGGGTCCCCGTTGACGATGAAGGCCGGGGTGCCGGAGACACCGATCCGTTGGCCTTCGAGGAAGTCGGCGTCGACCCTGGCCGGCAGGCTCTCGTCGTCCAGGGCCTTCTCGAAACGCTCCGGGTCCAGGCCGCTCTCCTCGACGAGCTCTCGGAGGAGCGCGTCGGGGTCCGAGGACGACTTCAGTTCCTCCTGGTGCGCGAAGACCGTCTCCTGGTACTCCCAGAAGGCGTCCTGTTCGGCGGCGGCCAGAGCGCCGAGGGAGAGCTCGCGGGACAGATCGCCCAGGTAGGGGAACTCGCGCCATTCGATGCGCAGGTCCCCGGAGTCGACGTAGCGTTCGACCAGTTCGGGTTGGGTCTCCCGGGCCCAGGTCGCGCAGAAGGGGCAGGCGAAGTCCGAGTAGGCCACCATCACCACGGGCGCGTCGGCGGCCCCCATGGCGCCGGGGTCCTCGGGCTCGCGCCTGGCCAGGGTCTCTCCCCACGCTCGCTGTTCCTCGCCGGAGCCCCCCGAGACCTGGACGTCGGAGGCGTCCCCCTCGGAGTCCCCGTCCTCCAGGGCGATGCCGATGGTCACCGCCAGGACGAGGGCGAGCAGTACGGCCCCGGCCACGATCAGGGGCATGTTGGAGCGGCTCTTGGTCCGGCTCGACATGGGCACCTTCTTTCTATCTTGCATAGAGAGTATTCTATGGAGGATAGAAAATGCTGCCGAGGTGTTCGAGGAAGAGGGGGACGTATGCGCTCATGGGGGCGTCGAGAGTGGACCGTCGCGGCGATCGGAACGGCCGCGACCCTGCTGCTCCTAGGGGTTCCGGCCGTCCTCGTTCCGAACGGGCTGTTCTCCAGGGAGGTCGATCCGACGTGGTGGTCCTATCCGGTGTGGGCGGCGGCCTCGGTCCTGACCGGCCTGGTGGCGGCGACCTACGTCCGCGGCGCGGCGGGATCGGCGACGGAGGACGTCGATCGAGGCCGGGGCAAGGGGATCGTCGGGGCCGCCCTGGCCTGGTTCGCGATCGGCTGTCCGGTCTGCAACAAGCTCGTGCTCCTGGCGTTGGGCGCCAACGGGGCCATGACCTGGTTCGCGCCGCTCCAACCTCTGCTCGCGGTCGCGGGCCTGGCGCTCTCCGCGTGGGCGCTCGCCTCCCGCTTGCGCGCCGCCGAGTCCTGTCCGCTGCCCACGCCCTGAACCGTTCGCTCCACGTCGCGCGTGATCGGATTCCTCATGACCAATGGGCTGTCCCCAGGTGAAATGTGGAGAGGGGAGGGGACCTTCCTCACCTCCTTCGCGCACCTCGCGTGCGGCGCGTATCCGCAGGTCGAGAGCTCACGTGCACGATTCCGGCTCGGGAGCCGCGCGGAAATCGGGGATCCTTCACCTCCTACACAACCGCCCGGTCGGCTGATAGAAGTTCACGCGTAAGGCTCCCCCAGCCGCCCGGAGGCTTCCCATGAAACGCCGGTGGTCGATCCGTTCACGCGCGAGTGCGGTCGTGGCCGCGGGTTGCGCCTTGATCCTCACCCTCCCCCCGGCCGTCGGTACGGCCGCCGCGGACGACGATCCACGCGACCACACCGCCTTCAGCGAGAACGTCGAGGTCCCCCCGGAGGGCTCGGTGGCCCGGGACGACGCTCCCGCCCCTCGATTGGAGACGTTCGAGTCCGAACGTCCGGTCGCCCCCGGCGTCACCCTGAGATCGTTCGACTCCTACGGGCCGGACGGCTACACCGGGAACCCCACCTGGTTGCAGGGCGACCTGCTGACCACCGACCTCACCGGCGGCGTCGGCGTCGACTACCTGTTCCCCGGCCGGGTGACCGACCGCGAACCCCTGAGCGCCCAGGCCGACCGCGTCGGCGCGGTCGCCGCGGTGAACGGCGACTTCTTCGACATCAACGCCTCCGGAGCCCCGCAGGGGGTGGCGGTGCGCGACGGCGAGCTGATCCAGTCCCCGATGCCCGGCGAGTACGCCGGCTCCTCGGTGATCTTCACCCCGGACGGACTCGGCTCCATCGGCGAGGTGTTCTTCGAGGGCACCGTCGACCTGCCGACCGGAGAGACGCCGTCTCTGGACGCGATCAACAAACCGGCGCTGGGCGTCGGCGAGATCGCCGCGTTCACCCCGCTATGGGGCGACCACTGCCGCTGCCGGGCGGTCGAAGGCGCCGCGGAGACACTGGAGGTGGTGGTCGCCGACGGCGTCGTCACCGAGATCGTGGACCGACCGCGAGAAGGGGAGATCCCCGACGACACCTTCGTCCTGGTCGGCCGTGAGGACGGTGCGACCGCCCTCTCCGATCTGGCCGTGGGCGACGCGGTCGGCATCGACTACGAGGCCCGGGCCGCCGAGGACCAGGAGATCCACGCCGCCCTCAACGGCCGTCAGATGCTCGTCGTCGACGGCGAGGTCCAGCGGGCCTCCGAAGGTAACAACACCCCGGGCGCCCCGCGCACGGCGATCGGGTTCTCCGAGGACGGCTCGCGGATGTACCTGCTCAGCGTCGACGGCCGCCAGCCCTCCTTCTCCGAAGGCGTGGGCCTCGACGAGCTGGGCGAGATGATGGTCGATGCCGGCGCGCACACCGCGCTCAACCTCGACGGGGGCGGGTCGACCACCATGGTCGCGAGGACCCCCGGCTCGGAGCGGGTACGGGTCGAGAACCGCCCCTCGGACGGCGCGGAACGACTCGTCCCCAACGGACTCGCGCTGTTCGCCCCCGAGGGCAGTGGACGACTCGACGGTTTCTGGGTCGAGACGCGGATCGAACCCGAACGCGCCGCGGCCTCCGGCTACGTCGCCCCGAGCCGCCCCGACCGGGTCTTCCCCGGACTGACCCGCACGCTCACCGCGTTCGGTCACGACGAGACCTTCGGCCCGGCCGAGGGCGTTCCGAACTGGCGCTCCGACGACGGCCGGGTCGGTCTGGTGGACCGCGAGGGCGTGTTCACCGCCCACGCGACCGGTACCGCCACCGTCACCGCGAGTAAACTGCGCGCCAGAGGCGAGATCGAGCTGACCGTTCTGGGCGACCTCGCCCGGATCGAGACCACCCCCGAACGGGTCGGACTGGCCGACGCCGACGCGTCCACCGTGGTCGAGGTGACCGGCTACGACGCCCAGGGGTTCGCCGCGCCGATCGAACCGGCCGACGTCGAGCTGTCCGTCGACGAGAGCGTCGCCCGGGTCTCGGTGACCGAGGACGGACGATTCGAGATCACCGCCGCCACCGACAGCGGTTCCACCCTCGCCGCGGTCCGGGTCGGCGACGTCGAGACGACCATGGCGATCACCGTCGGACTGGAGGAGGTCGTCGTCGCCGACTTCGAGGACGCCGCCGACTGGACCTACTTCGGCGAACGCGCCGACGGGGACGTCACGGTCGCCGAGGGCCGGGGCGGCAAGGCGGTGGGCCTGACCTACGACTTCACCACCTCGACCGGGACCCGCACCGGAGGCGCCCTGCCGCCCGGCGGGCGACTGGAGATCCCCGGACAGCCGCAGGAACTGCGCGCCCAGGTGCGTACCGAGGGGAACGGAGAGTGGGCCAGCCTCCAGGTCTGGGACGGCGCCGGCCAACTGTTGCCCGCCCTGCGCGCCGGATACCTCGACGAGGAGGGGTGGCGGGAGTTGGTCTTCGAGGTCCCGCCGGGCACGCAGTACCCGCTGTCGCTGCGGCGCCTCTACTTCGCCGAGACCGAACCGGACGCGAGCTACCGGGGCGAGGTGATCCTCGACGAACTGACGGCGATGGTGCCGCCCCCGATCGACGTGCCGCCCACCGAACCGGTCGTCGACCCCGTGGTGGCCTCCGGAACGGCCGTGGCCGACCAGGACTGGCGGTTCGCCGTCCTGTCCGACGCGCAGTTCGTCGCCCGCGACCCCGACAGCGAGATCGTCGCCTACACCCGGCGGGCGCTCCGAGAGATCCGCGACAGCGACGCCGAGTTCCTCATCATCAACGGAGACCTCGTCGACGAGGCCGCGCCGGAGGACTTCGCCCTGGCCCGGACCATCCTCGACGAGGAGTTGGAGGGTGAGCTCCCCTACTACTACGTTCCGGGCAACCACGAGGTGTCCGAGGGCACTCTGGACAACTTCCGGGAGGCCTTCGGGGAGCCCCACCAGGTGGTCGACCACCACGGCACCAGGTTCATCCTCCTGAACACGGCTCGGCTCTCGTACCGGTCCAGCGACTGGTCACAACTGCCCCTGCTGCGCGAGGAGCTCGACTCCGCGGCCGAGGACCCCTCCGTGACCTCGGTCGTCGTCGCCCAGCACGTGCCCTTCCGCGACCCGTCCCCCTCCAGGGCGAGCGAACTGGCGGACCGCAAGGAGGCCACCACCGTCGAGAACTGGCTGGCCGACTTCCAGGCCGACAGCGGCAAGGGCGCGGCGTTCATCGGAGCGCACGCGGGCACGTTCCACGCCGACCGGGTGGACGGGGTGCCCTACGTCATCAACGGCAACGCCGGCAAGAACCCCTCGACCGGCCCCGCCGACGGCGGCTTCACCGGCTGGTCCCTGTGGGGGATCGACACCGACGGCGCCGCCTCGCGGGACTGGGTGCGGACCGAACTGCGTCCTCACGTGGACGGTCTGGAACTCGACGCCCCGGCCTCGGTCGCGGTGGGCGAACAGGCCGATATCACCGCCACGGTGGACAACGACGGGAGCGCGGTCCCGGTCGCCTACCCGGTGAGCGCGGACTGGTCCGGTTCCGACGACGTCCACATCGGCCCGGCCGACGAGGCCGGGGAGGAGCACGCCGCATCCTTCGACCCGGCGACGGGCCGGTTCGACGCCTTGAGGGCGGCCACCGTCGACCTCTCCGTCACCGTGAACGGCGTCACCGAGCGGGTCACCATCGACCTGACCTGAGGCCCCGACCCGCCCCGGGCCCTCCGGTGACCCCACCGGAGGGCACGGGCCCTCGTAGAGAAGGGCCCGCCACCGACCCCGCGACGGTGACGGGCCCTTCCGTACCCACCTCGACCGAGGTGGGAGCCAGGGGTGTGAGGCGGGGCCGGCCGGGGCGAACGGCCGGCCCCGGCCCGGTCACCAGCTGGACTTGGTGATCCCGGGCAGCTCTCCCCGGTGGGCCATCTCCCGGAACCGGATGCGGGACAGGCCGAATTTCCTCAGATGTCCACGGGGCCTGCCGTCCACGGAGTCGCGGTTGCGCACCCGGGTGGCACTGGCGTCACGCGGTTGACGTCGCAGCTCGGCCAGGGCGGCCGCGCGTTCGTCCTCGCCGGTGCGCGGGTTCTTGATGAGGCGCTTGAGCTCGGCACGGCGTTCGGCGTAGCGGGCGACGACGGCCTTGCGCTGCTCGTTCCGGGCGATCTTGCTCTTCTTCGCCATCAGACCCTCTCTCCACGGGCGCGGATGTCGGCGACCACGCGTTCGATGCCCCGGGCGTCGATCACCTTCATGCCCTTGGCACTGACCCGGAGCCGGACGAAGCGTCGTTCGCTCGGCAGCCAGTAGCGTTTTCGCTGGACGTTGGGGTCGAAACGGCGTTTCGTGCGCCGGTGGGAGTGGGAGATCGCGTTGCCGAACGCGGGGGCCTTCCCGGTCACCTGACAGATACGGGACACGGTTCTTCCTTTCAGGTCGATCGGTTCTGTTTCACGGAGGAGGGGTAGGGCAGCAGGGCCATCTCGCGGGCGTTCGCGATCGCCGCGGCGAGCAGCCTCTGCTGACGGGCCGTGACCCGGGTGACGCGCCGGGCCCGGATCTTGCCCTTGTCCGACAGGAACCGGCGGAGCAGGGCGACGTCCTTGTAGTCGACGTGGTCGGCCTCGCCCAAGGGGTTGGCGAGGGCTCGCCGGCGGGCGGGTTTCGCGGCGCGGCGTTCATCGGCGGACATGATCACCTCTCGGAGAACTCGGCGAAGGGGTCGTTGTGGAAGTCCTGGTCCGCTTCCCCGTCGGTGACCAGGCAGGAGTCCAGCAGGGAGAGCAGGGCGTCGGTGTCCATACCGATCCCGGTGAAGGACAGGTGCTGGCGGCGATCGCCGACCACCGGATCCCAGTCCACGAGGGCACGGGAGCGTCGTGTGGGCGAGACCAGGTCCATGGCGGCCTCGGGGAGCGAGGCCATCCAGGGGCCTCCGTTCTCCACCATGAGCAGGTCACGGTAGGAGTCCCACACGAGGAGGGAGTCGGGCTGACCGGCCAGCCAGAACCTTCCTCGGCCGCGCAGGCTCATCGAGACGATCCGTTCCAGCGCGTCGGCGAACCGTTCGGGATGCATGGGTCGGCGCCTGGTCCAGGTCACCGATCCCACCCCGTGCTCCTCGGCGTGGTCCGTGTAGTGGGCCCAGGCCGGGTTGAGCCGGTCATGGGTGGAGGCCGGGTCGAAGCGCCGGTCGAGGAGGCTCCGCAGATCGGCCCCCGACCGGAGGAGCGTGGCCGCGGGGTTGAGCTGTCGGAGGAGGGAGCGTACGTGGTGTTCGTTCTCCGTACCGCGAAGTACGAGCGTGTTCGGGTACTCCAGTTGCCGATGGAGGACCTCGGCGACCGTGCGGGAGTCGTCCTGTGCGACGTCCAGTCCGCGGTCGGTCAGGTCGTCGTCACCACCGAGGTCCGAGGTCAGGCGGGCGGTGTCCACGACCGTGGCGACGGTGGTCAGGTGGAGCCTCTCCTGAACGGAGATCGCCTCGGCGATCGACCGGGGTTCCACTGCCTCCCAGGCCTCCACGACGCACAGGCCGTGTCGGCCGGTGTCCGCGGTGCTCAGGAGGAAGGGGACGAGGTCCTCGCGCAGGGTGCAGGAGGCACAGGCGTGGTCGAGGTCGACGGCCGCGATCTCGGTGGGGCCCGCGTGGTCGCGCACCACACGGTGCACGGCACCGTCACCGATGTCCCTCATGTCGTGGTGTACGGCGATGGACCCCGGCACGGCGGCCAGTAGTTCGTCCACGGCCCGGCGCCGCGCGGCCGCGTGCAGGCCGGCGGCCAGTGCGATGCGCATCGGATGCTCCTCTCGAGGTGTCTTTTCCAAGCGTGGAAATGAAAATCGTTTTCATACTCTACACAGCCTTGAGCGCACCCGGTAGACCCGGGGTGGAGAAGAGAGGACGACAGCGGCGGGAACGTCCTCGATCATCGAGGGCTAGGCCGCCGGCCGGGGCACGAAGCGGACATGAAAAGGCCCGCCACGGAGGGCGGGCCATCGGGGCGGGGCAGGGTTCGTCAGGGGTAGGAGGTGTCCTGGACACCCACCGGGGCGCCCATGGACTCCTGGAGCGATTCCAGGAGCTTCTCCAGGTCGCGTCCCTCGGGCTCTTCGAGGAACGCCGCCACGGCGGCGTAGACGTCCACCGTCGCCTCCGGACGATCGGTGTCGTACTCACCGATGAGGAAACGGCCGAAGGTGGATGACCCCGGATCCTCGTCGAGCACCCACGCACCGCCGACGTCGCTGAACATGTACTCGGCGCAGTACGTGGTCAGGAACAGGTCGAAGGGCTGGTAGCCGATCATCTCGTACAGGCTCAGGTCCTCCGATGAGCAGATCATGCTCATGTGCATGAGGCCGTGGCTCGGGTTCTCCAGGAGGGTCTCGGGCGGGTTCCAGCGAGAGAGTTCGCCCAGTCGGGTGACCACCTCGCGGCTGAAATCGCGCCAACCCGTGAGAAGTTCCCGGCGCTCGTCCCAGGCGCGGGCCGCCGCGTCCGAGGCCGAGGGGTCGGAGAGTGGTTCCTCCGGGTCGAAGGGGTAGGGCATCAGGTTCCTTGTTCTCGATGAGGGTGGGAACACACCGGGACCCGGGGGAGAGGACGGCGCGCGGAGCCCAGCCTAACGATCACCCCCGACGATCCGCGTCCTCACCCCGGACGCGGAACCCACCCCTGGGGACGGCCGTTCTCGGTGGGTTTGACCTCGGCCTCGAACCCGTCGATCAGCCCGGTCGCCCGTGCCACCGCCATGGACGCGGCCACGTCGAAGTCGTCCTTCGCGCGGTTCACGTATTGCGAGTCCTGACGCGCGGCGAAGTCCAGAGCCGTTTCCAGGGCCTCACGCCATTCCTCCTCGGACCCGGCGCCCCGCTCGGCGAGCTCCAGAACCCGGGTCAGGATGAGGACCCCCTCCTCCCACTCGTTCGTGGACTCACGCAGGTCGAGGAAGTTCAGAACCCTCTCGACCGTCCTCTCCGTGGTGGACAGATGGGTCAAGAGAAGGTTCAGACCGTCGTTGTCGATGATGTCGGGGTAGTCGATACGGTCCCAGACGGCCCCGTCCCACCAGTAGGCGAACCCCTGTTCACGGCCGCTCTCCAGCTCGGTGAACCAGGTCCAGGGCAACCAGTCGGGGCCGACATAGGGGTCGTAGCCCTCGATGTCGACGTGCTCGTCGCACTCGTGGTCGGCACCGACGAGCACCCCGCGACCGTCGTCGAGACGGGCGAGCCGCCACTCGTTCCCTCCCGCGTCGTCGTGGTGCACGACCGCGTCGGCGTAGACGTGCTGACTCGCGCCGCCACCCGCCTCCAGGGAGGCCAACGCGGCGGCGCGGGCCCAGAGGAGATCGAACGGGGGCAGGTCCTCGGGGCGACCGGGGGTGTGGAACTCCATGACGAGCCTTCCGGGTAGGGGTGAATGGAGAAGCTACACCGGGGCCACGACGGTCCGAGCGTGGTCCGTTCCGGGCGGAGGAGCACGGGGTGCTTCGCGTGATCGCTCGACGGGGCCACGGGGCCACGGGCCCGTCCGCCCTGGACACCGCTACATCGGTGCGTCTTCGTCGGTCAACCGATGTCCCACAGCAGTACGGTGCCGTCATCGCTCGCGGTGGCCAGGGTGGCGCCGTCGGGGGAGAAGGCCACCGACCACACGGCGTCGGTGTGCTCCCCCTCGAGGACCGTGACGGGTTCACCGGTCTCGGCGTCCCAAAGACGTGCGGTACCGCTGTCGTCACCGGTGGCGAGGAGCATGCCGTCGGGGCTGAACGCCACCGTGTTCACGGGGCCGTCGTGTCCGTCGAGGACGATGCGGGGTTCGCCGGTCCCGGCGTTCCAGATCCGTGCGGTGCCGTCCTCGCTCGCCGTGGCGGCGAAGGCCCCCTCGGGGGAGAAGGCCACCGACCACACGGAACCCTCGTGTCCGTCGAAGGTGGTGCGGGGTTCGCCGGTTTCGATGTCCCAGATCCGTGCGGTGCCGTCCTTGCTCGCGGTGGCGAGATCGAACCCACCGGGGCCGAAGACCACCGAGTTCACGGTGTCGGTGTGCCCGCCGAAGGTGTCGACGAACTCACCGGTCCGTCCGTCCCAGAGACGGGTGGTGCGGTCATCGCTGGCGGTGGCGACGGTGGAGCCGTCGGGACCGAACGCCACCGATCTCACGTAACCGGTGTGCCCGGGAAGGGGCGTGGGTTCTTCGGTCTCGACGTCCCAGAGCTGCGCCGTGCCGTCGCTGTGGACCGAGGCGACGGTGGCGTCGTCGGGAGAGAAGGCCACCGACCACACGTGACCGTCGAAGCTCTTGGGTGTGGCGACGAGATCGCCGGTCTCGACGTCCCAGAGCCGTGCGGTGCCGTCGCTGCCGGCGGTGGCGACGGTGTCGCCGTCCGAGTCGAACACCACCGTGTTCACGTGATCGTCGTGTTCACCGATCGGGACGGGGCCCTCGACCTCGGCCTCCTCCGCCTGCGCCGGGTCCTCGGCGCCACCGATATCGGCCCTCCACAACAGGAGGGCGGAGACGAGGGCGAGGGCGGTCACGGCCGCAGCGCCGATGTACAGGCCCTTCCTCGACCTCTTTCCGTTGGAGCCCGTACCCGCCGTGGACGGTGGTGTGCCGGTTCCCTCCAGGGACCCGGGGGACGAGATCTGTTCCCTGGTGTGATGCGGGAGGCCGCCCCGAGCGATCGTAGCGGCCGTCGACGGGGGAGGTGCCTGCCCGGAGCCGGTCGGGACCGAGAGCACGGAGGGGAACGCCGTGTTCTCCTCGGGTGCCGTGAAGTGGGGCGAGGCTCCGGGGGTGTGGAGGTCGTCCGCCTCGAAGCGGGTGAGGATCAGCTCCGGGGTCGGGCGCCGGCCGGGGTCGTGGTCCCAGCAATCCCGGATCAGGTCGCGGACGTCCGGGTCGATCTCGCCCGGGTCCGGAGGGGGACCGAGGAGACGGCGCAGGGTCTCGGCCATGGTCCCGCCGGTGAAGGGGCCGGTGCCGGTGGCGGCGAAGGCCAGCACGCTGCCCAGGGAGAAGACGTCCGAAGCCGGTCCCACCCGTGAGCTCTCGGTCTGTTCGGGCGACATGTAGGGCAGGGTGCCGAACACGGTGCCGTGGGTGGTCATACTGTCGGCGTCCATGGGCCGGGCGACGCCGAAGTCGATGATGCGGGGCCCGTCGGCGGCGAGGATGATGTTGGCCGGTTTGAGGTCGCGGTGGACCAGGCCGCACCGGTGGATCGCGTCCAGGCCCTCGGCGAGCCCGGTCGCCAGGATCCGGAGCGCCGGTGGATCCAAGGGACCGTGTTCGCGTACGGCCTGGACCAGGGTGAGCCCGGGGATGTGGGCGGTGGCGATCCAGGGCGGATCGGCTTCGTGATCGGCGTCCACGACCTGGGCGGTGTGGAAACCACCGACACGTCGCGCGGCCTCGGCCTCCCGGGCGAAGCGGGCACGGAAGCCGTCCTCGGAGGCGAGTTCGGGGCGGATGACCTTGATGACGAGCCCGCGGCCGGAGGCGGTGCGGGCGAGGTAGACCTGGCCCATGCCGCCGGAACCGAGGCGTGCGGTCAGCCGGTACCTGCCGACCTGCGGGGGGTCGGTGGGGAGCAGGGGGTCCACGGTGTCGGCCCTTTTCGTCGGAGTGGCGAGGGAGAGTCCGCCGGATCGTCGTCGTCCCGAAGGGAGAACGGGATCCGGCCCGCCGTCACCGGAGTGGATCCGGGGCAGGGCCGAAGGGTTCTCCGTTTCCGCCGTCCGTCGGCGGTTCGGAACCCTCAAGATAGGCGGTTTCGTCGGAAACATCCGCATCCGGACCGTGGGTCGACAGGGTGTCGAGTTCGGTGGAGCACACGTGGCCTCGGGACTCGGACCTTCGGGCCGGGAGGTCACCGACCGGTCCGCCCGGGGAGGCCCGCTCTCCTCTCGCGTGCCGCCACGCCTATCCCCAGAGCCGCCAGGACGATGACCAGGGTGAAGGTGACCGGCAAGGAGACGGCCTCGGCGGCGAGACCGATGAACGGCGGACCGGCCAGGTGGGCGATGTACCCGATGACGCTCACCTTCGCCGCCATGGAGGCCGCGCGGCCCGGATCGGAGCGGCCCGCACGCGAGATCGCCACGGGGAACAGCGGGCCGACCAGGAGACCGATGACGGCGACGGAGACGCTCATCGCGAGCGGAGTGTGGACGAGCATCCCGATCAGTACCGCCACGGGAAGGAGAAGGGCGGACGCCATGACGATCCGCTTCTCGGAGAAGCGCAGCAGCATCGCGTCTCCGCACGACCGTGAGACGAACATGGCGAGGCTGAAGACGGTCAGGGCCAGTGCCCCCTGAGCGGGTCCGGCGCCGAGATCACGCGTGATCAGCAGCGCCGACCAATCCGTCACCAGCCCCTCGACCAACAGGCAGGAGACGGCGAGTACGGCGACGAGGACCGGTAGACGACGCCCCCTCCGTTCGCTCTTCTCCATCTCGACGGAAGGGTGATGTGTCCTGGGGGCGAACCGCAGGAGGACCGGGGCGGACAGCAGGGTCATCAGGACCAGTACCGCGGCCGTGACCATGAAATGGGCGAAGACCGTTACGCCCATGTACGTGGCGATGGTCCCTCCTCCGACGCCGGTGAGCACCCCCAGGCTGTAACCGCCGTGCAGACCGGAGAGTACGGGCCGCTCCGAAACCGCCTGGAGCGAGATGCCGGCGGTGTTCATCGCCACGTCGAGCGCGCCACTGGCCGCCCCGAGTACGAAGAGCACCGCCGTCAGCCGGGCCAGGTCTCCGGTCAGCGGTATGAGCGGCAGGGCCGCGCTGAAGACGATCGCGGAGACCACACAGATAGGGGTGTCCCTGAGGCGTTGGAGCAGCTTCGCGGTCAGGATCAGCGCCGGAACGGAACCGCCCGCGATCCCCAGAAGCGCGATTCCGAGCTCGGCGTCGGTCAGTCCGAGGGAATCCTTCACCTCGGGGATCCGTGGCGCCCAGCTGGAGAGGATCGCGCCGTTGACGAAGAAGATCGTCCACAGGGCGAGGCGGGCGAGACCGAGCTCGCGGTAAGGCATGAGGCCCCTCGGGCCGCCCTACCGGTGGTGGTGTGCGTCGGCCCCGGACGGGACAGGAACGGCGCTTCGTCCGACCTCAGTATGAGGATCGCCCCCGGATCCCACAAGGGTTCCTGGTCCTCGGTGAGAGCGGTGCTCTAGCACATGCTGTAACGCGAAGGTCCTTGCCCCGTCCCCCGGGGGGGAGAGCCCATGTCCGGAAGCGGTGAAAAGGCCTGGCGGCGAGCGCCACGGAGGCGGGAGGAGCGCCCGTTCGATTTCGATGCCCCCAATAAGGGGTTTCGATTCGAGGCCGGATATGTTCACCGCGCCGATTCTTCCTCTTCATCGTTCGGTGGCGTCCCAAGGGGCGACACGACGACCGCGTGACACACTCGTCTGTCGGCGGTTCCACGTTCTCCGGAGTTCCCGAAGACCGAATGACGCCTCCCGATGCGTAGAGAGCCCAGGCGTCTGAGGACGGGGCCGATGGAAGGCCGCCCGCCATGTGCTCCGGGATCTTCCACCGTCGCTCGCTTTGAGGCACGCGCTCCTCGTGGCGATCCTGCTGACGGGGGTTCGGGTAGGTCGATCCGGGACCGCGTGTCGAGTTCGCTCACCCGGCCGGTGCCAGTCGTTTCCCGTCGCGATCAACGACGGGAGCGATCGCCTCGCGCCCGTCGAACGTCGGCGCGCCCGTCACACCGCCAACGGCACCCGGCCGGTTCTGGGGCGGGCTGATCGGCGCAGGCGGGGCCGTTGAACCGGTGCCGAATACCCTGTCCCGGGGATCTTCACCACGGTGGACGGTCGTCCATTCACGAGAAGCCCCCGGGCGGATCGAACGAACTCGGCTCAGATCCGAGGCTCAGCGTCCTCCGGACACGTTGAGGAGCTGACCTGTCACCGCGGTGTTGAGCGCGGAGCAGAGGTAGACCGTGGTGGCGGCGACGTCCTCCGGGGTCACCAGCCGACCGAGCGGAGTTCGGGCCTCCTCCATCTTCTTCAGGTGTTCGGGAAAGTTGGCCTTGTTCCGGTCGGTCATCGTCAAGCCGGGAACCACCGTGTTCACCAACACCCCGTGCGGACCCATCGACCATGACAGAGACTTGCACAAGCCGTGCAGCCCGGACTTGGCGGCGCTGTAGTACTCGGCTCCAGGAAGACCCTCCAAGGCGAGGTTGCTGGATATCAAGGCGACGCGGCCCTGTTCACTCTTACGCAGGGGTGGGGCGGCGGCCCTCATGAGCCGGATGGTCCCGGAGAGGTTGTCGGAGACGATCTGTTCCCACTCTCCGTCCGGCAGAGTCTCGAAACCGCCTGGCCCACGGCCCCACCAGCGGACGGCGTTGGCCACCACGACATCGACGCCTCCGGTCGTCTCGACCGCCGCGGACACCAGTTCGTCCGCAGAGCCCTCCTCGGCGAGCGAGTAAGGGTGCACCTGTGCCGTGCCGCCGACCTCCTCCACCTGCTCGGAGACCTTCGCGGCTCCGTCGCGGTTCCGGTGGTAGGCAACGACCACGTGCGCGCCTTCACGGCCGAAGGCCAGCGCCGTGCGCGCACCGATGCCGTTGGAGGCGCCGGTGACGATGACCGTACGCCTTGCGAGTCCGGATTCCATCACACTCCCGGGGGGGGGTAGGGCTTTTCCCACATACTACGCACGTCCATGGTCGCTCTCCGTGATCATGTCAACGAAAGCGACCGTGTGCTCGGCACGAGAGAAGGCCTCGTGACCCAGGAGACGACCAAGGTAGTCGGCCGTAGTGTGCAGTCCCGGACCCTCGGCGACCAACTCGGACAAGGCACGCCGCATCCTGCGCACACACGTTTCACGGTCCGGTCCCCAGGTACTCACTTTCGCTACCAGTGAGTCGTAGGAGGCGCTGATCCGCCAGCCTGGATAGGCGTGCGTATCGACCCGGACGAACGCTCCACCCGGCACCTCGAACCTGTCCAGGGTCCCCGCGGTGGGCAGGAATCCACGTTCGGGGTGCTCGGCGTTGACTCGGCATTCCATGGCCACACCGATGGGCCGCACGTCCTCCTGACGGAAACTCAAGGGCTCGCCGGACGCCACTCGGATCTGTTCCGCCACCAGATCGACCCCGGTGACCATCTCGGTGACCGGATGCTCCACCTGGAGTCGACAGTTGATCTCCATGAAGTAGTACCGGCCCTTAGGGTCCACCAGGAACTCCAGGGTGCCCGCCCCCTCGTATCCCACGGCTCTGGCACCGCGTACGGCGGCCTCGCGGATCTCCTCCAACAGCTCCGGCGGCAGATTGGGTGCTGGTGTCTCCTCCACCAGTTTCTGGTGGCGCCGCTGGACCGAACAGTCCCGCTCCCCGAGATGCACCACCGCATCGTGCCGGTCGGCGAGCACCTGCACCTCCACGTGTCTGGCCCCCTCGACCAGGCGCTCTACGTAGACGTCGTCGTTCCCGTAAAGCGCCTGGGCCTGGGCCCGGGTCGATCTCAGGGAGGCGTCGAGGTCCTCCGGCTCACGGACCACGGTGATACCCCGCCCGCCGCCGCCGGCGGCGGCCTTGAGCATCAGGGGGTAGCCGCTGAGACCTACCGCCTCCTTCACCTCCGTCGCTGTGGAGACGGGGCCGGGACTGCCAGGCAGAACGGGTAGACCCGCTTCCGCCATGAGGAGACGTGCGGCGGACTTGTCGGCGAGGCGGTACATGACCTCGGAGGAGGGGCCCACGAAAGCCAGCCCTACCGCGGCGCACGCGTCGGCGAAATCGGCGTCCTCGGAGAGGAAACCATATCCGGGGTGTACGGCCTCGGCACCGGTGGCCAGCGCGGCCTCCAGGATCGATGGGGCGTGGAGGTAGCTGCGTTTGGCCTCGGCCGGGCCGATGTGCACGGCCTGGTCGGCGAGGCGGACAGCGGTGGAGTCCCGGTCTTCCGTGGAATATACGACGACCGACTCGATACCCAGCTCGCGGCATGTCCGGACGATCCGTACGGCGATCTCTCCCCTGTTGGCGACCAGCAGTCTCTTGAACATCACGTTCCTCGTCCTTTAGACCGTCGAGTCGGGAGAGAGAGTGACCAACGGTTGGTCGTACTCCACAGGCTGCCCGTCCTGCGCATGCACCTCCACGATGGTGCCGGAAACTGTGGCCGCGACGTGGTTCATGAGCTTCATGGCCTCGACGATGGCAAGGGTGTCGCCCTTCTCCACGTGTTGTCCGTTCTTGATGAAGGGCTCGGCCCCCGGTTCCGGGGCACTGTAGAAGGTGCCCACCAGGGGAGAGCGCACGGTGTGCGTGTCGCTCCGGGGCTCCTCTTCCCCGTCGTTCCTCGTGCTCACCGGCCCCTCCACGCGGACAGGGGTCGCCTCCGAGGTCCGCGCCCAGTCGATCTCCAGCTCGACCCCGTCCATGGTGATCCGGACCCGGGTCAGGTCATGGCCGGCGAGTCCGAGTACTCGCCCCAGACCGACGCAGACATCCTCCATGCGCTTCGCCTGCTCCCTCGGTGAACCGGTCACAGCTCCCCCTTGTCGATGTGGTTGGCGAATTTCCTGAACCTTCGGCGTCGGATGGCGGTCAGGTTCTCCGGGTCGGTTTCGATCAGTTCTAGGAAGGCTTCGACGACGGCGCCTTCCAATGCCCGCGCCATCGCCGCGCCATCCTCCGCCGCACCGGCGGGTGGTTCCGGGACGACCGCGTCGACGACCTCTGACCCGAGCAGGTCGCGGGCACGGATACGCAGAGCTCGGGCGGCCAGTGGAGCCTCCTGAGGGCTCTTCCACAGGATCGCCGCGCACCCTTCGGGGCTGATGACCGAGTAGCAGCTGCCGGAGAGCGCCAAGACCCGATCGGCCACTCCCAAGGCGAGGGCTCCGCCACTGCCGCCCTCCCCTGTGATGACGCTGACGATCGGCACCGGCAGCGAGGACATCACCCGCAGGTTCTCGGCGATGGCGAAGGACTGGCCGTCCTCCTCCGCGGTGATCCCGGGATAGGCGCCCGGGGTGTCGATGAACGTCAAGACGGGGACTTTGAGCTTGGCGGCCAGTCGCATCAGACGAGTGGTCTTCCGGTAACCCTGTGGTGAGGCCATTCCGAAGTTGCGCTGTACCAGTTCGTCCGTCTCGTGCCCCTTCTGGTGGCCCAGGACAAGGACGGGCATGCCCTGAAGAAGCCCGAACCCGCCGATGATCGCCGAACAGTCGCCTGACACACGGTCCCCACGCAACTCTTCGAATCCCCGCACCAGTTCCGTCACGTAGTCGGCGGAGGTGGGTCGCCGCGGGTCACGGGCATCCCGGACCACTTGCCACGGGTCGACATCGGCCAGGTCGGAGGGCTTGTGCACGGTGAAAGGGGCCCCGGGCACCGGTTCAACGGGTTTGGGCGGCGTCGTTCGTGCCGCCCACACATCCAGCAGACGAGCGAGGGTGTGACGCAGGGCGCCGCGTGGGCGCACCATGTCGATGAACCCGTGGTCGGTGAGGAACTCCGCGGTCTGAAAGCCCTTGGGGAGTTCGGCGCCGATGGTCTGTCGGATCACCCGAGGGCCGGCGAACCCCATCCGGGCGCCCTGCTCGGCGATGAGTACATCGGGCAGGGCGGCGAAGGAGGCGGCGACGCCCCCGTAGGTGGGGTCGGTGATCAGCCCGAGCGAGAGGATCCCAGCAGCGTCGAGGTCGGCGAAGGCCCGTGCCGTCACCGCCATCTGCATGAGGGAGAGGATGCTCTCCTGCATGCGGGCGCCCCCGGAAGCGGTGACCACGAGCAGGGGCACCCGGTCGTGTAACGCGGTCTCGGCCGCCCCCGCGATCGCTTCGCCGACGGCGGTTCCCATGCTGCCACCGAGGAAAGCGAAGTCCATGACCGCTGCGATGAGAGGGTGCCCCATGATGGTGGCTCGTACGCACAGGATCGCCTCCCGAGCCCCGGTCGCATCGCGGGCCTTCGCCAGGCGGGCACTGTAGGGAGTCGTGTCCGAGAAGCCGAGCGGGTCCTCGGTGGTCTCCACCCAGGGCAGTGGCCGGGCGGACCCTTCGTCGAAGAGTGACGTGATCCGCTCGACCGCGCTCAGTGGAGCATGCCACCCGCACAGGGGGCACACCTTCTCGGTCCGGGCGAAGCGCTTGCCATAGACGGGTTGAGCACATCCCCCGCACGCGATCCACTCGGTCGTGGCCGCAGACGTCATGTGCCTCATCCTTCCTCTCTGCCTGCATCGGTCTTGTGTGGGAAAGGTGGACCCCTGTGGCCCGACCGGTGTTGGGGGAGGTACACCCGCTTTTCAGCCTTCCGTCTCCGGCCGCTCCCATCGGTAGAACTCCGTGGCCATGGCGTCCTGTGGTCCGCGCCATGTCTCTGGGAAGTAGGCGCTGACGTAGGCCTTCAGGTGCTCACTCAACCCGGTGAACTCGGGGTGGGAGCCGACCGCGGCGACGGCGGGGCCGAGGGGGCGGTCCCCCTCGATCAGGTGGAGGTAGACGTCACCGAATCGGAAGAGACTGCGTGAACGGACGCCCACGAGCCCGGGGAGTTCGCCGGCGTCGGACTCGGCGAACGCTCGTGCGATGTCCTCCTCCGATCCGGGCTTCAGACGTGCCACGATGAGGGTTCGGTACGGCCCCGTGTCGGGCTCGGAGGAGGTGCTCACCGGCTTCCCCCAACGGCTCTGGAGGCCGCCGCTGCCTCCACCTTGTCCTTGATGAGGCGCATCTGGACAGGGGAATTGCGGTTGATGTTGTCCGTCATCCACTGGTCGTCGACAGGCGCCTCGGGTTTCATGGTGAACTCCTGTCTCCAGGTCATGAGCACTCCTTCCGGCACCTCCTCGTAGGTCCAGAACAGGCGCATGTAATCGAACGGCCCGGTCTCCACCCGGTGGGCGCGGGCCTGGCCCGCGGTCCGGTCCATGGTCCGTTCGGAGACCCAGCTCCACACGCGTCCCTGATCGTCGGGGTGCATCGTGAGCCGGAAACGGATGGTGTCCCCCTCCTGGTGGAGGATCTCCGTGGAGGCGTATTCGCTGAAGAGCTCCGGCCAGGAGGCGACGTCGTTGGTCATCGTCCAGACCAGGTCGTAGGGGGCCTTGATGACGATGCTGTTCTCAGTACGTCCGGGCATGGCTTTCAGGCCTCCTTCGTGATGGTGCCGTTGACCAGATCGAGCAGATCCGTGGGGCCGGGACTACTGTCGGCCCCCTCCGCCAGCCTTCGGCCGGTGCGGTGTTCGATCTCGGTCACCATGCCCATGACCGCGAGGGAGTCCACTCCCAGCTCCTCGAAGGTGTGAGTGGCGGCGGTGACGGGGTCGGTGTCGACCCCGGCGCAGGTGGAGATGATCTCCACCATCTCTTCCATCTTGAGCGGCTCAGCCATGATGGTCCTCCTCGGCTCGTTCTCTCGGTATCTGTGGTCTGTGGTCTGTGTCGTGGTGCGGGGCCGGCAGGGTCAGGACGGCGGCCGAGTTGGTTCCGCCCAGACCGCGGGACAGGACCAGGGCGGTCTCGACGCGGGTTCGGCGGGCGACCCCCGCGACCAGGTCGAGACCGGAGACCGTGGTGTGGACGTTGGGTGTGGGCGGGATGATCTGGTGTTCGAGGGTCAGGACGGCGGCCGACACGTCCAGCGCGGAGGACCCGGCGTAGGCGCGGCCGAAACCGGTCTTGGGCGCGGTAACGGCCACACCGTCGGGGAAGAGCCCGCGCAGTAGTGCGACCTCATCCGCGTCGGCCTTGGGGACGCCCAAGGCGTCGGCGAAGACGACATCGACGCGGTCCGGGGAGATCTCGGCGCGTCGCAGCGCCTCCCGCGCGGCCCGCCGCAATCCCTCTCCTCCGGGGTCGAACCCCCCGACATCGCTGAAGGTGCTCGCCTGCCCGGCGACGACCGCGCGGGGCCGTGCTCCTCGTGCGGCTGCGGTCTCCTCGTCCTCCACCACAACGATGGCCGCTCCTTCGGCGGGGACGTAGCCCCTCGCCTGCTCCGTGAAGGGTACGTAGGCGGACGCCGGGTCGTCGGAGCCGCTGAGTAGTTCGGTTCCCACTTGGCAGGCCAGGGAGAAGGGGGAGCCGAGCGGGGCCTCACTGCCGCCGGCGAGCATGGCGGACGTGCCTCTCCGGAGCGCCTGCTCACTCTGCCCCAGAGCATCGAGCATGCCTGGTTCGTCGGTGACCAGGACGCCGCACATCCCCTTGAGGCCGCCACGGATCGACACCTGTCCGGTGCTGGCGGCGTAGAACCAGGCAATGGACTGGTACGGGCCGACGTGGTCGGGGCCTTTACTCCACAGCGCCGCGATCTCACGCTGCCCGAATTCCACGCCTCCCGCATAGGAACAGATGAGCGCGCCCACCGAGAAAGGGTCCCGGTCGATGGTGAGCCTGGCGTCCGTCATGGCCTCGTCGGCGGCGACGAGGGCGAATTGGGTGAAGGCATCGGTCTGGACGGCGTACTTGCCCTCCAAATGCTCCCGGGCCCGGAAGCCGGGTACCTTTCCGCCGAGGCGCACGGGGAAGCCATCGGTGTCGAAGTCGGGGATGGGACCGATCAGCGAACGCCCTTCTCGGATCGCCTCCCAGTATTCGGCTGTCGTGGTACCGGCGGGTGAGACCGTGCCCAACCCGGTGATCACCATGGACATGGTTTTCTCACTCCCCTCGGTCGAGGACGACCGCAGATTGGAAGCCACCGAACCCGCTGCCGATCGAGAGCACGACGTCGCTGGTCTTTTCGCGCGCGGTAACCGGAACGTAGTCCAGGTCGCATTCAGGGTCGGGTGTCCTGAGGTTGGCGGTGGGCGGTATCACCCCCGTGTCCATGGCGAACACGCAGGCGGCGAGTTCGATCGCGCCGATGGCGCCCAGGGAATGGCCGACCATGGATTTGATCGAGCTCATCGGGGTGCGATAGGCGTGTGCGCCGAGAGAGCGTTTGACAGCGTCGGTCTCGTGTCGGTCGTTCTGGACCGTCCCTGAGCCGTGGGCGTTGACGTAGTCCACCTCGTCCGCGGAGCGTCCCGCCTGTTTCAGGGCGGTCTCGATGGACCGAGCCAGCTCACGACCCTCCCTGCGCAGTCCGGTCATGTGGAAGGCGTTCCCGTGGTTGGCGAACCCGGCTACCCGGCATCGGGCACGGGCGCCCCGATTGCGTGCGTGCGAGGCCTCCTCCAGGACGAGCACGGCGGCGCCCTCACCCATGACGAAGCCGTTCCTGGACCGGTCGAAGGGTCGGGAGGCGCCGGCGGGGTCGTCGTTGCGGTCGGTCGTGGCCTTGATGGCATCGAAACAGGACATGGCGATGGGCGAGATCGGTGACTCCGCGGCTCCTGCGATCACCACGTCCGCCACGTCGTCTTCGATGAGCTGCGCGGCATAGCCGATCGCGTCCAACCCCGAGGTACATCCCGTGGATACGGTTCGTACCGGTCCCCGGGCTCCCACCAGGGCGGCGATCTCGCCGGAGAGCATGCTGGGGGTCAGGGCGTGATGCAGCCACGGTGACACCGCATCGGTGTCCACCACCCAGTCGGCCCCGTTCCGGCTGACTTTGACGTAATCGGCCTCCAAGCGGCTGGTCCCACCGACGGCCGTGCCCATGGAGACCCCTGTGCGCCAGACATCGAGGTCTTCGACGGACCAACCGCTGTCGGCGAGGGCTTCGTTCGTCGCGACAGCGGCGAACTGGACATAGCGGTCCATGCGGGCGACCTGCTCGGAATCCAGACCGTGGGCACCAGGATCGAAGTCGACCTCGGCGGCGATCCTGGAACGAAAGTCAGAAGCGTCGAACAGGGTGATCGCGCGCGTGGCGGTGCGCCCGGCGGTCAGCCCCTCCCAGAACTCCTGACCGCCGACTCCTCCAGGGGCGACGACGCCTACACCGGTGACCACGGCGTCGCGACCCCTTCGTGCCGAGGTGCTCATGAGTTTTCCTCGGTGTCGACGTGTCCCAGGTCGGGGCGGGGCGCGAGAGGGCACAGATGGAAGACGAAGGCGGCCTCGGTGTCCGAGATGTTGCGGACTCGGTGGCGCACCTCTCGGGGGATCATGAGGCCCTGGTTCTCCTGCACGTGGTGTTCCACGCCGTCCAGGTCGACGACCAGACTGCCCTGGGTCACGTAAAGGAACTCCTCGGAGTAGGGGTGATAGTGCTCGGTGATGCGGTCTCCGGGCAGAACACGCCCGGTGCCCATGAACCCGGTGGTCGCCTCGGTCGTCGCAGGGCTGAGGAGGGTACGGATCTCTCCTCCCCTTCGTCGGTTCACCGCGACGTCGTCCGCGTTGACCACGGGGAAGATGCGAGTGGAGGTCATGGTCGCTCCGTAGGGTGTCGTGTCGTCCGGCCCGGTCGGCCGGGTGTCTGCGATGGGGGCCTGTCCTCGGTTCGCGGGTCACCGTTCACGGGTCGGGACAAGGTCTTGGGCCAGTCGCTCCCCGAACAGGGAGCGGGCGTTGCCTTCATGGACGAGGGCCAGTTCGTCCCGGTCCGGTACAAGCTCGGACAGCAAGGTGAGCGGGGTGCGGATGGCGGCCTCTCCCAGCGGGGGGCTATCGGTGCCCACGAGTACGCGTGTGGGCCCGAAATGCTCCAGCATCAGGGCGAGCGCCGCACGGTTGGTGGTGGAGGTGTCGACCATCAGCCGTGACAAGTGAGCACTCGGCGGCGTCGTTCGGGGGGTCGTACGCGAAGGGGGACCCACCCAGTGCGGTGGGTCGGCGGCCATGTCCAACCGTTCGGGGAGCAGGGTCAGTAGACCCCCTGTTCCGGGGACGATGAGCCGCAGGTCCGGATGGCGGTCGAACACCCCGTCCAAGAGCATCATGGCAACCGCGATGGCGACGTCACAGAACCTGCCGAGCTGCTCGATCACCACGGCCTCGTCCAGTCCTGCCGCGGCTGCGGGAAGAGCCGGAGCGTGTAGCAGGACGGGGAGGCCCGTGTCCGCCGCCATCGCCCAGAAGTCCTCGGCCGGTGGGCCTGACGTGTACCTACCGAGCACACTGCTATTGGCGACGAATCCTACGAAGTGGTCACCGCGGGCCGTGTCCTGGGCGCGGGCGAGGTGCCGTTCTCCACCGAACGGGTTCGCGTACACGTATCCGCGCAGATGGTCGGGATGTTCACGCACGGTCTCGGCGATCCACTCGTGGAAGGCTGCGAGTACGTCCTCACTTTGGGAGTAGTTCTCGGCCGCGAGGCCGGGGGCCATGGCTCCGGCACCGACGGGTGAGCCGATCACGGTCAGGCCGATGCCCTGGTCCAGCTTGCGCTCGATCATCCCCTCGACGTCACCGAGGGACGGGGGCATGGGGAAGCGGCGTAAGGATTCGGGAGGGCTGAGATGGCCATGAACGTCGATGATCACGTGCTCACGCCTCCCCGTGTGCGGGCACGAGATGGCTTTCGATCGCGGCACAGTCCTTGGCTCCGAACCCGGCCCCGACCGCTTCCTGATGGGTGGCCAGAGTCGCGGAGGTCACAGGAAGCCCGAGCCCGGCGGCACTTCCCTGTTCCTGAGCCAGGCGCAGGTCCTTGGCCATCAGGTCCAGGCGGAAGTCGGGGGAATCATAGCGGCGTGTCTGCATTCGGCGAGCCTTGAACGCCATGACAGGGGAGGCGAAGCCGCTTTCGGCGATCGCTTCGAGAACCAGGGAGCGGTCCAAACCGGAGGCGATACCCAGGGCGGTCGCCTCGGCCATGACCTGCATCTCGACACCCATGATCAAGTTGATCACCAGTTTGAGCCGCATGCCCTGCCCCGTTCCTCCTACGTGCAGCACCTGCTTGGCGAGGAGCTCCAGTACTGGAGAGAGCCCCTTCACCGTGTCGGAGGCACCTCCGACGTAGAGTCGCAGTTCGCCTTTTCGGGCGTGTTCGGCGTTGCCCAGCATCCCGACGTCGACCACGTGCTCTACGCCGACGCGTTCCACCAGTTCCTGAACGGTCTGAGGGGAGAGAGTGCAGGCCAGGGCGACCACGGCGTTCCTCTCAAGTGAGCCGAGCACCCCGTTCGGCCCGGTCAGAACAGTCTCGGCGGCCTCGTCATCGGAGACACAGACGAACACCGTCGAGGCTCCAGACGCGGCCTGTCCGGGGGTGGGGTCGGCGACCGCTCCGGCCTTGACCAGGTCGGCCGTCCGCGTCGGTGTACGGTTCCAGACACGCACGTTCAATCCGGCCGAGAGCAGTCGGTGGGCGAGCCCGGAGCCCATGGCCCCGAGTCCGCATACGGCCATATGGCCATCTGTGTTCGCGGTCGTGCTCATACGCCCTCCTCCGCCACCCGGTCGGTGATCTGTGACATGTGGCATCGCTCGAGCAGAGGCGTGTTCCCGTTCGCAGGGTCCGCGTCCAGTAAGTCGGCCAGCGCTTCCTGATGGGTGGTCAAGGCGCGACGCATCGCGTCGGCGCCCTCTCCCCCTTCGCTTTCGATCAGCCACACCAGCACGTCTTCGCGGTGCAGGACGGTCGCCTCCACCTCAGGTGGGAGGGTGTCGGAGACCGAGGCGAGCATCTTCGCCGCCTGCTCCCCGCTCCCTTCACCGAGGGGGAGAAGATAGGCGTCGCGCCGAGGGCGGGCCGCTCCGGTCATGGACGGGGTCCTGGTGGCTCTGAGCATGGCGCGTGTGAAGAACGCTCGTGCCGCTTGGGGGTCTGTGAGGTCACGTGGTTCGGTCAGGTGTGGGTTCAGTCTCTCCTCGACCCGGCGAACACGGGGCTGGGCCGCGAGGTGGCGTAGTGCCGCTCCCAGGTCCCCTTGAACGTCGACGACCCTCACCACACGGTTGCCGTGGAGGAACACCGAGGTGCGCAACAGTCTGGTGTCCTGATCGACCACGAGTGCCGGGCGGGGGTAGCCACGCAGGATCGCGGAGATCTCATCCACGCTCTCAGGGAGAACCGTGAAGCTGAGGGCGGCACGAACCATCGGTGCGCCGACCGCGGGGCTCATCGGGTCTCCCGGTGGACCTCGAAGCGGAGTGAGACGGGGGCGCTCAGGAGGGCGCGCATCGGGGCGACGAGCTCTCGGTGTTCCGCACTGCGCTCCCAGGACTCGAAGTCGTGGCGTGTGGCCCATTCACTGGTGATCACCCAGCGAGTGGGGTCGTCCGTAGACCGGCCGACCTGGTCGCACAGGTGGCCAGGACGTTCCGCGACACGGAAACGGATCTGGTCGTAGGCGTCGAGGAACCTGTCCTGATCCTCAGGCGCGACGGTGATGAGGAAGACGACACGCAGGCCTGCCCGGGTAGGTGCGTCATCCTTCCTGGGCTGCGTTGAAATCTCGGTCATGGGGCGGCTCCCTCAGGTGCGTTGGTCTGGACGAGGTGTCCCTTGGTGCGTGTGGACGCGAAGAGGATCTCGGCGGCTTGGGCGGCGCGCGCCCCGAGCTCGTGCGCGGCCTCCGTGGCCGCCTCGGGGAGGGGGGCTTCGCCCTTAGAGCGGGTGACGGAGAGTCCATAGGGGTTGCCGCCCAGGCGACGCATCTGCGGTACGAGACCAGTGGGCATGACCACGGCCCCCCAGTGGTGCGCGATGTCGCATAGAGACAACAGGCAGGCTTCCTGGCCCCCGTTGGCCGACCCGGCCACGGTGAAACCGGTGACGACCTTGTCCTTGAGGTCGTCACCCACGTCGCGTCTGGCATCGGAGAGGAAATCGAGCATCTTCGCGGAGACCCCGCCGAAGAGCGTGGGGGTTCCGATAACGATCGCATCGGCCCACGAGAGGTCATCGGTGACGGCCGCGCGCGAAGTTCCCGATCCGTCACGAGGACCGGTGATCGAGCACAGCCGTGTCAAGCTTCCTCGGCTCCGTGCTCCTTGTTCGACGGCGAGCGCCAAATCCCTGGTCGCTCCGGTGTCGCTGTGGAACACCACCGCCACTCGACTGTTCACGGACATCCTTTCCTGCTGGATGAGAGCTCTGTTCTCACACCGTTGCGTCAGATTCATCATGCAGATGCTGTCAAATTCTGTCAAGAAGATCTTTTGTGTGTGTGACGGATTCTGTGGCGGCACGTGGATGTGAAAGACTTGGTGTTGGGGTGCCTGTCAACAGCAGGCGAACGGGGCAGGGGCGGACGTCGCGTTGACGTGCGCCTCCGAGAACCACGCACCGCTGGGAGAAAGGTCATCGTTGGCTGTTAACAGGACGACAGAGAAGCCGAGCCATCAGCCGGAGCTCGGGCGACGCCTGAGAGAACTGCGCCTCCGAAGGGGGTTCTCCCAGTCCGATCTGGCTGGGGAGGATCTGTCCACCAGTGCCATCTCGCTGATCGAGTCAGGTCGTCGCGAGCCCAACCCCGACACCCTGCGCCTGGTCGCGGAGCGTTTGGACACGACCCCCGACTACCTGCTGAACGGACGTCGGCTCCAGGAGAGCGCGCTCTTCCGGCTGCGGATCGCGAAGGCCAAGAGCGCCTTGGTCTCGGGAGACTCCCGGGGCGCCGCGGAGGAGATGGAGCTGCTCCACAGCTACATGTGCGATGACCCCGACATGCGTCGGGAGGTCGCTCTACTGCGCATACAGGTCGCTGCGGCGAATGACCCCGGAGCGAGCTGCGCGCGTCGGGTGCGTGATTCGCTCGAGGGTCGCGAACCGGGTTCGATCGCCGAGCATCTGCTGGTCGTCGAGGCGGGTATCGCCGAAAGCACCCGTTCCGTCAGTCGCGAAGCCGCGCGGCACAGTCTGTCGGAGCTCGTGGACAGAGTCGGCGTGTTGGGGCTCGAGGGGACGGGGCTGGACGCGCGGTCGCGCCTTTTGTGCAGAAGGCTCGGTATGGAGGTGGGTCCTTCCTCGAGCACTGCGACGCTCCCCCTCATCGAGCAGGCCGTCCGCTACACGAGGGCCAGCCGGAAGGCCGAGGAGCGTGAAGAGATCGAGGACGCCGTCTGGCTTGCGGAAGCCGGGAGCTCCTTGGCCTGGGCGGCCACCGAACAGGCCGAGATCTCCCTGGAAAGAGCCGAGCTCATGGTGGCGCCTTCGGCTTCGGGTGGAGAGGACTCCCGAGCTTTCCTGCAGTGCTTGCTGGACGCCCAGGGGCGTTTGGAGATGACCGGTCTCTCCTGGGCCTTGGCTCGAGGTGAGGCGCGCATCGCCGAGGCGTACCTCGCCCTGGGGGAGTGGGAGGAGAGCGAGCAGTGGGCGCGCCGGGCCCTGAGAGGGCTCGACGAACCAGGAGCGGGGGACGAACACGACGTTCTCATCCGATCGATCGCCCGGCTCACACTGGCTCGGGCGCTGAGTGAACGCTCGGGTGGCGCGGATCGGGAGTTGTCCAAGGCGGCGCTGAGCGCGGTCGACGAGGCGATCTCGGACCTGGAGACGCTCCCCCCGTCACGTGAGTGCGCGCGAGGGTGGAAGTACGCGGGTGAGGTTCTGGGTGTTCTGGGGGAGGGCGCGCGTGCCCTCGACGCTTTCCAGAGGGCTCTCGGCGCGGTGGGTATCCCCTGATCAGGGCTGTGTGTCCTCTTGCGGCCACACTTTCCTTCAAAGTCTGTAAATATTTCATTGACATAGTTTGTCGGTGTTCCTAGAGTCCGGTCATGAAAATTGTCCGAGTGCCCCGAACCTGAAGGGGTCGAACATGGCAACACCTGACGCTTCTGTGAACACCCGCGACGCACCGACGCCGGTCCCGTTACGGGTTCTCGTGGTCGGGGCCGGTATCGGTGGACTCGCGGCCGCCGCGGCCCTAAGGGATGCGGGGCACCACGTGACCGTCCTCGAACGCTCATCGGGGCCGGGCACAGGAGGGGCCTGCTTAGGCCTCCAGTCCAACGCCGTTCTGGCCCTGCGAGAACTGGGTGTGGATCCTGTGGAGCAGCTGAACGGTGTACCCGTCGAACGCTTCGAACTTCGCTCATGGCGAGGCTCGCGCCTGGCGTGGTGGTCCCCAGGTGAGGTCGGACGGGAACTCCAGGCCCCGAACATCACGGTGGTCCGCGCGGAACTCCTTGCTCGATTATCCTCTTTGGTCGCCGGTTGTGATCTGCGTTATGGCGCTGTCGTGGAGAGTGTGGAGCAGACGGACGACCGGGTGACGGCCCACCTCACGGACGGGGATCGGGTCGGTGCGGACCTCCTGGTAGGTGCGGACGGTCTACGCTCCCGGGTCCGCCGGAGCCTGGGTATCGCGGGAGGTCCCTCCTACGCCGGTTACACGGCCTGGCGCGGGATCTCCCCGACACGGCCGTCCGGTCTGGAGCGGGGTACCGCGCAGCACTACCTCGGCCAAGGAACCACGGTCGGCTGCTGGCCGTTGCCCGAAGACCGCACCTACTGGGTCGCCACACTGAGGGTGGATCAGGACTCGGCTCCCGACCGGCCACCCGCACGGCTCGGCGAGCGTGCTCCGAGGGCCGTGCGAGAACTGCTCGCCACGACCGACCCCCGCGGTGTCCTGCGCACCCCCGTCCACGAGCTCGTCGGAATCGGGAAGCCGTACAAGGACCGTGCGGTACTGATCGGCGACGCCGCGCACGGGATGCAGCCGACCACCGGCCAAGGGGCGGGCCAGGCCCTCTTGGACGCCCTGTCCTTGGCCTCCCATCTCAGGGGGATCGGAGCACGGCAGGTCCCCGAGGCGATCGCCCGGCACATCGGGGAACGGCAACACTCCGCTCTTCGAGTGGCCGCGGAGGCGTCGGGCCTCGGACGCATGCATCACGTGAACAATCCCGCGATACGTCTGGTCCGCGACACCGTCATCCGGGCCACGCCACATCGTGTGTGGCAACAGCGCGCGATGGTGCGCCTGGACGAACGGCCACTGCTCACCGGCGTCCGGACAAGGAGGGGCGTGTGAGTGTTTCCGAAGTGACCGCACCTTGGCGCCACGCCGTAGTGCAGACCGTGCCGAGGGATCACCGGGCTCGGGCCGAGGAATTGGCGTCGATGTCCCTGTGGCCGCCGGGTTGGAGCGATGGGCGTACTCGCCTGACCGCCTATACGGCCTTCATCGACGGAACCCGCCTGGTCCGGGTATTCGACCTGGAACCGATGGGTTCCGACGTCCCCCAGGACGCAGAGGCCGCCTGGTCTCGCTTCCTCGCCTCTGCCTTGGCAGAGCTGGACGAGGTCGCTCGTGCCGAGGCCGAGGCGCTGCTCCTATGCGGCACCGGAGCGACCACATCCTCACGGGCCGGGACGGCCGACGCGCTGGCACGTGCCTCGGTCCCGGCCTTCGCCGGACGGATCACCCCGCTGGAAGCGTTACCCGGTACCGGAGTGCGCGAACGCGCCCTTCTGCGCTACCCGGTGCTACCGGGGCGGGGGGCCCAGGTCCAAGCAGCATTGTCCGGTCGCCCCGATCTCCCGGTACGCGCCACTTCGAGGACCGCCCTGGCTTCGACCAGCCTCTTCCGCGAAGGTGATCTTGTCCTCCGTCTGGTGGAGGTGGCCGGAGACCTCGCTGACGGCTTCGCTCACCTCAGGGCCACCGCTTCTCGAGGGCCGGCCGCCCAAGACCTGGTCAGTCATTTGAGGGAGGGGTTCGACCTACGCACCAATGAGGGGTTCGACCGCTTCCTCGCTTCGGGTCGGCTGCGTCGGCTCGCCTACGAGCGACTCCGCGATATCCCGGCCACCGCCTCCTCACCGAGAGGAAAGACCCCATGAGCAGATCCCAGGCCACCGCACAGCACTCCGATCCCGGCTTCCGTCCGGATCCCATAGCCACGGCCAGAGCGAGCTTCCCGCGTCTGTCCACGTGGGCCGCCGAACACCGAGGAACCCGGGGGCCGACGCCCGAACTGGTGCGGGAACTGCGCAGGGGTGGAGTCTTCTCCATGGCCTTGCCCCACGCGCTCGGCGGGCTCCAGTCCGATCCTGAGACCATCGTTTCCACTGTCCAGGAGATCTCCCGGGCGGATGGATCGACGGGTTGGAACACCCTCATCGCGGGTACCAACGCATTCCTCGCCTGGCTCGAACCGTGGGCGGCCGAGGAACTGTTGGCGGAAGTCGGTTCCACGGCACCGCTCATGGCCGGGTCGACGGCTCCGGCGGGTTCCTCGACTGTGGAGGACGGGGGCCGTCTGTTCAAGGTGACCGGTCGCTGGGCGTTCTGCTCCGGCATCTCCGGCGCGGACGTGATGATGGCCGGTTTTCGGGCGGACGGCCCGGCGGACTCCCCCATGCTCGAACGCGCGAGAGTGGCCTTCGTTCCCGCGCGGGACGCCGTCGTGCACGACACCTGGCACACCATGGGGCTACAAGGGACAGGAAGTCACGATGTCGAACTCTCCGGGGCCGTGGTGCCCTCCTCACGGGTCGTGGCCCTCAGCACGGCGCGGTCCCATCACGACGGCCCGCTGTTCCGGTTGACCCCCTACAACGTCCTGATGGTGCTGCTCGCCGGTTTTCCCTTGGGAGTGACGCGACGGGCGCTCGACGAGTTCACCGCCCAGGCCGGGGCCAAGACCCGACCCGGCGCCTCCACTTCCCTGCTTGAGTCACCACGCACCGTGTCCACGGTCATGCGTGCGGAGACCGCGCTACGCGCGGCGCGGTCCCTGGTCGACGACGTGTTCGGAGAGGTGTGGGAGGTCCTCTCCGATGGACGGGAACCCTCGGGGGCACAACGGGCCTCGATCGCCGCGGCGACCGTGCACGCGATGGAGACCGGGCGTGGGATCACGGGAGAGCTGGTCCGGCTGGCCGGTACCTCCGCCTTGCACTTGGACAACCCGTTGCAACGGTGCCTGCGCGATCTTCAAGCAGGTGGGCAACACTTCGCCTTCTCACCCGATCTGCGCTCGGCCTATGGCCGCACCTTTCTCGGTCTGACCGCTCCCCCCGCGCTCTTTCACGTCTGAACCGGCGCCCCCGAACACCCCACACTCCCGGAGGATTCCCATGACCGAGAACGTCATCTCGACGGAACGAGAGCCAGGCCTCCCGACCTTCCCCGAATTGCCACCACCGTTGGCGGAGGCGGTCCACACGGTGGCCGACAGAGCGCGGTCCGTTTCGTCGGAGGCGGAGACGGAAGGCGGCCTCCCTTCCTCGCTCGTCGATCACATGCGAGAGGCGGGATTGTTCTCCCTGGCACTGCCTCGAGAGTTGGGAGGCCTGGGCGCGCGGCCGGCCGCCATGGTCGACGTGGTCGCCGCGCTGTCCGCGGCCGATCCCTCCATCGGCTGGACGACCCTGGTGGGTCAGACCTCGGCCTTCCTCGCTTGGGCCGCTCCCGAAATCGCCGAACGGGTCACGGAGCGCACGCCTTTTCCGATCATGGCCGGTTCCATGGCCCCGACCGGGCGTGGAACCCCGATTCCTGATGGTGATGGCCGGTTGCTCTCGGGGCGATGGCCGTACAACTCCGGCTGCCGGCACGCCGACTGGTACGTCCTCTCCTTCCTCGATCATCCCGCCGAGGGCGATGGTCGCCCCCGGGTCCTGATGGCGGTACTGCCGAGCAGCGAAGCACGGCTGGTCGATACATGGGATGTCATGGGGCTGCGGGGCACCGGAAGCGACGACCTGATCGTCGAGGGCGTTCGCGTCGATGACGCCTGGACCTTCGACCCGTTCGCCGCCCCCTCCGCTTATGAGGGGCCGCTGCGAGGCTGGACGTTCTACAGTTTCCTCATGGCGATGATGGCCGGTTTCCCCTTGGGCGTAGGGGAGCGGGCACTGGCGGAATTCACCGCTCGGGCACGTGACCGGTCGAGGTTGGGAACCCGGCACCGGCTCATCGAGGATCCATTGATTCAGGCGGATCTCCTGCGCCATAGGACCGGGATGCGCGCGGCACGCCTGCTCGTGGACGAAGCCCTGGCCACGGTGGCGGAGAAGGCCGCGGCAGAGGGTGCCGCACCGCCGGAGCGGGCCGCACTCGTAGCGGCTGTGCAACACGCCATGCGGAGCGCGACCGACACGGTCGACTGGGCCTTCCGGTCCGTGGGGGGAAGCGCCGTCTACACGGCTCATCCGCTCCAAGGCCTATGGCGGGACCTGGTCGCAGGCGGGCAGCACATCGCCTTCGGCGCGGAGGCCGAAGGGCGTGCCGCGCGCTGTCTGCTCGGACTCGAGGAAAATCTGTCGCACCTGGTCTGAGGGCATGTGAAGCCCTATCAGGAGCCCCGGTTCGAACGAACGAACTTGTATTTAATTAGCCGGCTAATAGAATGCTCTCATGGCATCTGGAACCAACCCCCCAGCCCCTCCCGACGCACTCGTCAAGAGGAGCGGATGGCTCGCCATCGCGGCCGCTGGGCTCGCAGTGTTCATGACCACCTTCGACATGACGGCCGTGGCCATCGCCCTCCCTTCTCTCAACGAGGATCTCGACATCAGTCCCCACCAGGGGGAGTGGCTGATCTTCAGCTACGCGGCGGCGATGATCGCCCTGGGACTCCCGGCAGGGCGCTACGTCGACCAGAGCGACCTACGTGGCACCTTCGTCTTCGGAGTCCTCGGGTTCGCCGCGGCCAGCATGTTGGCGGGGTTCGCCGGAAACTTGACCCTACTCATCATCTTCCGTGTCCTCCAAGGGGCTTTCGGAGCGGTGATCACCTCGACCGTCCCGGTCATCGCCACCCGATCGGTGCCGCTCGAACAGCGGGGCAGGGCGCTGAGCATCATCGGTGTCCTCGGCCCCCTCGGAGCCGTGTCGGGTCCGGGACTCGGCGGTGTCCTCACCGAGCTCTGGGGGTGGCCGGCCATCTTCTTCGTGGTGGTCCCCTTCAGTCTCGGAGCCGTCGCGGTGGCCTTGGCCAACCTGAATCGTTTGAACCCGATGACGCTCCCTCAAGGCGGCCTGGTCGTGGAGACCGTCGTCGTCGGTATCGCCTTCCTCGCCCTTTTCGGAGCACTGAGCATGCTCGCCGATCCGGAGGCCGCAGGCTTCACGATCGTCTTGCTCGGCCTGGTCGCCGTCGGTTCCCTCCTCATGTGGTGGAGGCTTCCGGGGTTCGCCGCCGTCCGGCGGTCGCTGGGCGAGCGCATGGTCGCGGCCTGCGTACTCTCGCTCGCGCTCATCACCATCGCGTCCGGAACCTTCAACTACCTTCCCCCTTTCGCCTTTCAGGTGTTCCATGGTTGGAGCCCGGCGGAGGTCGGCGCGGTCCTGCTGTTCCAGCCATTGGCCATGGGACTCGCGGGGCCGTTCTCCGGCTACCTCACCGACAAGTGGAAGCCGATGTGGACCGCGGTCATCGGGGTCGGGGGCGTGCTCGCCGGCTCCCTCCTCATGCTCTTCGGCGTCGGCTCGGGTGGGGTTCCGGTCCTCGTGATCGCCTTGGTCCTGTTCGGCCTGGGCCTGGGTCTCTTCGCCGGCCCCAACCAGACCCTGTTGATGACATCGGCACCACCCGATCTGCGCGGCACCTCTGCCGCCCTGTCCGGCCTCGGCCGCCAGCTGGGGCTTTCTCTCGGAGCCGGCCTGGCCACGATCGTCTGGCTGGGCAGCGGTGGGGACGAGTACCTCGCCGGGGAAGGGCTTCAGATCGCGTTCGTCGTGGCTCCTGTGGCCGCGGTGTGCGCACTCGCCTCCTTCCTCCTCCTGACCCGTCGTCCATCCACGGAGGCGCCCGCGGGCCGACAGGCCCCGGCCGGGACCCCCACGGGTTCCGGCGAGAACGAATCATCCACCTAGGCGACAGTCCCACCGCGCCTCGGCCGAAGCACCACCCGAGAACACATTGGAGCAGTGACCCCATGACCGAGATCGCCGTCATCGTCCACAGCATGGCCGGATCGAGCGCTCGCTTGGCGCGTGCCATCAGCGAAGGCGCGGAAGGTGTCGAGGACACCAAGGTGCGCCTGTTGCGCGTGCCGGATCCCGCGACCTCCGACGCCGACCTCGCCGCCAACCCGCGCTTCGGCCACCTCTTCACCGAGCACGTGGCCGAGATCCCGGTCGCGACGTTCGAAGACCTCGCCCAGGTGGACGGGATCATCCTCGGATGCGGCACCCGCTTCGGTGGCATGTCGGCACCGATGCGCCACTTCTTGGAGAGCGCCTCTGGTCTGTGGATGACCGGAGCCCTCAACGGGAAGGTCGGTGGCGCCTTCGCGACCGCCTCCACCCCTCATGGCGGCCAAGAGAAGACCATCCACGATTTGCTGACCGCGCTCATGCACTTCGGCGTGGTCATCGTCCCGCCCGGTTACGGGGATCCGATCCAGCACCAGGCGTCCAGCCCCTATGGGGCGGCGGCTCGAGCGGGCGGGCCCACCGGTCTCGTCCCCACCGACGACGACCTGACGGCGGGACGATTCCTCGGCCGTCGGGTGGCTGAGACCACCGGTCGTCTCACGCTCACCCTCTGAGGTATCCCCAGCACGAAGGAGAAGTTCGATGGAGACATCTGTACGGAATCAGACGGGGGTCCGGAACAAGCCCATGATACGAGGGGCTTCGCTCGTGGCCGCCGCGGTCGCCGCGCTCCTGGTGTGGGTGGTCTCGACCCCCCTGCTCGGAGTGGAACTGGTCGTTCCGGGGCAGGGCGATGCCGAGCCCATGGAGATCGGTCCGGGCATGATCGTCGGTATGAGTCTGGCGAGCGGCCTGGTCGGTTGGGGGCTCCTCGCTCTCCTGGAGAGGTTCACGAGTAAGGGCACGCTGATCTGGACCATCATCGCCGCGATCGTTCTCGCCGGGTCGATGCTGTCCCCCTTGGCGATGCCGGGGATCGATGGCGCGGTCAGGGTGATTCTCTCCCTGATGCACATCGTGGTCGGGCTGATCGTGATCATCGGATACCGAATTCCGAACAGTCGTTGATTCAAAGAATATCCATAGCCCCTGGCCGAGTGGACCGACCGCTCTGGCCAGGGGTTATTTGTGTCGCAACAAGGAGCTCACCTTTGTTGCTCATTGTGAAATATGAAAAACCATGCCAGGGTGTTCCGGTTTTCGGGTTGGATTGGCATTGATTTCACGATTTCCATCGGAGGGGTGACGGAGAGTATATCTATTGTGGGTCGTGATGGTGTCGTGAATTGGCCACATTTGGCCACTGTAGATCTTTGTGGGGGTCGCGTTTGTTCTATAGTTTTCAACTTAAGGAAACAGACTCCAATGGCGAAGAAATACTTTTCCGGTGCAATTAAGTCGGCTGAGTATTCTGGCTGATACTCACAGTAATGCGGGTTTATATGAATCGACCTCATGTACTCGTGATCGCCCTCGAAAACCGCCCACGCCTGCACGCCGTGGCGGAGCACATCCGCCTCGGAGCCACCTCGGCCGGCGCGCAGGTCCGCTGCGTCGGCGACGCCGACGCACGGCAGGAGACCGTGCTGGCCCTGCTGGACTGGGCGGACGGCGTCACCTTCGGCGTCGAAGGGCATAACGGAACCCTGGCCCCCGGGTCCAAGAATTTCCTCGAGCACACGGCCTCCCTCTGGCAGGCACGTCGGCTCGGGTCGCTGCTCGTCTCGGCCTTCTCCGCCGATCCATCAGTGGAATCGGCCTCGGCCCGATCGGCCGTGTACCGCACCGCCTACCACTGGGGCAGCCTCGTGTCCGCGGACACCCCGCCCCCAGGGCACGACCCGCGTGTGGGTCGTGCCCACGGAGCCCGTCTCGCACGTCTGGCGGGACGCCTCGCCATGGCCCGTCACCGGCCCGCGATAGTCGCGCCGGCCGGTGATCAAGGCCTCCGATCCCCAGCGCGCACACCATGATCCACCCGTCGGTCCAGGAGGACACCCTTGAGTAACGACACAGCGTCCGGCGAACGGCCGCCCATGCCCGCCGGGCCACCACCGGCCGACCGGATGAGAATCCGCGAACTGTCCACCGCTCCCTGGTTGTCACAGGCCTTGTACGCGGTCACGAAGCTCGGTGTCCCCGACGCCCTCATCGAGGGTGCTCTCCCCGTCGAGGAGATCGCCGACCGTGTGGGCGCGGATCCGGCAGCCCTGCACCGCTTCCTCCGGGCATTGACCTCGGCCGGAGTGTTCGCCGAGGTCGGATCGCGTGTGTACGAGCTGAACGCTCCCGCACGCCACCTGTGCTCCGACACGCCCGCCAGTATGAGGCACATCGTGATCATGCACGGGGAGGAGACCTTCCGGGCCTTCGCGGATGTACTGCATACCGTCCGTACCGGCCTCCCGTCCTTCGACGCGGTCTATGGCAAGGGTTTCTACGAGTACCTCCCCGAGCACCCCGAGGCCGAGGCCACCTTCCACGCTGCGATGGGGATCTCGGGTGCGCCCCCGGTCGTAGCGGACGAGATCGACTTTCGCGATCCCGCCACCGTCATCGACCTGGGTGGGGGATCCGGCGCCCTGCTCACCCGCGTATTGGAGAGATACCCCGATGCCAAAGGCGTTCTGGTCGACGTCGCGGACGCCGTCGCCGAAGCCGAGCGCGTCTACGGAGGCACCGAGGTCGGTGCGCGTATGACCTTCGTTCCGGGCGACTTCTTCGGCCCGGCTCCCAGAGGAGACGTCTACCTCCTCTCCCGGGTATTGCACAACTGGGACGATGAGCGGGCCGGACGAATCCTGGATCGAATCCGTGAGGTCATCCCTGAAGAGGGGCGCCTGTGCGTGCTCGACCGCGTCGTCCCCGACGTCTCCGGCCCCCACCCGAGCAAGATCGCGGATCTGGTCATGCTCGTCGTCCTCGGAGGAGGGGACCGGACCCGAAAGGAGTACGGCTCCCTTCTGGAACGGCACGGTTTCTCCGTTGAATCGTTGATTCCACCGTCCGCGGGCGCGGACCCCCGGGCGGAGAGCGCGATCGTGGCCCGTCCGGTTTAGGTCGTCGCCTCTTCGGATCGTTCCGGTCTCGCTCCGCCACACACTGCCGCCCTCACTCGGTGGACCGTCGAACGGTGGTGTTTCCGCGACGCCGCCAGGTCGCCACCCTCATCGGCGATTCGGCTCGGACAGTCGTACCCGGGCCGAAGTTTCATTCAGCGTCGTACGAGAGAGCACCGAGCTCCCACAGTGAGATAACGAAGAGCCGACCGAAAGTATCCCAAGGCTCTCCCCGGCCACCCGTCCTGTGCCACCCATCTTCTGCACCGATGAGCATGCTGAGGAGCCCGAAGAACACCTGATCTTCCAACCACTGTTAGCAACCTCGACCGCGGAAGTGGCACACAAAGCAATGTTCGAGATTCCACAAATCGAAGCGGAGAACCGGGAACCCGATACCAGTACGCTCCACGCATTGGCCGTCCTCGGTCATGTCTGCTCGGAAATGTCGGTCTCCTACCAGTACTCCCAGGTCTCTTTAGCGGACGCGCAGATCAGCCTGGGCAAGTCCCAACATGCGAACTCCGGCCCCATAGTGGACATCTGCGGCGAGCTGCTGTCGCGCAAGGTCCGCGAAATCGCCAAGTTCAAGGACGGTATCGCCTCCCTCTACGCCGAGGTTCTCATGGGTTACACCCTGGGCCTGCACCGTTCACATCAGCGGATGCGATCTGAACAGGTCATGCGACAGGACATCGTGACCCTGGCCCTGGAGACACGACCGCACACCGTCGTGTGCGAGGAACTGCTGGAATCACCTGTCGGCCCGGGCATGGGACATGAGTGCGACCGTCAGCTCGCCTCCGCGTTCGAGACCGTACGTCCCTTCCTGGGGCGGGTCCTGGAAGCGATGCGGGAAGAGAGCACCGACCGCATCGGCTTCGTCATCACCGACGGGAGCCTGGACCACTGTGAGACCGTCCTCGGGTCCCTCTGCCACATCCATAGGTACGCGGAGTCCCTGCACTTCGGCCTGCACCGCGCTCAACTACGTCAACTGATCTGACTCCACCACCCTGTTCCGAAAGGACACAGCGAACCATGACCACCGAACCCGCGACGAACGCTTTCCCGATTCCGCCTGTCTCCCCAGAGGAGACGCGCAGGGTGCAGAGGCTTTTGCTCTTGGGCATGCCGTGGGTGGGACAGGCCATCTACGTCATCGCCAAACTGGGCGTCGCCGACGCTCTCGCCGATGGCCCCGTCGGCTCCGACGAACTGGCGGCGCAGGTCTCCGCTCACCCGGGCGCGCTCTACCGATTCTGCCGTGCCATGACCGCTCTGGAACTCATGGAGGAGCACAGCGACAGGCGCTTCTCTCTCACAGAGGGGGGTCACCTGCTCCGCACCGGAGCACCGGGCAGTTTCCGCCACTTCGCTGTGGTCAACGGGGCCGAGGCCTTCGCGGCCTGGGCCGAGGTGGAACACAGCGTTCGTACGGGCGAGCCCGCGTTCGAACGTGTGCACGGTATGCCCCACTTCGACTATCTGGCCCAGAACCCGGAGGCCAACTCCGACTTCAACGCGATGGCCGGGGCCGGCACCACCCCGCGTATCCTGGCCGACCTCGATCTGTCCGAAGCCCGTGTGATCGTCGACATCGGAGGAAGCACCGGCACCACGCTCTCAGAGGTCCTGCGAGGCAATCCGCAGGCGAGCGGCATTCTGCAGGACCTGCCCAACGTGGTAGCCGAGGCTCCCGAGGTACTGCGTCGATACGGGGTTGAGGATCGCTGTGAGATCGTGGGGAAGAGTTTCTTCGACGGAGTCCCCGAGGGCGCCGACGTCTACCTGCTCTGCCGCGTACTGCACGACTGGTCGGATGAGGACTCTCTGCGCCTGCTCGACCAGGTTCGCTCGGCCATGCGGCCCGGTGCTCGGCTCGTCATCGTCGACCAGACGATCCCTGACACCCCGGGCTTCCACCCGGGCAAGCTCACCGACCTCCAGATGCTCGTCGTCCTCGGAGGTAAGGAACGGACCGTGGAAGAGATGACGGACCTCCTCGACAAGTCTGGATTCCAGGTCACCGGCGTGCGCCGTCCCGAGGTTCCCGGTCCCGGCGGAGAAACCGCCATTGAGGCGGTGGCGTCGTGAGTCTCGCGGACCGCCCACGCGTAGGTGTCATCGGAGCGGGCTGGGGTGCGAAGCTGCACCTGGAAGGCTTTAAGCGCACCGGACGCGTGGACCTGGTCGCCCTGACCAGCCGGACGCGTGGTACGGCCGAGAAACTGGCCACGGAATACGGCGTCGACTCAGTCGTGGACACCCTTGACGAACTGATCGACGCGGTGGACGTCGTGTCCGTGGCGACCCCACCGCAGGCACACGAGGAAGCGGTGCTACGGGCCGCTGCCGCAGGACGGCACGTGCTCTGCGATAAACCCATGGCGCTGGACTCGGAAGCCTCCGAAGCCATGCTCCGCGCGGTGCGGGAACATCGTGTCCATCACGCCACCGGGTTCATCTGGCGACTGGACCCCGCGTTCACCCACATGCGGCGACTCCTCGCCGAGGGCGTGGTGGGCAGGCCTTTGCACGTGAGCACCACCTGCACGATGGGGGTGCCGGTCCTGCCGTTCACCTGGATGTACGAGGAGAGGCACGGGGGCGGGGCCCTCATGCAGCATGGCACGCACGTGCTCGACCGCGTCCGTTACCTGCTCGGGGAGGAGTTCTCGCGGCTGATGGGACGCCTGCACAGGGACGTGACCGTCGCGGAGCGGGGCCCCCGTTTCCACAACGTATTGGACGCCTTCGCCTACGCCGGGGACTCAGGGGGACGACGTGTCGAGGAGGGTGTACCGGTCACCGTGGACACGGGCTACGAGATCCTCGGCGAGACGGGGAGTGGAACGCGACTCTCCTTCCTGGAGAGCTGGCACTCCGCCGGTGGCCGGAGTGACCACGTCGAGATCCACGGAGAGGAAGCCACCCTGGAGTGGGCCGGCGGTGTCGTCCGGCTTTTGGGTGCGGGCCGGGAACCCGAGGACATCACGGTCGAGGGCTCTTCCACCTCTGGGGCGAACACCCCTCGGGAGCACGGGTTGCGCATGTGGCATCGGCTCGCCGACCTCTTCTTGGACGACATTCAAGGTGGGGCGGATGGGGCACTCCCGACGCTCGATGATGGCCACCAGGTCATGCGCGTGGTCGACGCCGTACGCAGAAGTGACAAGTCGGAACATTGGGAGTCGGTGTGACACCGAATCGCTTCATCGTCCACTATTCACCGGGTCCGTCCTGGGTCGAGGGTGTTCCGCTGTTCGAACAGCCGCTCCAAGGGCATGCGGAGTACCAGAGAGAGTTGCTGGGCAAGGGCCTGCTCGAATTCAGTGGACCCTTCCTCGACCGTGACGGGGGGATGGCGGTCCTCGTCACCGGTGACGAGACCGAGGCACGTCGCGTCACCGATAACGACCCGGCCGTACTCTCCGGGGTGTTCGCAGTAGATGTCGCCCCTTTGCTCATCGCTGTACAGGCCGGCCGAGCGGAGTGAGAGGTCGCGTGGACACAGGGTCGGGCCGGTCCGTCCGAGCCCGGCCCTGGACCTATCATCCAGGTAGGCGACAGCAAGGGGACAAGGAACCCGGCATGAACGATTCGGTGGAACGGACGGCCGTTTTGGAGACGATCGGGGGTGCGCTGGTGGCGACCGCGCGCCAGCACCGGTCCATCGTGGCTCACAAGATGGCGGACCTGGGAATCTTCCCTGGTCAGGAGTTCATGTTGCTGGAACTGCGTGAGCAGGGTCGGATGTCGCCCTCGGCCCTGAGCGCCGCGCTGAAGATCGAACCGCCCACCGTCACCAAGATGGTCCGCCGACTGTCGGCGAAAGGTCTGGTCGAACGCACCAAGGACCCCACCGACGGTCGTGCCGTTCGCGTCGGACTGACCCCCTTGGGGGAGGACTTGTGCGCCAAGACGGAAGAGCTGTGGACGGAGGCCGAGGCACAGATGACACAGGGGTTCTCCGAACGGGAGAGGTTCGAAGCCAAGGACCTGCTCCAACGCATGTTCGACAACCTCCTCCGCGGCTGAGCGGCTGCTCGTAGAGTACGTTCGGGAGTGGAATCGAGCTGATCTCCCGAACCCCCGCCGTCGGTCGAACGCCACAGCCCGAGATCCACGTGGATCGGGGCGCTCCTTCGACGGTTCCGTCCGCCGGACCCCTGCCGCCCCGCGGTGTGGAAGACACGGTCGCAGAAAGCCTCGTGGGCGGCCCCGTGGCCGGCGACGATCCTGCGGGCGGTGGACGCGATCGGTGTCCGGGTCCGCCATGTGTTACTCCATGGTGTGCCGATCTGGTCCAAAACCGCGGAGCGCGAACGGAGCACACAGGGCTGGAAGAGTCCGATGGTGACTCGCGAGGTTCTGGCGCGAACACTGCTTTCAAGCTGGACGAGCCGCTCCTGCCTGTTCTCCGCTCCGGTGAGGAACAGGGTGACGGGCCGCCTGTGGATGATCAGTGCCCGGGCCTCGCGGTCGGGTTCGCTCACCCGGCCGGTGCCAGTCGTTTCCCGTCGTGGCTGCGGATGTGGGGGCCGTTCGGGTCCAGGGCGTCGAGGAGTCGGATCGCGTAGACCTCGGACATACGCTCGGCCACCCCTTCGGGGGTGAGCCAGGCGACCGCGGTCGACTCGTCCGACGTGCGTAGATCGCCACCGGAGGGCACGCACCGGAAGACCAGGGCCACGATGCCCCGAGCGGTGTTCTTGTAGACGCCGCTGAGCGGTCCCACCTCGACATGGCCCCCGCTCTCTTCCCAGACCTCTCTTTGTACTCCCTCCTCCGGGGTCTCCGCGAGTTCCAAGACGCCACCGGGGAGTTCCCAATTCCCGTTGTCCGCACGACGGATCGCCGGGAACCGACCGTCCTCGCGGACGACGGCCCCCGCGACGGATACGGAGTGCAGCGGCGTTGACGGCCTATCTCCGGTGCTGTTACCCATGCGCGCGAGCCTAGAGGGAGAAGAGACGAAAGGACCTTTCGGAGAGGGCGGGTCACCGTTCCGCCCGTGCCAGGCAGGAGAACACCCCCCACAACGCGACGAGGACCCCTTGCGGAGTCCTCGTGTGCCCCGTCTGGCCTGGGGTTTCGTGGCGCACCCGGCAGGATTCGAACCTGCGGCCGTCGGATTAGAAGTCCGGTGCTCTATCCACTGAGCTACGGGTGCCGGCATTCAATTGTGGCCCGACTTCGCCGGACGTGACCGGGTTGTGACCGGGGGTGGGGCGAGAGGGGCGATCCTCTGGCGGGAGGGCCCGCGCGGTGGTGCCTCCGCTGTCCCGAGCAGACATTCTAGGGTATTCGGCAGATGTCGCCCACAGCCGGGCAAAGCCTCATCGACTACGGGGATTCGTAGTTGCGTCTCTTTAGCACGCGCGTTCCACCAAATCGGTCTCTATGGGCTTCCCGCCCCACGTTACCGGTGATTAACCCCGGTTGCGGTGCTGCGCGGCCGGTGTTTCGCGAACTGCGAGGGGCCGCCCCTCACCGAGAGGCGGCCCGGTCGATCAGAAGACCCACCACTGACCTGCGGAGATCTCCGTTGACGCGAGCTCGACCAGCATGTGTTCGCCTCTCTTGCCGACTGTATGGGGCTCTAGGGGTATGGACGAACGAGCGGTGCGTCAAACCGATTCGGCCGTGGTCAGGTGACCCGGGTCGGTGCTGTTGACTGAGGGCATGAGACGGGGATTGATCTCGGGGTTCGTGCTGGACGGGTTGGTGCCGGATCCGCGTGAGGGGCATCCGGTGGCGCTCTTCGGCGCGGCGGCCGGGAGGTTGGAACGGTGGCTCTACCGCGACTCGGTGGCGGCGGGGGCGGTGTTCACGGCCGCCGCCGTGGTGCCGGTGGTCGTGGCGGGTCGTGGGTTGCGGGGGCCGGTGGCCACCGCCGCGGCGACCTGGGCGGTCCTGGGCGGAAGCATGCTCGGGCGTGAGGCCGAACGGGTGGCCGACGCCTTGGAACGAGGGGATCTGGAACGGGCACGGACGCTCGTGCGGGGCCTGTGCGGGCGTGATCCGAGCTTCCTGGACGAGGACGGGGTGGCGCGGGCTGTGGTGGAGTCGGTCGCCGAGAACACCTCCGACGCCGTCGTCGGTCCGCTGGTGTGGGGCGCGTTGTGCGGAACGCCGGGGTTGGTGGGTTTCCGGGCGGTCAACACGTTGGACGCGATGGTCGGTCACCGGAACGAGCGTTACGAGCGGTTCGGTAAGGCCTCGGCCCGGTCGGACGACGTGGCCGGATGGGCGCCCGCCCGGTTGACGGCCCTGCTCGCGGTGGCCGCGTCGCCGCTGGTGGGCGGGGACATGGGGAAGGCCTGGAGGGTATGGCGGCGCGACCGTCGTGCCCATCCGAGTCCGAACGCCGGACAGTGCGAGGCCGCGTTCGCGGGCGCGCTGGGGCGGACGCTGGGCGGGACCAACACCTACGGGGATCGGGTGGAGCACCGGCCCCGGATGGGGGAGGGGCCCGAGGTGGGGGTCGCCGACATCCGGCGGGCGGTGCGGTTGGCGCGGGCGGTGAACGTGGGCGCGCTCGCGGTGGCGGTGGTCGGCGCGGGGTTCGGTAAGGGGCGCGCGCCGGGTGGCCGCCTTCGACGTCGGGGGGCCGTCGCCGGCCGGAGGTGAGTCGTCTACTCTCCTACGACGCCGTGCTTCCGCCGCGCTTCCACGGACGTGACGCCGTTCCGATGTTCGAAGGGCCGAAGCGGCGCTCGGACGTCGGATTCGCCGTCGCCCGCCACCCCCCTTCGCCGACCCCATCGAGACAAGGCCCCGACATGACCTCCATCGAGTCCTCGCCCCATCCCGACCAGAGACGTGTCCTGACCGTGTTGGTCGTCGCGCAGGTGCTCAGTGGCGCCGGTCTGGCGGCGGGCATCACCGTGGGGGCCCTGCTCGCCCAGGAGATGCTCGGCGGCGCGGGTTGGGCCGGTCTGCCCAGCGCCCTGTTCACGGTGGGTTCGGCGGTGGCCGCCGCCCTGATCGGTCGGACCTCGCAGCGTCTGGGGCGGCGTACCGGTCTGGCGGCCGGGTACGCGGTGGGCGCGGTCGGTGCTCTGGGTGTGGTCGCCGCGGCGATGGCGGACAGTGTGGCGCTGCTGTTCGTGTCCTTGTTCGTGTACGGGGCGGGGACCGCCACCAACCTCCAGGCCCGTTACGCCGGCGCCGACCTGGCCACGCCGGGCGGCCGAGGGCGGGCCCTGAGCACGGTGATGGTGGCGACCACCCTGGGCGCGGTCGTGGGCCCCAACCTGGTCGAACAACTAGGGGCTCTGGCACGGTCGATCGGGATCCCGGAGCTGTCCGGCCCCTTCCTGCTGGCCGCCGCGGCCTACGCCTCGGCCGGTCTGGTGCTGTGGCTCCTGCTGCGTCCCGATCCGCTGCTCACGGCCCTGGCCCGGGAGACGGGTGTCGAGGGCGTCGCGGTGAAGGACGACGCCGGGTCGGACGGCGACCGGCGGATGCTGCTCCTGGGGGCGACCGTCATGGTCCTGTCCCAGCTCGTCATGGTCGCGATCATGACGATGACCCCGATCCACATGATCGGTCACGGGCATTCGGTGGGCGCGGCCGGTCTGGTGATCGCCGTCCACGTCGCGGCGATGTACCTGCCCTCACCGATCTCCGGTCTGCTGGTCGACCGGGTGGGAAGGCTGCCCGTGGCGGCGGCCTCGGGGGTCACCCTGGTGGCGGCGGGGATCGTGGCGGCCCTGGCCCCGCCCGCGTCGGTGCCGCTGTTGGCGTTGGCGCTGGCCCTGCTGGGGCTGGGGTGGAGCTTCGGTCTGGTGTCGGGGACGGCGATCATCACCGACGCGGCCCCGACCGCCACCCGGGCGAAGGTCCAGGGCACCGTGGACGTGGCGATCGCGATCGCGGGCGCCGGTGGAGGTCTGGCCTCGGGGATGGTGGTGGCGGCCGGGAGCTATGCCCTGCTCTCCCTGAGCGGGGGTGTGCTCGCGTTGGCGGTCCTGCCGGTCATCGTCTGGTCGGCGCGTGCCAAGGCCGCGAACGGGGTCTGATCGCGCCCTTCCCGCCCCGGCCCGCGGCCGGGGCGGGCGTCGGTCCCCCGCGCCCCTCCTCTCGATCACGTCCGTCGTCGGGCGGGCGCCGTTCAGGCCGCGAGGGAGCGAGCGTGGTTGACCTGATGGTTGACCTGGGTCACGATCACGCGGTTGCTCACCGGGACGAGGGTCGAGTGGTGGTGGCCCGCGCCCTGGACGGTGACCTGTACGTGGCCGTTGACCCTGGTCTCCTTGACCAGTAGGAAGAGCAGGCCGAGCAGGCAGGTCCACCAGAAGACGAGGATCGCGACGACGATCGCCCAGGTGGGGGTGTGCTGTTCGGCGCGGCTCATGTCGGTCACCGTCCAGACGGTGCCCTTGATGGGGAAGCGTCCGGCCGGGGTGATCACGGTGTTCTGGGTGACCGCGATGTCCCCGATGGTGAGGAGAGTGGGTTCGCCGGGGAGGGGTGTAGCGCCCTCGGCGGGCATGTAGCCGCCGGTGGAGGGGGTGTAGGGGTCGAGTCCGCCGCCGTGGGGGCCCGGTGGGAGGCCCCAGCCGGCGGGGCCGTTGCCGGGACCCTGCCAGGGACGTCCGGGTTCGGGGTGCTCGTTCATGGGGGGATTGTGTCAAAGGCCCGCCCGTTCGAGGGGCGCCGTCTCACGGCCGGGGGAGGTTGTGGCCGGTTGTGGCCATTCGAGGGGGTGGGTGTGAGGGACCGTGTGCGGTGCGTTCGGAGTATCGCCCCTGGTGTGTCCCCCGTCACGTTCAAACATGAGGGTTCGGGGCGTTCTGTCCAGGACGCTCCCGAAAACGTGAAAGACTTTCGCGATTTGCGCGCCCCTACGTAACATGCGGCTGATCCATCGCCCGCACCCCCAGGTGGTGACAGCTACACATGCCTCCCTCCCCTCCGCCCCTCAGCCCCCCTGCCCGAAGGCGCCGGTTCCGTGCCGGCGCGGTGGGGGCCGCCATGGCGGTCGTCGCCTCCACCGTCTCCGCGGTGCCGGTCGCGCCCGCCCTGGCCGAACCCGTCGCCTACGAGGACTACTGCGCGCCCGCCGGGTGCCTGGACATCCTCCCGCCGGGCCAGAACGGCAGCGCCACCCTGGTCGAGATCCTCGGCCACCAGGTCTTCGGCACCCGTCCGGCCTACTCCTCCAGCCAGCTCGACATGTACGACGAGCTGGTGCACCAGTACGACAACCTCACCGAAGAGCGTCTGGACGAGTTCTTCCAGGACGCCACCTTCGGGGTCGGCGACGCCGGAGTGGACCGGGAGTACCGGCCGCGCGAGGACGTCACCATCACCCGCGACGCCCGCCACGGCATCCCGCACATCGAGGGAACGACCCGTGAGGGCACCATGTTCGGCGCCGGATACGCCGCCGGAGAGGACCGCCTCTTCCTCATGGACGTCCTGCGTCGCGTCGGCCGGGGCGAACTCACCTCCTTCGCCGGAGGCGCCGAGGGCAACCGCGGTCTGGAACAGGACCTGTGGGCCACGGCGCCCTACACCGAGGAGGACAAGCAGGCCCAGATCGATCGGGTCGCCGACAGCGGAGAACGGGGCGCTCAGGCCCTCGCCGACGTCGACTCCTACCTCGAAGGCGTCAACGCCTACATCGCCGAGTCCGACAAGGGCCGCTACTTCCCCGGCGAGTACGTCCTGACCGGGCATAAGAACGCCATCACCAACGCGGGCGAGATCGAGCCCTTCACCCCCACCGACGTCGTCGGCATCGCCGCCATGGTCGGCGGGATCTTCGGCGGCGGGGGCGGCGGAGAGGTCCAGTCCGCGATCGTCCTCGCCAACTTCCAGGACCGCTACGGCGCCGAGGAGGGGCTGGAGCTCTGGCGTGCCTGGCGGATGGAGAACGACCCCGAGGCCTCGGTCAGCGTCGACGGTGAGTTCCCCTACAGCCAGACCCCCGACGACCCGGTCGGCGAGGTGATCCCCGACGCCGGATCGGTGGAGCCCTACGACATCGTCCACGACGAGTACGGTTCGGCGGCCTCCGACGCCTCCGTCGCCGCGGCGGAGTCGGTCTCCGACGAGGAGGTCCCAGGGGCCGACGCCCCCACCGTGGACGACCTCACCGAGGAGCAGCGGGCCGAGCTGGAGGAGATGGCCGAGGAGGGCGACCTGTCCGCCGTCGAGGGCATCTTCGACGACGGCGTGCTCCCCGAGGGCTTCCTCGACCCGAGGGGCATGTCCAACGCCCTGCTCGTCTCCGGTGAGCACACCGAGAGCGGCAACCCCGTCGCCGTGATGGGTCCCCAGACCGGGTACTTCTCTCCGCAGCTGCTCATGCTCCAAGAGCTCCAGGGGCCCGGGATCAGCGCGCGCGGCGCCTCCTTCGCCGGTGTCAGCTTCTACGTCCAGATGGGACGCGGGGTCGACTACGCCTGGAGCGCCACCTCGGCGGGCCAGGACATCACCGACACCTTCGCGGTCGAACTGTGCGAGACCGACGGTTCGGCGCCCACGACCTCATCGCGCTCCTACGTGAACGCCTCCGGTGACTGCGTGGACTTCGAGTCGCTGAGCGTCAGCAACGACTGGACCCCGACCATCGCCGACCAGACCCCCGAGGGCGGCTACACGCTCACCTCGTTGCGTTCGGACCACGGCCTGGTGCGCTCCTTCGCCACCGTCGACGGCGCTCCGGTCGCCTTCACCGAGCTGCGATCGACCTACATGCGCGAGGTCGACTCGATCCTCGGCTTCCAGAGGTTCAACGACCCCGACGAGATCACCTCGGCGGAGAGTTTCACCGAGGCCGCCGGGGACATCGGCTACGCCTTCAACTGGCACTACGTCGACGACGAGGACATCGCCTTCATCAACTCGGGCTCCAACCCGATGCGGCTCGAGGGCACCAACCCCAACCTGCCGATCGACGCCTCCTCGTCCGCCGGCTGGTCGGGCTGGGACCCGGCCACCAACGAGGCCGACTACCACCCCAAGGAGGACCACCCGCAGCAGATCAACCCGGACTACATCGTCAACTGGAACAACAAGCCGGCGCAGGGGTACACCTCGGGCTGGTCGACCGGTTCGGTGCACCGCAACGACCTGCTGGACGCCCGGGTGTCCGGTCTGATCGGGGAGGGGCATCGGTTCACCACCGCCTCCCTGACCGCGACGATGATGGAGGCCGGGGTCGCCGACCTGCGCGCCGAGCAGGTGCTTCCGCTCCTGCTGGAGGTCATCGACTCCGAGGAGGTCGACGACCCGGAGCTGGCCGCCACCGTGGACTCCCTGCGGGCCTGGGTCGACGGCGGAGCCCTGCGGCGCGAACCGCACCGCGACGCCGGCTACTACGACCACGCCGACGCCATCCGGGTCCTGGACGCCTGGTGGCCGATCCTGGTGCGGGCCCAGTTCGAACCGGGCCTGGGCGAGGATCTGTTCACCCAGATCACCCGGGCCGCCTCGGTCGACGAGTCCCCGGCGCGCAACGGGCACGTGGGCTCGGCCTTCCAGTACGGATGGTGGTCCTACGTGGACAAGGACCTGCGCACGGTCCTGGATCGAGAGGTCGACGGCACGCTCGGTGACCGGGCCTACTGCGGCGAGGGCGACCTCGGCGACTGCCGGACGGTGCTGTTGGACAGCCTGGCCCAGGCGGCGGCGGTCCCCGCGGGCGAGGTCTACCCGGGTGACGGGAACTGCTCGGCCGGCGACCAGCTCTGCGCGGACACGGTGATCCACCAGTCTGTGGGCGGGATCGACATGTGGCCGATCCACTGGCAGAACCGACCCACCTATCAGCTCGTCTACGAGTTCTCCGGCGGACGCTAGCCGCTCGGAACGGACGCGGCCCGCGGCACACCCCGACCCTCGGGGGAGCCGCGGGCCGCGATCGTGTATCCGTTCAGGGGATCTTGTGGTGCGGAGGGTTTGTGTGGGTAGCTTAAGGACTACCCGGAACCATGGCGGGGAGGGCCACAGGAACATGCCGGTCTGGCTGATCTGGATCATTCTCGCGACCGCTCTCGGCGTCGCCGAGTTCTTCACGCTGACCTTCGTCCTGGGTCTCCTGGCCGCCGCCGCTCTGGTGGCCGGATTGCTGGGCGCGCTGGGGCTTCCCGTGGTCGTGCAGATCATCGGGTTCGCCGCGGCCGCCGCCGCGGGGCTCGTCCTGGTCAAGCCGCTCATGGACCGGCAGATGAACCGGGGCCCCGACGTCCGTTCCGGAACCGCCGCCCTGGTGGGCAGGTCGGCGGTGGTCCTGGAGGAGGTCGACGCCGATCGCGGGCTCGTCAAGTTGAACGGTGAGGAGTGGTCGGCGCGCTGCCTGGACGAGGACCTGGTGGTCCCGGTCGGGGCGCGTGTCGACGTCATGGAGATCGATGGCGCGACGGCCGTGGTCTATCCGCGCGAGGCCCTGCCGGAACGGCCCGAACCGCCGGAACAGAACAGACCCGAGCAGGACTGACCGGCCGACACCGCGGCGGGTCGGCCGGCGGGACCGCTTCCGTCCACATCGGGGACGGGGACCGACGACCGGCCACGGACGGCGGCCGCATCCCCCGAACGAGGGAGTGTTCTCGTCGACGCTCTCGCGGCACCGGCGGAGCCGGTCCGTGACGAGCGGGCGACGATCGACGAGGACACGACCGAAGGACAGGTGCAGAAGATGGAATCAGCCATACCGCTCATCATCATCGCGGTCATCCTGGTCGCCGCCGCGCTGTCGGCGATCCGTATCGTGCCGCAGGCGCGCGCCTACAACATCGAGCGCTTCGGCCGCTACATCAGGACGCTCGACCCCGGACTGAACTTCATCATCCCGGGGGTCGACCGCGTCAACACCAAGTTCGACCTGCGTGAACAGGTGTTCAGTTCCCGGCCGCAACCGGTGATCACCGAGGACAACCTCGTGGTGAACATAGACACCGTCCTCTACTACCAGGTGACCCAGCCCAAGGCGGCCGCCTACGAGGTCGCCAACTACATCCAGGCCATAGACCAGCTCACCGTCACCACGCTGCGCAACGTCATCGGTTCCATGGACCTGGAGCGCACCCTGACCTCCCGCGAGGAGATCAACACCCGACTGCGCGGGGTCCTGGACGAGACCACCGGCAAGTGGGGGATCCGGATCAACCGGGTCGAGATCAAGGCGATCGACCCGCCTCCCACCATCAAGGAGGCGATGGAGAAGCAGATGCGGGCCGACCGCGACAAGCGCGCGGCGATCCTGCACGCCGAGGGTGAGCGTCAGTCCCGCATCCTCAAGGCGGAGGGCGCCCGTCAGCAGGCGATCCTGGAGGCGCAGGGAGACCAGCAGGCGGCGATCCTGCGGGCCGACGGTGAGGCCCAGGCGATCGAGCGGGTCTTCCAGGCGGTGCACGCCAACAACGCCGACGCCAAGCTGCTCGCCTACAAGTACCTGGAGACCCTGCCGAGCCTGGCCGAGGGCGAGGGCAACAACACCTTCTGGGTGATCCCGGGCGAGCTCACCGAGGCGGTCAAGAACGTCAGTCAGGCCTTCGCCGGCGAGGCGGCGGCGTCCACGCCCTCCACGGAGAAGACGGCCGACGAGGGGGCCGACAGCGGTCCGGCGCAGATCACCGGACCCGATCCGGCCGGTTCCTCCTCGGCCCGGGCCGCGGCCCAGGCGGCCGAGGCCGCGGAGCGGGCGGTCGCCGACGCCCGAGACGACGTGCGCAGGGCCGGCGCGGGGCTCGGCACTCCGGAACCGCGCGACGGCGAGTGAGGAGATCGGTTCCACGAACGCCCGGAGGCGCCCTCGACGAGGGCGCCTCCGGTTCGTCGAGGGTCAGACCAGCAGCAGCTTGCCGGTGGTGCCGCGCGAGGTCAGGTCCTCGTGGGCCCGGCCCGCCTCCTCCAGCGGGTAGCGGCCCCCGATCCGCAGGTTCAGCCGCCCCTCGCCGATCAGGGTGAACAGGTCGCGGGCGCGCCCCAGCAGTTCGTCGCGGTCGGCGACGAAGTGCGCGAGCGAGGGTCGGGTGAGATAGACCGAACCGGCGCCGTTGAGCCGCTTGGGGTCCACCGGTTCGACCGCTCCGCTGGACTGGCCGAACAGGGCCAGCACACCGCGCGGTCGCAGCGACGCCAGACTCGCGTCGAAGGTGTCCCGGCCGACCCCGTCGTAGACGGCGGCCACGCCCTCCCCCTTGGTGAGGTCGCGGACGGCCTCGGCCACCGGGGTCTCGGTGTAGCGGACGATCTCGTCGGCGCCCGCCTCACGGGCGACGGCCTCCTTGGCGTCGGTGGAGACCGTGCCGATCACCCGGGCGCCTCGGGCCTTGGCCAGTTGGACGATGAGCAGACCGGTACCGCCGGCGGCGGCGTGCACCAGGACGGTCTCGCCCTCGGCCACGGGGTGCACCGAGTGGGTGAGGTAGTGGGCGGTCATCCCCTGGAGCAGTACGGCGGCCGCCTGCTCGTCGGTGACGTCGTCGGGCACCGGCACGAGCCGGGAGGCGTCGATCACGGCCCGGTCGGCGTAGCCGCCCGGAGCCATGGCCCAGCCGACACGGTCGCCCGTCGCCAGGGAGTCGACCCCCTCGCCCAGGGCCGCGACCGTGCCGACGGCCTCCATACCGGGGACATAGGGCAGCGGCACCTGGTAGGCGCCGGCGCGCTGGTATACGTCGATGAAGTTGACGCCTCTGGCCGATACGTCCACCAGGACCTGACCGGGACCGGGGGCGGGGTCGTCCAACTCGGCCGGGCGCAGGACCTCGGGTCCACCGAACTCCTCGATCACGATGGCGCGCATGTCGTTCCTCCTGGGATGGGGTCAGTCCTCGGGGTCGATCCGGTAGAGAGAGTAGTCGGTGTAGGCGGCGCCGATCGGGTCATTGGCGGCACCGGGACGCAACACGATCCCGACCCGACGGCGTTCCTCGTCGTCGAGAGAGGAGTCGTCCGGGAGCGGCTGGTCGTCCTTGGTCTGAAGGACCAGCTCGTCGTTGACCCACATGCGCAGGTCCATGTAGGGGTCCTGGTCGTCCTCGACCACGTACTCGCAGGAGAGGGCGATCTCGTTGGTGACCAGGTCACCGAGGTCGGCCCGGTAGGGCAGCCCCTCGACGTCGCTCTCCTCATCGAAGAGATCGTAGGTGCGGAAACCGCCGACGTCGGTGGTGGAGGCGAGCGCGTTGTCACCGCTCTCCTCCGTCACCCGGCGGATCTGCGCCTCGGCGCCGTCGAAGCGCAGCAGAGCCTCGTACGTGGTGCGCTCGTCGTCCTCCTGGTCCCAGCAGCGCACCCCCGACGTGGACTCCCCGGGCCCCTCCAGCGCGATCATCGTGGTCCGGACGAGGATCCCGTCGGGCGTCTCGCGCTCGTAGGGGACGACCGAGCCCCGGGAGGGGCCGGACTCGGGATCGAGCCAGAGCATCATGGCGTTCTGGGCGCCCCAGTAGGAGACCTGGCCGGTGTCCGGGTCCTGAGGGTCGAACTCGTAGGAGGACCAGCCGGGGTCGGTGGCGAAGTCGTGCGAGTAGAGGCTGGTGGTGTTCTCCGGAGGCGCGGAGGAACCGGAGAACAGGACGGCGCCGCCGATCACCGCCACCAGGACCAGCGCGGTCGCGCCGCCGCCGATGAGCATGAGCCGGCGTCGCCCACCGGATCCGCCGTTCTCAGGGGTGGCGCCCGGACCACCGGGCGTGCCGGGACCACCCGGGCCGCCGGGACCGCTGTGGGCGCCGAAGGCGGGCTGACCGTGGGCGGGGGAGGGGCCGGGGTGCCCACCCTGATGGGTCGGCACGGGGTGGCCGCCGTTGTGCCATCCGCCGTGGCCGGGCCCCTGTGGGACCCCCGCGTAGGGGCCCTGACCCTGACCCGGGCCCTGCGGTCGGGCTCCGTAGGGGTGACCGGCCTGCGGCGGATGGGCCGGTGCCTCCTGGGGGCCGGAGGGCGGTCGCTGGGCGTACGGACCCGGCATGTGGGGCTGAGGAGCGGCGTTCTGCCCGCCGGGAGGGGTGGACCCTCCCGTGGGGACCCGCCCCTGGTCGGGCGCGGGAAGCGTGGGAGCGACCGCGGTCGGTGGCGGTGCCGCCTCTTCCCGGGGGAGCTCCTCGACCGTCTCCTGGGGCGGGGTGCCCGCGACCGGGGCCGAACTCGGCGGGGCCCAGGAGGTGCTGATCGTGCGTCGCACCACCGACTCCTCCGGGGACTCCTGCCCGGTGAGCCGGGCCAGGAGCTGCTGGGAGGTGGGGCGGTTGTCGGGGTTCTTGTCGAGGGTGGAGCCGACCAGGTCGAGCAGGCTCGGGTCCAGGCCGTCCAACCTCGGTTCCGCGGAGGAGATGTTGTGCAGGACGGCGGGCACGGTGGCGGCGTCGAAGGGGGCGCGTCCGGTGCCGGCGAAGGCGACCAGGCAGCCCCAGGCGAAGATGTCGGCGGCGGGGGTCGCCTGCTCGCCGAGGATCAGCTCCGGCGCCATGTAGGAGGGGGTGCCCATGAGCTGGCTGGAGCGGGTGATGCCGCCACTGGAATCGTCCAGGGCGCGGGCGATCCCGAAGTCGATGACCTTCGGTCCGACCGGGGAGAGCAGGACGTTGGCCGGTTTCAGGTCGCGGTGGATCACCCCGGAACCGTGGATGGCGGTGAGCGCCGCGGCCACGCCCATGGCCAGGCCGTCCAGGGTGCCGCCGCGCATGGGCTCCCCGTGCCGTACGGCCTCGTCGAGGTTGGGACCGGGAACGTACTCCGACACGATGAACAGGGGCTCGCCCTCCAGGCGGGCGTCGATGACGCCGGCGGTGGAGAAACGGGCCACGCGTCGGGCGGCGTCCACCTCGCGGGCGAAGCGCCTGCGGAAGGATTCGTCGTCGGCCAGATCGGGGTGGATCAGTTTCACGGCGACGGGGTGGCCGGCGGGATCCTCGGCGAGGTAGACGGTTCCCATGCCGCCGCGCCCGAGTCGGCTGACGACGCGGTAACCGTCGAGTTCACGCGGGTCCCCCGCGCGCAGGGGTTTGCCGCTTTCGTGGCCCTTGGACGTCACAGTAGGGGGTCCCTCGTAGATCGTGTGGTTCGCGCCTGACAGCGTATCGACGCCCCGCCCGGGCGCGTTTCGGGCGGGGGGTTCGACCCGGTGGTGGGATCGGCGCCGCCCATGACTCTCGTACACCTTCGAAGGCGGGAACGCCGGGTTCCGGCGATGGTGTCACAGGTGGGGACGTCTCCTGAGCGGAAACGGTTCCGGACCGGAGCCTCCTTCGCTAGTATTCGAATGCTTGTTCGAATGCCCGGCCGTACTTCCCCACGGGTGGGCACCTGGTGGTGTGCCCTCGACTCAGCACCATCGGACGTCGTTGGAGGTCGGTCGATGCCGGGGGGAGTCGTCGTGGGGCGGTACTACGGGGCGGACGTCACCGTCGTGGAGGACGAGGGGCGTCCGGCCAGGTTCGTCTGGAACGGAAGGGTCTACGGGATCCGCAGGATCCTCGACCACTGGGTGACCCTGAGTTCGCTACGGAAGCCGGGCGAAGGCTCTTGGGCGCCCGAATGTCGGCACTGGAGGGTGGAGGCGGGGTCCGCCTACTCCCAGGGGGTGTACGAACTGCGGCACGACACCATCACGCGGGAGTGGACCCTGGCCCGGGTCTGGGGCTGACCCGGACGCTCGTGCCGGGGTGCCTCAGTCGGCCTCGGGCCGTACGTCGGAGGGGACGAGGCTGTACACGGCCAGGTCGGCGCGTCCCTCGTGCAGGGGCATCGCGTTGCGTTCGACGCCCTCGGCGACGAAACCGGCGGCCTCGGCCACCCGGCGGGAGGCGGTGTTGCCGGTGGCGGCCTTGATCTCGATCCGTTGGAACCCCTGGCCGAGGGCCCAGCGGGAGACGGCCACGGTCGCCTCGGTGGCGTAGCCCCTTCCACGGCCCCAGGGGGAGATCCAGTAGCCGATCTCGGTGACCATCGCGGGCCACTCCGTGCGCAGGAGGGACATCGAACCGATGAAACGCCCGCTCTCGCGCTCCAGGATCGCCCAGTGCTGGCCGTCCCCGGAGGTGCGGATGGAGGGGGCCAGAGTCAGGCAGAAGTGTTCGGCCGACTCGCGGGTGTAGGGCTCTCCCGGAGCGGGGGTCGGGATCCATCGCTGGAGCCCGGGGTCGGTGCAGGAGGCGTACACGTCATCGATGTCGCTTTCGAGCGCGGATCGCAGTCGCAGCCGTTCGGTCTCGAGGATGACCGCGGGCATGATCGGCGTGCTCCGGGCGCTGGTCATAGTGGCTCTCGTCCCTCTTTCTCCAGGTACACGGGTTATGGGCGGCGCGGGGTCCGATCACCCTATGTGTTCGTTCCGGGAGACGCGCAAGGGCGGGGCGGCCGATCGGGCCGCCCGTCGAGGGCGCGTTCGGCCCGACGGAGGGCGCCGGGCCGAACGCGTACGGGATCAGAGCAGGCCTCGGGCCACCCGCTCCCGGATCAGGGTGTCGAAGACCTCGGAGAAGGCGTCGCCGGGGCAGGCGGTGTCCAGCCAGTCCCGGTGGCGGGCGACCGCCTCCTGCGGGGTCACCACCCCGGTGTCCGGGTTCACGTACTCGATGTCCCGGCCCGGATCGATCCCGGTCAGCGCGCACAGCAGGCGGAGCAGAGAGACCAGCGAGTCCTGAGCGGCCTGAGTGGGCAGGCCGTCGGTGAAGTCGCCGAGCAGGCACACACCGACGTTCCCGTGGTTGAACCCGACCGCGTGACCCGCGGTCACCGAGCGGGCCAGACCGGGCAGGGGCGGACCGGAGAAGACGGGCACGCCGTCCTCGCCCGAGTGCCGTCCTTCGTAGATCGTGCCCTCGGGGTCGATGAGCAGGTGGTAGCCGATGTCGCCCCAGCCCAGGTCGGCCGCGTGGTATCGGTACACGGCCCGCATGTCGGCCGCGTGGTCGTCCGTGGTCTCCCACGCGGTGTGGTGCACGGTCAGGGCCTGGGTCCGGTGGAAGACGGCCGGCCACAGGTCGGTGCCGTCCTCATCGAAGCGCAGGGACTCGTCGGCGCCCCAGCCCGCGCGGCTGCGCATGCGCAGGACGGTGGGGCCGGAGAAGGATCGGATCCCCTCGTCCTCCGCCGACAGGGCGACCCGCTCGGGGCCGCCGAGGTTCAGTTCCTCGCCGTCACGGGTGTTCAGGGCGGTGAGCTCGGCGCCGTCCGCGCCGCGGACCTGGTAGCCGGTGGCGCCCTCGGGGGCGAGCGCCATCGCGGTGGCGACCGGCTCGTGGTGGTCGGGGCCCTCGGTGTGGAAGTCCAGTTCCCGCCAAGGGCCGAGGCCGTCGGGGCCTTCGAAGCGTACGGCGGTCTCGGAGGAGACGGCCTCGGGAGGCCGTGCGACGGCGATGAGGTCGAAGCGCCGTTCGGGGCGGACGAGTTCTCCTGTGGCGGTGGCCCGCTCCGCGAGCACCCGGGGTGCCTTCAGTCCGTCGGTGGTCTCCGCCGAGGCCGCCGAGGTGAGCAGCGAGGGGGCGAGGGAACTCAGGCCCGCCACCGCCGTGGCGCTGGTCAGGAAGGTACGCCTGCGCATGCGTGTCCGATCTGTTCTAGGGGATGAGAGTGCCCCATGAGAGGGGCGTGAAGCGCGTGCTGTGGATAGACGCGGCTCGGCACCGGAACAGCCTGCCACAGGCATGTGACTTGCGACACGATAACCCCGGGTGTCGGACCCACCGCGACGCGTGTTCGGCCCGACCGAAAAGCCTCGAAGAACGGGAGACCGCTGAGTGAGAGGTGTTCGAGGAAGGGTGCGGGCCGCCGATATCACGGTCGGGTCGTGCCCCCTCCGGCCTTATCGGTCCTCGGTACCAGGGGGTATGCGGAACCCCGAAGGCCACCACGTACGGGGGTGGTCTCTGGCAGAGTTGGTGATGACCTGAGGCCCCTGCGCTCTGCGGGGGCAGGCTGCCCAGGGTCGGGGGACCTGTGCGAACGGTGCGGACACCGGGGACGACGTCGGTCCGAACCCCTACCGGACCGGATGAGACCGGGCAGCCCACGGACTTCTGCTGCGGGGAGCGATATGACCGACCACGACCGCGAGGACGCGCGTCACCGGGAGTACGAGGGGCCGAAATGGATGGGCGGACGCACCGCCCCCGGCCTCGGCCCGGCTCTGGGCGGCCTGTTCGAGGGCCTCCCTGGAACCGGTCAGGGGCCCCGGGGACGGGACGCGATGGGAGACCCCTCCCATCGGGTCCTCCAGGAACCCCAGGGGGCGCCCATGAACCCCGTCCGCCCCGAACGGCACACGATGTACGAGGAGAGCCGCCCGGAACAGCACGTCTCCAGGCGTCCGGAACACGACCACGGTGAAACGGCCGGCCACCCGTCGGGCACGACCCCCCGGAGCGAACCGGCACCGCGTCCGTCGATGGAGGGGCGCCGCGTTCCGGCCGCCGAGGAGCGGGCCGAGGAGCTGCGGCCCAACGTCATCCCCTTCCGGGGCGGCGCCCAGCCTCCCCGTTCCGCACCTCCCCGCCCGCAGTGGGACACGGGGGCGAGCACGGACCATGGTGGGGCGAGCACGGACCACGGTCAGGTGGACGAACCGCCGATGTCGGTCCGGCCGACGGTCCGGGACGGCGTCGAGCGCGCGCACGAGACGCTCGACCCTCTTCCGGAACCGCCGCACCAGGCGAGCCCCCGAAGTGACGAGGCCGTCGAAGCGGACCGCCCCCGACCGAGCCCCGAGACGCCCCGGAGTCCCTCCGACGACGCTCCGCGCGCCTCCGAAGGGGACTTCGACGAGACCGAACGCGCCGCCGTCTACCGCGCCATACGCGAACGCCGTGACGTCCACGCGGGCTTTCGCCCCGACCCCGTCCCGGCCGACGTGCTCACCCGTGTCCTGGAGGCCGCCCACCAGGCGCCCGGGGTCGGCCACACCCAGCCCTGGGACTTCCTGGTCATCGACGACCCGGAGCTGCGCGCCCGGGTGCGCGACCTCGCCGAGCGCGAGCGCGCCACCTACGACGACGCCCACCCCGACACCCGGGCCCACGCCCTCTCCGGCCTCAAGGTCGAGGCCATCGCCCAGAGCCCGACCAACATCGCGGTGACGGTCGACCCCACCCGGGGCGGTCGTACACCGGGGCGGCACTCCAAACCCGCCTCCTACTCCGCTGCGCTCGCGGTCGAGAACCTGTGGCTGGCGGCCCGCACCGAGGGGCTCGGCGTCGGTTGGGTCTCGCTCGTCGACGAACGAGAGGTCGCCGACGCCCTCGACCTCCCCTCCCACCTGGAGGTCGTCGCCTACCTCTGCGTCGGCTACGTTGAGGAATCACCGACGACCGACACCGAGGACGACGGACGGACCCGGGGACGCCCCTTGGCGTGGGTGGTGCACCGTGACCGTTACGGTCGTCGAGGTCTGCCCGGTCAGGAGCCCACGACCCTCCTGGAGGAGACCATCACCGCCATCGGAGCGCTCGACCACCGCGCCGTGGAGGAGGCCCGCGACCGGCAGGCCCGTATGACCAAGCCCCCGGGCTCCCTGGGGGTCCTGGAGGAGGTGTCGATCCGGCTCGCCGGGCTGGCCGGACAGTCCCCTCCGCCGATCCCCGAACCCGCGGCCGTCGCCGTCTTCGCCGGTGACCACGGCGTGCACGCCCAAGGTGTGACGCCTTGGCCGCAGGAGGTCACCGCGCAGATGGTCCGTAACTTCCTCGACGGGGGAGCCGTGGTCAACGCCTTCGCCGCCCAGGTGGGGGCCGAGGTGACCGTGGTGGACGTCGGCGTCATCGAGGACCTCGCCCCTCGACCGGGCCTGCTGTCCCGCAAGGTGGCGCGGGGCACCGCCGACCTCGCCCGCGGACCGGCCATGTCCCGGGAACAGGCGCTCCACGCTCTGGAGACCGGTATCGAGGTCGCCCGCGACCTGGTCTCGTCGGGCGCGCGCTGCCTGCTCACCGGTGACATGGGCATCGCCAACACCACCCCGTCCGCCGCGCTGATCTGTGCCTTCACCGGGGCCGACCCGGCTCTGGTCACCGGTCGCGGAACGGGGGTGGACGACGCCACCTACGGACGCAAGGTCGAGGTGGTCCGCCAGGCGTTGACGGTCGACCCGCCGGACCTCGACGACCCGATCGGCGTCCTGGCCTCCCTCGGTGGTCTGGAGCACGCGGCCCTGACCGGCTTCATCCTGGGCGGCGCCGCCCTGCGCGTCCCGGTGCTGCTGGACGGGGTGATCGCCGGCTCCGCCGCGGCCGCCGCGGCGGCGATCTCCCCGGAGTCCATGGCCGCCTGCTTCGCCGGGCACCGTTCCACAGAGCCCGGGCACGACGCCGTGCTCGAACACCTGGGGTTGCGTCCTCTGATCGACCTGGAGATGCGTCTGGGCGAGGGCTCGGGCGCCCTGCTGGCGTTGCCGCTGTTGCAGGCGGCCGCACGCGCCCTGCGCGACGTCGCCACCTTCGACACCGCCGGGGTCTCCACCGCCCCGTGAGACCGAAGGGCCGCCGGAACCCGACCCCGACGGGAACGGTCTCCGGCGGCCCGGACCGGGCGCGTGAGACGCCCGGACGTGAGGACGGGCACGGTGTGAATCACCTCTCCCGTGCCCGCTCCTTGACCTCCACGTGACACCGTTTCGGCAAGGTAATTTGAACCAATCGCCGAACATCGCCGGCGGCGCGCCGAGGCAGGGCCCCGCGCGCGCACCCCGCCGCCGACGTCGGGGGCCGGCACGGACGACCATGAGGGGTGCGATCCGTGACCTATCTCCTGGGCCTGCGCATGCGGGACCGTGACGTGCTTGTCGTCGGCGGGGGCAGGGTCGCCCAGCGCCGTGTCCCCGTGCTCCTGGAGGCGGGGGCCCGGATCACCCTCATATCCCCCGAGGTCTCCCCGGCCCTGGAGGATCTGGCCGCCGCCGGGCGGATCACCTGGCTCCGTCGTGCCTGGCGGGCGGGGGACGTCTCGGGGCCCGAGGCTCCCGCCTTCTGGCTGGTGCACGCCGCCACCGACGACCCGGGGATCAACGCCGAGGTGGCCGAGGAGGCCGAAGGCGCCCGGGTCTGGTGCGTGCGTGCCGACGATCGGCACACCTCCTCCGCGTGGACACCGGCGGGAGGCTCCGCCAACGGCATCACCGTCGGTGTCCTGGCCTCGGGCGACCCTCGGCGCGCGGCGGGCCTGCGCGACGCCATCACCGAGGGCCTCGCCGACGGCACCCTGGACGCCCGCCGCGGCCGGGAGCGCCTGCGCGGGGTCGCGCTGGTCGGCGGCGGCCCCGGTGACCCGGGCCTCATCACCGTCAGGGGGCGGCAGTTGCTCGCCCAGGCCGACGTGGTGGTGGTCGACCGTCTGGCGCCCACCTCGCTCCTGGACGGACTGCCCTCCGACGTGGAGATCGTGGACGCCGCCAAGATCCCCTACGGCCGCTCCATGCCGCAGGAGGCCATCAACGAGGTGCTCGTCGAACGTGCGGGCCGGGGCCTCTTCGTCGTCCGTCTCAAGGGCGGGGACTCCTTCCTCTTCGGACGAGGGGGAGAGGAGGCCGCCGCCTGCGCCGCCGCGGGGATCCCGGTCACCGTGGTGCCCGGGGTGACCAGCGCCCTGGCCGCGCCCGCCGCCGCCGGGGTGCCCGCCACCCACAGGGGCGTCGCCCAGGACATCCACATCGTCTCCGCGCACGTGGCCCCCGACGACCCGCGTTCCACCGTCGACTGGGCCGGGCTGGCCCGGGCCCACGGTACGGTCGTCGCCCTCATGGGGGTGGAACGGATCGAGGCCGTCACCGAGGCGCTGATCGCGCACGGTCGGTCGGAGGACACCCCCGTCGCGGTGGTCCAGGAGGCGACCCTGCCGGGACAGCGAACGGTGACGGGTACGCTGGCGGACATCGCCGCAACGGTCCGATCGGCCGGCGTGCGGCCCCCCGCCGTGGTGATCATCGGAGAAGTGGTCAAAACGGCTCGGGATCTTGACATACTGCACACGGGTGCCCAGTACGAGCCGGAGCGACTGGCGACCGGGCGCGATCTTCCGTGACACCTTCGATCCAGGCGCGCGTTCGCCGCGCCGACGAGGGGATCTCAGCACCGATGAGGAGGGCATACCGATCATGACCCGGCCGTCGGCAGCATCGGACACCTCGGAATCCGATGCCCCGGACCGGTTCGAAGCCGGACCGGACGCCACCTCAGACCAGACCGGCCCGGGCCTCGGCCCCGCGGCCGACGACCTCGACGGAGAACGTCGAGGACCCACCGTCCCTCTACCCTCCGGGCAGGCCAAACACCGTGCCCCCACCGGCGAGGACAGCCGTTTCGAACAGGTTCTGGAGACTCTGCGCAAGCAGGTCCTGGACCTGGAGTTCGCCGACGGTCTGGACGGGGCCGAAGAGGGACGGGCCCTGAAGGCGGACGTCCTGGCCCAGCTCTCCGACTACGTCCTGCCCCGGGTACGACGCCCCGATATCCCTCTGCTCATCGCCGTGGCCGGTTCCACCGGTGCCGGCAAGTCCACGCTGGTCAACAGCCTGGTCGGTGAGCAGGTGACCACCACAGGCGTGCGCCGCCCCACCACCAACAGCCCCGTGCTGGCCTGTAACCCGGCCGACGTGGACTGGTTCAGCGAGGCCTCCTTCATCCCCTCCCTGCCCCGTGTGCGCCAGCAGGGTCTGGCCATGCCCGGCAAGGACGGCATGCTGGTCCTGGCCGCGACCGAGGCGATGCCTCAGGGCGTGGCCCTGCTGGACACCCCCGACGTCGACTCCGCCGTCTCCGCCCACCACGAGTTCGCGGCCAAGTTCCTGGACGCCGCCGACCTGTGGGTGTTCGTCACCACCAGCGGCCGTTACGCCGACGCCCGGGTGTGGGAGTTCCTCCAGGTGGCCCGGGACCGGGACACCTCCATGGCCGTGGTGCTCTCCCGGGTGCCGCGCAGGGGGCGTCGTCGTCTCCTCGACCACTTCGGCGCGATGCTGGAGGCCAACGGCCTCGGCCACGCCGCCAGGTTCGCGATCCCCGAGACCGACCAGATCCGGGGAGAGCGCTTCACCTCCAACGTCGCCGACCACATTCGCGAGTACCTCGCGGACGTGGCGGGCGAGGCCGAACAGCGCGACCGGGTGTCCCGTCGCACCTTCATCGGTGTCATCGACAGCTTCCGCACCCGTGTCCCCGAACTTGCCCGCCAGGTGGAACGGCAGATCGAGACGGGCCACGCCCTGGGGGCCGTCGTCGACGACGCCTACTCCGACGCCCAGGACCGTATCGACACCTCCCTGGGCGACGGGTCGCTCCTGCGCGGCTCCCTGCTGGCCCGCTGGCAGGAGGTCACCGCCGGAGGCGACCTCGCCAAGAGCATGCGTCCTCGGGGCAAGCGCTCCCGCAAGGGCCGTTCCGAACAGGCCGAACGCGGTCGTCGGGTCGGTGCCCTGGAGGACGCCGTGCGCGACTCCCTGGAGGCCCTTGTGGTCTCCGCCGCGGAACGCGCCGCCGAGCGGGTCGAACAGCGGTGGCGCAAGGTGCCCGGGGGCGACGCCCTGGTCGAGAAGGCCCTGGCCAACCCCGGCGGGATGGACCTCGCCCGCCAGATGCGCCAGGAGATCGGCGAGTGGCAGCGCGAGATCGCCGAGCTGACCGCCGCGGACGGCGCCACCAAACGCTCGGTGGCCCGTTTCGTCTCCTTCGACCACGACGTCGTCGCCCTGGTCATGATCATCGACCTGCTCGGCTACGAACAGACCCGTTCCGGAGGCGGAGCCCACGCGGCCGAGTCCTCCGGCCCCTCCCCACAACGCCTGCTCAAGGGCTTGTTCGGCGCGCAGTCACTGCGCAGTATCGGCGGATCGGCGCGGGAGAACCTGCGTCGACGTGTCCTCGGCCTGCTCGCGTACGAGCGGGTCCCCTTCGACACCGCCCTGTCCGGCGCGGACATCCCGTCCGACGACAGCGCCGTCCAGCTCTACCAGGCCACGTACAACCTTGAGATTGCACGATGACGACTCAATGGAACCCCGCGCAGGCGGGGGACACCGGTGGCGGGGAACCTCGCCCCACCGGTGAGGACACCGAACGCGAGAGTACGGCGGGTCCCGGGCCGTGGGTCGACGACCCCGCGCCCGAACCCACCGCGCCCCGCGTGCGTGAGCAGCAGAGCGGCCCCTGGCGTGGCTACACCATGCCGGTCCCCGAACATCCCGAGCACGCCGAGGAGCGGATCAGGGGCGTCGACGACCAGCCCGCGTACGACGGGATCACCGGATACCCGGACCCCTCCGGAGCCGGCGCGGCGCACGGAGCCCTCCAGAGCGGCACGGAGGCGCGTCGTGAACCCGCCGCCTCGAAGGCCGAGCCCGAGGAGACGCGAGGCGAGGGCAGGCGTCGTTCCGGGCGGCACGCCCGCCTGACCGGAGAGGCGCGGCGCGCCCCGGTCGAGGGCGACCACGACGACCCCGAGAACCTCGCGGGCTGGGTCGGCAGCCTCACCGAGGCCGCCGACGACGCGCGTATCGCGGGCCGTCACACGGGGGCCTTCCCGGCGATCCGGCCCGAGCCCGAGGTCGACCCGGAACCCGAGCCCGCCGAGGCCGAGGCCGAGCCCGATGAGGCCGTGGCCGAACAGGAACCCGATCGTCGAGGCGCCCGTCCCGCGCCCGGAGCGGGCGATCCCCGTTCCCAGGCCACCTGGGTCCCCGACCCGCAGACCGACGAGGACGGGGACGAGAACGAGGAGGGCGAGGACACCGGGGGGCCGTCCGCGGAGGACCGTGTCCCGGAGGAGACCGGGGCGGTGAAGGAGCCGGACGAACCGGAGCCTCTGCCCCGCCGGGTCCCCGGACCCTCCGCGGTCTCGGGCGCCTTCCGCGCCATCGGGCCCGACACCACGGTCCCCGAGCGCCCCACCGAGGAGGAGGCGACCGGGAGGACCGAGGAGGTCGAGGAGGAGTACCGCTTCACCGACCACGACCGTCCCAGCACGGCCGGGGCCACCACCCGCTCGGAGCTCATCGGGCGGCTGGAGGCCCTGAGCACCCTCGTCGAACTGGGCGGGGACGACCTGCCCGAGGAGGCGACGGGCCGGGCCGGACAGCTCCTCGACCACGCGGGGGCGCGTCTGCGCCTGTCCGCCGAACACACGGTCGTGGCCCTGGCCGGTGGCACCGGGAGCGGTAAGTCCTCCCTGTTCAACGCGTTGTGCGGACTGGAGCTCTCCCAGATCGGGGTCACCCGACCCACCACGTCCAAGGCGCACGCCTGCGTGTGGGGACACGAGGGCGCCGACGCCCTGCTGAGCTGGTTGGGCGTGCCCACCCGCTACCGACACTCGCGCACCAGCGTCCTGGACACGGGCGACTCGGCGCTGACCGGCCTGGTCCTGCTCGACCTGCCCGACCACGACTCGGTGCGCAGCGTGCACACGGCCGAGGCCGATCGGCTGATCGGTTCGGTGGACCTGCTCGTGTGGGTGTTGGACCCGCAGAAGTACGCCGACGCGGCCGTCCACCACCGTTACCTGGCCAAGATGGCCGGGCACGGCGCGGTCACCGTCGCGGTCCTCAACCAGGTGGACAAGGTCGAACCCGAGGAGCTGGAGGAGCTACTCACGGACCTGCGCCGTCTCCTGGAGACGGAGTCGGGGGTGCACCCCCGGGTGATCACCACCTCGACCCTCACCGGTCAGGGCATCGACGAACTGCGCGGGTTCCTAGGAGAGACGGTCGGAGAGCGACGCGCCCTCGTGGACCGTCTGGTCGCCGACCTGGACCAGGTCGTCGAGCCGTTCGAGGAGTTCCGGGGGACGGGGGAGATCCCCCGGACCGTCTCCGAGCGGGTGCGTTCCCGTGTCCAGGAGGGGCTCGCCGACGCCGCGGGTGTGGCGGCGGTGGCCGACGTGGTCGAGACCAACGAGGTCCGTCGTGGCAAACGTCGGGTCGGTTGGCCGGTGGCGCGCCGGGCCTCCAGCCTGCGCAAGGACCCGCTGGCCGCCGTCCAGCTGGACTTCCTGCGTCGGGCCGAGCCCGGCGTCGGCGGCCCGGTCGACGCCCACGAGGCCGAATTGGAGACGGCCCTGGGCGAGGCGGCGGACGAGATCTCGCGGGAGATGCCCTCGCTCTGGCGTCGGAGGATGCGCGCGGCGGCCCGTTCGGGGCTGTCCGAGCTGTCGGCGGAGCTGGGCGAGGCGGTCTCCGGCGCGGTCGGCGACCCGGATCGCAGTCCCTCATGGTGGCGTCCGGCCCGGGCGGTGCAGTACGCGCTGCTGACGGTGGCCGGTATCGGCCTTCTCTGGGCCCTGGTGTCGTCGGTGAGTCTGATCGGCGGTGGCATCACCGGACTGCGGATGTTCGACGATCCGCTCTTCATCGCCTACTCGGGTGCCGTGGTGGCGGCCGGCCTGGTGGTGGGATGGCTGACCGGCGTGGGCTGCGGGAACCTCGTCGAGGTGGCCGCGGTCCAGCGCCGCGAGGAGGTCGAACGGACCGCTTTGGAGCGGGTCCGGGAGATCGCCGCGCAGCGGGTCGTGGCCCCGATGGAGGAGGAACTGGAGCGCTATCGCGCCTTCCGGGAGGCCTACGAGGCGGCGGTGCCTGGGGATCGGCGGGCCGGCCGACGGCACGGGGCGCACGAGGAGTGAGGATCGAAACCGTCGTCCGAGGGTGATGTCTCGGGGACGACGGGTGATCGGGGGCGGATCGCCTAAGGGCGATTCGTCCCCGTTCGTATGTATTGGAGCGAATTCAGGCTGGTAGAAGGCAAATCGTGACTCTTGTCAACTCCCTTGGGACACAGGGTGAGGGCTACCGTGTCCCCAACCCACGAGTCACATACAATCGGCGATTAAGTTATTACCCAAAGTAATGTAAAGTGGGGAGGGTGTGCTTGCCGAGGCGCCGACCAGGGAGGTTGTTCGCCGGTTCCGGTGACCGAACGGTATCGCGGGGGAACGCGGGGCGAATCCGGTTCGTCGAAGGGAGAACCGTGAGAGGCGGTGGGCACATCAGAGTCCCAGAGGCCGAAGGGCAGAGGGCGGAACGAGGGGGGAGGACGGAACGGTGAGTATCTCGGAGAAGCCGATGGCGCCCGAGGGGAGCCCGCCGGGGGCCTGGCGGTCCTGGCCGGTCTTCCGACAGCCTCCGGGGCTGGTCGTCTACCTGGTCCTACTGGTGTTCGTCGCGTTGTTCCTGTTCGGGGTGGCCGCCGCGCAGACGGTGTTCACCGCCTACGACCTCACGCTCTTCGTCGCCCTCACACTGTGCGCCGTGGTGTGCGTGGAGGCGATCCGGCGCATCGGGATCCCCGAAGGCGTGAGCCGCGACCTGCTGGGCGCCTGGTGGCTACCGGCGATGCTCCTGCTGCCGCCGCTGTACTCGCTCCTGATCCCCGCGCCCGTCTTCCTCATCCTGCAACGCAGGAGCAGGCGGGCGCTCCTGCACCGCAGGGTCTTCAACGCCGCCTCGGTCGGCGTCTCCGGGTTCCTGGCCTCGGTGCTCTGGAACAGCGGGCAGAACGGACCGATCGCCGGGATCGGCGGCACCTCCTCCGCGCACGAGACCCTGACCACCGTCAACGGCGTCTTCCTGGCCCTGGCCTGCTGCGCCGTCTTCACGCTGCTCAACACCCTCCTGGTCTTCTTCGCGGCCCGGCTCAGCACCGGGGCCGGCAGCACGCCGAGCATGTGGGACCGTGAGGCGCTCCTGGTGGACTCCGTCGAATTATGTGTCGGCGTCACCGTCGCCATCCTCGCGCAGCTCTCCCTGTTCCTGCTGGTGATCGCCGTTCCCCCGGTGCTCCTGCTCCAGCGCAGCCTCGTCTACCAGCAGTTGCAGACCGCCGCCCGTACCGACCCCAAGACCGGGCTCCTCAACGCCCCCACCTGGGAACAGGAGGCGGCGGCGCAGATCGCCCGCGCGCGTTCCTCGTCCGGTCAGGCCGCCGTGCTCATCGTCGACATCGACCACTTCAAACGGGTCAACGACAACTACGGGCACCTCTTCGGCGACCAGGTCCTGCTGGGGGTGGCCACCACCATCTCCCAGCAGTTGCGCCAGTCCGACCTGCTCGGTCGCTTCGGGGGCGAGGAGTTCGTGGTCCTGCTGCCGGGCGCGGACACCACCGAGGCATGGCAGGCGGCGGAACGACTGCGCTCCCAGGTCGGCCGGATGGAGATCGCGGTGGACGACGTCCCCGTGTCGATCACCATCTCGATCGGTGTGGCGGTGGTCGGCGACCACGGCGACGATCTCGTCGAGCTGCTCACCGCGGCCGACCTCGCGCTCTACCGGGCCAAGGAGACCGGCCGCGACCGGGTCTGCCTGCCCGCGGGGCGGCCCGAGGTGAGCGGGAAGATCCCCGGCCCCCGCGAGGGGGAGACCCACCGGGCCGGCGGTTCGGCCGATCAACTCTGAGCGGCGGGTCGGGGAGGCGCGCGGGTTGTCCACAGGCTCCGACACCCGTGCTTGCGCCGTCACCGCCCGGTGACCGAACGTGAGTACATGCCTCGTGATCGGTACGAACCCTCCCCGGACCCCGACGACCTTCCCCGACCCACCGACGGCCCCGCCACCTTCGACGGAGGGGGCGCCGGCCCCGGCCCTCGACCGCCGACCCTCGGCCCCCCACTACGGCTGAACGACGCGAACGACCTCCTGGCGATCCTGCCCCGCCTGGTCCGCCGACCGCTCGTCGACGCGGTCGTCACCCTGGTCCTGGACCGGCACGAGGTCCTCGGGGTGCTGTACGGCCCCCTCGACCATCTGGAGCGGACCTCGGCGACCGAACACGGCGGTTCGAGCGCGGTGGAGATCGCCCTGCGCTCCTCGGCCGACTCGATCCTGGTGATCGCCTTCGGCCCGGCGGAACGGGTGGACCCCCACGTGACCTCGCTGCTCGTGGCGGCCGGGACGGCGGGCCTGGCGGTGCCGGAGGCGCTGCGGATCACCGACGGTCGTTACCTCTCCTACCTGTGCCGAGGAGCCGACTGCTGCCCGGAGGAAGGGCACCCCCTCGCCCCTCGACCCGCACCGATCCCCCTCCCGGGCCCGGAACCCGGGGAACCGGTACGAGACGCCCGGATCCGGGCCCTGCTCGAACCGGTCGAGGGCACGCCCCGCGCGACGGCGGAACGGGCCGCCGCGGCCGAGGAGGAACGCGCGCGGCGCGAGGACCCCCGGGCCGCGGGTCGTGTCCCCTCGGTGCTCAGGGCGGTCCGGAGGGAGCGGGAGGGGCGTGTCACCGACCCCGGCGCCCTGGCGGCGCTCGGGGTCCATCTGCTCGATCTCCGGGCTCGGGACGCGGTCTGGGCCGGGATCACCCCGGAGACGGCCCGGCTCCACCTCGGGTTGTGGTCCAGGGTCGCCCGCCACGTCCCCGAACGCCATCGGGCCGCTCCGGCGGCCCTGCTCGCGGTCGCGGCCTGGCAGCTGGACGACGAACCTCTGGCCAGGGCCGCCCTGCGGGTCGCCACCGAGGCCGCCCCCGGGTACGCGATGGCGGTGCTGATGGAACGGGCCTTGAGTTGGGGGTTGCCCGCCGACCGTTGGGCCGGATACGTGGCCGAACACGGGGGAGCCGAGGGCCTGACACGGGCGACCTTGGAGCGGGAACCCGAACCCGACGACCCACCGGAAGGGCGCCCATAGGGATGAATCGGACAGGAGGGGTCGCGAACCCCTGTGGGGCGGGGGAGGTCGCACGGAACTCGTGGCCCCGGCACATCTCCCGACGCCCTAGGCTGGAGGCATGCCGGAGTACATCTACACCATGCAAAACGTGCGCAAGGCGCATGGCGACAAGGTCGTCCTGGACAACGTTTCGGGTTCGTTCCTGCCCGGAGCCAAGATCGGTGTCGTGGGACCCAACGGTTCGGGTAAGTCGACGCTGCTGAAGATCATGGCCGGCATCGAGCAGCCGTCCAACGGCGAGGCGCGACTCATGCCGGGGTTCACGGTGGGCCTGCTCGCCCAGGAGCCGCACCTCGACGAGACCAAGACCGTCCTGGAGAACGTGCAGGACGGCGTCGCCGAGACCAAGGCGATGCTGGACCGCTTCAACGAGATCGCCGAGAAGATGGCGACGGACTACTCCGACGATCTTCTCGAGGAGATGGGCAAGCTCCAGGAGCAGCTCGACCACCGCAACGCCTGGGACCTGGACAGCCAGCTCGAGCAGGCGATGGACGCTCTGCGCTGCCCGCCCGGGGACGCCGACGTCACCCAGCTCTCCGGTGGTGAGAAGCGCCGGGTCGCCCTCTGCAAGATCCTGCTGGAGGCCCCCGACCTGCTGCTGCTCGACGAGCCCACCAACCACCTGGACGCCGAGAGCGTGAACTGGTTGGAGCAGCACCTGGCCAAGTACCCCGGCACCATCATCGCCATCACCCACGACAGGTACTTCCTGGACCACGTGGCGACCTGGATCCTGGAGCTGGACCGGGGACAGTTCTACCCCTACGAGGGCAACTACAGCACCTACCTGGAGACCAAGCAGGCCCGCCTGAAGGTCGAAGGGCAGAAGGACGCCAAGAAGGCCAAGCGTCTCAAGGAGGAGTTGGAGTGGGTCCGCTCCAACGCCAAGGCCCGTCAGACCAAGAGCAAGTCCCGTCTCCAGCGCTACGAGGAGATGGCCGCCGAGGCCGACAAGACCCGCAAGCTGGACTTCGAGGAGATCCAGATCCCGCCGGGTCCGCGTCTGGGCAACACCGTGGTCGAGGTCAAGAACCTCACCAAGGGCTTCGACGACCGGGTGCTCATCGAGAACCTCAGCTTCTCGCTGCCGCCCAACGGCATCGTCGGCATCATCGGCCCCAACGGTGTCGGTAAGACCACGCTGTTCAAGATGATCGTGGGCGAGGAGACCCCCGACGAGGGCACCATCAACGTCGGTGACACCGTCCAGATCTCCTACGTCGACCAGTACCGGGGTCGTATCGACGACACCAAGAACGTCTGGGAGACCATCTCCGACGGCGAGAGCTTCATCGAGGTCGGCAAGGTCGAGATCCCGAGCCGCGCTTACGTCGCCGCCTTCGGCTTCAAGGGTTCGGACCAGCAGAAGTCCTCCGGGGTGCTCTCCGGTGGTGAGCGCAACCGCGTCAACCTGGCGCTCACGCTCAAGCAGGGCGGCAACCTGCTGCTCCTGGACGAGCCCACCAACGACCTGGACGTGGAGACCCTCGGGTCGCTGGAGAACGCCATCCTGGACTTCCCGGGCTGCGCCGTGATCACCTCCCACGACCGCTGGTTCCTGGACCGCGTCGCCACGCACATCCTCGCCTGGGAGGGTGGTGCCAACTGGTTCTGGTTCGAGGGCAACTTCGAGGCCTACGAGAAGAACAAGGTCGAGCGCCTGGGCCCGGACGCCGCGCGTCCGCACGCGGTCACCCACCGCAAGCTCACCCGCGACTAGACGCGGAACGCTTGTGTTCGGCCCCGCCCTCCGGCCTCGGAGGGCGGGGCCCTTTCGTGCCCGATGGTCGATCTATTCCCTCCGGAGGGCTCGACCTGACGGAACGGGGGACGTCGCATACCCTGGGGGCGATGACTTCCGCGCGTGATGACCACCAGAGCGCGGGCGACGAGCCCGTGCGGACGACCTTCTACGAGGCCGTGGGCGGGGAGGAGACCTTCACCCGCCTGGTACGCCGTTTCTACGAGCGTGTGGCCGAAGACCCCGTGTTGCGACCCATGTATCCGGAGGAGGACCTCGGCCCCGCCGAGGAACGGCTCCGGCTGTTCCTCATCCAGTACTGGGGAGGGCCGCGCACCTACAACGAGCTGCGCGGCCACCCGCGTCTGCGGATGCGGCACTTCCCCTTCCGCATCGGTGCCGTCGAGCGCGACCTGTGGCTGGAGCACATGCGCGCCGCGGTGGACTCCCTGGAGCTGCCCCAGAGCCTGGAGCGTCGTCTCTGGGAGTACATGGTCATGGCCGCGCACAGCATGGTCAACGTCCCGGAGGAGGCCACGCCTCCGGAGGTGGCCGAGCCGACCTCGGTGACGGTCGGACCCGACGGCGGTGTGCGCGCGGGCGGCTCGGACGACGGTGACGACGACGGCGAGGCCATCACCATCTCACTGAAGCGTTGAGCCGGGGCGGTTCCGCTCAGGAGTACTCGGCGAGCAGGGCGCGCTCGGTGTCGTTCAGACGCCGGGCGCTCTGCGTCGCCACGTCGAAACCGACCAGGACGGTCGAGGCCTTCAGGTACACGCGCTCGTCGTCGAGGATCTCGTAGGCCAGGGTGCAGCTGGCGTTGCGCACCTGTGTCACCCACAGTTCGACCCGCACCGGGTCGGTCCGGGGCAGCAGCGGGGCGACGTAGTCGGCCTCCTGACGGGCCACCACCATGGCCCCGAAGCCATCGCCCCGCGCCACCGAGCCCAGGTTGAGGAACGAGACCCGGGCGTCCTCCAGGTAGGTGAGCATCCGCACGTTGTTGACGTGCTGCTGGGGGTCCAGGTCGGCGTAGCGCACCTGCGCGTGGTGCACGTACCGCTTGGTCTCGGCGGTGGTCTCGGTCGGGGTCACGTTGCGGGTCCTCTCCCTCGGGTCACCCCCGGAGGGGCTCCTGCGCTCGGGTGCGCCCGGCGGGGAACGTCGGGGCACGACCCCTCATTGTTCCAAAGAGGACCGGACGGGGCCCCGGGTGGTCCTGTGTCCTTGCTCTCCCACCCGGAGCCCGCGTCGATGGTCAGCCGACCGAGAGTCCCAGGTGGTGGGCGAGGAAGGCGAGCTGGTCGGCGCTCAGTTCCACGCTGCGGCTCACCGAACGGGAGCTGTGCCCCACCTCTCCCTCCCTGCGCAGCAGCACCGGGCTCTCCTCGATCGACGACGAGGTGGCGTGCTGGAGGGCCGCGCACAGCTTGCGCGCGTGCAGCGGGTCCACACGCGTGTCGTTGTCGAACACGGTGAAGAGGACGGCCGGGTAGCGGGTGCCCTCACGCACGTTGTGGTACGGGGAGTAGCCCAGCAACCAGCCCAGCTCCTCGGGCACGTCGGCGCTGCCGTACTCCACGCTCCACAGCTGTCCGAGCCCGAACCTCTCGTAGCGCACCATGTCCAGCAGGGGGGCCGAGCACACGGCGGCGGCGAACAGGTCCGGTCGCTGGGTGACCATGGTGCCCACGAGCAGGCCGCCGTTGCTGCCGCCCATGATCGCCAGGTGGTCGGTGTCGGTGACACCCGAGGAGATCAGGTGTTCGGCGGCCGCCGCGCAGTCGTCGAACACGTTCTGCTTCTTCCCGAGCATGCCGTCGCGGTGCCACTGCTCGCCCTCCTCCAGGCCGCCCCGCAGGTTGGCCACGGCGTAGACGCCGCCGGCCTCGACCCAGGACAGGATCGTCGCGGAGTAGGAGGGGGTCATCGGGATCTGGAAGCCGCCGTAGCCGTACAGGATGGTCGGCCGGGGGCCGTCCGCCGGAGCGACCGGGGAGACGACCAGCATCCGGACCGTGGTGCCGTCCTTGGAGGTGAAGGACACCTGCTCGGTGCGGACCTCGGGCAGGTCGACCTCGCCGGGGGCCTGGGCCCAACGCTCCACCGTGTCGGCGCGGGCGTCGTAGCGGTAGACCGAGGAGGGGTGGGTGTTGTCGGTGTAGCCGAACCACGCCTCGTGGCCGCCCTCGGGGCGGGCGGTCAGACCGGCCAGACTCCCCAACCCGGGCATGGGCAGGGTGCCCAGGAGCTCTCCGGAGGCCGGGTCGTGGCGGGTGATCTCGCTGATCGCGTGCCGGCTCCAGACCGCGAGCAGCACGGGGGAGTCGAGCTCCTCGCCGTCGAGGAGGGCGTGTCCCTGGAGCACCGCCTCCTCGTCCTCGTGGATCAGGGTGGTCCAGTTCTCGTACCCGGGGGAGGCCGGGTCGACCACGCACAGACGTCCGCGCGGGGCGTCGCGGTCGGTGAGCAGGTACAGGCGACCGTCGCGGCCGACCCGGGCGCCGGTGTCGGCGTCGACGCCCTCCTGAACGGTGACCAGGCGGGGGCTCTCCAGAGGGCCCTCGTGCAGGTCGGCGACCCAGAGGTCGATGGCGGCGGAGGTGCCCTTGGCCGAGGACAGCACCAGCCAACGGCCGTCCGTGCTGATGGACAGGCCGTAGTACTCGGTCTTGTCCCGGCCCTCGCCGAAGACGATCGCGTCCTCCTCGGCGGGGGTTCCCAACCGGTGCAGGTAGACGCGGCGGTGGTAGCTCTCCTCGCCTTCGGGGACCAGGTCGGTGGACAGCCGGCGCACGTAGTAGAAGGCCGAGCCGTCCGGCAGCCAGGCCACCGGGCTGTACCGGGTGCGGTCGATGGGGGTGTCGACGAGCTCCCCCGAGTCCACGTCCATGAGGCGCAGGAGGGACTCCTCGTCGCCTCCCTCGGAGAGCTGGTAGGCCAGCAGACGGCCGTCGGGGGAGGGGCTCCAGGAGTCCAGGGTGGTCGTTCCGCTCGGGTCCAGGACCCCGGGGTCGATCAGGGTGCGCTCGGGGCCGTCGCCGTCTTGGACGGACAGTACGGAGTGCTCCTGGCCGGGGCCGAGACGGGTGCTGAAGCGGCGCTCGCCCCGCCACACAGGCACCCCCACGTTCCCGGCACCCATGAGTGAGCGGAGCCGTTCGGCGAAGGGGTCGCGGGCGACGTGTTCGGAGCCGAGTCGGTGGTACAGGTCGTCCTGGGCGTCGGACCATTCCTTGGTGTCGGGGGAGTCGGCCTCCTCCAACCATCGGTAGGGGTCCCGGACCATGTGGCCGTGCAGGTTCTCTTGGATGTCCAGCCGTTGGGCCGGGGGATAGCGGAGTTCGCTCATACTTCGCACCCTATCCACCCATATCTCACCGTGTGTGTTCGGCGCGGCGGCAACGTGAAACCCGGCTTCTCGGCCGCACAATGGGTTCCAGAAAGCGACAACGAGCGGTTTTCTGGACGCCCGACGTAAATTGGGGTGGCGCCGGGACGGTTCCACCCAGCAAACTGAATGCGGGACGCAACTCGGCGGGAACCACCGGGAGGTCCGTGTGGCAAGGCGTAAGGAGACATCGGTCTTCGAACCGGTGCACAGGGAGGTTTCCCGGGCGGCCGAACGGCCGGCCGGGAAGGAGACACGGCGGTCGGCGACGACCGTCGGGGTGACGCGATGAGCGCCCGACGCAGCCGGGAGGGTGGTCCAGGCACCGCCCGCCGCCACGTGCTGCTGCTCAACGCCAGCTTCGAACCATTGACGACGCTTCCGCTACGCAGAGCGATCCTGCTCGTTCTGCGGGAGAAGGCGGAGGTCGTCCACGAGGACGGCACGGGGGCGATGCTGCATTCGGCCACCCGCTCCTACGACGTGCCGTCGGTGATCCGGCTCAGGCGCTACATCAGTGTTCCGTACAGCCGCAGGGTGCCCCTCACCCGAGTGGCGCTCATGCGCAGAGACAGGCACACCTGCGGTTACTGCGGTAAGAAGGCCGAGACGATCGACCACGTCATCCCTCGAAGCAGGGGCGGTGCCCACGTGTGGGAGAACGTCGTGGCGGCCTGCAAGCCCTGCAACCACCGCAAGGCGGACAAGTTCCTGGACGAGATCGGCTGGGAACTGCACATCACCCCCAAGGTGCCCAAGGGACCCCACTGGCGGTTGATCAACGGTGACCTGCACGGCGACCCCCAGTGGGAGCCGTACATGGCGCATCTGGCCGCCTGAGGCGGCCCGCGGGGTCGGGGGCACGCGTCCCACCCGGTCCCGTGAACGCCCTCGGAGACGGAGCCCTTCCCCGGCCCGGCTCCGGGGGCGTCGCCCTGCCGGGGACCTCGAGCGCGGATCTATCCTGAGCCCATGCCCAGATACGATTTCCGCTGCCGCGAGTGCGGCGAGACCTTCGAGCTCTCCCGGCCCATGGCCGACTCCGACGCCCCGGCGGACTGCCCGCGAGGGCACGACGACACGGTGCGCCTGCTGTCCACCGTCGCGGTGGGCGGACGCGCGTCCGCCCCCGCCGCCCCCACCGGTGGCGGGTGCTGCGGGGGCGGCTGCTGTTCCTGAACCGACCACGGTCCGGTGGGACCACGTCGGGTCCCCGGGGCCCACGTCCTTCGGGAGTGGGTCCCGGGTCGGTCAGCGCTCGATCTGGGAGATGTCGCGGGCCGCGCCGGTGGAGGCCGAGGTGGCCATCGCGGCGTAGGCGCGCAGCGCGGCGGTCACCGGACGCTCGCGGTCGCGCGGCCGGAACCGGCCCAGCTCCTTGAGCAGACGCTCGCGTCGGGTGTCCAGCTCGTCCTCGGGGACCCGCAGCGCGATGCCCCGGTTCGGGATGTCGATCTCGATGACGTCGCCGTCCTCGACCAGGGCGATGTCGCCCCCGGCCGCGGCCTCCGGGGAGGCGTGGCCGATGGACAGCCCCGAGGTGCCGCCGGAGAAGCGGCCGTCGGTGATGAGCGCGCAGGCCTTGCCCAGACCGCGTCCCTTCAGGAAGCTCGTCGGGTACAGCATCTCCTGCATACCGGGGCCGCCCTTGGGGCCCTCGTAGCGGATGACGACCACGTCACCGGGGACGATCCGCTTGTTGAGGATGCCGTCGACCGCGTCCTCCTGGGATTCGAAGACCTTGGCGGGGCCGGAGAAGGTCCACAGTTCCTCCTCCACGCCGGCGGTCTTGACGATCGCGCCGTCCGGGGCGAGGTTGCCGAACAGCACGGCCAGCCCGCCGTCCTTGGTGTAGGCGTGCTCCACGGAGCGGATACAGCCCTTCTCGCGGTCGGTGTCCAGCGTGTCCCAGCGGACGCTCTGCGAGTAGGCCTTGGTGGTGCGGCGGCCTCCGGGGGCGGCGTGGAAGAGCTCCAGGGCCTCCTCGCTCACCGTCTCCGAGACGATGTCCCAGCGGTCGAGCACCTCGCCGATGGTCTCGCCGTGAACGGTGGGCAGTGAGGTGTCGAGCAGACCGCCTCGGGCCAGTTCGCCCAGGATGGCGGGGATGCCGCCGGCCCGGTGGACGTCCTCGATGTGGTACTTCTCGGTGTTCGGCGCGACCTTGCACAGGCAGGGGACCCGGCGCGAGATCTCGTCGATCTCGGGCAGCCCGAAGTCCACACCGGCCTCGGTGGCCGTGGCCAGCAGGTGCAGGATCGTGTTGGTGGAGCCGCCCATCGCCACGTCCAGGGCCATCGCGTTGCCGAAGGCGGCGGGGGTGGCGATGGACAGGGGCAGCACCGAGGCGTCGTCGTCCTCGTAGTAACGCTTGGCGGCCTTCACGACCAGGCGACCGGCGTCCTCGTACAGGGCCCGGCGGGCGGTGTGGGTGGCCAGGACGGTGCCGTTGCCGGGCAGGGCCAGGCCCATCGCCTCGGTGAGGCAGTTCATCGAGTTGGCGGTGAACATGCCCGAGCAGGAACCGCAGGTCGGACAGGCGTTCTCCTCCATCTCGTCCAGCTCGGCCTGGGAGACGCTCTCGTCGGCGGCGGCGATCATGGGGTTGATCAGGTCGAGCTTGCGGACCGTGGTGGCGGTGCCGTTCACGACGGTGACCTTGCCGGCCTCCATCGGGCCGCCGGAGACGAACACGGTGGGGATGTTCAGCCGCATCGCGGCGAGCAGCATGCCCGGGGTGATCTTGTCGCAGTTGGACACGCACACCAGGGCGTCGGCGCAGTGGGCGTTGACCATGTACTCGACGGAGTCGGCGATGAGCTCGCGGCTGGGCAGCGAGTACAGCATGCCGCCGTGGCCCATGGCGATGCCGTCGTCGACGGCGATGGAGTTGAACTCGCGGGGGACCCCGCCCGCCTCGCGGATGGCGTCGGCGACGACCGCGGCGACCTCGCGCAGGTGCACGTGACCGGGGACGAACTCGGTGAAGCTGTTGGCCACGGCCACGATGGGCTTGCCGAAGTCCTCACGCTCTACACCGGTGGCGCGCATGAGGGCGCGTGCGCCTGCCATGTTCCTGCCGTGGGTGACCGTGCGTGAGCGTAGGGCCGGCATGGGTTGGGCTCCCCTCGTTACAGGTGTTTCCCCACGATGGTAGCCCCCCTCGCGGACAGCTTCGGTCTCGCTCGGGGAGACGGCTGTTCCGTATTCTGAGACATCGGGGAATGTTCGCCCTGGTTCGCCCTGGGGTGAGCGGACATGCGTCGGGCCCGGAGGCTCCGTGGTACGGGGGCTCCGGGCCCGAGGGCGGACAGGGGGTCGGGGTCAGTAACGGGGTGGCAGAGCCTTCTTCGCGGCCTGATAGATCTCCTCGATCTCGGTCTCACTGAGCCGGTCGCGGCCGGTGCGCAGCCACTTGCGGACCTTGGTCCCGGTGATGATGTCCACGCCCCGCAGCCGGTGGCTGTCCCAGGGCATGCCGGGCCCGTAGATGGCCAGGGAGGCCCGGACCTTGATGTCACGGCCGAGTTCCTCGCTGATGAGCTCCTCGGCCCGCTTGGCCTCCTCCAGGGCCTCGTCGATCCTCTCGTTCTTGCTGAACCGCCCGTGGTAGAGCTTTTCCAGCTTGTTGCGCAGGGGCAGGCGCTTGTCCCAGGATTCGGAGTCGATCGCGAAGGCGCCGCGTCGACCGACGATGAAGTGGTCGATCTGACCGTTGCCGCCGGGCACGGCGCGAGCGTGCAGGACCCGGTAGCCGAGCTGTTTCATGACCTTGAGCTGGGCCTCGGTGCGACGCTGTGCCGCCGAGGGCTTACGCCAGCGTGGGATCTCCGATTCCCTGCGCGAGCTCCACACCATGACCGAGACCAGTGTGATCAGTCCGAGGGTGACTCCGACCCGCCAGTCGCCGGTGAGCATGCCGCAGCCGCCCGCGACCAGGGCGGCCACGGTGCTCCGGATGATCCACCGACGCATGGCGTCGTTGGCCTTGAGGGCACCGTAGAGGGCCTTGGTGCTGGATTCCTTGCGCTGGTTGGGGAAGAAGAGGGCTTCGGGCGGGTCGGGATCCGAACCGCCGGACGATGGGCTACGACTGTTCACTCTGGTTGCCGATTCCACGTCGGACAGGGTAGTTCCATCCATAAGCGAGTCCTAGTGCATTGGATCTCACACTTTCCCTCCCTGGTACTCGTGGTCCTCCATGTGTTCGGATACCTCGGGCGGGGAAGGATTTCCTTTTCTCTGTCTCTCTAGAGAAGACCTACCTCATTCGCCGTGGTGCCCGTTGCCCTACCCCGTTAATCTCGATCGGCATGACACGGATTCACGACCTTCCCCTTCATCGGCTCGCGGCGTCGATCCGCAGTGGTGAACTGTCGCCTGTTGAGATCACTGAGCACTATCTGGACCGGATTCACCGTCTCGACGACCGTTACGGTGCCTATATTTCGGTCCTTGAGAAAAGTGCCCTGGAACAGGCCCGTAATGCCCGAAACCGGATCGTTCGCGACACGCCGGAGGAACTCCCCCCGCTTCTCGGGATCCCTCTGCCGATCAAGGACCTGGACCCCCTCGCGGGCGCCCGTGTCACCTTCGGCTCACGACTCCACGCCGATCTCGTCGCCCCGAACGACTCCGCCGTCGTCGGTCGACTGCGCGAAGCGGGGGCGGTCCTCCTCGGAAAGACCAACACCCCCGAATTCGGGTCGACCTGCTACACCGAGAACGACGTCGCCCCGCCCACGCGCAACCCCTGGGACACACGGCTCTCGCCCGGCGGCTCCAGCGGAGGGGCCGCGGCCGCGGTGGCGGCCGGACTCGCGCCCGTCGCCCACGCGAGCGACGGCGGGGGCTCCATCAGGATCCCGGCCTCCGTCTGCGGACTGTTCGGCCTCAAGCCCACCCGAGGCAGGATCTCCACCGGAGCCGACCGGGCCGAGCTGTTCGGACTCTCCACCTCGGGGCCCCTGACCCGCTCCGTCCTGGACGCGGCCCTGCTCCTGGACGTCATGGCGGACAGCGCCCCCGGAGACGTCTACCCGGCCCCGCCGACGGCCCCCGGTACGAGCTTCGCCGACCACGTCCTCCGCGAACCGGGACGGCTGCGGATCGGACACTACGCCGACACCGGGACGGCGGGGATCCCCGTCCACGCCGAGGTCCTCGCCGCGCACGAAAGGACCTTGAGGATCCTGACCGACCTGGGGCACGAGGTGGAGGAGATCGAGACCCCCACCGACGCCCACTTCGGCGGCTCCTACGCCCGTGACTTCCAGTACCTGTGGGAGGCCGTCGCCTCGACCATCCCCGTGGACCCGGCCCGAGAGGGCGAGCTCACCGCCATCAACCGGTGGCTGCGCGAGCGCGCCCGCTCCACCGCCGCCCCCGACCTGGTCGCGGCCTGGGGCCGTCTGCAACGAGGGGCGCGCTCCATGCTCACGGCCCATGAGGTCTACGACGTGGTCCTCAGTCCCACGCTGGCGTCGCCCCCGGTCCCCGTCGGCCACTTCACCGGGGACGGCCCCGAGACGGAGTTCCGGCTGATGACCTGGTTCTCGCCCTTCACCTCGGTCTACAACGTGTCCGGGCAGCCGTCGGTGAGCGTCCCGCTGCACCACACCGAGGACGGCCTGCCGATCGGTTCGATGTTCACGGGGAGGATGGGCGGGGAGGGGACGCTGTTGTCCCTGTCCGCTCAGTTGGAACGGGCCCGACCGTGGGCCCACCGTGTCCCCGAGGGCTGGACGGACTGATCCGATCGCCTCCGTCCGTCGCGAGGGGGACGGCCGTCCCGTCGGTCGCCGGCTCTTCCGGAACGTCCGCGGGAGAGGCGGTGGAGGCCCCCGTGCGGGGGAGGAAGAGGGTGAGCACCGCGGCGAGGAGGACCAGTGAGGCCGCGCCCACCGTCCCTCCCGCGATGCCGTTGGTGTCCACGAGGGCTCCGGTGAGCGGGCCGGCGACCGCGGCCCCGGTGCTCATGGCGGTGGACATCCAGCCGAACGCCTCCGCGCGACGGTGGGAGGGGGCGGTATCGCCGAGCCTTCCCATCATGGCGGCCAGGGTCGGGGCCAGGGCCAGCCCCGAGACGAACAGCAGCGGGGTGATCAGCAGCGGGGTGGGCAGGTGGGAGATCGGCGGGACGAAGGGGATGAGGACCGCCATGCCCAGCGCGGCGGCGAACGCCCGCAGAGTGAGCCGAGGGGCCCCCTTCAACATGCCGGAGACCGCACCGCCCACCAGCGAACCCAGGGCCCAGACCGAGGCCAGGACCATCACGTACTGGGGCGCGCCGAGCTCGTTGGCCCAGGCCACGATGACCAGGTCCATCCCGACCACACCGGAGATGATCAGCAGGCACATCGCGAACAGCAGACACAGGGCGGGATGGAACAGCAGGCTCCCACGAGGGCCCTTGTCGCCCTTCTCCGCGGCCTCTCCCTCCAGGGCCTCCTCGACCGGCGCGGGCCCGGTCACCCCGGCACGGCGCAACGCCCAGGCGAACCCCACCGCGCCCAACAGCCCCAGCACACCCAGCATCAGCAGGGCCTGGCGGGGACCGGCCATGGCGACCACGGCGGCGGTCAGGACCGGGGCGAAGACGAACAGGAGCTCCTGGGTGGTGGCCTCGGCCGCGTAGATGGCCTGGCGTTCGGGGCCTCGTGTCAGGCGTGGCCACAGGGCACGCACGATCTGGTTGGCGGGGGTGCCGAACAGCCCTGTTCCGAGGGCCAACGGCAACGACAGCCACCACAGCGAGGCGGGCAACAGGGCCAGGGCGAACAGGCCCAGGGTGAACACCACACCGCACACCAGCACCAGCCGGTCGGAGCCGCCGCGGTCGGCCATCCGTCCGCGCAACGGTCCCACCAGCGCGATCCCCAGGGTGAAGGCGCCCGCGACCAGACCGGCGAGGGTGTAGGAACCGGTCCAACCCTCCACCAGGAAGGTGACCGCGATCATCAGTCCCGGCGTGTAGAACCTGGCGGTCAGGGACCACACGAGAAGGGACGTGACGTGGGGCACGGCGAAAAGGCGCCGGTAGTTGGCGAGCACGCTTTCGATTATGCAGTTCGTCCGTCTCGGGCGCGATGGGATATCGGACTCGTTCCGGAGAGCGCCCGAGGGCCTCGTCGACGGCTCGGGGGCGATCTTTCGCCCCCACGCCGGGTCGGCCTCCGGTGTACGGAAGCCCAGGTGGGGCATGATCGTTCTCTGTGAAGGACGTTCAGCTTGCCAGGGTGGCCGAGCGGTACGGGGTCGCGACCGCATACGAGGACTGGCGGGGACGGCGGGTGTCCGTCTCCCCGGAGACGATCCGCCATGTCCTGGAGGCGTTGGGGGTGGATCCGTCCGACCCCGGGTCCTCCCCGGAGACGGGCCGCGGACCGCTCCCGCCCGCCGTCGTGGTCCGTGAGGGCAAGGCCCCGGACCCGGTGCTGCCGGAGGGGGTCCGCAGCACGGTGGAGACCGCCGACGGTTCCCTGCTGCCCTTCGACCCGGGCCTGCCACTGGGGACGCACACTCTGCGGGTGACCGACCGGGACGGAGAGCACACCGCCCCGCTGCTGGTCGTCCCCGATCGGATCGAACCCACCGCGCTCCGGGAGAACCCCCGGTTGTGGGGGTTGATGACCCAGCTCTACAGCGTGCGATCCCGGGCCTCCTGGGGGACCGGCGACCTGCGCGACCTGGCCGAACTCGCCGACTGGAGCGCCCGCGATCTGGGGGCCGACTTCACCATGATCAACCCCCTCCACGCCACCGAGCCCGTTCCCCCGATCGAGGCCTCGCCCTACCTCCCGGTCGGCCGGCGCTACACCAGCCCCCTCTACATCCGGGTCGAGGACGTGCCCGAGTACGCGCGCCTCGACCCGACCCGGCGCGAGAGCGTGCAGCGTCTGGCCCGCCCCCTGCGCGAACGCGGCAGGACCGCGGACCTGCTGGACCGTGACGCGGTCTGGGAGGCCAAGCGCGCCGCGCTGGAGGTGCTCTTCCAGGTGCCCAGGACCCCGGTACGGGAGGAGCGGCTCCGCTCCTACCTGGAACGGGAGGGCCGCCCCCTGGTCGAGTTCGCGACCTGGTCGGCGCTGGCGGAGGAGTACGGCCCCGACCACCGGACCTGGCCCGCCCACCTGCGCGACGTCGGCGCGCTCGCGGTGGGCGAGGAGGCGTTGCGACGGTGGCATCGGGTGGAGTTCCACCGTTGGCTCCAGTGGATCCTGGACGAACAGCTCGCCCACGCCCAGCGCAACGCCCTCGAAGGCGGGATGAGCGTGGGCATCGTGCACGACCTGGCCGTCGGGGTCCGGCCGGGCGGTTCCGACTCCTGGATGTACGGCGACGCCCTGGTCCGGGGCCTGCACGTGGGGGCACCGCCCGACGAGTTCAACCGGCTCGGGCAGGACTGGGGGCAGCCTCCGTGGCACCCCACCGAACTCGCCCGTACGGGCTACCGGCCGTTGCAGGAGATCCTCGCCCACAACCTGCGCCACGCGGGCGGGCTGAGGATGGATCACGTGATGGGTCTCTTCCGTCTCTGGTGCGTCCCCGAGGGCGCCTCCCCGGACCAGGGCACCTACCTGAGGTTCGACCACGAGGGCATGGTGGGGGCCCTGCTCCTGGCCGCGCGTCGGGCCGACGCGATCGTGATCGGCGAGGACCTGGGCACCGTCGAGCCGTGGGTGCGCGAGCACCTGTCCGACCGGGGCGTCTTCGGGACCTCGGTGCTCTGGTTCGAGAACGACGAGGACGGACGCCCGATCGCCCCCGGTCGGTGGCGTCGCGACTGTCTGGCCACGGTCGACACGCACGACCTCCCGCCGGTGGCCTCCCACCTGTCCGCCGAACACGTCGACCTGCGCGCCCGTCTGGGGTTGCTCGACCGTCCTCTGAAGGAGGAACTCGCCGACTCCGAGGAGCGGGTGGGTCGCTGGCGGGACCTCCTCGTCGAACTGGGCCTGTTGGACGCCGGTGTGGATCCTATGGCCGACCCCCCGGCGGTGGTCGCGGCGATGCACGCCTACCTGAAGGCCACCCCCGCGCGGATGCTGGGCGTCGCGCTCACCGACGTGGTGGGGGAGCGGCGCATGCAGAACCAACCCGGGACCTCCACGGAGTACCCGAACTGGCGGATCCCGCTCACCAGCGGCGAAGGGGAACCGGTCCTGGTGGACGAACTGTCCGCCGACCCGCGCATGGTGGGCCGCATCCGCAGGGCCCTGGGCCCCCTGGGTCTTTGGACCCGGGACTAGGAACACGACGGCGGCCCCGGGGAGGAACCCCGGGGCCGCCGTGACGGTCGACCGAACGGTCCGAGATCAGCTCTCGGCGCCGGCGGCGATGTCCGTGGCGCGGGCGCGCAGGGCGCGCTCCACCCCGGCCCGACCCTCGATCAGCAGACGACGCAGCGCCGGAGCGGGGGAGTTCTCGGCGATGTAGGCGTCGGTGCGCTCCAGGGTCGCCTCCTCCACCAGGTGGCTCGGGTAGGCGATCTCGGCGAAGGACTGCGCGAACTCACCGGTCCAGCTCTCCCAGGCCGGAGCGAGCCGGGCGAAGTACCGGTCCAGGAAGGGACGGTACAGGTCGGCCTGGAGCGGCTCGGTGAAGCCCACCAGCACCGAACGGAACTCGGCGTTGGCGAGGTCGCCGCCCACGATCCGCTCCCACGCGGCCTCCTTGGCCTCGGAGGTGGGGATCGCGGCCCGGGCGCCGGCGGCGTTGCGCTGACCGGCCGCGGTCGGGTCCGCCTTCAGCTCGGCGTCGATCTCGGCCTCGCCGGCCTCACCGGTGGAGACCAGACGGCGCAGCAGGGTCCAACGCAGGTCGGTGTCGACGGTCAGACCGTCCACGGTGATCGCGCCGTCGAGCAGACCGCGCAGCAGCGACAGGTCGGCCTCGGTCACGGCCACCGAGGCGAGCGCGTTGACGTAGGCCAGCTGGAGGTCGCCGCCGGGCTCGGCCGAGGACAGCAGCTCGCGCAGGCGGGAGCCCAGCTTCTCGAAGCCGATCGGGCGCCAGGCCGGGTCGGCGTAGTTGACGATCGCGCCCGCGGCCTGCCGCAGCAGGGTCTGGGCGACCATCACGTCGTCCACGCCGCTGATCCCGGAGATGACCAGCTCGACGTAGTCGCGGGCGGCCATCTCGCCGTCGCGCGTCATGTCCCAGGCGGCGCCGAAGGCCAGCGCGCGCGGCAGGGACTCGCGGATCTCGCCGACGCCCTCGACCACGGTGCGCAGGGAACGCTCGTCCAGACGGATCTTGGTGAAGGTGAGGTCGTCGTCGTTGATCAGCACCAGGTCCGGGCGGGCCTTGCCGACCAGCTCGGCGACCTCGGTGCGCTCACCGCTGACGTCCAGCTCCACACGCTCGCGGCGCACGATGCCGTTCTCGGTGCGGTCGTACAGGCCCACCGCGAGGCGGTGCGAACGCAGAGTCGGGTGCTCGGAGGCGGCCTCCTGGAGCACGGCGAACGAGGTGAAGTTCCCGTCCGCGTCCACCTCGAACTCCGGGCGCATCGTGTTGACGCCGGTGGTCTCCAGCCACTCACGGGACCAGCCGGAGAGGTCACGGCCGGAGGCGGCCTCCAGGTGCTTGAGGAGGTCCTTCAGCTCGGTGTTGCCGTAGGCGTTCTCCTTGAAGTAGGCGCGCACGCCAGCGAAGAACGCGTCCACGCCCACGTACGCCGCGAGCTGCTTGAGGACCGAGGCCCCCTTGGCGTAGGTGATGCCGTCGAAGTTGACCTCGACCGCCTGGATGTCGACCATGTCGGCGGCGATCGGGTGGGTCGAGGGCAGCTGGTCCTGGAGCAGGGCCCACGCCTTCTCGACGTTGGCGAAGGTCGTCCAGGCGTCGGTCCACTTGGTGGCGTTGGCCTGGCAGTAGACGCTGGCGTAGGTCGCGAAGGACTCGTTCAGCCACAGGTCGTCCCACCAGCGCATGGTGACCAGGTCGCCGAACCACATGTGCGCCATCTCGTGCAGGATGGTCTCGGCGCGACGCTCGTAGCGGGCGTCGGTGACACGGGAACGGAAGACGTAGTCCTCCAGGAAGGTCACCGCGCCGGCGTTCTCCATGGCCCCGGCGTTGAACTCGGGCACGAAGAGCTGGTCGTACTTGCCGAACGCGTACCGCACGTCGAACAGGTCGTGGAAGAAGTCGAAGCCCTGCTTGGTGACCTCGAACAGGGCGTCGGAGTCCAGGTGCTCGGCGAGCGAGGCGCGGCAGTACAGGCCCAGCGGGATGCCGTCGTGCTCGTCGCGCACCACGTGGTAGGGGCCCGCGATCAGCGCGGTGATGTAGGTGGACATCACCGGGGTGGCCGGGAAGTGCCAGCGCACGCGCTCGTCGCCGGCGGCCTCGCGCTCCACGTCGGGGGCGCTGTTGGACACGACCTCCCACGACGGGGGCGCGTACACGGTCAGCTCGAAGGAGGCCTTCAGGTCGGGCTGGTCGAAGCACGTGAACATGCGGTGCGCGTCGGCCGTCTCGAACTGGCTGTACAGGTAGACCGAGTCGTCGACCGGGTCCACGAAGCGGTGGAGGCCCTCGCCGGTGCGCATGTAGGCGGCGTCGGCCACCACGGTCAGCTCGTTCTCGGCCGCCACGGAGGGAAGGGTGAGCCGCTCACCATCGAACAGCTCGGCGACGTCGAGCGCCTCGCCGTTGAGGGTCGCGCCGTGCATCTTGGGCGCGACCAGGTCGATGAAGGTCCGCGCCCCCGTCTCCGAGCTGGAGAAACGCACCGTGGTGGTGGACCGGAAGGTCTCGTCCCCGGTGGTCAGGTCCAGCTCCACGGCGTAGGAGTCGACGCTGAGGATCCGCGCCCGCCCCCGGGCCTCGTCCCGTGTGAGGTTCCCTGCCACGCAAAGCTCCCTTCACGGCCGCCGTCGTCGCCGGCCGGAATCGTTACCGACCACGGCGAGCCTGCCGACAAGGGTGGGCGTCGTCGGGCCGAAGGTCGTCTCAATCGGCTTCGATCCTGCCACGCGCGGGGGTGGAATGCGCAACCGATGTGCGTGGTTGGTGACCTACGCGGCGAAGTTTTCGGCCTTGGAGAACAGGAGTAGTCGATGACGCAGGACGACGGTGGGCGCGACCAGGGGACGATCCGGGCGGACATGTGGTTCGACCCGGCGTGCCCTTGGGCATGGATCACCTCCCGGTGGCTTCTGGAGGTGGAGAAGGTACGTCCGGTCCGGGTGGACTGGCACGTGATGAGCCTGGCGGTGCTCAACGAGGACCGCGACATCCCCGCGGACTATCGGGAGTTCCTCAAGACCGCCTGGGAGCCGGTGCGCGTGTGCATCGCGGCCGAACGGCGCTTCGGCCCCGAGGTCCTGGGGCGTCTGTACACCGCCATGGGCACCCGCTTCCACGACAAGGGGGAGCCCCGGACCATCGACACGGTGCGCGCGGCCCTGGCCGACGCGGAGCTGCCCGTCGACCTGGCCGACGCGGCGGGGTCCACCGAATACGATGAGGCCTTGCGCGCCTCGCACGGAGAGGCGATGGAACTGGTCGGAGAGGACGTCGGTACCCCCGTCGTCCAGGTCGAGGGCGTCTCGTTCTTCGGTCCGGTCGTCACTCCGATCCCGCGCGGCGAGGACGCCGGAAGGCTGTGGGACGGTGTGCGTCTGGTCGCCGGGACCGACGGGTTCTTCGAACTCAAGCGCACCCGCACCCGTGAGCCCGTCTTCGACTGATCCACCCGGGAGGGACCCCATGCCAGGGCCTGACGACGACCGCCGTGTCGATTTCCTCGACGACCTCGAGATCCTGCCCGACATCACCGGTGACGAACGCTCCGAAGGGTGGGGAGACTCCGACGAGGACTCCACCGCGCGGCTGATCGCCGACCGGCCCCCGCACTGGGGCTGAACGTCCCCCCGCCCCGGCGCCCGCGACCCGCGGACGTCGGGGCGATCTTCCTCGATGCCCTGGTCAAGGCCGAAGCGGCTCTGGGACAGTGGGCCCATGCGATCCCTCTACATCGACGGCACCTGGCGAGACTCCTCCTCCGACGAGGCCTTGGACGTGATCGATCCGGCGACCGAACAGGTCATCGATCGCGTCCCGGCCGGCACCACCGACGACGTCGACGCCGCGGTCGAGGCCGCGGCGGCCGCCTTCCCGGCCTGGGCGGCCCTCTCCTCCGGACAGCGCGTCACCCATCTGGCCAAGGCGCTGGAGCTGTTCTCCGCGCGTCTCGACGAGATCACCGCCCTGTTGACGCGGGACATGGGCGCCCCCGTCACCTTCTCCGGCAAGGTCCAGGCCGGGCTGCCCGCGTTGATGTTCCGCACCTACATCGACCTGGTCGAGGAGCACGGGGAGCGCTACTTCACGGGGGAGCGGGTCGGCAACTCCCTGCTGGTGCACGAGCCCGTCGGTGTGGTGGGCGCCATCACCCCGTGGAACTATCCGCTGCACCAGATCGTGCTCAAGGCCGTCCCGGCCCTGCTGGCGGGCAACACCGTGGTCCTCAAACCGAGCGAGATCGCCCCTCTGAGCGCCTACGCCCTGGCCGAGGTGTTCGACGGGGCGGGTCTGCCCCCCGGTGTGTTCAACCTGGTCAGCGGCGCCGGGCCCGTGGTCGGAGAGGCGATCGCCGCGCACCCGAAGGTCGACATGGTCTCCTTCACCGGCTCCACGCGGGCCGGGACGCGGGTCTCCGAGGTGGCCGCCGCGACGATCAAGCGGGTCGCCCTGGAACTGGGCGGGAAGTCGCCCGACGTCATCCTGCCCGGCGCCGACCTGACCCAGGCGATCAAGCGCGGGGTCGCCGACGTCATGCGCAACACCGGGCAGAGCTGTGACGCGCTCACCCGCACGCTGATCCACCGCGACTCCTACGAGGAGGCCGTGGAGCTGGCCGTCGCCGCCGCGGCCAAGTACGTCCCCGGGGATCCGACCGACGAGTCCACCCGGCTGGGCCCGCTCGTCTCCGCGGCCCAGTTGGAGCGGGTCCGCGCCTACATCGACCTCGGTGTGGAGGAGGGGGCCCGTCTGGTGACCGGCGGCTCCGGCCCGGTCGAGGGCATGGAGCGCGGCTACTACGTCGCTCCGACCATCTTCGCCGACGTACGCAACGACATGCGTATCGCGCGAGAGGAGATCTTCGGCCCCGTCATGTCCCTCATCCCCTACGACACCGTGGAGGAGGCTGTGCGGATCGCCAACGACACCGTCTACGGCCTCAGCGCCTCCGTGTGGTCGGCGGAACCGGAGCAGGGGATGGCCGTGGCCCGTGCCCTGAGGGCCGGTCAGGTCCGGCTCAACGGGGGTGCGCTGAACCCCCGCGCGCCCTTCGGCGGATACAAGCGTTCCGGTAACGGCCGTGAGTGGGGGCTGCCCGGCCTGGAGGAGTTCTGCGAGGTCAAGGCCGTGCAGACCTGATCCTGTGCTCGGTATCACCCGGGATCGGCTCATCGGCGAGGAATCGGCCCCGGTGACGGAGGCGTTGTGGGGTGTGGAAAGATTCCGACTGGTCATTCCCCGGTCGAACCCAAACGAGGTGTGAGTTGAGCAACAAGCCCGCGGTCTCCAAGGCAGGTCCCCTCGGCAAGGACGTCAAGGCCATCATCGTGTACAACCTGATCGCGATCCTCTCCGCGGTGGGTTTCGCCGCCCTGGGTCTGAGCGTCGCCGCGGCCGCGGCCGGTGCCTGATCAGGTCGACGCCGAGACGTACACCGCAGCGCTCTCACCGCGCCCCGCCCGCTCCCGGGCCGGGGCGCGGCGTCGTTCGCGCCCCGAAGGTGCCACACTGGTGAAGTGCGTGTTTACCTTGGATCAGATCATGCGGGCTTCGAGCTCAAAGAACACCTCGTCACCTGGCTGAAGGAGCGGGGCCACGAGGTCGTGGACGCCGGACCGGCCGTCTATGACGCGGTGGACGACTATCCTCCGTTCGTCCTGCGCGCCGCCGAGGGCGTGGCGAAGGACCCGGGTTCCCTGGGCATCGTCATCGGAGGCTCCGGCAACGGCGAGCAGATCGCCGCGAACAAGGTCGAGGGCGTTCGTGCCGCCCTGGCCTGGAGCGAGGACACCGCGAAGCTGGCGCGCGAGCACAACGACGCCAACGTGCTCGGCATCGGTGGGCGGATGCACTCCCTGGAGGAGGCCACGCGTTTCGTGGAGCTCTTCCTGGCGACTCCGTACAGTGACGAAGAGCGGCACACCCGTCGTATCGCGATGCTCTCCACCTACGAGCGGACCGGAGAGCTTCCTCCGCTTCCGTAACATTCCCGTCCTGGTCGGGGTCGCGAGGCCTCTCCCGACATGAACGGAACAAGGCCCCCGTGCGTGTTGTACGGGGGCTTTGTCGTGCTTGAAAGTGGAATAGGTGACGAATCGGGCCTGAAGACCCTGGCGCGACCGGCCGTTGTAGGGGATCATGTCTCGCGGCCGTGTCCACCGAACGCCGGTGAACAGGGCTTCCGCGCGGGTTTAGGCGGAACCCAAACCCGGGGTTATGGGGTGGAACGGCACCTGTGGCACGTGCCACGTCGGTACTCCAAGCGCTACAGTTCGTGCACAGCGGCGGGCCATGGCCGTCCGCGGCGCAGCGATGCCGCCTCTTCACCGGCCACCATGTCCCCACACCGTCCGGCCCGCCGACACGGACAGGCCCCGACGCGACCCCGGCCGCACCGGTGCGCCTTACGACGACCAGGAGTGACCCCCGCCGGCGAGCGGGCGCGCCGAGCCAGAGGATCAATGAACCCCACACCGACCGCCAAGGCCACCCGTATGCTGCGCTCCGCCGCGCAGCGATTCATCGCGGTGCTCAAGCGCAAGGTGCTCTTCCGCTACCGGCTCGTCCTCATCACCCTCGTCGCCCTGGCGGTCGGGATCGGTGTGGGCTCCGTGTGGGGACCGGCCGGCTGGTTCCCACCGAGCTCCACCATCCTCACCGTCCTGGCCGGAGGGCTGCTCCTCAAACGTAAGAGCCTGGCCTTCCTGCTCGCCGTGGTCGCCGCGGTCCTGCTCTTCGTCGCCTCCCGCCTCGACGTCGGCCAGGTGGGCCCCGGCCTGTTGGTCACCATCGGGGTCACCGCCGTCCTGTCCTACCTGCTGTCCGGGGTGCGCGAACGCCTCGGCGTCCAAGGACTGAGCGGCGAGATGATGCTGCTGGACCTGCGCGACCGGCTCCGCCACCAGGGCAGGCTCCCCGAACTCCCCGAGGGCTGGGGACGCACCGCCGTCCTGCGCCAGGCCGGCGGCTCTTCCTTCGGCGGCGACTTCGTCGTGTCCATACTCCGCGGCAACCGGCTCGACATCGCGGTGGTGGACGTGTCGGGCAAGGGGGTGGACGCCGGCACCCGCGCCCTGATGCTGTCCGGTGCCTTCAGCGGACTGATCGGCGCGGTGCCCGCGCGGGACTTCCTCGCCCACTGCAACGACTACCTCATGCGCAACAGCGGCGGTGAGGGGTTCGTGACCGCCGTCCACCTGAGCGTGGACACCGACACCGGCGAGTACCAGGTCGCCTCCGCCGGACACCCGCCGGCCCTGCACTACGACGGTGGAGCGGGCTCCTGGAGCGCCACCGACGCCAAGGGCGTCGTCCTGGGTGTCATCCCCGAGATGACCTACGGCTTCGTCGAGGGCAGGCTCCGGCCCGGAGACGCCATCATGCTCTGCACCGACGGGCTCATCGAGACGCCGGGCGAGGACCTGGACGCCGGGATCGACCGTCTCCTGGGCACGGCCGACATCCTGGTCACCCAGGGGTTCGCCACCGGGGCCGGTGAGGTCGTCGACACACTCAGCAAGGACAAGAACGACGACTGCGCCCTCGTCGTCCTCTGGCGTTCCTGAGCCGGGAGGAAACCCTCACCACCCCTCCGACCGGCGCTTCCCCGCTTCGGAGGCCTCTCCCCGAGGCCGCCCCGACACCTCTCGGAGCGACCCGCCGATCCGGGCCGACCCCGCCTACGGGGACGGCGGTGAGCCGCGTCGGCCCTTCCTGCCGGTAGGGTCGACATGTTCCCCGACCCCGGTACGAGGTCGTTCGTACACGTCCCAGGATCGCCGTGCCCTCCCTCTCCGCCCCCTGGGCGCCGACTCCGCACGGTCCACCACACCAGTGACGAGGGGCCGGACCCGGGATCCCCGAGGTCCCGGACCTTTCCGGATTTTGCCGGCCCGACAGGCGTGTCCGTCGGGCTCTGGAGACGCAAGGGGGTGCTTCGCATGGACGGCGAGCGCGCTGAAGAACTCACCGATCTGGTCGAGAACAGCGACCTGACAGGGATCAGGCTCTGGTTGGCCGAACACAGACCCCACGAGATCGCGGACGAACTGGCCCGTATGCCGGGACGCGAGGCGATCATCCCCTTCCGGCTCCTGGACAAGGACCGGGAGCTGGAGGTGTTCGAGGAACTCGATCCGAGTCAGCAACAGAACATCCTCCTGGGGCTGCGCGGGACCGACTTCCACGACCTGCTGGAGGAGATGGAGCCCGACGACCGGGCCCGTCTCATCGGTGAGGCCCCGGCCAAGATCGCCACCCGGGCACTGGCCGGTCTGAGCCCCGCCGAACGCAAGATGACCGCAGCCCTCCTGGGCTACCCGGAGGACTCGGTCGGCCGGTACATGACCCCCGAGACGGTCATCCTGCACCGCGACCTCACCGTCGGGCGCGCGCTGGAGGTGGTGCGGGCCCGAGGGGCCGACGCCGAGACGATCTACATCCTTCCGGTGGTCAGCGACGGCCGCCGCATGGTCGGCACCATCACCCTGAGCGACCTGGTCGTCAGTGACGACGACAGGATCCTCAAGGACCTGGTCGACGTGCTCGCGCCCCGGGTGCGCGCCAACGAACAGGTCGAGGACGCCGCCCGACTGATCCAGGAGGCCAACCTGGTCTCCCTGCCGGTGGTGGACTCCGAGGACCGCTTCGTCGGTCTGTTCACCTTCGACGACGCCCTGGAGGTCATCGAGGCCGCCGACTCCGAGGACATGGCCCGTCAGTCCGGTGCCAGCCCGGTCGGCGACCACTACGTCTCCGTCGGGGTGCTGCGTCTGGTCGGCGCCCGCTCGGTCTGGCTCATGCTGCTCATCGTCGCGGCCACGCTCACCATCAACGTGATGCAGGTGTACGAGGCCACCCTGGAGGAGGTCACGGCGCTGGCGATGTTCGTTCCGATGCTCATCGGAACCGGCGGAAACGTCGGGGCCCAGTCGGCGACGGCGATCGTGCGCGCCCTGGCCGTCGGCGAGGTGCGCGTCCGCGACCTGCCCGGGGTGATCTGGAAGGAGGGCCGGGTCGGGCTGCTGCTCGGATTCATGCTCGCGGGCATCGCCCTGGTGATCGGCTCCCTCCTGGTGGGGACCGACATCGCCGTGGTGGTCGCATGTTCGGTGATCGCGATCTGCACCTGGGCGGCCGTCATCGGCTCGTCGATGCCCCTGCTGGCACGCAAGGTCGGCGTGGACCCGGCCGTGGTCTCCTCGCCGATGGTCGCGACCCTCGTGGACGCCACCGGTCTGCTCATCTACTTCTCGATCGCCCGGATGATTCTGGGTATCTAGGAAAGAGAGAGCCCAGAGGCGCTTTCGATGCCCGTGTGATCTCCGTGTCTCCTCTCACCGCATGAACCGGGGGTGAAGCGGGTATCGCGTCAGAAGTCAGGACCGATCCAGGGGGGTTCCCATGTCCGGTACCGGAGAGGCGTTCGACCGGTTGAAGAAGGCCGTCGGAGACAACGCCGACAAGGTCGAAGGGGTCGTCGGAAAGGCCGCGGACGCCGCCAAGAAGGCCACCGGAGGCGCCCACGACGACAAGATCGACAAGGGGGCCGGAGCGGCCACCGAGTACCTGCGCAAGCGCGCCCAGGAGAACAAGAAGTCCTGACCGGGGAGGACCCGGCACACGGAGCGGAGGGGGAGATCCCCCTCCGCTCCGTGCTTCCGAGCACGATCGACGGCCTCGGAAGAAAGTGTGTATTCGCAGGTGAGGATAGGTTTCGAGAGGACTATCCTGATCGTGTGAGGCGAACCTTACCCAGGACCCCGGGGTGGTGAGGACGATCGACGACGCGCCCTGCAGGCTCACCGTCTGCCGAGGATGCTGCTGCGGCACCCGCAAGAAGGTCCCGGGCGTCGATCACGAGGCACAGCTGGCCCGCCTCGGCTCCATCGACGACCACGCCGCCCGCCGTGTCCCGATGCGCACCAGCAAGTGTCTGGGCATCTGCTTCCAGGCCGACGTGGTGGTGGTCCAACCCTCCGGAACGGGGCGAGCGGCCGGCGGACGCCCCGTCTGGCTCGGTCGGATCACCGACGACGAGCTGTTGGAGGCCATCGACGACTGGATCTTCGAGGGCGGCCCCGGACTCGCGCCCCTGCCCGAGGCGCTCGTCGACCACGTCACGTCCAAGGACGCGAAGAAGCCGAAGAAACCCAAGGGCGCCAAGCACTCCAAGGCCGAGAAGAAGAAGCGCAAGAAGGACAAGAAGCGCGAGAAGGAGAAGAAGGCCAAGGCCGAGAAACGCGAGAAGAAGGCGGGTAAGGGGGCGGGGGCCGCCTGAGACCGCGCCACGCCCCCGCCCGAGCGGGGACGCGCGCGAGTCCCTCAGCGGTCCTGGGAGGCGAACTGGGTCCGGTACAGGGCCGTGTACAGGCCCCCGGCCGACAAGAGCTCGTCGTGGGTACCGCGCTCCAGGATCCGACCGTCCTCCAGCACCAGGATCTGGTCGGCCTCACGCACCGTCGCCAGACGGTGGGCGATCACCAGCGAGGTGCGTCCCTGGAGGGCGACGGCCAGAGCCTCCTGGACCGCGGCCTCCGAACCCGAGTCCAGATGCGCGGTGGCCTCGTCCAGGACCACCACCGACGGGGCCTTCAACAGCAACCGGGCGATGGCCAGCCGCTGCTTCTCCCCGCCGGACAACCGGTAGCCGCGGTCGCCGACCATGGTGTCCAGACCGTTCGGCAGCTGCTCCAGGAGCGGACCCAACCGCGCCATTCGCAGCGCCTCCTCCATCTCGGCCTCGGTCGCCTCGGGCCGGGCGTAACGGAGGTTGGCGCCCACGGTGTCATGGAAGAGCTGCGTGTCCTGGGTGACCACGCCCACCGAGGCGCGCAGGGACTCCCCGGTCACCTCCTTCAGGTCCAGGCCGCCCAGACGCACCTCGCCCTCGTTCGGGTCGTACAGACGAGAGACCAGGTGGGTGAGGGTGGTCTTGCCCGCCCCGGAGGGGCCCACCAACGCCACCATCCGGCCCGGCTCGGCCCGGAAGGACACCTCGCTCAGAACCTGGGTCTCCTCGGCCGCCTCCGTGTGCGGGGTGAGCTCGAGGGAGGCCACCGAGGACTCCGCGGCTCCCGGGTAGCGGAACGACACCTGGTCGAACTCGACGCTCAACGGGCCCTTCGGCAACGGCAGGGCGTTGGGGCTCTCCTTGATCCGCGGTTCCAGGTCCAGCACCTCGAAGACCCGGTCGAAGGAGACCAGGGCCGTCATGATCTCCACGTGCACGTTGGACAGGGTGGTGATCGGACCGTACAGCCTGGCCAGCAGGGTGGTCAGCGCCACCAGGGTGCCGACCTCGAAGGCGTTCTCCACCGCGAGCACACCGCCCACGCCGTAGACCATCGCCATGGCCAACGCCGTGATGGTGGCCAACAGAGTGAACAGCAGACCGCCGATCACCGCCTGACGGACCCCCAGGTCGCGCACGCGCGCGGCCTTCGTGGAGAAGTTCAGGGACTCCTCCTCAGGGCGACCGTACAGCTTGACCAGCATGGCGCCGCCGACGTTGAACCGCTCCGTCATCAGGGAGCTCATCGCCGCGTTGTTGTCCATCGCCTCGCGGGAGATGTTCGCGAGCCTGCGGCCCAGGAACTTCGCGGGCAGGACGAACAACGGCACCATGGCCAGCGCCAGTAGGGTCACCTCCCACGACAGCGCCAGCATGGTGATGAGCACCGCGACCACGCTGATCAGGTTGGACACCACCGACTGGAGGACCGAGGTGATGGCGCGCTGGGCGCCGACCACGTCCGTGTTCAGTCGGCTGATCAGGGAACCGGTCTGTGTTCGGGTGAAGAAGGAGATCGGCATCCGCTGCACGTGGGTGAACACCTGGGTGCGCAGCAGGTAGATGACCCCCTCGCCGATCCGTGAGGAGAGCCACCGGCCGGTGAGGGTGATGACGCCCTCCATGAGCGCCAGGACCCCGGCGGCGATCGCCAGCCAGATCACCAACGAGGTGTTCCCGGGAAGGATGCCCTGGTCGATGATGGCCCGCAGGAGCAGGGGGTTGGCCACGACGATGCCCGCGCCCACAGCGGTCACCATCAGGAAGAGCAGGATGGAGCGCCAGTGCGGGGACGCGTAGGACATGACACGTCGGGGGATCCCCGGGGGGAGTTCCTGGCCTCGGGCGCTCCCGTCGTTGACCAGCGCCCTGTAGGAGGGCCTCCCTGACATCATCGGCAGCCTCGTTTCGTACATCGGTTCGCCACGCATGGGTCAACACCGGAGAGGGCGCGCGCCTTCCCAGGCGGGAGGCCGTGATGAGCCGAGGAGGCCTGATGCCTAGAGGGAGTGCGCCAGCCGTCCCAGAGCCGCGGTGGTGGAGCGGCCGGGGGTGAAGGGGAGCTCCCAGGCCTGGGCTCCGAGGGCCTCGGCGCCGCGGATCTTCGCCTGGGTGTAGCGATCGCCGGCGGTGAAGGCCAGGGCGGCGGGGGAGAGCGGACGCAGCAGATCGGCGTAGGCGGCCCAGTCGGCGACCGAGGGAGGGCCCTCGATGATGAAGGAGCCGCTCACACAGGAGAGGGCCGCGATGGTCTCGGCGCGTTCCTCGGCGGGGTTGATCGGGCGTCCGGGGCCCTTCCAGGCGCGCACCCGTTCGTCGGATTCGATCCCGACGACCAGGGGGAGTCCGCGTTCGGCGATGGAGGTCAGGAAGCGCACGTGGCCGACGTGCAGGACGTCGAAGACCCCCGTGACCACGACGGGGCCCTCCAGCGGCTCCGGTCGTCGGAACCAGATCGCTCTGAGCGGCAGGCCCGCCTCGTGCGTCCCGTCCGTGTCCGTCATCTGGCCCCCGTTTCACCGAACCCGAGAGGCGCCCGTGCCCGACCGGGCCGACGGGACCGCCCGAAAGGTCAACGTACCTCTTCGAGGTGGGTATTCCGCTTTCGGGGACGCGGGAACCGTAAGGGGCCGGCGTTATTGTGACGCGCGCCACTTTGAGTTGCATGGGTGGAGCGTGAGTCCCATCACGGAGACGAGTGCGTCGCGTGATCTTCGAAGGGGGCGGCCCTTCCCCATGCCCGTCCGGCCGGCTCTGAACGTGTGAGGGCCGATCGGGTGGGGTCGAGAACGGCCGGAAGCGGACATGGAGCCCCCGCGTCACACCCGCCCGCCGATTTCCCGGTTGAAGTGGTGGAACGAGCCGGTTCCGGTAGGACCACGGCTCGTCTCGAGTGGTGTGGGGGTTCGGGGGTCGTCCCCCGGTTGAAATGGCGAAACGAGCCGGTTCCGCTAGGAACACAGCTCGCCTCGAGTGGAGCGGGCGACGAGAATCGAACTCGCATGACCAGCTTGGAAGGCTGGGGTTCTACCATTGAACTACGCCCGCATGGCGCCGGAGACTTCGAGTTTCCTCTAGACTCGTGGAGCCGATGGAGACAAGAGTACAGTCTCCAAGGCGTTGGTCGCACATCCGTTGTGGATTGGTGCGGCGGCGCCGGGTCACGGGGTGTGGCGCAGCTTGGTTAGCGCGCATGCTTTGGGAGCATGAGGCCGCGGGTTCGAATCCCGCCACCCCGACGAAACCGTCCTCGGTCGTCCGGCTCTCGGCCGGACGCCGTGGCCCCCTGTGTATCTGCCCTAGACTTGGTGCGATCAGCAGGAAACTGTAAGTCCCAGCCCGTCGCAGGGCACCCCAGTAGAACGTGTCATCACCGACCGGGGTGCGCGCGTGCATTCGCCGTTTGTGTGGTGCGCCTGCGGGCCGACGCGGACACCAGCCGGCAAACCTAGGAGTACCGCCCCGTGAAGACCGATGTCGAGGAGCTCAGCCCGACCCGGGTCAAGCTGACCATCGAGGTGCCCTTCGAGGAGCTCGAGCACGCTTTCGACGTGACCTACAAGTCGCTCGCCAAGCAGGTTCGGATCAAGGGCTTCCGCCCGGGCAAGGCGCCGGCGCGGCTGATCGACCGCTATGTCGGCCGCGGCGCGGTGATCAGTGAAGCGGTCAACCACGCCGTTCCGGAGCTCTACAACGAAGCCATCCAGAAGGAGGAGATCTTCGCGCTCGGCCAGCCCGACGTGGAGGTCACCAAGCTGGAGGACAACGAGGAGCTCGCCTTCACCGCCGAGGTCGACATCCGACCCAAGTTCGAGGTGAAGGACTACAAGGGCATCGAGGTGACGGTCGACAACGCCACCGTCACCGAGGAGCAGGTCGATGAGCAGATCGGCACCCTGCGCGAGCGTTTCTCGACCCTCGTGGGCGCCGACCGTCCCGTCGAGGACGGCGACCACCTGTCCATCGACCTGTCGGCCTCGATCGACGGTGAGAAGCTCGAGGACGTGGCCGTGAGCGGCTACTCCTACGAGGTGGGCACCAACACCATGCTGGAGGGCCTCGACGAGACCCTGCGCGGCATGGAGGCCGGTGGCGAGGCCACCTTCAAGACCACCCTGGTCGGTGGCGAGCACGGTGGCAAGGAGGCGGACGTCACCGTGACCGTGCAGTCGGTCAAGGTGAAGGAGCTGCCCGAGCTGGACGACGAGTTCGCCCAGCTGGCCTCGGAGTTCGACACCATCGACGAGCTGCGTGAGGACGTGCGCAAGCGCATGGCCGACGTGCGTCGTATGCAGCAGCTCTCCGCCGCCCGTGACAAGGCGCTGGAGAAGCTGATCGAGTCGGTCGACATCCCGCTGCCCGACGCGGTCGTCGACGAGGAGATCGACCGTCGTCGCCAGAGCCTGGAGCAGCAGCTCGCGCAGAGCGGTCTGACCAAGGAGGCCTACCTCGAGTCGCAGGAGAAGACCGAGGAGGAGTTCGAGGAGGAGCTGAAGACCGGCGCCAACTCGGCGGTCAAGGCCGGGTTCATCCTCGACCAGCTGGCCCTCCAGGAGGACCTGAGCGCCGACCAGGGCGAGCTCAGCCAGTACGTGTTCGAGCAGGCCCAGCGCATGGGTGTCAGCCCGGACCAGCTCGCCCAGCACCTGGTCGAGTCGAACCAGATCCGTGTGGCCTTCACCGAGGTCGTCCGCGGCAAGGCCATGGACGTGGTCCTGGCCGGCGCCAAGGTGACCGACGAGGACGGCAACGTCATCGAGCAGGAGGTCGTCGAGGCCTCTGACGAGGACGCCGTGGAGGAGGCCGCCAAGGCCGCCGCCGCTGCTGCCGCCGCCGAGGTCTCCGAGGACGAGGCGAAGGACGACAAGGACGAGGACGCCGCCAAGGCCGACGACTCCAAGTAGTCGCGTTCGGCGGCGTCGGGTCGCCGTCGAGCCCTCTCACGGGCCCCATCGATCCACCGCGATCGATGGGGCCCGTGGTGTTCTCCTTTGTTCGCCCGCAGAGGAATATGTGTGTCTCGCAGGGGGTCCCACCCTGCGCTCAAAGCGAACAGGGACGTTATCCGGACGAGCCCGGCGCTCGTCGGCGTTAGTGTCGCTGTATCGCAACCGTTTCGATTCCGGAGCAGGTGACGAGAGTGCCGCCGACCTTTGATGAGTCCCCGCGATTCGACGCTCGTACGTCGGACCCGCAGCTTTCCCCTTTTATTGAGCAGACGCCTCAGCGCCTGTTGCGCCAGCGAATCGTGTTCCTCGGCCAGCAGGTCGACGACGACATCGCCAACCGCCTTGTCGGTGAACTTCTGCTGCTGTCCGCCGAGGACCGGCAGCGGGACATCACCATGTACATCAACTCGCCGGGTGGTTCCGTTACCGCGGGCATGGCGATCTATGACGTCATGCAGTACATCCCCAACGATGTGCGCACCGTGGGTATCGGTATGGCCGCGTCCATGGGGCAGATGCTCCTGTGCGCCGGTGCGCCCGGTAAGCGTTACGCGCTGCCGCACACCCGCGTCATGATGCACCAGCCCTCCGGTGGCATCGGAGGCACCGCCTCCGACATCCGGATCCTGGCCGACCAGCTGCTCTACGTGAAGAAGATGTTCATCGAGAAGATCTCCGAGCACACCGGGCAGACGGTCGAGCAGATCGAGAAGGACGCCGACCGTGACCGTTGGTTCACGGCCCAGGAGTCGCTGGAGTACGGCTTCATCGACGAGGTGCTCGAGGGCACCCTCGACGTGACCAGTGACCGTAACCAGAGCTGACCTGGCCCAGTCCATGGATCGGCGCAGTGCGTGGAAGGCGTGAAATGACCGAGTTCAACCCCAGTCTCATCGGCGGCGCGGCCTCGATGGCTCCCCAGAGCCGCTACGTCCTGCCGTCCTACGTGGAGCGTACGTCGTACGGCGTCAAGGAGATGAATCCGTACAACAAGCTCTTCGAAGAGCGGATCATCTTCGTCGGCGTCCAGATCGACGACACTTCGGCCAACGACCTGATGGCCCAGCTCATCACCCTTGAGCAGCTCGACTCCGAGCGGGACATCCAGATGTACATCAACTCGCCGGGCGGGTCCTTCACCTCCCTCATGGCGATCTACGACACGATGCAGTTCGTGCGCCCGGACATCCAGACGGTGTGCATCGGACAGGCCGCGTCGGCCGCGGCGATCCTGCTGGCGGGCGGCACCAAGGGCAAGCGCGGCGCGCTTCCCAACGCCCGCATGATGATCCACCAGCCGGCCACCGAGGGCATGCACGGTCAGGCGAGCGACATCGAGATCCAGGCCAACGAGATCACCCGGATCCGTCAGCAGCTGGAGACCACCCTCTCCCGGCACACGGGTCGCAGCCCCGAGCAGGTGTCCAAGGACATCGAGCGGGACAAGATCCTGACCGCGGAGGAGGCCGTCGAGTACGGCCTGATCGACTTCGTGCTGCCTTACCGCAAGGCCTCGTTGAAGTAGTAGGGCCCCGGCCGGAAGTCCTCTTCCCGGGAAAGTTCACATACGTGTGCAACGGTTCACGGAAGGGGAATTCCGGCCTCGGAAGTACGCGCCGGACCGGTTCGTGACCCGCCAGGTACGACCCGGTGGTGAAGCCGGTCCGGTTTTTCGCTTAGTCTGGCGGAGAGCGACACACAGATCGCCCCGTTCGTGACCGGTCGGTCGTGAGCGGGTGCACGGAAGTCGAGCTTCCGTCCGTTCGGCACCACAGGAGTGTCGTGAACGGGGCGGCCTTAGTTTTGAGGAGTGGCTGGGTGGCACGCATCGGCGACGGCGGGGACCTGCTGAAGTGCTCATTCTGCAACAAGAGCCAAAAGCAGGTGAAGAAGCTCATCGCCGGCCCCGGCGTGTACATCTGCGATGAGTGCATCGATCTGTGCAACGAGATCATCGAAGAGGAACTCGCCGACGCCACGGAACTCACGTGGGATTCGCTTCCCAAGCCTCGCGAGATCTTCGACTTCCTCGACTCGTACGTGATCGGTCAGGAACAGGCGAAGAAGGCCCTTTCGGTGGCGGTGTACAACCACTACAAGAGGGTCCGTTCGGAGAGCGATCGTCCCGGTGACGAGGACGTCGAGATCGCCAAGTCCAACATCCTCCTGCTGGGGCCGACCGGGTCGGGCAAGACCCTGCTCGCGCAGACCCTCGCCAGGATCCTGAACGTCCCCTTCGCGATCGCCGACGCCACGGCGCTGACCGAGGCGGGGTACGTGGGCGAGGACGTCGAGAACATCCTTCTGAAGCTGATCCAGGCCGCCGACTACGACGTCAAGAAGGCCGAGACCGGGATCATCTACATCGATGAGGTCGACAAGGTCGCCCGCAAGAGCGAGAACCCGTCGATCACCCGGGACGTGTCCGGCGAGGGCGTACAGCAGGCCCTGCTGAAGATCCTGGAGGGCACCACGGCGAGCGTGCCGCCGCAGGGCGGCCGTAAGCACCCGCATCAGGAGTTCATCCAGATCGACACCACCAACGTGCTGTTCATCTGTGGTGGCGCTTTCGCGGGGCTGGAGCAGATCATCGAGTCCCGCACGGGGCAGCAGGGCATGGGCTTCAACGCCGTCCTGCGTCCCAAGAGCGAGACGTCCGGGACCGCGCTGTTCGGCGAGGTCATGCCCGAGGACCTGCTCAAGTTCGGGATGATCCCGGAGTTCATCGGTCGACTGCCGGTGATCACCAGCGTGCACAACCTGGACAAGGCCGCGCTGATCCAGATCCTCACCGAGCCGCGCAACGCCCTGGTCAAGCAGTACCAGCGCCTGTTCGAGCTGGACAACGTGGAGCTGGAGTTCACCCAGGACGCGTTGGAGGCCATCGCCGAGCAGGGCATCATCCGCGGGACCGGAGCGCGCGGCCTGCGCGCCATCATCGAGGAGGTCCTGCTCTCGGTGATGTACGAGGTGCCCAGCCGGGAGGACGTCGCCCAGGTGATCATCACCCGGGAGTCGGTCGAGCAGCACGTCAACCCGACGATCGTGCCGCGCGCCCAGCTGGACGAGGACGGCCGCCAGGAGAAATCCGCCTGACCCGCCGGTAAGAGAACCCGAGGGGCGCCCCGCCGACCGGCGAGGCGCCCCTCTCGCGTCCGCTCAGGGGGTCAGGAGTCCTCCAGGACCGCCTCCATCCGGGCGATCTCGGTGTTCTGCTCGGCGATGAGGTCGTTGGCCATCCGCATGACGGTCTGGTCCTTGCCCTCGGACAGCACGTCCACGGCCATGGAGACGGCGCCCTCGTGGTGGGCGGTCATGAGCTCCACGAAGAGCTGGTCGAAGTCGTCTCCCTCGGCGTCGGCCAGGCGCTCCATGTCCTCGTCGGAGACCATGCCCTGCATCTCGTCGTGGTCGACCTCCAGATCGCACTCGGGGATGTCGTCGTCACCCGAGTGGTGGCTCCCGTCCCCCTCCAGGCCGCAGAAGTTCTGGTGGGCCGGGTTCTCCCGGGCGGGGCCGAAGACGTTCTCCTCCAGCCAGCTCTCCATGGCGGTGATCTCCGGGCCCTGGGCGGCGGCGATGCGGTCGGCTATGCGTTCGATGCCGTCGCGTTCGTAGCGTTCCTCGACCAGGTCGGTCATCTCCAGCGCCTGGGAGTGGTGTTCGATCATCATCACCAGGTAGGTGACGTCGGCCTCGTTGTGGCCTTGCTCCTCGGCCAGTGCGGCGATCTGATCGGCGGTGGCCGGGCTGGAGGACTCGCCCGGGGCGCCCGGGGCGATGACGTTGGCGGACTCCCGTCCGTCGTCGGAGTCGCCACAGGCGGAGACTCCGAGCAGTACGAGGGCGGTTCCGGCGGCGAGTGCCAGGCGGCGCACGAGGTCTCCTCCAGGGGTGGGGTGGGCGGGCCGGACGGACCGCCGGGTGTCGAAAGGGGAAAGCGACATCCTGCGGGTTTTCTACTCACTCGGTGGGGGTCCTGTCCAGTACGGAGTGCGGATCATCGTCCCGGGATGTCCGTTCTCTCGCGTGGACGGCGGGTGATTCGGGGGAGGTAGGGCCCGAACACGGGGGCGACGTGGCGATTCGAGAGGGCCCTTTTCGGGGGGCGTGGGCCCTCTCATTAGCGCAATGTCTGAAATGAGCCTTCCGGGGGACCGGAAGGGGGAGTCGTGGAGTCGGAGAGGACTCCGGGACGAGCCCGCCGTGAGGTTCTCGGCATGGCCGGCTCGAGGTCTCAACGGTCGCCCGGGGGTTCCGGAACCTCGAGAGGGGCGGGGCGAGGAGCCGTCTTCGGGGAGGTCGGACGCCCGCCGGAAGAGGGGAGGGGTTCCCGCCCGCCCGTACCTTCGGGGCGCCGGGCGGGGGTGCGCCTCGGAAAGAGGTGAGTGGTCGAAGCGCAGGTGAGCGCCTTTTCAGGCGCCATGTTCGGCTGTTCTCGGACGACTCCGGAGCGTGTTAACAACCATATTTCTTTTATTGCCCTCTGTACATGTAGATGTTGAACTGTGTACGTTCTCCCTGTTTCGCTCCATTCGGAATCAGGAGTACGTATGGCGTCATCCCCCGTCCGCCCCCGTTCCCGGCGCACGCCGTTCCGCGGAGCCCGATCCACGACGATCCTCGCGAGCGCGACCGCCCTGATCGCGGCCCTCCTCGCCCCCACGACCGCGGTCGCGGACGAGACGCCCTTCGAAAGCGACGCCGAGACCAGCGCCAACGTCACCCATGTGACCAACGTCCCGAAGCCGGACGTCATGGACGACTACAACACGGACCTGGCCTTCACCGGCGACTACGCCATCGGCGGCAACTACAACGGCTTCGTCGTCTACGACATCTCCGAGCCCGAGGACCCGCGGGTCGTCTCCGAGGTCCTGTGCCCCGGCGGACAGGGAGACGTGTCGGTCAGCGGCGACCTGCTGTACTTCTCCGTCGACTACCCGCGCGCCGGTGAGGAGTGCGGCGCTCCGGCCGTGCCCACCACCGACCCGAACGGCTTCGAGGGCATCCGGATCTTCGACATCTCCGACAAGAGCGCCCCGGAGTACGTCGCCGCCGTGGCCACCGACTGCGGTTCCCACACCAACACCCTGGTGCCGGGCAAGGACGGGGAGAACGACTACGTGTACGTCTCCTCGTACTCGCCGTCGGCGTCCTTCCCGAACTGTCAGCCGCCGCACGACAAGATCTCCATCATCGAGATCCCGATCGACGACCCGGCCTCGGCCGCCATCGTCGACGAGCCGGTGCTCTTCCCGGACGGCGGCAACCGCAGCACCACCGGCTGCCACGACATCACCGCCTACCCCGAGATCGACCTGGCCGCCGGGGCCTGCATGGGCGACGGCATCCTGATGGACATCTCCGACCCGGCCGCCCCCGTCGTCACCGACGTCGTCCAGGACACCAACTTCGCGTTCTGGCACTCGGCCACCTTCACCAACGACGCGAGCACGGTGATCTTCACCGACGAACTCGGCGGTGGCGGCGGAGCCATCTGCACGGAGGACTACGGCCCCGAGCGCGGAGCCAACGCCATCTACACGATCGACGGCACCGACGACGACCCCGAACTGGTCTTCGAGAGCTACTACAAGATCCCGCGCACGCAGACCGGTACCGAGAACTGCGTCGCGCACAACGGTTCCCTGATCCCCGTGCCGGGGCAGGACTTCTTCGTGCAGTCCTGGTACCAGGGCGGCGTATCGGTCATCGACTTCAACGACCCGAAGAACCCCCGCGAGATCGGCTACTTCGACCGTGAACCGATCGACGACGACCGGCTCGTCCTCGGCGGCTCCTGGTCGGCGTACTACTACAACGGTCACGTCTACTCCTCCGACATCACCCGAGGCCTCGACGTCCTGAAGCTCACCGACCCGCGCCTGCGCTCGGCCGAGCGCGTCACCTACGACGAGTTCAACCCGCAGTCCCAGCCGTCCTACCGACCGGGTCGCTGAGCCGCCCCCACGACCTCCTCCCGTCGTCCCCTCCGAGGACGGGAGGAGCGGGGCCGCGGCCTCGACCGCGGCCCCCGCGCATACCGTCCCGCTCTCTATGCGACCTACAGGAGAACAGAATGTCCGCAGCTCCCCCGGCAGGGAGAGGCCTCCGACGCTCGGCCGCGTTCGCGCTCACCGCGGCGGCGGCCCTGTTCACCGGCCTCCTCGGGCCGGCGTCGGCCTACGCAGACACCCCTCCCTCCGACAGCGTGACCAGCGATAACGTCGAGCACATCGCGAACGTCCCCAAGCCCGAGGCGGTCAACAGCACCAACTCGGACCTGGCCTTCACCGGCGACTACGTGATCGGTGGCAACTACGACGGTTTCGTCATCTACGACGTCTCCGAGCCGGAGGACCCGCGGATCGTCTCCGAGGTCCTGTGCCCCGGTGGTCAGGGCGACGTGTCGGTCAGTGGCGACCTGCTCTACTTCGCGGTCGACTATCCGCGCGCCGGCGAGGAGTGCGGCGCCCCCGAGACCCCGGTGACCGACCCGGACGGCTTCGAAGGCGTCCGGATCTTCGATATCTCCGACAAGACCTCCCCCGAGTACGTGGCCGCGGTCCGCACCGACTGCGGTTCGCACACCCTGACCCTCGTTCCGGGCGACGACGAGCGCGAGTACGTGTACGTCTCCTCCTACGCGCCCGCCGAGGAGTTCCCGAACTGCCAGCCGCCGCACGACAAGATCGCGATCATCGACGTGCCGCTGGACGACCCCGCGTCGGCCGCCATCGTCAACGAGCCGGTCCTCTTCCCGGACGGCGGCAACCACGACCAGGACGGTCTGCTGCGTCCCACCGAGGGGTGCCACGACATCACCGTCTACCCGTCCAAGGACCTGGCCGCGGGCGCCTGCATGGGCGACGGAATCCTGATGGACATCTCCGACCCCGTCGAGCCGATCGTGACCGAGGTCGTCCAGGACACCAACTTCGCGTTCTGGCACTCGGCCACCTTCACCAATGACGCGAGCGCGGTGATCTTCACCGATGAGCTCGGCGGCGGTGGGGCCCCGACCTGCACCGAGGAGATCGGTCCGGAGCGCGGCGCCAACGCCATCTACACGCTCGACGGTGAGGGTGCCGACTCCACCCTGGAGTTCGCCTCCTACTACAAGATCGACCGCCACCAGGGCGACCAGCAGGCCTGCGTCGCGCACAACGGTTCCCTGATCCCGGTCCCGGGTCAGAACTTCTTCGTGCAGTCCTGGTACCAGGGCGGGGTGTCGGTCATCGACTTCAACGACCCGACGAACCCCCGCGAGATCGGCTATTTCGACCCCGATGACCGGATCGACCCGGACATCCAGAACGGCAGCACCTGGTCGGCGTACTACTACAACGGCCACGTCTACTCCTCCGACATGCGTCGAGGACTGGACGTCCTGAAGCTGACCGACCCGCGTCTGCGTCCGGCCGAGCGCGTCACCTACGACGAGTTCAACCCGCAGACCCAACCGGTCTACCGGCCCGGCCGGTGATCGCCGTACCGAACCGGTAGGCGACCACCACGAACGGTGACGCCCAGGGGTGTCGCGCCCATCGTGCGCGGCACCCCGACGCGCCTCCACACCCTCCACCCACCTCTCGTCTCCGCCCCCACCCCCGTCCCGGACCGGGCCGCGGAGCATCCCCGCACAGGAAGAGAGATCCATGCGCACCCTCGCGCGCCGCGCGGCCGTGCCGTTCGCGGCCCTGGCCCTGCTGGTGGGCCTGACGAGCCCCACGTCGGCCTACGCCGACACCCCTCCCGTCGACGAGGTCTCCAGCGACAACGTCGAACTCGTCGCCAACGTCCCCAAGCCCGAGGCGGTGAGCAACACCAACTCGGACCTGGCCTTCACCGGTGACTACGCCATCGGCGGCAACTACGACGGTTTCGTCATCTACGACATCTCCGAACCCGAGGACCCGCGGATCGTCTCCGAAGTGGTCTGCCCCGGCGGACAGGGAGACGTGTCGGTCAGCGGCGACCTGCTCTACTTCGCGGTCGACTACCCGCGCGCCGGAGAGGATTGCGGCGCTCCGGCCGTGCCCACCACCGACCCGAACGGCTTCGAAGGCGTCCGGATCTTCGACATCTCCGACAAGAGCGCCCCGGAGTACGTGTCGGCCGTGGCCACCGACTGCGGCTCCCACACCCTGACCCTGGTCCCCGGTGACGACGAGCGCGAGTACGTGTACGTCTCCTCGTACTCGCCGTCGGCGTCCTTCCCGAACTGTCAGCCGCCGCACGACAAGATCTCCATCATCGAGGTCCCCCTCGAGGACCCCGCGTCCGCCGAGGTCGTCGACGCCCCGGTGCTCTTCCCGGACGGCGGGCACCGCACCACCACCGGCTGCCACGACATCACCGTCTACCCGGCCAAGGACCTGGCCGCGGGCGCCTGCATGGGCGACGGCATCCTGATGGACATCTCCGACCCGGCGGCTCCCGTGGTCACCGAGGTCGTCCAGGACACCAACTTCGCCTTCTGGCACTCGGCCACCTTCACCAATGACGCGAGCACGGTGATCTTCACCGACGAGCTCGGTGGTGGCGGGGCCCCGACCTGCACCGAGGAGATCGGTCCGGAGCGCGGAGCCAACGCCATCTACAAGCTGGAGCGCGACGGTTCCCTGACCTTCCAGAGCTACTTCAAGATCGACCGCCACCAGGGCGACCAGGTGTGCGTGGCGCACAACGGTTCCCTGATCCCGGTCCCGGGCCAGAACTTCTTCGTGCAGTCCTGGTACCAGGGTGGCGTGTCGGTCATCGACTTCAACGACCCGAAGAACCCCCGCGAGATCGGCTACTTCGACGCCGACTCCCGTGTCGACGGCGAGGTCCAGGACAACGACACCTGGTCGGCGTACTACTACAACGGCTACGTCTACTCCTCCGACATCGACCGGGGCCTCGACGTCCTGAAGCTGACCGACCCGCGTCTGCGTCCGGCCGAGCGCGTCACCTACGACGAGTTCAACCCGCAGACCCAACCGGTCTACCGGCCCGGTCGCTGACCGGACCCACCGCCCCTCGGAACCTCCCGAGCCGCGGTGACGAACGACGACGGCCCGGACGGCCTCGAACCGTCCGGGCCGTCGCCCTCACGTCGGACCATGAGAGATGGGCCGGTCGTGGGTGGTCAGGTGAAGAGGTCTTCGGGTGTGTCGGCCTCGATGGCCTTGGGGATCCATTGTTCGAGGGTGTGGAGGTCGGTGCAGGTTTCGATGCGTCGGCGGGTGTGGGGGGTGAGGGTGAGTCCTCGGGATTCGAGGATGGTGATGACGCTTCGGGCCGCTTCGTAGGCTCGCCCCTCTTCGCGGCCCTCTTCCCGGCCTTCCTCTCGCCCTTCTTCGCGTCCGATGCCGACGTATTTGCGGGCGAAGTCGCTCTGCCACTCGTAGGTGCCCACGCTCATCAAGCCCTCCAGTTCCTTCCGGGCGGCCTCGTTGAGACCTGCCAGAACGTAGTCATAATAGAACGTCCGATTCTCTTCGGCCGTGGAATTCAGCGCCTCCACCATCGCCTTCAGCGCCTCCGGATCGTCGTCGCCGTGAGCACGGGCGGACAATACGGCCAGTTCCGGGAGGGCTCGTGCCCTCTCGACCCCCGTGACCTTGGGGGTCCTGCCCGGGCCGATGGTCAGGGGCGCCAGGTCGAAGCCCGGGTGGCCGGTCCGGATCGGTCGGGCGCACCACGCCGCGACGGCGTCGGTCGGACACAGGACCAGAAGCACCGTCGGGCACCTCAGCCGGACGTGGAGGGTGACCAGGTAGGCGGGCCAGCTGCGCCGTTTTCCCTGGTCGTGGCCGTGTTGGCGTTCGATCACCACGGCCATGACGTTCTCGGTGCCCTCGCGGAGCACCACGGCTCCGTCGCTGTTGAACTCCTTGGGGTCGCAGTTGGTCAGGACCGAACTGGTGTTGAGCGCCTCGGTGTGGCGTGGAACCTCGATGCCGAGGGATTCCAGCAGGGCCGGGGCCATGTCGGGTCGGTTCTGCACCAACCGGAGGGGGATCTCGTGCTCTCGTGTGGGCATACGGCTTCCTGGGGTCCGATGACGGTCGAGAACGCCCTCTAAGGGGTGCCGACCGACGGGAACGGGTGGAAACGAGCATGCCGGGCTCTTCGTCCGGGTGGTGGTGCTTTTCGAGATCCGGGGGGTATGTGACCCGGCCGGAACGTCGCTCGAGGTCAGAGCGGGGTGAAGAGGCGGTCGGTGGGCACGTCCAGCGCCTCGGCCATACGGCCGGTGAAGTAGACGGTGCCCATGGCCAGGATCCGATCGCCGAGCGAGGCGATGAGCTCGGGGGAGAGGTCCTCGGCGTCGATACGACCCCAGTGTTCGGGCAGCTCGTATTCGAAGCGCAGGTGGGCCTCGGGGAGGCGGACCGCGGTCACCGGAAGATCCCTCAACAGGTCCACCGCGCCGGGCACGTCCTTGTGGTCGGGCAGGCACAGGAGCACGTGGTCGACCCCGCCCCACAGGGAGCGGGCGCGGTCGAGGGCGATCCCGGCCCCGACCCGCTCGATAGCCGAGTCCACCAGCACGCGTGCGGTCGCGCTTCCGGGCACCGGGTGTTCGGAGAGTCGGGTGGGCAGGTGGAGGGTCTCCAGGACACGGTGCAGCCGCTCGGTGGGCAGGGGACCGCGGTCCAGGACCTCCAGCATGTGCTCGGCGGCGGCCACGCCGAGGACGCCCGAGGCGGCGGACAGGCCCGGCGGGCGCAGTTCGAGCGGGGGTTCGATACCGGGAGCCTCGGGATCCACGACGTGGGGGAGGACCCGTCCTTCGGTCGCCTCGGCCAGGGCCCGCTCGACGACCGGGGTCACCTCGGCGCTCTGGGGAAGACTCACCAGGGCGCGGGTGCGTTCGCCGGCCACCCGGGTCTTCTCCCGCGCGATCTCGGGGACGGTGTCGCCGAGGAGCCCCACGTGCTCGGCGAAGACCTTCCCGAGGGCCACCACCTCGGGGCCGATCAGACGCAGCTCGTCACGGTGGCCGCCGATGCCCGCCTCCAGGACGCACACGTCGGCGCTGATCTCGCGGGCCTTGAGCAGACCGGCCATCAGGAACAGACCGCTCGGGGCGAGGTGGCCGCCGCTCTCCTCCACCGTGGGCAGACGGCGGCGGGCCACGTCCATCTCCGCCCCGAGGGCCTCCAGTTCGGCGTCGGTCACGGAGACACCGTCCACCCTGACCCGCTCCCGGTAGCCGCGGAAGCTCGGCCCGGTCACCAGAACGGTCCGCAGGCCCGCGGCGGCCGACGACGCCGCGGCCACGGTGGCCGTGCTCCCCTTGCCCTTGGAACCCACGACCCCCAGCACCGGTGTCCGTTCGGTGTCCAGGTCCAGCTCCCTGAGGAGGGCGGCGGCCCGGTCCAGGCTCCGGGTGCGTCCGGGGCGGCGCTGGGCCCATTCGGAGAAGAAGAAGGAGTCAGGGTTCGGCATATCCCAAGTATGGTCTCCATGACATCCGGCCTCGCACGGCCGGTCCGGATCCGGACGCCGGGCGAGGCCGCGTACACTGGCGCGGGTGTACACCCCGACCATCGAGACGCCGTGAGCGGCGCGGGCGCCCATGAGCGCTACGCCGAGGTCACCGCGCAGATCCTCTCCCGCGCGCCCGAGACCGACATCGATCCCCGCCTGGACCGCGTCCGTACGCTTCTGGACCTGTTGGGCGACCCTCAGCGCAACTTCCGGGTCGTCCACATCACCGGGACCAACGGCAAGACGTCCACGGCGCGGATGATCGACGCCCTGGTGCGCGGTCGCGGTCTGCGCGTGGGCCGCTACACCAGCCCGCACCTGAGGACGGTGCGCGAACGCATCGTCGTCGACGGTGAGCCCATCTCCCAGGAGCGGTTCGTCGAGGCCTACGACGACATCCGTCCCTACATCGAGATGGCCGACTCGATGAACGACGCCCCGCTGTCGTTCTTCGAGATCCTCACCGTCATGGCCTACGCCGTCTTCGCCGACGCCCCCGTGGACGTCGCTGTGGTGGAGGTCGGCATGGGCGGGACGTGGGACGCCACCAACGTGGTGGACGGGGACGTCGCGGTGGTCACACCGATCGGTATCGACCACACCGAGTACCTGCCCGACACCCTGGACGGCATCGCGGAGGAGAAGTCGGGCATCATCAAGCCGGACTCGGTCACCGTGCTGGCGCAACAGCCCGTCCCCGCCGCCGAGGTCCTGGTCCGGCGCGCCGCCGAGGTCGGATCGACGGTGGCCCGCGAGGGGCTGGAGTTCGGGGTGGTCTCCCGTGAGGTGGCCGTCGGCGGTCAGCAGATCGCCGTCAAGGGCCTCACCGGGAACTACGAGAACCTCTTTCTCCCGCTGTTCGGAGAACACCAGGCATCCAACGCCGCCGTGGCCATCGCCGCGGTGGAGGCCTTCTCCGCCTCCGAGGACGCCATCGGTCTCGATCCGGTGATCGTCGCCGAGGCGTTGGCCGGTCTGGAGTCGCCGGGGCGTATGGAGGTCGTGCGCACCAGCCCGACCGTCATCGCCGACGCGGCGCACAACCCGGCCGGGATGATCGCCACGGCCGCCGCGGTAGAGGAGGCCTTCACCTTCTCCCGCCTGATCGGTGTGGTGGCCGTCATGGCCGACAAGGACGTCGAGGGGATCCTGGACCCCCTCGAACCGCTGCTCGACGAGATCGTCGTCACCCGTAACTCCTCTCCCCGCTCCCTCGACCCGGAGAACCTCGCCGCGCTCGCGGAGGGGATCTTCGGTGAGGATCGCGTGCATGTGGCCCCCCGACTCGACGACGCCATCGACCGGGCCGTGGGCCTGGCCGAGGAGGGCGGAGAGTTCGGCGGGGTCGGCGTGCTGGTCACCGGTTCCGTGGTGACCTCCGGCGACGCCGTGCACCTGATGCGCGGCTCGGGAGAGTAGAGGGCGGGGAGACCCACCTACGAAGGGAAGACCGACGTGCGCACAGTCTGTGCCGTAGTCCTCGTGTTCGAGGCCATCGTGATCGGCCTGGCGATCCCCATCGCCATCCAGCTTGAGGGCGTCGACCCGGCCGTGGCCGGCGGCGTCTGGGGCGGTATGGCCGTGGCCGCCCTGCTCCTGGCCGGACTCCAGAAGCGGACCTGGGCGCACTACGCGGCCTGGGCGCTTCAGGCGGCCTTCCTCTTCACGTCCTTCATGATCAGCGGGGCGCTGCTGGTCGCGATCATCTTCGGGTCGCTGTGGGTCATCGGCGTGATCATGGGGCGTCGGGTCGACGAGATCCGGGCGGTCCACGCCGCGCACGCCGAGGCGGCCGAGGACGAGGAGGGCGCGGTCACCGCGCCCGGTTCCCAAACGCGATAGTGTGACGCACGTCCGGGCGGGCGGGCCTCGGGTCCGCGACAGGCGGATCGTCTCCCTCCCACCCCCTGGTCCCGGACGCACACCCGTACATTCCACCGCGTGCGGCCACGCCGCGGGCCTCGTGCCCCCGTGCGCCGTGCGGGGGCAGTGAGGAGTTGAAACGCACGTGGAGCGCACTCTCGTTCTCATCAAGCCGGACGGTGTCCGCCGCAACATCATCGGCGAGGTCATCTCGCGCATCGAGCGCAAGGGCCTGAAGCTGGTCGCGATGGAGCTGCGCACGCTCGACACCGACACCGCGAAGACGCACTACGAGGAGCACGCCTCGCGTCCGTTCTTCGACTCGCTGGTGGAGTTCATCACCGGTGGTCCGCTGGTGGCCATGGTGGTCGAGGGCGACCGCTCCATCGAGGCCTTCCGCGCCCTGGCCGGCGCCACCGACCCGGTGACCGCGGCCCCGGGCACCATCCGCGGCGACTTCGCCCTGGAGGTCCAGCAGAACATCGTGCACGGTTCGGACTCCACCTACTCGGCCGAGCGTGAGATCAAGCTGTTCTTCCCGGACCTGTAGACCGTGGAAGATCGCCGGAGCCGGTGATCGGGGCGCCCGCGCCCGTGTCGAACATCGGCTCCGATCCCGTACGACGCGTCCCTTCGGGGGCGCGTTCGTCGTTTCCGCGACCTTCTCCACGGTGTCCGTCCGGTGGTGAGGCAACGATTCGGTGTGTTTGCGTAGCGGACTAAGTGCGGACCGTTACGATACGGAGGACTGGATACATACCGTGTCGGAACGGCTACCCGAGGTCGCTCCGCGCGCACACGCCCGCCACGGCGCCTCTGAGGACGTGACATGCCGAACAACCTTGCATTTCTCGGCCGGGACATGGCCGTCGACCTTGGTACCGCCAACACACTGGTGTACGTGCGCGGCCGCGGGATCGTCCTGAACGAGCCGTCAGTGGTCGCGCTCAACACCTCGACCGGCAAGATCGTGGCGGTGGGTATCGATGCCAAGCAGATGATCGGGCGCACACCCACCAACATCACCGCGATCCGCCCACTGAAGGACGGCGTCATCGCCGACTTCGAGGTCACCGAGCGGATGCTCCGCTACTTCATCCAGAAGATCCACCGGCGTCGGCACTTCGCCAAACCCCGGATCATCGTCGCGGTGCCCAGCGGCATCACCTCCGTCGAGCACCGCGCCGTCAAGGAGGCCGGCTACCAGGCCGGGGCCCGCCGGGTCTACATCATCGAGGAGCCCATGGCCGCCGCGATCGGCGCCGGGCTGCCCGTCCACGAACCCACCGGCAACATGGTCGTCGACATCGGCGGCGGCACCACCGAGGTGGCCGTCATCTCCATGGGCGGCATCGTCACCTCGCAGTCCATCCGGGTGGGCGGGGACGAACTCGACCAGGCGATCATGACCTTCATCAAGAAGGAGTACTCCCTGATGATCGGGGAGCGCACCGCCGAGGAGATCAAGGTGGCCATCGGATCCGCCTACCCCACGGGGGCGGAGGAGCTCCACGCCGAGGTGCGCGGCCGCGACCTCATCAGCGGTCTGCCCAAGACCATCGTCATGTCCGAATCGGACGTGCGCCAGGCCATCGAGGAGCCGGTCACCGCGATCATCGACGCGGTCCGCACCAGCCTCGACAAGTGCCCGCCCGAACTGTCCGGGGACATCATGGACCGGGGGGTCGCCGTCACCGGCGGCGGGGCCCTGCTGCGCGGACTCGACGAGCGTCTCCTGCACGAGACCGGGATGCCCATCCACGTCGCCGAGAACGCGCTCGACTCGGTCGCCGTCGGCTCCGGGACGTGCGTGGAGAACTACGAGCGTCTCCACCAGGTCCTCGTTCCGGAACGGCGGCGTTGACATGCTCCGCGACTCCTCACGGTCCCGCGTGCTGTTCGCCGTGCTGGTCGCGGCGGCCCTGGTCCTCATGGTCCTGGACTCCCGACCGGGGAACGACGCGGTGACCTCGCTGGCCAGGGCCGGCGGAGAAATCGCCTTCGTGCCGGCCTCGGCCGGGGTGGGCGTGTTCGCCGAGCCCGCCGGCCGTTTCTACGACGGGCTGCGCAAGAGCCACGAGAGCGCCGCGCGCATCGCCGAGCTGGAGACGGCCAACGCCGAACTGCGGGCCGAGCTCGACTCCACCCGGATCGACGAACACCGCTCCGAGCAGCTCGACGAGCTGCTGCACCTGTCGGGCCTCGGGGGCTACGAGATCGTTCCGGCCCAGTCCGTCACCCGCACCACCGCCCACGGCTACGCCCACACCGCGACCCTGGACGCCGGAACCGAATCCGGTATCCGCAAGGACATGACCGTGCTCAACGGCTCCGGTCTGGTCGGTCGGATCGTCGAGGCGGGGCCGCGCACCTCCACCGTCAAGCTCGCCACCGACGTGAACTCCTCGGTCGGAGCCCGGCTGGAGGGGACCCGCAAGATCGGCTCGATCACCGGCGGCAGCGTCCTCGGCGGTCCGGAGGCCGACATGACCCTGGAGCTCTTCGACATGGAGGCCCCGATCGAGAAGGGGGACCGGGTGGTCACCCTCGGCTCGCACGAGGGGGCGCCCTTCGTTCCCGGGGTCCCGATCGGGACCGTGGACGACGTCCAGGTGGCGCCCGGAGCGCTCAGCCGGATCGCCCGGATCACCCCCGCGGTGGACTTCGCCGCGCTGGACATGGTGGGCGTGGTCGTCAAGGGACCGGCGGAGGACCCGCGCGACTCCGTCCTGCCGCCCAAGCCCGACCCGAAGGGGGACCAGTGAGGGCTCTGGTAACGCTGTTCCTGGTGACCGTCACGGTGCTCGTCCAGGCCACGGTCGTCAATCGGCTCCCCTTCGAGTGGGGGCCCGGCCCCGACCTGGTCCTGGCGGCCGTGGTCGCGGTCGCCCTGACCACCGGGCCCGCCGCGGCCGCCGCGTGCGGTTTCGCGGCGGGTCTGGCCATGGACGTCCTGCCGCCGGCCGAGCACCCCATGGGGCGTTACACCCTGGTGCTCTGCGTGGCGGCCTACCTGATCTCGCTGCTGCACTCCAACGCCGGTCTGGGCGGGGGGAGCGGGGCCCGGGTCTCGCGCTGGGCGGCCGTCGGCGTCACCGCCGTCGCCTCCGTGGGCGTGGGCCTGGGGTACGCCCTCGTCGGGATGATCATGGGGGACGCGCACATCACGGTGTCCGCGGTGGCCTCCAACGTCGGTATCGGCACGCTGCTGACCACCCTGTTCGGGCCGCTGGTCCTGTTGCCGATCCTGTGGGCGCGCACGCTCCTGGCGGAGGACGAGTACGCCACGATCCAGGGTCCGACCTCCGTGGGCGGGTGGTGACCTCATGCGAAGACTGCCGGTCGACCCCGCCGTACCGCGCCGCAGGCTCGGTCGGCTCGGTCTGATCCTCGCCCAGTTCCTGGTCCTGTCCCTGTTCGCGGTCCTGATCGGTCGGCTGTGGTATCTCCAGGTGCCCATGGCCGACCACTACCGTGAGCTGGCCGTGGCCAACCATCACCAGGAGTTGGTCGTCCCCGCCACCCGCGGCCAGATCCTGGACGCGGCCGGACGCCCCCTGGTCAACAACCGCACCGAGCTCATCGTCTCGGCCGACTACCACGAGTTGCAGAGGATGGACGACGGCGGGGAGAAGGTCCTGAGCGACCTCTCCGAGGTGCTCGACATCCCCCTGGAGAAACTCCAGCAGCGTATGCGGCTGTGCGGCCCCGAGGTGGAGCGTCCCTGCTGGCCCGGATCGCCCTATCAGCCCGTCACCCTCGCCGAGGACGTCGAGGGGCCCCTCGCGCTCCAGATCATGGAGAAGTCCGACGACTTCCCGGGGATCACCGCGCAGGCGCACGCCGTGCGCGAGTACCCCCAGGGCGAGCACGCGGGCCAGATGCTCGGCTACCTCCAACCGGTGACCCAGGAGGAGCTGGACGCCAGGGAGGAGCTGCGCACCGGCTTCACCGGGGTCGACCAGGTGGGTCGTGACGGTCTGGAGGCCGTCTACGACAAGGAGCTGCGCGGTACCCCGGGTCTGCGCACGCTGGGGGTGAACAACCACGGCGAGGTCATGGACGTGATCTCCGAGGAGCTCCCCGTGGCCGGTCGCCACCTCATCACCCACATGGACATCGAGGTGCAGAAGGCCGCGGAGAAGGCGCTCGCCGAGGGTATGGCCGGAGCCCGCCCCAAGTACAAGGCGGACTCGGGCGCGGCCGTCGTCCTGGACGTCACCAACGGCGGCGTGGTCGCCATGGCGAGCATGCCCACCTACGATCCGAGCATCTGGCAGGGCGGCATCGACCAGAAGACCTTCGACGAGATGCTCAGCGAGGAGGCCGGCGAGCCCCTGCTCTCTCGAGCGGTCCAGGGCACCTACCCGCCCGGCTCCACCTTCAAGGTGTCGTCGCTGTCGGCCGCGGTCGAGAACGGGTACTCCCTGCGCAGCACCTACGCCTGTCCCGGGTCGGTCACCCTGGCCGGCCAGAGCTACGAGAACTACGCGGGCGCGGGGCAGGGCAGCATCACCCTCAAGCAGGCCATCGTCGCCTCCTGTAACACCGTCTTCTACAACTTCGGTTACCAGATGTGGCTCAAGGACGGCGGCCTGCACCCCGACGGAGACCCGGACGAGGCCATGGCCGAGATGGCCCGCGGTTACGGCTTCGGTTCGCCGACCGGCGTGGACCTGCCCTACGAGACCGGGGGGCGCATCCCCGACCGTGAGTGGAAGCGCACCTTCTGGGAGGAGACCCGGGAGGCCAACTGCGCCCGCGCCGAGGACGGCTATCCGGACATCGCCGAGAGCAACCCGTCCCACGCGGCCTACCTCAAACAGCTCGCGCACGAGCACTGTGTGGAGGGCTTCGAGTGGCGGGCGAACGAGGCCGTCAACTTCGCGATCGGCCAGGGCGACGTGCTGGTCAGTCCGTTGCAGTTGGCCTCCGCCTACGCGGCCATCGCCAACGGCGGCACCCTGTACGAGCCCCGCGTGGCCAAGGCCCTGGTCTCCGCGGACGGTTCGCGGGTCGAACCCATCGAGCCGACCGTCAAGCAGGAGGTCCCGGTCAGCGACGAGACCATCCGTTACCTCCAGGAGGCCCTGACCGAGGTGACCCGCTCCGGTACCGGTGGCGGCGCCTTCGGCGACTTCCCGCAGGACCAGGTGGCCGTCGCCGGCAAGACCGGTAGCGCCGACGCCGAGCAGCGACAGGTCTCGTCCTGGTTCGCCTCCTACGCGCCCGCCGACGATCCGCGGTACGCGGTCGTCGTGCTGGTCTCGCAGGGTGGTACCGGTGGTGAGACGGCCGCGCCCATCGCCAGCAACATCTACAAGGCCATCTATGGGCTCGGGGGCGGTAAGGAGCTGCTGCCCGGCGGTAAGCCGTACTCCGACCTGCCCACCGTCCGCACGGACGGTTCCATCGATCCCCTGGAGCGATGATGAACATCCACATGGGCATGCCCCGGAACCAGGGCTCCGGGTTCGGGCGCACCGCGGCCACCGCGGCGGGCAGCGTCCGGCGCCTGGATTGGATCCTGATCGTCTCGGTGCTCGTCCTGGGCTGTATCGGGGCGCTCCTGGTCTGGTCGGCGACCCTGCCGGGGGACGGCGGCGACCCCAGGGACACGATCGACGCGCTCATCCGCCACCTGGCGCACCTGGGCGTGGCCTCGGTGGTGTGCCTGGTGGTGGCGAGCCTCGACTATCGGACGGTCCGCGCCTACGCCCCGATCGTCTACGGGGTGACGGTCGTCTGCCTGATCCTGGTGCTCACGCCCTTGGGCGCGGTCATCAACGGATCGCGCGGATGGATCGTGATCGCCGGCTTCCAGTTCCAGCCCAGTGAGCTGGCCAAGGTGGGCTTGATCCTGCTCCTGGCCACACTGCTGGGGGAACCCCGAGACGGCGAGACGCGGCCGATGACCCGCGACGTGCTCCTGTGCCTGCTGGCCGTGGCGGTCCCGCTCGGGCTCGTCATGCTCCAGCCCGACCTGGGCACCACCCTGGTGCTGTGCGCGATCTTCCTGGGCATGCTCACCCTGTCCGGCGCCCCGGTGGTGTGGGTGGCCGGCATGCTGGCCACCGGGGCCTTCGGGGCGTTCATGGTGTGGTGGCTCGACCTGTTGGAGCCCTACCAGGTGGACCGCATCGCCACCCTGATGGACCCCGCGGCCGACCCGCAGGGCGCGGGGTACAACTCGGCCCAGGCGCTCATCGCGGTGGGGTCGGGCGGCTTCGACGGCACCGGGCTGTTCCAGGGGGAGCAGACCCACGGCCGGTTCGTGCCCGAGCAGCACACCGACTTCATCTTCACGGTGGCCGGAGAGGAACTCGGCTTCGTCGGGGCCGGGGCGATCATCGTCCTCTTCGCCGTGGTGATCTGGCGGATCCTGCGGGTGGCCCGGGAGTGCGACACGCCCTATCCGCGCCTGCTGTGCGTGGGGGTGGCCACCTGGTTCGGCTTCCAGGCCTTCATCAACATCGGGATGGGCCTGGGGATCCTCCCGGTGACCGGTCTGCCGCTGCCGTTCGTCTCCTACGGCGGTACCGCCATCCTCGCCAACATGCTCGCCCTGGGGCTGGTGCTGGGGGTCGACTCCCGGGACCGCGGCTTCGAGTGAGGTCGGCTCCGGGGCCCGAACGAGCCCCGGAGCACGCGGTCCAGGGGAGTGGTCCTTCGAGAGCGGTTAGCCTGGTGACATCGTGCGCCCGTGCACCCGGCCCGGAACGCACCGCTCGGGCGTCAGCCCCGGCCAGACACGTTGTCCGCCGATCGAAGGCCCACACCATGTCCGTCGAAAGTCTCTTCCCGCGCCTCGAACCCCTGTTGACCCAGGTGGGAAAGCCGATCCAGTACGTGGGCGGTGAGCTCAACTCCGTGGTCAAGGACTGGGACGAGGCGACGGTGCGCTGGGCGCTCATGTACCCCGACGCCTACGAGGTGGGCGTGCCCAACCAGGGGGTGCAGATCCTCTACGAGGTCCTCAACGAACGCGAGGGCGTTCTGGCCGAGCGGACCTACGCCGTCTGGCCGGACCTGGAGCGGTTGATGCGCGAGCACGGCGTCCCGCACTTCACGGTGGACGCCCACCGGCCGATCCGCGCCTTCGACGTGCTGGGTCTGAGCTTCGCCAGCGAGATGGGCTACACCAACATGCTCACCGCGCTGGACCTGGCGGGCATCCCTCGTCGCTCGGCCGACCGGACCGAGGAGGATCCGATCGTGCTCGCGGGCGGCCACTCGGCCTTCAACCCCGAGCCCATCGCCGACTTCCTGGACGCCGTCGTCCTGGGGGACGGCGAGGAGATCTCCATCGCCATCACCGAGATCATCCGCGAGTTCAAGGAGGAGGGCGAGCCCGGGGGCCGTGACGGGCTGCTCCTGCGCCTGGCCGCCACCGGCGGGGTGTACATCCCCCGTTTCTACGACGTCTCCTACCACGAGGACGGGCGGATCGCCGCCTACGTCCCCAACCGCGACGGGGTGCCGAACACGGTCCAGAAGCACACCGTCATGGACCTGGATCAGTGGCCCTACCCCAAGAGCCCGATCGTCCCGACGGCCGAGTCCGTGCACGAACGCTACAGCGTGGAGATCTTCCGCGGCTGCACCCGCGGCTGCCGCTTCTGCCAGGCCGGGATGATCACCCGCCCGGTCCGCGAGCGCAACCAGGAGACCGTGCAGAAGATGGTGGAGGAGGGCGTGCGCAACTCCGGCTTCCAGGAGGTCGGGCTGCTCTCGCTCTCCAGCGCGGACCACAGCGAGATCGGCGATATCGCCAAGAACCTCGCCGACACCTACGAGGGGACCAACACCGGTCTGTCGCTGCCCTCGACCCGGGTCGACGCCTTCAACATCGACCTCGCCAACGAGCTGACCCGTAACGGTCGCCGCTCCGGTCTGACCTTCGCGCCCGAGGGCGGCAGCGAGCGGATGCGTCGGGTGATCAACAAGATGGTCACCGAGGAGGACCTCATCCGTACCGTCACCGCCGCCTACGCGGCGGGGTGGCGGCAGGTGAAGCTGTACTTCATGTGCGGCCTGCCCACGGAGGAGGACGAGGACGTCCTGGCCATCGCCGACCTGGCCACCGAGGTCATCCGCACCGGCCGTGAGGTGACCGGTCGCAAGGACATCCGCTGCACCGTCTCGATCGGCGGGTTCGTCCCCAAGCCGCAGACCCCGTTCCAGTGGGCCGGACAGACCTCGCACGAGGACGTCGACGCCCGGCTGCGCAAGCTCCGGGACCGTCTGCGCGGGGACCGCAAGTACGGGAAGTCCATCGGTCTGCGCTACCACGAGGGGCGCCCCTCCATCATCGAGGGACTGCTGTCCCGAGGGGACCGTCGGGTCTCCCGGGTCGTGGAGGAGGCCTGGAACGCGGGCGGTCGCTTCGACGGCTGGAGCGAGCACTTCTCCTACGACCGCTGGATGAAGGCGGCCGAGGAGGGGCTGGCGGGAACCGGAGTGGACGTGGACTGGTACACCACCCGCGAGCGTTCCGAGGAGGAGGTCCTGCCCTGGGACCACCTGGACGCCGGTCTCGACCGCTCCTGGCTGTGGCAGGACTGGCAGGACTCTCTGCACGGCGAGGAGTCGTTGGAGATCGACGACTGCCGCTGGAACCCCTGCTATGACTGCGGTGTCTGCCCCACCATGGGGACAGAGATCCAGATCAACGACGACGCCGGGGGACGGCCGATGCTCCCCCTGTCCGTGATCTGACCCGTTCGATCGCCCACGGGCGCGTGGAGAGCCTCTCCGCGCGCCCGTGGTGTGTCCGAGGGGCGTGGGGGAGAGGCGGAGGGGTACGGGGCGACGCTCGGGCGTTCCTCGATGGGGAGGGTCCGAGTGGGGGTGTGGGACGAGGGGCCGGACATGACGAGATCCGGGCCTCGGGTGCCCTGGGAGAAAAAGGAGTAAAATGCGCGCGCCGGGTGCTCTTCGCTCTCATGGGGGAGCCGCCCGGGGAGAAGGTGTACGGCCCGGCGCCCCGCTCGCGCCGGGCCGTACGTGAAGTAAGACTCGCGGGTGCGGTGGGCGGTTGCCATGGGTTGCGGATTTTCTTTGGATTTTTTTCCGCGACCCCCGTGTTCTGGTGGTGAACACCGCTCCGAGCCCCTCTTGGACCCGGTCGGGACTTTTCGATCGGGGGTCGGCGGGGGAGATATCGGTAAGCGCGGTCCTGCCGGCGCGGGTGCACCACGGCGCACCGTACGCTGAACAGGACGAGGAACAGCCCCTTCGGGTCGCCGACCACCGGCCCATACGCAGGGGGACACGAGGAAAGGAGTTGAGCTGCCCCCCGTAAACGAGGGCACCACCTCACCCTCCAACACCAAACCCGGCCAACGGCTTCGCGTCCGCTACGCCAAACGCGGACGCATGCGTTTCGCGAGCCATCGTGACATCGCCCGGGCACTGGAGAGAGCCCTGCGCAGGGCCTCCGTACCCGTGGCGTTCTCCGCCGGCTTCTCACCGCACCCCAAGATCTCCTACACCGGTGCGGCCCCCACAGGGGTCGCCAGCGAGGCGGAGTATCTTGAGCTCACCCTCGCCGAGGGCCGCCGACCCGAACAGGTCAGGGACGCGATCGACGCGGCCATGCCCGAGGGCATCGACGTCGTCGAGGTCGTCGAGGCCCGTATCCCGGGTCTGGCCGATCGCCTCCAGGCCTCCCTGTGGCAGGTGAGGATGGACGGTGTCGACCCCGACGAGGCCACCCGAGCGGTGGACGCCTACCTGGCCACCGACAGTGTCGAAGTGGAACGGGTGACGAAGAAGGGTCGACGCCGGTTCGACACCCGCCCGGCCGTTCTCGACATCGACGTGAGCGGTGGGACCTCTGGGCGCGTCCCAGGGGAGCGACACGCGACATATGCCATACTTCGAATGGTCGTACGGCACACGACACCTGCTGTGCGACCGGACGACGTGCTGACCGGCCTTCGTCGACTGGCCGACCTCGCGCCGCCGTCATCTCCCATGATGACCCGGCTGGCGCAGGGGCCACTGGACGAGGTGACAGGTGCGATCGCCGACCCGTTCGACGCGGACCGGACCGAGGCTCCCACCAACGAGAGCACCGGGTCCGCGAACGATGAGACGAACGATCGACGCACCCGCGCACCACGGCCGTCACCGCCCATGACGGGCCCACGCCGATGAGTGGTCTTACGGCGGGGGACATGGGCGGAACCACAGGACTCTGCCCCGGCGGCACCCAGGTGCCGTCGGCGCTGACACAGCGACGACAGCTCTCGTGAGCCGCGCCGCGGGCCGTAAGGTCGCGGTGTGCCCGAGGGCTCTGACGGGAGACCGCCCGGATGCTCGACAACGAGCCCAACAACGGTGCCGAAGGCGCCGTGGGTACAACTGAAACAACCGAGAAGAAGGCGGCGACGCCCTCCAAGGGGGACGGCGGGGTCCGGGTCACCACACCCGCGCCCGCCAAGGGCGCTCGCCGCGCGGCGGGACCGCCCCCGGAACCGGACGAGGTCTTCACCCCGCCGGCCGCCCCGGTGACCACCCTCGCCGGCTCCGGTGAGGTGGGTACGGTCAAGACCTCGGTCCGGACCTCCACCTCGCGTAAGCGCACCGTGCGCGCCGCGGGTCGCCCCGAGGAGATCTCCGAGGCGGCGGCGGGAGGCCGCGCGTCCCGGGAGAAGGGACGCGTCGACTCGCGCGCCGCCGAGCCCGACGAAGGGTCGCGCAAGACCCGGGTCGAGGCGACCGAGGAGAAGGAGAACAGCGGCCGGAGCCGCTCTCGTTCCAGGACGCGCACCCGTGCGACCAAGAGCGTGGAGACCCCCGCGCCCGAGCCGGTCGAGGCCGAGGAGGACGAGACCACCCCCACCGCCGAGGCGGCGGGCGCGCTCTTCACCCCTCCCGGAGGCATGCTCTTCCAGCCCCCCGTGGCGCAGGAGAGCGCTCCGACCCGACCCCGCAAGGAGGTCGAGCCCGAACCCGAGCAGGTGGAGGAGCCCGAGGAGACCGAGCGGGCCTCCGCCGCCGAGGAGACCGGCGCCGAGGAGCGTCCCGGGCGTCGTCGGCGCCGTCGGGGCGGTCGTGGACGCGGCCGTTCGCGCGGCGCCGAGGAGAGCACCGAGGACGAGGAGCGCGGCGACGCCTCCGGCGAGACCGACACGGCCAAAGGCCGTGACAAGGACGACCGGTCCGCCTCCGAGACCGACACGGCCGACGACGAGGGTTCCGAGGACTCCGAGGACACCTCCGAGGACGGTTCGGAGCGCGGTAGCAGCCGTCGCCGCCGTCGTCGGCGGCGACGTTCCGGCTCCGGTGGCGAGACCGCCGTGGACGACCCGCCCAACACCGTGGTCAAGGTGCGCGAGCCGCGCCAGGAGCGTCCCATCGAGGACGAGGTCCAGGCGGTCCGCGGCTCCACCCGTCTGGAGGCCAAGAAGCAGCGCCGCCGCGAGGGGCGTGAGCAGGGACGCCGTCGCGCCCCGATCGTGACCGAGTCGGAGTTCCTGGCCCGCCGCGAGGCGGTCAAGCGCGACCTGGTGGTCCGTCGGACCGGCGACCGTACCCAGATCGCGGTCCTGGAGGACGACGTCCTCGTCGAGCACTACGTCGACCGGGCCACCCACCGTTCCTACGTGGGCAACGTGTACCTGGGTCGCGTGCAGAACGTGCTGCCGTCGATGGAGGCCGCCTTCGTCGACATCGGCAAGGGCCGTAACGCCGTGCTGTACGCCGGCGAGGTCAACTGGGACTCCTTCGGTCTGGAGGGCCAGCCCAAGCGCATCGAGTCGGTGCTCAAGTCCGGTCAGTCCGTCCTGGTGCAGGTCACCAAGGACCCGATCGGCCACAAGGGCGCCCGTCTGACCAGCCAGATCAGCCTGCCCGGCCGCTACCTGGTGTACGTGCCCGGCGGTTCGATGACCGGGATCAGCCGTAAGCTCCCCGACAAGGAGCGCGCCCGCCTCAAGCAGATCCTCAAGAAGGTGATGCCCTCCGGCGCCGGCGTGATCGTGCGGACCGCGGCCGAGGGCGCCAGCGAGGAGGAGCTGGAGCGCGACATCACGCGTCTGGCCAAGCAGTGGGACTCCATCAAGCGCAAGTCCAAGTCGGCCGGCGCCCCGTCCCTGCTCAACAGCGAGCCCGACCTGACCGTCCGTGTCGTCCGCGACGTCTTCAACGAGGACTTCTCCAGCCTGGTCGTCTCCGGTGACGAGGCCTGGACCACCGTCCACGAGTACGTCGACTACGTGGCGCCCAACCTCTCCGAGCGGCTGTCGCACTGGACCGAGGACCGTGACGTCTTCGCGGCCTACCGGATCGACGAGCAGATCAACAAGGCGCTCGAGCGCAAGGTGTGGCTGCCCAGCGGTGGTTCGCTGATCATCGACCGCACCGAGGCCATGACCGTGGTCGACGTCAACACCGGTAAGTTCACCGGCCAGGGCGGCAACCTGGAGGAGACGGTCACCAAGAACAACCTGGAGGCGGCCGAGGAGATCGTCCGTCAGCTCCGGTTGCGCGACATCGGCGGCATCATCGTCATCGACTTCATCGACATGGTGCTGGAGTCCAACCGCGACCTGGTGCTGCGCCGGATGTTGGAGTGCCTGTCCCGGGACCGGACCAAGCACCAGGTGGCCGAGGTCACCTCGTTGGGCCTGGTCCAGATGACCCGTAAGCGGGTCGGACAGGGGCTGCTGGAGGCCTTCTCGCACACCTGTGACCACTGCAACGGTCGAGGCCTGCTGCTCTCCACCGAACCGGTGGAGAACAAGGGCGGCGGCAACGGCGGTCGCAAGAAGAAGAAGGGCAAGGGCGAGGCCGACCAGGCCTCCGACAAGGCCGAGAAGACGGACAGGACCGAGAAGGTCGAGGAGCCCGTCGAGGACATGGCCGTCGCCGTGGAGACCGACGAGGCGCCCGCCGCGGACGAGGGACGCTCGGAGAAGGCCGACAAGCCCGCCAAGCGCACCCGGAGCCGTAAGGCCGCCGAGAAGGCCGACAAGTCCGACAAGGACGCCGAGCGGGTCGAGGAGACCGCGGAGACGGCCGCTCCCGAGGGAACGGACGACACCGAGGTCGCGGCGGAGGCCCCCGCCAAGAAGACCCGTAAGCGCGCCTCCAGGGCGAAGAAGACCGAGGCGACCTCCCACGAGCCCACCGAGGCCGTGACGGAGCCCACCGAGGAGAAGGAGGCCGCCGAGGCCCCCTCCGAGGAGGAGGCCCCGGTCAAGAGGACCCGCCGGCGCACCACCACCCGCAAGACCGCCAAGGTCGACGCCGGTGAGGGTGAGCGGGCGACGGTGGAGGACGACTCGGACGCCTCCACCACACGGACGACCGCCGACGGTGACGCCGAGAGCGCCACCGAACGGCCCAAGCGCCGCCGTACGCGGCGGACCAGGACCGCGGTGTCCTCGCCCTCGGGCGAGACCACGGTCGACGCGGGCTGATACGGGCGGGACGACATCTGGTCCGGATCGGTGACGAACCGGTCCGGACCAGAGCATCTGTGCGGGCCTGTGTCGGGGCGATGGTAATCTGATGGACGGTGCGTCGGCGCGCCTCGAATGTTCGCGCGCCCCGAGACCGCAGTGCTCTCCATCAAGGTGGGTTTGTTTCCCTCAGATCCCCGCGCCCCGCTACAGGCGATTTGTGGATCGTGGCATCACGGTCCTGAGTGAGCGCATTATTCGTTGAGCGAGCAGGAAGAGAGTTCACCGGTGTACGCGATCGTGCGAGCGGGCGGCCGACAGGAAAAGGTGTCTGTCGATGACGTCCTGAACATCGACAAGGTCTCCGACGAGACCGGTGCCACCATCACGTGGCAGCCGATCCTGGTGGTCGATGGTGACAACGTCATCAGCGAGGCGGACAAGCTGAGCGGTTACACGGTCACCGCCGAGGTCCTCGGCGAGACCAAGGGCCCCAAGATCAACATCATGAAGTACAAGAACAAGACCGGTTACAAGAAGCGCCAGGGGCACCGCCAGAAGCACACCCAGGTGCGCGTCACCGGCATCGCGGCGAAGTAGGAGGCCTGGACACATGGCAAGCAAGAAGGGCGCTTCTTCCACCAAGAACGGTCGTGACTCGAACGCCAAGCGCCTCGGCGTGAAGCGCTTCGGCGGTCAGACCGTCTCGGCCGGCGAGATCCTCATCCGTCAGCGTGGAACCAAGTTCCACCCCGGTGCGAACGTGGGCCGCGGTGGCGACGACACGCTGTTCGCCCTGGTCGACGGCGAGGTCAAGTTCGGTAACTTCCGCGGCCGCAAGGCCGTCAACATCGTCCCGGCCGCGGTCTAGGTCGCGCCGGACGGCGATTTCTTCGGGGGCGGGCCAGGGAACACTGGCCCGCCCTCGTTGTTGTCACCAGGTGACACGTGTGCTGTACCGGCCCCGTCAGGAGACGGTGGCCGACGATCAACGGGGAGAACAATGCCTGACTTCGTCGACGAGGCGGTCTTGCACGTCAAGGCCGGGAACGGCGGGCATGGCTGCGCCTCCGTGCATCGTGAGAAGTTCAAGCCGCTGGGCGGTCCGGACGGCGGCAACGGCGGCCGTGGCGGCGACATCGTCCTGGAGGTGGACGCGCAGGCCGCGACCCTCCTCGACTACCAGCGCAGGCCCCACCGCACGGCCCAGAACGGCACCCCCGGTCAGGGCGGCAACCGCGCCGGGGCCAACGGCGAGGACCTGATCCTGACCGTGCCCGACGGCACCGTGGTCACCACGCAGGCCGGTGAGTTCGTCGCCGACCTGGTGGGTCACGGCACCCGTCTGGTCCTGGCCCAGGGCGGCCACGGCGGCCTGGGCAACGCGGCGCTGTCCTCCAAGAAGCGCAAGGCCCCCGGCTTCGCCCTCAAGGGCGAGGAGGGCGAGGCCGTCGACGTGCGCCTGGAGATGAAGACCATCGCCGACGTGGGCCTGGTGGGCTTCCCCAGCGCCGGCAAGTCCTCCCTGATCGCCTCGATGTCGGCCGCGCGCCCCAAGATCGCCGACTACCCGTTCACCACCCTCGTCCCGAACCTGGGCGTGGTGGAGGCCGGGACCACCCAGTACGTGATCGCCGACGTGCCCGGTCTGATCCCCGGCGCCAGCGACGGCAAGGGCCTGGGTCTGGAGTTCCTGCGGCACATCGAACGCTGCTCGACCCTGCTGCACGTCCTGGACTGCGCCACCTATGAGGGAGGCCGTGACCCGGTCAGCGACCTGGAGGCCCTGGAGGCCGAACTGGTCGCCTACGGTGAGCGGACCGGTGTGGACCTGTCCGACCGCCCGCGCGTCGTCGCGCTGAACAAGGTGGACGTCCCCGAGGCCCGCGACCTCGCCGAGCTGGTCCGTCCCATGCTGGAGGAGCGCGGCTACAAGGTCATGGAGGTCTCCGCGGCCTCCCGTGAGGGTCTGCGCGAACTCTCCTTCGCCCTGGGCGAGCAGGTGGCCGCAGCGCGCGGCGCCGCCCCCGTGGCCGAGCCCACCCGGATCGTGCTGCGACCCAAGATGATCGGCGACACCCCCTTCGAGGTGGTCGCCCTGGGCGGCAACGCCTTCCAGGTGCGCGGCGACAAGCCCACCCGTTGGGTGCGTCAGACCGACTTCTCCAACGACGAGGCCGTGGGCTACCTCGCCGAGCGTCTCAACCGTCTCGGTATCGAGGAGGCCCTGGCCAAGGCCGGCGCCACCCAGGGCGCCGAGGTGCACATCGGCACCGAGGAGGACTCGGTGGTCTTCGACTGGGACAACTCGCTCGACGCCGAGGCCGTCCCGTCCGGCCCGCGCGGAACCGACGCCCGGCTGGGCTGACCCGCGCGGGGACCGACCGCTCCACACCAGCCGGATCCACACAGGTAGCGCACGCGCCCGGGCCGGGCGCGTGCCACGGATGGAAAGCTCCTCGCGGTGCACAGCGCAGACACCCGACAGCAGTACGTCGATCCTCTGGAAGCGGACGGTCGCCGGGCCGTGGCCGAGGCCCGGAGGGTCGTGGTCAAGGTGGGATCGTCCTCACTGACCACCCCGGACGGTCTGATCGACGCCGGACGGATCCGCGACCTGGTCGCGGACCTGGCGGCCCGGCGCGAACTGGGACAGGAGGTGATCCTGGTCTCCTCCGGCGCGGTCGCGGCCGGGATGAGCCCGTTGGGGATGGCCCGCCGCCCCCGGGACCTGGCCGCGCAGCAGGCCGCGGCCAGCGTCGGCCAGGGGCTGCTGGTGGCGGCCTACACCGCCGAGCTGGCGGCGCACGGTCTCACCGCGGCCCAGGTCCTGCTCACCGTCGAGGACATGATGCGACGGGTCCAGCACCGTAACGCCCAGCGGACGCTGCGGCGGCTGCTCGACATCGGTGCCCTGCCGATCGTCAACGAGAACGACACCGTGGCCACCCACGAGATCCGCTTCGGCGACAACGACCGTCTGGCGGCCCTGGTGGCGCACCTGATGCGGGCCGACGCCCTGGTGCTGCTCTCGGACGTGGACGCCCTCTACGACGGGAACCCTTCCGAAGAGGGCACCTCGGTGGTGCGTCTGGTGCGCGACCGCTCCGACCTCGACGGCATCGACATCGGCGGCAGCGGCAAGCGCGGGGTGGGGACCGGTGGGATGGTCACCAAGGTCGACTCCGCGCGCATCGCCACCGAGGCGGGGGTGCCCACCGTGCTGACCTCCGCGGCCAACGCCCGCGCCGCGCTGGCCGGAGAGCGGGTGGGCACCTTCTTCGCCCCGGCCGACGGCCGTCGCCCCTCCGCCCGGCAGTTGTGGCTGGCCCACGCCACGGCGGGTCGGGGCAGTCTCGTCCTGGACCCGGGCGCGGTCGAGGCCGTGGTCCGGGAGAAGGCGTCGCTGCTGCCCGCCGGAGTGGTGAAGGTGTGGGGCGAGTTCAGCGCCGGAGACCCCGTCGACCTGCGCGACGAGTCGGGTGCGGTGGTCGCCCGAGGGCTGGTCAACTACGACGCGGCCGAGGTCCCCGACCTGATGGGACGCTCCACGCGTTGGCTGGCCCGGGAGATGGGTCCGTCCTACGAGCGTGAGCTCGTCCACCGCGACGACCTCGTCGTCCTCTGAACCGAACATCGCCGCCGCCCCTCCCCGGGACGGGGGAGGGGCCGCGGGGCGGGTCGTCCCGGGCCGTGTGAGGCTGTCGTCAGCACCGCCCGAAGGAGAACGATCCCCCGTGCCGAGCCCGTCCGTCCGAGCCCTGAACCTGCTCCTGCGCGCCACCCGCAAGCCGAGGATGGCCACCGAACGCGCCGCCCGCGCGCGCCTGGCCGGGTCCGAGGGGGTCGCGATCCCGCCGGGACTCCTCCTTCCGGGACACGTCGTGCGACGGCGCGAGGTGGCCGGGCGGTCGGTCTACACGGTCCTGCCGAAGAGGGGCGGGGTTCCGGAACGGGCCGTGCTCTACCTGCACGGAGGCGCCTACGTCGGCCCGATCACCCCGTGGCACTGGTGGCTGGCGGGACGGATGGCCGACCAGGGGACGCGGGTCGAGGTCGCCCTGTACGGTCTGGCCCCCGAGCACACCCACCGGGAGGCCCTCCCGTTCCTGGAGAGGGTGTACCGGGAACTGATCGACGCGGTGCCCGCGCGGAGGGTCGCCCTCGCCGGGGACTCGGCCGGTGGCGGTCTGGCCCTCGCCCTGGCGCAGCGGGCGATCGGTGCGGGGCTCCCCACTCCGGGACGGTCGATCCTCGTCTCCCCGTGGGTGGACGCCACCATGACCAACCCGGAGATCGCCGAGATCGAGCCGCGGGACCCCTGGTTGGCCTCGATCGGGCTACGGATCAGCGCCGAGGCCTGGGCGGGAGGGGACGACCCGTCCGTGCCCGAGCTCAGCCCCCTCCACGGTTCGATGGAGGGGCTGCCGCCCACCGACGTCTACGTGGGCACGCACGACCTGTTCCTTCCGGACGTGCGACTGGCCTGCGAACGGATGCGTCGGGCCGGGGTCCGGGTGGATCTGGAGGAGGCCGAGGGGCTCTTCCACGTCTATCCGCTGGTCCCGTGTCCGGAGGGACGGCGGGCGCGCGACCGGATCCTGAGGCGGCTGCGGGGGCTGTGACCGGCGCTCAGGTGAGTCTGCGGACCACCGACAGGGGCAGGACCCGCATCGCGAACCCGATCGGCACCCACGGCCAGGCCGGAACGTAGGCCTTGGCCCGGCGCCTCTCGATGGCGGAGATCATCGAACGCACGCCCACCTCGGTGTCCACCATGAAACGGGTCCGCTGCCGCACGTGCTCGTTCATCTCCGAGCGGATGTAGCCGGGGTGGATCACGGACACGTCGACCCCGGGGATCCGCTCCGAGCGGACCCCCTCGGCCAGGGACGACACCCCGGCCTTGGTCGCCGAGTAGACCGTCATGGCCTTGCGCATGCCGCGCAACGCCGACATCGAGGAGATCATCACCAGGTGGCCCCGCCCTTGAGCGCGGAAGATCTCCAGGGCCGCCTCGGTCTGGGCGAGCGCGCCCACGAAGTTGGTCGTGGCGGTCCGCAGGTTGGCGTCGAAACGCCCCGTCCCGAGCGCCGCCCCCTTGCCGAGCCCGGCGTTGACGATCACCCGGTCCACGCCCCCGAGCTCCTCGGCGAGCGTTCCGAAGACCCGGAAGACCGCCTCGTGGTCGTCGACGTCCAGCGCCTCGATCACCACCCGCCGCTCGGGGTGGGCCGAGGAGATCTCCGACCGCAGCCCTTCCAGACGTTCCACGCGGCGCGCGCACAACCCCAGGTCGTATCCGAGCGCGGCGAAACCACGGGCCATCTCCGCGCCCAGGCCCGAGGAGGCTCCGGTGATGATGATCGTTCCCCTGCCCATGGGCGTCCTCCGAGCGGTCGGTCCGGTAGAGCGTCGTTCGGCGCATCGTACGGGGCGGTCCCCGAGGCGCGCGCCCCGACCCCTCCCGGCCTCGGACGACGTGGGAGACGGGAACGCCCCGACCGCCCCCGGAAACGACCTAGGATGCGACCGTGAGCCAACAGACGACACAGCAAAGCGACCCCCATCCGAACGAGGGCGACGTCCGTGAGGTGCCCACCGGACGCAACGCCACCAAGCTCGTCTACGCGCCGGAGAAGGACGGACTCGCCGACGCGGGCGAGATCGTGTGGACCTGGGTGCCCTACGAGGAGGACGCCGGTCAGGGCAAGGACCGTCCTCTGCTCGTGATCGGCCGCAAGGGCCGGCGCCTGCACGGCCTCATGTTCTCCACCCAGCGCCCGGACGACCACGAGCGCCAGGACTGGCTGCCGATCGGCTCCGGCCCCTGGGACCGGGAGGGACGCGACTCCTACGTCCGTATGGACCGCCTCTTCGAGTTCGACGAGGCCGCCATCCGTCGGGAGGCCGCCGTGATGGACGAGGAGCTGTTCTGGCGGATCGCCGCCGTCCTGCGCGACCGCTACGGCTGGCGCTGACCGTGGGGGCGGCCCTTCCCGACGGGGGAGAGCCGTCCCACTCCGTGGACGATCCCGTGTGTTCTCCGGGAGTCCGCTATACGCTGGGATGATCCTCGATCCGGTGTCCCTTCGACGTGGCGGGCGACGCCGTTCACAGCGGACCTGAACTAGGAAAACGGGTAGATGACAGTCAACAGCGACATCGAGCGCGAGGTCCACGCGGTGGCCGAGCGCGCCGGGAACGCGGCGGTCGACCTCGCCACGCTCAGCCGTTCGGTGAAGGACACCGCCCTGGCGGCGATCGCCGACGCCCTGGTCAAGCGGGCCGACGAGATCACGGCGGCCAACGCCGAGGACGTCGAGCGCGCACGGCGGGACGGCACGAGCCCGGCCATGATCGACCGTCTCACCCTCACCCCGGCGCGGATCGAGGCCATCGCCGACGCGGTCCGGGAGATCGTCGAGCTGCCCGACCCGGTGGGCGAGTCGGTCCGCGGCGGTGTGCTCCCCAACGGTCTGGACCTGCGGCAGATCCGCGTCCCGCTGGGGGTCATCGGGATCATCTACGAGGGACGCCCCAACGTCACCGTGGACGCGGCCGCCCTGTGTCTCAAGAGCGGGAACGCGGCCCTGTTGCGCGGTTCCTCCTCCGCCTATGCCTCCAACACCGCCATCGTGGGGGTGCTGCGGGACGCGCTGGAGGGGACCGGGGTCCCGGTCGACGCGATCCAGATGGTCCCGGGACGTACCCGGGAGTCCTCGACCGCGCTGATGCGGGCGCGGGGGCTGGTGGACGTCCTCATCCCGCGCGGGGGTCGCTCCCTCATCCAGGCGGTGGTCCGCGACTCCACGGTCCCGGTCATCGAGACCGGCGAGGGGTTGTGCCACGTGTACGTGGACGTCGACGCCGACCTGGACAAGGCGGTGGCCATCGCGGTCAACGCCAAGGCGCAGCGCTGCTCGGTGTGCAACTCCGCCGAGACGCTCCTGGTGCACGACGCGATCGCCGAGGCCTTCCTGCCGAAGGTCCTGGCCGCGCTGGCCGAGGCCGAGGTCACCGTCCACGGTGACCGGCGGGTCCTGGAGATCGCCGAGACGCACCCGACGGGGGCGACGGTGGTCGAGGCCGACGAGGAGGACTGGGCCACCGAGTACCTGTCCATGGATCTGGCCGTGCGGGTGGTGTCCGACGTCGACGAGGCACTGGCCCACATCCGGACCTACTCCACCCGGCACACCGAGGCGATCGTCACCGATTCACTGAGCACGTCGCGCTACTTCGTGGCCCGCGTGGATTCGGCGGCGGTGATGGTGAACGCCTCCACCCGCTTCACCGACGGAGGCGAGTTCGGATTCGGGGCGGAAATCGGTATCTCCACCCAGAAACTGCACGCCAGGGGCCCGATGGGTCTCACCGAAATGACGTCGACCAAGTACGTGGTCACCGGGGACGGTCACGTGAGGTGAACAAGGGAATCGGGGCCGTGACGGTTCCGATAACGAGGGGTCGTCCGATGAATCGGGCGGCCCCTCCGCCTTTCCCCGTCGAGACGGGCCTCCTTCGAGGATCTCTTACACAACAGAGGTAACGCAGGTCACGCGTGTCACGACAATCGTTCTCCTGGTGGAAACCTGGACAGCAGCGAATCTTCTCTGACCAAGTATTCCCAAAGCGGGCATAGCTCGGTACTTTCACTGTGGTGTCAAACGGTGCTCTTCCCGCACTCGATTCAGGAGCGCCCTCCCCCGGTCACGACGAAAGGAAATCCCCCGAATGAAGCTCGGGAATAAGATCGCGGCGTCCACCGCCACGGCGGCCCTGGCCCTCGGAGGCCTCACCCTGATGGCGACCCCGGCCCAGGCCGGCCTGGTCACCCTGTGCTCCGGACACGGCGGCGCGGTCACCCTGCCCACGGACCTGAAGGTCCCGGCCGGAGCGAGCTGCTTCCTGGACGGCACCTCGATCAAGGGCGACGTCACCGTGGAGGGAGGAGCCAACCTCCACATCATCGGCGGCTCCATCGAAGGTGAGGTGTCCGTCGCCGACGACGCCTACTTCGACGCCTCCGACAGCGTCGTCGACGGCGACGTGGTCAGCGACGGAGCCTACGGAACCTACCTGGAGGACGGCACCTCGGTCTCGGCGCTGCGCGCTCAGGCCGCCGAGGGGGCCGCGAACGACGGCTTCACCTTCGTGGTCGACTCCTCCGCCGCCTCCGTGGACGCCACCGCCGGTGAGCTCTACATCAACGGCTCCCGCGTCGCCGGTCCGGTCAACGCCGACGGCGCCGTCTACGCCGACATCTACGACAGCGTCGTCCGCGGCGCCCTGACCGTCGCCGGCACCGAGCAGGGCGGCATCCTGTGCGACAGCGAGGTCCTGGGCGACGCCACCTACCGCGACGCCTCCGGTCCGGTCGCGGTCGGCGCCGGTGACAACGACACCTACTGCGCCTCCCTCAACTACATCGACGGCGATCTGTCCGTCACCGGTATCTCCGGCGGCGCCTACATCGACGACAACATCGTCGGTGGCGACCTGGTGGCCGAGAACAACACCCCGACCGCCCAGATCGGCGACAACAACCGCGTTCGCGGTTCCGTCATCACCCAGGAGGTCGCCATGCGCGCCCTCGCCGCCGAGGTGACCGCCGACTTCGAGGCCCACGAGGCCGAGCTGGAGGACCAGGTCGAGGAGGCCCGCGCCAAGACCATCGAGGAGGCCATGGAGGCTGGCCCCGCCTTCTAGTCACGACGGAGGCTCCGGGGTCGACCGTCGACCCCGCCTCTCACCGAAGCGCCGACGCCCCCTGGGACGTCGGCGCTTTCGTCGTCTCCGGGCCGGGCCTGGGCGTCCCGGACGCCTCATCCGTCCCCCCTCCCTCAGGGGCTCCGGACGTATATCGAACCCGTGACGACGGTCATGTTCGAGTGATAGGTTCGCCGCATGGCTGACACGCGACGTCTCGCCGTGGTCTCGGGCGGCTCCGGAGGTATCGGGAGGGCCGTCGTGCTCTCCCTCGCCGAGGCGGGGGACGAGGTGGTCGCCCTGGGGCGATCCCCCGAACGGCTCGCGGACCTGGCCGATACCGCCCGCGAGCGGGGCTTCCACGTCGCCACCCGCGTCGGCGACCTCACCGATCCGGCGACCGTCGAATCCCTGGCCGAGACCCTCGGCCCCGTCTCCGTCCTGGTCAACAACGCCGGAGACGCCCACAGCGCCTCTCTGGCCGACACCGACCTCGACCTGTGGCGGCATCACCTCGACGCCAACGCCACCTCCGCCTTCCTACTCACCCGGGCGCTGTTGCCCGGCATGCTCCGCCGCGACCGGGGGCGGATCGTCTTCGTGGCCTCCACCGCCGCGCACACCGGCTCCCGCTACACCGCCGCCTACACCGCCGCCAAACACGCCGTCCTGGGGCTGGCCCGATCCGTCGCGGCCGAGGTCGCCGGCGGCGGGGTCACCGCCAACACCGTGTGCCCCTCCTTCGTCCGTACGCCCCTGACCGAACGCTCGATCTCCCGTATCGCCGAACGCACCGGCCGCGACCTCGAACGGGCCGAACGCGCCCTGGCCGCCTCCACACCCCTGGGGCGTCTCATCGAACCGGAGGAGGTCGCGGCCGCCGTCGCCTACCTGGCGAGCCCTCTGGCCGGGGCCGTCAACGGCCAGACCCTCACCATCGACGGAGGAGACACACAACGATGAGCGGACACCGGGCCTCCGCGCCCTTCACCGAACAGTGGGACCACTTCGACCTGGAACGGGAGGGCGGCGTCGCCACCGTCACCCTGAACCGCCCCGAACGGCTCAACGCCCTCACCTTCGAGGCCTACGCGGACCTGCGGGACCTGCTCCTCGAACTGCCCCACCGCGACGACACCCGCGCGCTGGTCCTGCGCGGTAGAGGCCGGGGGTTCTGCTCGGGCGGGGACGTCGACGAGATCATCGGCCGCACCCTGGAGATGGCCCCCGACGAGCTCCTCGCCTTCACCCGCATGACCGGCGAGGTCATCCGGGCGATGCGAGAGTGCCCCGTCCCGATCATCGCCGGGATCCAAGGGACCGCCGCGGGCGCCGGGGCCGTCCTCGCCCTGGCCGCCGACTTCCGGGTGGCCTCGCGCTCGGCCCGGTTCGCCTTCCTGTTCACCAAGGTGGGCCTGGCCGGAGCGGACATGGGCGCCGCCTACCTGCTGCCCCGCGTGGTGGGTCTGGGCCACGCCACCCGGATCCTCATGCTCGGCGACACCGTCGACTCCGCCGAGGCCGAACGGGTCGGACTGATCGACCCTCCGGTCGAGGACGACGAACTCGACGCGGCCGTGGACCGTCTGGCCCGACGTCTGGCGGAGGGCCCCGCCTTCGCCTACGCCCAGACCAAGGCGCTGCTCTCCAGGGAGCTGGACATGAGCCTGTCCGGGGCGATCGAACTGGAGGCCATGACCCAGGCGCTCCTCATGCGAAGCGAGGACTACGCCGAGTTCCACGCCGCCTTCACCGGTCGGCGCGAACCCCGATGGAAGGGACGCTGATGGGATCCGTTCGACCATCGTCCACACCGCACACCCTCGTCTCACCACCCGAACTCGGCCCCAACCCGGGGTTCGCCCAGGCCGTGGTGGCCGCGCCGGGGAGCACCGTCCACCTGGCCGGTCAGATCGCCTCCGGACCCGACGGGCGTCTGGCCGCCGAATCCCTCGCCGACCAGTTCGACCTGGCCCTGGCCAACCTCCTCACCGCCCTCCGAGCCTGCGGGGGAGCGCCCGAACACCTGGTCTCCCTCACCATCTACACCACCGACGTCCCCGAATACCGGCGGGTCAAGACCGAGATCGGTCGCGCCTACCGCGCCCACATGGGACGGCACTATCCCGCCATGGCGCTCGTGGGCGCCGCCGACCTGTTCGAACCGGGCGCCCTCGTAGAACTGGTCGGGGTGGGGGTGCTCAAGGGGTGAGGGTGGATCTCACGTGGTCCAGGGCGGGGGCGCGGAGCAGGGTGTGCAGGTCGGAGAAGACCCGGGCGGCGCGGCCCCCGGCCCAATCGTCGGGGAGCAGTTCGGGGGGCAGACCCGGATCGAGGAAGGGCGAGCGGCGCCAGGAGTCCACCGCGCGCAGATGATCGGCGAAGGCCGCCCTCCGCCTGCGCGGACCCTCTTCGCCCCGGAGGCTCCGACGACGCCAGGCGGTCAACACCGGCTCGTGCTCGGTCAGGAAACCCTCGTGCATGGCCTGGAGCGCGGGCAGGTCCCACCAACGGGCCACGGCCTCCGACAGATCGCGAAAGCCCAGGTGGTCGGCGTGGAAGAGCTCGGCGTACCCCTCCATGTCCAGCTCGCGCAGGGTGGCCCGGGCCTGGTCGGTGGCGTGCGCCGGGGCCACCCACACCCCGGCGGCCGTGGTCCCGAACCCCGACCGGGTCAACCGTGAGCGCAACGCGTGCCGGCGGCTCCGCTCGGACTCGGGCACCGAGAACACCACGAGGACCCAACCGTCCTCGACCCGGGCGACCCGATGCCCGAAGATGCGGCGATCGCCCTCGGCGAGGATGCGCCGGCCCTCCTCCGACAACCGGTAGCCGGCGGCCCCGCCCAGGCGTTCGGACACCAGCAGGCCACGCCGTTTGAGGCGGGAGACCGCGGAGCGTACCGAGGGTCCGTCGACGTCCAGATCGGCCATCAACGCGATGAGGTCGGCCACCCCCACCCATCCGCCCACGTCGCGGGCGTAAGTGCCGAAGAACGACACGATCAGGGAGCGCGGCCCTCGTAGGACCCGGTCGGTGTCGGAGGATCCGGACACCGCCTCTTCCCGTTCGCTGTTGGGGATCATGAGGACACGATATCCACTCGTGCGGAGAAGCCCCCTTTCCACCTGGCTTCGACCGTTTCCAGGGAGAAGCCGGACGGGAACTTCATATAGCTCTCTTGACGATCGTCACGTCGAGGATGCATCGTCGAGGAGGGGGAACAGGAACCCGAGAGAGTCGAGGTCGCCCATGGGGCTCCCACCGAACGACGACGACCACGAGTTCGCACGGTGGGTCGCGGAGCGCGCCGCCGGACTCGACACCGTCCCCCCACGAGAACCCGGCCGCGTCGACCGGGACCTGCTCCGGCGTCTCGGCGCGTCCGGTCTGCTCCCCGCGCTCTTTCCCGGTACGGCCGACGGCGGACCGCTTCGTGAGGCCCCGGCCACCCGGCTGTGCCTGCTGCGGGAACACCTGGCCCGGGTCGACACCCACGCCGAGACCGCCCTGGCCCTCCAGGGGCTGGGCACCTATCCGCTCCTCCAATCCGGCACCGAACGGCAGCGTCGACGTTGGGTGCCCGAGGCGGCGGCCGGTCGCGCGGTGGCCGCCTTCGCCCTGACCGAACCCGACGCGGGCTCCGACGCGGCCGCCTTGGCGCTGCGGGCCGAACCGTTCGGCGACGGCCGTCGCCTGTACGGCGAGAAGACGTGGATCTCCAATGCCCCCGACGCCGACTTCTACACCGTCTTCGCCCGCACCACCCCCGGTACCCGGTCGCGGGGCGTCACCGCCTACTGCGTCCCCGCCGACCGTCCCGGCCTCCACGGCACCCCGTTGGAGATGCTCTCCCCGCACGCCCTGGGCCATCTGGTCTTCGACGGGGTCGAGGTCGGCCCCGAGGACGTGATCGGTGTCCCGGGGCAGGGGTTCGCCGTGGCCATGCGCACCCTGGACCTGTTCCGGCCCAGTGTCGGCGCCTTCGCCGTCGGCATGGCCCGGGCCGCCTTGGAAGCGGCCCGGGAGCACACGGGGGACCGTCGGGCCTTCGGCGGCCCGCTCTCCGGCCTCCAGACGGTCGCCCACACCCTGGCGGAGATGGCCACCCGCACCGAGGCCGCCCGCCTACTGGTCTACGCGGCGGCCGCGGAGTACGACGCCGACGGTCCGGAGGTCACGCTCAAGGCGGCCATGGCCAAGCTCTTCGCCACGGAGACCGCCCAGTACGTGGTCGACTCCGCCGTCCAACTCCACGGGGCCCGTGCCCTGCGCCGGGGCCACCTGCTCGAGCACCTCTACCGGGAGGTCCGCGCCCCTCGGATCTACGAGGGCGCCTCGGAGGTCCAGCGCCAGATCATCGCCCGTCACATGTAGCCCGCCCCGCTGTCGCACCCCGAGCCCGGAGGTCCAGCCATGTCGAACCCGCCCGTGACCGCGCACGAGGACACCTTCACCCGCGACCACCTGCCGCCTCCGGAGCGGTGGCCGGTCATCGAACCCCTGGAGTACCCGGAGCGGATCAACTGCGCGGAGGAGCTGCTGGACGGCACCATCGGGCGGTACGGCGCGGATCGGCGCTGTGTGGTCGGTGCGGACGAGGAGCTCACCTACGGCGGGCTGCGGGACCGGGTGGACCGTATCGCCCACGTACTGGTCGCCGAACAGGGGGTGAGGCCGGGGGAGAGGGTGCTGCTCCGCGGCCCCAACTCGCCCTGGCTCGCCGCCTGTTGGCTGGCGGTGCTCAAGGCCGGGGGAGTGGTCGTCACCGTCCTGCCGGTCCTGAGGGCCGGGGAGCTCACCACCATCCTGCGCGCGGCCCGGGTCGCCCACGCCCTGTGCGACGCGGGCTGCCGGGACGACCTCGACGAGGCCGCGCGCTCGCTGGGCGCGGACGCCCCCGCCACCCTCGTCTACGGCGGTGAGGGCGACGAGGACCTGACCGTGAGGGTCGCGGGACGTCCGGGACGGTTCGCAGCCGTTCCCACCGCGGCCGACGACGCCTGCATGATCGCCTACACCTCCGGCACCACCGGGACGCCCAAGGGCTGCGTGCACTTCCACCGCGACGTGCTCACCATCGCCGACACCTACTCGGCCCGGGTGCTCCGACCCACCCCCGACGACCTGTTCGCCGGGAGTCCGCCCTTCGCCTTCACCTTCGGCCTGGGCGGGCTCCTGATCTTCCCGTTACGCGCCGGGGCCGCCACCGTCCTGTTGGAGCGCCCCCGCCCCGAGGCGTTGATGGACGCGGTCGTCGACCACGGCGTCACGGTGCTGTTCACCGCCCCCACGGCCTACCGGACCATGCTGGCCGGGCGCGCCGGACGCGACCTCTCCTCCCTGCGCCGCTGCGTGTCGGCGGGCGAACACCTGCCGGCCGCCACCTGGCACGCCTGGTACGAGGCGACGGGGGTACGGCTGCTCGACGGCATCGGCGCCACCGAGATGCTGCACATCTTCCTCTCCTCCGACGACGCGCACATGCGTCCGGGCTCCACCGGCCGCCCGGTCCCCGGCTACACCGCCGCGGTCCTGGACGACGAGGGGACGCCGGTCCCCGACGGCGAACCCGGACACCTGGCGGTCCGGGGCCCCGTCGGCTGCCGCTACCTGGACGACGACCGGCAGACCGAGTACGTCCGCCACGGATGGAACCACACGGGGGACACCTACGTCCGCGACGAGGACGGCTACTTCTGGTACCGGGCGCGCAGTGACGACATGATCGTCTCGGCCGGCTACAACATCGCCCCCGCCGAGGTCGAGGAGGCGCTGCTCTCCTCGCCCGAGGTGGTGGAGGCCGCGGTGGTCGGGGTGGAGGGCCCCGAACGCGGGCCGATCGTGCGCGCCTACGTGGTCCTGGAACCGGGGATCGAGGCCGACGACGGGACGGCCGAACGTCTGCGCGAGCACGTACGGTCCCGGATCTCCCCCTACAAGGCGCCGCGCTCGGTGGTCTTCGTGCCCGCCCTGCCGAGGACCGCCACCGGCAAGCTCCAGCGCTTCCGGCTGCGGGAGGAGACCCCGTGACCGAGGACCTCCGAGGGAACATCGACGATCGGGAGGGCGGAGCGATGCGCGTCGCGTGTATCGGCGGAGGTCCCGCCGGACTGTACTTCGCGGCCCTGGCCCGGCGGCTCGGCGTGGGCCACGAGATCACCGTCTACGAACGCAACGCCCCCGACGACACCTTCGGGTTCGGCGTGGTGCTCTCCGACGAGACCCTCGGCGGGATCGAGCACGCCGACCCTCGGATCTACCGGGAGATGGCCGGGGAGTTCGCGCGCTGGGACGACATCGACGTCCACATCGACGGCACCGTCACCACGTCGGGGGGACACGGTTTCGCCGCGATCGGCCGGCAACGGCTCCTCCGGATCCTGCGCGCCCGTTGCGCCGAACTCGGCGTACGGATCCTCACCCGAACCGAGGCCCCGCCCGCGGCGGAACTGGCGGCCGAGTACGACCTCGTGGTGGCCGCCGACGGGGTCAACAGCCTCACCCGGAGCACCTACGCGGACCATTTCGGGACCACCCTCGAACAGCGCCACAACCGGTTCATGTGGCTCGGCACGGACCTGGTCCTGGACGCCTTCAACTTCCACGTCCTGCGCACCCCGTACGGGATCGTGCAGGCGCACGGCTACCCCTACTCGCGGGAGCGCAGTACGTTCATCGTGGAGATGGCGGAGTCGGTCTGGGAGGCCGCCGGGTTCACCGATCCGCGCACGGCCCCGGGGCGGAGCGACCTCGACTCGATCGCGCGCTGCGAGGAGCTCTTCGCCGACGTCCTGGGCGGGCACCGACTGCTGCCCAACAACTCCCACTGGCAGCGTTTCACCACCGTGCGCAACCGCACCTGGCGCCACGGCAACATCGTGCTCCTGGGCGACGCCGCCCACACCGCGCACTTCTCCATCGGCTCGGGGACCAAACTGGCCATGGAGGACGCCCTCGCCCTCACCGCCTGCCTACGCGAGAACCCCACCGTCGAGACCGCGCTCGCCGCCTACGAGGACGAACGCCGCCCCGTCGTGGCCGGCGTCCAGCGCGCGGCCCAGGCCAGCCTGGAATGGTTCGAGGGCATCCACCGGCACGTCGACGCCGACCCGCACGCGTTCGCCTTCGACCTGCTCACCCGCAGCCGCCGGGTCACCTACGACAACCTGCGGATGCGCGATCCGGGGTTCGTCGCCCGCGTCGACGAGATCTTCGCCCGCGAGGCGAACCCCGCCGACCCCACGCCGCGCCCGCCGATGTTCCACCCCTTCCGCCTGGGCGGGCTGGAGCTGGACAACCGGGTCGTGGTCTCGGCCATGGACATGTACTCGTCCATCGACGGCACCCCGGGCGACTTCCACCTCGTCCACCTGGGCGGGAAGGCGCTCGGCGGGGCCGGGCTGGTGATGACCGAGATGGTGTGCGTCTCCCCGGAGGCCCGCATCACACCCGGATGCGCGGGCATGTACCGGCCCGAACACGAGGCGGCCTGGCGTCGCGTCACCGACTTCGCGCACACCCACAGCCGGGCCCGGATCGGTGTCCAGCTCGGCCACGCCGGACGCAAGGGAGCGACGCGTCTGATGTGGGAGGGCATCGACCGGCCCCTGCCCGAGGGCGGCTGGCCCCTGGTGGCCCCCTCGCCCCTGCCCTACCGGGAGGGCGTCAACCAGGTGCCGCGCGCGTTGGACCGGGCCGCCATGGACGGGATCCGCGACGACTTCGTCGCCGCCGCCCGGGCCGCCGACCGGGCCGGTTTCGATCTGCTCGAACTCCACTGCGCCCACGGCTACCTGCTCTCCTCCTTCCTGTCCCCGATCACCAACCATCGGGACGACGCCTACGGGGGCGATCTCACCGGGCGGCTCCGCTACCCGGTGGAGGTCCTGTCCGCGATCAGGGAGGCCTGGCCCGAGCACAAGCCCCTCTCCGTGCGCATCTCGGCGACCGACTGGGTCGAGGACGGCACCACCGCCGAGGACGCCGTGGAGATCTCCCGCGCCCTGGTCGCGGCGGGGGCCGACGTCATCGACGTCTCCACAGGACAGGTCACCCCCGACGAAAGTCCGGCGTTCGGGCGCAGCTATCAGGTGCCCTTCGCCGAGAGGATCCGCCGGGAACTCGGGGTCCCCGTCATCGCGGTCGGCGCCATCTCCTCCCACGACGACGTCAACTCCACGATCCTGGCCGGCCGCGCCGACCTGTGCGCCCTGGGCCGGCCCCATCTGTACGACCCGCACTGGACCCTGCACGCCGCCGCCGAACGGGACTACTCGGGTCCCGGGGCGACCTGGCCGACCCCGTTCCGGGCGGGGAGCCGCAGACCCCCCACCGGCCGCACCGACTCCCCCCGCCCCCGGCTGGAACTGCTACGTTCCTCCGACAGGGACGACGCCGCCCGGCACCGGCGATGGCGACCGGACACCGTGCGAAGCGCCCCGGAACCCCGAGGGAGCGAGGAAGAACGCGATGGCGACCGCCTACGGTGAGCACTCCAGTCAGATCGTCCACCGCCGGGACCCCGAGGCCTCCTCCGGGCCGGCCCCGGTCGCGGTCCTGCTCCACGGGGGCTGGTGGCGCGACCTCCACGACGCCCGTCTCATGGACCCCCTGGCCCGGGACCTGGCCGCCGCCGGGTGGGCGGTGTGGAACGTCGAGTACCGCCGGACCGGAGCGGACGGAGGGGGCTGGCCGCAGAGCGTCGACGACGTCGCCCGGGCCCTGGACCTCCTGGCGGAGACGGCCGAACGGGAGGAGGGGCTGGACCTCTCCCGGGTGGTGGCCGTCGGACATTCCGCGGGCGGCCATCTGGCCCTGCTGACCGCGGCGGACTCGCCGGTCGCCTCCGTGGTGGCGCTGGCCCCCATCACCGACCTGCGCCGCTGCGCCGAGGCGGGCCTGGGGGAGGGGGCCGTCGAGCCCTTCCTCGGGGCCGACCCCTCACCCGAGGAGTACGCCGAGTCCTCGCCCCTGCACCGGCTGCCCCTCGGAATCCCTCAACTGATCGTGCACGGGGACGCCGACCAGCGCGTCCCGGTCGAGCACAGCCGCGACTACGTCGACGCGGCCCGCCTGGCGGGCGACCCGGTCGACTATCGGGAGATCCCCGGCGAGGACCACTTCGCCGTCGTCGATCCCACGAGCGTCGCCTGGCGCACCGTACGCGAGGTCCTGGGGCCCGTCGGGGGCCGCTGACGCGAAGGGGCGGGCGATCCCCCCGGACCGTCCCGCCCCGATCGGTGCACGGTGGCCCCCGAGGTCGCCGTCAGTTGCTCTCCCCGCCGCCCTGGGTCGAGCCGTTCTGGCCGCCGCCGTTGCGCCAGCGGTCGGCCACCGAGTCGAAGAGTCGGCCGCCCGCGCGCCCGGCGCCGTCGGCCACCCCGCGCAGGGTGGTGACCAGCGGGTCGCTGGTGCGGTTCCACTCCTCCCGGTAGGAACGGGCCGCGTGACCGGCCTCCTCGGTGACCTTGGTGTCGCGGTCGGAGGAACGGCGCGGGTAGTCGCCGTCGATGATCCTCTGGTAGTCGCCCTTCTCGACCCAGCGGTGCAGCTCCGCCACGCGGACCACCGCGAACGGGTGGCTGGCGGGCAGGGTGGTCATCAGCTTGAGGACGCTGTCGACGGCGTCGCCGCCGCCCTCGTACTCGCGCGCCTGCTCCATGAACGCGTCGGGGTTCATCTGGGACAGGTTGGAGCCGCCGGCGAGCTTCATCAGGGCCCGCTTGGCCGCGTCCGGGTTCTGGCAGGTGAGCAGACCGGCCCGGTCGCTGGAGAGCTCGGACTTGCGCTGCCATTCCCGCAGCCCGGACAGGATCGCCTGGATGGCGATGGCGCCGAGCGGGATCCACATGATCTTGGTGGACAGCCACACCAGCAGGAGCAGGAGGGTGCGGTAGAGGGAGTGACCGCTGAGGACGTGGCCGACCTCGTGGCCGATGACGAACCGCTTCTCCTCGGCGTCGAAGAGGTCGAACAGCCCGGTCGTCATGACGATGAACGGCTTCTTGCGCCCGATCGCCATGGCGTTGGGCTGGGGGTCCATCTTGACGTAGAGCTCGGGCACCTCGTCGAGGTCCAGGACGTAGGCGGCGTCCCTGAGGTAGTCGTGCAGCTCCGGGAACTGGGTGGGGCTCACCCGCACGGCGCTGGAGAGGAACATGAGGCGTAGGGTGCGCTCGTTGATCCGACCGAAAAGGGACTTGACGAGGGTGTCGAAGCCCGTGAGGGACCGCAGAGCGACCAGCGCGCCACGGTCGGCGGGGTGCTCGTAGGCACGCGGCGAGATCTCTGAGAGCCGGACACGGACGCGATCTGGTGAGTTGGCCATATCGGCATGCTATGCGTCACGATGCGGCTTGGCCACGGTTTACGCCCAACGAGATATGACGCGTTCGTGTGTGCCCGCTCGGAGACCGGGGAAGGAAGCCGGCGGACTCCTTGTTCGAGCGGTTGCGGGAGGCTTCGCGAAAAGTCCACCTCCTCGGGTGTTCCGCGTCGGCTAATCTCGGTTGGCCGAAACCGGAAACCACGGCAGCGACCACGGCGAAACGGAGCGCACAGTGACGGACCAGGCCACGGGTGCCCACCCCGAGGGGGGTTCCCTCGCGCGTCGGGGCGGCTCCTCTCCGACCAAGGTCGGCATCATGGGCGGCACCTTCGACCCCATCCACCACGGGCACCTCGTGGCGGCGAGTGAGGTCGCCCACCTCTTCGGGCTCGACGAGGTGGTCTTCGTGCCCACGGGCCAGCCCTGGCAGAAGGACCTGGACAAGGTCACGCCCTCCGAGGACCGCTACCTCATGACGGTCATCGCGACGGCGGAGAACCCCCAGTTCAGGGTCGACCGGGCCGAGATCGACCGTTCGGGGCCCACCTACACCCTGGACACCCTCCGACAGATGAGGGCCTCCTACGGTCCCGACGTGGAGCTGTACTTCATCACCGGGGCGGACGCGCTCGGCGCCATCCTCAGTTGGCACAACGTCGACGAACTCTTCGAGCTCGCGCATTTCGTAGGCTGTAACCGGCCCGGACACCATCTCAGCGACCCTGGCCTGCCCAAGGGCAAGGTCTCCCTGGTGGAGGTCCCCGCGCTCGCCATCTCCTCCACAGAGTGTCGCGAACGCGTTCGCAAGGGCGAACCCATCTGGTACCTGGTACCCGACGGCATCGTCCGATACATCAACAAGACCGGGCTCTACCTGGAGTCCTGAGCCGCGGACCGCGGACCCGACGGGTTCACGGATCGCCGCCGGTCGACACCCGATCAAGTAAGGCAGCAAGCACAACGTGACAGCCACCGACAGGGCAGTGGAACTCGTCCAGGTCGCCGCAGAGGCCGCCGCCGACAAACTCGCGCAGGAGGTCATCGCCTACGACGTCAGCGAACAGCTCGTCATCACCGATGCCTTCGTCCTGTGCTCGGCGCCCAACGACCGCCAGGTCCGCGCCATCGTCGACGAGGTCGAGGATCAGCTGCGCATCAAGGCGGGCGCCAAGCCGCTCCGCCGCGAGGGAGAGCGCGACGGGCGCTGGGTCCTGCTGGACTACAGCGAGATCGTCGTGCACGTCCAGCACGAGGAGGAGCGCGGGGTCTACGGCCTCGAGCGCCTCTGGAAGGACTGCCCCGAGATCGACCTTCCCGAGAAGTCCCGGGGCGCCGAGCGCACCCCTCTGGACGAGCAGTAGGAGATCGCGGCCCTGGGCCGCCGGAGGAGAAGGACACACCACGTGAGCGACGCCCCTCGTGTGCTGTTCTGGCGGCACGGACGCACCACCTGGAACGTCGAGAAACGCTTCCAGGGACAGACCGACATCGACCTCGACCCGGTCGGCCACGCGCAGGCCGAACGGGCCGGTCGGCTGTTGGCCACCCTCGGCCCCGACGTCATCGTCGCGTCCGATCTCAAGCGCGCCGCCGACACCGCCGGGTACCTCTCGCGTGCCTCGGGGCTCGCGGTGGAGTACGACAAGGGTCTGCGCGAGCGGTTCGGCGGCTCCTGGGAGGGGCTCACCGCCGACGAGCTCTCCCGGCGTTGGCCGGTCGAGCACGCCCGTATGGACATCCCGGACGGAGAGAACATCTCCGAGGTCGGCGACCGGATGACGGCCGCCGTCGAACGCGGTATCGCCAAGACCCCGGCCGGCGGTCTGCTGGTCATCGTGAGCCACGGCGCCGCGGTCAGGGTCGGGATCTCCCGCATGCTGGGCATCCCCGACGAGCGCCGTGAGCTCCTCGGCCCGCTCAGCAACTGCTGTTGGTCGGTCCTACAGCGTCGCGGTCCGGAATGGCGACTCATGGAGCACAACGCGGCCAGCCTGCCGGAGCCGGTCGTCCTCAGCGACGACGCCTGATCGTCGTTTCGACGAACGGGCCGATATCCGCTAAGGTTCAGGGAGTCGGAAGGGCACGGGCCCGGAAGACTCCCACAAGGGGCTATGGCGCAGTTGGTAGCGCGCCTCCATGGCATGGAGGAGGTCTGGGGTTCGAATCCCCATAGCTCCACTTATATAAGGCATCGAGAACCCCGTCTCACGCTCACGCGAGGCGGGGTTCTTCGCGTTCTCCGGGGTCACCCGTCCGACGGGACCGAGGCGGTGTCGATCCACAGACGCAGTTGACCGTCGGGGTTCCTCCCGTCGTGGACGCCGCCGTTCTTCTCGATGACCCGCAGGGAAGGCCCGTTGTCCTCCTCGACGGTGAGAAGGAGTCGGTCGATGCCGAGGCCGCGGGCGATCACCGTCGCCTGACGGAGCATCTCCGTCGCGTGGCCCCGCCGGTGCCACGGTCGGACGACGTGGTAGCCGATGTGACCGCCCAGGTCGTCCTCGGGCGGTTCATGGCGCACGACCAGGGAACCGATGTAGTGCTCGTCCGAGGTGAACCAGAAGACCTCGGACGGGACGCCCCAGCGTTCTCGCACACCGACACGGTCCGCGACGAAACCGTCGAAGTCCCGTGCGGCGTCGGCGAGCCAGTCCGTGTCCCGGCCGCGGTGGACGCTGTCGGCCTGCTCTCCGGTGAGATAGGAGACGCGCACCCTCGTGGTCGGCGGGGCGAGTCGGGGAGGGGTGGTCAGAGCGATCATGTGGACTTCCTGTGGCGATGGTCGGTCGGCGCTCGGGCACGACCGGGCCCTCTCGGAGGGCGTGTGTCCAGAGTGCTCGGAGGGGGTGGGGTGATCAATCCACGATGACGACAGGATCGTTAAGTCGGGCTTGACGATCGTGCCCGGAACGGCCGTTGATCCGGGGCGGAAGGTGACGGGAACCTGTCGGAGCCGGATCCGAACACGACCCGAAGGGCCGACATGCGTGAACTCGTCTACTACATCGCCGTCTCCATCGATGGGCACATCGCTGCTCCGGACGGGGCCTTCGACCGCTTCCTCATGGAGGGCGACCACGCGCCGCAGCTCACCGAGGAGTTCACCGACGCGATCCCCGGTGTGCTCCTGGACGCGATGGGCGTGCGCGCCCCGCTCACCCGATTCGACACGGTGATCATGGGGTGGGACACCTACACGCTCGACCCGTCGAACCCGAACCCCTATCCGCACCTGCGGCAGATCGTCGCCTCCTCGCGGGAACGTGAGGTCCACGAGGGCATCGAGGTGACCTCCGACCCGGTCGCGCGCGTACGTGAGTTGAAGGCCGAGGACGGGGCGGGCATCTACCTCTGCGGAGGTGGCGGCCTGGCGGGGACACTGATCGAGGAGATCGATCGCCTGGTGCTCAAGCGCAACCCGTTGGCGTTCGGTGACGGGATCCCGCTCTTCGGGCACGCCCCCTACCGGCCGGTCCGGTTCGACCCGGTCGGGGTCCGCGTCTTCGGCTCGGGCGTCGTCGTGGAGGAGTATGTTCGAGCGCCCGAGGAAGCGGCGTGACGAACACCGACCCGTCCCGTCCGGGGCACGGCGGTGGGACCCCATGAGAGCGAAGGGCTTCGCATGAACCCGATATCCATCACGGCACTGATCGCGGCGGTCCTGTGCAACGGTCTACTGGCGGGCACCTTCTTCGCCTTCTCCTGTTCCGTCGTCCCCGGGCTGCGACGGGTCGACGACGCCACGTACGTGACCACGTTCCGCGCGATCAACCGGGCCATCCTCAACGGCCTGTTCATGAGCGTGTTCCTGGGGGCGCCCGTACTCGCCGTTCTCGTGGTCGTACTCCGGCCCGAGGGCGCGGAGCCCCCGTGGCTCATCGTCGGCGCGGTCTGCTCCGTCGCGACGTTCGTGATCACCGCGGCGGTCAACGTCCCCCTGAACCGGGACCTCGAAGCCGCGCGGAGCGACACCGCGGCGGACCTCGCCGCGGCACGGCTAGGGTTCGAGAGGCGTTGGAACACGGCCCATCTCGTGCGCACCCTGACCTCGGTGGGCGCCGCCGCCTCCCTGGCGATCGCGATCGTCGTCTGACCCCGCCCCCTATCCGAAGGGACCCCGCCGATGGAGATGCGCGACATCGAGGTGTTCCTGACCCTCGCGGAGGAACTGCACTTCGGTCGAACCGCGGAGAGGTTGCGCCTCACACCGGCGCGGGTCAGCCAGATCGTCAAACAGGCCGAACGCCGGGTCGGCGGCACACTGTTCGAGCGGACCAGTCGCCGCGTCTCCCTGACACCGCTGGGAGAACAGCTGCGGGACGAACTCTCCGAGACCTACGCCGCGATCCACGACGTTCTGGACCGCGCGAGGCTGACGGCCCGAGGGACGACGGAACCGCTCAGGATCGGCATGATCAGTTGGCGGACCGAGATGCTGGGGCCGGCCCTGGACCGGCTCTCCGAGCGGATGCCGGGGTTGGAGGCGAACCTTCGATCGATCACCTTCGCGGATCCGTTCGGCCCGTTGCGCTCCGGGGAGATCGACGTCGCCGTCCTCTGGCTGCCCGTCCGGGAGCCCGACCTCACCGTCGGGCCCGTGGTCGACGTCGAACCGGTGGTGCTCGCCATGTCCGCCTCCCACCCCCTCGCGGTGGCCCGGACGGTGTCCTTGGAGGATCTCGCCGAGGTACCGGTGATGGGAGGCGCGCGCCCGGAGTACTGGCGGGAGGGACTGGTCCCGAGCCGTACTCCGAGCGGCAGACCCGTTCCCCTCGGGCCGACGGTCACGACCTCGGAGGAGATGATCCCGATCCTGGCCACGGGCGAGGCGGTCTCGCCCATGCACGCGCACGCCGCCGAATACCTCCCGCTGCCCGCGCTGGTGTACCGACCGATCGTCGACGCGCCGCCGGCGCGATGGGCCCTGGTGTGGCGCACGGCGACCGAGAACGAGCGGATCCGCGCGTTCGCCGAGGCGGTCCGGGCCACCGCTCCCTGAGCCCCGTCCGACCGCGCGCGGGGATCAGCGCAGGGCGCGGAAGAAGGCGCGGACGTCGTCGACGAGTACCTCCGGCTCCTCCAACGACAGGAAGTGGCCGCCCCGGCCCGCCTCGGTCCAGCGCACGATGTCGTGATCGCGTTCGGCCCAGGGGCGCACCGTCACGTCGTGGGCCGAGAGCAGTACCCCGGTCGGCGCCCCGGCCGGGGTCTCCCACGAGTCGTCCGAGCCCTCGTCGGCGCTCCAGTCGTTCGCGCTCATCTCCTCGTAGTAGATCTGCGCCGACGAACCGGCGGTGGCGGTCAGCCAGTACAGGGAGACGGTGGTGAGGATCCGGTCGCGGTCGATGCTCTCCTCCGGAAGGGCCTCCTCGGGCATGGAGAGCTCCTTGAACTTCTCCACCATCCAGGCGAGCTGTCCCACGGGCGAATCGGTCAGCCCGTACGCCACCGTCCAGGGACGCAGGGAGTTGCACCTCAGGTAGGCGTCGTTGAAGTCGCGCATCGCCTCCCAACGGCGCAGGTCGGCCCCTTCCAGACCCTCGGTGTCCTCGTCCCCGTAAGGGAAGGCGAGCAGGGCGTTGAGGTGCGCCCCGATCACCCGATCGGGCGCCCGACGCCCCACCTCCGGTGCCACGAGGGAACCGGTGTCGTAGCCCTGGACCCCGTAGCGGTCGTACCCCAGCCGGTCCATCAGCTCCACGAACACCCCGGCCATGCGGGCGACGTCCATGCCGGGGCCGGCCAGGGGGACGGAGAGGCCGAACCCCGGCAGGGAGGGGATCACCAGGTGGAACGCGTCGCCGGGGTCACCACCGTGCGAGCGCGGGTCGGACAGCGGCCCGATCACGTCCAGGAAGTCGGCGAACGTCCCCGGCCAGCCGTGCAGTAGGAGCAGCGGCACGGCGTCGGGCTCGGGCGAACGGACGTGGAGGAAGTGCACGGTCTGACCGTCCACCTCGGTGACGAACTGGGGGTGGGCGTTGATCTCCGTCTCGTGGACGCGCCAGTCGTAGCCGGTGCGCCAGTGCTCGACGAGCTCCTTCAGATAGGAGACCGGCACCCCGCGCTCCCAGCCCGCCCCGGGCGCCCCGGCCGGCCAACGGGTGGCGGCCAGACGTGCGTTCAGATCGGTCAGTTCCCCCTGGGGGATGTCGATGCGGAAAGGGTGGATTCCACGCGGATCCCACTGTGCGTCGTTCATGGGAGCACGCTAGGAGGCGTGGAGGTCGGGGACGGTCCTCCACTCGCCCGCGGTCTGGAACAGGTGGGTCCTCCCCGGACGGGGCCGTGTCATGAGAGACCTCGCCCATGGCAGGGAGGTAGTTTCCGGTGAAGGAGGCCGACATGGACGAGATCCGGGTGGAGAACGAGTTCGCCCCACTGAGAACCGTGGTCCTCGCCCGGAGCGAGGTGATGATCCCCGAGGCCGCGGCCGACTCGCCCGACGCCCGTTTCCTCGCCGACGACTGGGCGGACAACCCGGTCGGCCGGGACATGCGGGACGGGGCACCGGAACGCCAGGCCGCCTGGGAACGGGAGCGGGAACGGTTCCGCGAGGTTCTGGAGCGTTATGGCGTCCGGGTGCTGAGACCGCGGGCGCTCACCCGCCCGGAGAAGACGGCGGCGGGTTCCGACGGCTACGCGAACTTCTTCGCCCGTGATCCGTTCTTCGTCGTGGGCGACCGGGTGATCGAGGCCTCGATGCGGTTCCGGCACCGTCGGACGGAGGTGCTCCCCATGCGCGATCTCCTCATGGAGCACGTCTATCCGGCGGACTGCGGATACGTCGCCGTGCCCGCGCCGGAGATTCCGGAGCCCGACGATCCCTCCCTCGGGCGTGGGCCCTTCCTCGAAGGAGGGGACGTGCTCGTGCTCGGCGACCACGTCTTCGTGGGGTACTCCGGGCTCGCCTCGAACCTCCTGGGAGCGCGGTGGCTCGCCAAGTACCTCGAACCACTGGGGTACACGGTGGAGCCGGTCCGTCTGCACGAACGGATCCTCCACCTGGACTGCGCCCTCGGCCTGGTCCGCGACGGCCTGATGGTGGTGTGCGAGGAGGCCCTGCTCGACGGGGTGCCGCGGGTCCTGCGGGAATGGGAGCGGATCCCGGTCGACCTGGACCGCGCCACAGCCCTGGCGGTCAACGGTCTGCCGATCGACCCGCGGACCTACGTCACCGACCCCCGGTTCGAGGACGTCGGGGAGCGGATCCGGGCCCGCGGGGTCGAGGTCGAGTACGTGGACTTCTCCATCACCCGGTCGTTGGGCGGGTCCTTCCGGTGCAGTACCCAGCCGCTCCTACGGCGTTCCTGAACCGGAGGTCGGGCGATCGGTGGGACGCATCCACACCGTGCTGTTCCCGGGGAGCTCACCGTCCGGCTCGGCGCTGGACAGCAGCACCTCGCCCCGGGGCAGCCGTATCGGGTCGTCCCCGGTGTTCACCACGACCAGCACGTCGGAGCGGTGGAACGCCAGTACCGGGCCCCGGTTCAGTTCTTCGTCCCAGACCAGCGTCTCGTCCGAGGAGAAACCGCGACGCAGCCGCAGCGCGTTCCGGTACAGCCACAGGGTCGAACCCGGATCCTCGTCCTGGGCCAGGACCGAGTACTCGCCCCACCAGGAGGGCTGGGGCAGCCAGGAGCCGGCCGGGCCGAAACCGAAGGAGTCGCCCCCTCGCGTCCAGGGGAGGGGGACCCGGCAGCCGTCCCGCCCCTTGTCGGTGTGTCCGCCGCCCCGCCACCGGGGGTCCTCCAACGCCTCGACGGGCAGGTCGGCCACCTCCGGGAGCCCCAGCTCCTGGCCCTGGTAGACGTAGGCCGATCCGGGCAGGGCCAGGGTGAGCAGGGCCAGGGCGCGCGCCCTGGCCCGCCCCAGGTCCTGGTCGGGTTCGGGGTCGCGCCCGTCGGAGAGCAGCCACCGGCGCAGGTCGGTCCCCGAGGGCAGCCCCAGCCGGGAGGGCACGCGCACCACGTCGTGGTTCTCGGTCACCCAGGTCGGGACGGTGCCCACCCGTTCGGCGTCGGTCAGTGAGGAGGCGATGACCTCCCGGTAGGCGGAGGCGTCCCAGGGGGTCAGGAGGAACTCGAAGTTGAACGCCTGGTCGAGTTCGTCCGGGCGGGTGTAGAGCACCCGGCGCTCGCCCGGAAGCCACACCTCGGCGACGGTGGCGCGCGGCGGATCGTAGGCGGACAGCACCCGGTTCCAGTCCCGGTAGACCTCGTGCACCTCGGGGCGGTCCAGGAAGGGGTGGTCGGGGTTGGCGGCGATGTCCTCGAAACGGCCGCCCTCCACGAGCACCAGGTCGCGCAGCGGGTCGAGGTCCTTGACCAGGGCGTAGGCCACGTCGATCCGGAAACCGTCCACCCCCCGGTCGCTCCAGAAGCGCAGGATGTCGCGGAACTCCTCGCGCACCCGCTCGTGGCCCCAGTTCAGGTCGGGCTGTTCCGGGGCGAACATGTGCAGGTACCACTGCCCGTCGGGGACCCGGGTCCAGGCGGGGCCGCCGAAGGTGGAGCGCCAGTTGGTGGGCGGTTCCGATCCGTCGGGGCCCCGGCCGTCCCGGAAGACGTACAGGTCCCGCTCGGGGGCGTCGGGGGAGGCCAGGGCGGCCCGGAACCAGGCGTGCTCCTCGGAGGTGTGGTTGGGCACGATGTCGATCATCACGCGCAGGTCCCTCATGTGCGCGGAGGCGACCAGCGCGTCGAAGTCGGCGAGGGTGCCCAGGGACGGATCGACCCCGCGGAAGTCGGAGACGTCGTAGCCGCCGTCGGCCCAGGGCGAGGGGTAGAAGGGCGAGAGCCAGATCCCGTCCGCCCCCAGGGCGGCGATGTGGTCCAACCGTTCGGTGATCCCCCTCAGGTCGCCGACGCCGTCCCCGTCGGAGTCGGCGAGGCTGCGGGGGTAGACCTGGTAGAGCACGGCGTCGCGCCACCACTGTCGCATGGGGGGCTCCTCGGTTCGTCTCGTGTGTTTCTGCGTGCGGTCAGGACAGACCGCGGGTGCTCCTGGGCGCGGCGGTCGACCGACGCAGGAGTAGTTGGGTGGGCGTGCACACGTGGGTGCCGGTCGACGCGGGCTCGCGCAGCGCCTCCAGGGCCAGCCGCCCGGCCTCCGCGCCGATGCGTCGGGGTTCCTGGTCGACGGTGGTCAGGTCGAGGACGGCGGCGGCCTCGTGGTTGTCGAACCCGACGAGCGAGATCGCCTCCGGTACCGGCACCCCGGCCCGGCGCAGGGAGCGCAGTGCTCCGAGCGCGATCTCGTCGGTCTCGGCCAGGACCGCGGTGGGCGGGTCGGCCGCCGAGAGGAGTTCCCCCATCCCGTGCTCGCCTCCCCGGTGGCCGGCCGACTTGGCCACGTGCCAGGGGGTGTGTCCGGATTCGATCATCGCCTCGGTGTATCCGGACAGCCGTTCCACCACACTCTCCTTGCCCCCGTGCTCACCGTGCGTACCGATGTAGGCGATGCGGCTGTGCCCGAGGTTGAGCAGGTGGCGGGTGGCGCCCAGGGTCCCGGCGCGGTTGTCGACGTGGACGCAGGAGCGTCCGGGGACCCGTTGCCCGGTGAAGACCAAGGGGACCCCGATCCGGTCCATCCTGCGGTATTCGTCCTCGGTGAGGTCCATGGACAGGGTGATGACGGCGTCCGCGTTGCGTCGGGGAGGCAGGTCGCGCAGCCAGGTGTCGCGGGCCTCCTGGGAGCCGAGTCGGTAGACGAGCAGGTCCAGGCCGGCCTCGGAGAGGACGTCGCCCAGACCGGACAGGACCGTGCCGAAGTACCAGGGGCCCAACCGGGGCAGGACCGCGGCCACGCGTCCGGTGCGGCCGGTGACCAGCCCCGAGGCGTTGCGGGAGACCACGTAGGACAGTTCCTCGGCGGCGGCCCTGACGCGTTCGCGCACGTGAGGGGCGACCCCCGGGGCGTCACGAAGGACCCGGGAGACCGTGGACAGGGACACTCCGGTGCGCCGGGCGACGTCGCGCATGCTCGGCGGGCGCTGAGACATGGGTTCACGTTAGAAGCGAGTGCCAGAGGTTGGCAACGTTTTCGGGGTTTCGGACCGGGCCTATCACCCCCGCTCAAGTGCCCCGGTGACTGGTGATGTCCCTTTATGTTGACTACATCACAGTCATAATGGCATCGTTTTCGGTCAATTGGAGGGGATCGGGTCCCGACACCTCGAAACCTCACGCGCGCCCTCTCCCCCGTACGGGCGCGAAAGGAGAGCCATGTCAGTTTTTCCACACCGGAGGCGTCTGCTGCGCGCGAGCGGCGCGGCCCTGGCCGCCTTGGCCCTGACCCTGACCGCCGCCTGCGGTGAACCCCCGGGCCAGGAGCCCGAGGGCGAGGGCGAGAGCGCCGGACTCGCGGACGACCCCCAGTTCGTCTGGGCGGTCACCGGAGCCGACCGACAGATCCACGAGGACGTCGCCCGCCTGTGGAACGAGAACAACCCGGAGCGACAGGTCGAGGTCTTCTTCCTGGCGCCCACGGCCGACGAGCAGCGCCAGGCCATGTTCCAGGACCTCCAGAGCCAGGCCGGCGAGTTCGACGTCCTGGGCCTCGACGTCATCTGGACCGGCGAGTTCGCCGAGTTCGGCTACATCGAGAGCCTGGAGGACATGCGCGGCGAGATCGAGGGCGTCAGCCTCCCCGGCGCCATCGACAGCTCCCAGTGGCAGCAGGAGCTCTACGCCCTCCCGTACTCCTCCAACGGCGCCTTCCTCTACTACCGCACCGACCTGATCGACGAGCCCCCCACGACCTGGGAGGAGCTCTACGAGACCGGCATGGAGGCCGCCGAGGAGGAGGGCATCGCCCCCTTCGTCGGCCAGGGCGACCAGTACGAGGGCTTCGTCGTCAGCTACCTGGAGATGTTCTGGTCCGCGGGCGGCGAACTCTTCGACGAGGGCCAGGAGGCCTCCACCTTCCTGGAGGGCGACGCCGCGACCACGGCCCTGGACTTCATGATCGAGAGCCGTGAGAACGGTTTCTACGCCGAGGGCTACGACTCGATGGTCGAGGACGACGCCCGCGCCCTCTTCCAGGCGGGCGAGGCCGTCTACATGCGCAACTGGCCCTACGCCATCCCGCTCCTGGAGGGGGAGGACGGCGAGGAGAGCGCGGTCGCCGGCGAATTCGCCGTCGCCCCGCTGCCTACCTTCACCGGTGAGGGGACCACGAGCGCCCTGGGCGGTCTCAACAACGCGGTCAGCAGCCTCAGCGACAACAAGGAGCTCGCGAGCGAGTTCGTCCTGTGGGCCGCCACCGCCCCCGAGGCCCAGGCGATCCTGGCCGACCACAGTCTGCCCCCGACCATGCTCAGCACCTACGAGGACGCCGACGACCCCGACTTCGAGATGCTCGGCGACATCCTCGCCGAGGCCCAGGCCCGCCCGCCGGTGCCCGGCTACAACTCGCTGTCCCTGGCCGTCCAGGACAGCCTGCACCCGGCCTTCCTCGGACAGCAGGACGCCGCGACCGCCCTCCAGGCCGTCGACGACGCCGCGAACGACGCGCTCGCGCAGGACTAGGCCTCGATGAGCAGTAACCCCGCTCCTGCGCCCGGCGCCGTCGGGTCCGTACGCAGGCGAGCCCAGGGTCTGGGAGAACGGGCGATGGGGCGGATCTTCCTCGCCCCGTCGCTCGGCTTCATGGCCCTGCTCGCGCTCTTCCCGGTGTTCTACGCCGTCGGGTTGAGCCTCTACGACATCCGCGGCTTCAGCCGGGACCTCGTCGGCGTCGCCAACTACGTCGACGTCCTGACCGACCCCGGTTTCTGGAACGCCGCCAAGAACACGTTGATCTTCACCGTGGCGTCGGTGTCCCTGGAGTTCGTCGTCGGGATGGCGTTCGCGCTCATCATGCACCAGGCCTTCGTCGGCCGCGGGTTGACCCGGGCGGTCATCCTCGTGCCATGGGTGATCCCGACCGCCGTCGCCGCCCAGGTGTGGCGGTACATGTTCGACCACAACCCCGGGTTCGTGAACTGGGTCCTGGGCGCGGACATCAACTGGCTCCGCGACCCGGCCTGGTCCATGGTCGGCATCATCAGCGCCGACGTCTGGAAGACCGCGCCGTTCGTGGCGCTCCTGCTCCTGGCCGGACTCCAGACCATCCCCCGGGACTACTACGAGGCGGCCAAGGTGGACGGCGCCGGGGCGCTCCAGCGCTTCTGGTCGATCACCCTGCCGCTGCTGCGCCCGGCGATCGTGGTGGCGTTGTTGTTCCGCACCGTGGACGCGCTGCGGATGTTCGACTTCGCCTACGTGTTCTCCGGCTACTCGAACTCGTTGGCCACCCTGTCGGTGTACGCGCAGCGGTTCCTGGTCGCGGAACCGCGACTGGGCTACGCCAACGCGCTGTCCACGGTCACGTTCGTCATCGTCATGCTCGTCGGCCTGGCCTTCATCAGCCGGATGGGCCGGCACATGGTCGGCGACGTGGGTCGGAAGGAGAGGCGATGAGCGCCGAACAGACCCGGAAACCCGTTCGGACGGCCTCCAGGCCACGACGTGACGTGCCTCCGGCCGTGACCAACGTCCTCAAACTGCTGGGCCTGCTCGTCGTCCTGCTCTGGTGCCTCTTCCCGTTCCTGTGGATGGCGATGACCAGCCTGCGCACCGGCTCGGCGGCGCTGACGGACCCGAACATCTTCCAGGGGCCGTTCTCCTTCGGGAACTACGAGGAGGTCCTCGGGCAGGGCTTCCACTTCGCGTTGCGCAACTCGCTGATCGTGGCGGCCGCGACCACGCTGATCTGCATCCCCGTGGCCTCACTGGCCGGGTACGCGCTGGCGCGGCTCCCCCTGGCGGGCAAGTTCGCGTTGCTCGCGGCGACCCTGGTGGCGACGCTGTTCCCGCCGGTGGCCCTGGTCAACCCGCTGTACCAGATGTACATGCGGCTCAACGAGTGGACCGGGATCAACCTGCTCAACTCCTACACGGGCATGGTCGTGCCGTACGTGGCGCTGACCCTGCCGCTGTCCATCTTCATCCTCGCGACCTTCTTCGCCGGTATCCCCAAGGAGATCGAGGAATCGGCGAAGGTCGACGGTGCCACGCCCTTCCAGGCCTTCCTGAAGGTGGTGGCGCCGTTGGCGGCGCCGGGTGTGGGCGCGGCGTCGATCCTGACCTTCGTGTACGCGACCAACGAGTTCCTGCTGGCCTTCTCGTTCGCTCCGCGCGATCTGAACGTGCAGACCGTTCCGGTCTTCGTGGGCACCTTCGAACGGGTCGGCTACGAGAACCCGATCGGCCAGATCATGGCCGCCTCGGTACTGGTCTCCCTCCCGCTGATCGTCTTCGCCCTGATCCTTCAACGCAGGATCGTGGCGGGGCTGACCTCGGGAGCGGTCAAGGGCTGACCCGACGACCGGTGTCCCGGGCCCCGCACGAGGCCCGGGACACCGACGTCCTCAGGGGCGCCGACGGACGTCGTCGGCGCTCAGGTCGGCGACGTCACGCCCCATCAACTCGGCGGTGATCTGTACCTCGGCCAGGATCGACCGCAGTACGTGCTCGACCCCGGCCGCGCCGTCCACGGCCAGCCCGTACACCCAGGGGCGGCCCACCAGGACGGCCTTGGCGCCCAGGGCCATCGCCACCACCACGTCCGCACCCGACCGGACACCGGAGTCGAACAGGACCTCGGCCCGGTCGCCCACGGCCTCGACGACCTCGGGCAGCGCGTCCAGCGCGGCCACCGCCGCGTCCACCTGCCGACCGCCGTGGTTGCTCACCACGATCCCGTCGATCCCCGCGTCGACCAGCTCCTCGGCCTCGTCCGCGCGTACGACCCCCTTGACCAGGACGGGCAGATCCGTCCACTCGCGGATCCGGGCGATGTTGTCGGTGCTCAACGCCCGGTTGGAGAAGGACCCGAGGAAGTGCAGGACCGCCTCGGTCAACACCCCTCCCGGTTCCGGCTCCTCCTTCAGACGGGACCTGAAGACCGGATCGCCGTAGTAGTTCGCCGTGCCCTGACCGCGCAGGAACGGCAGATGCCCCTGGGAGAGGTCGCGGGGACGCCAACCCAGCCGCGAGGTGTCGGTGGTGACCACGATCGCCCGCGCACCCGCGGCGGTGGCCCGACGCACGAACGACTCGGCCAGCTCGTCGTCCCCCGGCCAATAGAGCTGGTACCACCAGGAGTCGGCGACCTCGGCGACCTCCTCCATCGAGGTGGAGGCGGCCGTGGACAGCACCACCGGGACACCCAGGGCGTTCGCGCCCCGGGCCAGGGCCCGTTCGCTTTCGGGGTGCACCTGCTCCAGCACCCCGACCGGGGCGGTCAGCAGGGGAGAGGGGTACCGTTCGCCGAACAGGGTGACGCCCGTGTCCCCGGCGTTCTCGGCGCCGGGCCGCAGCCCTCGGGGCCTCAACGCGTAACGGGAGAAGGCCTCGACGTTGGCGTCCGCCGTACGTTCGCGCCCGGCGCTCCCCTCCACGTAGCCGAACGGTCCGGGGTCCAGGATCTCGCGGGCCCGGTCCCGCAGCTCGTCGTGATCGTAGGGCAGGTGCGGCAGCACACCGTTGGTCGCGTCGGCGTAGACACCGTCCTGGTATCGGGCGTAGTCGCTCATGAATCCCTTCCGTGCGCCGAGGCGCCGGGGTCCCGTGCGCCGGGGGAACGCACGGTCGGACAGGTCGCCGCAGGGCCGGGGCGAGCGCCCCGGCGGCCGCGGCGAGCGGGCCGTTCGCGCCCTACGACCCGCTCTGCGGTGGATGGTACTGCCGGGAGCTCAGAGGGGGGAGACCCCCGTGACGACCTCTTCCCGTCCCCGCTCGTCGTTCCCTCCGATGTGCAGGGCCGCGACGAGCTCCCGGTACAGGGAGTCCCGTTCCAGGAGTTCCTCGTGCGTGCCCTGGGCACGGATCCGGCCCTCCTCCATCAGCAGGATGCGGTCGGCGTGGATGACCGTCGACAGGCGGTGCGCGATGGTGATCACCGATCCGCGGTCGGCCTGACGGCGCACGCTCTCGGTGATGGCGGCCTCGGTGATCGCGTCCACCTGGGAGGTGGCCTCGTCCAACAGCAGCACGTCCGGGGAACCGAGCAGGGCGCGGGCCAGGGCGATGCGCTGACGCTGCCCGCCGGAGAGCGAGGTGGAGTCCAAGGGCGAGTCCAGCCCCTCGTCCAAGGCCTCGATCTTCTCGGTCAGCCGGACCTCGTCGAGGACGCGGCGCACCTCGTCCTCGCCCGCCTCGGGACGGGTGAACAGCAGGTTGTCGCGGATGGTGCCGGGCACCACCGGTGTGTCCTGCTCGACGTAGGAGAAACGTCCCCGGACCCGACCGGGGGGCAGCTCCCGGTAGGGGGTGCCGTCCAGCAGCAGCTCGCCGTGTTCGGGCTCCAGGAAACGCAGGAGAAGGGAGAGCACCGTGGTCTTTCCGGCTCCGGAGGGGCCCACGATGGCGGTGTGCCCTCGTCTGGGGACGGTCAGGTCGACCCGGTCCAGCGCGGCGGCGGCCCCGGGGGCGTAGCGGGCGGTGACCCCGCGCAGCTCCAACAGCGGGCCGGTGCGATCGCCGGTGGGGCGAGGGTCCGGCCCGGTGGTGGACCCGTCGAGGGGCTCCGCGTCCGGTTCGAGCGGGATGGCCTCCACCTCGCGGATGCGCTTGGCGGCGGCGATGCCGGACTGGAGCGTGGTCACGCTCTGGGAGAGCTCCATGACCGGGTTCATCAGGGAGAACGCGTACAGCAGGAAGGCCACCAGGGTGGAGACACCGATCTCGCCCGAGGAGACGCGCAGGGCGCCGACGGCGAGGATGGCGATGATGGAGAGCTGGACACCGCCGAAGGCGAGCGTCCAGGCCACGGCCTGCCGGCGCACCGCGCGGACGCCGTGCTCGGCGGCCTCCTCGGCGTGTTCGAGGATGTGGGAGCCCAGACGTTCCTCGGCGCGGCTCACCTTGACGGTGCGGATCGCCCGCAGAGAGCCTTCGAGGATTCCGCCCATCAGACCGAGGGAGGCCTGGGCCTTCTCCTGACTCTTGGCGATGGCCGGCATCAGGGTGAGGAACAGGATCGTCACGATGACCACGGCGGTCACGGTGACCCCGAGCAGGACCAGGTCCAGCACGCCCATCATGATCAGGGTCCCGATGAGCAGGACCCCGCCGTTGATCAGGCTGATGACGCTGCTGGAGGCGGCCTCGCGCAGCAGGACGGTGTCGGAGGTGGCCCGGGTGACGAGCTCCCCGGAGGAACGGCGGCTCAGGGGGAGGAGCGCGGCCCGGAAGTAGCGGCGCACGAGGGAGGCGCGCGCGTCCAGGACGACCTTCTCCGCGACGGTGCCCAGCACGATCCAGTGCCACATGCCGAAGACGAGGCCGCTGACGAACAGGCAGAGCAGGATCGCGATCGGCATGGCCAGGGAGCCCGCGTCGGACACGGTGTCCAGGACCAGCTTGATCACCATCGGGTTGGCCAGTTCCAAGGCCGACCCGAGCAGGGCCAGGACCAGTCCGAGCAGGAGCTTGGAGCGGTGCGGGCGCACGAAGGACCAGAGCACGCGCAGTTGCGCGAATCGGGGCTCGGGGGACGCGGGCGCGATGGGAGGTCTTTCGTCGGTCGGGGAATGATCAGTCATGATCTGAATTAGGTCATGCGTGACCCATTATTGTCAAGAAGATACCCATCACTCTAGGATGAGGGCATGGTGAAGAGCTCTCCCTCAGAAGACGAGACGAGGACCCGAGCACGCACCCGACGCGCGATCCTGGACGCGGCGGTCGAGGTGCTGGCGAAGAATCGGTCGGCGCCCCTCTCCCAGGTGGCGGCCGAGGCGGGGGTGGCGCGCAGTACCCTCCAGCGCTACTTCGCCGAACGCGCCGATCTCGTCGCCGCGCTGGGCGACTACGCCGAGGAGCTCATCAACGAGGCCACCGAACGCGCCCGGGTCGACGAGGGCACCGCCCTGGAGGCCTTCTCCCGCTTGGCCTCCGAGTACTTCGCCCTGCGCAAGGTCGCCCTGCTCGCCTTCGAGGGGGAGAGCGAGAACAGCGCTCAGGAGGAACAGGACTGCGGTCCAGGCGACCTCGCCCTCTACGAACTCGTCGAACGCGGCCACGAGGACGGCAGCATCGATCCCCGGATCACCCCGCTGTGGGCCCAGCAGCTCCTGTGGTCCATGCTCTACTCGGGCTGGACGTACTCGTCCATCGCCAGGGTGCCGGTCTTCGAGTCGCACAACATGTGCGTGATGTCGCTGGTCAAGGCGCTCGCCAGGGAACGGCGCGACTGACCGCGGACACGACGGAGCCGGAGGTCGCCATCGCGGCCCCCGGCTCTCGAACGTCGACGCCCGGCCCTACAGGTACAGGCCGGTGCCCCGCTCCGGGGCCTCGTTCGCGATCGCGTGCACGTCCCGCTCCCGCAGGATGACGTACCGTTCGCCGTTCAACTCGACCTCACCCTGCTCCTCGGGGTCGAAGAGCACACGGTCTCCGGTCTTCACGTGCCGGGCGCCGGTCCCCGCGCCGCGGACCTCGCCCCACGCGAGCCGGGTCGCCAACTTCACCGTGTCCGGGATGACCAGACCGGCGCTGCTGCGCCGCTCACTCTTGTCCGGGACCGCCTTCACCAACAGGCGATCGTGGAGCATCTGGATTTCAAGCTTGGATTCGGGCACACCCCCAGGATATTCACCTTCGCGCCGGGTCGCCTCCGCTCCCGGGAGCCCTCGCGCAACCCCCGGGACCCCCGGCGTTCGACTCTGGTTCGACCGGCTCTTGAAATCCGGTAGAGTACTGCCATGCCGAACGGGGAAACCGTCCGGCAGACCAGGGGCTATGGCGCAGTTGGTAGCGCGCCTCCATGGCATGGAGGAGGTCTGGGGTTCGAATCCCCATAGCTCCACTGGATCGACGATCTTCGGACCCCGTCCCGCGAAATCGCGGGACGGGGTCCTTTCGTCGTGCCGTCCACTCGTGCGAACGGGTCCTCGGTGATGTTCCCCGTCAGGAGGGCGGGTCACGTCGCGGCGCGCTCGGCGGGGAAGACCCGTGCCCGGGTGAGGACGACGAGGAGCGCCGTGAGGGTCAGGCCGAGAGCGGTCCAGGCCAGGACGGGGACGCTCGCGTGGGCGGCGAGGATCGCGCCGCCCACGATGCCTCCACCGGCCACCGCCAGGTTGAACACGGTCACGAACACGGACTGGGCGGCGTCGGTGTGCTCACCGGCCCGGTCGGCGAGCGCGGTCTGCAACAGCGTGGGCGCACCGCCGAAACCGAACCCCCAGACCGCGATGGCGAGAGCGATGGGGACGGCGCCGAGCATCGGGTTCGCCAGGGTGAGGCCGGCCACCGCCATGAGGGTGAGCGCGCCGAGCAGCGTCGCCCGTAGCGCCCGGTCGATGGCCATGCCTGTCACGGTGATCCCGACGAACGAGGCGACGCCGAAGATCGCGAGCCCGATATCGAGGCGCGGCCCGGACGGGGCGATCAGGGGCGCGATGTAGGTGTAGAGGATGTTGTGCGCGAGCACCCACGTCAGCGCGACGACCAGCACCGCGCGGATACCGGGCAGCAGGACCACGCGTCGCAGCGGCAGGCGTGCCGACGGGGGTCGGCCGGGCACGTCGGGTACGGCGGCGCCGATCCACACGATGAGGCCCGCCGCGGCCAACGAGATCGCGGCGAACACCCACCGCCAATCCACGAGTGAGCCGGCGAGCGCCCCCAGCGGTACCCCGGCGGCCAGTGCGATGGGTTGGCCGACCCCGGTGACCGCGAGCGCGCGTCCCCGTTGGGAGTCGGGGACGAGACGGCGGGCGTATCCGGCCAGCACGCCCCACACGAGCGCGGCGGCCGCGCCGGCGATGAACCGGGCCGCGAGGATCAGTGGGTACCAGGGCGCGAGCACGGTCACGGTGTTGAAGATCAGCAGTGTGAGTACCGCGGCCGACAGCACCTTCTTCCGGCTCAGTCCGCGGGTGGCGGCCACGAGCGGGATCGCGGCGAGCACCGATCCGATCGCGTAGAGGGTGACGAGCTGTCCGGCGGCGGACTCCGAGATCCCCAGCCCGGCCGAGAGCTGCGGGAGGAGCCCCGCGGGGATGGTCTCGGTGAAGATCGCGAGGAACCCCGCCGTGGCCAGTGCCGCCAGCGCCGTCCAGGGGAACCTCGTGCCCGCTTCGTGTTCGGGCGTGGTGCCCGTGTGCGTTCCCGAGGTCATCGTGCGGCCTCGCCCAGGTCGCGGTGGCGCTGCGTGTCGGCCAGCGAGGCCCAGTCGTCCTGTTCGTGGCCCGCGTCGATCGCCTCGGTGAGCAGTGCGGAGAGCAGGTCGGCCACCGGCAGCCCGAGCCCGGTCGAGGCGGCCTGGGCGCGGGCCAGCTCGATGTCCTTGCGTCCCAGGACCGGGGTGAAGCCGACCGGGGTGTAGGCCCCGCGGGCGATGCGCCCGCCGTAGTTCGTGTACACCGGGCCCGGGGTGATCGTCGAGGTGAACAGCTCCACCAGCGTCTTCGCGTCGACGCCGCCGCGCTCGCCGATGGAGACGGCCTCCGACAGCGACTGGATCGCCGAGGCGATGAGCACCTGGCCTGCGACCTTGACCACGTTCGCCTGTCGGGGGGAGTCGCCCACCGGCCATACGCGGGAGCTGATCGCCTCCAACGCCGGGCGCACCCGCTCGACCTGCTCGGGCGCCCCGGCGGTGACGATGTCGAGCTTGCCGGCCTCGGCGACCGGCACTCCGCCGAACATCGGCGCGGCCACGTACCCGACCCCCTTGTCGGCGTGGACCGTCGCGGCCTCCTCCGCCAGTGCGGGGCCGACCGTCGCGAGGTTCGCGTGGACCGCCCCCGCCGGTGCGGCGTCGAGCACGTGGCCGTCGAAGAACACCTCCCGTACCGCGGCGTCGTCGGCGAGCACCGAGAACACGACCGGTGAGGAGAACATCTCGTCGGGATGGTCCAGCGCCACCGCCCCGGCGGTCTCCAGCGGCGCGAGTCGGGCGCGGTCCCGGTTCCACACCGCCACCCGGTAGTCGGCCCGCAACAGATTCCGGGCGATCGCCGCCCCCATGCCTCCGGTGCCGATCACGGTCACATCGGTCATCACATCCGCCTTCCACAGTGGAACCATCTGAAGCGGTTCCACCATACACGCGATTTCCCGATGGAACCGTCTAAAGTGGTTCCATGACCGATTCCGCGGCCCAGAGCGCCACCGCCACGAGCCCCCCGCCGTTCCGGCTCGACAACGAGCGGCTCGCGTTCCGTTTCACCGCCACCCTCAGCGACCGGCACGGCACCCCGGTCGAGCGACTGCCCGACCCCGGGCGGCTGGACGACTGGCTCGCGGCGAACGACATCGTCGTCGGCAGCGAACACGCCACCGCCGCGGATCTGGACCTGGCCCACCGGCTCCGGGGGGCGATCCACCGCATCGGCACCGCGACCGCTCACGGTGAGGCGGCGTCGGAGGCGGATCGGGAACTGCTCAACCGGCTCCTGCGCGAGGAGCGGCTCCTGCCGGAACTCACCGAGACCGGACTGCGCTGGCGTCCCACCGCCGGACACCATGTGCGCGGCGCGCTCGGCCGCGTCGCCCACGACGCCGTCACCCTCCTCGGCGGCCCACAACGCGACCGGGTGAAGGCCTGCGAGAACCCCGACTGTCGGGGCCTGTACCTGGACACGAGCCAGGGCCGGAACCGTCGCTGGTGCTCGATGAACATCTGCGGCAACCGCGCGAAGAAGGCACGCTTTCGCGGCCCGCGCACCACCACCGGAAACGGCTGAACCCCCGCACGCGGGGCGCGTCCGTCCCGGCGGGGCCACGGCCCTCTGGGGAGCGGAGAGGGCGTGAGTAGAATCCGCTCATGGTCGACGCCCACGACGTACCCGATCCCGAACCCGGCCGGACCACCGAACGCGTTCCCGCGGCCGGCACCGTCGTCACCGACGGCCTGGGACGGCTGCTGCTCGTCCTGCGGGGGACGGAACCGGAGAAGGGCCGCTGGTCCGTGCCCGGGGGCTCGGTCGAGCCGGGGGAGACCTTCGCGAGGGCGGCCGCCCGGGAGACGCTGGAGGAGACCGGGCTCGTCGTCGAGATCGGGCGTGAACTGTGGACCGTGGAGATCCCGGCCGGTGACGGCCGGGTGTACGAGGTGCGCGACTTCGCGGCCACCGTCATCGCCGGCGTTCCGCGGGCCGGGGACGACGCGGAGGACGTGCGCTGGTTCGCCCCGGACGAACTCGACGAGGTGCCGTTGGCCCGCGGTCTGCGCGACCACTTGGCGCGCGCCGGGGTCATCCCCGCCTGACGGGGCGCCCGGGCCCTCCGGCCCACGCGGCGCACACGTTCAGGCCCCGTTCTCCTCCTTCGCCCGCGAGAGACGGGCGACCAAGGCCAGGAATTCGGGATCGGACGAGGTGAGACGGTCCACCTCGGTGCCGTCGTCGCAGGTCTCCAGGGAGACGGTCACCCGGGTCGCGGTCCGTTCCAGGACCCGCCACGGCGCTCCGTGCTCGTCCCAACGTCGTAGTGCTCGTATCTGAGGGTTCTCGGACGTCGTCACACCGACCTCCTCGTGTCGGACCTTCAGAATACGTTCCGTTCCGGCCGGGCCTCCAGCCCCGTCGTTCCACCGAGGAGCGGGGGAACGGCGGCCGGGGCGGGAGGGGCGTGGGCGGGAACACGTCGAACCCACCCCGCGATATCCGCTAGAATCATGATCACGGCTTCAAGGGGCTATGGCGCAGTTGGTAGCGCGCCTCCATGGCATGGAGGAGGTCTGGGGTTCGAATCCCCATAGCTCCACGTAACAGACGGTACGAGAACCCCGCTCCCGGGTAACGGGAGCGGGGTTCTCGCGTTTCCGGGTCCGGGCGAGGGAACGCCAGGGCGGAGGGGCGCCCCCGGTTCGCCCGATCGGAGAACGCGGGTTCGTCCCTTGACCGGGGAGGCTTCGAAGCGCATAATCAACTTAGTGGTTGATCAACTGAAAGGTTGAATAGTGGCGGACGACCCGCTCAGTCTCACCTTCGCCGCGCTGGCGGACCCGACCCGTCGGGAGATCCTCGCCCGGTTGGCCCGAGGCGAGGCGACCGTCAACGAACTGGCGGAACCGTTCCCCATGAGCCTCCAGGCGATCTCCAAACACCTGAAGGTCCTCGAAAGGGCGGGACTCATCGTGCGCGGCAGGAACGCCCAATGGCGCCCCTGCCGCCTGGAACCGGCCCCCCTGGAGGAGGTCGATCGTTGGATCGACCGCTACCGGGAACGATGGGAGGACAGGTTCGCCCGCCTGGACGAGGAACTGAACAGGATCCAGAGCAGCGACAAGGGAGAGAAGAGCCATGAGTGACCTCGAGGTCATCGCGGAACCGGGACGCCAGGACATCGTCATGACCCGCACCTTCGACGCCCCGCGCGACGTCGTCTACCGGGCCATGAGCGACCCCGAACTGCTGACCCGTTGGTGGGGGCTGGACTCCACCACCACGGTCATCGACCGGCTGGACCTTCGGCCCGGCGGCTCCTGGAGGTTCGTGGAGAAGGACCGCGACGGACAGGAGTACGCCTTCCACGGCGTCGTCCACGACGCGCGGGAACCGGAGGGCTTCACCCAGACCTTCGAGTTCGAGGGGATGCCCGGCCACGTGCTCCTGGAACGGCACACCCTGGAGGAGGCGGAGGGCCGCACCCTCTACACCTCGCTCGCGGTGTTCCAGAGCGTGGAGGACCGGGACGGGATGGTCGCCTCCGGCATGGAGGACGGGGCGCGACAGTCCATGGACCGTCTGGAGGAGCTCCTGCGCACCCTGCGCACCCAGGGCTGAACCCCGACCACCGACCTCCCCGCCCTCGACCCGACGGCGGGGAGGTCGGCCTGTGGACGACGCCGAACCTGTCCCCGGATCCGGGTACTGTCGACGGGTGGCAGATCTCCCCGACGTCCCCACCCTCCTCGACGCGGCCGTCGAGGCCCTGGGCGGCAGCAGCCGAGAGGGACAGCAGACCATGGCCGACGCCGTCGCCGCGGCGGTCGAACGGCGCGAACACCTGGTGGTCCAGGCCGGCACCGGAACCGGTAAGTCCCTGGCCTATCTGGTGCCCGCGATCAGACGTGCGATGGCCTCCAAGACCACCGTCGTGATCTCCACGGCCACCATCGCGCTCCAGAACCAGCTCATCGACCGGGACCTTCCACGCCTGGCCGCCGCGCTGGCCCCGCTCCTGCCCCGCGAACCCACGTTCGCGGTGCTCAAGGGCCGACGCAACTACCTGTGCCGCAACCGGCTCCAGGCCGGAACGGACGAGGAGGCCGAGGGCGCCGAACTCTTCGACCCCCGCCAGCTCTCCTCCCTGGGACGCCAGGTCGCGCGGCTGCACGAATGGGCCGAGGACACCCTCACCGGCGACCGCGACGAACTCGTCCCCGGCGTCGGCGACCTCGCCTGGCGCCAGGTCTCGGTGGGCGGCAACGAGTGCATGGGCGCCCGGGTGTGCTCCTTCGGCCAGGAGTGCTTCGCCGAGTTCGCCCGCGAGGCCGCCGCCGGGGTCGATGTGGTGGTCACCAACCACGCCATGCTCTCCATCGATATGACGCAGGGCCACCACCTGCTGCCCGAACACGACACGATCATGATCGACGAGGCCCACGAACTGGTCGACCGGGCCACCTCGGTGGCCACCGGCGCCCTGAGCGAGCGCGCCGTGACCACCGCCGCCAAACGGGCCGCGCGCCTGGTCGAACCGGGTATCTCCGAACGTCTCACCGAGTGCGCCGACGGTCTGGCCCTGATGTTCACCGAGGTGCCCGAAGGACGCCTCGACCACATCGACGAGGGCCTGGCCGGAGCGGTCGCCGCCGTCCGCGACGCCGCCGCGGCCTGCGTCACGGCGATCGGCCCCAACCCGGGCGAACTCGACCCCGACACGGCCTCCGATCGCAAACTCGCCCTGGCCGCCTTGGAGGAGGTCCGCGAGGCCGCCGTCCGGATCCTGGAGTCGTACGAGCCGCCACTGCGCGACCGCACCGAGGTCGTCTGGCTGACCAAGGCGCTCTCCCGCGCGCCCGCGCTCAACGTCGCCCCGCTCGGGGTCGGCGGACTGCTCCGGGAGAAACTCTTCGGCGACCGCACCGTCGTTCTGACCTCCGCGACCCTCACCCTGGGCGGCGACTTCACCGCCCTGGCCCGCCAATGGGGGCTGGGCCGCGAGGCCGCGCGCGAGGAGGCCGACCGGGCCGCCGGCCGCCCCCTGGAGCCGGTCGGGGTCCCCGCCCCCACGAAGGACGGCGACGACGGCGATGACGGGAACGACGGCCCGCACCGGGCGGAGGGAGAACCCCGCTGGCGCGGACTGGACGTCGGCTCGCCCTTCGACCACGCCCGCAGCGGCATCCTCTACGTCGCACGCCACCTGCCCAAACCCGGCCGGGACGGGCTGTCCGAGGACTACCTGGACGAGATCGCCGGGCTGATCGAGGCCTCCGACGGACGCGCCCTGGGACTGTTCTCCTCGATGCGCGCCGCCCAACAGGCCGCCGAGGAGCTGCGCGAGCGTCTGGACCAGCCGATCCTGTGCCAGGGAGAGGACTCCACCGGCCAACTGGTGCGGCGGTTCACCGAGGACGAGCGCTCCTGCCTGTTCGGCACCCTCTCGCTGTGGCAGGGCGTCGACGTGCCGGGCCCCTCGTTGCAGCTGGTCATCGTCGACCGGATCCCCTTCCCACGCCCGGACGACCCACTGGCCTCGGCCCGTCAGCGCGCGGTGTCCGCGCACGGGGGCAACGGCTTCCTGGCGGTCTCGGCCACCCACGCCGCCCTGCTGCTGGCCCAGGGCACCGGACGACTGCTGCGCTCCACCGACGACCGCGGGGTGATCGCCGTCCTGGACCCGCGGCTGGCCACGGCGGGGTACGGGGGTTTCCTCCGCTCCTCGCTCCCGCCCTATTGGGGGACGGCCGACCCGGAGGTGGCCCGTTCGGCCCTGCGACGTCTGGCCGAGAAGGCGAGAGCCGAAGAGGGCGAGAACGTGGCCTGAGGGGACGCGGAACGAGGCCGGGCGGCTCGGCCCGGCCTCGACCACCGGCGTCCCGTCCCGGACGGCGTCCGGAACGGGACCCTCAGCCTCGTGTGCGGTAGCCGAAGAGACGGACCGCGTAACCGGGGGAGTCGTCCTCGGGTTCCTGGATGTGCCAGCGGTCGTCGTGCTCGCCGACCAGGAGCTCGCTCCACATCATGTCGATGAGTTTGAGTCTGGAGACCACCGAGGCCTCCGGGTCCAGGACGATCGAATACGAGTGGTCGGTGAGCCGTTGGGTCACCATGCCCACGGACTGACCGTCCCAGATGGCCGGGACGGTGGCGTGGCCGACCTCGACGCCGCACAACCGCAGCTGCTCGACCTCCTCGTCGAGGGCCTCGGCGGCCAGGGCCCCGTCCAGACGCAGGGCGTCCTCCAGCTCGTCGCGATCCTCGTCGGACCGCAGGTAGGCGTGGTAGGTGCGGTAGTCGCACGAACGGCACTTGCGCCAGACCACGCAGCGGGCCAGCCCGTAGGCGGACTGCGCCTCGCCGACACTCTGGTAGTCGCTCACCTTGCGGATCATGCCGCATTCGCAACACAGGGCAGTGAGATCCTGCTTCATCGGAGTCCCCCCTCCCAGGTGAGTATGCGACGGATCGAGCCTGTTAGGGAACCCGTTCGGCGAGGAAGTCGCGGCAAGGAGTCGTCATCAATGCCCAAAATGACCGGCTGACGGGTTTCGCGGGCGCGGAAAGAGACGCCGGGGTGGCCGTTCTCACGTTCGCCACACCCGGCGGAGTGCCGTCCGACGCGGTCAGTCGTCCATGGACAGGCCGCGTTTGTTGCGTTCGGTCCAGTCGCGCATTCTCTGCGGGTAGCCGACGATCTGGACGTCATAGGCGGGGGCGGCCAGATCGGCCGCGACCTTGCGCAGGATCTCGGGGGAGCCACAGCGGCGGCGGATCCACTCGCCGTCGGTGGCGACCGCGACCGCGGTGGCCCGGGTCGCGAAGGTCTCGGGTTCGACGAAGAACTCCACCCCGACCCTGGTCTTCGCGAACTCGATCAGCGCCTTGATGTCCGAATCCTCGGCGGCCCGGTCGAACCGGGCCTTGCCCTTGCGGTTGGCCTTGCGGAGTCCGAAGCGGTCTCGCCATCCCATCGGTGGCCGTCTCCTCAATGCGGGTCCGGTTCTCGTGCAAACTCGGCTGCGCGCGAGTCTATCCACTCGGACAACGAACGAGGTGGGCCGAGAGTGCCCCGGCTGCACCGGTTTCACGTGTTCCAGTGCAGGAGGGCAGGAGCACGGTCAGTGCGTTTCGCGGTCTCTGCTCGTCGCCTCTATAGCGGTCTCCAGTAGATGGACGATCTCGGAGTTGAGGGAGCGGCGATCGCGCTTGGCCCGTTCGGTGAGGTGTGTGTGCAGGTCGGCGGGCAGACGGAGGGTGATGCGCTTTTCTTCATCCATGACTTCACTGTAGTTGCCCGCCGACTCTTCAAGAGTGGTAAATTGACACTATGACGACACCATTGAAGTCGACAGGGGAAGCCGGGCACGCTCGGTACACCTTTCGTCTGCGCGTGTCGTCGAGCGCTCGCACGGCGCTGCTCTCGGAGTGGGATCGATGCCGGTGGGTGTGGAACGAATGTGTCGCCAAGTCTCGCCAGGTGCACGCGCACAATCGACGACATCCCGAGGAGCCATTGACATGCGGCCCCGCGCGACTCGACCGGATGTTGACCCGGGCCCGCTCTCAAGCGGCCTGGCTGCGTGCGGGAGCCAGCGTCCCGCAGCAACAGACCATCCGAGACTTCGCCAAGTCCCGCTCCAAGGCGCTGAAGGACATCGAGGACAGGCTGCCGATCCACAGGCGCGCCGGGATGCCGAAGGCGAAGAGGAAACGGATCGCCGACCCGACGCTGAACTACACCACCCGAGGGTTTCGTTTGAAGGAGGGGCGTCTTCATTTCGCCGGTGGTATCGCCTTGACGGTGGTGTGGTCGCGCGAGCTCCCCGCCGTACCCTCGTCGGTGCGCGTGTATCGGGACGGCATCGGTCACTGGTACGCCTCGTTCGTCGTGGCGACCAAGGTGCGGGATCTTCCCGCCACCGGCCGGATGATCGGTATCGATTGGGGTGTCAAGGAGACCGCGACCACCACCAGTGACGATCACGATCTTCCCCACGCTGAGTACGGGAGGAAGGCTGGCAGGCGCCTGACCCGCTACCAACGGATGATGGCCCGTCGTAAGCCCGTTCCCGGACAGTCCGTCTCCGAGGGCTACCGTTGGGCGCGGCGGCAGGCCGCGAAGCTGCACAAGAAGGTCGTCCGGCAGCGCCAGGACACCGCCCGTAAGTGGGCGAAGAGGGTGGTTCGCGACCACGATGCCATCGCCGTCGAGGATTTCCGTCCGAAGTTCCTTGCCAAGAGCACCATGGCCCGCAAGGCCTCCGACGCGGCGATCGGCGCGACCAAGCAGGCCTTGCTCGAAATGGGACGCAAGCATGGGCGGGACGTCCGCCTCGTGTCCCCGGCGCATACCACCATGGATTGCGCCTCGTGCGGAGCGAGAACCAAGCACGCACTTCCGCTTTCCGAACGTACCTACACCTGCATCGTGTGCGGAGTCGTCTCTCCCAGGGATAAGAATTCCGCGCGTGTGATGCTGGTCCGGGCTGGTCTCATCCCGGTTGGTGTCGAGGGTGTGAGACCTTCGGGGGCGAAGCTCCCGGGGGCGGCCTGAGCCAGGGATCCCTTCCAGTGATGGCGGGGAGGATTCAAGTGTTTTCCGGACGGCTCGGTCACCACGCTGCTACGTTCTGTTCACACGCGGCTCGGTCAGGGGGAGAAAGACATGCCGATGTGGACATGGGCTGGGGAAACGGCGCGTCGACTGCGCGCCGCGGGGCAGGAGGAGTTGGCCGAGGCGGTGACCCGGCTGCCCCGACTGTGCGAGTCCGGCGACTCGGTCAAGGTCGAGGCCGTGGCGCGTTCGGCGATGCGCACGGCGCGACGTCTGGTCGCCGAGGCCGGTAACCGGGAGGCCGCGGTCCCCGGGGTGTTCGGTCCGCCGACCCTGTTCTATCTGGCCTATTGGCCGTTGGCGGTCCGGGTGGGGGCCCTGGGGGAGGGGCGTCGCGCCCTGGCCCAGGCCGAGGCCGCGGCCCGGGACGAGCCCGCTCCGCACACCCACGGTCCGCTGCCGGTCTCGGCCCGGGTGTCGCTGGTGCGCTGCCAGTCCAACATCGACGCCCGGGGCACCACCGAGATCCGACGCGAGTTGTTGTCGGCGCGGAGTCTGTCGGGTTGGGAGGACACCCCGGCCTGGCCGGCGTTCACCCTGGCCAGGGTGCATCTGCTCATCGACGAGGAACAGGCCGACCGCGCCGAGGCGGAGCTGCGCCGTTACGAGCACACCGCCACCGGGCCGGCCCTGCTGGGGGCGGAGGGGGTGTTCGCGCTGGTGCGCGCCCTGCGACACCAGGACAAGCACACCGACGCGCTGGAGACCCTGGACCGGCTGGAGGCCGAACTCGGGTTGGAGGAGGAGCGCGGCGCCAATCCGCGTCGGACCGCTCTGCTCCGCTCGATCCGTTTCGAACGGGCCCGTCTGCTGTCCTGGCTGGCTCGACTGGGGTTGTGCGACGCCCGTAAGGCCATCGCCCTGCTGCCCACCGTGGAGGAGGCCGAGGCCTGCCCGAGTCTGCGCCCGGCCTGGACCGAGGCGGTGGAGAACCTCGTCTGCCAGGGGAGCGTGCGCAACGACTGGCGGCTGGGCGTGCGGGTGACCACCTGGTCGCGTTACTTCGAGCGGGTGGGGGCTCCGCGTCGCGGCGCCGAACTGGCGTTGGCCGCGACCCGGCTGGCCTGCGGTCGGGGTGCCCGTTGGGTCGCGGAGTGCTCCGCGCGGCGGGCCGAACAGCTCATCGGAGAGCTCGGCGGGGTCGAGGAGATCACCGGAGACCTGGCCGAGGCCCGGTCGATGGTGGGCTCGATGGCGCCGATCCGCCCGCTCGCCCCGTCGGAGGGCATCCTGGAGTTCCTTCGGGCCCGTCCCGCCGAGGAGGTCGACCCCGAGGAGCAGGCCGAACAGGTGAACGTGGCGCTCTCCGCCAGGCCGCACGACACCGCCCTGTTGAGCGCGCTCGGCCAGGTGGGGCGCACCCTGATGTTGTCCGACGCGGCGACCGAGCCCCAGTGGCGGCATGTCCGCGAGCAGCCGGGCGACCAGCGTGCGGCCCTGTCGCTGTTGGAGACGTTGATGCACGACAACGACACCGCGGGGGTGCGCGACCTGGTCCGGACCCTCGCCGCGGGTGCCCTGTCGACCGGGGAGACGGCAGCCGGTGGGCACCCGGGCGTCGCCGCCGCGCCGGAGGCCGTCACCCGGATGGTCCAGCCCGCGGGGGTCCGCGAAGCGCGTTGATCCGGGCGGGCCCGGTCGGTGAGGCCGGGCCCGGGATCAGCGGTCGGCGCGGGCCCCGTCGAGGAGCGACCGACCGGCCGGGTAGTTCAACGCCGCGGCGGGCAGTTCGGCGGGGCGGCCGCTGGCCAGGACCCGCACCCGGCCGGCGCGCGCGGACGGGGGTTCGGCGGTGCCGATCCGGCGCAGTGTCTGGGCGGCGACCGCGTCGGCGGCGGTGAACAGCGCGGCCCTTCCGCCGAGGGCCGCCGAGATCCGCTGTCCGACCAGGTCGTAGTGGGTGCAGCCGAGCACCACCCCGCGTACCTCGGGCGGGGTCAGTTCCGCCGCGTAGTCCACCGCGTCGGCGATCCTGCGCGGGTCGGCCGACTCCACCGCCTCGGCGAGTCCGATACAGGCCACCGGGGTGACCTCCAGGTTCGAGGCGAAGGTCTCCACCAGGCCGCGCTGGTAGGCGCTGCGGGTGGTGGCCTCGGTCGACCAGACCGCGATGGGGGCGCCCGCGGCGGCGGCCGGTTTGATGGCGGGGACGGTGCCGATCACCGGAACGCCGGGCTCGTATTCGGCGCGCAGCGCGTCCAGTCCGTGGACCGAGGCCGTGTTGCACGGCACCACCACGGCGTCCAGGCGACCGCCGTCCTCGGCCACGGCCCGGGTGGCGGCGCGGGCCCCGGCCAGGGCGCGTCCGATCACCTCCTCGGGCGTTCGGGGGCCCCAGGGCATGTGGTCGGGATCCATGGACAGGTACAGGTCGGCGTCGGGTCGTGCCGCGCGCAGAGCGGCGGCGGTGGACAGCATGCCGATGCCGGAGTCGATGAGAGCGATGCGCACGTAACGGGATCCTATGCGGGCCGGCCGGTGACGCCGCCGGCACACGGGGTGACCGGGGGGTCGCCGCCCTCGGAAAGGGTGCGCGCCGGTCGCTCGTGGACGACGACGGGTGAGACACGTAGCGAAATGGGGTGGCACAGAACCGTTACCGATAGGTAGAACTGAGGGGATCGGCCTGCCCCGGCACGCCATGCGACCGGTTCTGGCCGACCTGATCCGAGCCGCGCGAACCGTCAGGGGATCCGGTATGACCCGAGAGCAGTCCGGTACCACTCCGCACCAGGGATCGATCGAGGGGACCGCTCCCCCGACGGGGATGGCCGAGCATCGGGTGGCGGTCCAGCGGCTGAGCCGGGAGTATCGGGCGCTGCCGGCCGACGCCCCGGTCCGCCTGGCCAAGCCCACCTCCAACCTCTTCCGGTTCCGTGAGCCCTCGTCGGCTCCGGCGTTGGACGTGTCCGCCTTCTCCGGGGTGATCTCCATCGACCCGGTCGAACGGTTGGCCGACGTCGGTGGGATGACCACCTATGAGGAGCTGGTGGCGCGGACCCTTCCGCACGGTCTGATGCCCATGGTCGTGCCTCAGCTGCGCACCATCACCCTGGGCGGCGCGGTGACCGGTCTGGGGATCGAGTCCTCCTCGTTCCGTAACGGTCTGCCCCATGAGTCGGTGCAGGAGATGGAGGTCCTCACCGGTTCGGGCGAGGTCGTCACGGCCACCCGTGACAACGTCCACTCCGATCTCTTCCACGGTTTCCCCAACTCCTACGGAACGCTCGGCTACGGCCTGCGGTTGCGTATCGAGTTGGAGCCGGTCTCTCCCTACGTGCACCTGCGCCACCTGCGTTTCTCCGACGCGGGCGAGGCCATGGCCGCCCTGGAGGTCATCTGTGACGAGGCCTCCCACGATGGGGAGCGGGTCGACTTCGTCGACGGTGTGTCCTTCGCGCCGGACGAGCTGTATCTGACGCTGGCCCGGTTCACCGATCGGGCGCCCTGGACCAGCGACTACACCGGTACCGACATCTACTACCGGTCCATTCCGCGCTACGCGGGCGAGGGCCCGGGCGACTACCTCACGATCCACGACTATCTGTGGCGTTGGGACACGGACTGGTTCTGGTGCTCCCGGGCCTTCGGTACCCAGAACCCGCTGGTGCGTCCGCTGTGGCCTCGTTCCCTCAAACGTTCCGACGTGTACCGCCGTCTGGTGGCCTGGGATCGGCGCACCGACTTCTCCCGGTTGCTGAACCACTACCGCGGGCGCACCCCGCAGGAGCCGCTCATCCAGGACGTCGAGGTGGGGGTGGAGCGCGGCGCGGAGTTCCTCGACTTCTTCCACTCCGAGATCGGCATGACCCCGTTGTGGATGTGTCCGCTCCGGCTGCGCGAGCCCCGCCGCCCGGGTATGTCCTCCGACGAGCACGTGTGGCCGCTGTACCCGTTGGAGAACGACCGGCTCTACGTGAACTTCGGGTTCTGGGGGCTGGTCGACATGAAGCCGGGGCAGCGTCGCGCCCACCACAACCGTCGGGTCGAGGAGGAGGTCTCCCGGCTCGGCGGTCACAAGTCCCTCTACTCGGACGCCTTCTACTCCGAGGACGAGTTCTGGGAGCTGTACAACGGCACGGCCTATCGCGGTCTCAAGGAGGCCTACGACCCGGACGGGCGTCTCCTGGACCTGTACGCCAAGTGCGTACGCAATCGCTGAAGCATCAGGACACCACCGGCGGGGGCGACCCGTGGGCATGGGTCGCGTCCGCGAGGAGGAAGGACGAGAGCATGCGGCTTGCAGAGATCTTCGAGCGTGTCGTGGGAAACGACGCGCCCATCCGTTTCACCGCCTATGACGGAAGTTCCGCGGGGGATCCCCACAGCGACGTCACCCTGCGCGTGCGTACGCCGGTCGCCGTCAACTATCTGGCCCAATCGCCCAACGCGGTGGGTCTGACGCGCGCCTACGTCTCCGGTCACCTGGAACTGGAGGGCGACATGTACACGGCGCTCAGACGGATGGCGGACTTCGTTTTCGCCGAGGGCGTCAACGTGTCCGCCCGCGACATGGTCGAGATCGTCCGTTCCGTCGGCTGGGTCAAGTTCGTCAATCGGGTGGCCCCGCCGCCCCAGGAGATGCGCCGAGGCACTCTGCTCGGGCGTGGGGCGCGCCATTCGAAGAGGCGCGACGCCGAGGTCATCCACCACCACTACGACGTCTCCAACGAGTTCTACGAGCTGGTCCTGGGGCCGTCCATGACCTACACCTGCGCGGTCTTCGACGACGAGGACGGGGGACTGGACCGGGTCGGGGACTTCGACGGCGCGTTGGAGAGCGCCCAGTTCCGTAAATACGACCTGATCTCTCGGAAGCTCGGTCTTCGAGAGGGCATGCGTCTGTTGGACGTGGGGTGCGGTTGGGGCGGCATGGTCCGGCACGCGGCCCGTGAGTACGGGGTCAAGGCCATCGGCGTGACCCTGTCCAAGGAGCAGGCCGAATGGGGGTCCAAGAAGATCGCCCAGGAGGGGCTGGGCGGTCTCGCCGAGGTCCGGCACATGGACTACCGGGACGTGCCCGACGGCAGTTTCGACCGGATCAGCTCCATCGGTCTGACCGAGCACATCGGGGCGAGGAACCTGGACGCCTACTTCGCCTCGCTCAACGACAAGCTGGTGCCGGGAGGGCGTCTGCTCAACCACTGCATCACCCGGCCCGGTAACAACCTCAAGCCCATGGACACCAAGGGCGTGATCAACCGTTACGTGTTCCCCGACGGTGAGTTGGAGGGGCCCGGGACGATCCAGACCGCGATGAACGACGCGGGCTTCGAGATCCGGCACCAGGAGAACCTGCGCGAGCACTACGCGCTGACCCTGCGCCATTGGGGCGCCAACCTGGAACGGCACTGGGACGAGGCGGTCGCCGAGGTGGGCGAGGGGACCGCGCGCGTGTGGCGTCTGTACATGGCCGGTTGCGTGCTGGGCTTCGAGCGCGACGTCGTGCAGCTCCACCAGATCCTCGGGGTGAAGTTGGACGGCACCTCCGCGCACATGCCGTTGCGTCCCGTCTTCTGATCCGGGTCGGGGGTGTTCGCCGCACGCGGACACCCCCGCCGCCTGCCCCGCGAAGGGGCGGTGAGGGGGCATGATGGGGGCGTTGCGCAAGCGTCCATCTGCTGTGAAGGGACCCACCGTGTCCTCCGACGACCACGCCTCCCAGGGCGAACCGACGCCCGCCCCCGATCTTCCGGACCACGTCAAGGAGACCGCGATCGCCTTGGTCGGTGCCTACGTGGACCACGACCGGGAGGAGCTGGACCGGCTCATCCCCCCGGCCACCGACGACGCCGACGACGTGCTGTCCGAGCTCAAGGTGATCGCCGCCTTCCTCAGCCGCCGGGTCCAGAGCACCGGGGTGGTGTGGAAGCCGGCCGATTCCCGTGAGGCCGTGGCCACGACCGTCGCCGAGATGCTCCCGCCGGAGCTGGAGTTCGCCGTCTCCACCGCGTGGGAGGCGCACTCGGTGGGCGAGGAGGAGGTGGCCGAACGCTTCACCCGGGGCGACCCCATGGTCTACGTCCACATGCTCGCGGCCTTTTGCGCCGCGATCGGAACGGCCGTCTACAAGAGGGCCGAACTGATCTCCACCCTGCGCCAGGTCGCCGGTCTGAGCGAGTGACCGGAAGGGGCGTCGCGAACCTCCCCTAACAGCTCAGCCACAAGTCGCAGTGGTTTACTTCACAAGTCGTCGTTCTTTACGTAGGTTTCCTACCAACCCTCAGGGGACCCTCGAACGGAACGGGAGGCGAGCCCATGGCCCGCAGACGAGCACACCAGTACGTTTCCCTCCCCGCGGCCTCTCTGGCCCTGGTGCTTGCGGCGACGGCCTGTGGCGACGACAACACGAGCGACGCCCTTCAGGTATGGATCATGGAGGGCACCAACCCCGACGCCTCCGCCTTCTTCGACGCGGCCAATGAGGCCTTCACGGAGGAGACCGGGATGGACGTCGAGGTCGAGTTCGTGCCCTGGGCCGACGCCCAGGACAAGATCTCCACGGCGATCGCGGGCGGGACCGTGCCCGACGTCATCGAACTCGGCACCACCTTCACCCCGGAGTACGCCGCCGCGGGAGCCCTGCACGACCTGTCGGGCTACATCGACGACCCCTCCCGGTTCCACCAGGAGATGTACGAGATGGGCGTCGTCGACGACGCGGCCTACGGTGTGCCCTGGTACGCCTCGATCAGGTCGATCATCTACCGCAAGGACATCTTCGAGGAGCACGGCCACGAGGAGCCGACGAGCTGGGAGGAGCTGCGCGAGACCGCGCTCGACCTGGCCGAGGCCGAGGAGGACATGATCGTCTTCCCGGTGCCCGGACAGGCCCAGTACTCGGTGATGCCGTGGATCTGGGGCGGTGGCGGAGAGCTGGCCGTCCAGGAGCCCGACGGCACCTGGACCTCCACCGTCGACTCGCCCGAGGGACGCGCCGGGGTGGAGTTCTTCACCGGCCTGGCGCTGGAGGACGGTCTGTCCACGACGGGCGCCGTCAACTGGAACGAGATCGACGTCATGGAGTCGCTCTCGGACGAGAAGTCCATCATGGCGATCTCCAACAGCTCCAACCCCAAGGCCATCCTGGAGGCCAACCCGGACCTGGAGGGGAAGCTGGGGGCCTTCGTCCTGCCCGGGCGGGAGAGCGGCTACACGGACTCCTTCGCGGGCGGATCCCTGCTGTCGGTGTTCGAGGGCACCGGCAACGAGGAGGCCGGTTGGCGGTACGTCGACATGCTCACCGGTACGGACCTCTTCGACCGTTGGGGCGAGGAGAGCGGCTTCTTCCCGGCCGGGGTGGAGCAGATCGAGACCTACGCCGAATCCGACGATCCGCTGGTCCGGCCGTTCGCGACGCAGCTTCTCGACGCGGGCCGTAGCACCCCGGCGCTTCCGGCCTGGTCCCAGGTGGAGGCCGAAGGGGTCCTGGTCGGTATGCAGCAGGACATCCTGAACGGGAACGCGACCGTGGACGAGGCGACCGAGAACGCGGCCGCGACCATCGAAAGACTTCTCAACGAGGGCGCTTGATGAACACACCGACCCGTGAGCGGTCGGGACGGGCGCCGCTCCTGAGCATGCGGGGGCGGCGCACCCTCCTGCCCTGGGTCCTGCTGGCCCCTCCGCTGGGGGTCATCGGGATCCTGTTGCTCTTCCCCATCGGCCGCATCGTGTGGCTGTCCTTCCGGGACTTCAGGTTGGCCAACCTGGTCTCGGGGGAGTCCGAGTTCATCGGACTGCGGCACTACGTCGACCTGCTGGCCGATCCGTACCTGTGGCGGGTCGTGCTCGTCAATACGGTGCTGTTCGCGCTGGTGGCGGTGGTGCTGACGATCGTGTTCGGCACGCTCGTCGCCCTGCTGCTGTCCACCCTGGGTTCCGTCGCCCGGGTGGTGGTCGTCTCCTGCATCATGGTGGCCTGGGCGATGCCCGCGGTCAGCGGCACCTACGTGTGGATCTGGATCTTCGACGTCGATCAGGGGGTCGTCGCCCAGGCGTTGATGTCCCTGGGGGTGGTCGAACCCTCCGGACACAACTGGTTCGCGGACCGCTTCTGGTTCTACGCGATCGTCACGCTCAACATCGTGCACAGCGGTTTCCCGTTCGTGGCCGTGACCGTGCTGGCGGGTCTGCTCACGGTGCCCAAGGAGCTGTACGAGGCCGCCCGGATCGACGGGGCGAGCGCGTGGAAGCGCTTCTGGCACGTCACGTTCCCCACGCTGCGGCCGGTGTTCGCCGTGGTGACCGTGCTGTCCACCATCTGGGACTTCAAGGTGTTCGCGCAGATCTACCTGATGCCCGGAGGCGACGTCGGAGGATCACAGATGCTCAACCTGGGCGTGTGGTCCTACATCCAGTCCTTCGGCCAGAACGACTTCGGCAAGGGGTCGGCCATCGCGGTCATGCTCACGCTGCTGCTCCTGGTGGTCACCCTCGTCTACCTGCGCGCGCTGTTCCGAGAGGACGAGCTCAGATGAGACACGTGAGAGGACGGGGGACGCGCCCGATCGGGGTCGGAGACCAGACGTTCGCGGACGAAACGCCAGTCCACCGAGGCCAGGGGGCGCCCGGCCAGATCCTCGCGGATCGCGGCCATGGTGCGCAGCCCGTCCTCGGTCAGCGGTCCGTCGTCGTCGTTCCCGCGCGCCAGGCGGTCGACGTACCGGTGCAGCCCGCGCCCACTCGGGTCGGCGAGGGCGTGCCGGACGGCGTTCTCCCGGAAACGGGCGTCGTAGGGGAGCCAGGAGGCGATGACCTCGGTAGGGGAGGGGCCGGAGGGTTCGTTCACGCGCACGCTCACCTCTTTCCCCGCTCTTCGCGGGATGAACGGGATTTCAGGACATATCCCCTCGGCGCCGTCGGGCGCGGCGGGCGTCGTCGAAGGAGGGCCGTAGGACATGACTGACTCCCGGAGCGACGCGGAGCGGGACGGGGCCTCCTGGGAGGCCCGGGTACGAGAGGCACGTCGGCATGGGGACCGGCTCCGCGTGGGGCGGATCGTGGCCAAGGCCGCCGGAATCTCGCTGCTGCTGCTCTTCACCCTGTTCCCGGTCTACTTCATGCTGGTCAGCGCCTTCTCCGACCGGGCGACCTCCGGAACGGGCGCGCTGTTGCCCACCTCCTTCACCTTCGACAACTTCGTGTACGTCATGGTGGAGGGCAACTTCTCCCTCTACCTGCGCAACTCGTTGACGGTCGCGGCGATCACCGTGGCCATCTCCTGTGTGCTCGCGATGTTGGCGGCGGTGGCGGTGGGGCGGTTCCGCTTCCGGTTCCGCACGGCCGTGCTGGTCCTGGTGCTCATCGTGCAGATGGTGCCGCTGGAAGCCCTGGTCATCCCGCTGTTCCTCCAGGTGAGGGACCTCCAGATGCTCAACACCGTGCTGGGCCTGGCCATCGCCTACGTGGCCCTCTCCCTGCCTCTGGCCATCTGGATGATGCGCGGCTTCGTCGCGGCGGTGCCCAAGGAGGTGGAGGAGGCCGCCTACATCGACGGGGCCTCGTGGCCGCAGATGTTCTGGAAGGTGCTGTTCCCGTTGGTGGCCCCGGGTCTGGTGGCGACCGCGATCTTCTCCTTCATCGTGGCCTGGAACGAGTTCGTGCTGGCGATGACGTTCATGACCCAGAGTCAGAACTACACGGTCGCGGTCGGGCTGCGGCAGTTCTTCGGCCAGTACTCCAACGACTGGGGCCACGTCATGGCCGCCTCCACGATCATCACCATCCCGGTGATGATCTTCTTCATCCTCGTCCAGCGTTGGCTGGTGGCGGGGCTGGTGCAGGGCGCGGTCAAGGGCTGAGGCCGCTGTCATCGACACGAGGACGAGGGGCCGCCCGCCCGGGCGGCCCCTCGTCCATGCCCGCTCCGGATCAGCCCTCGCGCAGCTCGCGCTTGAGGATCTTGCCGGTGGAGGTCATCGGCAGCTCGGTGCGGAACTCGAACTCGCGCGGGTACTTGTAGGCGGCCAGACGCTCCCTGGCGAAGGCGTCCAGTTCCTCGGCGGTGACCTCGGCGCCCTCCTTGGGGATCACGAACGCCTTGATCTCCTCGCCGTGGGTGTCGTGCGGTACGCCCACGACGGCGACCAGGCCGACCGCGTCGTGGGTCATCAGGACCTCCTCGACCTCACGCGGGTAGACGTTGTAGCCGCCGCGGATGATCATGTCCTTGGAGCGGTCGATGATGAAGTAGAAGCCGTCGTCGTCGCGGCGGGCGATGTCGCCGGTGCGGAACCAGCCGTCCCTGATCACCTCGGCGTTGATCTCGGGGCGGTCGTGGTAGCCCTTCATGATCAGGTGTCCGCGGATCGCGATCTCGCCGACCGGATCCTCGTCGCCCTCCTTCTCCTTGACGACCTCGTTCCAGTCGGGGTCGATCAGCCTCATCTCCACGCCCCAGACCGGACGGCCGATCGAGCCGGGCTTGGCCCCGGTCGCGGGGTTGTTGAAGGAGGCGACCGGCGAGGTCTCGGAAAGGCCGTAGCCCTCCTTGATCCCGACCCCGAAGAGTTCGGTGAAGTCCTCGGCGAGCCGGGTCGGCAGGGCCGAACCACCGGAGACGGCGTCCACCATGTTCGCGGCGATCCCCTCGAGGTCGTAGCGGCCGGGCTCGGCGGCCCGGGCGGCGTTGAGCAGACCCCAGTACATGGTGGGCACCCCGGCGAAACCGGTGACGCCCTCCTTCTGCATCAGGCTCAGGGCCTGATCGCCGTCGAAGCGCGGCAACAGCACCATGGTGCCGTGCCGGTACAGGGCGGCGTTGAGCATCACCGTCTGCCCGAAGATGTGGAACAGCGGCAGGACGACGAGGGAGACGTCCCGCCCGTCCGGGTGCGGGTTGACCAGGCCGGCGGCGACCACCGCGTTCATCATCAGGTTGGTGTGGCTCAGCTCCGCCCCCTTGGGGCGGCCGGTGGTGCCGCTGGTGTAGATGATCACGGCGGTGTCGTCGCCGTTGGACTGGACGGTCTCGAACGTGCCGGGCATGCCGTCCAGGGCGGCCCAGATGGTCTCGGCGCCCTCGATGGTGGACTCGGTCGCCCCCGCGGTGGCGGGCATGTCCACGAAGAGCTCACAGCTCTCCACCTGTTCGAAGGCGTCGAAGGACCGCTGACCCAGCGGGAGGTCGGGCGTGCCGGTGAAGGCGAAGAGCGCCTTGGCCCCGGAGTCCTCCAGGTGATAGGCGATCTCCCGGGGGGTCAGCAGCACGTTGAGCGGCACGACCACGGCGCCGGCCTTGAGGGCGCCGAAGTACACGAAGGGGAAGTAGGGCAGGTTCGGGCTGGCCAGCGCCACCCGATCGCCCGGCCGGACGCCCCGGGACACGAGCAGGTTCGCGACCTGCGAGGCGATCATGTCGGTGATCGCGTAGTTCAGGCGCGTGTCGCCGAAGACCAGGCACTCCTTCTCGGGTACGGAGCGCGCTCCGTCCTCCAGAAGTGTGGACAGGTTGAACATGGGGGCCTCCCGCGGCAGATGATCCGGACAGGTGCGAGCAGGGTCGATGTGACCTGCGTCGCGTGTTCTGCGCCACTTTGACGGAAGAGTAACAAACCGCGCGGTCGGTGGGGAGGGCGTGAAGGGGTGGGGACCGACCCGTGTGTCAGAGGGGGGCGGGTACGCCGAGGGCGGCGGGGAAGAGGGCTTCGACGGGGGACGGCAACCGCTAACCTGAAGAGGACAGACAGACCGAGGAACGGCCGAGGAGCCGCACGTCCCGCACGGGTCATGGAACGGCGGCACCCCTCCTCCCGCTTCGAGGGAGATCCGTTTCCCCCACCCGCGTCGACGCGGGAGCACCCACGAAAGAGATCTGATGACAGCGGTAGACGGCGACCAGACGACGGGCGACACCTACGACGCCCGCGCCCTCCAGGACAAGTGGCAGGCGCGCTGGGCGGCCGAGCTTCCGTTCCAGGCGAGCGAGGACCCCGGAGACGACCGGCCCCGCTCCTTCGTGGTGGACATGTTCGCCTACCCCTCCGGTGACCTGCACATGGGACACGCCGAGGCCTACGCCATCGGCGACGTGATCGGCCGCTACCGCCTCCAGCGCGGCGACAACGTCCTGCACCCCGTCGGCTGGGACTCCTTCGGCCTGCCCGCCGAGAACGCGGCGATCAAGAACAACTCCCACCCGGAGAAGTGGACCTACGCCAACATCGAGACGCAGGCCGCCTCGATGGGCCGCTACGGCGTGGCGGTGGACTGGTCCCGTCGCATCCACACCAGCGACCCCGAGTACTTCAAGTGGAACCAGTGGCTGTTCACCCGCTTCTTCGATCGGGGTCTGGCCTACCGCAAGGACGGCCTGGTCAACTGGTGTCCCCAGGACCAGACCGTGCTGGCCAACGAGCAGGTCGTCCAGGGCCGCTGTGAGCGCTGCGGCGCCGAGGTCGAGCGCCGCGCCCTGAACCAGTGGTACTTCAAGATCACCGACTACGCCCAGCGCCTGCTGGACGACATGGACCAACTCGACGGCGGACGTTGGCCGGACGAGGTCCTGGCCATGCAGCGCAACTGGATCGGCCGCTCCACCGGCGCCGACGTCCACTTCGAGATCGAGGGCCGGGACGAGCCGGTCACCGTCTTCACGACCCGCCCCGACACCCTGTACGGAGCGACCTTCTTCGTCGTGGCCGCCGACGCCGAGCTGGCCGAGGAACTGTGCGCCCCGGAGCAGCGTGAGGCCTTCGAGACCTACCGCTCCGACGTCGCCAAGCTCTCCGACATCGAGCGTCAGACCACCGAGCGCCCCAAGACCGGTGTGTTCCTGGGCCGGTACGCCGTCAACCCGGTCACCGGCGAGCGCATGCCGGTCTGGGCCGCGGACTACGTCCTGGCCGGATACGGTCACGGCGCGATCATGGCCGTCCCCGCCCACGACCAGCGCGACCTGGACTTCGCCCTGGCCTTCGACCTGCCCGTGCGGGTCGTGGTCGAGACCGGCGAGCCCGACCCGGCCGAGACCGGCGTCGCCACCGCCGGCGAGGGCGTCCTGCGCGACTCCGGTCCGCTGGACGGCCTGTCCAAGGACGAGGCCATCGAGCGCATCATCGAGGTGCTGGCCGAGCGCGGTACCGGCGAGGCCACGGTCAACTACCGTCTGCGCGACTGGCTGCTCTCCCGCCAGCGCTACTGGGGCACCCCGATCCCGATCGTCCACTGCCCCTCCTGCGGCGAGGTCGCCGTCCCCGACGAGCAGCTCCCCGTCACCCTGCCCGAGCTCAAGGGCGCCGAGCTGGCTCCCAAGGGGATCTCCCCGCTGGCCGCGGCCAAGGACTGGGTGGAGGTGGACTGCCCCTCCTGCGGCGGGCCGGCCGAGCGCGACACCGACACCATGGACACCTTCGTGGACTCGTCCTGGTACTTCCTGCGCTACTGCTCCCCGCACCTGGACACCGCCCCCTTCGACACCGAGGCGGTCAACAAGTGGGGCCCCGTCGACCACTACATCGGCGGTAAGGAGCACGCGACCCTGCACCTGATGTACGCGCGCTTCTTCACCAAGGTGCTGCACGACATGGGCATGCTCGACTTCACCGAGCCCTTCGCCCGTCTGACCAACCAGGGGCAGGTCATCAACGAGGGCCGGGCGATGTCCAAGTCGCTGGGCAACGGTGTCGACCTGGGCAAGGAGATCGACGCCTACGGTGTGGACGCGGTCCGCCTGACCATGCTCTTCGCCTCCCCGCCCGAGGAGGACGTGGACTGGGCCGACGTGTCCCCGACCGCGGCCCTGAAGTTCCTCAACCGGGCCTACCGCGTCATGCACGAGGCGGGCGCCGCCGGTACGCCGGGCGCGGACCCCGCCACCGGCGACGTCGAACTGCGCCGGATCACCCACCGCTCCATCGACCAGATCACCGCCCTGATCGAGGACAAGCGCTTCAACGTGGCGATCGCCCGTTGCATGGAGCTGGTCTCGGCCACGCGCAAGGCGATCGACTCCGGCCCCGGAGCCGGGGACCCGGCCGTGCGCGAGGCCGCCGAGTTCGTGGCCGTGGCCCTGTCGCTCTTCGCGCCCTACGTGGCCGAGGAGGGCTGGGAGAAGCTGGGGCACGTGGGCACCGTGGCCGCCGGGAACTGGCCCGAGGCCGACCCGGAGCTGCTGGTCCAGGAGACGGTCACCTGTGTCGTCCAGGTGCAGAACAAGGTCCGCGACAAGCTGGCGGTGGCCCCCGACATCTCCGACGAGGAGCTGGAGCGTCTCGCCCTGGCCTCGGAGAAGGCCCAGGGGTTCATCGGTGACAAGACGGTCCGCAAGGTGATCGTCCGCGCGCCCAAGCTGGTCAACATCGTCGTCGGCTGACGCGCCCGACGGGGGCGGTGGTCGCGACGGTGATCACCGCCCCCTACGGTTGTCCTGAACACGTACTGGGAGGCGGTGGCCGAGTGGGCTCTTCGGCGGCGGGTGGTGGGCTTGGACCCCGACCCTGGACGCGGGCGCTGATCATCGGGGCGGGGGCCGTGCTGCTCGCGGGGGCGGCCGTCGGCGGTGGTCTCGTACTCGCCGGGGACGATCCCGACCGGCCCGACGGGGACGACGCCCTCGCCTCGGCGCCCACGTGCGCGTCGATCCCCGAGGACGCGGTGCTCTCGGCCCTTCCCGGAGCGACCCCCGAGACCGAGGGCCACGGCCCCCTCGCCGGCGGGGAGAGCAGCACGTGCGTGTGGACCTCCCTGGCCCCCGACGGAGAGGGGCGGGGTTCCCTGCGTGTGGACCTGTCCGCGCGCTTCACCGACGCCTCCGCCGAACCCGTGGTCACCGGCGAGCGGGCGGCGGTCCTGGCCCGTGACGCCGCCGTCCCGGTCCGCGGGGAGCAGGTCGACCTGGCCGGAGGAACCGAGGCCGGGGTCTGGCGCGGACGACTGCCGGGCACCGCCGAACTCGCCTTCCAACGCGACAACATGCTGGTCCGGGTCTCCTACGTGGGGGAGGCCGACGGGGAGCCGGTGTCCTTCGGCAGGGCACGCGACACGGTGGTGGACTTCGCGGCCCGGCTGGAGGAGACCCTGTGAGCGTTCCCCCGTACGGGGCCGCCGACCCGGGGACACCGCCACCGCAGAGCCGTGTGTTCGCCACCACCGCCCTGGTGGTCCTGGCCCTGGTCGTCCTGGCCGCCTCCGGTCTCCTGGCCTGGTACCTGTTGACCTCGGGGGGTGAGCGCGGAGACTTCGAGGCCGCCCCCGAATGCGGGATCGGGCGGACCGAGGTCCTCGACGAGATCGTCCCCGACCACCGGCTCGAGGTGGAGGAGACCGTCGGCACCGCTCAGGACACCTTCGGTACCGGCTGGCAGTGCCGCTGGGCCACCCCGGAGGGGGAGGGCGCCTCCGTGCCCGCCGCCGCCACCCTCGTCCTGGTGGCCGCCCCGGTCGAGGGAGGTCCGGACGTCGCCTCCGGCACCCTCTCCTCCACCGCGCAGGGGCACGAGCCCGAACCGGTCGACGACCTGGGGGACGAGGCGCTCCGGTGGGTCGAGACCGGGGCCTTCGAGGTGGGCTGTACCGGGGTGCGGGTCTCCAACCTGTACGTCGAGACCTGCTACACCGCCGCCACCGACTACGAGGCCACCGGATCGGTCGACGGGGAGAGCGCGGCCGAGGACGCCGAGCGTCTGGCCCGTTCGATCGTGGCAGAGCTGCCCGAGGGCACCGCGGCCGACTGAGGGCTCACCAGAGCCCGTCGACGAACCTCTCCAGGGCCGGGGCCACGTCGGGGGAGAAGGGTCGGTCCCCGTCGAGGGCGGCCGCGCCGGGGGAGTCGTCGTACTCGCGCAGGACGTGGTCGGTGCCGGGCAGGTCCACCCGCTCGGCGTCCTCGAACCCGGTCATGAGCCGATCGATCTCGTCCCGGGGGATCTGGGCGTCCTCCTCGCCCCACAACACCAGGACCGGGGTGTCGTCCGGCAGGTCGCGGGCGAGGTCGACCGGGTCGAAGGCGTCGATCCAGGCGAGGAAGTCCTGGTTCTGAGGCGCGAAGATCCCGGTCGGGTCGTACATGTCCAGTTCGTCTCCGGCGCGGACGAGGGCGCGGGCCGTCCGGATGTCGGAGAGGATCATCGCGGCGTCGGACTCGTTCACGGCGCCCTGGGCCTCGGCGGTGCGGACCTGCTCGGTGATCTGTCGGTCGATGACGTCGAGCATGCGGGCCCCGGGCGGGGCGGCCAGCACCAGGGCGGGGTCGGCGTCCTCCAGCACCTCTCGGGCGCGCAGGGCGAACAGGGCGCCTTCGCTGTGGCCGACGATCAGGGTGCGTTCGGGGTCCACCTCGGGCTGGGCGATCAGCTCCTCGTAGGCGGCGGCCATCTGGGCGTCGAAGAGCAGGGGGTCGATGTCCTCGCCCATGGCCTCGACGGTCTTCTCGTCCCAGGTGTCGGGGTCGCCGCTGCCGAACTTGTCGTAGCGCAGGGAGGCCACCCCGGCGCCGGCCAGGACCCGGGAGAGGTTGAGGTTGGTGTCGGCCTCGGGGCGGCCGTCGCTGTTGCCGTTCCGGTTCGTCGGCCCGCTGCCGGAGATGATGAGGGCGCCCGGCACCGGCTCCCCGTCCGGGGATTCGGGGTGGGTGAAGGAGCCTTCGACGGTGAACCCGCCCCCCTCGAAGGTCACGTCGCGGCCGTCGGCGGAGAGCCCTGGAGGTTCGGGCCCCTCGTCGCCGGGGGAGCAGGCGGAGGCGGACAGCGCGACGGCGATCACGGCCGACGTGAGGAGGGTACGTCGGGAGGAACGGTCGGGGAGGGCGGGAACACGGACACGAATGGACACGTTCTTCAGAGTATCGGCCGGTCCGTGGGCCGCGCCCTCCACCGTTCGCGGAGGGGGTCAGACGCGGCGCATGACCGTGACGACCTTGCCCAGGATGGTGGCCTCGTCGCCGTCGATCGGCTCGTAGGCGTCGTTGCGCGGCATCAGACGCACGTGACCGTCGGCCCCGCGGTGGAACACCTTCACGGTGGCCTCGTCGTCCAGCATGGCCGCGACGATGTCGCCGTTCTCGGCGTTGGGCTGCTGGCGGACCACCACCAGGTCGCCGTCGGTGATGGCGGCGTCGGTCATGGAGTCGCCGACCACGGTGAGCATGAACAGACGCCCCTCGCCGACCAGCTGACGGGGCAGCGCCAGGACGTCCTCGACCGACTCCTCGGCCAGGATCGGGCCGCCCGCGGCGATCCGTCCCACCAAGGGCACCGAGGCGGCGCGGGTGGCGTCGGCGGTGAGCTGGTCGTGGGTCAGGCTCTGGCCCTCGTCGCGGCCGGGAACGCACAGTTCCACGGCGCGTGGCCGATTCTGGTCACGGCGCAGGTAGCCCTTGCGCTGGAGCACCTTGAGCTGGTGGGCCACGCTGGAGGGGCTGGAAAGGCCGACCGTCTCGCCGATCTCCCGGATCGAGGGCGGATAACCGCGTTCGCGAACATAACGCTGGATGCAGTTGAGAACGCTCTGTTGGCGCGCGGTGAGTTTGGGGGCGACGGGCGTGACACCGCCCGTGTCACCCACGGGCGAAAGAACGGTGGTGTTTCCGGAGTGATCGGCTCCGGGGTTGTCCTCCGGCACGGCCGGGCCTCCTCGGTGTTCGGTTCGGTCAGGGCCTGTTCGGGTGTCCGGTGCCGGCCCTGCCGACCGGCTGGTCCGCGGGGTGGTGAAACCGGCGTGAAAACAAGGTCAAGATTAGTCGTTGCACACGGTGATATCAAACAAGCGTTCGAGGGTCGTGGAGATATGACCGGGCCTTTTCGATGGACGTTTTCGGGCCCCCTCGATCGGGCGTTCGCGCGTCTTCGTCCGAGGGTGTTCGGCCAATGTCGAAAACGGCTTTCCGGGGGTCGGTCCGAGGGCGGTATGGGGTTCGTCTCGTGGAAGTCGGTCGAGGGTCCGAACGGGCCGGAAAGGCCCGCCTCGTAAGGGGCGGACGCCGCTCCGGCGGATCGCCGGACGGAGGGCGCGCGCCCTCCGCCTCCCGTAGTCTTGACGCCGGTGTCCGGCACCGTCCCGCCCCCGTCTCCACCCCCTCTCAGAGCGCCCCGCGAGGGTCCTCGACGCGAGCCCGGGAACACGCCGTCGTCAAGGTTGCGACCCGCGCTGCGGAGGGCTAGGTTCGACCACAACATCTGGTGTTGCCGATGGGGCTTGCGCCTAGAAGTTGTGGTTAAGTAGACCTACGGGTCGTTGTTCGGGTCGAGGGAAGCAGGTGAACCGGGATGCACTGTCCGTTCTGCCGCCATCCGGACACCCGGGTGATCGACAGCAGGTCCACCGACGACGGCGCGGCCATCAGACGCCGCCGCACCTGCCCGGTCTGCGAACGCCGCTTCACCACGCAGGAGACCGTCCTGCTCATGGTCGCCAAGCGCTCCGGGGTCACCGAGCCCTTCAGCCGCACCAAGGTCATCGCCGGCGTCCGCCGCGCCTGTCAGGGGCGCCCGGTCTCCGAGGACGCCCTCGCCAAACTGGGGCAACAGGTCGAGGAGGAGATCCGGTCCAGAGGCGTGGCCGAGGTCCCCGCCCACGAGATCGGGCTGGCCATCCTCGGCCCGATGCGCGACCTGGACGAGGTCGCCTACCTGCACTTCGCCAGCGTCTATCGGGGCTTCGAGAGCCTGGCCGACTTCGAGGCCGAGATCGCCGGTCTGCGCCGTGACCGAGGGGAGGACCCCTCGAAGCGGGAAGAACCGTCCGAGGGGAACGGATCGCCCCGACCCGCGATCGACACCACAACTTCGGGCTAGCAGTCCGGACGTCCATCGCGACGTCCGGAGCCATCATCCCGGGTGGTCGACCTCACGGCGAGGGAGCACGCCGCCGTGGTCGACCCACCCCGCCACCAGGGACATCCGCGCGGGCATCAGCGTTTCCGCGCACGATCAGTATTTCGGGGAGACTCCGTCATGACGGAAACCACCAGCGGCCCTACGGGACGCAAGGGCAAGGGGTCGCGCAAGGGCCTGAAGATCAAGCGGGTCTTCACGACCGCCGGTACCCACCCCTACGACACGCTGGAGTGGGAGCGTCGGGACGTCGTCATGACGAACTGGCGCGACGGCAGCGTCAACTTCGAGCAGCGCGGCGTGGAGTTCCCCACGACCTGGTCGGTGAACGCGACCCAGATCGTGGCCAGCAAGTACTTCCGCGGCGCGCTCGGCACCCCCGAGCGCGAGTGGAGCCTCAAGCAGCTCATCGACCGCGTCGTCGGGGTCTACACCGACACCGGTCGTAAGAACGGCTACTTCGCCTCCGACGAGGACGCCGAGGTCTTCGACCACGAGCTCAAGTACGCGCTCGCCCACCAGCTCTTCAGCTTCAACTCGCCGGTCTGGTTCAACGTCGGCACCACCTCCGCCCAGCAGGTCAGCGCCTGCTTCATCCTGTCCGTCGACGACACCATGGAGTCGATCCTGGACTGGTACAAGGAGGAGGGGATCATCTTCAAGGGCGGTTCCGGCGCGGGTGTGAACCTGTCCCGCATCCGCTCCAGCAAGGAGCTGCTCACCTCGGGCGGCACCGCCTCCGGTCCGGTCTCCTTCATGCGCGGCGCCGACGCCTCCGCCGGGACCATCAAGTCCGGTGGCGCCACCCGCCGCGCGGCCAAGATGGTCGTGCTGGACGTCGACCACCCCGACATCGAGGAGTTCGTCGAGACCAAGTCCCGCGAGGAGCACAAGATCCGTGCCCTGCGCGACGCAGGCTTCGACGTGGACCTGGGCGGCGCCGACATGTTCAGCGTCCAGTACCAGAACGCCAACAACTCGGTCCGGGTCTCCGACGCCTTCATGCGCGCGGTCGAGACCGAGTCCGACTTCGGTCTCACCTCCCGTACCACCGGCGAGGTCATCGCGACCGTCGACGCCAAGGGCCTCTTCCACCGCATGGCCAAGGCCGCCTGGGAGTGCGCCGACCCGGGCATCCAGTACGACGGCACCATCCAGGACTGGCACACCAACCCCGAGACCGGCCGCATCTCCGCGTCCAACCCCTGCTCGGAGTACCTGTCCCTGGACGACTCCTCCTGCAACCTCGCCTCGATCAACCTGCTCAAGTTCCTGCGCGAGGACGACACCTTCGACGTCGAGCGGTTCACCCGACTCACCGAGCTGATCATCACGGCGATGGACATCTCCATCACCTTCGCCGACTTCCCGACCGAGAAGATCGGCGAGACCACCCGCGCCTACCGTCAGCTGGGCATCGGCTACGCCAACCTGGGCGCCCTGCTCATGGCCACCGGTCACGCCTACGACTCCGAGGGCGGCCGCGCGGTCGCCGCCGCCATCACCTCGCTGATGACCGGCGCCGCCTACCGCCGTAGCGCCGAGATGGCCGGGGTCGTGGGCCCCTACGACGGCTACAAGCGCAACGAGCAGGCGCACAAGCGGGTCATGCGCAAGCACGCCGCCGCCAACGACGACCTGCGCACCATCGGCACCCTGGAGGAGCCCATCCACGCCGCCGCCACCGGCGAGTGGGCGGAGTGCCTCAAGGTCGGCGAGCGCAACGGTTGGCGCAACGCCCAGGCCAGCCTGCTGGCGCCCACCGGCACCATCGGCTTCATGATGGACTGCGACACCACCGGCATCGAGCCGGACTTCTCGCTGGTCAAGTACAAGAAGCTGGTCGGCGGCGGCTCCATGCAGATCGTCAACCAGGCGATCCCGCGGGCGCTCAAGAACCTGGGCTACCAGGACGAGCAGATCGAGGCGATCGTCGAGTACGTCGCCGAGAACGGCCACGTGGTGGACGCCCCGTCCCTGCGCCCCGAGCACTACGAGGTGTTCGACTGCGCGATGGGCCGCCGCTACATCCAGCCCATGGGTCACGTGCGCATGATGTCCGCCGTGCAGCCGTTCCTGTCCGGCGCGATCTCCAAGACGGTGAACGTGCCGGAGGAGGCGACGGTCGCCGACTTCGAGCACATCTACTTCGAGGGCTGGCGTCTGGGGCTCAAGGCCCTGGCCGTCTACCGCGACAACTGCAAGGTCGGACAGCCCCTGTCCACGGCCAAGACCGAGGACAAGGCCGAGGAGAGGACCGAGTCGGCCCCCGAGGTCGTCGAGGTGCCCCGTCCGGTCCGTCGTCGTCTGCCCAAGAAGCGGCCGAGCGAGACCACCTCGTTCTCCGTGGGCGGCGCCGAGGGTTACATCACCGCCGGCTCCTACCCGGACGACGGTCTGGGCGAGGTCTTCATGAAGCTCGGCAAGCAGGGCTCGACCCTGGCCGGTGTCATGGACGCCTTCTCCATCGCGATCTCCATCGCCCTCCAGTACGGGGTCCCGCTGGAGACCTACGTGGAGAAGTTCACCAACATGCGCTTCGACCCGGCCGGTATGACCGACGACCCGGACATCCGCATGGCGCAGTCGGTGGTGGACTACATCTTCCGTCGTCTGGCGCTGGACCACCTGCCCTACGAGGAGCGCGCGGCCCTGGGCGTGCTGTCGGCCTCCGAGCGCGAGGCGCAGCTCAACGGCGAGGACCCGGCCCAGATCGCCGCCCAGGTGGAGTCCTACTCCCAGTCGGCCTCCACCGGCGCGGCCACGACCGAGTCGGCCCCGACCGCCCCGGCCGAGGCGGAGGAGAAGCGGGCCCCGGCCTCCGAGGGTTTCGTGGCGGACGCCCCGCTGTGCATCACCTGCGGGACCAAGATGCGTCCCTCCGGTAGCTGCTACGCCTGCGAGGGCTGCGGCGCCACCAGCGGTTGCAGCTGATCCGAGGCCTCTAGAGGCGATACGAGACCTCTAGGGACCGAGTGATCGAGGGGGAGACGCGCGGCGTCTCCCCCTCTTCGTCGTCTCCGTGTCCCGTGGACGTTCCGAGGGGACGGTCAGTCGCCCTTCCGGTCGCCGACGACGGTGGCGACGGCGGCGGTCGCCGCGGTCACCCCGAGCACCGAGGGCCAGGCGCCGACCTTCTTGGCCAGGGGGTGGGAGAGGCCGAAGGCCCCCACGTAGAGACCGGTCAACGCCACGGCGGTGCCCAGACCCGAGCGGCGACGCCAGGTCTCGAAGGCGGCGGCGCCGCACGCGGCCAGGACGGCGCCGCCCAGCGGCCTGTTACCGGTGGCGCGGGCCACCGAGTAGCCGCCGATCAGACCGGCGCTGGTCAGGGCGGCACTGGGTAGAGCGGTCATCGGGATCCTCCCCATGGATGTGTTCCGTCCCTTTCGACGGTAGCCCCCTCCTCGGCGGGTCCTCGGGCGGCTCGCATGTAGAGGTCGGGGAGAGGTCGCATTACGCTCCAGCCACGGATCTGTGTTTCGGTTTGTCCGCATGGCACTCTTATGTTCTGGCCACTATCGCCTGTTCGCGTACGAAATCCGCTCTCACCTGGAACCCGAGCGGTGTACGCCGCGTCGAAGTCGTCAGTTCCCGCTGTTCCAGAATGGAGTGCTTGCCTATGTCGTTCGCGCAGACAGTGCGCGGTGCGGCCGGTGCGATGGCCCAAGGGGCCGATCCGCGTCAGGCCGTCACCGACGCGGTCCAACAGGCCGCGGGCCAGATGTCCGGATCGGGCTCCCAAGGGTCCGGACAGGGCTCGGAGGGCGGACTCGACCCGCGCGACTTCATCGCCGCGCGTGAGCAGGGCACCTCCGTCGACACCCGCATCGAACAGAAGACCACCTCGCTGAACAACGCGGGCGAGGCGCTCAACCGCAGCTACTACGAGCGCGGCTCCGGCGGCCCCGTCCACGTCATCTGCCCGATGGTGATCCCCCGGGGACGCACCTTCGTCACGATGCTCCCCGCCATCGTCCTCATCGCCCTGGGGCTGGTGGGCACGGTCGCCGTCGTGGTTCCGGAGACGGTCACCCTGGGGAGCAACCCGCTGCTCCACCCCTTCTTCGGCCTCCACTACTGGCTCGTCACCCTCGCCGTCACCGCCTTCATGTGGTGGCGCCAGGGCATGGTGATGGTCCCCGAGGGCTGCCAGGCGATCGTCACCCGCTTCGGCAAGATGGAGAACCTCTTCCAGCCGGGTCGGGTCACCCTGCTCAACCCGTGGAAGCGCGTCTCCTACATCGTCAACACCACGCGCGAGTACCCCTTCAACGCCCCCATCCGCTCCGCCCCCACCAAGAGCGGCGTGCAGGCCTCCGTCGACCTGTTCGTGCAGTTCAAGATCGAGAACGCCACGGACTTCGTCTACACCCTGGGCGGCGTGCCCGGTTTCCAGGAGAAGCTCAACAACGCGATCTCCGAGACGACCCGGAGCCTCATCTACGAGCAGGAGGCCTCGGCGATCTACGACATGGTCGGCGAGTCCACCCACGGTCTCCTGGAGGCCCTCAACCGGCAGTTCAGCGGGATCGTCGTCCTCACCAGCGCGAACATCACCCACGCCGAGCCCTCCAGCCAGGAGTACCGGATGGACCTGGCCGCCCCGGAGATGGTGCGGGTGGCCAAGGACGCCTACACGTTCGAGTACGAGCTGCAACTGCGCAAGGAACAGAACGAGGGTGACCTGAACAAGGAGCTCGCCACCCTCAACGAGACCCTGTCGGCGATCCAGGCCGACATCGCCCAGTACCAGGCGCAGATGGACACCGCCCTGGAGCGCGAGACCAACCGGGCCCGTGCCCTGGCACGGCAGCGCTTCGTGGAGGCCGAGTCCGAGGCCAACGCCAACTCGGCGCTCCTCCAGGCCCAGGCCCTGGACATCCGCGCCGTCAGCGCGGCCGAGGCCCCGGAGATCCTCAACTACCGCTTCCGGGAGAACCTCCTGGACAAGCTGGAGGCGGTCGCCGACAGCCTGCCCCAGGTGCTGCGCATCGGCTCCGGAGACGCGGCCAGCGTCGACTACCTGCGCATCGCCCAGGAGATCATCGGCCAGGCCGACACCGCCCTGTTCTCCGACGAGGACATGGCCGCGATCCGCGGTCGCCTCGGTGAGATCCAGGACCGGATCGCCCGGCGTCAGCAGGAGATCGAGGAGATCGTCGAGGGCGACTCCGAGGACGTCCGCGGCCCGGCCGCGGAGGACCCGGGACAGGACCTGGTCGAGGAGATCCGCCAGTCGGTGAGCGACGACGCCATCGACGAGCGTCTGTCCGAGGCCGCTCAGGAGGACGCCGAGGCCGACGCCTCCGCCCTCCCGTCCCCCGACACCACGCCGCAGAACCCGCAGGACCCGCCGTTGCCCCCGTGGGCGCAGGGCGGCCAGAACCCGGGAGGTCAGTAGATGAGCGAGTCCTTCAACCCCGGTAGCGGCTCCAACATCAAGGAGTCCCTCGCCTCGTGGGGCGACCTCGCCGGCCTTCTACGGGGTGGAGACCAGGGGGCCATCGTCCCCGTCGTCATCCCGCGCGACAACCGGGGCCTGCGCTGGATGATCCTGGTCTGGTTCGGCCTGTTCGCGCTGCTCTCCGCGCTGGTCATGTCCATCCGCGTCGTGATCGGCGAGGGGCTGGGGGCCTCGTCCCTGTTGGCCGTGCCCACCCTGATCGTCGGTGTCCTCAGCGTGCTGGCCGCCGTCCTGTGGTGGTGGCGCGGATCGATCGTCGAGATCGAGGAGGGCACCACCGGCATCCTCACCAAGTACGGCGCCTACGCCAGGAGCATCGGCCCGGGCCGCCACTACCTGTGGCACCCGTGGGCCCGCGTCGACTTCGTGGTCGACACCCGTACGGAGATCCCCTACACGGCACCGGTCCTGGCCTGCCCCACGCGGGAGAACGTGCCGCTGAAGTCGATCGAGTTCTTCCTGAAGTTCCGCATCGACGAGCCGTACGCGTTCGTGACCACCATCGGCGCGAGCAACTTCGACCTGGTGCTGTCCAGCGCGGTGCAGGACGCCATCCGTCAGCGCAGCCGTCAGGTGAACACCGAGTCCGCCTACGACCTGCGCGGATCCAACGTCGAGGACATGCGCCGCCTGCTCAACGAGCAGCTGCGCAAGTACGGCGTGGTCATCACCGGCTGCAACATCCCCGACGTGCAGCTGCCCAACCAGTACCAGCAGCACCTGGCCACCCGGGAACGGGTCGCCAAGGAGCTGGTCGCCTACGAGCAGGAGTGGGAGCTCACCCGCAAGCGTCGTATCGACACCCTGCTCATGGACATCGAGCGCTCCAAGAAGACCCGTGACGCCAAGATCGTCGAGGTCAACGCCTCCCTCAACAAGGCGCGCAAGGACGTCGCCCAGATGCTGGAGGAGCAGGAGACCGAGGCCCAGCGGGTGCGGTACGAGATCGAGACGCGCGGCCGGGCCGACCTGGTGGCCGCCGAGAACGAGGCCAAGGCGCAGCAGCGTCTGGCCACCGCCTACCGGGACAACCGGGCGGTCCTGGAGTACGAGCTGGCCCGCCGTCGCCTGGACGTGGGCGCGGTGCTGGCCGAGCGGGCCCCGCGCCCGGTCGTGGTCCAGACCGAGGGGGGTACCGGCGACGGTTCGGCGCTGTCCACCCTGCTGACCGCCCAGTTGCTGCCGCAGGTCATGAACGGCGCGAGCGGCTCGCGCGCGTCGCTGTCCGCGCAGGGGGCCCAGGACGCCCTCGGTTCGGCGCAGGGCGCGGTGGCCGCGGCGGCCGCGCGCCAGCAGCAGATGTCCGAGGAGTACCAGCAGCAGCAGGACACCGCGATGCGTCAGCAGTTCGAGCGGGGAGAGGGCTACGGGGACCAGGGGCGTCGTCGCCGCTGACCGTACCCCCGCGAGGAGAAGGGCCCCGCGCCCGCCGTCCGGATCTCCGGTGTCGGCGGGCGCGGGGCCCTCGTCGTCCCTCGTGCCCTCGCGCGGGTCCTCAGCCGGTGGGGGAGAGGGCGGCGTAGCCGGCGATATCGATGCCGTGGCGGGCCGCGATCTCCACCAGGTCCTCCACCTCGCCCGCCTGGGCGGTGGCCAGATCGTCGTCTCCTATGGCGTGGGCCCGACGCAGGGCCGTGATGGAGTCGTGGATACGAACGTGGAGGGTGAGGGCGAACTCGCGCATGGACAATCTCCTCGGGTGAGTGGACCTACCTGGGGGAGAACCTCGTCGGGGGTCTCCCTGGGGGCTCCACCATCCCTATCGGTCGAGGGTGAGAGTCCGGTTGGATCCGGGCAGTATTGAGCAAAGAACCGGGTAAGAGTCGGCGCGCGGGGTCAGTGGTCGACCCAGACGTACCAGTCTCCGGACACGTGCTCGTAGACCCGCGACCCCTGGCCGGGGACGAAGACCCCGGTGGGGATCTCCTCGGTGCTGTAGGCCAGCCCCGAGGGCTGGAACAGCCCGGCGCCCTCGACCGTGTAGTGGACGGTCTCCCCGTCATCGGAGACGCTGGTCAGGGGATAGAGGCCCGTCCACTCCCCGTTGAGGGGGATGGTGGTCGCGGCGCCGGTCTCCTCGCGCAGCTCGATGAGGCTCTCGGAGGACAGGTCGATCCGGGTCCGCAGCGGGACGTCGGCCACGGCCAGGCCCAGGGCCACCGTGGCGATCAACGGGGCGCTGATCCAGCGCAGCCAGTAACGGCGGATCATCGGACGGGCGACGGCGAGGGCGATCCCCAGCCGGAGGGCGCCCATCCCGGCCAGCAGCAGACCGCCGCCGAGACCGATGACGAACGAGGGAAGGTGCCCGGCGGGCACGCTGTCCTCGAAGAGCAGGACCAGTCCGACCAGCGCGCAGGCGGGGATGTAGAGCCGCCCCGGAGGGCGCGAGGCCCAGTCGATCAGGCGCCGGCCCGGAGTGGGCTTCTCCGAGATCTCGATCAGCTTGGCCACGGACCCGTCAGGGTGTGTGCCGGGAGCTGAGGCGGACATGGCGTTCCCCCCACCGAATCCGAGTCGTGGTGACGCGGCCGGCGGAACGGCACGAGGCGCGAGGTGGGCCGCGTCACAGGCGAGACGGCCGTCGTAGCGCGGCCTGGTCCACAGGATAGAGCAGCGGTGGCGCGTGTTCGGGGCGACGGGGAGAAATGGTGGGGGAGCCCCTCCCGACGGTCGAGGTCGAGCGACGTCCGCGGCGTCGGACCCCGGTGGCCCCGGTGCCGAGGATCAGATGGTCCCAGGACCACCGTCCGCCGCCCACCGCCAAGAGAGCGCATACCGCTATGACCAGCATGGTCGACCCCCAGGAGCCGAACAGGGAGAGCGGTTCGGCCCCGGCGGTGAAGGTGCCGACGAGGGCGGCCAGGGCGAGCAGAGGACCGGTCAGCCATGTGAGCAGCCCCACTGCGAAGGAGATCGAGAGCGCCACGAGGAGAGGAGGGACGAGAGGAGAGACGAAGGCGATCGGCGAGAGGCCGGCGTCGATCAGGCGCTCGGCGACCACGTCCTCCCGGCCGCGAAGGGCGAGGCCGTACTCGGCGAACACCCATCCCACGCCCACCCTGGCCCCGGCGGAGACGACGTCGTACAGGCGGCCGCGCGAGATCCGGGCGAAGGGGCGTCTGCGGGGGCGCGGCCTGGGCCCGGTCGTGGGCCGGGGCCTGCTCTGCTGCATGTCCATTCCTCCCGGGGGACCCGGCATGGCGATGATGACAAGCGCAAACTACCTAAAGTGATGAGGCATGACCGAGTGTCATGGTCGGTGGGTCGCGCAAAACCCCGGGGAAACGCCTCGTTCGCCTCCGCCGGGCCGGGAAAGCGACACGGAAGGTGTTCGGGCCGCCCTAGGGTGGGAGCCGTGTCGACGACTTCCCAGAAGAACAGCCCCCCGCCCGCCCCCACCTTCGAGGTGGAGAACGAACTGCGCGCCGCGGGCGCGCGGGTGGTGGCGGGGATGGACGAGGTGGGGCGCGGGGCCTGGGCCGGACCACTGCTGGTCTGCGCCGCGATCCCCGGAGAGGGCGAGCCTCCCGCCGGTCTCACCGACTCCAAGCGCCTCACCCCCAAGCGCCGCAGGGAACTGGCCCTCCAGATCGAACCCTGGGTCGCCGCCCACGCCTTCGGCTGGTCCTCACCCGCCGAGATCGACGAGGTCGGCATGACCGAGGCCCTGCACCGCGCCGCCCGCCGCGCCCTGGAGGCCCTCGACCCCCGCCCCGACGCCGTCGTCCTGGACGGCCGGCACGACTTCATCGGAGCCCCCTGGAGGGTGAGGACCCAGGTCAAGGGCGACCTGACCTGCGTCAGTGTGGCCGCCGCCGCGATCCTGGCCAAGGTCCACCGTGACGCCCATATGGCCGAGCTCGCCGAGGACCACCCCGGCTACGGTTTCGAGAAGGCCGCCGGCTACCCCTCGCCCGTCCATCGGGCGACCCTCGCCGAAGCCGGGCCCACCCCCCACCACAGGATGAGCTGGTCCTACCTGGACGCCCTGCCCCGCTGGCGTCACCTGCGCGTCACCCGTTCGGTCCCCGCCACCCCGGCCCCGCTCTTCTGACCCCGAGGGCGGCCGACGACACGCCGCCCCGCACTGGACATCCTGCCCCGGTTGGGGCAAGGCTGTTCCTTGCCCGATACCCTCCGGCCCGCCCCCGGGCCGGTCACGCGACCCCCACGCAGGAAGGGGCATGGATGACGCGCGAGACGAGCTCCACCGCCGCGGCGCGTTCGGCACCCACCTCGGGGCTGGACCGTCTACGGGCGGTCTACCACCGTGTCCCCCTGGGGCGTCGCCTCGTCGCCGCCCTGGTCCTGCTCACGGTGGTGGGCGTCGTCTCCCTCGTCCTGGGCCTGCCGGTGATGTCGATCCTGTTCGGCGCGCTGCTGCTGCTCATCGCCTTCGGCGCCCTGATGCGCTCCCTCGACGCGTTCCTCACCGTCGTGGTCTCCGCCGTCTGGTTGATCCTCGCCGTCCCCCTGTTCCAGATCCCGCTGCCCGGACGGCCGGTGGTCCTTCTGGTCCTGCCGCTGCCCCTGCTGGTGACCCTCGCCGCCTCCCGGGTCCGGGAATTCCCGGTCTGGCACACCGGGCTGCTCTGTCTGACCGCGGGGTTGGTGGCCGGCTTCTCGGTGGCCCTGTTCGGCATGCTCGTCGAACCCTTCCCCGCCGAGGCCGGGATCGCCGCGCTCTACGTCGCGGCGGGGGCCTGCCTGCTGTGGCGTCTGCTCGCCTCGGGGCAGGTGGTCAAGGAGAGCAGGGAGAACGACCGCAAACGACGTGAGAGCGGGGCCGTGAGCCGCGACGGGACGGCGGCTCCGGTGGGGGGCGTCCGCAAGGACACCGCCCAGGCGCCGCCTCTGCGCGGTCGGGGCTCCGACGCGCCCCGAAGAGGGGCCCCCGAACGGGACGAGGAAGAGGCCGAACCGATCCCCGTCGACCAGGCCCTGGCCGAGCTGGAGGACATGATCGGCCTCGACCCGGTCAAACAGCAGGTACGGGGGCTGGCCGCCTCCATCGAGGCCGCCCGACTGCGCGCCGACGCCGGCCTCTCCGTCGAACGCCCCCTGCGTCATCTGGTCTTCTCCGGGCCGCCGGGTACCGGTAAGACCAGTGTCGCCCGCACCCTCGCCACCATCTTCCACTCCTTCGGGCTGTTGCCCACCTCCCGGGTCGTCGAGGCCCAGCGCGCCGACCTGGTCGGCGAGTACCTGGGCGCCACCGCCATCAAGACCAACGAGCTCATCGACCGCGCGCTCGGCGGGGTCCTGTTCGTCGACGAGGCCTACTCCCTGGTCAACGAGGGCGACGGGCAGGCCGACCGGTTCGGCAACGAGGCCGTCCAGACCCTGCTCAAGCGGGCCGAGGACGATCGCGACGGCCTCGTCATCGTCCTGGCCGGCTACGAGAAGGAGATGGACTCCTTCCTGGCCTCCAACCCCGGTCTCGCCTCCAGGTTCGCCACCCGCATCAACTTCCCCGGCTACTCGGCCGACGAACTGTTCCGGATCTTCGAGCGACTCGTCTCCCACAGGGGCGACCTGCTCGACGCCGACGCCGCCCGTACCCTGCGTCTCAGGTTCGACCAGGCCGTTCAACGCCAGGCCGTGGACGAGCTGGGCAACGGACGCTTCGCCCGCTCCATGGTGGAGAAGAGCTGCCAGGCCCGGGACGTACGCGTGGTCACCTCCGGGGCCGAGGGCGACGAACCGGTCCGCCGTCCGAGCGCGGACGACCTCGTCACCGTGCGCGCGGTCGACGTCGAGACCGCCTACACCGAGCTCACCTCGCGCCTGCCCGGCTTCGGCGAGTCGCCGGGGCTGGAGGAGGCGATGGCCGAACTCGACGGCATGATCGGGCTGGAGCCGGTCAAGGAACAGGTGCGTTCCCTGGTCGCGCAGTTGCGGGTGGCCCGTCTGCGCGAGGAACAGGGGCTGCCGCACCAGCCTCCCCTGCGCCACCTGGTCTTCACCGGCCCTCCCGGCACCGGCAAGACCACGGTGGCCCGTGTGCTCGGCCGGGTCTTCGCGGCCCTGGGCATGCTCGGTCGCGCCGAGGTGGTCGAGGCCCAGCGCGCCGACCTGGTGGGGGAGCACCTGGGGGCCACGGCGGTCAAGACCAACAGGCTCATCGACCGGGCCCTGGGCGGGGTCCTGTTCGTCGACGAGGCCTACTCCCTGGTCAACCCCGGCTACAGCGGTGGCGACGCCTTCGGGGCCGAGGCCATCCAGACCCTGCTCAAGCGGGCCGAGGACGATCGGGACCGGCTCGTCGTGGTGTTGGCGGGCTACACCGCCGAGATGGACCGGTTCCTGGCCTCCAACGCGGGGCTGTCCTCACGGTTCAACGTACGCGTGCGTTTCCCCTCCTACACGCCCTGGGAGCTGTCCGAGATCGCCGACACGGTGGCCGCCCGCAACGGCGACACCTTCGACGACACCGCGCACGAGGACCTGTCCAGCATCTTCACGCACGTGTGCGAGGCGGGTTGGATCGACGAGCTGGGCAACGGACGTTTCGCCCGCTCCCTGTACGAGCGCTCCTGTTCCCACCGCGACCTCAGGGTCTCCCAGGAGGTGGGGGAGTCGGCCACCGCCGCCGAGCTGACGGTGATCACCAGCGAGGACGTGCGCAAGGCCTATTCCGACGCCACCCAGTAGAGGCCGGGAATCCCGACCCGACGATGCTACTGTCCGGTACATGACCGCCTCATCCTCATCCACCGGGTCCCCCGTCACGCAGGCACTGATCCTCGCCGGCGGACAGGCCACCCGGTTGCGGCCCTACACCGACACCCGCCCCAAGGCGATGGTGGAGGTGGCCGGACGGCCGATCATCGACTACCAACTGGAGTGGTTGGCCTCGCACGGGGTCGAGCACGTCGTCGTCTCCTGCGGTTACAAGGCCGAGGTCCTGCGCGAGCACCTCCAAGAGCGCACCGAGGGACCCGAGATCACCCTGAGGGTGGAGGACGAACCGCTCGGCCGCGGCGGCGCCCTGCGATACGCCGCCGAGGGACTGCGCGACACCGACGCCCCCTACTTCGCCCTCAACGGCGACGTCCTCACCTGGTTCCCGCTGGACGAGCTCACCGCCCGACACCGGGACGGAGGCGGTCTGGCCACCCTCGCCCTCGCCCGCTTCCGCACGACCTGGGGCATCGTCGACGTCGACGACCAGGACCGGATCGAGGGGTTCACCCAGAGCCCCCTGCTCCCGGTCTGGATCAACGCGGGCGTCTACCTCTTCGAGGCGGGCATCACCCCGCTCCTGCCGGTCAAGGGCGACCACGAGTCCTCGACCTTCCCCGAACTGGCCGAGGCCGGGCGGCTGACCGCCTACCGCATCGACGGGTTCTGGCGCGGTGTGGACACCGCCAAGGACGTCAAGGAGGCCGGTTCGGAGATCGAGGCCATGCGGGAGAACGCGGCCTGAACCTTCGAGCGCGTCGGGGCGGGTGATGACGGGGCGCCGGGTCGGTGGGTAGTGTCGCCATCGTGACGAATGACGGTTTCCTCCTCTCCAGCGCCCCCAACTTCCGTGACCTCGGCGGCCACCGTACGCGAGAAGGCCGTACCGTGCGCGAGGGTCTCCTCTACCGTTCCGACGCGCTCCACACCCTTTCCGAACCGGACCTGACCACCTACAACGGGTTCGGCATCCGCCAGCTGATCGACCTGCGCACCTCCCACGAGCGGGACCGTCTCCCCGACGTGATCCCCGACGGCGCCGAGTACGCGGCGATCGGGGTCCAGAACGCCGAGGCGGCCGGCGCCAACTTCGTCGACCTCCTGTCCGACCCCGAACGGGCCCGTGCCGTGTTCGGCGACGGCGCCGCGGAACGGTTCATGTTCGCGGTCTACCGCGACCTGGTCACCGAGGACGAGGCGCTCCAAGGCTACCGAGAACTGGTCGAACGCGCCGCCAAGGGGCCGACAGCGCTGGTCTTCCATTGCAGCGCCGGCAAGGACCGCACCGGATGGGGCGCCGCGCTGCTGCTCACCCTCCTGGGGGTCGAGCGCGAGGCCATCGTCGCCGACTACCTCGTCAGCAACGACCGCCAGGCCGCCACCGACCACTGGATGCGCACGATCTCGGCCGACAGCGGCCTGCCCTGGGAGGACATCGCGCCGATGACCCGGGTGCGGGCCGACTACCTGGAGAAGGCCTTCACCACCGTCGACACGGTGTACGGCTCCTTCGACGCCTACGTGGCCGAGGGGCTGGGCCTCTCACAGGCCACCCTGGAGGAGTTCGCCGACCGCATGCTCGACTGATCCGCGAGGGTCACAGGGCGTCGAGACGGCGGCGCAGGTCGCTCTCGCCGGTGGACTCGAACAGCACCTCGCTCAGCGACGACAGCACCGTGGGGCGGTCCACCCCTCGGTCCAACAGGCGCCGTGCGGCGGCCCACAGGTTGGCGGGGCGGCCGTCCCAGAGCCGCTCGGCCAGCCGCTCGTGGCGGTCCAGCTCCCGCTCGCGTTCGGGATCGGTCCCGCTCACCGGCCGGTACCAGTGGTCCTGGCCGGTGGAGTGGTGTCGACCGCTGTGCGGGGTGGCCGCCTCGTACTCGCCGTAGTGGTCCAGCCTCAGCAGGGCCCGGCGGCCGCGGGAGGTGGCCGGGTCGAACTCCTCGGGGTCCCCGGTCATGAGCTCGCTGGCCAGCAGCGGGAAGGCGAACATCCGACGGGCGAGCGAGGCGAAGTCGCCGTCGGGCAGAAGACGGCGTACCGCCTCGTGACGCAGGCCCAAGGGGCGGGCCGGGTCCCGATAGACACGGGAGAAGGCCGAGGTCGCCTCCCACACGGCGTCCAACGTGGCGCCCACGGCCGGTTCGGGCAGCCGGCTCCGCTCCCCGGCCCAGCGCACCCAGGCCGCCAGCACGTGCGGCATCGCCTCCTGCTCCTCGGGCAGCAGGACCACCCGTCCGGGCAGCCAGTGGAGAAGGAACGACTCGACCTTGCGCGGGCTGACTCTGAGCGGACGTCCGGAGTCCACGTCGCATCCGTGCGCGATGATGTGGTCGACGCACCGGCTCGCCGCGTAGGAGTCCGACAACTCGGCCGCCTGCTCCGACGCGAGGAAGCGGGCGGCCAGCACGGCACGACGGTCGCGTCTCCACACCGGGACCGTGTCGGGCACCCCCTCGGGCGGGGACGGCAGACGCTTGACGCGCGCCGAGGCCAACGCGAAGTGCGCGGCCAGCGAGCCGCCGGTCAGATCGGCCGAGGAGATCCCCACCGGTTCCACGATCGGACCGGTCGAGGGGTCGGACTCGACTCCGGTGGCCACCCTCTCGGTCCGGTCCAAGGCACGGACCAGCACGGAACGGGCCTCGCTCAGCTCCCACTGCTCGAAGCGGACGAAGTCGTCGGCGCGCGCCCGTTCACGGCACTGGTCCAGGAGGAGGTCGACCTTGGTGGTCACCCAGGCGTCGCGCAGCAGGCCGCCGCTGTTGTGGTCCAGCACCAGGATCAACGCGTGTTCGGGCGGCAGCGCCCCGCTGTGGTCGGGCGCGTCCCTGCTGAACACGCACACCACGTCGTCGGTGTCGCCGAAGAGATCGCCGTGGACGTAGGCGGCGACCGGGGTGACCGCGCCGAGCTGGTCCGCCCAGGCGGGGGCCTGAAGGCCTCGCTCGCGCAGGGCGATCATGCCCTGTTCCGCCAGATCGCGTTGGGAGGACGAGGTGCCCAGGGCGGTGATCGCGGCGAGGATCCCCAGGCCGGCGGGTTTTCCGGAGGCGGTGGCGTGGGTGATCAGGCCCTCGCCGAGGAGTCGCTCCACGTCCACTCCGGGCAGCCGGGCGCCCCACCAGGAACCCAGGAGTTCGCTGAAGGACAGCTCGGCGTCGAGCGGGTGTCGCATGGCGAGCAGCGCTCGGGCCGCGCGCAGCATCTCCTCGAAGGCTGCGGCGGGAACGTCGGGTCCTGTGGGCGGGGGCGTCGCGGAGGGCACGTCCCGAGCGTATGCCAGTCGGCGCGGGGAGTGAGCCCGCGTGTGGTCTCGGAGAGTCTCCGGTCGCGGGTCAGCGCGGCTCGGGGACGGTGCGGTGACCGGTGAACAGGGTGGTGCCGGAGCGGCGTGGGGCCTTCCTCGTGACCTGCGAGGGCGGTACGGAGTTCACCATCGCCTCCAGGTGCTCGCGGGCCACCCTTTCGACCAGGGGCGGTGTGACCTCGATGCCCAGGTGTTCGGCGCAGTTCCAGGCGTCGCTGACACAGCGCTCGACACAGCGGTGGGACAGCCCGCTGAACTCGTCGTGAAGCCTGGCCGAGATCCGCCTGAGATCCTGGACCGGGAAGGTCTGGAGCATTCTCGCTCACACTCCTGGCTGAAGATGGTCGGGAAGGTGACCTCCACCCATTTCACTTGTTCTGAACGCACTGTCAACCCCTCGACCGGCGTGCTGAGGATAAAACCTGAGGGGGACGATGTTTACTCAGGTCACGTCGTTATCGCGTGTCATCTCGACGAAAAGGGTGTTTCGGGCACACAACGGCCCTGTTCTGCGGTGTTCACCGCCGATCGTCGATATCCGTCCGTCGGTGGGAATGGCCGGAGAACACGCCGGTGAAACCCCGGATCCGAGGAGGCGCGGTCGGCTCGTGGCCTATTATTTACCTTCCGCGGGCAACCCGGACCCCCGCCACCATGGCCGTTGCGCCCGGCCGGGTGTGTCTTATGCTTGAGCCGTGACAGCGGCCGAGAGGAGTCATGGGGACATGACCCTCGGGAGCCGCGGAGCCCCCCGATCGGAATCGGCGCCGCGCACCCCGAGCGGCGGCGCCACCGGGAACGGGTGGCGCGCACGATGCGCAGGGACCACGTGGTCCGAGAACGACCCCCAACGAAACCCGGCTGGGGATTTCCGACGGCTCCGGAGGTGTCGAGCAGTTGAGCGCCGAGACGTCCATTCCCCCACCTCGGATCAGTGTGGCGGAATTGCCAGACGCGGTGAGAACCCTCCTCACCGACGCTCCGATCGGGTTCGCCCTGCTCGGTCCCGACGACGCCTTCGGCTCGATCAACCCGCGCATGGCCGCGGTCTTCGGCAGCACCCCCGAACGCTGCCTGGGGCGCACCCCCGGCCAGGTCCTGGAGGAGGCCGGCGACACCGCCGGAGCCTCGGCCCAGGTCGCCTGTCTGACCGGTGCGCGTGAGGGCGGGCGCGCCGTCCGCGGTCGGCACCGCACCCCCGACGGTCGGGTCTGGGATCTGACCTGGTTCCCCGTCGAGGACCCGACCGACGGGGGAGAGCACATCGCCCTGATCGCGGCCCGCGACGTCGACGACGACGGCGCCCGCCGCGGCGAACAGCGCCTGCGCGCCCTCCTCCAAGCGGGCAACCAGATCGTCTGGTCGGCGGGTCCCGCCGGAGAGATCCGCGAGGACTGCCCCCAGTGGCGCACGCTCACCGGCCAGGACCTGGACTCCTACCTCGGCCACGGTTGGCTGGACGCCCTCCACCCCGAGGACCGGCCCCGGGTGGAGCGCGCATGGGAGGACGCCGTCCTGGACGTCACCCCCTTCGACGCACTCTTCCGCGTGCGCACGCGCGTGGGCGGACACCACCACTACCGGGCGCGGGCGCATCCGATCATGGACGGGACCGAGACCGTCGAATGGGTCGGCACGCTGATCGACGTCACCACCGAGCGTGAGGCCGACGAACTGCGGCAGCGCCTCAACCAGCAGCTCAGCGAGGCGGCCATGCGCACCGCCCGGCTCCAGAAGGCCACCTCCGACCTGGCCGAGGCGCTCACCGCCGACGAGGTCGTCCAGGCCATGGCGGAGATCGGCCGCTCGGGCGTGGGCGCCGACCACACCTCGCTGGTCCTCTTCGACCGCGATCGGCTGCGGCTGCGCATGCTCTCCGCGGACGGCCGGCAGGGGCCGCCCGAGCGCGGGTTCGATCTGGACTATCCCGACATCGCGGCCAAGGCGGTCGCCGATCGCACGCCCTGCCTGGTCTCGGGACCGGCCGAGCTGCGCGCGCTCTTCGACGGGGCCCCCGAGGTCGAGGCGCTCATCGAACGCACCCGGGAACGCGCCTGGGTGGCGTTGCCGATGATGACGGCGGGCCGGCCCATCGGCGCCCTGCGCTTCTCCTTCGACGCCCAGCGCGAGGTCGCCGACGAGGAACGCGTCTTCCTCGAAGCGCTCGCCGGGCAGTGCGCCCTGGCCATCGGCCGGGCCATCGTCTACGAGCGCGAGCACGGCACCGCCGAGGAGCTCCAGCGCAGCCTGTTGCCGGAGGCGCTGCCCGAGGTGCGCGGGGTGCGACTGGCCGCCTACTACCGGTCGGGTTCCCAGCACGTCCAGGTGGGCGGCGACTGGTACGACGCCTTCCCTCTACCGGACGGCCGCGTGGCCGGCGTCCTCGGCGACGTCATGGGCAAGGGCATCCCGGCCGCCGCGGGAATGAGTCGGATCCGCAACGCGTTGCGCGCCTTGGCGTTCTCCATGCCCGAACCCGCGGACGTCCTGACCGGACTGGACCGCATGTTCACGGCCACGGAGGGTATGGATCAGGTGACGACCCTGGTCTACTTCGTGTTGGACCCGGTGACCGGACAACTCGACCTCAGCAACGCGGGACACCTTCCGCCGCTGGTGGTCGCCGGCAACGCCGGGCCCTCACTGCTCGACACCGAGCCCGATACACCGCTCGGGGTCAGCTCCGACCGGGGCCATCACAAATTCTTCGTACAACCCGGTAACACGGTCGCCCTCTACTCCGATGGACTGGTTGAGAACCGCAAACGATCGGTCGACGCCGGTCTCGACGAACTCGTGCGGAAGGCTGCCGAGGCCCGGCCCGACGTGGTGGGCGATCCACAGCAGATGCTGGAGTACCTTGTTGAGAGCATGCTGAAGGGGTATGAGCAGGACGATGATGTCACGCTGCTGGCCGTTCAGCTTCCGGTGATCGATTCCGTGTCGGAGCGGTAGATCGTACGAACAAGTCCATTGCCTTGCCTACAGTGAAGAAGCCGCCGCGCCCCGCGAAGCGGAGGTGACCCCGGCTTCCCCGCCCAGTGGGGACGATCCAGGCCACAGGTGGGAGAGGGTGCAGTGCCCGGTCCCGGCCAACGACGGACCACCGGGTCCGACAAATCTCGCCACACGTCCGTTCGAGAGGTGTTTGTGTCATCTGCCAGTTCGACTCGCTCGAAGCAGTCCGAGTCACTGCAAGAGCCCGTCATTCAGCAGCTGATCGAGCGTGGGCGGTCCCAGGGCTTTCTTGAGCCCGAGGACGTGCGCCGTGCCTTCGAAGAGGCCGAAATCCCGATGTCGCAGGCGCAGTCCGTGCTCCGCAGCCTGGCCAAGGAGGGCGTGACCGTACTCGTCCCCGAGTCGGCCTCCTCGCGGCGCAAGACCACGCGGCGCAAGACGACGACCTCTCGATCCGCCACCACCCGCTCGACCACGACCCGGTCGGCCAAGGTCACCCGGACCACCACCCGCGCGGCGGCGGCCCAGGAGCAGCCGGAGACGGTCACCGCCGTCGTCGACGACTCCGAGGGCGCGCCCGCCGAGAAGCCCGCGGCCAAGAAGACCACCGCCAAGCGCGCGGCGGCCCCGAAGAAGGCGGCCGCGGCCAAGAAGCCCGCCGCCAAGAAGGCGACCGCCACCAAGAAGACCGCGACCAAGAAGTCCGCCAAGAAGGACCTCGAACTGGCCTCGGACGCGGGCGACTTCGCGGAGGAGGGTCTGGAGGACGACCTCGAGCACACCGGCGCCGAGCTGGAGCTGGTCGAGGACACCCCCGACACCGAGACCAACGTCAAGCCGGTCAAGCCCGAGACGGTCGGCGCCCCCGTCAAGCCGAGCAAGGACGACGACTCCTTCGTCCTGTACGACGATGACGACGACGCCCCCGCCGCCCAGGTGGTCGCGGCCGGCGCCACCGCCGACCCGGTCAAGGACTACCTGAAGCAGATCGGTAAGGTCCCGCTGCTCAACGCGGAGCAGGAGGTCGAGCTCGCCAAGCGCATCGAGGCCGGCCTGTTCGCCGAGGAGAAGCTCTCCGAAGAGGCCGATGTCCTCACCTTCGAGCTGCGGGACGAGCTGGAGTGGATCGCCGAGGACGGCGGCCGCGCCAAGAAGCACCTCCTCGAGGCCAACCTGCGTCTGGTCGTCTCCCTGGCCAAGCGTTACACCGGCCGCGGCATGCTGTTCCTGGACCTGATCCAGGAGGGCAACCTGGGTCTGATCCGCGCGGTGGAGAAGTTCGACTACACCAAGGGCTTCAAGTTCTCGACCTACGCCACCTGGTGGATCCGTCAGGCGATCACCCGCGCCATGGCCGACCAGGCCCGCACCATCCGTATCCCGGTGCACATGGTCGAGGTCATCAACAAGCTGGCCCGCGTCCAGCGTCAGATGCTCCAGGACCTGGGCCGCGAGCCCACCCCGGAGGAGCTGGCCAAGGAACTCGACATGACCCCGGAGAAGGTCGTCGAGGTGCAGAAGTACGGCCGTGAGCCGATCTCCCTGCACACCCCGCTGGGCGAGGACGGCGACAGCGAGTTCGGCGACCTGATCGAGGACTCCGAGGCGATCCAGCCGGGCGAGGCGGTCAGCTTCACCCTGCTCCAGGAACAGCTCCACTCGGTCCTGGACACCCTGTCCGAGCGCGAGGCCGGCGTGGTCTCCATGCGCTTCGGGCTCACCGACGGTCAGCCCAAGACTTTAGACGAGATCGGCAAGGTCTACGGGGTCACCCGTGAGCGCATCCGGCAGATCGAGAGCAAGACGATGTCGAAGCTCCGTCACCCCTCGCGTTCGCAGGTGCTCCGCGACTACCTGGACTGATCGGTCGGCCCAGGATCGGCCCGCTGCCGTGGACCGACACAGGCGCGCCTCCCGCTCCCGCGGGAAGGCGCGCCTGCGCGTGTGTGTACCCGAAGCTGCTCACGGGTGTGTGGCGACCCCCGCGTGTCCCTTACAGAGCCGAGTACCTTCTCACCCCCGCACGGAGTCCGATCTCCATCCGATGCGAATCATGGTGCCGGACGCTCTGTAGGTGTGGCATAAAGTCGCCCTGATCCGCTTTACGGGCACGATCTCCCTGTTCGTGAGGGGCCTCGCCGCGGACTCAGTCGCGTACGACGACGTCCATCGTGCGGGCTTTGCCCGGCCCGCCCGTCTCCTGGAGTTCCACGGTGTGCCCCAGGTCCCGCAGCGCCGCGACCAGCTCCTCCGGGGTGCGCGCCTCGACGCCCTCCCGGACCAGGACCCGCGCGATGTCGCCGCGGGTGGCCTTGGCCATGTGGCTGACCACCGAGCGTCGGAGCTCTCCGTCGACCTCCTTCTCCCGAAGGACGCGCACGGCCACGCTCCGTTCCGCGACCTCCCCGGCCGGCCTGTAGGCCGCGACGTAGGAGGAGGAGCGGCAGTCCACGACCAGACGGTCTCCGACCAGCTCGTTCAGGGGGCCGGTCAGCGCCTTGCGCCAGTAGGCCCCCAACCCGCCCAGGGACGGCAGTCGTACCCCCATGGACAGACGGTAGGGCGGCAGGTGGTCGTCCGGCCCCACCACGCCCCACAGTCCGGAGAAGACCAGGATCCGTTCCCGGGTCGCTTCGCCACGCTCGGCCAGGAGGTCGGGCAGCCCCAACCGGTCGTAGAGGACGCCCGTGTACAGGTCGGCGGCGCGCAACGTGGGCGCGACCGCCAGGTCGAGGTCGCGCTTGATCGCGTCGGTCTGGGAGACCGAGAGACCCAGGATCTCGCGCGCGGTGTCCTCGGGGCCGGAGCACACCTCGGTGAGCGCCTCGACGACCCGCTCCCGGGCCGGGGCCAGCCCCGGGAGGGTGAGCGAGTCCACGTCCAGACGGGGGCCGTCGCCGGAGGTGGCCTTGCCCTCGGAGGGCGGGAGCAGGATGAGCATGCGTGTTTCTCTTCCGAACGTCGTGTGTCCTGGGACGGAGCCCATGCTAGGTCGTGTACGGAGGGCCCGGGGTGCCTCCCGGGCGTGGATGCCGGCAGGGTTCTGAGAGCCGGAGAACACCCCCTCGTGAGGAGACGAACATGCACCCATGGGCCGCGCGCGTGACCCGGGACTGGCCGCCCTTCCACGTCGAGACGCGCGCCGGTTGGCGCTTCGGCCTGGCCGACGGCGTCACCAAACGGGCCAACTGCGCCCTGCTGGAGTCCCCGGAGGCCGACGTCGCGGAGGTGACCCGGTTCTACCGGGACCGTGGGCTGCGTCCCTGCGTCCAGGTGTGGCCCGGCGAGGAGGAGACGGACGCCCGTCTGGCCGAGCACGGGTACGAGCGGGTGGAGCCCACCCTGGTGCTCGCCCGCGAGCCTCTCGAACGGCCGAAGGCCCCCGGACGGACCCGGATCCACGACCGGCCCACCGACCGCTGGATCGAGCTGTTCGCCGGGGCCGGTTCCGATCCCGCGTGGACCGACGGCGTGGTGCGGATCCTGGGGGCGGTGACGGCGGCCTACGGCGTCCACGAGAGCGGGGACGGGCGCGGCTGCGCGGTCCTGGACGGGGAATCGGTGGCGATCTGCTCGATGGGCACGGTCGAGGCGGCCCGAGGCCGGGGGATCGCCAGGGACGTGCTCGCCGACCTGCTGGCCTGGGCCCACGACAAGGGGGCCCGCCGGGCCTACCTGTGCGTGGTGGCCGCCAACGGGCCCGCGCTAGGGCTGTACCGGAGTTCGGGTTTCGTGGAGGTCTCGCGCTACCACAACCGGGTCCTGCCGGACTGAGATCCTTCGCACGACGACGGCGGCCCCCTCGGGGACCGCCGTCATCGTCTCTTGGTCGTCGTGGCTAACGCTCGTCCGCGTTGTCGTTCTTGCTCTCGGTGAGCTTGCTCGTCTCGTCCTGGATGTCCGAGGCGATCTTGCGGATTGAGTCGTCGTGCTTGCGCATGTGGTGCGCGCAGAACAGGAGTTCGCCGCCGGAGTTCAGCAGCACCCGGACGTAGGCCTGTGCACCACAACGGTCGCAACGGTCGGCAGCCGTCAGCGGCTGAGTGGGGGCAAGGGTTCCAGTCACTTCGCCATCCTCAATACTCGGCGTTAGTCACCTCTGACAACATCTAACCCGACCCAGACGTTCCCAACCGGGTTCCGTGTACGCCGACAGCGGAATCCGCCCGGTCCGTGCCTAGAGGGTGCCCCTTGGGGTCTTTCCGGCCGGAAGCCGTATGCACTCCTGGTTGTACCCCGGGGTAAGCCTCGACTATCCCCGGAAAACGGGCGTATCCAGGTAGCGACCATCAGAGGTGGTAGTCTCGCGCGGAGCGGGCCTGACGGAGCCGATTCGTCGGTCTGTGCGACCGGTCACAGTAGCTTCCGGAGACGACGTCTCCCGGACGTCGAGGCGAGCGCCTCCCGGGAGGACACGACCCCGCCCGCCACGGCCCTCGCCACGGCACGGCCCCCCGGCCCGTCGTAGCCTGGCCCCCTCGAACCGTCGGTGCGGCGCGGTACAAAGGGCACACGCCGCATCAGCGCCCCGATGGCCCTCAAGACGCAGGAGATGTCCGAGTGACCGCCTTGACCGCAGCCGTCCACGATCCCGAGGATTACTCCGCCCGACACCTGTCGGTCCTCGAGGGACTCGAAGCGGTGCGCAAACGGCCGGGCATGTACATCGGGTCCACCGACAGCCGCGGCCTCACCCACTGCATGTGGGAGATCATCGACAACTCCGTCGACGAGGCCCTGGGCGGCTATTGCGGCCGGATCGACGTGACCCTGCACCCCGACGGCTCCGTCTCCGTGAGCGACGACGGCCGCGGTATCCCCGTGGACATCGAGCCCAAGTCCGGACTGTCCGGTGTCGAGCTGGTCATGACCAAGCTCCACGCGGGCGGCAAGTTCGGCTCCGGCTCCTACACCGCCACGGGCGGTCTGCACGGCGTGGGCGCCTCCGTGGTCAACGCGCTCTCGGCCCGGGTGGACGTCGAGGTCGACCGGCAGGGGCACACGCACGCGTTGAGCTTCCGCAGAGGGATCGCCGGACGCTTCGCCGGCCCCGGCCCCGACGCCGAGTTCACCCCCACCTCCGGGCTGGACCAGGTCCGCAAGATCGCCAAGAAGATCACCGGCACCCGCATCCGCTTCTGGCCGGACCGGCAGATCTTCCTCAAGGACGCCGAGATCGCCCGGGAGAACCTGCTCGACCGGGCCCGCCAGACCGCCTTCCTCATCCCCGGCCTGACCATCGCCGTCCGGGACGAGAGCGTCGAGGGCGAGGAGCCCTACACCGAGACCTTCCACTTCGACGGTGGGATCGGCGAGTTCTGCACCTTCCTGGCCCCCGACGACCCCATCAGCGACGTCCTGCGCATCCAGGGCAGCGGTACCTTCACCGAGACCGTCCCGGTCCTGGACGAGTCGGGCCACATGGTGCCCGCCGACGTCCAACGACGTCTGGACGTCGACGTCGCCCTGCGCTGGGGGACCGGCTACGACACCACCGTCCGCTCCTTCGTCAACGTGATCGCCACCCCCAAGGGCGGCACCCACATCAACGGCTTCGAGCGGGCCCTGGTCCGGGTGATCAACGACCAGTTGCGCGCCACCAAGCTGCTGAAGAACAGCGACGACCCGGTCACCAAGGACGACACCCAGGAGGGGCTCACCGCGGTCGTGACCGTCCGCCTCCCCGAGCCCCAGTTCGAGGGCCAGACCAAGGAGATCCTCGGCACGTCCGCGGCGTCCCGGATCGTCTCCCAGGTGGTCGGCCAGGAACTGCGCGAGTTCCTCACCTCCACCAAGAAGACGGAGAAGGCCAAGGCCCGCACCGTCATGGAGAAGGTGGTGGGCGCCGCCAAGGCCCGCCTGGCCGCCCGCCAGCAGCGCGAGACCCAGCGGCGTAAGAACGCCCTGGAGAGCTCGGCTCTGCCCGCCAAGCTGGTGGACTGTCGCAGCGAGGGGCTGGAGCACAGCGAGCTGTTCATCGTCGAGGGGGACTCGGCGCTGGGCACCGCCAAGCTGGCCCGGGACTCGGAGTTCCAGGCCCTCCTGCCCATCCGGGGCAAGATCCTCAACGTCCAGAAGTCCTCGGTCGCGGACATGCTCAAGAACGCCGAGTGCGCCGCGATCCTCCAGGTCGTCGGGGCCGGTTCGGGCCGCACCTTCGACCTGGACGCCGCCCGCTACGGCCGCGTCATCCTCATGGCCGACGCCGACGTGGACGGCGCCCACATCCGATGTCTGCTGCTCACCCTCATCTACCGGTACATGCGTCCGATGCTGGAGGCCGGCCGGGTCTACGCGGCGGTCCCGCCGCTGCACCGGGTGGAGCTGACCAACGTGCGGCGCAAGCGCGGGGCCAAGCCCGAGGACCGCTACATCTACACCTACTCCGACGCCGAGCTCCAGCGCACCCTGCTCGACCTGGAGAAGCGCAAGGTCGGCTGGAAGGAGCCGGTCCAGCGGTACAAGGGTCTGGGCGAGATGGACGCCGACCAGCTGGCCGAGACCACCATGGACCCGCGCTACCGGACCCTGCGCCGTATCCGGGTGGAGCAGGCCGAGGAGGCCGCCTCGGTGTTCAACCTGCTGATGGGCAACGAGGTGGCCCCGCGCCGCCGGTTCATCCAGGAGGGCGCCCAGGAGCTGGACCTGGAGCGCATCGACGCCTGAGTCGTCGCGCCCGGCCCCGGCCCCGCCACGGGGTCAGGGGCCGGCCGGCGGCTCCCAGACGCCCTCGGTGAGGAAACGGTCGATGGCCGCCCGGTAGGGGGCGGGGTCCAGGCCCCGTTCCGACACCCAGGTGTCGTTGTAGTAGCTGTGCTGGTAGCGTTCGCCGCCGTCGCAGATCAGGGTGACCACGCTGCCCCGGCGCCCCTCACGGAGCATCCGGGCGACCAGGTGCCACACGCCCCACAGGTTGGTCCCGGTGGAACCGCCCGCGCAGCGTCCGGTCAGATCGTTGAGGTGGCGCATCGCGGCGATGCTCGCCGCGTCGGGGACCGGCATCATCAGGTCGATGACCGAGGGGACGAAACTCGGCTCCATCCGGGGGCGCCCGATCCCCTCGATCCGGGACGGCATGCCGCTGGAGTAGTCCGAGGCCCCCGTGACCCAGCCGGGGAAGAAGGCCGAGTTCTCCGGGTCCACGACGGCCAGCCGGGTGTGCAGCCGTCGGTAGCGCAGGTAACGACCGATGGTCGCCGACGTGCCGCCGGTGCCCGCCCCCACCACGATCCAGTCCGGGCAGGGGTGCCGCTCCATCTCCAACTGCTGGAAGATCGACTCGGCGATGTTGTTGTTCCCCCGCCAGTCGGTGGCCCGCTCGGCGTAGGTGAACTGGTCCATGTAGTGGCCGCCGGTCTCGGCCGCCAGCCGCTCGGCCTCGGAGTACATCTCGGGCGGGTGGTCCACGAAGTGGCAACGGCCCCCGTGGCGTTCGATCAGCGCGATCTTCTCCGGACTGGTCCTGCGCGGGACCACCGTGATGAAGTCCAGCCCCAGGAGGCGGGCGAAGTAGGCCTCGGAGACCGCCGTCGACCCCGAACTGGCCTCCACGATCGTGGTGTGCTCGGTGATCCAACCGTTGGCCAGCCCGTACAGGAACAGCGACCGGGCCAGACGGTGCTTCAGACTGCCGGTGGGATGGACCGACTCGTCCTTCAGGTACAGGTCGATCCCCCACTCCGGGGGCAGGGGGAACACGTGCAGGTGGGTGTCGGCCGAACGGGTGTCGTCGGCGATCACCTTGCGCACCGCCTCGTCGGCCCACGCGCGCGCGGGGTTCGAGGAACGGTCGACCCACGCTGAGTCGGGTCCGGGGCGGTCGGATGTGGGAGCCATGACCGCAGGGTAACGCCCCCGCCGGGGGAGAGGGGCCGGGCCCTCGGGTTCCGGCCCCGGACGGCCCCGGTCAGTCCAGGGAGCCCCCGGACATCACGGCGTACATCCTTCGGTAGGTCGCCGCCTCCTCGTGGCGGCTCTGGCGTTCCAGGGTGCGGGCGAGCGCGATGTGCGCCCAGTGGTCCACCGGATCCAGTTCGATCAGGGACCGGAAGGTCGCCTCGGCCCGGTGGAGCTGGGCGGAGAGGAAGTAGGCGCGCCCCAGGAGCTCCAACAGGGAGCGGCTGCCGGGCTCGTTCTCGACCACGGGGGCCAGGATGCGGGCGGCGTAGATCGGGTCGCCCAACTCCAGGTAGATGCGGGCCTGGTTGTAGGTGTCGTAGGTGCTCTCTTCCACGGTGCTCCTCTCGACGTGTCACACCGTTCGGGGACAACGGTCGCCGAGGTGACCGTGTTCCCCGGGCGGAGGACGAGACGGGCGGGGCCGTACCGGGAGGCGGCCGTGATCCCACGCCCACCGGAATGATCCCCGGCCCCGTCCGTCTCGACACCTCAGGGCGCCCGGAGCACGTTCACAGACCGGTCGGGGCGACCCGTCCGGTGTCCACGTCGTAGATGGCGCCGGTCACCGGCAGACCCGCGGGAAGCAGCGGGTGGTGACGGATCCGCTCCAGGTCGTGGGCGAGCGCGCCCAACTGGTCGTCGTTGGTGTGGAACTCCAGGCTGCGGGTGTCCACGCCGTACTCCTCCTGGATGAGGTCGTGCACGGTGTCATCGCCCGGGACCGAGGCCATCTTGCAGTTGGTGTGCGGCAGGATCAGCACACGGTCCACGCCCAGCAGGTACACCGCCAGGACCAGGGTGCGCAGGGTGTCGTCCGTGACCCGGGCGCCCGCGTTCCGCAGGATCTTGGCGTCACCGGGCTTGAGGCCCAGCATCTGCAACGGCTCGATGCGCGAGTCCATGCACGTCACCAGGGCCAGACCGCGGGCGGCCACGGGCTTGAGGCCGGCCAGCGAGTAGGTCTCGGCGTAGGAGGCGTTGGCCTCGAACACGTCGTCGAAGGCCCCTGGGGGGACGGTGCCGTTCTCGTTCGAGCTCATGATGGTTCTTCTCCCTCGTCTCAGGCGCCCTTGTCGGGGGCCGTGATCCCGCTGTCGGTCTGTCCGGTGCCGACGGTGGTGATGGCACGCGGCAGTGCCTCGCCCGAACCGTCGCGGCGCTCGCTGGGGTCGGGCAGCCGGACCGGCTTGCCGTCGGCACGCGAGGCCCGGGCGGGGGAGCGTCCCACCCACGCGAACAACAGGGTGTCCTCGCCCTTGAGATAGCGGTGACAGCGCACACCGCCCGTGGCCCGTCCCTTGGTGGGGTAGGCCTCGAACGGGGTGACCTTGGCCGACCCGGCCTGCGTACCGGCCAGGGCGGTGCTGTCACCGGAGACGGTCACCACGACCGAATCTCCAGGGCTCGGAACCGCACCGAACCACAGTACGTGGGCGTCCTCGGCCAGACGTACACCGGCCACCCCCGTGGCGGGGCGGCCCTGGGGACGTACGGTGCCGGCGGAGAAGCGCAGCAACTGCGCCTCGGAGGTGACGAAGGCGAGGTCCTCCTCACCGGTGGACAACTGGGTCGCCCCGATGACGCGGTCGTCGTCCTTGAGCGTGATGATCTCGAAGTCGTCCTTGTTGGGCGGATAGTCCGGGGAGACCCGCTTGACCACACCGCCCCGGGTGCCCACGACGAAACCGGGGCCGTGGGCGTCCATCGACACCACGGTGACCACCGACTCGCCCTCGTCGAGCTGGACGAACTCGCCCACGTCCAGGCCCGAGGCCAGGGGCGGGCGCTCCTGTTCCTCCTCCGCCGACGGTTCGGGCAGCTCCGGCAGTTCCACGACCGGGACACGGATCATCCGGCCCAGATCGGTGACCAGGCCGACGTCGGAACGCGAGGTGGTCGGCACCGAGACGTGGATCGCGTCGTGCGGCACGCGCAGACCCTCGTGGGGACGCGGCAGGGCGGCGCCCTTGGTACGGGCGATGTGCCCGTCCACACCGAACACCACGTGGCAGGGCTGGTCGGCCATCTCCAGCGGGATCACCGCGGCGCGGGCGGCGCCGTCGCTCTCGCGCAGACGCGTCCGGCGAGGCGTCGCGTACTTCTTGGAGACCTCGTTGAGCTCCTTGGACACGACCCGACGGAGCTTCTTGTCGGACTCCAGGATCGAGGTGAGGTCGTCGATCTCCTGGTTGAGCCGGTCCCGCTCGGTCTCCAACTCCAGCCGGTCGAACCGGGTGAGGCGGCGCAGCGGAGTGTCGAGGATGTAGCGCGCCTGGATCTCCGACATGTCGTAGGCGCCCATGAGGGCCTCGCGCGCGGCGGCGGTGTCGTCGGCCTCGCGGATGAGGGCGATCACGCGGTCGATGTCGAGCAGCGCCATGAGCAGGCCGTCGACCAGGTGGAGCCGTTCCCGACGCTTCTTGCGGCGGTACTCGCTGCGGCGACGCACCACGTTCAGACGGTGGTCGACGTAGACCTGGAGGAGCTCGCGCAGCCCCAGGGTCTGGGGCTGGCCGTCGACCAGCGCCACGTTGTTGATGCCGAAGGACTCCTCCATCGGCGTGAGGCGGTAGAGCTCCTCCAGCACGGCCTCGGGGTTGAAGCCGTTCTTGAGCTCGATGACCAGCCGCAGGCCCTGGTTGCGGTCGGTGAGGTCCTTCAGGTCGGAGATGCCCTGGAGCTTCTTGGACTGCACCAGCTCCTTGATGCGGCTGACGACCTTCTCGGGGCCGACGCTGTAGGGCAGCTCGGTGATGACCAGGCCGGTGCGCCGGGCGGAGACCTTCTCGATCGACACGGTCGCCCGGGTCTTGAAGGTGCCGCGACCCTTGCGGTAGGCGTCGCGGACGCCGTCCAGCCCCATGATGGTGCCGCCGGTGGGCAGGTCCGGGCCCGGGACGAACTCGGTGAGCTCCTCCAGGGTGGCGTCGGGGTTGGCGATCAGGTGCCGGGCGGCCGCGATCACCTCGCCCAGGTTGTGCGGGGCCATGTTGGTGGCCATGCCCACGGCGATGCCGGAGGCGCCGTTGACCAGGAGGTTGGGGAAGGCCGCGGGCAGGACCTCCGGCTCGGTCTCCTGACCGTCGTAGTTGGGCTTGAAGTCGACGACGTCCTCGTCGATGGAGGAGACCAGCAGCTCGGCGGCGCTGTCCAGGCGGGCCTCGGTGTAACGCATGGCGGCGGGGGCGTCGTCGCCGCCGAGCGAACCGAAGTTGCCGTGACCGTCCACCAGCGGCACGCGCATGGCGAAGGGCTGGCTGAGGCGCACCAGGGCGTCGTAGATGGCCGAGTCGCCATGGGGGTGGAGGCGGCCCATCACCTCCCCGACCACACGGGCGCATTTGACGTGTCCGCGGTCGGGCCGCAGACCCATCTCGTTCATCTGATAGAGGATCCGCCGTTGGACGGGTTTCATGCCGTCCCGGGCGTCGGGAAGAGCGCGTTGGTAGATCACCGAGTACGCGTACTCCAGGAAACTGCCGCGCATCTCCTCGGAGACGTCGATGTCGATGATCTTCTCGGCGAGATCCTCAGGGGGACGGGAAGTAGTACGGGCCATGTCCGTAATTCTGGCGTGCCCCGGTGACTGAAACGTACACGGATGAGCGGTCGGGCGTGTGTGAGCCGCGCGGCACCCGGGTTCCGCCCCTGTTCCGGGCGGGATCCACCGCGTCCGGAACAGGGTGCGGTGGACGTCTCCGACCGGTGTGTCGGCCCCTCGGTCGGCCTCGGGAACGACGGGAGAGCGTCCCCGCCCGGGGCACGGGGCGGGGACGCTCGGATCGGTTCGGTCAGTTCGTCACGGCGACCTGACGCGCGGGGACCTCCAGGGAGGTGCCGTCGGAGAAGGTGACGGTGAGCGCCTCCGCGGTGGGGTTGAACGCCGTGTAGGTGCGCTCACCCTCCTTGTCGAAGACCGCGTAGTGCGCGGTGTCGGCGGTGACGGACACGTCCACGGTCCCGAACGCGGCGAGCGTGGAGACCCACTGGTAGGTGTGCGGCACGGAACCGCCGGCCTCCGGCTCGTAGGTGTCCCACTGCTCCTCGAACATCCTCAGGGCGTCATCGCCGTCGGAGAGGGCGCGGTGGGCCCAGTGGATGTCGCGCCACACGTCCGGCTCGCCACCGATCTTGTCGACCAGGGAGTCGTAGACCGCCCCGGCGTGCTCGGGGTCGTGGCCCAGGTACAGGGAGCCCGCGGTGATGGGCAGGTAGTTGATGCCGTAGTGCTCCTCGTGGCCGCCGTCCCACCAGATCCGGTAGTCGCCGCCGTCGCCCCAGACCATGCCGACCACGTCCTCGGGGTACTCCTCCGGGAAGGTGCCGCCGCCCTGGTTCTGCCAGTAGCGGGCGACGGTGGAGGCCTGGGTGGTGTGCAGGTAGACGCCGAGGTCGCGCAGTTCCTCGTCTCCCGTCAACGCGCCGAAGTGGGCGGTGGCGGCGGCGAAGTGCATGCCCTCGGAGGAGGACTCCTGGTTGTTGCCGGAGGCGAAGCCGGCGTGACCGGAGGCCCAGCCGTGTCCGGCGTAGGGCGAGAAGGAGCGCAGACGGGGGAACATCTCGCTGTCGGGGTCGGTCCCGGCCACGTCCTCGATGAGCAGGCGGATCATGCCGCCCCAGGCGTCCTCGTCGGCCCACTCGGCGTCGTAGCGGGCGACCATGGCCGCCGCCGAGACGAAGTAGCCGTAGTGGAAGTCGTGGTCGTTGAGTTCCGTCGCGGCCCCGAAGCTGTCGGGGAAGCCGAGCATGGCGCCCCATTCGGCGTCGTGGTGGAACTGGCGGGCGCCCCCGACGGTCAGCCAGTCCTCCAGACGGCCCTTGACCAGGTCCAGGAGTTCGTCCCGGGCCTCGGTGCGTCCGATCGAGTCGGCGATGGGCACGAGCTGGGCCAGGCGACCCATGGCCTTGCCGTCCCAGTAGGTGTCACCGGGTTCGGGGAAGAGCTCCTCCTCGGCCAGGACCTCGTCGATCAGCGCGGCCATCCGGTCGTGGTCGGCCTCGTCGACGGTGGGCAGCGAGGGCATGATGCCCTGGGTGGTGAGCTCGGTGGTGAAGGACGACCCCTCCGAGACCCGCATCTCGCCTCGGGGCGAGGCGTAGGTCAGGTCGGTGAGGTCTCCGGTGGCGTTCTCCCACTGGTGCGGGTAGAGCGCCATGAGGGTGCCGGTCTCCTCTCCCTCGCGCGCCTCGGTCTCCAGTCGGTAGGTGCTGGTCAGGGTGGCGGCGGACTCGTCGTAGTCGTACTCCACCACGGAGCCGGTGACGAAGGAGTGGGCGTAGGGGGCGAAACGGTCCAGGTCGTCGGGGGAGGGCAGGAGCGCCGCGGAGTAGTACCCCTCGTCCCCGGTGGCGGCGGTGAGGGCCTCGCCCTCCAGGGTCCAGGGAGCGTCCGAGGGCGAGAACAGGGCGTAGTGGCGGCCGTTGACGGTGACTCCGACGGTCGAGCCGTCCTCGTGCCAGACCTCGGGTGCGCCGTCGAAGGTCACCCGGGCGTCCGCTCCGGAGGTCTCGGCGTAGGCGAACGGCAGCCCTTGGCCGAGGGTGACGCGCAGGGTCGGGCCGCCGCCCTCCCAATGGGCGGTGACGGTCCAGTCGCCGTGGTCGGCGGTGCGGGTGTCGGGGGAGTCCAGGCCGGTCACGCCCAGGGTGAGGTCGGAGGCGGCGGTGTACTCGTACTTGAGGTCGTCGCCGACGAGGGTGGGCGTATCGGAGTGCCCCATGTCCAGGCCGCCGGAGTGGGGCAGGAAGTTGAGCGGGTGGGCGAACAGGTTCTCGCCGTAGGGGTTGTCCGGGTAGCGCTGGAAGATCAGCGAGGACCACCACTCGTTGGTGGGGGCGGGGCCCTCGAAGTCGTCGGTGACCTTGGGGGAGACCGGGGCGCCGTCGAGGTCGGAGGGGCCGGAGCGCCCTTCGGGAAGGACGGTCGTGTAGCCGCCGGAACCCACGGGGACCTCGGTGGATCCCTCGGCGGAGACGGGGGCGGCGTCGTCCGCCCCCGAACCGGTGAGCGCGAGGGCGGAGCCGCCCATCACGAGCGCAGTGGCCGCGGCGAACAGACCGAGTCCGCCTCCGCGGGACCGCGGGCGTCGGTGGGCGTATCGAGCGGGGGAGAGGGGTTTCATATCGTGTGCCTTTCGTGCTTCTCAGCGGGAGGCGAAAGGGAGCGGGAGCGCTCCCATTCGCAGAAGACGGGGCCTTGCGCAAAGTGTTCGGGTCACACCGTGTGAACGCAATGGCACATAACGAGAACGTTTCCGTTCTGTGACCCCGGAGCTCGGATCCGGCCCCGCCGCCCCACCGGGCCGCCCGGGGCGGGGACGCTCCGGCGAAAGTGCGGAACCGTCCCTGTGGACAGGCGCCTGAGGCCCCTCCGTCTCTGGTACCAAAGAGGACATGGCCACTCCCACGGACCTCACCACCGATCTCGGCGCCCTGCGCGAACGCGCCGAGGAACACCTCCGAGCCCTGGCTGGGGACGGCGCCCGGCTGCGCGAGGACCAGTGGACCGCCATCCACGCCCTGGTCGCCGAACGACGCCGGGCCCTGGTCGTCCAACGCACCGGCTGGGGCAAGTCGGCGGTGTACTTCGTGGCCACCGCCCTGCGCCGTGCCGAGGGGGCCGGGCCCACCGTCATCGTCTCCCCGCTCCTGGCCCTGATGCGCAACCAGATCGCCGCCGCCGAACGGGCCGGCATCCACGCGCGCACCATCAACAGCTCCAACACCACGGCCTGGGAGGAGACCTACGCCGAGGTCGCCCAGGGCCGGGTCGACGTGCTCCTGGTCAGCCCCGAACGGCTCAACAACCCGGAGTTCCGCGACCGGGTGCTGCCCGAACTCGCCGCCGGGGCCGGGCTGGTCGTGATCGACGAGGCGCACTGCGTCTCCGACTGGGGACACGACTTCCGTCCGGACTACCGCCGGATCCGCTCCCTGCTGCACGACCTGCCCGACGGCGTCCCGGTGCTGGCCACCACCGCCACCGCCAACGAACGCGTCACCCACGACGTCGCCGAACAGCTCCAGGCCGGGGACGATCGGGCCGACACCCTGGTCCTGCGCGGCACCCTGGAGCGCGAGAGCCTGCGCCTGAGCGTGGTCGAGCTGCCCGACGCCACCTCCAGGCTCGGCTGGCTGGCCGAGCACCTGCCCGAGATCCCCGGTTCGGGCATCGTGTACACGCTCACCGTCTCCGCCGCCCAGGAGACCGCCCGCTTCCTGAACGAGCAGGGTGTGGAGGTCCTCGCCTACACCGGCCAGACCGACCCCGACGAACGCCGGGCGGCCGAGGACGCTCTCCTGGACAACCGGGTCAAGGCGCTCGTGGCCACCAGCGCCCTGGGCATGGGCTTCGACAAGCCCGACCTCGGCTTCGTCGCCCACCTGGGCGCGCCGCAGTCGCCGATCTCCTACTACCAGCAGGTCGGCCGTGCCGGACGTGGCGTCGAACGGGCCGAGGTGATCCTGCTCCCGGGCCGCGAGGACGTGCAGATCTGGGAGTACTTCGCCGGGCTGTCCTTCCCGCCGGAGGAGACCGTCCGCCGCACCCTCGACGTGCTCGCCGAGGCCGAGGGGCCGCTCTCCCCGGCCCACCTGGAGACCCGGGTGGACCTGCGCCGCACCCGGCTGGAACAGATGCTGAAGGTGCTGGACGTGGACGGGGCGGTGCGCCGGGTGCGCGGTGGCTGGATCGCCACCGGGCGGCCGTGGACCTACGACTCCGCACGCTACGCGCAGGTCGCCGCCGCGCGCGAGCGTGAACAGCGGGCCATGCTCGACTACATCGCCACCGACACCTGCCGGATGGAGTTCCTCCGCCGTCAGCTCGACGACCCCGAGGCCGTGGCCTGCGGACGCTGCGACGTGTGCACCGGCCGGTACTGGCCCACCGAGGTGGACGCGGGCCGGCGCGAGGCCGCCACCGACCACCTGGACCGGCCCGGAACGCCGATCGCCCCCCGTCGCCAGTGGCCGACGGGGATGGACACCCTCGGCGTGCGTCTGTCCGGAAAGATCCCGCCCGAGCTGCGCGCCGACGAGGGGCGGGCCCTGGGCCGTCTCACCGACATCGGCTGGGGGACCGAGCTGCGCCGTGTGCTCGCCGAGGACGCGCCCGACGCCCCGGTGGACGAACGTGTGCTCCAGGGCGTGGTGCGGGTACTGGCCTCCTGGAACTGGGAGGAGCGCCCCGTGGGCGTGGTGGCGATGCCCTCGCTCACCAGGCCGACCCTGGTCGCCGACCTGGCGTCCCGGCTCTCCTCGTTGGGCAGGCTCACCCCGCTGGGCTCGCTCTCCTACCGCACCGGCCGCGGCCCGGGCACCCGGCGGCACAACAGCGCGATGCGCCTGGAACAGGTGTACTCGGAGCTGGTGGCCGACCCCGAACTCCAGGAGAGGGTGGCCGAGTCGCAGCGCACCCGTCCGGGCCCGCTGCTGCTGGTGGACGACATGGTCGACAGCGGATGGAGCCTGACCGTGGGCGCGGCACTGCTGCGCAAGGCCGGGGCGCCACGGGTCCTGCCGCTCACCCTGGCCACCACCGGCGGCTGATCCGCCGGCCTCGGGCTCCGGCTCCGGTGCCCGAGGCGCTCCCCGCCCGAGGACGAGAGCGGGGCCCGTGGTCGTCGACCACGGGCCCCGCGAAGAACGTGTCAGCGCAGGCGCTGGCCCCTGGGGGCGCCACGGCGCACCGGCTGCCCCTCGCCCAGGTCGGGACGGGCACCGGGTTGGTGCAGGGCGCGGGCGGCCAGCCTGCTGGCCCGGCCCAGGGCCTCTTTGGGGTGGCGGCCCGCCAGCCACGCGGGCAGGAACCCGGCGATGAAGGCGTCGCCGGCGCCCACCGAACCCGGGGACGGATCCACCGGTTCGGCCGGGGCGGTCACACAGTCCTCACGGGTCTTGGAGGCCCACAGCCCGCCCTCCCCACCGAGCTTGATGACGACGTTGGGGAACCAGGCGGTCAACACCTTGGCGGCGGCCTCGGCGTCGTCGCGGCCGGTCAGCACCCGGGCCTGGTCGACGTTGACGAAGAGCAGACGGGCGCCCTCGGTCCAGTCCAGGAAGTTCTCCGCGCCGGCGCGTTCCAGCGGGGCGTGCGAACCACCGTCCACCGAGATGGACATGCCGCTCTCGCGGGCCATGCGCAGGGCCACCCGGGCCGCGCGGCGCGAGTCGGAGTTGATCAGGGTGTAGCCGGACACGTGGAGGTGGCCGTCGGAGGAGAAGACGTCTCGGGGCAGGTCCTCGGGCTGGAGCCTGGCGTTGGCCCCGGGGTCGCTGAGCATCGTCCGGTCGCCCCTGTGCGTGATCATGACGACGCAGGTGCCGGTCGGGCGCTCGGGGTCCATGACCATGCGCGAGTCCAGGCCGTAGCCCATGAGCTCCATCTCACGCGTACGGCCGGTGATGTCGGAGCCGCGGCGACCCACGAACGTCGTCTCGGTGCCCTCGACCGCCAGCCAAGAGGCGATGTTGGCCCCCGAACCGCCGCCGTACATGACCACCGAGGCGGGGGTGTCACTGCCCCGGGCCAACGGGTGGAATGCGCGCGCGACTGCGTCGGTCATCAGATCACCGATCACGACCACTCGTGTCATTTTCGCCAGCCACCACCGAGCGTTGAGAACCTGTGCCCGCCCGACGTTAACAGGTGAACGATCAGGGTCGGGTAACGAAGTGACAGCGCTCCGGTACGCGGGAACGTCGGCGCCGTCGGGTCCTGGGACCCACTGGAACAGAGTATGCGGAGTCGGGCGGAACCGGCGCCCACGAACCGGCCGTGGGGCGGTGATTTCAGACGGACCGCATGGACTTTCTCCGGATTCGGCCGTTTGTCGTCTAGTCTCACAGTCGTGCAGTCCTACCCGAACCACTGGGAAGCCGACGTCGTTCTGACCGACGGAGGCACCGCGCACCTGCGCCCCATCACCCCTGACGACGCCGACCTGCTGCGCGAGTTCCACTCCAGGCTCTCGCCGGAGACCATCTACTACCGGTTCTTCGCGCCCTACCCCAAACTCTCCGACCGTGACGTCCAACGTTTCACCACGGTCGACTACGAGGACCGTGTGGCCTTGGTCGCCACCATCTCCGACTCCCTGGTCGCCGTGGTGCGCTACGACAAGGTCGCCCCGGAGGAGGCGGAGGTCGCCTTCGTCGTGGAGGACGGACATCAGGGTCGGGGCCTGGCCTCGGTCCTGCTGGAGCACATCGGGGCGGCCGCGCGCGAACGCGGCATGCGCCGTTTCATCGCCGACGTGCTGCCCGAGAACCGTCGGATGATCAACGTCTTCCGTGAGGCCGGGTACACGGCCCAGCAGACCTTCGACGAGGGCGTCATCCGGCTGACCCTGGACCTTCAGCCCACGGACGGCTCCCAGGAGGTCATGCGGGCCCGTGAACAGCGGGCCGAGTCCCGGTCCATAGCCCGCCTGCTCTTCCCCGAGTCGGTGGCGGTCATCGGGGCCAGCCGCACCGCCCACACCATCGGGCAGACGGCGCTGCGCAACCTTCTGAACGGCGAGTTCCAGGGGCCGGTCTACCCGGTCCACCCCGAGGCCAAGGCCGTCGTGGGCGTGCGGGCCTACCCCTCCATCCTGGACGTCCCCGACCAGGTCGACCTGGCGGTGGTGGCGGTCCGCGCCGACATGGTCGTCGACGTGGTCGAGCAGTGCGCGGAGAAGGGGGTGCACGGTCTGGTCGTGGTCAGTTCGGGCTTCGGCGAGATCGGCCCCGAGGGTCGGGCCCGCCAGGACGAGCTGGTGCGCACGGCACGTGCCGCGGGGATGCGCGTGGTGGGCCCCAACTGTCTGGGCGTGGCCAACACCGATCCCGCGATCTCCCTCAACGCCACCCTCTCCCCGGACCTGCCCGCCCCCGGGCCGATCGGCTTCTTCTCCCAGTCCGGTGCCCTGGGCCGGGCGATCCTCCAGCGGGTCGCCGAACGCGGGATGGGGCTGTCGACCTTCGTCTCCGCGGGCAACCGCGCCGACGTCTCCGGCAACGACCTCATGCAGTACTGGCAGGAGGACCCCTCCACCAAGGTCGTGCTCCAGTACCTGGAGTCCCTGGGCAACCCGCGCAAGTTCACCCGGCTGGCCCGGCGTCTGGCCAAGCAGAAGCCGGTCGTGGCGGTGCGCAGCGGAGGTTCCGCGCAGGCCACCCCCACCGGTCACGCCGCGGGCGGGCTCGCCCTGCCCGACTACGCCGTCACCTCCCTGTTCCAGCAGGCCGGGGTGGTGCGCGTGGACGACATCACGCAGATGTTCGACGCCGCCCAGCTCTTCGCCTACCAGCCGCTGCCCGCGGGGCCGCGCGTGGGCGTCATCGGCAACTCCGACTCCCTGGAACTGTTGGTCAAGGACGCCGCCGTGCGTCAGGGGCTCAAGCCCCACGAACCGGTCAACCTGGGCCCGCAGGCCACCGCCGAGGACTTCGACAACGCGCTCCGGACCGCCCTGGCCGCCGACGACGTGCACTCGGTCGTGGTGGTGTTCGTCCCGGCCCTGCAACCGATCGGCGACGACGTCGCCCGGGTCCTGCGCGCCCGCTCCCTGGAGTCGGACAAGCCCATCGTCGCCACCTACCTGGCACGCCAGGGGCTGCCCGAGGAACTGCGCCACGTCGGCGACCTCGGCCAGACGCTGCCCGGCTCGGTGCCCTCCTACCCGGCGCCCGAGGACGCGGTGCGCGCCCTGGCCCACGCCACCCGCTACGCCCAGTGGCGCGACCGCAAGCCCGGTCGCCATCCCGAACTGCCCGACATCGACGGCGCCCGCGCCCGCTCCGTCGTCTCCCGGGCCCTGTCCAAGGCCGACGCGGCCAAGGACGAGGTCGCCTGGTTCGGCGGCGAACGCCGCTACGACGAGGAGACGGCGATCTCCAACGAGGACACGCACGAGCTGCTGTCCTGCTACGGCATCGCCGCCTACCCCGATATCCGGGTCCACTCGGCCGACGAGGCCGTGGTCGCCGCCGGAGAGCTGGGCTACCCGGCGGTGGTCAAAGCCGACGCCCCCGACCTGCGGGTCCGCGCCGGAGGCACGTTCGTCCGCGCCGACCTGCGCACCCCCGACGACGTGCGCAGCGCCTACCTGTCCCTGTACGACCGCTTCGGCGGCGAAGCCGAGCTGGTGGTGCAGCGGATGGCGGCCCCGGGCGTGCCCACGGTGGTGCGCGCCGGCGACAACCGCTCCTTCGGTTCGGTGGTCTCCTTCGGGCTGGCCGACGTCACCGCAGAGCTGTTGGACGACCGTTCCTTCCGGCTGGCCCCGCTGACCGACATGGACGCGGCCGACCTCATCCACGCGGTCCGGGCCGCCCCGCTGTTGTTCGGACTGCCGGCGGGCGCCACCTCGCTGGCCGAACAGCCCGACGTGGAGGCCTTGGAGGAGCTGCTGGTCCGGGTGTCCCGCCTGGTCGAGGCCTTCCCCGAGATCGGTTACGTGGATCTGGACCCGGTTCTGGTGAACGCCACCGGCGCCCACGTCCTCGGAGCCCGCATGTGGCTGCGCGAGGCGCCCGAGGTGCGTCCGGACTCCGGCCCCAGGAGGTTGCGCGGGGTGACGTTCTGATCCGGCAGTGGGTCTCCCGTTTCGGTGGCAGGTCGCGAAGTGTCGCCGGAAGGGGGCAGGATAGAGGTATGAGGAAAACACGTGCCGTGCCCACGGACTGGCGGCTGGAGATCGAACGGAGCGGGTACTACCCGGCTCTGGTCATCGACGCCGTCGCCACCACCCTGGGTGATGAGGACGCCGAGGCGTTCATCGTGCACCACGAGGCGACCTTCGACCCGGCGATGGAGATGCGGCGTCACATCACCGTGATGCTGTTGACCGCGACCCGGCTCGTGGTGTGCCACACCGACGAGCACCCACCGACGGAGCCCGGCGGCGCCTCGCACGCCTCCACCACCACCGACAGCATCCAACTGGGCAACGTCCAGTCCGTGGCGCTGACCCGGGTGGTGCCCAACCCGGCCCAGTACACGCCGGGGAGCACCCCCAGCGAACTGGTGCTCAGCGTCAACCTGTCGGTGAACTGGGGTGCCGTCGCCCACATCGACCTGGAACCGGCCTCCTGCGCCGACGAGAGCTGCGAGCTCGACCACGGTTACACCGGTGCCGTCACCGCCGAGCCCCTGACCCTGAGGGTCAGTGAGGCGGCCGACGGGGCCGAGGCCGTCGCCTCGATGCTCCACTTCTCGGACGCGTTGTCGCGGGCGGCCCGGGGAAGGTGACCCGAGGACACGAGGGCCGGGGACCGTCACGGTCCCCGGCCCTCGTGCGTGCGGGGTCGGTGTGGGGCCCGCGGGCCGTGGAGCGCTAGCGTGTGATCCACCCGACACCCACGGACCGTGGGTCGAACGAGTGCTCCGCGCCGTGATCTCGGCCGGCGTGGGCGCCCAACGGAGAAAGGCGAGTCCGCGATGACGCAGCACCCGACGTCCGCGACCCCCTCGGACGACACCCCGCTCGTGCGGTCGAGCGTCGACCGGGCCGTCGCCACGATCACCCTCGACTCCCCGCGCAACCGCAACGCCCTGTCCGCGCGGCTGCGCGCCGGTCTCTTCGAGGCCCTCGGCGCGGCGATGGACGACGACGAGGTGCGCGCGGTGGTGCTCACCGGCACCGGCCCCATCTTCAGCGCGGGCGCGGACCTCAAGGAGGTCGGTGCCGCCCTCAGGGGGGAGCCGGTCGAGCCCGCGCCCGAGCTGCCGGAGATCTTCGAGCGGATCATGGCCGGCCCCAAACCGGTGGTGGCCCTCCTCAACGGCCCCGCGCGGGCGGGCGGGATCGGCCTGGTCGCCGCCGCCGACATCGCCCTGGCGCCCGCCGAGGCGACCTTCGCCTTCACCGAGGTGCGCATCGGCGTCGTTCCGGCGATCATCTCCCTCCCTCTGTCCGCGCGGATGCACCCCCGCCAGTTCAGCCGCTACCTCCTCACCGGCGAGGTGTTCGACGCCGAGGCCGCGGTCGAGGCCGGGCTCCTCACCCGCGCGGTTCCGGAGGGGGAGATGGAGGAGGAGCTGGAGAACGTGCTCCAGGGGATGCGGGCCGCCGCCCCGAAGGCGCTGGCCCGGACCAAGGAGCTCATCGGCGAGCTCGCCGGCGGGGAGCGGATCCTTCCCGAGCGGCGCGCGGACGAGTTCGCCCGCCTGGGGGAGCTCTCGGCGGGGTTCTTCGCCGGTGAGGACGCGGTCGAGGGGCGGACGGCCTTCTTCGAGAAACGCCCTCCCCGCTGGTCTCGATGAGCCCGTCGTCGACCTGGGTACACCCGCTCTCCACGACAGGTCACAATGGTCGGGTGAGCTACTCCGGAGATACCAGGGTCGGCGGCCCCGCCGACCTGCGCCAACTACCGCATCTGACGATCACCAAGCTGGCCGTGGGCCCGATGGACAACAACGCCTACCTCCTGCGCTGCCGCGCGACGGGGGAGGCGGTCCTCATCGACGCCGCGGCCGAACCCGACCGTGTCCTGGAGATGATCGGGGAGGACGGGCTGGCCCGCGTGGTCACGACCCACCGCCACCAGGACCACTGGCAGGCTCTGGCCGAGGTCGTGGGCCAGACCGGCGCCCGCACGGTCGCCCACCCCGACGACGCCGACGAGCTTCCGGTGTCGGTGGACGAGCCCGTCACCCACGGCAGCACCGTCCCCGTCGGGGACTGCGCGCTCACCGTGATCCACCTGCGCGGCCACACACCCGGATCGATCGCCCTGCGCTACGACGACCCCGAGGGGCACACCCACCTGTTCACCGGGGACAGCCTCTTCCCGGGCGGGGTCGGCAAGACCTGGTCCGACGCGGACTTCCGCACCCTGTTCGGCGACGTGTCCGAGCGTGTGTTCGGCGCTCTGGCCGACGACACCTGGGTCTACCCCGGCCACGGCAAGGACACCACGCTGGGAGCGGAGCGCCCGCACCTGTCCGAGTGGAGCGAGCGCGGCTGGTAGCCGGGCCGTTCAACCGACGTAGCAGCAGAAACCGACCCGTCCGAGATGCGCGGAGACCGCTTCGGACGGGTCGGTCCCTTCGCGCAGGGCCCGATGGAAGTCGTGCGCGGCCTCGCCGGTGGGCCCGTCGGGGACCGGCAGCGGGCTCGCCACCACGGTGCGCGTGCCCAGGGAGGTCAGGGCTCCGGCGAACCCGCCCGGTCCGCCCTGGCCGGAGAGGAAGCCGTGTCCGCCCCAGCAGGTGGCCAGGACCACCGTCCTCGGCGCCGAGGGGAGCCGTGTCAGGTCGTGGGGCAGGAGCGGACCGTCGCTCAGTTCCATTCGGGGGCGGAGCGGGGCGTTCTCGTCGACGCGACCGTGTCCGGCCAGGTGGGCCAGGTCCGCGCCCGCCAGGGCCGCCAGGAGCCGGCCCCTGCGTACGCTCCGCATGATCCGCGCCTCCGGGTGGATCCCGGACAGGGCGCGTACCTCGGTTCCCGCGCCCTCGGGGCCCGCCGCGGCGGCCAGCAGGACGCGGCGCGGATCCCGGGCGGGGGAGCGTTCCACGCGTGCCCGGGCCGTGGCGACCACGGTGATCGGGCGGTCGCGCGCCCCGGGGAACAGCCCCCAGGGCGGATCGCCGAGGTAGGGCTCCCCGGTGACGACCAGGGCCCGGGCGCCCACGAGGGGCAGGATCGGATCGAGGAGGGCCCGGCCGACCTCGGTCGGGATACGCGGTGGCGCCTCCTCGGTCACCGTCGACGTGTACGTGTACCGCATATGGGCGAGCAGTCGACGTATCCGTAGGAGCGGGCCCAACGAGACCGAGTGGACCCGTCCGGCCACCGCGACCAGGGCCAGTGCCCGATGTTCGGCCGCGACGTAGTGCACGAAGGCCCGCCCGTCCAGGGAGGCGAACAGTCGCTCCCGCACCGGTTCGTTCACCGTCCCCGGAGAGGGCGGGGCCGATCGCCCCCGGCGGAGGCGGGCCATCGCCGCCGGCCGGAGCCCTTCGGCCCATTCCAGCGCGGACGAGGGGTCGCCGTGGGCCAGCGCCCGCTCCAACCCGGCACGCACCAGAGGGAGATCGTGTGCCGCCGGACCCGACCGGGGAAGGCCCGGGTCCGTGGACCGCCTTCGCCCGGAGGACGAGGACGCGCGGACCCGCCCCGTCGGACGGCCGGGTGCTCGCAGGGCGACCCTCTCCAGACGGGAGGCGAGCCGGTGCCAGGCCGTGCCCCGCCCGGTGCGCAGGCGGACCCGACGGGCCAGGTGCAGGGCCGCCCGATGGTCGCCGCACGACAGATGGAACCCGGCCTCCACCAGGGTGCGGGCGGACCCCGGTTCCCCGTCCCGCCAGGGCGACTCCGCCAGGGTGCGCCCCGCCTCCTCGATCAGTCCGCCGGCGAGCAGGGCCTCGGCCAGGTCGGTGCGCAGCGCCTCGCGTCGCCTCTCGGGGACCACCGGTACGAGCTCCCGGAAGGTGCCGATGGCCTCGGCGGTCTCGCCCCGGTACAGGGCCAGGCATCCCTGGTTCTGACGGGCCACCGTGTCGAGCAGGACGAGGTTCCTGGAAGCGGCCAGGGAACGGGCCTCATCCAGGTGCTCGGCCGCGGCGCCGAAACGGCCGGCCAGCGCCTGGGCCAGCCCCAGATCGACGAGCACGCCCGGTAACACCGAAGGGATCTCGGAGACGGGGTGGCCGCGCAGCGACCGATGGAGGTTCTCCAGAAGGGTGACGCCCTCCTCGACGCGGCCCGCTCCGGCCAGCCCGACCCCGAGGGAGATCCGGGACAGCAGGGGGCGGGCGGTGATCAGGACCGCGTGTTCGTCGTGCGATGAGGTGGGGGTGTGCGGGGGATCGGGGAACGCGCAGGGGGACACGTTCGGCCGCCTTTCACCGAGGGGGTCGACCGTCTTCAGTGATAGCAGCGGGAAGGGGAGGGAGGAAGCGTTCGTGTGCTGCCTGTGGACGGCCCGACCAGGGTGGATCTCCGGTTGTCCGGATAAAGGGGGACGGTCTTCTGAAGCGGACCGTCCGGCACACCCGGTTTCGGACGCCCCTTCCTCAGAGGACGAACCAGTCGCCGGCCACGGGCGGGTGGCCCGGGCGCTCCACGGTCAGGGAGGCCGGCCCACGTCGAAGACCCTCCGACCGGAAGCCGCCGTCGACCGTGACGAACAGGCGCGGACACCCCCAGGGGCGGTACAGCCGCACCTCCAGATGATCGAACTCCCCTCTGACGAGACCGGTGAGGGAACGTAGATCCCCTCGTGCCAGGATCAGCGCGTCGATCACCAGACCGTCGAGATCCATGCGCAGGGTCGTCGAGGTCGTGTCCTCTCCGGCGCGGAACAGGGAGTCCGGTTCCGCCCGGCCCCCGAGGAGGACGGGTGCGGGGGCGGCTCCGTCGAGGGAGCGGTCGAAGGCGGCCAGGGCGGCGTCTCGCCCGGGTTCGGATTCGTTCACGGGTCGCGCACGCCTTTCGCCGGGGTCGGCACCACGCCCAGGGACCTGCGGAGCCGGCGGAACAGGTGCCTGCGTTCGCCGGCGGTGGTGCGTCGGGTGATCGGGGCCGCGTCGGGGGAGTCGTCCAGGTAGTAGCGGGCGACACGGCGGTCGGCGGGGTCGGTGAGTTCGTCGATGGCCCGGTGGAGTTCGGTGCGCCGTTCCCTGCTCAGGTACTCGTGTTCGGTGTCGGGCTCGGGCATGGGGTACTCGGCCAGGTCCGAGGGGTCGACCGGGACCGTTCGTCGAAGCGGGTCCCTCTGGCTCGCGCACACGTTCCGGGTCACCCGGCGCAGCCAGGGGCGGAGCAGGTGGGGGGAGCGCAGTCGGGGCAGATGGCGGTTGAGGTTGAGCCACACGGTCTGGACCGCGTCCTCCCGGTCGGGGGTGGAGAGCCCGTAGGAGCGGGCGATCCGGTTGACCATGGGCAGGTGCCGGTCCACGATCCCCTCCCAGGCGCGGGGGTCGCCGTTGCAGGCCCTCAGGACGAGTTCGGCGTCGGAACACGGCGGGAGGTCGGGGCCGATTGTGGCCGGAACCGGGCGAAAAGTGGTGAGAGCATGCCCTGAACCGCCCTTTTGGGGTGTTCGGTGGTGGGGTTTCGGTGGTGGGATGTCTTCGCGAGACTGGTCTGGCACACCCGCCCCCACTATGATCGGACTCCCTGTCACAGCCTGGGGCACACGCTAGCCCCTGTGTGGTCCGGGCATGGTGGGAACGCTGGAAAATACCAGCGTGCGAGATGGTTCTCAGGGTGCCATTGGGGCACAATGGGGCAAAAGGTGTTCAAGCGGGTATGCAACCTTCTCGTGGTACGAGGGCGTCGGGGAAGCGCACTCGTTCGTATCAGGAGGTTCGGTGTCCGCACGTGGCGTCTTGTACGTCCACTCCGCGCCCGCGGCGCTGTGCCCACACGTCGAGTGGGCGGTCGCGGGTGTCGTTGGAGTACCCGTGAAACTCGACTGGGTCGCCCAACCGGCGGCCCCCGGCCATCACCGCGCCGAGCTCAACTGGCAGGGAAGGGCGGGGACCGCGGGAGAGGTGGCCTCGGCGTTGAACGCGTGGCAACGCCTACGTTTCGAGGTGACCGAGGAGGGGTCGCCCGGCTGTGACGGGGTCCGTTACAGCTACACGCCCTCCCTCGGGGTGTTCACCGCCATCACCAGCGCCGCCGGAGAGGTCCTCGTGCCCGAGGGACGCCTGCGCGCGGCCATGGAACGGGTCGCCGTGGAGGGCGGAGACCTCGCGGCGGAACTCGACCGACTCACGGGGCGCGCCTGGGACGAGGAACTCGAACCCTTCCGCTACGCGGGCGACGGCGCCCCCGTCCGCTGGCTCCACGCCGTCGGCTGACCTCCGAGCCCCTGGAACCCCTAGGCCGGGGGTTCGGCGTCGCCGGGCCAGATGGCCGAGGCGAGCAGGACCGCGGCCCAGATCCCCAGCGGGACCAGCGGCCAGTACGGGATGAGCTCACCGCCCACCAGACTGGCCGTCGCCCACATGGCGGTCAGCAGCACCCCGGCCCCCGACCACCACCGCCACTCCTCGCCCCATTCGGAGCGGGCCGGGCCCCGGCCCGTGGGCGTGGGCCGAGAGGGACGCTCCCGTTCCCGATGCGGTCGCGGCGCGGGAACGACGAGGGCGGGGGCCGGGATGTCGGCGGTCAGGGAGCGCAGCTCACCGACCAGGACCGCGTTCAGGGCCTCGCCCACCCGACGTTCGTACTCGTCGTGGTCGAGTCGGCCCTCGGTGAAGGCCACGGCCAGACGTTCGATCGTCAGATCGCGGTCGGTGTCCGAGGCGCGCATCAAGTGCGCCGGCAGACGTCGGACCTCCATTTCCCACCCCCTGAGGCGCGAGTCGGTGACCACACGATACGTGGCGCGGACGGCACGCGAAAGAGCTCACGGAGAGCGATTCCCGGAGCCTTCCGGAGACCTCTCCTCGGCCCCTGTCCTCGCAGGTGGAGAGCTCGCCCAGTGGGCCACGGCGCGGCAGGTGGACGGGTCGGCGGCGCCCACCAGACCGGTGTGCTCATAGGGGCCCCGATAGGTGAAGGCGGAACCGTCCAGCAGGGTCACCCGGCCGCCCGCCTCGGACAGGACGAGATCGGGGGCGGCCACGTCCCAGTCGCGCACCGGGACGTCCTTGACGAACAGATGGGCCTCGCCCCCGGCGATCCGGCACAGCTTCAACGAGATGCTGCCGCTCTCCAGATAGGAGCCGTAGCCGAAGTGGTCGTAGACCCGCCGTGCGATCCCGGAGGGTTCGGGGGTGTTGTCGGTGAGGACCCCCTCGCCCGGCGCGGTCGTGGCCGTACGGGGCAGTTCCACCCCGTCGCGTCGGGCCCCGAGCCCGCGCACGGCCGTGTACAGGGTGTCGAGCTGCGGGGCGTAGACCGCCGCCACCTCGGGCCGGTCCCCGATCATCAGGGCGGCCTGGGTGACGTACCCGTCGAAGCCGTGAACGTAGCTGGCGGTCCCGTCGATCGGGTCGATCAGCCAGTACCGCTCCGGCCGGCTCCGCGACAGCGAGTCGGGGTCCTCCTCGCTCACCACCGGGATCCGTCCGTCGATCCGGGACAGGCGCGCGGACAGCTCGCGGTGGGCCAGGGCGTCGGCCTCCGCCTTGAACTGGGAGCCCCGCCAGACCCCGTCGAGCGCGCCCGGGGCGCCGCGCCGTTCGCGCAGGAGCGCGCCGACCTCGGTGACCGCCTCGGCCACCGCCTCCGAGAGCGGGTGACGGCCGCTCATCGCGTACGCGCCGGGGGCACCGGGGCCGCGGGGCCGGGGATCGTGGTCCCCGGCAGGACGAGGCCCTCGCCGTTCCGGGTGGGCAGGGGCGCGGGGGAGAGCCCGTGCGAGGCGAAGCGCTCCTCGTCGAGGAACTCGTCGGTCCACCGTCGGACCATGGTCACGCCCTCCCGCCAGTCGTCGGTGAGCCGCCCTCCCGAACCGAGGGCCTGGCGCAGCAGCCCGGCGATCTCGTCCACCCCGGCCGCGGTGGTCAGCGCGGCGGTGGAGGAGAAGCGGGGGTTGATCTCGAAGATCCGGGGCCGCCCCTCGGCGTCCAGGCACAGTTGCACGTTGAACGGCCCGTCCGCGCGCAGCGCCTCCTGGACGGCGACGCAGGTACGGACCACCTCGGCGTGGCGCCGGGTCACCGCGTACTTGGTGACGCCCTGTTTGAGGAGGACCTCCTTGGGGACGACCGCCTGCACCTCGCCGTCGCGCCAGACGACCACCGACACCGTGTACTCGGGGCCGGTGACGCGTTCCTGGACGATCAGTTCGTCGGCGGCGTATCCGCTCTCGGAGATCGCCCCGGCCAGGTCTCGGACGGAGTCGACGATGGTGACACCGCGGCTGCCCCGACCACTGCGCGGTTTGACGATGAGACCGCCGGGGGCGTCCTCGATCGCGTCGGCGGGCCACTCCGAGGCCGACCAGGTGCGCGGCACCCCGATCGAGGCCTCCTCCAGCCTCCGGGTCAGGACGTACTTGTCCAGGCAGGTCGTCACGAACCCGGCCCGGGGCAGCAGGACGGCGATCCCGTCCTCGGCCAGCTCGCCGATCCGGAGCAGCTCCTCGTCCACGAGGGGGATGACGGCGACCGCGCGCTCCTCCTCGCACAGGGCTCTCATCCGGGGGAGGAAGGCGTCGCTGTCGCCCGGGGGCACCAGGTGGCCGCGATCGGCCAGGTACAGCCCCGGGGCCGTCGGGTCCACGTCGGTGGCCACCACACGGAAACCCTGCTCGCGCAGGCGCAGGATGGTCCCCGGGGTCGGGGCCGAGCCCGCCGTCGTCACGATGACCGTCGGTTCTCCCGAGTCATCCGAAGCCTTCTGTGCCACCGGTGTCAACCCTTCCAGACGTTCGTCGGATCGGTGTGGTGGGGATGGACCGAGCGTAGACCGAAGGGGCTCGCGGCGGCCCCTGTTTGGCCGGATCCGGCTCACGGGACAACCGAACCCGGCTCTCGCGCGTGTATCCAACGACCCCGGGAGGAAAAGGGTCGAGGGTGGGGCGCGCCGCGCGTGCCCCACCCTCGTGGCGTCTCCACCGGTGAGAGGCCTCAGCCCTGCTCGTAGACCGGGGTGATGAGCGCCCGGCCCAGAGCGTGCGAGAACAGGTTGAAGCCCAGGAAGGCCGGGCTCGCGGAGGAGTCCAGGCCCAGGCTGGGCACGTCCACCGCGTGCACCGCGAAGATGTACCGGTGCGGGCCGTGCCCGGCGGGCGGGGCCGCGCCGATGTAACGGTGGCCTCCGGCGTCGTTGCGCAGGGTCACGGCCTGTTCCGGCAGGCCGGAACCGTTGCCGGCGTCGGCCGCCAACTCGGTCACGTCGACGGGGATGTCGCACACGACCCAGTGCCAGAACCCGCTCGCGGTGGGGGCGTCGGGGTCGAAGCAGGTGACGGCGAAGCTCCGCGTCTCCTCGGGGAAGCCGCTCCAGGACAGCTGCGGCGAGACGTCCTGTCCTCCCGCGCCCATGATCCCGCTGACCTGGGCCGTGGGCAGGGTCTTCCCGTCGGCGACGTCGGTGCTGGTGACGGTGAACGAGGCGACCGGGGGCAGGAAGTCGTAAGGGGAGGGTGGCGTGGCCACGACGATGGCCTCCTTGGTTCTCGTGGATGTGCGTACCGGCCCGTGATCGGGCCCGCTACGAACATACGCCCCTGGAAGGGGAGGGGCGCGGAGCACGATGGGAGAGTCCGGCACCGTATCGCCTCACTCCAACGGGCCCAGGAGTCGTCGGGCCCGCAACACCAGCCCCAGTTCGAAGCGTGTGTCCGGTTCGCGTAGTCGGGCTCCGAACAGTTCCTCCAGGCGCCGCATCCGATAGCGCACCGTCTGTGGATGGATGCGCAGACGCTCGGCCGCCTCGTTGGCGTTGAAGCCCGATTCCAGCCAGGCCAGCAGGGTGTCGGCCATCCGGTCCCGCTGTGGTCCCCGCATCCCCCGCAGGGGAGCCAAGAGCCGGCGGGCCATCGCGGCGACCAACGCGCTGTCCCGGGACAACAGCAGTTCGGACAGGTGGTCGTCCCACCGGGAGAGTCCGGAGCCCGGGATCGCGCCCGAGCGCACCAGTTCCGCCAGCTCCCGGGCGCGCGAGAGCGACAGGGACGCCTCGATGATCGGCACCGTGGGCCCCATGACCGCGCCGAAGCCGCGCAGGGACCGTTCCAGGGAGCGCAGCCGGCCGGGCCCCTCCGGGTCGGGTATCAGGGCGCACGGCTCCGCCCGTTCCAGGTCCACCAGCACGTCCGACGGCGGCGCCGGGGCCGAAGGGCCCTCGACGTCCTCGCGGTGCAACAGTGCGACGGCCACCCGCTCCGGGACCCGCCACCGTGCGGAGCGGGCCAGGGTCGCCAAGGCGCCCGGGGTCGGGGCCGTCCCGGACTCGCCCAGCAGCACCTCCAGTAGCCGGGAGCGACGGCGGCGCAGCTCCTCCACCCCGGCCTCGCGCACCCGGGCGTACCCTTCCGAGGCCGCCGCCGAGACCTCCTCCTGGAACGCGAAGACCTCGTCTCCCAGGGCGGCCATGCGGTCGGGGGAGACCGCCCCGGAGCCGGCCACCCGTCGCCAGGTCACCGCGGCGGCCACGCGCATCCCGTGGTGCAGGCACTCCAGGGTGCGGCCCCGCCCGGCCTCGTCGGCGCCGAAGGCACGGAAGACGCGGACGAGGGCGTCACGGTTCTCCGGGGTGGGGCCGTGCTCGACCCGGTCCAGGAAGGCGCGCAGGGCCGTGGTGAGCACCCGTCGCGTCTCCTCCAGATGTTCCAGGGGGTGAGGGTGGCCCCTCGCCGTGTACGCGAGTTCGGCCAGCACCTCGTCGACCAGCTCGGAGACCGGTGGGAACGGCCGTGGGGGCGGCCCCGCGCGAAGGACCTCGGGGGCGGCGGCCTCCTGCCATCGGTACGTCATGTCACCTCCGGCGCGGACGCACGACGGAGTCGAACGGGCACGCCCGCGCGTGCTCTGTGCGCCAGACGGCGACCGTGACCCCGGTCACCTTCCTCCATCCCATCAGAGGCCTTCCCCACGAACAAGACCTCTCTCCGGACCGTTAGGGTGCGATCGAGACGAACCCCCCTTCCGGAAGGCCTTCCCGTGCGACGCTTCCTGCTGTGCTCCCTGCCCCTGGCCCTGGCCCTGACCGCGTGCGGCGAGGCGGAGTCGGACCCCTCGGAGGAGGGGACCTCCGCGGAGGCCGCGGCGCCCGACGACGTCGCCGAGGTGGAGGCGGCCGCGCGAACCGTCGCGGAGGGGTTCGTCGCCTCCCTGAACGCCGAGGACGCCGAGGCGGCCTGCGCCTTCATGGACGTCTCCGCGCAGGAGGCCGTCGCCGCCCTGAGCGAGGGGTCGGATGACTGCGTCGAGGCCTTCCCCGAGTACGCGGCGGGCCTCCCCGACGCCGAGGACGTCGAGATCGAGGAGATCACCACCGAGAGCGAGCTGGACGGCGGCGTCGAGGTCGTGGTCGTCACCCTCGTCCATCCGGACGAGGAGGTCGGCGCCCTGGAGATGCGCGAGTCCGAGGACGGCGAATGGCGGGCCACCCGTCTTCCCGGGCTCTCCCTCGGAGGCGCGTGAGCGGGGGCGATCGGGGCCACGGGCCCGGGTGATCGGACGAACACCGCGCCGGGGCGTTCGGCGGGGCCCGAGACGCTCCGGCTCTGGAAGAGTGGTGACCGGCGGGCACGGAACGACCGGGTGCCCGTGTTCCAACGAGAAGTGAGGTGCGCGATGATCCTCATCGTCGTCAAGTTCCGCGTCAAGCCCGAGGTCGGGGACGGTTTCCTCGACGCGGTCGCCGACTTCACCGCGGCCACCCGGGCCGAGCCCGGCAACCTGTGGTTCGAGTGGTCCCGTAGCGTCGAGCGTGAGAACGAGTTCGTGCTCATCGAGGCGTTCAAGGACGACGCCGCCGAGGCCCACGTGAACAGCGACCACTTCCGGGACGGGCTCGCGGCGATGAAGCCGCTGCTCACCGAGACCCCGCTGATCGTCAGCCGCCTGGTCGAGGGCGAGGGCTGGGACCGGATGGGCGAACTCACCATCGACTAGCCGAGAAGGAGAGCGGGCGTTGAGCACCTATGTGGCGAGCGAGGATCGGTACGAGAGGCTGGAGTACGGGTCCTGTGGGAACAGCGGGCTGAACCTGCCCAGGATCTCCCTGGGCCTGTGGCAGAACTTCGGTGGGGACCGGGACTTCGAGGGGCAGCGGAGGATCCTCCGGCGCGCCTTCGACCTGGGCGTCTTCCACTTCGACCTGGCCAACAACTACGGCCCGCCGCCCGGTTCGGCCGAGGAGAACCTGGGCCGGATCCTGGCCCGGGACCTGAAGCCCTACCGGGACGAACTGGTCATCACGACCAAGGCCGGATGGGTCATGGGTCCGGGCCCGCACCAGCAGGGCGGGTCGCGCAAGTACCTGTTGTCCTCGCTCGACCGCTCCCTGGAGAGGATGGGGCTCGACCACGTCGACATCTTCTACAGCCACCGTCCCGACCCGGACACCCCGCTGGAGGAGACCCTGATGGCCCTCCACCACGCGGTGGTGTCCGGGCGGGCGATGTACGCGGGCATCTCCTCCTACGGTCCCACGCTCAGCCGGTTGGCCGCGGAGATCATGCACGATCTCGGTACGCCCTTGATCGCGCACCAGCCCTCCTACTCGATGCTCAACCGCTGGGTGGAGGACGGGCTGTTGGACGTCGCCTCCGACAAGGGCATGGGCGTGGTGGCGTTCTCCCCGCTGGCCCAGGGTCTGCTCACCGACCGCTACCTGGACGGCACCGTGCCCGCCGACTCCCGGGCCGGGGTGGGGCGTCCCAGTTGGCGGGACAACATGCTCACCGAACCGGTCCTGGAGCGGGCGCGGGCCCTCCACGAGATCGCCTCCCGCCGCGGCCAGACCCTGGCCCAGATGGCGATCGCGTGGGTGCTGCGCGACCAGGGGCCGCGTACGGTCACCACCGCGCTGATCGGCGCCTCCAGCGTGGAGCAGCTCGAACAGAACCTCGCCGCGGTGGAGAACACCGACTTCACCGACGAGGAGCTGCGCGACATCGACCGTTGGGCGGTCGACTCCGACATCAACATCTGGCGGAGGGCGACCGACTTCATGGGGTGATCGTCCCGCGTTCGACGGGCGTCGGTGCTCGCACCGGCGCCCGTTCCTCATGATCCCTAGGGTTCCGGCGGCTTTTTCCGCTTCTCCTCGTCGCCGTTCTCGGTCGGTCCCTCGTCGTCCTTCTCGTCCGGTTCCTCGGAAGGGTATCCGGGCTGTTCCGCCTGGCGTTGGACGATCCGGAAGATCCCCAACACCATGAGGATGATGGCGATGGGGATGGCCAGGGAGAGCAGTACGCCGAACAGGGCCGCTCCTGACATCGATCCCACCTCCTTGTTCGAGCGCGTACCCGTTCGGTCGCGCCCTCACCCGTCCGTCGAACGGTCGTCCCACGCCACGGGCCTGTCCGTTCTGTTCGCGAACCGCCGCGAGGGGCGGGGGATTCCCCGGTAGGGGCGGGAAAGGGAGGCCTTTCCCTCCTGGTGGGAGATGGTTAGGATTCCGTGAACCCCGGTCGCCCTCCGAGGAAGCCGTCCAGGAGTATCCATGACCCTCCCTCCCGGAACCGCGAACGACCTCACCCTCGTCGACCTCCTTCGCCGCAACGCGCGCGAACACCCCGACCTCCCCGCCCTGTCCGGCCCCTCCCGCGATGGTCGGGGGCGGACCACCCTCACCTGGGAACGGGTCCACGCCACCGTCACCTCGCTCGCCGCGGGCCTGATCGACCTCGGGATCCGTCCCGGGGATCGCGCGCTGCTCATGATGGGCAACCGGCCCGAACACTGGCTCGCCGACCTGGCCCTGCTTCACGCCGGGGCGGTCCCCGGCAGCGTCTACTCCACCTCGGCCCCGGAGCAGATCGCCCACATCGCCCGCCACGGGCGGGCACGTCTGGCCGTGGTCGAGAACCCGACGGTCGCCGCCGTATGGGAGCCCCTCCTGAGGGACCCGGCCACGCCGTTGGAGTTCCTCGTCGTGGTCGACGGGCCCGACCTCGAACACGGCCACCTCTCCTACGAGGACCTGGTCGGGACCCCGGGCACTCGGGGAACGGAGAGCCTCCACGAGCCGGGCCCCGACGACCTGGCCACCGTCATCCACACCTCCGGCACCACGGGAGCCCCCAAGGGGGTGGCCATCACCCACCGCGCCGTGCTGGCCCAGGCCATCGCGCTGGACCGGAGCGTGGGCGTTCCCGGCCACCCCGACCACGTCTGCTATCTGCCGCCGGCCCACATCGCCGAACGCGTCCTGGGCCTGTACCTGCCGCTCCTGCGCGCCTCCCACGTGTGGATGTGCCCCGAACTCGCCGACCTGCCCGCGACCCTGGCCCGGGTCCGCCCTCCGCACTTCCTCGGGGTGCCCCGGGTGTGGGAGAAGCTCGCCGTGGCGGTCCGACTGGTGATGGCCGGTCTGTCCGAGGACGAACGGGCCGCCGTCGACGCCGCCCGCCGGATCGCGACCGAGCGACTGGCCCACGTCGAACGCGGCGACGAGGTCCCCGAAGCGCTGGAGGAGGGCTACCGGCGGGCCCGGGCCGAGGTCCTCACCCCACTCCTGGCCGGGCTGGGCCTGGATCGGCTGATCCTGGCCGCCGGCGCCTCGGCGCCCCTGCCCCCCGACCTGGTCCGTTTCTGGGCGGGCCTCGGGGTCGTGATCATGGACGCGTGGGGGCTCACGGAGTCCGTGGGGGTGGCCACCATGAACGTCCCCTCGCCCGGAGGGTTCCGGCTCGGTTCGGTGGGGCGTCCCCTGCCCGGGATCGAGCTCCGTACGGGCGAGGACGGCGAGGTGTTCCTGCGCGGTGACTCGCTCTTCGAGGGCTACCTGCGCGAGGACGGGACGATCGATCCGGCCGTCGACGACGAGGGCTGGTTCGCCACCGGCGACGTCGGTCGTGTGGACGAGGACGGGTTCCTGTGGATCACCGACCGCAAGAAGGAGCTCATCGTCACCTCGGGGGGAAAGAACGTCTCACCGGCGCTGGTGGAGAACGCCCTCAAGGAGCATCCTCTGATCGGCCAGGCCTTCGTGCACGGTGACGGACGTCCCTATCCGGTCGCCCTGTTGGTCCTGGACCCTGAGGTGACCCCGGTGTGGGCGGTGTCGCGCGGGGTGGACCCGGGGCCGGATCCGGCCGGGCACCCGGAGATCGTCGCCGAGGTCGAACGCGCCGTCGAGGCCGCCAACGCCCGACTCAGCCGCCCCGAACGGGTCAAACGCCATCGATTGCTGGCGGGTGAGTGGGGTCCGGGCAGCGGGGAGCTGACCCCCTCCCTAAAGATCCGCCGCCGCGTGGTGGCGGAACGCTACGCCGGGGAGATCGACGCCCTCTACGAGGAGTGAGCACGGCCGCACCGGGAGCACCGTCGGGCCGGTCCGGAAGCAGTATCCTGCCGGAGGAAACCGGTTCCCCGCGCGGTTCCTCCCCAGCTCTCCCGGAGGCGGCATGAGCCTGCACCCCTTCCGCTTCGATTCCCCCGTGTCCGACCAGGTCGTCACGGTCCAGAAGGACTACGACAGCGATACCCCCATGGACACCCACCACCTGAAACCGGGGGAGAACCGTACCTTCGGCCGGGGTGGACGCAACCGCAAGGTCGACATCCTCCTGGCCACCGAGGATCGGGCCGTCTCCCGTCTGGCCGGGGAGATCTCCTCGTACGGCGACCACTGGCGGATCACCAACCTGAGCCCCACCAAGTCCTATCTGGTGGAGAACACCGAACGCCTGGCCGGGTACATCCAGGTGCCGCCGCACACCCAGGGCATGCTGGTGCCCTTCGAGACCTCCCGGGTCCTGGTGCCCGGCGCCCAGGGGGAGCACGGCTTCCTCGTGATGGCCCCGGCCGCCTGTAGCAGCGTCCTGGTGCCCGACGAGACGGCTCCCTTCGGCGAGGCGGACGAGACCTTCGACGAGCGCACCGACCTGCGCAGTTTCCGGATCGACCGGCTGCACACCTACTACCGGGTGCTGGTGGCCTTCTGCGAGCCGCGCCTGCGCAACCCCGGGAGCAGGGTCATCCCGACCCAGACCGAGGTCGCCGAACGGCTGGGGCTGTCCAAGGCCGCCGTCAACTCCCACATCGACTACCTGCTCAAGAACAAGTTCCAGGTGGAGCCGGAGGAGGCCAGGCAGGGGCGTGACTGGCGGGCGGACGTGCTCACCGAGAAGGCGCTCCACTACGGTCTGGTGACCGAGCGGGACCTGGCCCGCCTGCCCTGAGGCAGGAGGTCGCCCCCTCGCTCAGGCGCCCCGGGGCCTCGACATGGGGCTCAGGTGGCGGGCCGCGCCCGCCCGGACCCGTTCGGTGACCTCGTCCAAGAGGGGCGAGCGCAGGTTCCATCGCTGCCAGAACAGTCGGACCAGCACCGGGTGGTCCGGGGCGATGGCCAGCAGGCGCCCGTTCTCCAGGTCCTCGGCGCACTGGAGTTCGGGCACGGCGCCCCACCCCAGCCCCAGCAGGACCGCCCGGGCGAAGCCCTCGGAGGAGGGGACGTGGTGTCGGGGGCCGGACGATCCCCGGCCGGTGAGGTCGCGCAGGAACCGGTCCTGAAGGTCGTCCTTGCGGTCGAAGTCGACCACGGGGGCGTCGACGAGGTCCTCCGGTCCGCGGATCCCGTGGCGTTCGGCGAAGTCGGGGGCGCACACCGCCTGGTAGCGCATCACCCCCAGCCCTTCCACGGAACATCCCTGGACCGCGTCGGGGGTGGAGGTGACCGCGGCCATCACCCGCCCCGAGCGGAGCAGTCCCGTGGTGTGCTCCTCGTCCTCGCGGTGGATCTCGAACACCGCGCCCAGGTCGGCGGGGAGGGCGGCCAGCGCCTCCAGGAACCAGCTGGCGAGGCTGTCGGCGTTGACCGCGAGCGGCACCTGGTGACGGTGTTCGTCCTCGCCGAGCCGTAGTTCGGAGATGACCTCCTGATCCAGCAGCAGGACCTGCCGGGCGTAGCGCAGCACGGCGTCGCCGGCCTCGGTGGGCTCCACCGGGTTGGTCCGCTGGACCAGGACCCGGCCCGCGCGCTGCTCCATGGCCCGGACCCGTTGGGAGACCGCCGAGGCGGTCACGTGCAGACGTCGCGCCGCGGCCTCGAAGGTGCCCTCGTCGACCAGGGTGGTCAGGGTGTGCAGGTGGTCGAACTGGAACGGCATCCTAAGCCTTTCTCAGGGGTTCTAAGAAAGTTTAGCTTTACTGCATGGGGTGGTTGCGGAAGGCTGAGGAGGGTGAACGAAACACTGCTTCCCGCGCTTCTGGGGATGGGGACCGGACTCGCCCTCATCGTCGCCATCGGCGCCCAGAACGCCTACCTGCTCCGCCTCGGTATCGACGGGGCGCCCCGCACGGTGCTGACCGTGGTCCTGATCTGCGCGCTCTCCGACGCCGTGCTCATCCTCGCCGGGGTGGTGGGCATCGGAGGGCTGATCAGGGCCATGCCCGAGGCCCTGACGGTCATCCGTTTCCTCGGCGCGGGCTTCCTCGTCGTGTACGGGCTGATGGCGGCCCGCCGCGCCCTGCGCCCGGGGCCCGGCCAGGCCCTGGTACCGACGGGGGAGGAGGAGCCGGAACGCCTCGGCGGTGGCTCGGAGGGCGGCACGGGCACCACCACGATCGTCCGTGGGGCCGGCACCCGGACCTCCACCACCCTGGGCGCCGCGGTGCTGACCACCCTCGCCCTGACCTGGCTCAACCCGCACGTCTACCTGGACACGGTGGTCTTCCTGGGGTCGGTCGCCAACCAGCAGGTCGGAGAGGCCCGCTGGTGGTGGGCGGGCGGCGCCGTGACCGGCAGCCTCGTCTGGTTCTTCGCGCTGGGCTTCGGCGCCCGTCTGCTGCGGCCGGTCTTCGCGCGCCCCGCCGCCTGGCGGGTGCTGGACGGCCTGATCGCGGTCGTCATGATCGCTCTGGGGGCGAGCCTGGCCTTCGGGGCCTGAGCCCCGCCTCAGGGGCGGCGGGCCTCGGCCAGGGCGCGCAGGACCTCGGAACAGCCCTGGTCGACGGTCAGGGTCGCGAGGCCGTCGCAGCGGGTCTCCCCGCGGTTGAGGATCACCACCGGTCGGCCCAGTTCGACGGCGCGCTTGACGAACCTGCGGCCGGAGAAGACGGTCAGCGACGACCCCACGACCAGCAGGGCCCGCGCCGCCTCGACCATCGAGTAGGCCTCCAGGACCCGGGGCTTGGGGACGTTCTCCCCGAAGTACACGATGTCGGGCTTGAGCGTCCCGCCGCAGTCGGCGCAGTCGGCCACGCGGAAGTGCTCGGTCCGGGCGAGGACGGCGTCCGCGTCCGGGGCGATCTCCACGTCGTCCACCTCGTCGGCGAACCCCGGGTTGAGCTCCTCCAGGCGTTCGGCCAACGCCGCTCGGTCGCTCACCGTCCGGCAGTCCAGGCAGACGACCCGGTCGTGGCGGCCGTGCAGGTCGATGACCGGGCTGCTGCCCGCCGCCTCGTGCAGGGTGTCCACGTTCTGGGTGATGATCCCGCCCACGGCCCCGGCCCGTTGGAGTTCGGCCAGGGCGAGGTGGCCGTCGTTGGGTCGGGTGCGTGTCATATGCCGCAGCCCGATGTGGTTGCGGGCCCAGTAGTGCCGTCGGAACGCCGCGTCGCCGACGAACTCCTGGTAGGTCATGGGTCTGCGCGGCGGGGAGTCGGGCCCTCGGTAGTCGGGGATCCCCGAGTCGGTCGAGATCCCCGCGCCGGTCAGCACGGCCGTGGGGCCCGTCCCGAGGACCTCGACGATCCGGGCCGCGGCCTCGACCGCTCCGGGCGTCTCACGTGTCTCGGTCACGGTTCGAGGATAGGCGGTCGCCGACACGCCCCCTTCCTTGTTCCTCCTTGCCTTGGTGGCCGGCCGATCATCGACCTCCGCAGGCGCGGCGGCAGACAACGTCCAGGTGGTCTCCGGGATGGGGTTGGTGGCCCTGCGCCGAACGATGCCGTCCCTGTACGTTTTCGCGTTCTGTTACGGGGCGCTGGTGTGCGCGGCCTTCCCCCTGGCCGGGCTCGGCGGCCCGGTCCTGGTGTGGGCGGGCTACGCGGTGGCCGTCACCGGCCTGGCCCTCGGCCAGACGGTCGCCCTCTGGCGGGCGACCTCCGGGAGGGGGTGAGAGACGGAGGGGTCAGCCTCGGCAGACCGCTTCCGTGCTCCGTCCTCCATCGCCCTGACGCAGGCAGTCGACCAGGCAGCGGGCGGTGGCCAGGAGACGATCGCGGTCGTGCGCGCCCTCCCCCGGGGAGGGCGCCGAGCGCAGCGCCTCGTGGGCCGCGGCGAGCGCCCCGGCCAGGGCGATACGCGCCAGTGTCCGGTGTCGGTCGTTCATCGAGATCCCCGACCTTCCCTCGCGTGCGGTGGCTCCGGGCCCTCTCGGTGAGGGACCCTGGACCGAAAGATACCCCAAGGGGGTATGTGATGGCCAGGGTGGCGCCGAGGGAACGGAACGGCGGACCCGGTCTCGCCTCGGGTCCGCCGCCCGGCTCAGGCGGTGTTCACGACCCTGAACACCTCGGCCAGGGAGCCCTCGGGAAGGCCCGCCCCGGCCGCGTTGGCACCCATCCACTCGCGCAGCATGGGTTCGAGTTCGGCGATGTCGGAGATCTGGCTCTCGTGCGCGGCCAGTGCGGCCACCTTCCGCTCGAAGACCTCCGTGATGTCCGTGTGGTGACCGGGACCGCCGATGACCCAGACCTCGGGGACGGTCCACGGGGCCAGCCCCTCCTCGGCGAGCAGCTCCCGGTGCGCGTGCGGGTTGCGCGCGTCCGGGAAGACCGCGTTCATCGCGGCCTCGCCGGTGGCCATGTGGTCGGGGTGGCTGGCGGCGACGCTGTCCCAGTCGCGCTCCGGGGAGGGGATGATCACGCGCTGGGGGCGGACCTGACGGATCACCCGGGAGATGTCGCGGCGCAGGTCCAACGTGGCCTCCACGCGACCGTCCGGATACCCGAGGAAGCGTACGTCCTTCACCCCCACCTCGGCGGCGGCCCGTCTCTGCTCCTCACGCCGCATGGCCCCGATCTCCGCGCTGTCCAGGGTCAGCTCGTCCCCGCCGGCCTCGCCGTCGGTGACCATCAGGTACACCACCTCGGTACCGGCGTCGGTCCACAGGGCGACCGTGCCGGCGCAGGAGAAGTCGGCGTCGTCGGGGTGGGCCATGACCACCAGGGCGCGTTCGGGTGTGTCGGTCAAGGCGGGCTCCTTCCATCATGGGAGGACCCGCGGGACCGGGTCCATACCCACATTACGGACCCCGGCTCCCTTCGCGCCTCCGGTTTTCCGTCACGTCGGGGACGGGCCCCGCCGGCTCAGGGTTTGCGGGCCACGGCGGCGTACATGTCGGTGTCCGGGGCGGTGCCGAGGTCCAGGGGGTCGGGGCGCCACGAGGGGCAGGGGACCACACCGGGATCGAGCAGGTCCAGCCCCGCGAAGTAGGAGGCGAACCCCTCTCGCGTGTGGCCCCGGTAGGCCAGGGCGGCCTCCTTGTTCCACTCGTCCAGGGCCTCCATCGCGCTCCCCCGCTCGGGCAGGACCGCGTCGGCCACCATCAGCAGGCTCCCGGAGGGCAGGGCGTCCATGTAGGCATGGACGATCTCGCGCGCCTCCTCCAAGGTGGGCACATGTCCCAGGGTTCCGATGATCGACACCCCGATCGGCCGGTCGAGCCCGAGGAGCGCCTCGACCTCGGCCAGGATCCGTCCGGTGTCGCGGAGGTCGGCGTCGACGAACTCGGTGGCCCCCTCGGGGGTTCCGTCCAGCAGGGCGCGGGCGTGGGCGAGCACCATGGGGTCGTTGTCCACGTAGACCACCCGGGAATCGGGCGCGGAGGCCTGCGCGATCTCGTGGGTGTTCTGCTGGGTGGGCAGCCCCGTGCCGATGTCCAGGAACCGGCGCACGCCCTCCTCTCGGACCAGATGGGTGACGGCCCGGCCGAGGAAGGCCCGACCGGCGCGCGCGTCGACGGCGATCTTGGGGTGGATGGCCAGGATCTGGTCGCCGAGCGTGCGATCGACCGGATAGTTGTCCTTGCCGCCGAGCCAGTGGTTCCACACCCGCGCTGAGTGCGGGGCGGTGACGTCGACGCCTTCGGGGACTGTGGAGGTGTGGTCCATGGGGATCCGTTCCGGAACGAGGGGGGAGGCCAGTCTGGCGTGGATCCGCCTCGCGCGAAAGTCCCGAAGGTCCCGGTGTCCCGGGGGAGAGGCCCCGGGACACCGGCGAGGGATCAGCCCAACCGGACGATCAGGTCGCCGCCCTCGACGCGACGGACCCCGTCGATCGCGACCCGGGCGATCACACCGTCGCGGGGCGCGGTGATCGAGGCCTCCATCTTCATCGCCTCGATGGTGGCGACGGTGTCGCCCGCGCCGACCACGTCGCCCTCGGACACCACCGGCGTGACCACCCCGGCGAAGGGCGCCGCCACCTGCGAGGGATCGTCACGGTCGGCCTTCTCCGCCTCGCTCACGTTGGAGGTCAGCGACCGGTCCCGGATGTGCAGCGGACGCAGCTGGTCGTTGAGCGTGGTCATCACGGTGCGCATGCCGCGCTCGTCCGGCTCGCTCACCGCCTGGAGCCCGATGAGCAGACGCACGCCCGGCTCCAGGTCGACGACGTGCTCCTCGCCCTCCTGGAGCCCGTAGAAGAAGTCCCGACTGTCGAGCACGCTGGTGTCGCCGTAGGACGCGCGGTGCGCCTCGAACTCCCTGGTCGGGCCCGCGAACAGCAGCCGGTTCAGGGTCGACCGGGGCTCCTCGACCAGACCGGCGCGGTCGGTCTCGCTCAGCTCCGCCGTCTCCCTGGGTCCGCCGCGTCCGCGCAGCGCCTTGGTCCGGAACGGTTCGGGCCACTCGCCCAGGGGGACCCCCAGCTCGCCGTGGAGGAAGCCCACCACCGAGTCGGGGACGTCGAACCGGTCCGGGGCCTCCTCGAACTTCTCCGGGGACACCCCCGCCCCCACCAGGTGCAGGGCCAGGTCTCCCACCACCTTGGAGGAGGGCGTCACCTTCACCAGGCGGCCCAGCATGCGGTCGGCCGCCGCGTACATCGCCTCGATCTCCTCGAAGCGGTCGCCCAACCCCAACGCGATCGCCTGGGTGCGCAGGTTGGAGAGCTGGCCGCCGGGGATCTCGTGGTGGTAGACCCGCCCGGTGGGCGAGGCCAGGCCCGCCTCGAAGGGCGCGTAGACGCGGCGGACCGCCTCCCAGTACGGTTCGAGCTCGTTGACCGCGTCCAGGGAGAGCCCGGTCGGGGTCTCGGAGTGGTCGAAGGCGGCCACGATCGCCGACAGGGACGGCTGCGACGTGGTGCCCGACATCGACGCCACCGCCCCGTCCACCGCGTCCGCGCCCGCCTGGACCGCCGAGAGGTAGGTGGCGAGCTGACCGCCCGCGGTGTCGTGGGTGTGCACGTGGACGGGCAGGTCGAACTCCTGCCGCAACGCCGTGACCAGGCGTCGGGCCGCCGGGGCGCGCAACAGACCGGCCATGTCCTTGATCGCGAGCACGTGCGCGCCCGCGTCCACGATCCGCTCGGCCAGCCTCAGGTAGTAGTCGAGGGTGTACAGCCGCTCGGAGGGGTCGGACAGGTCGGCCGTGTAGCACAGGGCGACCTCGGCGACCCCGGTGCCGGTCTCCCGCACCGCGTCGATGGCGGGCCGCATCTGGTCGACGTCGTTGAGGGCGTCGAAGATCCGGAACACGTCCACACCGGTCGCCGCGGCCTGACGGACGAAGGCGTCGGTCACCTCGGTGGGGTAGGGCGTGTAACCGACCGTGTTACGGCCGCGCAGCAGCATCTGGAGGCAGATGTTGGGCACCGCCTCGCGCAGCGCCGCCAGCCGGTCCCACGGGTCCTCGGCGAGGAAGCGCAGCGCCACGTCGTAGGTGGCGCCGCCCCAGCACTCCAGGGAGAGCAGTTCGGGCAGGGTGTGGGCGACGGCGGGGGCGGCGGCGAGCAGGTCGCGGGTCCGGACCCGGGTGGCGAGCAGGGACTGGTGGGCGTCGCGGAAGGTGGTGTCGGTGACCCCCAGGGTGGGGGACTCGCGCAGGTGGCGGGCGAACCCCTCCGGCCCCAGCTCGTCCAGGAGCTGCTTGGAACCGGCGGGCGGTGTGCCCTGGGGGACGTCGGGGAGCTTGGTGGCGGGGTCGATCAACGAGGGGCGCGGGCCGTGCGGCTCGTTCACCGTCACGTCGGCCAGGTAGGTGAGCAGTCGGGTGCCCCGGTCCGCTGAGGGGCGGGCCGTGAGCAGGTGGGGGCGTTCCTCGATGAAGGAGGTGGTGGCCCGGCCGGCCCGGAAGTCCTCGTCCTCCAGTACCGCCTGGAGGAAGGGGATGTTGGTGGAGATGCCCCGGATGCGGAACTCGGCCACGGCGCGACGGGCCCGCCGGACCGCGGTGTCGAAGTCGCGGCCTCGACAGGTGAGCTTGACCAGGAGGGAGTCGAAGTAGGCGCTGACCTCCGAACCGGCCGCGGCGGTCCCGCCGTCCAGCCGGATGCCCGAGCCGCCGGGGGAGCGGTAGGCGCTGATCGTCCCGGTGTCGGGACGGAAGCCGTCGGCGGGGTCCTCGGTGGTGATCCGGCACTGGAGGGCGGCGCCGTGCACGACGATGTCCTCCTGGGACAGGCCCAGGTCGGCCAGGCTCTCCCCGGCGGCGATCCGGATCTGGGCCTGCACGAGGTCGACGTCGGTGACCTCCTCGGTGACGGTGTGCTCCACCTGGATGCGGGGGTTCATCTCGATGAACACGTGCCGACCGTCCCGGCCGACCAGGAACTCCACCGTGCCGGCGTTGCGGTAGCCGATCTCCTCGGCCAGGCGCACCGCGTCCCGGCACATGCGTTCGCGGAGTTCGGGGTCCAGCCCGGGGGCCGGGGCCAGCTCCACGACCTTCTGGTGGCGCCGCTGGACCGAACAGTCCCGCTCGTACAGGTGGATGACCTCGCCCCGACCGTCGGCGAGGATCTGCACCTCGATGTGGCGGGGGTCGACCACGGCCCGCTCCAGGAAGACCGTCGGGTCGCCGAAGGCCGTCTCCGCCTCGCGCATGGCGGCCTCGATCGACGCCCGCAGGGTTCCGGGGGAGTCGACCCGGCGCATGCCGCGGCCGCCGCCTCCGGCCACGGCCTTGACGAAGAGGGGGAAACCGATCTCGGAGGAGGCGGCCACCAGGGCGTCGAGGTCGGTGGAGGGCTCGGAGGAGTCCAGGACCGGGATCCCGGCGCTCCGGGCCGCGGCGATGGCCCCGGTCTTGTCGCCGGTCAGTTCCAGGACCTCTGCGGGCGGCCCGACGAAGGTGATGCCCGCCTCCGCGCACGCCCGGGCCAGCCCCGGGTTCTCGGAGAGGAAGCCGTAACCGGGGTAGACGGCGTCGGCCCCGGACTCCACGGCGGCGCGCACGATCTCCTCGGCCGAGAGGTAGGCGCGGACCGGATGTCCGGGCTCCCCGATCTGATAGGCCTCGTCGGCCTTGAGCCGGTGGAGGGAGTTGCGGTCCTCGTGGGGGAAGACCGCGACGGTCCTGGCCCCCAGTTCGTGACCCGCGCGCAGGGCACGGATCGCGATCTCGCCGCGGTTGGCCACCAGTACCTTCTGGAACATGCCGGATGCCTCCTGAACTCGTGCGGTGCCGCCGGTTCGTCGGTCGTACGGCACCGTCGTCCACTTGTCGCACGCTCGACCAGGGTCATCGGAACCCTAACGATCCGGAACCCACCTATTTCCCCTTGGGGTGGGCTTAAGGCGGGTTCTTTTCAGGAAATACGAAGAGGCATTTCCGATTATGGAAAGAAAAAGGTTTGTTCTCTTGGGTTTTCCGCTGAGAAGCGCCCGGAACGCCGTGCGGGCGGCCCGCCCGCACGGCGTCGAACGTCCTACCGGTTGATGGGCGGCCCCGGGGCCCAGGAGAACCCGCGGTCGTAGAGGTAGCGCAGCTCGGGGTCGGACTCGATGACCAGGTCCAGCCCCTCGCCCACGAGGTGGATACGCCCGTCGTCCAGGACCGTCCAGGTGAGGACGAAGGTCTCCTCGGCCTCCTGCGTCAGAGGACGATCGCCTTCCAGGGCCGGGTTCAGGGAGACCTCGATCTCATCGTCGCCGACGTGCCGATACCGACCCTCGTGGAGGACACCGTTGGCCAGGCGGAGGGTCATCGAGCGGGTCTCCTCCCGCAGGACGTACTGACCGAAGGCGACCTCCCGCCAGCGCTCGTCCTCCACGAGCAGCTCGGCGGGTTCAGCGGTGTCCTCGACCACCCGGTGGACGCCGGACAACGGGCTCTCCTCGCTCCGGGGGACCATCTCCTGGAGCGCGAGGAGCGGGCTCAGCGCGATCAGCACCGCGAGCGAGGAGAAGATCCACCGGGTGACGGCGTGCACCCTCGGCCACGGCACGGGGCGCGGGATCGAGGCCGGAGGCGTCGCGCGGCCCAGGACGAAGGCGTACAGGCGCGGCAGGTCCGGCAGCAGGATGAGCGCGCAGGCGATGAGCAGGAAGAGGGCGAGCTGTTTGACCGGGACGTCGTAGAGGAGGTTCAACAGCAGAACGGCGCCCATGGCGAAGCTCCCGAGCAGACCGCCCAGCCAGGAGGTGCGCCGCCAGATGAGCAGGACCCCCGCCAGGACCTCGACCAGCCCGGAGAGGAACTGGAAGACGGGCGCGTAGGCGACGAAGGACCACAGGAGACCCATGGGGCTCTTCTCACCGAAGGCGTAGAGCGCCGCGCTGTAGTCGAGGCCGCCCATCTGCATCAGGGTCAGCTTGCTCCACCCGTAGATCATCAGATAGCCGAAGACCACGACCCTGAGCAGGCCGTGCCCCCACCACAGGAGCGTCTTCGGGATCGATACGGGGGTGGGCGCGACGGGCGGTGTGGAGGCCTCGGAACTCGCGGGCTCGGCCGCGGCGACGGGGGCGTCCGTCCCGGGGTCCTCCGGTCCGTGGGTGTGGGTCGACACGGATCCTCTTCTGGTCGGATTCGGGGGATGGGCGGGTGACGCCGCCCGCCCCGTTCGACGTTACCGACGGGTTCGCGGTTCCCGACGCCCCTGACCGGAACCGGCCCGGTGGACCTCAACCGACGATGGGCCGGGCCTCCGGGAGCTCGTAGGCCCGACCACGCCGCCTCAAGGCCAACGCGGAGGCCAGGGTGATCGGTCCGATCCGGCCGATGAACATCAGGAACACCAGTACCGCCTGCCCCAGAGGCGGGAGATCAGCGGTGATACCGGTGGACAGTCCCACGGTCGCGAACGCGGAGACCGTCTCGAACAGGATCCGGTCCAGGGTGAACGGGGTGATGACCATCAGGGTCAGGGTCGCGGCCAGGACCGCCCCCATCGCCAGGGTGGTCACGGTGGTCGCCTGCGCCACGGTGGCGTGGCTCAGCCGCCGTCCGGCCACATGCACCGTGGGCTCTCCGCGCACGTTGGCGTAGACCACCAACAGCAGGATCGCGAAGGTGGTCACCTTGATCCCGCCGGCCGTTCCCGCGCTACCGCCGCCGATGAACATCAGAATGTCGGTGACCAGCAGGGTCTGGGTGTTCATCGCGCCGAAGTCCAGGCTGTTGAACCCGGCGGTACGCGGCATCACCGCCTGGAAGAAACCGGTGAGCAGCCTCTCGCGCAGACTCATCCCGCCCATGGTCGCCGGATTGTTCCACTCCAAGGCCAGGAAGGCCGCGAAACCGACGACCAACAGCACGGCCGTCATGACCACGGTGATCTTCGCGTGCAGCGACCAGTGGCGCGACTCGCCACGTCGCCGGGTGAAACGCCACAGCTCCACCCACACCGGGAACCCGAGTCCTCCGGCGATCACCGCCACGGCGATGGGGATCGTGATCCACGGATCGGCCGCGAACCCCATCAGGCTGTCGGTGTACAGGGAGAAGCCGGCGTTGTTGAAGGCCGAGATCGCGTGGAAGGTCCCCGTGTACAGCGCCTCCGTGAACGGGAGGTCGTACGTGAGCCACCAGCGCAGCGTCAGCACCGCCGAGAGCGCGCCCTCGAACAGCAGGGTCACGTACAGGACCCCGAGGACCAGTTGACGGACCTCTCCCAGGGAGACCCCCTTGGCCTCCGAGCCGGTGTAGACCGTCATCCTCAGGCCCAGACGGCGTCCCGTCACCAAGGCCAGGACCGTCGCCAGCGCCATCACGCCGAAGCCGCCCACCTGGATGAGGAGAAGGATCGTCACCTCACCCGACAGGGACCAGTAGGAGGAGGTGTCCTCCACCACCAATCCCGTCACGCTCGCGGCGGAGGCGGCCGTGAAGAGCGCGGTCATGAAGGGGGCCCTCTCGTCCGCCTCGACGGCGAACGGGAGGGACAGCAGCCCGGTGCCCAGCAGGATCAGGGCGGCGAAGGCCAGAACCGTGAGCTGGGGAGGCCCGACCCAGAAGCGTCCGCGCCGGCGGTGCCACCAGTGGACCCGGCGTGTCCTCCCAAGGAGAGGGCGGCCGGAGGCGTCCGGGTTCACCGTCTCGCCTCTAAGCGCTGGAGCGGTCGCCCGTGGGCGACCGACGTCCTCGTGTCCGTGTCATCGCACATGTTCGTCTCGACCTGTTCCCGCCGTGACCGTTCACCCCGTGCGTCGGGATCGGGGCACGGGGAAGACTACTCCGGTGGGCGGGGTTCGGCGCGCTCCACGATGACGACGGTGCCCTCGGTACCGTCGATCCGCAGCAGGTCGCCGGTGTGGATGGCCTCGGTGGCGTCGCGCACGCAGATCACCGCCGGGATGCCGTACTCGCGGGCGACGGTGGGGCCGTGCGCGATCGGCGATCCCGTGTCGCTCACCAGACCGGCGGCGGTCATGAACAGCGGGGTCCAGCCGGGGTCCGTGGTCGGCGCCACGAGGATCTCCCCGGGCTCCACCCGCGCCCCCATGGGATCCACCACGACCCGGGCCCGGCCCTCGGCCCGCCCCGGAGAGGCAGGGGCCCCGGCCAGTCCTCCGGCCTCCACCGGTGGGGGCGGCAGGGTGGCGACCACGTCGGTTCCGTCGGTCAACAGGGCACCGGGAACACTCTTCCTGCGCAGTTCACGCAGGTGGAAGCGGCGGCGTTCGGCCACCAGCGCCCGACGGTCGAGACCCTCTGCGGCGGTCGCCCGTGCCTCGTCGACCTCCAGGAAGAAGAGGTCGTCGGCGCGCTCCAACAACCCTCGTGAGGCCAGATCCTCCCCGGCCAGGAGGAGCTGTCGACGCATCTCGGCGAAGGGCACCAGCCAGGCGAACTTGGCGTACTCCCGCATGCCGCCCAGCTCGCGGGAGCGGCGCATGAGGAAGGCGGCGATCCGGCCGCGCACCGGGCGGAGCCGTTCCGCCCGCGCGGAGAGCCTCGTGAGTTCGGCCTCGGCCGCGGCCGCCGCCCGCTGGAAGCGCAGGTCCGGGGCCTGGTCCGGGTCGGTCGAACGCAGATAGTTGGCGATCGTGGCGAAGACGGGCGCGGGATCCTCCCGCCACCGGGGCACCCCGATGTCCACCTCGGCGGCGGTCCGATGCCCGTAGGCGTCGAGGAAACCCTCCAGGCCGATGTCGGGCAGTTCTCCGGCCGCGTAGCGGGCGGCGAGCTCCTCCGGAGGTGTCCGGGAGAACAGGTCGCCGTGCTCCCGGGCCCGCAGGGTGACCCGCCACAGCTCCAGGTCCATCTCCGTGGTCACGTTGTGGGGCAGGCCGCCCAGAACGGTGTCGGTCTCCTTCTTCGAGGCGATACCGGAGAGCAGGGCGGCCGGGATCGTATTGGCCAGGATCCCGGCGAACACCGGACCGATCGTCTCCATGAGCTCGTCGCCGAGCATTCGGGAGAAGGCCTCGCCCAGGACCCAGTCCAGCCGTTCCCGAGCGTCGGCCCCGGGGCCGGGACCCCGCATCGTGCGCAGGCGGGCGACCGCGGCGTGGGCGCGGGCCCGGGCATCGGTGGGCCGGAGTAGAGAACGCCCGACCCCGACCAGGGCGGCGGGGATCAGGGTGCGGGCCAGGGAGGCCACGGTCCGCCCCGAGAACGGCGGACCGGGGCGGGGGGAGAAGCGCGGGTCGTCCAGCAGGTGTTCCACCGCCCGACGGATGTGCGGACCGTACACCTCGAGGCCCGCCGGCACCCTCGCGTGCAGCCACCGGTTGCGCAGGAACGGTGTGAGGTCGATGTAGAGCCGGCGCCCGATGTCGACCATCAGGGAGGAGGAGCTCCGAGGGGCGTCGCCCGTCCCTTCGATCGACCACCAGCGGACCCACACCTCTTGGAGCAGGGTCAGCCCCATGGGGGTGAAGGGGCGCAGCATGCCCTGCATGTGCCCCACCTCCATGTACAGGCGGGGCGGGTCGGGCGGATCCTGCGGCGGGACGGGGAAGAGCGTGGTGATGGGGCGGGACTGGAGCAGCCACAGGTCCCCTGCGCGGTCGTACGCCCATTCGGCGTCCTGGGGCGCGTCGAAGTGCTCCTGGAGTCGGCGTCCGGCGGCGGCCAGTTCGGTGACCTGGGCCCCGGTGAGGCAGCCTTCGACGTCGCCGACCGGTCGCCCCTCCTCGGCGGCGTAGTGGTCCGGTTCGGTCGAGCCGTCGACGACCCCGGTGCCCAGGCCACGTACCGCGTCCACCACGGTCCGGGTCCGGGTTCCGGTGAGCGGGTCGGCGGTGAACATGACGCCGGCCGTGGCGGCGTCGACCATTTTCTGGACCACGACCGCCATGCGCACGTCGGCCCGGTCGATGCCGTTGGCCCTCCGATAGGCGACGGCGCGCTCGTTGTCGAGGGAGTCCCGACAGCGTCGGACGGCGTCCACGACGGCGTCGTCGCCCTCGACGTTCAGGTAGGTGTCCTGCTGTCCGGCGAAGCTGGCGTCGGGCAGGTCCTCGGCGGTGGCGCTGGAGCGCACCGCGACCGGGCCGCGGCCCATCCGGACGTAGGCCCGGACGATCTCCTCGGCGGGCACCTCTTCGGTGTCGAAGGCGGCGGTGGTGACGCAGAACCCCGGTGGGACCCGTTCCCCGGCCGCGATCATCTCCCCCAGATTGGCGGCCTTGCCCCCGACCAGCGCTCCCATGTCCCGGCGCACGTCGGCGAGGTCGATGACGGTGACGGCTTCCCTGTCCATCGGAGGGCCCTTCCACGAGGTACCGGTCGTCGCGGGCGGCTCCGTGGCGTGGCTCGGCCGGGGCGCGTCCATGGAGGAGTCTTCCCAGAAGAACGCCCGCGCTCACCCGTGGTTAGTCTGGGGTCATGCCGTCACGCGAGGAGATCACCCGCCACCACGACGCCCCGTCCGATGACGACGTCTGGGTGCGGGGACGCCCCGATCCCGAGCCGATCCACGTGGTCGACCACGACCCCGAGTGGGCCGTGTGGTTCTTCCAGGTGGCCGCGCTGGTCCGTTCCGCGCTCGGCGATCGGGTGAAGGACATCGAACACGTCGGTTCGACCGCGGTCCTCGGGCTGCCGGCCAAACCGATCATCGACGTCGACCTCACCGTCGACGACCCCGCCGACGAGGACTCCTACGTGCCCGACCTGGAGGAGCGCGGTTTCGTCCTCACGGTGCGCGAACCGCTCTGGCACGAGCACCGCCTGCTCACGCTGGCCTCTCCGGCCGCCAACCTGCACGTGTTCGGCCCGGACTGCCCCGAACTCGTCCGGCACCGCATGTTCCGCGACCACCTCGCCTCCCACCCCGAGGATCTGGCCCTCTACCGAGACGCCAAGCTCGCGGCGGCCGCCGCCACCACGGAGGAGGGCGGGATCGTCATAGACTACAACCGGCGCAAGGAGCCCGTGATCCGGCGGATCTACGACCGGATCTTCGCCGAACACGGGCTCCTCTGACACTCGGGAACGGGAGGCGGACTCAACGCCTCCTCACGGCGGCGCGGGGCAGGACCACCACGGGGACGGTCGCCCCGCGCAGGACCCCCTGGCTCACCGAGCCCAACAGCAACCCCCGCACGCTGCCGCGTCCCCGAGAGCCCACCACGATCATGTCCGCGCTCTCCCCGGCCTCGATCAGCGCGGTGGCCGGGTCCGCGTCGACCCGTGAGACGGCCACCCCCACGCCCTCGGTCTCCTCGTCCTGGATTCGGGCGAGCATGTCGGCGACCATCTCCTGCGACCACCGGTCCACGAGGTCCTCCGGCGGGGTCCATCCGCCCTGGGGCAGCTCCGCCGGGTCGAAGGGCAGTGTCACCAGCCGGCTGTGCACCACGACCACCGAACCGTTCGCCACCCGGGCGGCCTCCCGCAGCGCGAACCCCAGGGCGTTCCTCGAATCCTCGGAGCCGTCCACCCCCACCACGATCCGGCGCGGGGGAGTGGTCACCGAGCCCTCTCCGTGCGGGACCACGACCACGGGGCAGACCGCCCTGGCGGCCAGACGGACGCTCACCGAGGACTCCAGGGCGGAGCGGGCCGCGCCCAGGCCTCGGGATCCCGTCACCAGCAGGTCGTCCGGCGAGATCCGGCTCAGCAGGGCCTTGGCGGGGTCCTCCGACGCCAGGACGGTCTCCACGGCAAGCTCCGGGTGGAGTTCGTGGACGTGCGCCTCGGAGCGGTCCAGTACCCGTCGGCCCTGGTCGGAGATCTCCTCCGTCGGGGGGAAGCGCGTGGGGCCCGCATAGACTGACATCACCAGAGGCATGTCCAGGGCGTGGACCACCCGGAGGGGGAGGACCCGGCGCTCGGCCTCGGCGGCGGCCCATCCCAGGGCCCGCTCACCGGTCGCGGAGCCGTCCACCCCCACCGTCACCCTCGGCGCGACCTTCTCGTTCTCACCCATCGGTCCCCCTCACCATGGGCGGTCCGACGCGCGCCTCGCGCGATCCGGGTCTCCGCCCTCCTTCGCAGGTGGTCGTACCCGGAACACCCCGGTCCGTTCACCCGCGCGCGGGTGAACGGACGGTCATGGGCCTCCCCCGGACTCAGGCCTCGGCGGGGCGGGCGGCGGTCACTCGCAGGAACCCTCCGGTCTGCCCCAGGACCAGCCCCGAACAGGCCACGGCGTAGGCGCCCCAGAGCCAGGCCAGTCCACCGGTGGCGGCGACCGGGAAGACGGCGAGGGCGAGCGCCCCGAAGCAGAGCGCGAACGTGTACAGGGTGGGCGTCGTCCGCTTCACGGCGAGCAGGCCCATGCCCGGCATGACCTGGGCGGCGTCGGCCAGGACGACCAGGAGCAGCAGCGGCAGCAGGGCGAGCACCATGGCCTGCACCCGGGGGTCGGGGGAGAAGACGCCCAGGAGGGGGCGGGCCACGAGGAGGACCAGCAGTCCGCTCGCCGCCACGACGGGCAGGGCGACGGCCACGCCCGCCAGGAGGGCGCGGCGCACCTCTTCGTGGCCCCGCTCCGGGGCCTCCTTGGCGGCCCGGGCCATGAAGGGGACGGTCGCCTGGCCGACGGCGGTGGCGGGCAGGAAGACGAAGGTCACCAGGGTCACCATGATCTGGTGCGCGGCGGCCTCGACCACGCCGACGGTGGCGGCGGCCATCGCCGTCAGGCCCAGGACCCCGAACTTGATGAGCATGGTGGAGCCCATCGGCAGTCCGACCCGGGCGATCCGCCACACGGCCCCCCACTCGGGGGAGGTCATGCGGATCCGGCGTCCGGCCAGGACGGTACGGCGGCGCAGCAGCAGGTGGGCGGTGACCATGGCCGCCGCCGCGTTGCCGCACATGGCGACGCCGGCCCCGGTCATGCCGAGGGCGGGCAGGGGGCCCGGCCCCAGGACCAGGAGCGGGATGAGCACGACCGACAGACCGGTGTTGACCAGGCCGACCCACATCGCCGCCCGGGAGTGTCCCAGGGCGATCAGCAGGGTGGTGGCGCAGGTCTGGAGGGAGGTGGCCATCAGCGCGAGGGCCATGAGGGCGGGAAAGAGGCCGAAGGCGGCGACCGTCGCCTCGGGTACACCGATGAGGCCGGCCAGGAACGGAACCCCGGCGACGAGCACGCCTCCCAGGGCACCGACGCACAGGGCCAGCCACAGGGAATGGCGGAAGACGCCTTCGAGGGCCTCGGGGTCGTCGCCGTTCTCGGCGACGAAGGGCATGGAGCCGCGTAACGCCCCCTGGATCACCATGACGGCGGGGTTGGACACGGCGACGGTCATCGCGTAGGCGGCCAGGGAGGCGGTTCCCGCGTGGCCGAGGACCGCCGCGGTGACCAGGGTCCCGATGACCCCGGCGACCATCGACAGATAGAGGGGAAAGGTCTTTCCGGCGATCTCCCTTGCCGTTTCCGAGAAAGGCGGAGAATTCCTCCGGTTATCGGATGAGGAAGCGGGGGGAGGGGAACTCTTTTCGAATTCGGGGGGCATATCGCCATTCGATCGACGGGAACGTTCGAATGTCAAATCGCGCTTTCCCCTCCGAGGAGAGCGATATCCGCCCCTCCGCCCGCGAACCCTCGGTCAGCGGATGCTCTCGCCGTACACGTGCTCGACCGTCATCGCCATCAGCACCCTGCGCTCGGACACCATCACCTCCCGGTACTCGTCCCAGTCCGGGTGCTCCCCGGCGGCGCGGCGGTAATAGTCCACCAGGGCCTCGACCTCGGGGCCGCGCGGGTCCGTGCCCGGGCCGGTGAGGGCCACGGGGCCCTCGGCCGTCGCCCACGCCAGGCCGTCGGGGGCGGTGGTCTCCAGGGCGGCCCAGGGGTCGCGGCGCAGGTTCACCGTCTTGGCCCGCCCCTCGGTCATCGACACGTACAGGGTCTCGGTGTCCCGGTCGTAGAAGGGCATGACCGGGGACAGTTGTGGGCGTCCGTCGGACTTGATCGTGGCCAGGACGCCGAGTCGGCTCTCGGCGAGCAGGGCGCGCGGGTCGAACGGTGTTCCGGGGCTCCCCATCGGTGCTCCTTCGTCGCGGACGGGTTCCTCGCCCCATCATCGCCCCTCCCGGAGAGGAGGTCTTCGGGGCTCGCCGCGCCGGCCGTCGTCGTGAGAGCGACCCGGCCGGCCCGAAGGGGGCGGATCAGGTCTCCGCGGCCTCGTTCGCGGCCTCGGCGTGTTCGGCGTGCAGGCGTCGGCTGCTGACCAGGTGTTCCCTGGCCAGGTGGGCGACCAGGTCCTCGTCGCGGTGCGCGATGGCCTCGAAGAGACGCGCGTGCTGGCGCGCGACCCGCGACAGATCGTCGTGCCGGCCCAGCAGCCACCGCATACGACTGCGCAGCAGGTGCTCCACCTCGCCCAGCAGGCGGTTGCCCGCCAGGTCGGTGACGATCTCGTGGAAGTCGGCGGCGGCCCGGCGCGCGGCCGTGGTGTCTCCGAGCTCGGCGGCCTCCTGTTCGATCTCCAGCGCGTTCTGGAGTCGGGCCAGCCCCGTTCTGGTGTGCCGTTGCGCGGCGAGGCGGAAGGCGAGCACCTCGAAGGCCTCGCGCACCTCGTTCAGGTCGGCGATGTCGCTCGGGGTGAACTCGCGGACCACGGCCCACGTGCGTGGGCGCAGGGTGACCAGACCCTCGGCCACCAGCGTCTTCAGGGCGTCCCGGACGGGGACACGGCTGACGCCCAGCTCGCCGGCGAGGTCGCGTTCGACCAGCCTGCTGCCGGGGGCGCGTACGCCGTCGAGAATCTCGTCGCGGAGGTGGTCGGCCACTCGGGCCGCCTCGGATCCGCGATCGGAAGGCCTGTCCACAACCTCCATCCTCCCACCGCCACCCGGACTCGGTACAAATTCGGTAGACCATCGCCCGTGTCGTGACCGAAGGCGGGAGGCGTTCGGCATCCTACGGTGTGTCGCTCGCATGGCAGGGCGAGAGTTCGACTCCCCGGCCCGGGACGGTGGATGGTATACCATTTATCGTAGAGTGAGAGTATGAGCACATCACCCGAGGCACAGCCGATCGACGCCACCGACCTGGAACGTCTGCGCCGCTGCGTGGACCTGGCCCGCGAGGCCCTGGAGGACGGGGACGAACCCTTCGGATCACTGCTCGTCGACGCCGACGGAGCGGTGCGTTTCGAGGACCGCAACCGCGTCTCCGGGGGTGACGCCACCCGGCATCCCGAATTCGAGATCGCCCGCTGGGCCGCCGAGAACATGACCCCCGAGGAGCGCGAGAGCGCCACCGTCTACACCTCGGGCGAACACTGCCCGATGTGCAGCGCCGCCCACGCCTGGGTGGGTCTGGGCCGCATCGTCTACGCCACCAGCGGCGCACAGCTCGGTGAGTGGATGACCGAATGGGGGGTCGCCCCCGGACCGGTCGCCCCCCTGCCGATCACCCGGGTGGCCCCCGGGATCCCGGTCTCCGGCCCCGCTCCCGAGCTGGCCGACGAGGTCAAGGAACTCCAGCGTCGCGTCGTGCTGCGCCGAGACGACGCGTAGGACGCGGAGCCCCGGGCCGACCACACCCCCACCGCACCGTCACCTCACGGGCGCGCCGGTCGCGTGGACCGGCGCGCCCGCCCCTCCGACCACTCAGGACCTCACCATGACGACCCATCGCGACCACACCGACACCACCACGACCGACGGCCCGGAACCCGCGGCGACGCTCACCACCCCGGGATTCGTCGACGCGCACATCCACCCCGACAAGACGACCTGGGGTTCGACGTGGCTGAGCCGTGAACCCGTCTCCTCCCTGAGCGACCTCATCGCCGCCGACCTGGCCGCCCAACTCTCCGCCGACGAGGACGTGGAGACACGTGCCTTCCGGATCCTCGACCAGGCGGTGCGCAACGGCACCATGGCGATGCGCGCCCACGTCGACGTCTCCTCCGAGCTGGGTCTGCGCAACGTCCACGGGGTGCGCGCCGCCGCCGAACGGCTCAAGGGCGTGCTCGACGTACAGATCGTCGCGTTCCCGCAGTTCGGCATGCTCACCAACCCCGGCACGCTCGACCTGATGGAACAGGCCCTGGGCGAGGGCGCCGACCACGTCGGCGGGATCGACCCTGTGGGCCTGGAGGGGGACCTCGAGGGACACCTGGGCGCGATCTTCTCCCTGGCGGAGAAGCACGGCCGCGACCTCGACATCCACCTGCACGACCAGGGGCCCGACGCGCTCGCGCAGATCCGAGAGATCGCCCGTCGGACGCTCGCCGCCGGTATGCGGGGCCGCGTGACCCTCGCGCACGGGTTCGCCGTGTGCGACACGGAGGAGCCGGACCTTCCCGCCACCCTCGACGCCATGGCCGAGGCCGGCGTGTGGCTGGCCACCTGCGCCCTCGGCGACTCGCCCGTCCCCACCCTCGACCTGATGGAGCGCCACGGCGTGCGGGTCGCGCTCGGCTCCGACGGCATCCGCGACTCCTGGTCGCCCTTCGGCACGGGCAGCATGGTCGACCGCGCCCACCTGCTCGGATACCGGACCGGTGCCCGTACCGACGCCGAGCTCGAACGCTGTCTGCGGCTGGCCACCACCTCCGGCGCCGAACTCGTCGGCGCCGAGGCGGTGCTCGGCTACGAGGGGCCCGGCTCACCGGACCGGGTCGAGTTCGCCGTCCCCGACGCGGCCCGCCTCGTCGTCGAGCGCCCCGCGCCCCTGCGCGTGGTCCGCGGCGGACGGACGATCTGAGAGGCACCGTGAGAGGGCGGGGGCGGTGTCGCACCGGCCCCGCCCGCCCGTCCTCACCTCGCGGAAGGCGTTCCGCGACCCGGAATCACCCGTGATCCGGGCACCGGTACAGTGCCTTGCATGGGCAACGGTCTCCGCGCGAAGCGCCTGGGCACCCTCGCGGTGCTCCTGGGCATGTTCGTGCTGATGTCGTTGGCGTGCAGTTTCGCCACCGCGCCCACCGACGGCCCGGCCAGGGCCGCCGTCCCGGTGACCGCCCAGGTCGCCGCCGACGAGGGCGGCACCGACCTCGCGGCCTCCGCGACCACGGAGGACCGGACCTCGCACCCCTGCGGGCCCCCACAGATCCAGTCCTCGATCTCCTGGAACCTGCCGCTCCTGCCCTTCCCGGCGCTCGCGCTGTTCGACCTCTTCGAGGCGCCCCACGAGACCTCCTCGCCGAGGACCGGCGCCGGCGAACCCTCGCTCCACCGCGCGGACGGTCTGTTGACCTTCCTGTGCGTCCAAAGGGTGTAGATCACGTCGCGCGCGGAGCCCCCGGCTCCCCGCGCTCCACAGGCGGCCCGGACGTTCCGGCCCGCCCCCTCCTCCGAACGTGATCCGGGACCGCGCCTCGCCGCGCGGCCCCTTGTGGAGTCGACACCCGTGAACAAGAACCTGACCATCAGCCTGTCCATCCTGGCGATCCTGGCCGTCGTGATCACCCTCGGGGTGTTCGCGTACTCGGGATCGGACGGTGAGGAGGCCTCCGGCCCACGCCCCTCCGCCCCCGAGGCCCCGCCGACCGCCTCGGCCGAACTCCTGGTCCGCGACGACAGCCGCTACCTCGACCGGGTCGAGGACGCCCAGGTCACCGTGGTGGAGTTCCTCGACTTCGAGTGCGAGGCCTGCTACGCCCAGTTCCCCGTGATGGAGCGGATCCGGGAGGACTACGAGGGACGGATCGACGTCGTGATCCGCTACTTCCCGCTCCCCGGGCACGCCAACTCCCGACCGGCCGCCGCGGCCGTCGAGGCCGCCGCCCAGCAGGACGCCCTCGACGAGATGTACGTCCGCATGTTCGAGACCCAGCCCGAGTGGGGCGAGAGCCGGGAGTCCCAGGCCGAGCTGTTCATCGGTTTCGCCGAGGACCTCGGCCTGGACGTCGACGAGTTCACCGAGGTGATGGAGTCGCCGGAGACCGAGGCCCGGGTCCAGGCCGACTTCGACGACGGGGTGGAGCTCGGCGTCCAGGGGACCCCGACGATCTTCGTCGACGGTGTCCGCACGTCGAGCATGCCCTCCTACGAGGAGCTCTCGTCGAGGATCGACGCGGGGCTGGGCGAATGACCCCGATCGGGGCCCCCGAACGGACCTCGACCGGTCCGGACGGGGCGATCATCGGACGCGTGCTGCCCTGGCTGCTGGCCCTGGGCGGAGCGGTGGGCCTGGTCGCGGCCACCGCCCTGCTGGTCGAGAAGCTCAAGGTCCTGGCCGACCCCGATCACGTGCCCGCGTGCAGCATCGACCCGGTGCTCTCCTGCGGCACCGTGATGACCACGCCCCAGGCCGAGGCCTTCGGCATCCCCAACCCGATCCTGGGGATCATCGGCTTCAGCGTGGTCGTCACGGTGGGGGTGGTCCTGCTCGCCGGGGCCCGCCCGCCCCGATGGTTCTGGCTCGGGCTCCAGGCGGGCACGCTGTTCGGCGCGGTCTTCGTGCACTGGCTGATCTTCCAGAGCCTGTACCGGATCGGGGCCCTGTGCCCCTACTGCATGGTCGTGTGGGCGGTGACCGTGCCGATCTTCTGGTACACGACCCTGCACAACGTCAGGGAGGGCCGGCTCCCCTCGACCCCGGGCGTCCGCAGGGTCACCGACGTCCTGGTGCGCTACCACAGCACCGTGCTGTGCCTGTGGGCGGCGGCGTTGACCGTCGCGATCGCCCAGGCGTTCTGGACCTACTGGACCACCCTCATCTGACCCGGGGCACGGCGCCCCACCGCACATCCCGCTCGCGACCGCGGCGGGGTGAGCGGTCGCCTGCCACGAACCGCCTCGGCGCCCGAGAGAGCGCCGACCACCTGCAAAGACCAGATGAACCACATCGACGTTGATGGGAGGACCGCACATGCTCTTCTCGATCCGGCCGCGCGTCGGCCGAAGATCGGATCCCGGCCGGACCCCACGAGGGGCACCGGGAACGACCTCACGGGCACGGGCCCTGGCGGTGTCCGCCGCCGCCCTACTGGTCCTGACCGGCTGTGCCGGGGGGACCGAGATCCAGACCGGTGGTGAGGAGGACCGTTTCATCTCGGGGGATGGGAGTGCGACCGTCTTCGAGGCGGGGGATCGTGTTCCGGTTCCTGAGGTGGGTGGG